>CAVWFR010000052.1:0-62440 GCA_963754305.1 uncultured beta proteobacterium | reverse complement strand
AGTCTTTGCCGCCGGGGCTGCGGGGTGCACCCGCGGGCTCCGGTGATTCTCAACCCAGCTCAGAAGGACACAAACCATGACGCAGAACACCAAATACCTCTTTACCGTCACCAACTGCGACGGCGACCCCGACCGCGTCGCCACGCCGTTCGTGCTCGCCAACAACGCGCTCGCTGCGGAGGGTGATGTGCTGGTATGGCTCACGGTCGACGGCGCCGAGCTCGGAAAGCGAGGCGCCGCGGACGGACTGCCGGCGAAGAGCTTCCCGGCGGTCGCTGAGCTACTGAAGAGCTTCACGGAGAACGGCGGGCGCATCGGCATCTGCCCGCCTTGCGGCAAGACACACGGCGTGACGGACGAGAACATGGTCGAGAACGGCGAGTGGATGGGCGCCGCCGCAGTGCTCGCCGCGGCCCAGGATCGCCAGACGTTCTCGTTCTGAGCGCCCCGGGTACCGCGGCACTGTTCTGGGACCCGGCTGCGGTCGCGGTCCGTGCCGCGGCATCGGTCCGAGAGCGCTGACTAGCGAGACATCAACCGATTTCACAGGAGAACACCATGAAAGCATCAATCGTTACGACCTTGGCCGCGGTCACGGTTGCGCTCGGCGCACTCGGGCCGTCGGCCGTGCGTGCACAAGCCCACACCGACCACGTCATGGTGGTGCCGGGCGAGCTCACGTGGGCGGACGCCCCGGCCGTCGCACCGGGCGCCAAGATCGCGGTCATCGAGGGCCCGCTCAACAAGGCCGTCCCGTTCACCTTCCGGCTCAGGCTGCCGGAGAACGCCAAGATCGCGCCCCATACGCACCCGACGTACGAGCGGGTGACGGTGCTCTCGGGCACCTTCTACTTCGCTGCCGGCGACACCTACGACCCGTCGAAGGCCCGGGTGCTCGGACCGGGCAGCGTCGCGATCATGCCGCCTGGCACGCCGATGTTCGGCTACACGAAGGAGGAGACCGTCATCCAGTTGCACGGCGTCGGTCCGTGGGGCCTGACCTACCTGAACCCGGCCGACGATCCGAGAAAGAAACAGTGACCGTCGATCCGCGGCAGCTTTGGCGCGCGATCGAGCGCCGCGGGCTGGGAGGTACCACGCGCTCGCCCTTGGGCTGAATCACGCGCAACCACCCTGTGACGCGGCGGCCAGCACCATGTTCGCGTCCCACATGGAGGAGATGGCTCCGTTCGTCGCGCTGGTTACGGGTGATCTGTGGTTTGCAACGTGCCTCATTCCAGTGGGCAAGGGCGAATTTCTTGCCGTGAAAAAGTCGTCGTGAGCCTGGTGCCGAACTACCCCTTGCAGCGATTCTTCTCCAGGAAACACCGCCCTCTTCAACGTCCGGCATGGCGAACAGCGGCGCGCCGCGTACTACGCCAACTCGATCGCGCACCTCGTCAGCCCTGCATCGTCAGGCCACCCGAAACGCTGATCGTCTGCCCGGTGATGTACGCGGCGTCGTCGCTCGCGAGGAACGCGACGATCCCCGGATAGTCTTCCGGCGTGCCCAGTCGCTTCATCGGGATCGCGCGCTTGAGGCCCTCGAGGATCTTCGCCCCGTCGGGGCCATCGGTAAAGCTTCGCAAGATCGCGGTATCGGTCGGGCCGGGGCATACCGCGTTGAGCCGTATCCCCTTCCCGACCAGCTCGCGCGCGAGCGTCTTCGTGAGCGCGATCACTCCGCCCTTGCACGCCGAGTAGACCGCTTCGCCCGATGAGCCGACCCGGCCGGCGTCGGAGGCGATGTTCACCACGCATCCGCGCCCGCGCCCGGCCATGCGCTTCAGCACCGCCGAGTGCATGTTGAGCGGGCCGTACAGATTGATGCGGATCACCTTGTCCCAGAACTCGGGATCGGTGTCCATGAAGTTCGCGGCGCGGTCCCAGCCCGCGTTGTTGACCAGGATGTCGACCGGCCCGCGGCTGTCCTCGATCGCCGCGACCGCGCGCTCGACGGCGGCGTGATCGCCGATGTCCACGATCTCCACGTGCGAGTGGCCGCCCTGCGCCTGGATCTGGCCGGCGCAGTCGAGCGCGCCGGTCTCGTCGAGGTCGAAGATGCCCACCGTGCAGCCCTCCTCGGCGAGCCGCATTGCGATCGCGCGGCCGATACCGTTCGCCGCGCCGGTGACGATCGCGACCTTGCCCTTGAGTCCCCGCATGGCTGTCTCCTACAACGACGAACCGAACCGCACGATCGCTTCCAGCGTCGCCTCCGGCTGGTCGCGGTGCAGACTATGCCCGCACTTTTCCAGCATCACGACCTCACACGGCCCCGCGACCTTCGCCGCGATTGCATCGACTTGCGCGATCGTGCCGTACTGGTCCTCCCGGCCCTGGATCGCGAGGACCGGGCAGCGGATCGCCGGGAGAAACGCTTCGATGTTCCAGCGCCGGAAGTCCGGGTGCAGCCATATGTCGTTCCAGCCGTAGAAGGTCCTGCGCGCGTCGGTGTGGTGGCGCGCGAGCCGCTCGGGAAGATCGGTGGTCTCGAAGGCGACCTTCGCCGCGGCGATGCTCTCGACCGAGATGTCTTCGACGAAGACATGCGGCGCGAGCGCGATGAGCCCTCGGAGCGGGTGCCCGGCGCCGGCGTGGATGAGCGCGATCGATGCGCCGTCGGAGTGCCCGACGAGCACCGGCCGCTCGATTCCGAGCGTTGCTAGCAGCTCGGGCAGCGTCTCGAGCGCCTCGCGGTGCATGTAGTCCACCCCGAACGGTGCCTCGAGCACGTCGGATCGGCCGTAGCCGTAGCGCGAGTACGCGATCGCCGGGCAGCCGGTGGCGACGGCCACCCGCGCCGGAAAGCCCCGCCACATCGAGATCGAGCCGAGGCCCTCGTGCAGAAAGACGTACGTGACCGCCGACGCCGGCTGCGCGGGATCGCCGTCGCTGCGCTCGACTTCCAGGCGGCGGCCGCCGATCGCGACGAAGAAATGTTCGGGCGTGCTCAAGCGAGGCGAGTTTACGCCGCTCAAAATCGCACCGGCTTCCAGTAGCCGGTCAGCTCGAGATAGCCACGCCCGGCGATGCGTTCCCCCACCCGCGCGATGACCGCGCCTTCCCAGTAGATGGTGCCGGTGCTCCCGCGGGAGTCGAGCTCCTGGTCGTCCATCAGCGGTTCGAGCACGAGCTCGACCGCGCCGGCGCGGACCCGCATCGCGACCGGATAGTCCGTTTCGCTCCGCGGCGAGCGCCAGCGCCGCAGCGGCTCGAAGCCGATCTCCTGCAGGTGCGAAGACGCGCACGCGGCCGTCCGCGCTCGCGCAGCGCGCCGCCCGCCCAGAAGTCGCCGCCGGCCTTCGCACGGATGCGGAACGCCATCAGCGCTCCACCGTCCGCCAGGTTCAGGCCGACCCAGTCCCAGCCGGCGCCATCCGCGGCTAGGTACTCGGTCGACCACTCGTGATCGAGCCAGGCCGAGCCGGCGACGCTGTCACGCTTGCCGCCGCGCTCGACGGTACCGCTCACGGCGAGATGCGGGCGGCTGTAGTAGTAGCTCGCCTGATTTGGCGCGGGACCCTTGCGGCTGACCCCGCCCTCCCCCTGCACGAGGATCGGCTGGTTCGGCGCGAACTCGAGGTCGAGCGCGAAATCGCGCGCAGCGATCCGGGTGCGATAGACGCTGCCGCCGAGGACGAGCGACCAGTCGTCGATGCGGACGTCGGTCGTACCCTCGACCGCGTGCGCGAGCCCGAACCCGGCGCGCGCCGAGCGCTGGTCGTGGACGAGGCGCCGGACGCCCGCGTCCGCGATCGCGGCATGCGCGAACACGAGCTGCCGCGGCGCGAACGCGCTCGGATTGTCGTCGCCGATCCGCGTGCGGCTGCGAAAGAAAGTGATCTGGAAGCCGAGATCGCGGGCATCGGCGGTGCGCAGCCAGCCGGTGATGTACCACCACTCGGTGCGGAACTCGGGGTGTGCGCCGTGATCGCGCGGGAACTCGAGTGCGCGGCCGCGTACGACGTCCGCATAACCTTCCGCCGGCAGCGCGCGCGGGGCCACGAGCGCCAGCGCGCTTGCCAGGAAAGCCCGGCGCCTCACCAGTCCTCCTTCACCGCGCGCACCGCGTCATCCCGCATGGCCGCGCGCGCGCTCGCCATCGCCGTCGCCGATGCGGCGACGAGCATGACGGCGGCGAATGCCGCGAGAGGTGTCCAGGGGACCGCGAGGTCCATGCTCCAGTGGAACGACTGGCGGTTCACGACGTGGATCAGGATCAGGCTGATGATCCCACCGAGCGCGAGTCCGACCGCGAGCCCGAGCGAGCTCACCAGAAAGCCCTCGGTCGCGAGCATTGCGCCGATCTGGCGCCGTGTCATGCCGACGTGCCGCAGCATTCCGAACTCGCCTCGGCGCGCAAGGACGAGCGCACCGAAACTCGAGGAGAGGCCGCTCAATCCGATCGCCAGCGCGACCAGCTCGAGCACGTAGGTGATCGCGAACGTCCGGTCGAACGCGCGCATCGAGCGCTGCCTGATCTCGCCCGGGTCGGCGAGCTCGAGCCGCTCGCCGCCCGCCACCGCCGCGCGGATCCCGGTTCTGACCGCGGCCTCGTCGGCCCCCGCCGCGAGCCATACGGAGGCGTCGTTCGCGATACGGTCGCCGGTCAGCGCGATGTAGCGTTCACGATCGATGACCACCGCACCGTGGCTCCGGATGTAGTCGCGCCACACGCCGGCGACCGTGAAGCGCACGCTGCGCCCGGCGATCGGCAGCTCGATGACGGCGCCAGGTGCAAAGCCGTAAAGATCGACCATCGCCTCGGAGACCCACGCCGGCGGCGGTGCATCCGCCGGCGGCGTCACGGACGCACCGACGAGCGCCAGCAGACGCCCCGCATCGGCGGCGTCGATCGGACGCGCGATCAGGGTCACCGCCGGCCGCTCGGGAGCGAGCAGCAGGCTCTGCGTGCGGAGGAAATCGACTCGCCTCGTACCGGGAACGGCGGCGAGACTTTCCTGGTCGCGGGGCGTGAGGCCGCCGCCGTCGCCGACGCTGCCGGTGCGCATGTAGAGGTCGGCCGGTAGCACGTGCTCGAGCCAGGCCTCTAGCGATTGGCGGAACGAGGCGACCATGATCGCCATCGAGACCAGCAGGCTCACCGCGGCGACGATGCTCGCGAGCGACAGCATCGACTCCCCGGGCGCGCCGCGCAGCTGCCACGCGGCGAGCCGCGCCGGAACCGTGCGTCCGACCGGCATGCGCGCGAACACCGCGGTCGCGAGCCAGGGCATCAGCATGATGGTGCCGATCAGGAGCAGCGCGATCGCGGCGTAGCCGGGGAGCGGCAGGCCATCTATCGGCGGTGCGGCGCTGAGCGCAGCGCCGGCAGCGATCACGGCGAGACCGGGCCACGCGGACCGGAGCCGCGCAAACACCCGCTGCTCGTCGCCCGCCCTGAGCGCCGCGGCCGGCTGCGCGCGCGCGGCTTCCAGCGCCGGCAGGAGGCTGCCCGCGAGCGATACGGCCACGCCGAGGGCGAAGAAGGCAAGCGCCCACGCCGGATCGATGCGTAGCGCCGGGCGCAGGGCGCGGAAGTGGCCGGCGCCGAGATCGGCGCCGAGGACGTCGAGGAGCGTCTGCGCGAGCGCATAGCCAAGCACGAGGCCGAGGGCCGCTCCGGCAATTCCGACGAGCAGCGCCTCGCCGAGGACGAGCGCGACGAGCGCGCGCCGCTGCAGTCCGAGCACGCGCAGCGCCGCGAGCTGCGCGCGGCGCCGGACGATTGCCAACGCCTGGGTCGAGAACACGAGCACCGCGCCGGTGAACAGCGCCACGAGCGCGAGCACGTTGAGGTTTACGCGGTACGAGCGCGAGATGTTCGCGGCGCGCTCGATGCTCGCCTCGGGACGCGCAGCCAGCACGCCGGGCGGAAGCTCGCGCTGGACCGCCGCGCGGAACGAGTCGACGTCCACGCCCGGACGCAGCCGCAGATCCAGGCGATCGATGCGGCCGAAGCGCTCGAGCCGCGCCTGGAGGCCGGCGATGTCCATGCGCCCGAACCGCGTGCCGTCGGCGCGCGTCAGCCCGGCAATCCGCAGACCGAACGCCGTCAACCCGGCCTGGACCTCGAGGGTGTCGCCCTCGCCCACGCCGAGCCAGGTCGCGGCGGCCGGACTCAGGAAGACCGCGTCCGGGCGAAGAGCGTCGAGACCGTCGGTCGCCGAGGTCGCGACGACGTCGGGCTGCACCTGCGACGCGCGAAAGACATCGAGCCCGAAGACGCGCAGCGGCTCGGTCCGGCCGTCGACTCTAAGATCCGCCTCGATCACCGGACTCGCGACGGCGACCTCGGGCCGGCGGGCGAGGCGCGGATAGAGCGCTTCGTCGAATCCCGACCGCGGGCCGCGGATCTCGATATCGGCGGTCCCCGACAGGGTCTGGACCGCTTGCGCGAACTCGGCGATCGCGGACTGGTTGACGAGTTGCACTGCGTAGCCGAGCGCGACGCCGAGCGCGATCGCCGCGAGCGCGAGCGCCGCCCGGCCCTTGCTCTGGCGCAGCGGGCCGAGGAACAGGGCGAGCGCGAGCGTACCGCGCGTCATCCCGGCATCAATCGCGCCGGAGGCCACTCGCCGTCAGCGTGTACACGCGGTCCGCGGTGGCCGCGGCGGCAGGCGAATGGGTGACGAGAATGCCCGCTGCGCCCTCGCGCTTCACGCTGGCGCGCAGGAGCTCGATCACCTGCGCGGCGATTCCCGGATCGAGGTTCCCGGTCGGCTCGTCGGCGAGCACCAGCCCCGGCCGGTGCACGAGCGCACGCGCGATCGCGACTCGTTGCAGCTCGCCGCCGGAGAGCTCGCCCGGCCGGCTCTGCGCGCGCTCGCCCAGCCCCACGGCTTCGAGTAGCTCCGCGACGCGCGGATCGGACACGCCGTCGAACGCACCGTTCAGGAGCAGCGGCAGCGCGACGTTCTGGGCGACGTCGAGATACGGCAGGATGTGAAAGGCCTGGAAGACGAATCCCATGCGCCGGCGGCGGAGCAGCGTGAGCGCGTCGTCATCGAGCGTTTCCAGCGCGACGCCATCGAGCGCGATCGAGCCAGCGTCGGGGCGATCGAGCCCGGCAACGAGGTTGAGCAAGGTGGATTTGCCGCTGCCGGATTCCCCGCGGACGGCGATGTACTCCCCCGCGGCGAGGTCGAGGTCCACGCCCGAGAGGACGGCGCGGGCGCGCGGGCCGGCGTAGGTCTTGGCAAGGCCGCGGATCGACAGCACGGGGGAAGCGTAAACGGTCCGCAGAAAGGGGATGCGCCCTGCGGGCGCACACGGCGTACGGTGCGGCCGGTAGGCCGCACCAAAAACAACGGCCGCAGGGTTTGCCTGCGGCCGCGGAATTGCCTGCTTGGCTTCGTTCGTACTTGTTCGTGCGTCGGTGGGCGCTTCGCGAAGCGCCGCGCCGGCGAGACGAAGCCGGTCGGTTGGAGAGGCGCTACCCGCCCGCTCGCGTGGAGCTGGAAGTGGTAGAGCTCTGTGACCCGTCCGCCGACTTCATCGCCGCGCCGGGGCAAGCCGACGCCGCGCTGCTCGCGAAGATGAGTGCGATCACGGCAGCGATCCTCAAGTAGCGACTAGACACTGGATCACCTCCTTTCTCCAAAAACCGGCACATGCCGTGCGCGGAGAATAGCAGAGGTCGCCGGCGGCAACAATTGGGCCGCCGCGGCCCATGCCGGGCGGCAGGGGGCGCCTCCGGGGGTCAGACCGGGGCGACTTGCAGGTCGGGGTCCACCGACTGGATCAGACCCTCGATGCCGGTCAGCGTGGCGGAGAGCGAGCTCGGGCAGCTGCCGCAGGCGCCCTGGTAGTGGACCTTCAGAAGGGTGCCCTCCAGCCCCACGACGTACAGATCGCCGCCGTCGCCCTGCAGGTACGGCCGCACGCGCTCGTCGATCAGGTCGGTGATGAGGGAGAGCTTGTGGCGCTGTTCGTCCGTCAGCGTGTCGTCGTCGAGCGCCGGGTGCCCGCCGCCCACGGCCGCATAGGCCTGCGATTGCGCCTCCGCGGCCGGCGCCTCGCGGATCGGGATAGCGAGCAGCTTCAGCAGCTCGTTCCACTCCGCACCGCCATCCTGCGTGACCGTTATCCATTGGTCGACGTAGAAGACGTCGGTGACGTGGGGGACCTCGAAGAGCGCGGCGGCGAGCGAGTCGGATGCGGCGTCCGCTTTCGAGCCGAACGAGCGCGAGGCGCCGTAGGTGAGCGGCTCCTTGAGCACGAACTTCATCGCGTTCGGGTTCGGCGTGCGTTCGATTTCGGCAATCTTGGGCATCGCGTGGAGACCGTCAGCCTGCGAGCGCGACCGGATCCGCGGCGCCTTCGGTCGTAGTGGTGTCCTGCCGGTTGATCGCGGCATGCAGGGTATGCCAGGGCAGGATCGCGCATTTCACTCGCGACGGCAGGTCGCGCACGCCGGCGAAGACCGTGAGCCGGCCGAGGTGGCGGCCTGCAGTTTCGAGATCTTCCTTGCCGGTCGCCATCGCCCGGAAGTGTTCCACGAGATGCTCCGCTTCTGCGACGGATTTGCCCTTCACCGCCGCCGTCATCATCGACGCCGACGCCTTGCAGATCGCGCAGGACTCGCCTTCGAAGGCGATTCCGTCGATTTTCTCCCCGTCGAGCTTCACCGCGAGCCAGATGTGATCGCCGCACAACGGGTTGACGCCTTCGGAACGGTGGGTCGCGCCGTCGAGCTTGCCCCAGTTCCGCGGCTTCTTGTTGTGGTCGAGGATGACTTCCTGGTAGAGCTGTTTGCTATCCATATTGGGGGATCAACAAGAGGGCTTTGCCCTCTTGTTCCTCCGCGCCTGGTAGAGCTGTCTGCTGTCCATGCGCTTACGCGAAGAGCTTCTGGACCTTCCGCACCGCCGCGGCGAGCGCTTCGACTTCCTCGAAGGTGTTGTAGAACGCGAACGAGGCACGCGCCGTCGCCGGCACGCCGAACCGCTGCATCAGCGGCTGGGCGCAGTGGTGCCCGGTCCTTACCGCGACGCCTTCCTGGTTGAGCAGCGTGCCGACGTCGTGCGGATGCACGTTGCCGACGTAGAACGAGAGCACCGAGGCCTTGTGCTTCGCCGTCCCGATCAGCCGCACGCCCGGGATGCTCCCGAGCAGACCCGTCGCATGCTCGAGCAATGCATGCTCGTGCGCGGCGATGCGCTCTTGGCCGACCGCGGTCATGTACTCCATCGCGGCGCCCAGCCCGATCGCCTCGGCGATCGGCGGTGTGCCAGCCTCGAATTTGTGCGGAATGGCGTTGTAGGTGGTCTTCTCGAACGTCACCGATAGGATCATGTCGCCGCCGCCCTTGAAGGGCTGCATCGCCTCCAGCAGCTTCGCCTTGCCGTACAGCACGCCGATCCCGGTCGGCCCGAAGATCTTATGGCCGGTAATCGCGTAGAAATCGCAATCGAGATCGCGGACGTCGAGCCTCAGGTGCGGCGCGGCCTGCGCGCCGTCGACCAGCACCGGAACGCCGTGCCGATGCGCGAGGGCGATCATCTCCTTGACCGGATTGATCGTGCCGAGCGCATTCGAGACGTGCGTGATCGCCGCGAACTTCGTGCGCGGGTTGAAGAGCTTCGCGTACTCGTCGAGCAGGAGCTCGCCGGCGTCGGTCACCGGCACGATGCGGAGGTGCGCCCCTCGCTCCTCGCACAGCATCTGCCACGGCACGATGTTCGCGTGGTGCTCGAGGTGGGTCAGGATGATCTCGTCGCCGGCGCCGATGTGCCGGCGACCGTAGCCGTGCGCCACGAGGTTGATGCCGTCGGTGCAGTTCGAGGTGAAGATCACCTCGCGCTCTTCGCCGGCGTTCAGGAACCGCTGCGCAATCCGGCGCGCGTTCTCGTACGCGGCCGTCGCGGTTTCGGACAGGTAATGCACGCCGCGATGGATGTTCGCGTGCTCCCAGCTCCGGTAATGCACGATCCGGTCGATGACCGGCTGCGGCATCTGGCTCGAAGCGGCGTTGTCGAGAAAGACGAGCGGCTTCCCGCCGATCTTCACGTTCGAGAGGATCGGGAAGTCGGCCCGGATCCGCTCGACGTCGAGCGGGGCGGCGAGCCGGGATTCCTGGCGCAAGGCCGTCGCGGTCATTTGGGTACCTCGATCTCTTCGAGCACCGTGCGGTGCAGCGCCGACGCGACCGAGCGCACCGGGATCCGGTCGACGATCTCCGCGGCGAAGCCGTAGGTGAGGAGTGCGCGTGCCGCCGCCTCGCTCAGGCCCCGGCTGCGAAGATAGAACAGCTCCTCCGCCTCGAGCTGGCCCACGGTCGCACCGTGCGCGCACTTCACGTCGTCGGCGAAGATCTCGAGCTGCGGTTTGGTGTCGACGTGGGCGCGGCGGGACAGCAGCAGGTTGCGGCTCTGCTGCGACGAGTCGGTGCGCTGTGCGCCGGGACGAACGAGGATGCGGCCGTTGAAGACCGCGTGGCCGTGGCCGTTCGCCACGCACTTGTGGAGCTGGCGACTGGTGCCGTGCGGGTGGGCGTGATCGACGAAGCTGTGCGTGTCGGCGAGCTGCCGCTCCTTGACCATCGCCAGCCCGTCGAGGTGGCAGTGCGTCCCTACCCCTGCCTGCAGGACGTTCAGGTTGTAGCGCGAGAGGCGGGCGCCCGCCGCGACCGACACCGAGCGGTACGTCGCGTCGCGCTCGAGCCGCACGCCGCAGGTGCCGATGTGGAACGCAGCCGGGCTTTCCTGCTGCCGGCGGACGTGGCGCACGTGCGCATTCGCGCCGATCGCGATCTCGGTCACCGCGTTCGCGTAGTACGCACCGGCGTGGAGGCCGACGTAGTCCTCGACGACCGTGACTTCGCTCCCCGGCTCGGCGACGATGAGACAACGCGGATGGACGGCGACCTGGTCCTGGGTGGTCGCGAAGATCAGCTGGATGGGCGCCGTGGTCGCGACGTTCCGGCCGACGAGCACCACCGCGACGTCGGAGAGCGCAGCGGTGTTGATCGCCGCGAACGGATCCTTCGCGAACCCGGCGTGCTGCCCGAGGTGCGACTCCACGAGGTCGCCGTGGCGCTGGAGCGCCGCCCCGAGCGTCGTCACGAGAGCACCGGTCGGGGTCGTCGAGGAGAGCGCCGGGACGAACTGGCCGTCGATGAACACGAGCCGCGCGGCCGCCTCGGGCGCCAGGGTCGCCTCCAGCGCGAGCCCGGCGGGCGCGACCGCGGCCGCGGCCGGCTTGAACGCCACTTGATAGAGCGGAGACAGATCGGTGAAGCGCCAGTCCTCTTCGCGGACCGTCGGCAGCGTCAGAGCGTTGGCGCGTTCGAGGGCCGCGGCCCGCAGACGATTCACCCACGCGTGCGGCTCCGGTGCGACGCTGGGCCGGCCGGCGAGCAGCTGCTCGAGCCAGGGGTGAACGGCGGCGTTGCTCATTGGACTACCTCGCGCGTCCAGCGCTCGGGATTCGCCCTCGCGACAGCCCGGCGTTGCTCATGCGGCCTGCGTCGCTTCTTCGGCGACCCAATCGTAGCCGCGCCGCTCGAGCTCGAGCGCCAGCGCGCTTCCACCGGTCTTGATGATTCGCCCGCCGTCCATGACGTGCACGTAGTCCGGTACGATGTGGTTGAGCAGCCGCTGGTAGTGCGTGACCAGCACGACGGCGTTGTCGGGCCTGATCAGGTTGTTCACGCCCTTCGCGACGATACGCAGCGCATCGATGTCGAGACCGGAGTCGGTCTCGTCGAGCACCGCGAGCTTCGGCTCGAGGAGGGCCATCTGCAGGATCTCGTTCCGCTTCTTCTCGCCGCCCGAGAAACCTTCGTTCATGCTGCGGTCGAGGAACGCCGGATCCATCTCGAGGAGCTTCATCTTCTCGCGCACGAAGTCGTCGAACTCGAGCGGATCGAGCTCGTCACGCCCGCGCGCGCCCTGGACGGTGTTGTATGCGAGCCGGAGGAATTGAGCGTTCGCGACGCCGGGGATCTCCACCGGGTACTGAAAGCCGAGGAAAAGCCCCGCGCGGGCGCGCTCTTCCGCCGGTAGCTCGAAGAGATCTCTCCCGTCGAACGTCGCCTCGCCGCCGGTGATCTCGTAGGCCGGATGGCCCACCAGCGCCTTGGCGAACGTGCTCTTCCCGGAGCCGTTCGGCCCCATGATCGCGTGCACCTCGCCCGCACGCACGGTGAGGCTTACGCCCTTCAGGATCGCGATCCCCGCGACCTTCGCGGTGAGGTTCCGGACCTCGAGCAGGACCGGCGCGCCGGCGCGGATCATCCGACGCTCCCTTCGAGCTTGAGGCCGAGGAGCTTCGACGCCTCGACCGCGAACTCCATCGGCAGCTGCGTGAACACGTCCTTCACGAAGCCGTTGATGATCATCGACACCGCGGCCTCGCCGTCGATGCCGCGGCTCTGGAAGTAGAAGAGCTGATCCTCGCCGATCTTCGAGGTCGTCGCCTCGTGCTCGACTTTGGCGGTGTTGTTCTGGACGCGGATGTACGGGAAAGTGTTCGCGCCGCAAGCTTCGCCGATCAGCATCGAGTCGCACTGAGAGAAGTTGCGCGCGTTGTCGGCCTTCGGCCCGATCTGCACCAGCCCGCGGTACGAATTGTTCGAACCGCCGGCGGAGATGCCCTTGGAGATGATCCGGCTGCGGGTGTTCTTCCCGATGTGGATCATCTTGGTGCCGGTGTCGGCCTGCTGCCGGTGGTTGGTTAGAGCGACCGAGTAGAACTCGCCCACCGATCCCTCGCCCTGCAAGATACAGGACGGATATTTCCATGTGATCGCCGAACCGGTCTCGACCTGCGTCCAGGAGATCTTGGAGGCGGCACCCTTGCACAGGCCGCGCTTGGTGACGAAGTTGTAGATGCCGCCGACGCCGTTCTCGTCGCCCGCGTACCAGTTCTGCACCGTCGAGTACTTGATCTCGGCGCGGTCGAGCGTGACGAGCTCCACCACCGCGGCGTGGAGCTGGTTGGTGTCGAACTTGGGCGCCGTACAGCCTTCCAGGTAGGAGACGTACGCGCCCTCTTCGGCGACGATCAGCGTGCGCTCGAACTGGCCCGACTGCTCGGTGTTGATGCGGAAGTAGGTCGAGAGCTCCATCGGGCACTTCACGCCCTTGGGGATGTAGCAGAACGAGCCGTCGGTGAAGACTGCCGAGTTGAGCGCGGCATAGAAGTTGTCGCCGTACGGCACGACCGTGCCGAGATACTGCCGGACGAGGTCGGGATGGTCCTGCACCGCCTCCGACATCGAGCAGAAGATGACGCCGGCCTCGGCGAGTTTCTTCTTGTAGGTCGTCGTCACCGAGACCGAGTCGAAGATGACGTCGACCGCGACGCCCGCGAGCGCTTTCTGCTCGTGCAGCGGGACACCGAGCTTCTCGAACGTCCGGATGAGCTCCGGGTCCACCTCGTCCATCGAGGCGAGCTTCGGCTTGCGTCTCGGCGCCGAGTAGTAGCTGATCCCCTGAAAGTCGATCTTCGGATACGTCACGTTCGGCCATGCGGGCTCGGTCATCGTGAGCCAGTGGCGGAAGGCCTTCAGCCGGAACTCGAGCAGCCACTCGGGCTCGTTCTTCTTGCGCGAGATCAGCCGGATGGTGTCTTCGGTCAGCCCCTTCGGCGCGGTGTCCGAGTCGATGTCGGTGACGAAGCCGTGCTGGTACGGCTGGTCCATCAGGTTTTGCAGCACCGCGCTCATGTCAGGCGCTCTCCGCGACTTTCCCGGGCGCCACGCTGAAGCTCTCGCCGCAGCCGCACATGTCCGCGACGTTGGGGTTCTTCACCGCGAACAGCTGCTTGAACCCGTCGCGCACGAAGTCGAGTTCGGAGCCGTCTAGGTAGGGGAGCGCGGCGCTGTCCACGACCACCTTCGCGTCGTGGCCTTCGAAGACCCGGTCGTCGGTGCCGACCTGCTGCGCCATGTCGAACGTGTAGGCGAATCCGGAACAGCCGACCGTCTTGACGCCGAGCCGCAAGCCGATGCCGCCGAATTTCTCGACCGAGCTCTGGATCTGGCGGGCGGCGCTGGGCGTGAGTGTGATTGCCATGCTCTGGATCTCTGTCAGGCCGGAACCGCGTCGCTCGGCGTCTGGCGCTTGTCCCGCATGTCGACCATGGGCACCGACCCGCCCTGCTTCCCCTGCCCCTTCGCCACCAGATGCGCCAGCTTGACCGAGCTGAGGTATTCGAAGATGCGATCGTTCAGCCCCGCCCACAGGTCGTGCGTGATGCACTTCTGGTCGTCATGGCAGTTCTCGCGGCCGTGACACTGCGTGGTGTCCATCGGCTCGTCGACGGCGCGGATGATGTCCGCGACCGACACGTCGTCGAGGCTTTTGGCGAGGAGATAGCCGCCGCCTGGGCCCCGGACGCTGGTGACGAGCGCGTTCCGCCGCAGCTTGCCGAACAGCTGCTCGAGGTACGAAAGCGAGATGCCCTGCCGCTCGCTGATCCCCGCGAGCGAGACGGGACCGCCCTTCTGGGACATGGCGAGATCGAGGATTGCCGTAACGGCGAAACGTCCCTTAGTGGTCAGCCGCATGGAAGGCCTCCGGGTGATAACTGTTACCTCGGCGGGAAAAGCCGAGGAATTTGCTCAAGTTTACAAAAACCCTACCGTTTTAGTCAACCATTCATTGAATGGGGTCGGCGGGCGGAAATACCAGAGGCCGGCGGCCTCGTAAGGCGGAGACACTCGCCGCCCTAGCGGCGCCTCGCCTCAGTGCGCCTGCAGCGTGAACCAGACCCCGGTCACCGCTGGCGCAGCTTGAACCGCTGGATCTTCCCGGTCGCGGTCTTCGGCAGCTCGGCGACGAACTCGACCCAGCGCGGGTACTTGTATGGCGCGAGGCGGTCCTTCACGTGCTGCTTGAGCGCGTCCCCGAGCGCCGGTGTCCCCCGTACGCCGGGCTTCGGCACGATATAGGCCTTCGGCTTGATCAGCTGAGACTCGTCCGGCACGCCTACGACGGCTGCCTCCAGCACGTCGGGGTGGGTGAGGAGCGCCGCCTCGACCTCGAACGGCGAGACGAAGATGCCGCCGACCTTCAGCATGTCGTCCGAGCGGCCGGCATACGTATAGTAGCCATGCGTATCGTGGGTGTACTTGTCGCCAGTGCGCGTCCAGGCCCCCAGGAACGTCGCCCGGCTCCGCTCGCGGTTGTTCCAGTACCCGGCCGCAGCGGTCGGGCCCGCGACGAGCAGGTCGCCGATCTCGCCCGGCGGGCAATCCTTCCCGCCGTCGTCCACCACGCGAAGCCGGTACCCGGGCACCGCCACGCCGCTCGTGCCGTAGCGCACCTCGCCCGGCCGGTTCGACAGGAAGATGTGCAGCATCTCGGTCGAGCCGATGCCATCCAGAATCTCCACGCCGAAGTGCTCGGTCCAGCGCCGGCCGATGTCCGCCGGCAGCGCCTCTCCCGCAGAGACGCAGCGGCGGATGCCGACCTCCTCACGCGCCGGCAGCGTCGGGGCGGCAAGCATCGCGGCGTACAACGTCGGCACACCGAAGAAGATCGTGGGGCGATGAGTCCTGATGCGGTCGAACACCGCCGCCGGCGTCGGGCGCTCGGCCATGAGGAGCGTCGTCGCGCCGACCGCGAGCGGGAAGGTGAGCGCGTTGCCGAGCCCATACGCAAAGAAGAGCTTCGCCGCCGAGAACACGAGATCGTCTTCCTGCAGCCCCAGCACCGGGCCGCCATATAGCGCTGCGGTGTAGATCAGGCTGGAATGCACGTGCACCGTGCCCTTCGGCATTCCCGTCGAGCCCGACGAATACAGCCAGAAGCAGGCGTCGTCGCAGGTGGTCGGCGCCGGATCGAACGCCGTGCCGGCGCGAGCGGTGAGGTCCTGCAGGCGCGTGTGCCCATGCGCATTCGGGCCCGAGACGACGACGTGCTTCAGCCGGGGACACCGCGCGAGTATGTCGGCGAACTGCGGCAGCAGCGCGTCGGACACGATCAACGCTCCCGCGCGGCTATCGTTCAGCATGAACTCGTAGTCGGTCGGCGTCAGCAAGGTGTTGACCGCGATCGGGACGATCCCGGCCTTGATCGCGCCGAGGAATGCCGCCGGCCAGTCGATCGCGTCCGGGTGGCATAGCATCACCCGGTCTTCCATTCCAAGGCCGAGGTCAGTCAGCGCGTTCGCCGCGCGGTTCACCCGCTCGGCGAACTCGGCGTAGGTGTAGCGGCCGGCATCGTCGATGTACGCAAGCTTTGCCCCACGCCCGGCCGCGAGGTTGCGCTCGACCAGGTCTTGCGCCGCGTTGTACGCCCGCGGAATATCGATGACCGGCTCGGATAGGCTGACTGGCGCCACCGTTCCCCCTGCTGTCGGTACGCGATCCTACGTCAGGCGGCGACGTCGGCCTGCTCGCGCACCTGCGCCATCCACTGCCCGATCCACTCGGCGGCCGCCTCCTCCGCGAGCACGCCGCTCGAAGCGTCGTGGAAGAGGATGTCGCCGATGCGCCGGGCGCCGAGCTCCGCGAGGATCGCGTCGAACCGGCGCCCGCCGTTGCAGAACGTGTCGAGGTAGGTGCGGTCGCCGAGCGCGATGACGCCGTATTGGACGCCGGCGAGGTCCGGCCGCGCTGCGAGCAGCGACTCGTAGAGCTGCTTGGCGTTGTCGGGGACGTCGCCCTGGCCGTAGGTCGAGGTGCAGATCAGGAACAGGCCGCCGGATCCGAAGACCTCGGCGTCGAGCCGGTCCATCGCCCGTGCCGCGACCGACGTCTCGCCGTCGTCGAGCAGGAGCTCGAGCTCCTGGGCGACGAGCTGGGCATTCCCGGTCATGGTTCCGACGAGGATCGTGAGTTCAAGCGGCATCGCGCTCTCCTGGCTGGCGTCGCGAGATTGGTGTCGCGAGATCGGATATCGGCGTCGCGAGATCCGGCCCTTGCTTTTTCGTTGACCTGCATTATAATGCATGCTATCGGCGTCGCAAGCAGTATATCTCGTAGCCTCAGTGCGGCGCAGCAAGTTTCCGACGTCAGCGAGAATCCACACACGAGATGGGCGCCAGCGCCGAAGCCACGCTCGCACCGGTCGAGACCACGTTCCTCGACCGGCTCGGCGAGCGCGTCCGGGAGGCGCGCGCCCGGCGCGGGATGACGCGCAAGATCCTCGCGCGCGACTCCGGCGTCTCAGAGCGCTACCTCGCGCAGCTCGAAGCCGGCCGCGGCAACGTCTCGGTCCTCCTGCTGCGGCAGATCGCGCAAGCGCTCGACCTCCCGCTCGACGAGCTGCTCCGACCCAACGAGGGCCAATCGGTCGAGTTGACGCTGATCCTCGAGCTGCTCAAGCGCCTGCCCGCCGCACGATTGGCGAAAGTCCGCGCGCGGCTCGTCCGGGAGTATGGGAGCCGCTTCGGCGCACGCGAGAACCGGATCGCCCTGATCGGGCTCCGCGGGGCGGGGAAGTCGACCCTCGGCGCGGCGCTCGCGCGCCGGCTCGGCGTCGCTTTCGTCGAGCTCGACCATGAGATCGAGGCCGAAGCCGGTACGAGCCTGCACGAGATCTTCCTCCTGCACGGTCAGGCGGGCTTTCGGCGCTACGAGCGCCGCGCGCTCGAGCGCACGCTCGAGAAAAACGAGCGCTGCGTCATCGCGACCGGAGGGAGCATCGTCTCCGAGCCCGCCACCTACGATCTCGTCCTTTCGGCGTGCCTGACCGTCTGGCTGAAAGCGGCGCCCGAGGAGCACATGGCGAGAGTCGCCGCCCAGGGCGACTACCGGCCGATGGCCGGCAATCGCGAGGCGATGGCGGACCTGCGCCGCATCCTGGCCGGCCGCGAAGCGCTCTATGCGCAGGCCGACCGCACCGTCGACACCGCCGGCAGGACCGCGGACGCGAGCCTCGCCGAGCTCGCGCGCGCCGTTGCGCCCCGGAAACAGACCGCCCTCAAGGAGCCCCGATGAGCGCCCTCCCCCAGCCGTCCAGCGACGGCGCCACACTGGTTACCTACGACCGCAGCCCTGACGCTTACGCACACTGGCGGATGAAGATCGAGGGCGGCGTCGCCACCCTGTCGATGGACGTCGACGAGGAGCGCGGAATCAAGCCCGGCTATCGCCTCAAGCTCAACTCGTACGACCTCGGCGTCGACATCGAGCTCTATGACGCGCTCCAGCGCATCCGGTTCGAGCACCCGGAGGTCAAGGTCGTGGTGATCACCAGCGCCAAGGAGCGGATGTTCTGCTCGGGCGCGAACATCTACATGCTCGGCCTGTCCAGCCACGCGTGGAAGGTGAACTTCTGCAAGTTCACGAACGAGACCCGCAACGGGATGGAAGACTCGAGCCGCAACGAGGGCTTGCGGTTCCTCGCGGCAGTGAACGGCACGGTCGCCGGGGGCGGCTACGAGCTCGCCCTCGCGTGCGACGAGATCCTGATGATCGACGACCGCTCGTCGACGGTCAGCCTGCCCGAGGTGCCGTTGCTCGGCGTGCTGCCCGGCACCGGCGGTCTCACCCGCGTCACCGACAAGCGGAAGGTCCGCCGCGACCTCGCCGATTTCTTCGCGACGACGAGCGAAGGCGTGCGCGCCGACCGCGCGCGGACCTGGAAGCTCGTGGATCACATCGCCAAGCCGCAGGCTTTCGCGCAAGCGGTGCGGGAACGCACCGACGCCCTCGCGGCGACGAGCATGCGCCCCGGGAGCGGCCCCGGCGTATCGCTCATGCCCCTGCAGCGGGCGATCGACGACGCCGGGTATCACTATGAGCACGTCGAAGTCGTCGTCGATCGCAAGCTGCGGACGGCGACCATCACCGTGTCCGCTCCCCCCACCCCGCAGCCCGCCGACCCCACTGCGATCCTCGACGCCGGCGCGCGCTGGTGGCCGCTCGCGATGGCGCGCGAGCTCGACGACGCCATCCTGCTGCTGCGTACCGGTGAGCTCGAAATCGGCACCTGGATCCTGAAGACGCGCGGCGAGCTCGATGCGGTGCTCGCGGTCGACGCAGCGCTGGAGGCCCACCGCGATCACTGGTTCGTGCGCGAGACGCGCGGGCTTCTCCGCCGGACACTCGCACGGCTCGACGTCTCGCCGCGGACGCTGTACGCGATCGTAGATGAGGGGTCGTGCTTCGCCGGCACGCTCGCCGAGCTCGCGCTCGCGGCCGACCGCACCTACATGCTCGCGCTGCCGGACGACGAGCCCGGCGCGCCGCGGATCGCGTTGTCGGCGATGAACTTCGGCGGCTATCTCATGGCGAACCGCCTCTCGCGGCTCGCCACGCGCTTTTGCGGCGAGACCGAGCCGGTCGACGCGGCCCGCGCTCGCTCGGGCGAGAAGCTCGCCGCCGACGCGGCGCTCGAGCTCGGGCTCGTGACTTTTGCCCCTGACAACCTCGACTGGGACGAGGAGGTGCGCATCGCGATCGAGGAGCGCGCGAGCCTCTCGCCGGACGCGCTGACCGGCATGGAGGCGAACCTGCGCTTCCCCGGCCAGGAGACGATGGAGACCCGCATCTTCGGCCGGCTCACCGCATGGCAGAACTGGATCTTCAACCGGCCGAACGCCGTCGGCGAGCAGGGCGCGCTGAAGGTGTTCGGCACCGGGAGCAAGGCCAAATTCAACTGGGAAAGAGTCTAGGGAGCGCGAGCATGACGACGATCAACTACAGCGAGCGCATCCCGAACAACGTCGACCTCGCCACCGACCGCACGCTCCAACGTGCGCTCGAGCACTGGCAGCCGCGGTTCCTCGACTGGTGGCGCGAGATGGGGCCGCATCATTTCGCGGGGAACGACGTCTATCTCCGCACTGCGGTCGGCGTCGACGCGCAGGGCTGGGCAAGCTACGGCTACGTGAAGATGCCCGACTACCGGTGGGGGATCTTCCTCGCCGATCCGATCGCCGAGCGCACGATCGGCTTCGGCGACTCGTATGGCCAGCCGGCCTGGCACCAGGTGCCGGGCGAATTCCGCTCGCAGTTCCGGCGCCTCATCGTCACGCAGGGCGACACCGAGCCCGCCTCCGTCGAGCAGCAGCATCTCCTCGGCCACACCTGCCCGTCGCTCTACGATCTGCGCAACCTCTTCCAGGTGAACGTGGAGGAGGGGCGGCACCTGTGGGCGATGGTCTATCTGCTGCACGCCTACTTCGGCCGCGACGGACGCGAGGAAGCGGAAGAGCTCCTCGCCCGCCATTCGGGCGATGCGGACAAGCCGCGGATCCTCGGCACCTTCAACGAGCCGATCACCGACTGGCTGTCGTTCTTCTGCTTCACCTACTTCACCGACCGCGACGGCAAGTTCCAGCTGAAGAGCCTCGCCGAATCGGGCTTCGACCCGCTCGCGCGGACCTGCCGCTTCATGCTGACCGAGGAAGCGCATCACATGTTCGTCGGCGAGACCGGACTCGGCCGGGTCGTCCGGCGCACGCTGGAGGTCATGAAGGAGCTCGGCACCGACGATCCGGAGGCGATCCGCCGCGCGGGCGCGATCGATCTGCCGCTGTTACAGCGCTATCTTAATTTCTGGTTCTCCTCCTCGCTCGATCTCTTCGGCTCGGAGGTCTCTTCGAATGCCGCGACGACGTTCGCGAACGGCATCAAGGGCCGCCCGGACGAAGCGCAGTACGAAGACCACCTCGCGCTCGATGCGACGATCGCAATCGACGTGCCGGACGGCGCGAACGGGGTAAAGACCGACGCGGTCAACCTCCGCAACGCGATGAACGAGGTCGTGCGCCTCGCGTATGTGAAGGACTGCGAGATGGGCCTGCGCCGCTGGAACATGCAGATCCAGCGCGGCGGCTTCGACGTGCGGCTCGAGCTGCCTTCGACGCGCTTTCGCCGCGGCATCGGCGCGTGGGCCGACGTCCCGACGGATCCCGACGGCAACCCGATTGCACGCGAAGCCTACGCGCAGGGACTGCTGGGCTGGCTGCCGAGCGAAGGCGATCGGAGCTTCGTGCGCAGCCTCATGCAGCGCGTCGTCGAGCCCGGCAAGATGGCGGCGTGGATCGCGCCGCCCGATCGCGGCATCAACAATCTCCCGGTCGAGTACGAGTACGTGCGCCTCGCTTAGGCTGCAACCGGTCATGGCAGCGCGAGCGCGCGCCGTCCCCCGCCCGGGGCCTTGCGAGATCATGCTCCTGCGGTCAGTCCTCGGAGCTGAAGCCCGATGCCTTGATGACCGGCCCCCACCGCTCGTAGTCGGCCTTCAGGATCGCCGCGAGCTCTGCTGGCGTCGTCCCGGTCGGTTCCATGCCGCCTTTGAGGATCCACGCGCGCACTTCGGCGCTCTGCGTCGCCTCCGCAACCAACCGGCTCGTCCGATCCACAATGTCCTTCGACGTCCCGGCGGGCGCGAACACCGCGTACCAGCCGCTGCCTTCGAGGTCGTAGCCCTGCTCCTTGAACGTCGGCACGTCGGCGAGCGCCGGCGAGCGCTTCGCACCCGCGACCGCAAGCGTGCGCGCCTTTCCCGCGGCGTGCTGTGGCACGATATCCGGCACCGTCATGACCGCGGCGGCGATCTGGCCGCCGACGAGGTCGGTGAGCGCGGGTGCCGTTCCCTTGTAGGGCACGTGCGTCAGCTCGATGCCCGCGGCGCGTGCGAACATCACCCCGAGGAAGTGCGGAATGCTGCCCGCCCCGGCGGAGGCGTAGTTCCCGAGCTTCGGGTCTTTTTTCACCGCTTCGACGTACGCGCGCAGGTTCGGCGCCGGCACCGCGGCACCGACTGCAAACGCAATCTGGAAGTTCGCAACGTGCGACACCGGCGCGAAATCCCGGAATGGGTCGTAGCGCAGGCCCTTGTGCGAGTGCGGATTGATCGCCATGTTCGCGACCGGCGTGATCAGGAGCGTCATTCCGTCCGCGGGTTGCGACTTCACGTACTCGGGCGCGATGCGTCCCGCCGCGCCGGCGCGGTTCTCGACGATCACCGGCTGGTTGAGGCTCGACCGCATGCGATCGGCGATCATGCGCGCCAGCGAATCGAGCGTGGCACCGGCGGGAAACCCGACGATGATGCGGATCGGCTTGTCGGTCTGCGCGACCGCGGATGCCGCGAACGCGAAACTCAGCGCGGCGAGCAGCGAGCGATATGGGCGTTGCATCAAGTCTCCTCCCCCCTCTCGGCGTATCTGCCACCCGCGTCGACCGTGGCAGTCGCAGGGAGCCGGCGCGGAGCCTAGCATGCGGCCTGCGGTTTTCGACCGGGCGCGGGCGGCGTATCCTTTCCACTGCCATGCGCGCGTTCCGACTGCTGTCGTTTCTGTTCGCGCTGGTGCTCGCGGCGCCGTGGGGGTCCGCCGGCGCCGAGGCAGCGCCCGCTCCGGGCGAAGCCGTCGAGCTGCTACGGCGCGGCGGCCTGATCCTCTACTTCCGTCACACGGCGACCGATTTCTCGCAGAACGATGCCAACATGAAGAGTTTCGAGGACTGCGCGTCGCAGCGCAATCTCACCGACCGCGGTCGCGCGGATGCGCGCACGATCGGCACGGCGATCCGCGCGCTCGCGATCCCGGTGGGAAAGGTGCGCGCGAGCCCCTTCTGCCGCACCGTCGAGACGGCCGAGCTGGCGTTCGGCCGCGCGGAGAAGACCGTCGAAGTACGCGGCGGATCAGCGAGAGCCGACGATCCGGCGCGGTATGCGCAGCTCCGGAAGCTGCTGTCGCAGCCGCCCGCGCGCGGTACCAACGACGTGATCGTGAGCCACGGCAATCCGTTCCATGCCGTCGCCGGCCCGCCGTATCTCGCCGAAGGCGAGGCGGCGGTCGTGCAGCCGGACGCGAGCGGCAAGAACGCGGAATTCCGGGTCATCGCCCGAATCAGGGTCGAGGAGTGGCCGGCGCCGCGCTAACCCTCGAGCGCGCCGGGGCGAAGTCACCGGCGACGGTAGCCGAAGTACCAGCGCGCGGTCGTACCGCCGACGTTCCGGACGGTGTGCACCATGCGTGCCGGGATCAATACCTCCTCCCCGGGCGCCGGCCGGAAGCGCCGCCCGCCGAACTCGAGCTCGATCGCGCCGTCGGCGAGCACCACCAGCTCGTCCACATCGTGCGCGAAGTCCGCCCACACCTGCCCGGGCGGATCGATCCACAGCTCGCAGGTGAAGCCGCGCCCGTCCCAGTCTGGCCTCATTCTCCTGTCAGACGCGGCCCTGGCGCCGCATCTCCTCCACGTAGGCGTTCTGATCGAGCGCGACGCGGTCGCGCGTCCGCGTGTACATGTTGGCATACAGCCGGCCGACGGGCGCGTAGGCGGGCACGACGCGCAGCGTCTCCGCATCGACGATGCCCTCGCGCACGTGCAGCCACACGATCTCGCCGATGACGAGATCGCGCTTCTCGAACGGAACGTGGGTGTGCAGCCGGCACTCCATCGACACCGGGGCCTCGGCGATCCGCGGCGCGGCGACGCGGGCAGCAGGCACCGCCGTCAGTCCCGCTTGCGCGAACTCGCTGACTTCAGGCGGGAACTCGACCGAACAGCGGTGCATGCGCTCGAGCAGCGCTTCGTCCACCATGTTCACGACGAACTCTCCGCCCTCCAATATGTTGCGCGCCGAGTCTTTCCGCTCGCCGCCGCGCCTGCGGTCCATGCTCACGATCACGATCGGCGGCTCCTCGCCCATTACGTTGAAGAAGCTGAACGGCGCGGCGTTCTCGACGCCGTCGCGACCGCGCGTGGAAACGAACGCGATCGGCCGCGGCGTGACCAGCGCGACGAGCAGCTTGTAGCGCTGCGGCGTCGGCAGCCGCGTGAAGTCCCATTCCATCGGGGTCGGCACCGCCCCCTACTTCGGGACGAACTCCGGGTCCACCGGGATGCGATAGCCGTCCGCGAGACGATTGGTCTCGTTCGCGAGGCCGACGATCGCCATCAGCTCGGCGAACTGGGCGTCGCTCATGCCCTTCGCGCGCGCCGCCGCCGCGTGCGAGTGGATGCAGTACTCGCAGCCGTTCGTCACGCTCACCGCGATGTAGAGCAGCTCCTTGGTCAGCGGGTCGAGCGCGCCCGGCGCCATCACCTGCCTCACGTTCTCCCAGATGCGCCGCATAGTCGGCGGGTCGCTCGCGAGCACCTTCCAGAAGTTGTTGACCCAGTCGGTCTTGCGGGTCGCCATGATGTCGTCGAACACCGCCCGGGCCTCGGGGGCGGCGTCCCGGTAATCGACCATCCTCGCTAGCGGCATGAGCTTTCCTTCCCGGAATCGGTTCGAGTATTCTAGACGGAGCGGAACCAATCCCCCGGTGCGCGGTCTGTAAGGTCCGGCGCGCCGGCGATCGAGGGACTGCCCGAGGACCGCCCCGAACGAATCCCCGGCAAGCGCGAGGCAACCGCGGAGACCCTGATGACCGAGAAGACCGACGCAAGGATCGACAAGGTGCGCAAGTCGGACGAAGAGTGGCGCAAGACGCTCACCGATCACCAGTTCAAGGTGACGCGCAAGCACGGCACCGAGCGAGCGTTCTCGGGCATCTACTGGGACCATCACGAGAAGGGAACCTACGCCTGCGTCTGCTGCGGCCAGGCGCTATTCAGCTCCGAGCACAAGTTCGACTCGGGCACGGGCTGGCCATCCTACTCGCAGCCCGCCCGACCGGACCTGGTCGAGTCCCAGGACGACACGAGCTTCTTCATGCGGCGGACCGAGGTGCACTGTTCCCGTTGCAACGCCCACCTCGGGCACTTGTTCGACGACGGACCCGAGCCCACCGGCCAGCGCTACTGCATCAACTCGGCGTCGCTCAAGTTCGACAAGGGTTAGGGTTTTGCGCGACCGCACCTGCAGCGGTGCGATCAGGACGTCGTCATGGGATAATCGCGCCGCATGAAGGTCCTGTTCGATCTCTTCCCGCTGCTCCTATTCTTCGTCGCCTTCAAGATCTGGGACATTTATGTCGCGACCGGAGTCGCCATGGCGGCCACGATCGCGCAGATCGGCTGGCTGCTGACAAAGCGCCGCCCTGTGCCGCCGGTCATGTGGACGACGCTGGTGCTGATTGTCGTCTTCGGCGGAGCGACGATCCTGCTGCAGGACAAACGGTTCATCATGTGGAAGCCGACGGTGCTTTACTGGCTGTTCGCGGCAGTGCTCGCGGGCTCGCAGGCGTTCTTCGGGAAGAGCCTGATAAAGAGCCTGATGGGCAGCCAGTTGGATCTGCCCGACAACGTCTGGCGCACGATGTCCTGGAACTGGGCGTTGTTCTTCCTGGCAATGGGCGTCGCCAATCTGTACGTGATGTATAACTTCTCCGAGGAGACGTGGGCGACGTTCAAAGTCTTCGGCGCGACGGGTCTCACTTTCCTCTTCATGCTGGCCCAGCTACCGTGGCTCGCCAAGTACGTCCAGGAGAAACCGTGACCGACGTCGCGCAGGCGATCCGCGAGCGGCTGGCCGCGCTCGATCCCGAGGCCCTCGATCTCGTCGACGAGAGCGCGCTGCATGCGGGTCACGCGGGCGCTGCGGAGCGGCGGGGGACACTACCGTCTCACGATCGTCTCCTCCCGCTTTCGCGGCCACGGCACGCTCGCCCGGCACCGCATGGTCTATGGCGCGCTCGGCGCCATGATGCGTGCCGAGATCCACGCGTTGAGCATCAGCGCGCTCGCGCCCGAGGAGCCCGGCGCGCAATCCCGACAACCCTCGCTTTCAGCAAAGGAACACCCATGACCTCCAACGCCTCGAGCCTCGCCCTCGCCGTGGCCCTCGGGCTCGTACTGCCCCTCGTCCCCGCCGCGGTTCGCGCGCAAGGCACCCCGCCCACGGCGCCGGCAGCGCCGGCGGCGCCGACCGCGCCGCCCGCATCAACCGCGGCAAAGGTCGCGACCGTCAACGGCGTCGCGATCCCGAAGGCGCGCGTCGACATGGTCGTGAAGTCGCAGGCCGCGCGCGGCGTGCCCGACTCCGAGCAGCTTCGCGGCGAGGTGAAGGAGCAGCTGATCGTGCGCGAGATCGTCGCGCAGGAAGCGAGCAAGAAAGGCCTCGGCAAGAGCGCGGATGTCCAGGCGCAGCTCGAACTCGCCCGGCAGCAGGTGATGTGGGCCGCCTTCGTCGCCGATTTCGTGAAGACGAACCCGGTCAGCGACGCCCAGCTCAAGGCCGAGTACGAGCGGCTCCGGGTGTCGCGCGGCGACAAAGAATACAAAACCCGCCACATCCTGGTCGAGAAAGAGGACGAGGCGAAGGCGGTGATCGCCGAGCTCAAGAAGGGCCGCAAGTTCGAGGAACTGGCAAAGCAGTCGAAGGACCCAGGCTCGAAAGACAAGGGTGGCGATCTCGACTGGAACTCTCCGGCCGGTTACGTGAAGCCGTTCGGCGATGCGCTTACCAAGCTCGACAAGGGCAAGTACACGGAAGTGCCGGTGCAGACGCAGTTCGGCTGGCACGTGATCATGCTGGAGGACGTGCGGCCGGCCAAGTTCCCGTCCTTCGACGAGGTCAAGCCGCAGCTCACCGAACGCCTGCAGGAGCAGGCATTCTCGCGCAGCGTCACCGATCTCCGCGCGAAGGCCAAGGTCGAGTAGCGGCGGCGTCGCACCGCGCACACGCAGACGGGGCGCGAGGCCCCCGTTTCTTTTTGCCTCCACCGCGTCCTTGCATGCGCCGCTGGCCGCGCTGCCGAGTCTCAGCCGACCCAGACCCGCGCGTTGCGAAACACCCGCAACCACGGGCTCTCCTCGCCCCAGCCGTCCGGCCGCCATGAGCACTGGACGGCGCGGAACACGCGCTCCGGATGCGGCATTACGATCGTGAAGCGGCCGTCGGCAGTCGTCAGGCCGGTGATCCCGTCCGGCGAACCGTTGGGATTGAGCGGGTAGACCTGCGTGGGCGCACCGCGATTGTCGACGAAGCGCAAACAGGTGAGCGCGCACGCTCGTGATTCCGGGTTCGCGAACGCCGCCCGGCCCTCGCCATGCGCCGTCGCGATCGGGATCCGGCTGCCGGTCATGCCGGCAAAGAGGATCGACGGGCTCGGCGTCACCTCGACCATCACCAAGCGCGCCTCGAACTGCTCGGAGCGGTTCCGCACGAACCGTGGCCAGCCGGCGGTGCCCGGGATCAGCTCGCGGAGCGCCGACATCATCTGGCAGCCGTTGCAGACGCCGAGCGCAAAGGTATCGCCGCGATCGAAGAACAGCTCGAACGCCGCGCGCGCGCGCGCGTTGAGCAGGATGGACTTCGCCCAGCCCTCCCCCGCACCGAGCACGTCGCCGTAGGAGAACCCACCGCACGCAGCGAGTCCCTTGAAGCCGGCAAGATCGGCGCGGCCGGCGAGAATGTCGCTCATGTGCACGTCGATCGCCGCGAATCCGGCGCGGTCGAACGCCGCGGCCATTTCGATCTGGCCGTTCACGCCCTGCTCGCGAAGGATCGCGATCCGCGGCCGGGTTCCCCGGGCGATAAACGGCGCTGCAACGTCGGCGCCGGGCTCGAACGTGAGGCTCGCGCCCAAACCTGGATCCGCGGCGTCGAGTACCCGATCGAACGCCTCCTGCGCGCAGTCAGGGTTGTCGCGGAGCTGCTGCATCGCATAGCTCACCCCGGACCAGGCCCGCTGCAGGTCGACCCGCTTCTCGGTCAGCACGGGCTTCGCATTGCGCACGAGGCGGATCTCATCCCGTGCGTTCGGCGCCCCGACCGCCAGCGCGTGCAGCCCGGCCTCCGCGAGCCGCCGCATCACCGGCGCGCGCTCGTCGGCCCGCACCTGGACGAGTGCGCCCAGCTCCTCCGCGAACAGCCCCGCGAGGACGCGATCGAGATCGCGCCCCTGCATCAGCTCCGGACGCCGCTCGTTGCCCTCCACGTCGTGTGCGAGCCGGTCGTAGCCGATGAGATCGAGGTTGAGCGTCACGCCGCAGCGACCAGCGAACGCCATCTCGGCCGCGCACGCGAACAGCCCGCCGTCCGACCGGTCGTGATAGGCGAGCAGCAGGCCGTCGCGGCTCAGCGACTGGATGGCGGCGAAGAACGCCCGGAGCACCGCCGGTTCGTCGAGATCGGGAGCGTGGTCGCCGAGTTGCCCGAACACCTGCGCGAGCTGCGAGCCCCCCAGGCGGTTGCGGCCGCCGCCGAGATCGATGAGCACGAGCTCGGTCGCACCGGCGTCGGCACGCAGCTGCGGCGTAAGCGCGCGGCGCGCGTCCTCGCTCGCCGCGAACGCCGACACGATGAGCGACAGCGGCGCGACCACCTCCTTCGTCTCGCCTTGCGCTTGCCAGGTCGTGCGCATCGACAGGGAGTCCTTGCCGACCGGGATCGACACCCCGAGCCGGGGGCACAGCTCGAGCGCGACCGCGCGGACGGTGTCGTAGAGCGCAGCGTCCTCGCCTGGGAAGCCGGCCGCCGCCATCCAGTTCGCCGAGAGCTTGACCCGCGCAAGATCGGCCACCGGCGCCGCGGCGAGATTGGTGATCGCCTCGCCCACCGCCATCCGGCCGGAGGCTGCGGGGTCTATCACGGCGAGCGGCGTGCGCTCGCCCAGCGCAAACGCTTCGCCGGCGTAGCCCGAGAAATCGGCGAGCGTGACCGCGCAATCTGCCACCGGCACCTGCCACGGCCCGACCATCTGGTCGCGCGCGCACAGCCCACCCACGGTCCGATCGCCGATCGTGACCAGGAACGTCTTGTCCGCGACGGTCGGCGAGCGCAGGACGCGGTAGCAGGCCTCCTTGAGGTCGATGCCGCGCAGGTCGAGCCGGGGCGACGCTCGGATCAGGTGGCGCACGTCGCGCACCATCTTCGGCGGCGCGCCCAGGATCATCGCGAGCGCGACGTCGACCGGGCGGTTGTCGAACAGCGGGTCGTCCACCGCGAGA
Source organism: uncultured beta proteobacterium (assembly GCA_963754305.1). Classification (GTDB taxonomy): domain Bacteria; phylum Pseudomonadota; class Gammaproteobacteria; order Burkholderiales; family SG8-39; genus DATEDA01. Next base: position 33,681 of record CAVWFR010000052.1, on the reverse strand, counting down.
TGACCGTCGGCCGTGGCGCGGCCGAGCACGGCGAACGGGCAGCGCTCGCGCGCGCAGATCGCTCCGAACTCGTCGAGCCGGTCGGAACCGATCGCGAGCACGTAACGCTCCTGCGCCTCGTTGCACCAGATCTCGCGTGGCGTCATGCCCGGCTCTTCGCTCGGCGCCGCGCGGAGATCGATCGCCGCACCCCGTCCCGCCCCGTGCGCGAGCTCCGGCAATGCGTTGGAGAGCCCGCCGGCGCCGACGTCGTGGATCGAGAGGATCGGGTTCGCGGCGCCGAGCGCGGCGCATGCGTCGATCACCTCCTGCGCGCGGCGCTGGATCTCGGCGTTGCCGCGCTGGACCGAATCGAAGTCGAGGTCGGCGACGTTCGCGCCGGCGTCGAGCGACGAGGCGGCGCCGCCGCCCATGCCGATCAGCATGCCCGGGCCGCCGAGCTGCACGAGCGCGGCGCCCGGCGGTACCAACGCCTTCAGGGCGAGCGCGGCGCGCACGCTCCCGACGCCGCCGGCGATCATGATCGGCTTGTGATAGCCGCGAACGACGCCCCCCGCTTCCATCTCGAACACGCGGAAGTACCCGGCGAGGTTCGGCCGCCCGAATTCGTTGTTGAACGCGGCGGCGCCGACCGGGCCGTCGAGCATGATCTCGAGCGCGGAGGCGATCCGGTCCGGTTTGCCGAAGTCGCACTCCCACGGCTCGACGCGGCCGGGGAGGCGCAAGTTCGAGACGGCGAAGCCCGCGAGCCCAGCTTTCGGTTTCGCACCGCGCCCGGTCGCACCCTCGTCTCGAATCTCGCCGCCCGCACCGGTCGCGGCGCCGGGGAACGGCGAGATCGCGGTCGGGTGATTGTGGGTTTCGACCTTGGCCAGAAAGTGCGTCAGCTCCTCGTGGCTGCGGTACCGGCCGTGGGGATCGGCGAAGAAGCGGTGTGCCGCGCGGCCTTCCAGCACCGCGGCGTTGTCGGAGTACGCGAGCACCGTCCCCTGCGGGTTCGCCGCGTGCGTGGTGCGGATCATCCCGAACAGCGTTTCCGCGCGCGGCTCGCCGTCGATGATCCACGACGCGTTGAAGATCTTGTGCCGGCAGTGCTCCGAGTTCGCCTGCGCGAACATGGTCAGCTCGACGTCGGTCGGATCGCGTCCGAGCCGCGTGAACGATTCGACCAGATAGTCGATCTCGTCCGCCGACAGCGCGAGCCCCAGCGCCGTGTTCGCCTGCTCGAGCGCCGAGCGGCCGCGCTCGAGCAGCGGCACGTGGACGAGCGGTTGCGGCGTGAAGTGATGGAAAAGCTCGTCCGCCATCTCGATCCGCTCGAGCACCGTCTCGGTCATGCGATCGTGGAGGAGGCGCGCGACCGCCGTCCGATGGGCGCTGCGGCCCTCGATGCCGCCCGAGATCTGGTGCGCGATGCCCCGCTCGATGCGTCTCACCGCCGCGAGGCCGCAGTTGCGGGCGATGTCGGTGGCTTTCGACGACCAGGGGGAGACCGTGCCGAACCGCGGCGTGACCAGGTAGAGCGTCGCCGCTCGGGCCGCCCCGTCCGGCGACCCGCACGAGGGCTCGCCGTACTCGAGCAACCGATCGAGGATCGCTCGCTCGCCCGGCGCGAGGTCGCGCTCGGTCTCGACGAAGTGCCAGAAGGTGCTCGCCTCGACGGCGAGGCTGGGAGCTAAGCCCCGAAGGGCCGCATCGAGCTTCGCGCGGCGGAACGTTGAGAGCGCCGTGCGCCCGCGCAAACGGAGAATCGGCATGTACGGCGCGTCGGTAAGCGCGAATTATACGCACGCCACGTGCGCGTAGCGACCAGCCGCGGCCATATTGATGCTGCCGGCAGGCGGTCGAAGCGCGCGCGGCGAGCATCGCCTTGCAACGCCGCTATAGGAGCGCCCGCTCTCGGCATCGTCGGACTTAGGGGATCGAAAAGGGGCATGCCCCCTCTTTCAACGCCCTGCTAGCGCTTTACGGCGAGCTGGCTCGGCGTTCCGGAGACCTGCAGCGTCGCGCGCAGCATGCCGCCCGGCGTCTTCATGTCGGCGGCAAACCGTCCGGCGAGCGACTTACCGCCATCGACGTCGACCACGCCGTTCGCCGAGAACACTCCGCCGTCGATCTTCACCCCGCGCAGCGCGAGCTTGCCCTGGTCGAACTGCGCCTGCGCCGACAGCTCGTTGAACGCGGTCGAGCCGCCGACGCTCTTACCGGACTGGAGCGTGCGCGGCAGGTCCACGCCGGAGATCTGCCCCTTGGACACGCTGAAATTGGCGTCGAGGCGCGCCGCTGGGCCGAGCTTCTCGAGCGACTCGCCCCGGGCCGCGAGTACCCCTGTGCCTTGCATGCGCCCGACTAGGATGGGCGCGATGCGCTTCGCGTCGATCTGCTTCAGCTCGAAGCTGCCGTCGAACGCGAGCGGGCCGTTCCAGCGCAGCGTGCCTTTCCCGCGCGCCAGCCCGTCCAGGAGCTTCAGGTCGAGCTCCGAGGCGGAGAACTCGCTCGCGGTCGCCACGCCGTAGACCCTGAGCCTCTCCACCTCGAACGGCAACCCGAGCAGCGCGCCGGCACCGGCGAAGGTGAGCTCGACCACCGCCTTGCCGCTCTGCGGCTGGATCTCCGCCGCCACGGTCTTGTTGGAATTGTTGAGCAGGATCTTGTGCACGCCTCCGTCGGGGTGTATCGAAGCCGTGGCCTCCAGTTCCGGCAGTGCCGCCCCTCGTAGCGCGAGCCGCACCCCGGTCGCGTGGATATGCTCGAGGCCGAGCCCGGCGCTGTTGCCACGCCCGAACAACACACCGGCGAGGCCCGCCGCGTCGAGCGTGACCCCTTCGAGCTCGAGCGACTTGAGCTGCGGGTTGCCGCCGATCGCGGAAACGAAGTCCGGGTGCGCGCGCGCTATCGCGATCTTCGCGCTCTGGTCCTTGCCCACGGTCACGTTCTCCAGCCGGAGCGAAGGCGTCGGGAAAAGCGAGATGCTGCCCGACCCGATCTTCACCGGCACGCCGAGCTGGCTCGATGCCAGTCGTTCGTACTGCGGAATGTCGAGCGGCAGGAAGAACTGCAGATACACGAGTGCGCCGGCCACCACCACGGCGAGCCCGAGGCCGAGCATCTTGCCGAGGCCTCGGCGCGGCTTCCCGGCGCGGATCTTCTCGAGCCGCGCCGCGACTTGCGCGTTGTCCTTCTCCTGCTCCTTGCGCGTCTCCCGCGCGCGCTCTTCGCCTTCGGCCTTCTCGCGTGCCCGCTCGTCGCGCCGAGCGCGCGCCGCGGCTTCGGCGTCGGCCTTTGCGCGCGCCTTGTCCTCGTCCCGCGCGCGCTTCTCGGTCTCGCGCCGCGCGCGCTGCTCTTCATCCTTCCGCCGCGCGTTCTCCTCGGCCTCCTGGCGCGCTGCCTCTTCGGCCTCGCGCTGCGCCCGCGCGTCGGCGTCGCGCCGCGACCGTTCCTCGGCCTCGCGCCGGTCGCGCTCTTCGGCTTCACGGCGCGTGCGCTCCTCCGCGTCGCGGCGCGCGCGGTCCGCCGCCTCGCGCTTCGCCCGCTCCTCGCCCTCGCGCCGCGACTCGGCCTCGGCTTGCCGCACGCGTTCCTCGAGCTCGCGGCGGATCCGCTCCTCCTGCTCGCGCTGCGCGCGCTCTTCCCCTTCACGCCGCGCGCGCGACTCCGATTCGCGCCGCGCGCGGTCTTCAGCTTCCCGACGGCTGCGCTCGTCGGCCTCGCGCTTCGCCTTCTCTTCAACGGCGCGTTCGGCCGCGCGTTCGGCTTCGCGCTGCGCCATGCGTTCGGCCTCGAGCTTCGCACGCGCCTCCGCGTCGATCCTCGCCTTCTCCTCGGCCGCGCGGCGGGTACGCGCCTCCTCTTCGCGACGGGCCTGCTCCGCGGCCTGGCGCCGTGCGCTCTCTTCGGCCGCCAGCTTCGAGCGCGCCCTCTCCTCGGCTTCGCGCGCTGCACGCGCCTCGGCCTCGGCCTCGGTCCGGGAGCGTGCTTCGGCCTCGGCCTTCGCCCTCGCTTCCGCCTCGCGCCGCGCCTTCTCGTCGGCCTCCCGTCGGGCGCGCTCCGCCTCGGCGCGCGCCCGGTCCGCGGCGTCGCGTTTCGCCTTCTCCTCGGCCGCGCGCTCCGCCTCGCGCTTGGCGCGAGCCTCCGCTTCCGCGCGTGACTTCGCCTCCGCCTCGGCCTTCGCTCGCGCCTCTGCGTCCGCCTTCGCCTTGGCGCGAGCCTCCGCTTCCGCGCGTGACTTCGCCTCCGCCTCGGCCTTCGCTCGCGCCTCTGCGTCCGCCTTCGCCTTGGCGCGAGCCTCCGCTTCCGCGCGTGACTTCGCCTCCGCCTCGGCCTTCGCTCGCGCCTCTGCGTCCGCCTTCGCCTTGGCGCGAGCCTCCGCTTCCGCGCGTGACTTCGCCTCCGCCTCGGCCTTCGCTCGCGCCTCTGCGTCCGCCTTCGCCTTGGCGCGAGCCTCCGCTTCCGCGCGTGACTTCGCCTCCGCCTCGGCCTTCGCTCGCGCCGCTGCGTCCGTCTTCGCCTTGGCGCGCGCATCGGCGTCAGCTTTCGCTCTCGCGTCGATGTCGGTCTTCGCTTTCGCGTCGGCCGTCTGCCGCACCCGGGCCTGCGCGACTTGTCGCGCGACGTCCTCGATCTCCGCCTGGGTCTGGGCGCTCACCTCCGCCTTGTTCGGCGGCTTGCTCATCAGCGCGGTGAAGTCGAGGTCCATGTCTTCCTGGACGATCGGTACCTGCGACGGCGGCGAGATGCTCGCCGGCGCGGAAACGAACTCGCGGACGAACCCGTCCTTCGCCAGCTTGGCGAGGGTCTCGATCAGCTTGACTTCGGTGAACTTGTCGAGCTTCTGGTGCAGGTCGCCGACGGTAGCCTTGCCGTCGACTTGCGCGAGGACGTTGCGCAGATCGCGCGGGAGGAGGCTCGTCTTGCCGGTGACCTCCATCAGCCCCTTCGCGGTCTTGGTAAGAACCGTTCTTCTATCCATGCGTCGTGGCGAGCTTGTCTACTCGGTGGCGGGGCGGAAATGATGGCGGGCCATCGTAGCACCGCGCGGCCACCGGGCATCGTGCAAAAGTGCCCTTGGGGTCAGATTATTCTTTCTCCGTCGGGGCTTGCAGCACTATGGCGGCGGCCCGAAGCCGCCGCCGCCGGGCGTCTCGATCACGACGACATCGCCGCGTGCGACTTCTGCACGATCGGCCCCCGCGAGCTCGACGCGAGTCCCGTCCGCACGCTCGACCCAGTTGCGCCCGGATTCGCCGGGCGCGCCGCCCGCCATGCCGTGCGGCGGGAGCCGGCGACTGCCGGAGAGGATCGATGCCGTCATTGCCTCGAGAAAGCGTATGCGCCGCGTCCCGCCGCTGCCCCCGCGCCAGCGACCCGCCCCGCCCGACCCGTGCCGGATCGCGAAGCTCTCGAGCACCACGGGAAAGCGCCACTCGAGCACTTCCGGGTCGGTGAGCCGCGAGTTCGTCATGTGGGTCTGCACGACATCGGTGCCGTCGAACCCTCCCTCCGGCGTGCCGTCGTCGGCATACCGCGTCACGCCCGCGCCGGAGCCGCCGGCGATCGTCTCGTAGTACTGGTGGCGCGCGTTGCCGAACGTGAGGTTGTTCATGGTGCCCTGCGCAGCGGCCATCACGCCGAGCGCCCCATAGAGCGCGTCGGTGATGCACTGCGACGTTTCCACGTTCCCCGCCACCACCGCCGCCGGAAACTGCGGCCGCAGCATCGAGCCCTCCGGGATGGTCACTTCGAGCGGTTTGAGGCAACCGGCGTTGAGCGGGATATCCGCATCGACCAGCGTACGAAATACGTAGAGCACCGCCGCCATGCACACCGCCGCGGGTGCGTTGAAGTTGTTCGCGAGCTGCGGCGATGTTCCGGTAAAGTCGATGCGCGCCGAGCGCGTGCGCCGGTCGATCGCGATCGCCACCTCGATCACGCCACCGTTGTCGAGCGGGTAGGTGAACCGCCCGTCGCGCAGCACGTCGATCACTCGCCGGACCGCCTCCTCGGCATTGTCCTGCACATGCCGCATGTAGGCGTGCACGACGTCGAGCCCGAAGTGCACGACCATCTTGCCCAGTTCCTGCACGCCCTTCTCGTTCGCCGCGATCATGGCGCGGAGGTCGGCCATGTTCTGTTCGACGTTCCGCGCCGGGTAGCGGCCGGAGGAGAGGAGCGCGACGGTCTCGGCCTCGCGCAATCGCCCCGCCTCCATCAGGAGGAAGTTGTCTATCAGCACGCCCTCCTCGTCGACAGTCTTGGAGTCGGGCGGCATCGAGCCAGGCGTCAACCCGCCGATGTCCGCGTGGTGGCCGCGCGAACCGACGTAGAAAAGAACCGTGGCCCCTGCAGCATCGAATACCGGCGTGATCACCGTGATGTCCGGGAGATGCGTGCCGCCGTTGTACGGCGCGTTGAGCATGTACACGTCGCCCGGGCGCATGCGCGCGCCGTTCTCCCGGATCACGGTCCGGATCGACTCCCCCATCGACCCGAGGTGGACCGGCATGTGCGGCGCGTTGGCGATCAGACTACCCGCGGCGTCGAACAACGCGCAGGAGAAGTCGAGCCGCTCCTTGATGTTCACGGAGTAGGCGGTGTTCGCGAGCGCGAACCCCATCTGCTCGGCGATCGACATGAAGAGGTTGTTGAATATCTCGAGCATCACCGGGTCGACGCTGGTGCCGATCGCGACGCTCGCCGGCCGCGCCGCTACGCGCGCGAGAACGAGGTGGCCGGCCGGCGTGACTTCGGCCTCCCAGCCCGGCTCCACGACGGTCGTCGCGTTCGCCTCGGCGATGATGGCCGGCCCGCCGATGCGGTCGCCGGGAGCGAGGCCGGCACGCCGGTACACCGGGGTGCAGTGGCGCGTGCCGCCGGTGAACATCTCTACGACAGCTGCCCGCTCTGGAGGCCCGGACCGCGGGGCCACGTCGGGCGGCCGCTCGTCGGGCGCATCCGATGCGCCGATCGCCTCGACCGAGACGGCCTCGGCGATCAGCCGGCGGCCGGGCATCAGGAACGAATAGCGCTCGCGATAGGCAGTCTCGAACGCACGCGCCATCTCCGGCGCCGTCCCGGATGCCACCACCAGGGCCGAATCGGTGCCCTCATAGCGCAGGTGCACGCGGCGTTCGACGCGGATGCGCTCCGGCGCGACGCCTTGCGCGAGGACCTGATCGCGCGCGACACCGGCGAGCCGGTCCAGCGCGGCGGCGAGCTCGGGGACGGTCGTCTCCGACAGCGCCGTCTCGATCGATTGCTCGCGCATCGCCGTGATGTCCGCGAGCCCCATCCCGTACGCCGACAGCACCCCGGCGAGCGGATGGATGAAGACGCGCTTCATCCCGAGCGCATCGGCGACCAGGCACGCGTGCTGGCCGCCGGCACCGCCGAACGTGGCGAGCGTATACCCGGTGACGTCGTAGCCCCGCTGCACCGAGATCTTCTTGATCGCGTTCGCCATGTTGCCGACCGCGATCGCGACGAAGCCTTCGGCAACCTGCTCGGGCGTTCGGGCATCCCCGGTCGCGCGGTGAATCTCGGCGGCGAGCGCGCCGAACCCGCGCGTGACCGCCGCGACATCGAGCGGCTGGTCTCCCCGCGGCCCGAACACGGCCGGGAAGAACCCGGGCTGGATCTTCCCGAGCATGACGTTCGCGTCGGTGACGGCGAGCGGTCCGTCGCGGCGATAGCACGCCGGTCCCGGATTCGCCGCCGCCGAGTCCGGCCCGACGCGATAGCGCGCCCCGTCGAAATGCAGGATCGACCCGCCGCCCGCGGCGACGGTGTGGATCGCCATCATCGGCGAGCGCATCCGCACGCCGGCGACCTGGGTCTCGAACGCGCGCTCGAGCTCGCCGGCGAAGTGCGACACGTCGGTGGACGTGCCGCCCATGTCGAACCCGATGATCCGACCGAAACCGGCGCGCTGGGAGGTGCGCACGACGCCGACGATGCCGCCGGCGGGGCCGGAGAGGATCGAGTCCTTGCCCTGGAAGCGCCGCGCGTCGGTGAGGCCGCCGCTCGATTGCATGAACATCAGCCGCACGCCCGCCAGCTCGGCCGCGACGCGGTCGACGTAGCGCCGCAGGATGGGCGAGAGATAGGCGTCTACCACCGTGGTGTCGCCGCGCGATACGAGCTTCATCAGCGGGCTCGTTGCGTGCGAGACCGAGATCTGCGGATAACCGATCTCGCGCGCGAGACCGGCGACGCGCCGCTCGTGCTCGGTATAGCGGTAGCCGTGCATGAACACGACCGCGATCGAGCGGAAGCCGGCGTCGTACGCCGCCTGGAGGTCGTGCCTCGCGCGCGCCTCGTCGAGCGGCCGGAGCCTCTCGCCGCGTGCGCCGATCCGCTCGTCGATCTCGATCACGCGTGAATACAGCAGCTCTGGCAGGACGATGTGCCGGTCAAAGAGACGCGGCCGGTTCTGGTACGCGATGCGGAGCGCATCGCCGAAGCCGCGGGTGATCGCGAGCACCGTGCGCTCGCCCTTGCGCTCGAGGAGCGCGTTGGTGGCGACCGTCGTGCCCATCTTGACCGCGGCGATACGCTCGCCCGGGATGGGCTCGTCCGCGCGCAAGCCGAGGAGGTCCCGGATGCCGGCGACGCCCGCGTCCGGGTACGCCCCCGGGTTGTCCGAGAGAAGCTTGCGGTCGACGATCGTCCCGTCGGGCCGGCGGGCGACGACGTCGGTGAACGTCCCGCCGCGGTCGATCCAAAATTCCCAGCGGTCGCTCATCGCTCGGATTACATCGCGACCCGGGGCAGCCACAGCGCGATCTCCGGTGCGGACATGAGCACCAAGATCGCCAGAATGTAGACCGCCAGGAACGGCAGCACGCCCCAGAACACATCGGTGATCGAACCGCGGTCCGACCGCATCCCCTGCAGCACGTAGAGCACGGTGCCGTCGGGCGGGCTGATGAGCGCGATCTCCACCAGCATGGTGATGATCACGCCGAACCAGATCGGGTCGTAGCCGAGCGCCTTGATGACGGGGAAGATCACCGGCACCGTGGTGATGATCATGGAGAAACCCTCCATGAAGGTCCCGAGCGCGAGATAGAAGCCGACGATGATCAGCATGATCGCCCAGGGCGGGAGCGGCAGGCCGGCCACCATGTTCGCGAGCTTTTGCGGCACCTGGATGCTGGTCAGGATGTGGTTCAGGAGATAGGCGCCGAGCAGGATCAGGCCGATCATCGCGGTCGTGCGCGCGGTCGCCTCCGCCGCCTGGTGCAGCATCCGCCAGGACAGCCGCCGGTCGATCGCGGCGAAGATCATCGCGCCCACCACCCCGAACGCTGCCGACTCGGTCGGCGTCGCCACTCCCGCGTAGATGGTACCGAGCACCATGCCGATGAGCAGCGTCGTCGGCACCAGCTCCCAAAGCGCGCGCCCGATGCTTTCCCCGGCCGGCCGCTCGGCCCGCTCGCGCCGCCCGCTGCCGAGGCCGTGCCAGAGGATCACCGCGATGAAGAGCGAGAGCACCAGCGCGCTCGGACCGAGCGCGGCGAGATACAGCTTGCCGACGGACGTGTCGGTAAGGAGGCCGTAGAGAATGAATGTGATCCCCGGCGGGATCAGGTTGCCGAGCGCGCCGCCCGCGGCAAGCGACCCGAGCACCCAGCGCGGGTTGTAGGCGGTGTTGGCGAAATACGGCAGTGCGACCGAGCCCATGGTCGCGGCGGTCGCGACGCTCGACCCGGATACCGCCGAGAACACGCCGCACGACACGATATTGGTATGCAGCAGTCCGCCCGGCATGCGGTAGAGGAACCGGTTGAGCGCGCGGTACAACTTCTCCGACAGCCCCGCACGCAGCATGATCTCGCCCATCAGCAGGAAGAGCGGGATCGCGACCAGCAGGAAGTTCGAGCTCGGGTTCCACAGCATCTGGCCGAGGTACAGCCAGAAGGGGCGGTCGGAGAAGGCGAAACCGAAGATGAGGCCGAGGACGCCGAGCACCGCGGCGATGTAGACCCCGGCGCCGAAGAAGAGGCAGAAGAGCGCGATCAGCACCAGCAGCTCGGCGATCGGCAGTGGCCCGCTCGTGCCGCCGAACATTGCGACCACCAGCATGATCGCGACGAGGATGACCAGGAAGACGACCGCGATCATTTTTCGCCGCCCTGTAAACGGGGGTGCGCAGCGGCCGGAGGTTTTCCAGCCTCGCCCACCGCGTCCAGCACCTCGCGCGCCTCGTCTTCATAGGTCCGCGATCCGAGCAGGCGGTCGACCTCGGCGCCGTGCCCGGCCGCGAGCAGCAGAACGGTGCGCGCCGCCGTCACTAGGCAGAGCGCCGCGAACACGAAGATGCCGAAAGCCCATAGACCTTGAGGGACCGCGAGCGGGGTGCGCAAGCCCGTCATGTCGGCGGCGCCGAACTCGAGCGACTCGCGCGTGATGTACCAGGCGCCGTAGGACATCGCCGCCGCGAGGACGAGCAGGAACACGAGCGCCACCGCGTGCAGATACTGTCGCAGCCCGGCGGGAAGCCGGTTGATGAAGATGTCGATGCGGACGTGTGCGCGCTCGACGAGCGCGTTGGCCAGCCCCCAGGCGATGCCGATGGCGAGCATGTAGCCGGAGAGCTCGGTGGTCGACTTGGTCGAGACGCCGAGGAAGTTCCGCGCGAGAACCTCGAGCGTGATGAAGACCGCGCAGAGCACGAACAGCCACCCGGCCGCCAGATTCATCCAGCGGGCGAGGCGGGCGAGCAGCGCGGCGAGGCGGTCGAGGATCCGGGACACCCGGATGGGGTCCGCGGTTACCGGGCTACTTCGCGTACCTCACGCCAGTGATCGGCGCGAGCACCTCGTTGAACATGTCGCCGCAGCGCGACTTCGGGTCGCAGCGCTGCACCCACGCCGGGAGCACCTTCTCGGCCAGTTGCTTCCGCACCTCCGCCTTGTCCGCGTCGGTCGGGAGATTCGCCTTCATCGGCCTGGAGGTGACGGTATTACCGATCTTGCAGCCGGCGGCGTTGCCGACGTTGCATTGCACGCCGTCGTCGGTCGCATCCGCCCCCATCTTCCACAGGCCGTCCTCGACCTGCTTGAACTGCGCGCCGATCGCATCGCGAAGAGCCGGGTCGAGCTTGTTCCACCACGGCAAGTTCACGTAATAGGCACCCGTCGACCACGCCACCGGCAGCACGTACATCGTGCTGGCGACCTCGAACCACTTGGCGGAGTTGCCGCTGCCGGTGCCGGTGATCGCGCAATCGACCACGCCGCGCTCGAGCGCGCTGTAGACCTCGCCGAACGGCAGCCCGACCGGCTGCGCGCCGAGCGCCGCAATCAGGTCGTTCAGCGAGCCGCCGAACGAGCGCACCTTCTTCCCCTTCAGGTCGGCGAGGCTCGCGACGTTGCTGCGGCAGAAGAACACCTGCGCCGTGTAGGGGAAGGTGCCGATGATCCGCAAGCCGACTCGCTCGAGCTCCTTGTTCGCGGGTCCGACGATCGCCGCCGCGGCGCGGCGCGCCTGCTCGATGGTCGGGTTGAGGCCCGCGAGGTCGGCGCCATCGAGAAAGGGCACATCGCCCGAAACGGTGGCGAGCGGCGCCGCACCGATATCCACCTGCCCCGAGCGCACCAGCCGGAGGACCTCGGGACCCGCGACGTTGCGCTCCGACCACGCGGCGAGGTTGACGTTGATCTTCCCGCCCGCCTTCTTCGGTAGCTCGTCGCGCAGCAGCGGCACATCGACCTTGGTGTACTGCGGCATCGTCGCGAGCGGATGGCTGACGATGGTGATGGTGCTCTGCGCGTGGGCGGCGGTTGCGGCGATCGCTACCGCGCCGGCAGCGAGGACTCGAAGGGTCGGCGTCATGAATCGTTCTCCCGTGGCAGATCGTGGCCGAGGGGACGAGTCCTCCTCCGCCCCCCGGATCGTGGACTGTCGAACATCAAAGAATGGCCAATTCGGCGTTCCGGAGGTCGGTGACGAGCATCGCCCCCGGGAAATGCGTGATGCAGAACGGCACGTTGGCCGCCTGGACGACCGCCTGCGGCGTCACGCCGCAGGCCCAGAAGACCGGCAGCTCGTCCGCCTTCACCTCGACGGCATCGCCCCAGTCCGGCTGCGCGAGATCGCGGATCCCGATCGCTTCCGGGACACCGATGTGGACGGGCGCGCCATGGACGGTCGGGAAGCGGGAGGTGATCTGGATCGCCCGGATCGCATCGCCGGGTGTGAACGGGCGCATCGAAACGACCAGCGGCCCGTGGAATCGCCCCGCCGGTACCGTCGGGACGCTGGTCCGCCACATTGCGACGTTCTTGCCCTGCTCGATGTGCCGCAGCGGCACCCCCGCCTCGAGCAGCGCCTGCTCGAACGAGAACGAGCAGCCGAGGACGAATGCTACGAGGTCATCGCGCCACCAGCGTTCGATGTCGTGCGGCTCGTCGACGCACCGGCCGTTCTCGAACACGCGGTAGCGCGGGCAGTCGATGCGAATGTCGATGTCCGCCCCCAGCGTCGGCAACCGCGGATCGCCCGGATCACCGATCGCGAGCACCGGGCATGGCTTCGGGTTGCGCTGGCAGAACCGCTCGAACTCGCCCGCCCAGTCGCGCGGCAGAATCGCGACATTCCCCTGTACATGGCCGGCCGCGACGCCCGCCGTGTTGCCTCTCATCTCTCCGGAGCGCGCAGCCGCGCGCGCCGCTCGCGGTGAGGACAGAAGCTCGCTGGAGTGCATGGGGGCGGCGGGCGCGTAAAACGATCGAGCGATTATAGCGGCGTGAGTACAATCCAACGCATGCTCGAGCCGGCTTCCGCGGTGCGCACCACTATCTGGCGGCCACGCCCGGTTTCGTGCACGGGAAGTGCGTGGAACGGCTAGACGCCATCGTCATCGGTGCGGGGGTCGTGGGCCTCGCCGCGGCCCGCGCGTTGGCGCTCGCCGGCCGCGAGGTCGTGGTGCTGGAGGCTGCCGAGGCGATCGGCACCGAGACGAGCTCGCGCAACTCGGAGGTGATCCACGCTGGCATCTACTATCCGACCGGCTCGGTGAAGGCGCGGCTGTGCGTCGCCGGGAAGCAGGCGCTGTACCGGTACTGCGACGAGCACGGCATCGCCTACCGGCGCTGCGGGAAGCTCCTCGTCGCCACCGACGAGAAGCAGCTCCCGAAGCTTCACTCGATCAAGGCTCAGGCAGATGCGAACGGCGTCGCCGATCTTCAGCCGCTGACCGCGGCCGCGGCGCGGGCGTTGGAGCCCGAACTGCGTTGCGTCGCCGCGTACCTGTCGCCCTCGACCGGCGTCGTGGACAGCCACGCATTCATGCTGGCGCTGCAGGGGGACGCAGAATCGCGCGGCGCGATGATCGCGTTCAATTGCCCGGTGACCGGCGGCGCGGTGCGCGACGACGGGATCGTGGTCGAGACCGGCGGCGCCGAGCCGCTGCGGGTCCTCGCCCGGACGGTGGTGAACTCGGGCGGCCTGCATGCACAGCGGATCGCCGCCGCGCTTGCCGGCTTCCCGCCTGCCCACGTACCGCCGACCTACTACGCCAAGGGCAACTACTACTCGCTCCTCGGCAAGTCGCCCTTCACGCGGCTCGTCTACCCGATGCCGAACGACGCCGGCCTCGGCGTCCACATCACGATCGATCTCGGCGGCCAGGCGCGCTTCGGGCCGGACGTCGAGTGGATCGAGCGCATCGGCTACGACGTCGACCCGCGCCGGGCCGACGGCTTTTATGCCGCGATCCGCGAGTATTGGCCGGGACTGAGGGACGGCCAGCTCGCGCCCGGGTACTCGGGGATCCGCCCCAAGATCGTCGGACCGCAGGACAAGGCCGCCGACTTCGTCATCGCCGGGCCGCGCGCGCACGGCGTGCCCGCCCTCGTCAATCTCTTCGGCATCGAGTCGCCCGGGCTCACGTGCTCGCTCGCGATCGGGGATGCGGTGCTCGAGGCGCTCGCGGGCGAGGCATGAGTGCCCGGTGTGCATTGTGCGCACCGGGGATTTTCGCTACGCTAGCCGCAGCCGTGGATCACGCAGAGAATCGACGCCGTAGCGGCGATTCTCGCTACTGAGCTCGGGGAGTGCGAGGGGGTGTGCTCCTCGCATCCTCACAAACCATAGAGGACCGACCATCATGCAGGCGTTCAAGATTCTTCCGGCGATCGCGCTCGCCGCAGCCTGGGGCGCCGCGCACGCCCAGGTCAAGTGGGATATGCCGACGCCCTACATCGATGGCGAGTTTCACACCCAGAACATCCGCACCTTCACCGAGGACGTCAAGAAGGCGACCGGCAACCAGGTCGAGATCGTGGTGCACAGCGGCCAGTCGTTGATCAAGCATCCGGACATCCTGCGCGCGGTCTCTACCGGACAGGTGAACATCGCCGAGTTCCTGCTCGGCCAGTTCGGCAACGAGGACCCGGTGTTCGCGGCCGACAACCTGCCATTCGTCGCCACCGGCTATCCCGCCGCGTTCAAGTTCTACCAGGCGCAGAAACCGTATCTCGAGAAGAAGCTTCAGGCGCGCGGCGTGCGCCTGCTCTACGCGGTGGCGTGGCCCGGCCAGGGCATCTACACCAAGGCGCCGCTGAAGTCGGTCGCCGACCTGAAAGGCACCAAGTTTCGCACCTACAGCCCGCAGACCGCGCGCCTCGCGGAGCTGCTCGGCGCGAGCCCGATCGTGATCCAGGCGACCGACATCCCGCAGGCGTTCGCGACCAACACCGTGCAGGCGATGATCACCTCGTCCGCCACCGGCGTGTCGTTCAAGTCCTGGGAATACGTCAAGAACTACTACACGACGAGCGCGTTCCATCCGAAAAACGTGGTGGTCGTGAACGACCGTTCCTGGCAGCGGCTGCCCGACAATCAGAAGAAGGCCGTCACCGACGCGGCGGCTGCCGCCGAGAAGCGCGGCTGGACGCTGTCGGCCGAGCGCGAGACGTCCGGCAACGAAACGCTGGCGAAGAACGGGATGACCGTTGCCCCGCCCGACGCAGCGATGCGCGCGGCGTTCGAGGCGGTCGGCAAGACGATGCTCGTCGAGTGGCTGAAGTCCGCGGGCCCCGACGGCGTGGCGATCATCAACACCTACCAGGACAAATAGCCGCGGCGCGGGCGGCGTCCACGCCTTGCCGCCCGACAGCCCCGTGAGCCCGCCGTCCATCTCGCGCCTGCGCCGCGCGCTCGACGTTCTCTACGCCGCGAGCGGCGCCCTTGCCGCGGTCGCCCTTGCCGGCACCTGCGTCGTGATGCTCCTGCAAGTCGCGGGTCGCGAGCTCGGATGGCTCTTCCGCGGTGCGGACGACATCGCGGCGTGGCTGTGCGCCGCCGCCGCGTTCCTCGCGCTCGGCCATACCTTCCGCAAGGGCGAGCTCGTGCGCATGACGCTTGCGATCGACCGCCTCCCGCCGTCGGCGCGGTGGCAGGCCGAGGTCTTGGCGCTCTCGGTCGCCGCGCTGGTGGGCGCGTACATGGTCTACGCCGTGACGCGCTTCGTGTACGAGAGCTGGAACTTCGGCGAGGTGGCGCAGGGGATGATCAAGGTCCCGATCTGGATTCCCCAGCTCAGCTTCGCGGTCGGCGTCGCGATCTTCTTCATCGCGATCCTTGACGAGCTCGTCGTCGTGCTGCGCCGGCAGGCCCCGGCGTATCAGCTCGCCGAAGACGAGCGGCGCGCGCGCGGCGACTTCTCCGAGACGGTATGAACGACGACGGGCCATGACGACCCTCGGGATCGCATCGGCCCTCGCCGTCCTGCTGCTTGCGTTTCTCGCGGGCGGCGTCTGGGTCGCGATCGCGCTCGCCGCGGTGGCAGGCATCGGTCTGCAGCTCTTCACGTCGACGCCGCCCGACGTCAATCTCTTCCAGGCGTTCTGGGGCACTACCGCGTCGTGGAACCTCGCCGCCCTGCCGCTCTTTGTCTGGATGGGGGAGATCCTCTACCGCACACGCCTCTCGGACGAGATGTTCGAGGGACTGTCGCCCTGGCTCGGCTGGCTGCCGGGCCGGCTGATGCACGTCAACATCCTCGCGTGCGGTCTCTTCGGGACCGTGTCCGGGTCATCGGCGGCAACCTGCGCCACGATCGCGAAGGTAGCGCTGCCGGAGCTGATCCGTCGCGGCTACGACGAGAAGACCTGTCTCGGGTCGCTCTGCGGCGCCGGCACGCTCGGCATCCTGCTCCCGCCGTCGATCATCATGGTCGTGTACGCGGTCGCCGCGGAGGTCTCGATCCTCAAGGTTTTCCTCGCCGGGTTCCTGCCGGGGTTCCTGCTCATGGCCCTCTTCTCCGGGTACATCATCGTGTGGGCCCTGCTCAACCCCGGCAAGACGCCCAAGGACACCGAAACGTTCACGTTCGCGGAGAAGCTCCGCCGGAGCCGCAACCTCATCCCCTGTCTCGCGCTGATCCTCTTCATCATCGTGGTGATGGTGCTCGGCTGGGCGACGGCGACCGAGTCGGCGGCGTTCGGGGTGGTCGGCGCGCTCGCGATCGCGTGGTGGAGCGGCGGCTTGAGCCGGCAGACGTTCTGGGACAGCCTGATGGGCGCAACGCGCCTCTCCTGCATGATCATGTTCATCCTCGGCGGCGCGGCGTTCCTGTCCGTGTGCATGGGCTTCACCGGCATTCCGCGCGCGCTCGCGGAATGGGTTGCCTCGATCGACCCCAGCCCCTACACGCTGATCGCCATCCTCGCGGTCATCTACATCCTGCTCGGCACCGCACTCGATGGCATCTCGATGATCGTGCTGACGACCTCGATCGTCCTGCCGATGGTGCAGAAGGCGGGGTTCGACCTGGTGTGGTTCGGGATCTTCATCGTGCTGCTGGTGGAGATCGCCGAGGTCACGCCGCCGCTCGGGTTCAACATGTTCGTGCTGCAGACGATGAGCGGCCGCGACTCGAACTACGTCGCGCTCGCCTCGATTCCGTTCTTCTTCATGATGGTCCTCGCGCTCGCGGCGCTCGTGGTCTTCCCGGAGATCGCGACCTGGCTGCCCGACCTCCTGATCGCGAAGCAGAAATGAGCCGCGTCGGGCGGCCGCGCCGATGAAAGTCTTCGTCCTCGGCGCCGGCGTGATCGGCGTTGCCACCGCGCACTGCTCGGCCGAGGACGGCCACGAGGGGACCGTCGTCGAGCGGCAGCCCGCGCCGGCGCTCGAGACGAGTTTCGGCAATCCCGGCTACGTGTGCCCGAGCTACGCGACGCCGTGGGCCGCGCCGGGTATGCGTTGGAAAGCGCTCACGTGGCTGCTCCAGAGCGATGCGCCGCTCGCGGTGCGCTGGGCGCAGGGCTGGTCGATGCCGTGCGGATCGGGCCGGATCGTCGCTCACCTCGCCGCCGACCGCGCGGCGGACATTGCGCTCGAGGGCCTCACGCTCGAGCGATACGCGTAAAGTGTCGGCCCCGATGAACGCCAAACTGCCACCGCTCTACCCGGCCGACGGCATGCGCGCCGTCGAGTCGGCGGCGCTCAAACTCGATCCGCAGGCCGGCCTCATGGCGCGCGCGGGTCTCGCCGCCGCCGAGCTCGCGCGCGAGCTCGCGGGGGAAGCGGGCCGGAACGTTCTCGTCCTCGCCGGACCGGGCAACAATGGCGGCGACGCGTTCGAGGCCGCGACTCACCTCAAGCGCTGGTTTTACCGGGTCGACGTCGTCTTCGCAGGCGATGCAGCGAAGCTGCCGCACGATGCGGGCGCAGCGGCTGCGAAGTGGAACGCCGTCGACGGCCGGCTGCTGCAGTCGATCCCGGCGCACGTACGCTACGACCTCGTGGTCGACGGGCTCTTCGGGATCGGTCTCCTGCGGCCGCTCGCCGGTGCGGCGGCCGAGCTCGTACGCGCGGCAAACGCGCTCGGGGGCGCGAAGCTCGCCCTCGACATCCCGAGCGGGATCAATGCCGACACCGGCGCGGTGATGGGGACTGCGTTCCGCGCGACGCATACCATCACCTTCATTGCGCACAAGCCGGGGCTGCACACGCTGGACGGCCCCGACTACTGCGGCACCGTCACACTCGCGACACTGGAGCTCGACGCTGCGTCGCTGGCATCCCCCGCGGGGCATCTCGTCACCGACGCGATCCTCGCCACACCGCTTCTCGCCCGTCCGCGTAACTTCCACAAGGGGCTCGCCGGCAGCCTCGCGATGCTCGGCGGCGCTGCCGGGATGGTCGGTGCCGCGCTCCTCGCCGGCCGCGCAGCGATCAAGCTCGGTGCCGGGAAGGTGTTTCTCGGCCTGCTCGCCGAGGACGCGCCGTGCGTCGACTACGCTCAGCCGGAGCTGATGCTCCGCAAGCCCGAGCAGCTCCTCGCGGATACGTCGCTCACCGCGATCGCGGCGGGCCCGGGTCTCGGTACCGACAGCGTCGCGCAGCGATTGCTCGCGCAAGCCGTGCGGCTCGAGCTGCCGCTCGTGCTCGATGCCGACGCGCTGAACCTCGTTGCGACCTACGGCGTCCTGCAGTCGGCGGTGCTCGGCCGAAAGGCGATTACGATGTTGACGCCGCATCCCGCCGAATGCGCGCGGCTCGCCGGCTGCACGACCGCCGAGATCCAGGCCGACCGCCTCGGTGCGGCACGGCGCCTCGCAGCGAAGCTGCGGTCGTGGGTCGCCCTCAAGGGCAACGGCACCGTGATCGCTGCGCCCGACGGCCGGTGGTGGATCAACGCGTCGGGAAACCCGGGGATGGCAAGCGCCGGGATGGGCGACATCCTGACCGGCATCGTCGGCGCGCTCGCGGCGCAGGGCGTCGGCGCGGAGGACGCGCTGATCGCCGGCGTCCATCTGCACGGGGCGGCGGCCGACGCGCTCGCCGCGCGCGGTGTCGGCCCGATCGGTATCACCGCCGCCGAGCTCATCGACGAAGCGCGCCGGCTGGCCAACGCCCGGCCGCTCCCCTTTTGATCGCGGCCGGCCGGCCGCGTCGAACATGAAACGCTTTTCCAGGTGGACTGCGCATGGCTGATGGCGTGCTTATCGACGCAAGAACGTTCCTCGGCAACGTATGGAAGCTCTCGGCGCCCTACTGGCGCTCCGAGGAAAAATGGCTAGCCTGGGGGCTGCTCGGCGCCATCGTCGCGCTCTCGCTGAGCCTCGTCTACATGCTCGTGCTGTTCAACGACTGGAACCGCCAGTTCTACAACGCGTTGGAGCAGAAGGACGAGCGGGATTTCTTCGCGCTGCTCGGTTACTTCTGCGTGCTCGCTTCGATCTTCATCGTGGTATCGGTCTACGAGACCTATCTCGAGCAGATGCTGCAGATGCGCTGGCGGATCTGGCTCACGCGCCAGTACCTCGGCGACTGGCTCGGCGATCAGGTGTACTACCGGCTCGAACTCGAGCATCGGGCCACCGACAACCCCGACCAGCGGATCCAGGAGGACCTGCGGCTGTTCACCGACGGTACGTTGACCCTGGGCCTGGGGGTGATGCGCGAGATCGTGACGCTCGGGTCGTTCGCCGTGATCCTGTGGGGCCTGTCGGGATCGTTGCCACTGCAGATCGGCGGGACCGAGGTGACCGTCCCCGGATATCTCCTCTGGGTCGCGCTCATCTATGCCATCGTCGGCAGCGTGCTGACCTATCGCATCGGCCGCTCGCTCATTCCGCTCAACTTCCAGCAGGAGCAGCGGGAAGCCGATTTCCGCTACGCGCTCGTCCGCCTGCGCGAGAACGCCGAGGGCGTCGCCCTGTATCGCGGCGAAACGGCGGAGAACCGGCACTTCGCGAGCCGCGTCGAGCGCATCCGCGAGAACTGGTGGGACCTGATGCGGATCACCAAGCGCGTGAATGCCTTCACCATCGGCTACAACCAGATCGCGCTCGTGTTTCCCTTCTTCGTCGCCGGTCACCGCTTCTTTTCCGGTGCGATCCCGCTCGGCGGCCTCACCCAGATCGCGAGCGCATTCGGCACGGTCCAGAGCTCGCTCTCATGGTTCGTCAACACCTTCCAGAGGCTTGCGAACTGGAAGGCGAGCGTCGATCGGTTGCTGACCTTCCACCGCGCGCTCGAGCAAGCGAAAGCAGGTCAGACGCGCGACGCGGGTCTCGAGGTGCGGCTGGACGCCGGGCGCACCGTACGCGCCGAGCATCTCGACCTCGGCTTGCCGGACGGGCGTACGCTCGTCTCCGACACCTCGTTCACGATCCAGCCGGGCGAGCGCGTCGTTCTCACCGGCCCCTCGGGGTCGGGCAAGAGCACGCTGTTCCGCGCGCTCGCCGGGATCTGGCCGTTCGGGCGCGGCGCCGTGCGCTTTCCGGCCGGTGCCCGGGTGCTCTTCCTGCCGCAGAAACCGTATATCCCGATCGGGAGCCTGCGCGACGCGGTCGCGTACCCGGGCGCCGCCACCGACTTCGGCGACGAGGCGATCCGGAACGCGCTCGCCGCGGTGGCGCTACCGCGACTCGCCACACGCCTCGACGAGCGCGAGAACTGGAGCCTTCAGCTCTCGGGCGGCGAGCAGCAGCGGCTTGCGGTCGCGCGCGCCCTTCTGCAGGCGCCGGATTGGGTGTTCCTCGACGAGGCGACTTCGGCCCTGGACGAGGCGGGCGAGCGCCAGCTCTATGAGCTATTGGCACGCCGCCTGCCGAATGCGACGCTGGTGAGCATCGCGCACCGGCCGGCGGTGGCCGAGTATCACCGCCGGCGCTTCAGCCTGGTGCCGGACGGCGACCGGATGCGGTTGGCAACCGCCTGATCGGGTTTGGCAACTGCCCCGAACCCGGCGCCGGCCACGACGGCCGGTTCAGCAGGCCACGATGCGCACGGCGACGGCGCCGGGATCATCGGCATGCCCCTGTTCGATCTCGCCCGCGGTCGCTGCCCGCACCTCGCGCACGGTGGCGCGGAACTCGATCGCGATACCCGCCAGCGGATGGTTGCCGTCGAGCACGATGGTGTCGCCGGCCATGTCGGACACGGTGTAGATCACGCCGTCCTGTTCGCCGCCCGGCACGCCCTCGAACTGCATGCCCACTGCAACCACGTCGGGAAAGCGGCCGCGGGGCTCGACGCGGAGCAGTTGCTCGTCGTAATCGCCGAACGCATCCTCGGGTTCCAGGCGGAGCGTGAGCTGCTCACCCGGGCGCTTGCCTTCCAGCGCGCGCTCGAGCGCGGTCAGGATCTCCCCATAGCCGCCGTGGAGATAGTGAATCGGCGCTGTCGACCGCTGCAGCGGATTGCCCCAGAGGTCGGCAAGCTCGAGGTCGATGCTCACGACCGTGTCGCCGGCGACGACCATTTTATCTACGAGAGGGTTTTCAGGAGCCCCAGGATCTCGGCCGCGTGCCCCTTCGGCGTCACGCCGTAGGCCGCGTGCAGCAGCCGGCCGCGCTTGTCGATGATGAACGTCGAGCGGACGATACAGCTGCGCCGACCCTCGCTCGGCTCGCGCCAGACGCCGTACGCACGGCAGACGTCGCCATCCGGGTCGGCGAGAAGCCGGATCGACAGGCCGTTTTCGTCGCGGAACTCGGCGTGGGTGATGCAATCGTCGCAGGACACGCCGAGCACCACCGAGTCGTACCGGTCGAAGTCCTGCTCGTGATCGGAGAAGTCGATCGCTTGCATCGTGCACCCCGGCGTGCGGTCCTTGGGGTAGAAATACAACACGACGTTCTTGCGCCCGCGGAAGTCGGCAAGCTCCACGGTCTCCATGTCCGCGTCCGGCAGGGAGAAGGGGGGCGCGTGCTGACCGGCTTGCAACATCGGGGACGCTCGCTTTCGAGTCGCGGCGATTCTAAACCATCTCGCTTGCCCCGTTGTCAAGCGACGCGCGATCGGCGCATATAATTTTCATGCTCGACGATCGCCGCCCTCCGCGCACGCTGCTCGGACGACTCACGCCGCGCGAGTTTCTCGCCGGCTACTGGCAGAGGCGACCGCTGCTCGTACGCGGCGCGTGGCCGCACTTCATCGATCCCGTATCGGTGCGCACGCTCGTCGGGCTCGCCGCGCGCGCCGACTGCGAATCGCGGCTGGTGCTGGGCGACCGCTCGCGCTGGCGGCTCGAGCACGGTCCGATCGCGCCGGCGCGCCTGCGCCGAATGCCCGCTCGTCGCTGGACGCTGCTCGTGCAGGGCGTCAATCACGTCGTGCCGGCCGCCGACCGTCTCCTGCGCGCGTTCCGGTTCGTGCCTTACGCGCGAATGGACGACATCATGGTCAGCTTCGCCGCACCCGGCGGCGGTGTCGGACCTCATTTCGATTCCTACGACGTCTTCCTGCTGCAGGGCAGCGGGCGAAGGCGTTGGCGCGTGAGCGCGCAGCGCGACCTGGCGCTCGATGCGCGCGCGCCGCTCAAGGTGCTGCGCGACTTTCGCGCCGAGCGCGAGTGGGTGCTCGAGCCCGGGGACCTGCTCTATCTCCCGCCCGGCATCGCACACGAAGGCACCGCCCTCGAGCCGAGCCTTACCTATTCGATCGGCTTCCGCGCGCCGTCGGCGCGCGAGCTCGCGTCGGCGTTTCTCGCCTACCTCGACGACCGCCTCGAGGCCGGAGACGCCCGCTACGCCGATCCGGACTTGCGCCCCGCGCGCCGGCCGGCGTGGCTCGACGACGCATTCGTCGACCGCTGCGCCAGCATGCTGGCCGGGATCCGATGGACGCGCGGCGACATCGGCGAGTTCCTCGGCGCCTACCTGTCGGAGCCGAAGCCGCATGTGCGGTTCCTCCCGCAGGCACGCCCGCTCGGTCGCGCCGCATTCGCGCGCGCGGTACGCCATCGCGGCGTGCGGCTCGCCCCAGCGACAGGGATGCTCTACCGGCGCGGTCGATTCCACGTGAACGGCGAAAGCGTCCGGGCCACCGGCGAATGCGGCCGCGTGCTCGAGCGGCTCGCCGACGAACGGATGCTCGCGCCGGGGACATCGGTCACGCCGGAGGCAGCCGCTCTGCTCTACAGTTGGTACCTGGCCGGGTGGCTTCAACCAGGAGGCGACGATGGATGACCTCGCCAAGATCCTGCCGCAGCCCGAGCGGCGGCTGCTCGTGACGCGACGCGAATATCTCGCCGCGTTCGACGAACTCGTCGCCGGGCTGCGCCACGAGCTGCGCGTGTTCGATCCGGACTGCGCTCAGCTCGAGCTGAACACTTCGGCGCGCGCCGAGGCGCTGCGTCGGTTCCTCCTCGCGAACCGCGCCAACCGCCTGCTGATCGCCGTCCACGACCCGGAGCACCTCCGCAAGCACGCGCCCCGCTTCATGCGCCTGCTCGCCGAGTTCAGCGCAGCGATCGCGGTTCACCAGACCGAGGGCGAGGCAGCGCGCGCGCAGGATTGCTTCGTGCTCGCCGACATCGAGCACTTCCTCCGCCGGCCGGTCGCGGCGGCGGCGCGCGGGGTGTGCGCGTTGAACGAATTCCCGGACGCTCGCCTGTTCCGCGAGCGCTTCGAGGAGATCTGGCAGAGCTCCTTCCCCGCCGTTTCCGCGACATCGCTCGGTCTCTAGGTTTCACGACGCTTCGTCATCCCGACGAAGTGACCATCACTACCGCATATCGAGCCAGCCGAATCCGCGCGCCTGATCGGCGACGAGGATCTCGCCGGCCGCGCAGCCGAGCACCGGCGCCAGCGCCCCGGTGGCCAGCTCCGGGCGGTTGTTGGTTCGCGAGAGATGCGCTGCGACGATGTGGCGCAGCCGGGAGCGGTCCAGCGCGCCGAGCAACGCGGCGGCGGCCGCATTCGCGAGATGGCCGAACCGCCCGCCGATGCGCGTCTTCAGCCACGTCGGGTACGGCCCCGCGGCGAGCAGCGCCGGATCGTGATTGCACTCGAGGACGAGCGCCTCGCACCCGGAGAGCATCGTCTCGATGTGCCGCGTCGGCGCGCCGACGTCGGTGAGTACCCCGAGTCGCGATGCGCCATCGGTCAGCACCAGCTGCGCCGGCTCGCGCGCATCGTGCGGCACCGGAAACGGCCGGATCTCGAGCTCTCCGATCGCGAACGGCGTATGGCTGTCGAACACGGCCGCCTCGGCCTCCGCGCCCGGAACCGCCCGCGCCGTGCCGTGGGTCATCCACACGCGCTGCCCGTGACGGTGCGCGAACGGCAAGCAGCCGTCAGCATGATCGCCGTGCTCGTGCGTTACCACGATCGCGGCGATGTCGGCAGGGGCGAGACCGAGCCGCGCGAGCCGCCGCTCGGCGTCGTCGATGGAGAAGCCGCAGTCGACGAGCACTCGGGTCCCGCGCGCCTCGACGACGAGCCCGTTCCCCTCGCTACCGCTACCCAGGGATGCGAAGCGCACGCCGCACGACCTGCAGAAACGACACGGGCATCGACGAAACCGTCGATGCCCGCGAGGATGGAACGAGCGCGCCGGCGATCCGACGCGTCACTTCAGCTGGTCGAGGAGAAGCGAGAGGATGCGCTTCGACGCCGCGCCGGGGTCGGGCGCACCGTCCTTGTTGAGCACCTGAACCTCGGTCGTGTCGCTCGCCGCCTGCACGGTCACCCGGTATTGCTCGGCCTTCGCGGGCTCGTCGGCGCTCCGCCAGAACGCGAGCTTCGAGAGGAAGCCGCCGCCCGACTTCGTCCCGCCGTCCTTCGTCGGATCGACATAGCGCACGAAGTAGATGCCCTTGGAGCGGTCGCGGTCCTCGACGGTGAAGCCGACCCGGTCGAGCGCGAGGCCGACCCGGCGCCACGCCCGATCGAACGGCTCGTTGACGTTGAGCGTCGCCGCGCCGCCCGCCGCGGTGACGATTTTCGCCCGCTCCTCGCGCTCCCCGCGCGCGGCGAGTTGAGCGCGCGAACGCTGCTCCTCGGAGCCGAGCTTGACCATCAGCCGCTTCAGGAACTCGGCCTCGAGCTCCGGATCGGGCGGCCGCGGCTGCCACATCGAGCTGTCGTACTGCCCGCTGCGCCCGACGAGCTGCTCGACCATCCCGCGGTGGCTGATGTAGATCTCCGTGGTCTTACCGTCCGGGCTGCGCTCGAGCCGGGTGCGGAATTTGTCGCGCTCCCCGGTCGAATACACCTGGTCGAGCAGCTTGCCGAGGACGTTACGAACCGCGTCCTGGGGGAGCTTCGCCCGGTTCTCGGCCCAGTCGGTCTCCATCACCCCGGTGTCCGGCATCTCCACCGTCAGCAGGAAACCGTTCTGCTGCCAGAACTCGCGCACGATCGGCCAGAGCTTCTCCGGCTGCTCCCCGACGACGAGGTAGCGCGTGTTGCCTTCCCGCGCGACCTTGATCGTATCGGCGGTCGGGAGCACATCGCTCGACGCGGATGACCGCACGCCCTGCCGCTCGGCGTTGTACTGCGAGAATGTCGCCGTGCCGCTCGGGTTCACCTCGGGCACCGCGTATCGGTCGTCGCGTCCGGGACGCGTCAGATCGGGCGGCACCTCGAGGGTCGGCAGCTTGCCGGCGCTCTTGTACTCGACCGGCTTCGAAGCGAACATCTCGCTAATGCTCGAGCAGCCGGAAACCAGCACCGGCACAGCGAGGACCGCGACGACCGCTGCGCTTGTTCTCCTCATGCCGCACCTCCTTCCACGAGCCGCAGACCGCTCGCCGGCAGGACGCCGGCTTCGCGCATCGCCTCCCTTACCAGATCGTGATATTGCGGCGAGAGCGGCGTGAGGGGCAGCCGTATCCCGCGTTCGATCAGACCCAACTCCGCGACCGCCCACTTGACCGGGATCGGATTCGCCTCGACGAAGAGGTTGCGGTGAAGCCCGAGCAGCCTGAAATTCAGCCCGCGCGCACGCATGACGTCGCCTGCAAGGCCCGCAGCGCACATATCGTGCATCAGTCGCGGCGCCACGTTCGCAGTGACCGAGATCACGCCGTGACCGCCGAGCAGGATCAGCGCGAGGCAGGTGGCGTCATCGCCGCTGTAGAGCGCGAAGCTCTTCGGCGCGCGCTTCGCAAGGTCCGATCCGCGCTCGATGCTGGCGGTCGCATCCTTCAGGCCGACGATGTTGGGCACCTGGGCAAGCCGGAGCACCGTCTCGTTCGCCAGATCGGCGACGGTTCGTCCGGGCACGTTGTACAGGATGTTGGGGATGTCGACCGCTTCGGCGATCGCGCGGAAGTGGCGATAGAGCCCGTCCTGCGTCGGCCTGTTGTAGTACGGCACGACCGACAGGCACGCCGCCGCGCCGGCGCGCTTCGCCGATTCGGTGAGCTCGATCGCCTCCGCGGTCGAGTTCGCGCCGGTGCCCGCCACCACCGGCACGCGGCCCGCCGCGTGCGCCACGGCGACGTGGATCAGCTCCTTGTGCTCGTCGAAATCGACCGTCGGCGACTCGCCCGAGGTCCCGACGACCACGATGCCGTCGGTGCCTTCGGAGACATGCCAGTCGATGAGGGACTTGAACCGCGCGATGTCGAGACGGCCGTCCTCGAGCATCGGTGTGACGATGGCGACCAGGCTGCCGGTGATCATGACCTCAAGCCTTGGATGGAATGGCGGATTTTACCCGGATTCCTCGGCCTGTCGCACCAGTCCTTCACCCGATCGTAACCTCTCCGGCAGTCCCGCGGACCGCGCAGACGCGCTGAATGACCGCCGGCTTCGGGTGCGCCACCCGGCCTTGCTCGAACGCGATGGGCTCGAGCCGACCCCGTAGCGCCTCGAGCAGCTCGCCCGGCCGCAGCAGGAACGCGGGGTTAGATGGTTTGCCGAGCCGCTGGTTGCCCGCCATGAACGTTTCGTAGATCAGCACCCCGCCGGGTCGCAGGGACGCGCAGATCGGAGCGAAGAGCGGGCGGTGGAGATAATTCGCGACCACCACGGCGTCGAAGGAGTCGGGGGCGAACGGCCAAGGTGCGCCTTCCAGGTCCGCGGCCTGAACGCGCACGCCTTGCACCTGCCCGAGGCCGGCGAGTGCCCCGGCGTCGCGATCCACCGCCAGCACTCGATACCCGAGCGCCGCGAGACGGCGGGCGTGGCGGCCATGGCCACACGCGAGGTCGAGCGCCGCGCCGCCCGCCGGGATGAGCGCCGACCAGCGTTCGACCCAAGGCGACGGGGTTCCGATCGCGTGTTGTCCGTTCATGCGCGGTCCGTCTATGCCCGCCGATTATAAGAGCGCGGGTTGCCCGGTCCGCGGTTTTGGTGCACGTTGCTCCCAAGGAGGCGACAAGCCATGGCACCCAGCACGGAGAAGATCGAATTCCCCGGCGCGCTCGGTGCGTCCTTGAGCGCGCGGCTCGACTTGCCCGCTGCCCCGCCGATCGCGTACGCGCTCTTCGCGCACTGCTTCACCTGTTCGAAAGACACGCGCGCGGCAGCCTATGTCTCCGGGGCGCTCGCCGAGCGCGGCATCGCGACGCTGCGCTTCGACTTCACCGGCCTCGGCGGGAGCGGGGGCGACTTCGCCAACACGAATTTCTCCTCCAACGTCGCCGACCTCGTCGCCGCCGCCGACTTTCTCCGCCGCCGCCATCGCGCCCCGGAAATCCTCGTCGGGCACAGCCTCGGCGGTGCCGCGGTGCTCGCTGCGGCGCCACGCATCCCCGAGTCGGTCGGGGTCGCGACGATCGCCGCCCCCTTCGACCCGGCGCACGTGCTCGCGCTCATCCCGAACCTGGACGAGATCGAGCGCTCGGGCGCGGCGGAGGTCGTCCTCGCCGGCCGGCCGTTCCGCATCTCAAGACAGCTCCTCGACGATCTCGCCGGACAGCGGCTCGGGGAAATCGTGCACGAGCTCGGCAAGGCGCTGCTCGTGATGCACTCGCCGCGCGACGGCGCGGTGCCGATCGAAAACGCGACGCGGATCTTCCTCGCCGCGCGCCATCCGCGCAGCTTCGTGTCGCTCGATCCCGCTGACCATCTGCTGACTCGGCGCGAGGATGCGATCTACGCCGGCCACGTGGTCGCGGCCTGGGCGCAACGCTACCTCGGTAGCAAAGGACCCGACGCGCCCGCGCCGGTTCCCGGGAAGGTGATGGTGCATGAGACCCGTGAGGGCAAGCTCACCCAGCTGATCGCCGCCGGGCGCCACGTCCTGCGCGCCGACGAGCCGGTGTCCGTCGGGGGGCTGGACTCGGGGCCGTCTCCCTACGACCTCCTGCTCGCCGCGCTCGGGGCGTGCACGTCGATGACGGTGCGGCTCTACGCCGACCTGAAGGGCATCCCGCTCGAGCGTGTGGCGGTCGAGTTGAGGCACGACAAGATCCACGCCGCCGACTGCGCCGAATGCGACACGCGCGAGGGCAAGGTCGACCGGATCGAGCGCGTGATCCGGCTCGAGGGCACGCTCGACTTTACGCAGCGGCAGAAGCTGCTGGAGATCGCCAACAAGTGCCCGGTGCACCGGACCCTGCACTCGGAAGTGACCATCCCGACGCGGCTGGAGTAGCTCGCGGACCTCAAAAGGAGGAGCCGGGCGTCGCGAGAAAGGCTACCTCGTCGGGCGTCGACGCCCGCCCGAGGACCGCGTTCCGATGCGGAAAGCGTCCAAAGCGCTCGATCACGGCATAGTGCCGCATGGCGTAGGCAATGGGCATCGCACTCGACGGATCCCCGCGCAGCCGATCGTAGACCGCCAACGACTCGCGTTGCGCCGCGAGATCCTCCGCGTGCTCGTACGGCAGGTACGCAAACCAGCGCTGCGCCGGCATGAGCGCCGCGTCGAACCCGCGCGCGACGAGCGAGCGCGCCACCGCGAGTGCTTTCGGGTCGGCTGCGAACGCGCGCGGCGAGCCGCGAAACAGGTTGCGCGGGAACTGGTCGAGCATGACCACCAGCGCCAGCGCGGACAGCGGTCGCTCGGCCCAGGCATCGAGACCGCCCGCCGCGGCCGCCTCGTACGCCGCCAGGTAGCGGGTCCGGGTCAGCGCGTCGAAATCGGCGGATTTCTCGAACCAGCGCTTGCGGTTGCGGCCGAGCTCGGGTGAGTCGGGCGCGCCGAACCAGAACGACAGGATCTCAGACCAATGCGTGGCCCCGTGCGCGGTCGGATTCGGCGTCGCGGTCAAGCTTCGGGCTCGATGACGAGCTTGCCGGTGACCTTACGGCTACCGAGCGCGGTGAGAGCGTCGGCAGCGCGAGCGAGCGGATATCGTCCGGAGAGATGCGGGTTGAGCTTGCCCGCGGCGAGCCAGCCGAGGAGCTCCGTCATACCGTCGGCCGCGGCCCGCGGTTCGCGCCGCGTCCAGTCGCCCCAGTAGACCCCGACGAGCGAGCTCCCCTTCAGCAGCATCAGATTGAGCGGGATGCGCGGGATCTCGCCGTTCGCGAAGCCGACGATGAGGTAGCGGCCGCGCCAGGCCGTCGAGCGGATCGCCGGCTCGGTATACGACCCGCCGACCGGGTCGAACACGACGTCGGCGCCCTTGTCGCCGGTGAGCTGCTTCAGCCGCGCCCGCAGGTCTTCGGTCGCGTAGTCGATCGTCTCGTCGGCCCCGTGCGCGCGGCAGACCGCGAGCTTCTCCGCGCTCGACGCGGCGGCGATCACGCGCGCGCCGAGCGCCTTGCCGATCTCGACCGCGGCGAGCCCTACTCCGCCCGCCGCCCCGAGCACGAGCAGCGTCTCGCTTGCGCGGAGTTGGCCGCGGTCCTTCAGCGCATGCCACGATGTGCCGTAGGTGAGCGTGAACGCCGCGGCGGTGGCGAAGTCGAGTCCCGGCGGCATCGAGACGAGCTGCGCCGCGGGCGCGACGCACTCCTCCGCGTACGCACCCCACGACACCATCGCGATCACCCGGTCGCCCGGCGCGAATCCGGTCACCCCGGCGCCGGTCTCCTTGATCACGCCCGCGAGCTCTGCGCCCGGTGCGAAGGGCAGCGGCGGCTTCACCTGGTACTTATTCTGGATGATCAGCACATCGGGGAAGTTGACCCCCGCCGCCTTCACGTCGATCACGACCTCGCCCGCGCCGGGTCGCGGCGACGGGAGCTCCTCGAGCACGAGGGATTCGGGTCCGCCCCAGGCCTTGCACAGGATCGCTTTCATCGCCAATCGGCCTCCGTCGCACCGCGATCGAGCTTAGCACGCGCATCGAAGCGCGCCCCCGGGGCGACTCACTTCAAGCTCTCGGCCGTCCAGTCGATCAGCCGGTCGATCGCGCCATCCGCGGCGAGCGCGAGCGCGCGGGCGGCACCGGCCCCGTCCGCGCTCGGCGCGGAGCGCTCGATCGTAAAGCTCGTCTGCCCGAGCAGCCGTCCGCCGGAGACGAGCGTCGCGCGCACCCGGACGAGGGCGCGGCTGCGCTCCGGCGCATCGAACACCTGGCTGAACTCCTCGAGCTCGACGCGGAGCGTGGCCGCGACGCGCACGCCGTCGCCGGGCATCAGCACGCCGCCGCGGTTGGTGGCGACCAGCCGCTGCCGCAGGCGGACGGTGAAAAGCGCCGCCGGCGGGGCGAGCCAACGGCTCTCGACGTAGGCGCGTGGCTGTGCCACGTCGCGATACGCGAGTCGATAGACGATCGCCGGCGAGTCGAGCCATCCCGGCGCGGTCGTATCGGCCACCGCGATCTCCCGCTGCAGCCGCGGCGGCCCCTCCTGGGTCGCCGTCGGGGGACCGAAGTCGTACTCGGAGATCGACAGCCTCTGCGGCCCGGCACACGCGGCGACCGTAAGGAGCAGAAGAACGACCGGCGGTACGAACCGCGCGCAGCGCATCCTCAGCGTCCGGCTTCGAACCCCGCCTCGCCCGGGCCCGGCCGTCGCGGCGGCGCACCGAACACTAGGCTCTGGGGCTGGTCGGCGAGGCCGGTCAGGACGCGATCGAGGACACGCGCCTCCCGCCGGAGCTCTTCCGCGAGCGCGTTCAGGCGCGGCAGCGTTTCGTCGTTGAGCGAGCGTGCAGTCGCGCCGACGTCGCCCGCGTTGTCGCCGATCTGGGCGAGCACGACCGATCGTTCTTCGAGCTTCGCCGCGAGGCTCGTCATCGCGTTGATCATTTCGCCCGCGCGGACCACCGTTCCCCGCGCGTCGCTCACGGCGGCGCGCGCATCGGCGATGAGCGGCGGGATCGCCTTCGCCGCCGGCTCGAGGTTGTCGGCGAGCTTCGCCGCCCTCGCCGAGGCCGTATCGATCCGCGCGAGCATCCCGATCAGGACCTTCTGGTTCTCGTCGCCGAGGAGCCGGTTCACGCGCTCCGCGACCTCGCCGATCGACGCGACGAGGCTCTCGCCCGAATCGAACAGCGACGGCCGCATCGCGATGCGCGCGGCCTGCCCGTCCGCTGCTGCGAGCGGCTCTCGCGCGCTGCCGTCGTCGTCGAGCGCCACGAACGAGAGCCCCGTGACGCCCTGGAACCCGAGCTGCGCGAATGTGCCGCGCGTGATCGGGGTGGCCGGATCGACGCTGATGCCGATGAGCACGAGCCCGCCCGCGGCCTGGTCGAGGCGGATCGACTCGACCCGGCCGACATCGACCCCCCGATAGCGCACCGGCGCCTCGACCTTGAGTCCGCTCACCGGCCGGGTGGTGGTCACGATGTACGGCACGCCGCCCACCCGCTGGTCGCGGTTGAGCCAGAGCACGCCCCCCACGAGCGCCGCGCCGAGCAGCAGCACGAACAGGCCCGCCGCCAGCGCGTGAGCACGATTCTCCATGTGTCCTCCCTGGGTTTTCTTTGGTGTTCGGCTTCAGTGCGCCGCTAGACCCCGGCGAGCGCGTCGGGCCCGAGCACGCTCAATGCGCGCCGTCCGCGATCGCCGAGAAAGAAGTTGCGGATGAACGGGTGCTCGACGCGCACGACCTCGGGTACCGTCCCGAGCGCCACGACCTCGCCCATGTAGAGCACCGCAGTGCGGTCCGCGAGCGAGACGAGCGTGTCGAGGTCGTGCGTGACCATGATGACGGTGAGCCCGAGCCGCGCCTGGAGGTCGCCGAGCAAGGTCACGAAGCTCTCGCTGCGATCGGGGTCGAGGCCGGCGGTCGGCTCGTCCAGAAACAGGAGCTCCGGCTCGAGCGCGAGCGAACGCGCCAGCGCGACGCGCTTGACCATTCCGCCGGAGAGCTCCGAGGGCATCTTCCAGGCATGCCGGCGCTCGATGTCGACCATGTCGAGCTTGAGCATCACCATGTCGCCGATGAAGTCCTCGTCGAAGGCCCGGAGCTCGCGCAGGGGCAACGCGATGTTGTCGTAAACGGAGAGCGCACTGTAGAGCGCGCCTTCCTGGAACAGCACGCCCCAGCGCTTGCGGATGCGCGCGCGGCGCTCGGGCGCCCCGGTCTGCAGGTCAACCCCGAACACGGCGACCGTACCCCGCGTCGGCCGCTCGAGGCCGACCATCTGCCGGAGCAGCGTCGTCTTGCCGCTACCCGAGCCGCCGACGAGCGCGAGGATCTCGCCCGCGCGCACCTCCAGCTCGATGCCGCGATGAACCACGTGACCGCCGAACTCGGTCCACAGCCCCGTCACCGCGATGATCGGGTGCTCAGCCACGGAGCTCGAGCCCGATCCCGGCGAACGCGACGGCGAACAGCGAATCGACGATGAGGACGATCGTAATCGCGGCGACCACCGACTGCGTCGTCCCGGCGCCGAGGCTCTCGGTGTTCGGGCGGATGCGCAGGCCGTAGTGACAGGCCGTGAGGGCGATGAGCGCGCCGAACACGACGCCCTTGACGAGCCCGAGCCAGTAGTTCGCCGTCGGCACCGCCCCGGGGAGTGTCTGGAGGAAGAGCGTGAAGCTGATGTCGAGCTCGAGCCGCGCCGCAAGCATCGCGCCGAGCAGCGCGATCGCGTCGCTCCAGACGACCAGCAACGGCACCGCGATCGCCAGCCCGGCGACCTTGGGGAGGATGAGCCGGACGCCGGCGGGAATGCCCATGACGTCGAGCGCGTCGAGCTCCTCGGTCACGCGCATCACGCCGAGCTGTGCGGTGATCGCGGACCCCGAGCGCCCGGCGACGAGGATCGCCGCGAGCACCGGCCCCAGCTCGCGGATGATCCCGATCCCGACGATGTTGATGACGTAGATATCCGCGCCGAAGGTCCGCAGCTGATCCGCCGAGAGATAGGCGAGCACGATCCCGATGAGAAACCCGACGAGCGCAGTGATGCCGAGCGCCTGCGTGCCCGCGCGGTAGAGCGTGGCTGAGAGCTCCCGCCACGGTCCACGCGAGGGGTGCGCGATCACCCACGCGGCGTCGAGAGCGACCTGCCCGGCGAGCCGGACGAGCCCGTCCAGGTGGGAGAGGACCGCGAGCGCGTTGCGCCCGAGGTCGGCGAGCGGTTCGAGGAACGAGCGGCGCAGGCCCGCGGCGGCGTGAGCGTCGGCCCGGGCGAGGCGATTGAAGAAGAGCTCCTGCCCGGCGGCGAGCCGGAGGTGCACGGGCCGGCTGCGCGCCCACGCCCGCCAGAGGAGCAGGGCGCCGACGTGGTCGAGTCGCTGGACGCCGGTAAGATCCCACGCGTCGCGCGCGGCGAACCGCGCGAGGTCGCGCGTCAGCGCCTGCGCTTGCGTTTCGAGCGCCCGGATGTCCCACGCGCCGGAGAGCGCGACGGTGCGTGCGCCGTCGGGTGCGATCGCGGCGGCGATCGCGGGCGCGCCTATCCGCGGTGCCGCGGCGTCTGACATCGTGCGTTCCCGGCGCGCGTAGCCCGCCTGCGGCCGGCGTCCTCCCTCGTCGTTGCGCTAGGGTGAGGCTAGCAGCCGGGACCGCAGCAGGCAATGGCGAGCGCTCGACGCGCGGCGTCGCGTAGAATCCGCGCGGCCTCGCCGTAGTTCAATGGATAGAACGAGCGCCTCCTAAGCGCTAGATCCCGGTTCGATTCCGGGCGGCGGGA
>CAVWFR010000051.1:0-348341 GCA_963754305.1 uncultured beta proteobacterium | reverse complement strand
TCAGCCCCATCGCCTTCACGAACACCACGCTCACCGCGCCCGCCAGCAGCACGCCGATCAACGCCATCATGTTCGCCCTGCGGCCGGCGGCGCTCGTCAGGCCGAGGAAGAACTGCTTGCCGTACTGGACCCCGACCGTATAGAGGAAGAGCGCGAGGCCGAGCGTCCCGACCATTGCTGCCGGCACCGACTTGGGCGCGAACCAGCCCACGGCGAGCGCGACGAACAGCACCGCGCCCACGCCGAGCGAGAAGCCCTTGATGTTGATCTCGCCGACGAGATAGCCGATCGCGATCGTGAGGAACAGCGCCATCAGCGGCTGCTGCTCGAGCAGCGTCTTGACGTATTCCACGTTCCCTGCCTTTCTTCTTCTAGTAGACGGTCAGTCCGCGGCTACGGAACTGGCCGCGCACGCGTTCGGTCAGTTCAGCGCTCGGCGGCTCGATGTTCTCCAGCGGGTATGCGAGGCCGAGCTTGTGCCACTTGTCCTTGCCCATCTGGTGGAAGCGCAGGATCTCCACCCGCTCGACCGTCTTCAGCCCGGCGCAGAAATCGGCGACCTTCTCGACGTTGTCGTGGCCGTCGGTAAGGCCGGCCACGAGCACGTAGCGGATCCACATCGGGCGCCCGAGGGCCGACAGCCGCCGCGCGTAGTCGAGCGTCGGCTGCAGCGGTTGGCGCGTGACCTTCTCGTACACGGCCGGATCGCCGGACTTGATGTCGAGCAGGTTGAGGTCGATGTCCATCAGCTCCTGGTCGGTCATCCGGTCGCCGAGGCGGCCCGACGTGTCGACGCAGGTGTGCAGGCCGAGCTCCTTGCAGCGGCGGAAGATCCGCGTGATGAACGGCCGCTGCACCATCGGCTCGCCGCCGGACAGCGTGACGCCGCCCTTACTGATCTTGAGCACCTGGGCGTACTTGCCGATCTGCTGCATCGCGCGCGAGACGGTCACCGGATGGCCGTTGTGCTTGTGCCAGGTGTCCGGGTTGTGGCAGTACTGGCAGCGGAGCAGGCAGCCGGTCAGGAAGCCGACGAAGCGGATGCCGGGGCCGTCCACCGTGCTGCCGACCTCGTACGAGTGCACGTACCCGACGAGGTCGTCTTCCCCCTTGGCCTCCTCGACGTCGCCCGGATGAACGGCGTAATAGTCGTGCGCGGCCTTGCTCTCCGCCGCCCCCTTGCGCGCAACGTGGAGCTCGTAACGGCTGCCGACGGCTGGCTCGGCCATCGACCGCCTACATCGCGCCGTGGAACGTGCGGTTGATGACGTCGAGCTGCTGCTCCTTGGTCAGCTTGACGAAGTTCACCGCGTAGCCCGACACCCGGATCGTGAGCTGCGGGTACTTCTCCGGATGCTTCACCGCGTCCTGCAGCGTTTCGCGGTTCAGCACGTTGATGTTGACGTGGAAACCGCCGCTCGCGAAATAGGCGTCGAGCCCGCCGACGCCGCGCGTGATCTGGTCCTCCTTGGGCCCGAGCGCGGCGGGCACCAGCGAGAGCGTCAGCGAGATGCCGTCCTCCGCGTCGTCGTACGGGATCTTGGCGACCGACATCAGCGCCGCGAGGGCGCCGTGCGTGTCGCGGCCGTTCGACGGATTCGCGCCGGGCGCGAACGGCTCGCCCTTCTTGCGGCCGTCCGGCGTGTTGCCAGTCGATTTGCCGTAGACCACGTTGGAGGTGATGGTGAGCACCGACTGCGTGTGGACCGAGTTGCGGTAGGTCGGGTACATGCGGACCTTGTTCATCATCATCGACACCAGCGTCTTGGCGATGTCGTCCGCGCGATCGTCGTTGTTGCCGAAACACGGGAACTCGCCTTCGGTCTTGAAGTCGGCGATGATCCCGCGCTCGTCACGCAGCGGCTTCACTTTCGCGTACTTGATCGCCGACAGGCTGTCGGCGGCGTGCGAAAGGCCGGCGATCCCGCAGGCGAGCGTGCGGAGGATGTCGCGGTCGTGCAGCGCCATCTCGATCGCCTCGTAGGAGTACTTGTCGTGCATGTAGTGGATGATGTTGAGCGCGTTGACGTACATCTTCGCCAGCCACTCCAGCATCGGGTCGAGGCGGTCCATCACTTCGTCGTAGTCGAGCGGGTCGGACGTGATCGGCGCGAGCTTCGGCCCGACCTGCTCGCCGGTCACTTCGTCGCGTCCGCCGTTCAGGGCGTAGAGCAGCGTCTTCGCCAGGTTCACGCGCGCGCCGAAGAACTGCATCTGCTTGCCGACCCGCATCGCCGAGACGCAGCAGGCGATGGCGCAGTCGTCGCCCCACTTGGGCCGCATGAGGTCGTCGGACTCGTACTGGATCGCGCTGGTGTCGATCGACGTCTTGATCGCGAAACGCTTGAAGCCTTCGGGCAGGCGCGGCGACCAGAACACGGTGATGTTCGGCTCGGGTGCCGGGCCGAGGTTGTAGAGGGTGTGCAGCATGCGGAATGCGCTCTTGGTAACGAGCGTGCGTCCGTCCTCGCCCTGTCCACCCACGACCTCGGTGACCCAGACCGGGTCGCCGGAGAACAGCTGGTTGTACTCGGGGGCGCGCAGGAAGCGCACGATGCGCCACTTGATGACGAGGTCGTCGATGATCTCCTGCGCCTGCGACTCGGTCAGCTTACGCTCGCGCAGGTCGCGCTCGAAGTAGATGTCCCAGAACGTGGAGAGCCGCCCGGCCGACATCGCCGCCCCGTTCTGCTGCTTGATCGCGGCGAGATACCCGAAGTAGGTCCACTGCACCGCCTCGCGGGCGTTCGTCGCCGGCCCGGAGATGTCGTAGCCGTAGCGCGACCCCATCTCCTTCAACTCCTTCAGCGACCGGATCTGCTCGGCCAGCTCCTCGCGCAGGCGAATCATGTCCTCGGTCGAATGGCGGTCGTCGAGCTCGTGCTTCTCGCGCTCCTTGTCGGCGACGAGGAAATCCACGCCGTAGAGCGCGACCCGGCGGTAGTCGCCGATGATGCGGCCGCGGCCGTACGCGTCCGGCAGGCCGGTGACCACGCCCGACGAGCGGGCTTTCCGGATGTCCGGCGTGTAGGCGTCGAACACGCCGTCGTTGTGCGTCTTGCGGTACTTGGTGAAGATCTCGCCGAGGGCCGGGTCCGGCTTGTAGCCGTAGGACTCGAGACTCGCCGCGACCACGCGCCAGCCGCCGAATGGCATGATCGCGCGCTTGAGCGGCGCCTCGGTTTGCAGGCCGACGATGATCTCGCGGTCCTTGTCGATGTAGCCGGGTGCGTGCGCGAGAATCCCGGAAGGAATCTGCGAGACGTCGAGGATGCCCTTCTCGCGCTCCTTGGCGAGCAGCGGCTGCAGCGTCTTCCACATGCCCTTCGTGCGCTCGGTCGCGCCTTGCAGGAAGGCGCCGTCGCCTTCGTACGGCGTGTAGTTGCGCTGGATGAACTCGCGGACGTTGACGCGGCTCTGCCAAGAACCCGGCGCGAAGCCGCGCCACGCCACTTCCCATCGCTCGCTCGCCAGTTTCGGATTGCTCGCCATAACGCCTCCTTGCGTGTTGATCCGGTGGCGACCGGACTGGGTCGCGCACCCTTCTGGTGGAACGCTATCCCGGGCGCGGAGCCCGGCAAATCCTACCTTGGTTGGATTTGCGGTCGACGCGAACGGCCGCCTGAATCGGCCGCAGGGTCTCGTGATTACGGACGCGCAAACCTCCGCCGCCACGCCGTGACGCGCGGGAGCGTTGCTGCGGCCGTATCCTACGCTACTTGTCGGGCGTGGCCTTCTGCCAGCTCGAGTCGGGATCGAAGCGCGTCATCGCGGCGGCCCGCGCGGCGGTGTCCGGGCCGAGGTCCTTCTCGTACACGACGCCGTCGTGGCTCACGATGAACGTCATCACGCCGGTGTCGCCGTACTCGACCGGCCACGCCACGGCGGCGAATCCGCCGATCATCCGTCCCCTCGCGATGTAGTCGAACGCGCCGCCGGGCGCGTTCTTCCCCTGCCCGGTGAGGAGCTTGTACCGATAGCCGTAATAGCCCGCTTCGCTGCTGCCGCCCGCTGCGCGCGCGGCCGCCATGGCCGGCCCGAGCGGGCTTTGCGCTTCGCCCGCCTTCGTCGGCCAGTACAGCCCGTCCCGCTTCCCGGGCGAGCTCGCGAACCGGGCCGTGTACTGGAGCACGCCGTCGCCGTTGCGGTCGCCCCTCGCGTACTCCTTCTCCGCGTCGTAGATGGCGAGCATCACCTGCATCACGGCGAGCTCGTTCCGGCCGATGCGGCGCAAGCGCATCTCCTCGGCGCCGGCGCGGGTGTCGAACCGCCAGCCCTGCGCCGTCTTCACGATCGGGATGGGCAGGGTCCAGCCGTCGCCGCCTGCCGCGACGACCGCCTTCGCGTCGCCCTCCAGCTTGATCGCGTGCGACTTGGCCCACGCGGCGAGGAAGCGGTAGCGGACCTCGGTGCCGACGGGGGGAATGTACGTCCGGTAGTCGGCCCCGAGCAGCGCCTTCAAGGCGTCGTCGTCGCTCGTCGCGACCGCGTCGCCGAACGCGTTCATCGCCGCATCCGGTGAAGCGAAAGTCTTCTGCTGCGCGAAGGCAGCGGGCGTCCACGCCACAAACAGCCCGACTGCCGCGGCGAACGCGGCAAGGCGGACGGCGCAAGGTTGCCGAAGGTTGGATCGCATCGTCGATGTCTCCCTAGCGCCTGCCGCCGCCGCCGCGGCCACCGCCCCCGCCACCGCGAGCGCCACCGCCGCCGCGAGCGCCACCGCCGGCGCTCGCACCACCGCCGCTCGCGCGCGCTCCGCCGGCCCCGCCGCCGTGGCTCCCCATGGACTGTTGGCTCGCGCGGCCGCGGTCTACGTCGCGCTGCGACGCCCCGCCGCCGCCCACGCCCTGAAAAGCGTTGTCCCGACCGCCAGCGCCCGCTCCGCCGCGATCGCCTACGCCGCCAGGACCGCCCGGCCCGCCCGCTCCGCCGCGATCGCCTACGCCGCCAGGACCACCCGGCCCGCCTGGCCCGCCGCGGCCCGCCCGGCCCGCCACGATCGCCTACGCCGCCAGGACCACCCGGCCCGCCACGGTCACCCGGCCCGCCACGATCACCTACACCGCCACGATCGCCCGGCCCGCCACGGTCGCCCGGCCCGCCACGGTCACCGACGCCGCCGCGATCCCCCGGTCCGTCGTGACCGCGAAAGTCGTTGCGCCGATCGGCGCCCGGAACGTCCTTGCCGAATTTCTCGCGGCTCGCGTTATCCCGGTACGACACGCCCTTCCGATGGCCCGCGTCGTGCTGCCACTGGCCGCCGCCGCCCACGTTGGTGCGGTTGAAGTTCTTGTCGATGTTGGTCGCCCGGTTTACGTTGATGTTGACGTCGCCGCGCCCCCAGTTACAGCCGCCGAAGATCGCACCCGCGGCGGCGATGCCCACGCCCCACGCGAAGCCGGTCATGAGCGCGCCGCCAGGGTAGTAGAGCGGAGACGGCGGCCAGTAGTACGGCGGATACGCCGGATAGCCCCACGCGCCGTACACGACCGTCGGGTTGTACGCGGGCACGTAGATCACCTGCGGGTTCGCCGGCTCGATCTTGATCACCGTCTGCTGCGGCGCCGCCTGCTCGACGATCACCTTCTGCTGGTCGGTGGTCTGGAGGTTGCCCGACTGTTGCGCTTTCTGGCGCAGCCGCTGCACCGCATCGAGCACCGCCTTCTGGTCGGCGAGGAACGCGTCGCCGAGCTTCTGCGTCCAGTCGAGCTTCTCGTTCATCGGCTCGAGGGCCTGCGGGAAGGCGACGAGCGACTTGACGCTCACGTCCCAGGTCTGACTCTCCACCGCCTTCACCGCGGCGTCGCCTTTCACGTTCGGGTTCGCCTTCACCCAGCGCGCGGCCTGGACGATCTCGAGCGGATAGGTCGAGGCCATCAGCACCTGCGACAGCAGCGAATCCGGGTAGAGCGCGATCGGCGCGACCAGCGCCTCGATCTCCTCCGGCTTGAACGGCGGCGGCTCGCCCTGCGTCTGCGCGACGCCGCCGGTCGCCACCGCCGACGCGAGGAGCATTGCGAAGAGCGGTCGCGCGAGGCGTCCAGCCCAGGGTTTCATGCGTGATCCTCCTTCGCGATGGCGACGCTAAGCCCGGCCACCGGGGCCGCAAATCCTACCTTGGTGGGATTCCGGCCGCTGCGGCGGCGAGCGCAAAGTTCGGCGACCGTCTGCGAGGCCAGCTCTGACCGATCCATCGGAATCAACCACTTGCCCCACCCAGCGCCATCGCGACATGCACGACGCCGCCCTCCCGACGCGTCGTCGCGGCAAGGCCGCTTCGCTGGAATACCTTGAGCATCGGCGCGTTTTCCGCCAGGACTTCAGCGAAGAACTCCTTGATTCCGGCCGCGCGGGCGATGGCGACGAGGTGGCGCATCAGGCGCGTGGCGATGCCCAGGCCTTGATGCGAATCGTCCACGGTGAAGGCGATCTCGGCCCGGCCGGCCGGCGAAACGATGTAACGCCCGCCGCCCACGATCACCTTCTGCCCGGCCTCCTCCAGCTCCGCCACGAGCGCGACCTGATTGACGAAGTCAAGATCCAGATAGAAAGCGACCTCTTTTTCCGTGAACCCGGTTCTTGGGCCGAAGAACCGGCGATAGATCGTTTCCGGGCTGGACCGCCGGAACGCCGCTGCAATCAGGTCCCGGTCGGCAGGTCGCTGAGCGCGGATTTCCACGCGTCGCCCGTCGCGCAGCGTCTCGACGGCGGCGTAATCGGCTGCGCTCACCGCTCAGCTCAGCGGCAGATAGGCGCCCAGCGTGCGGTCCTTCCAGTGCATCCCGTTGAGGCGCCGCTGCGCCTCGTGAAGGTCCGCGCGGCTGGCCTGCTCGAACTCGAGAACGGCGGCGGGGCGCGAGCCGTCGCCTTCTTCCCGCACGATGCGCGCGATCTCGAGCTTCGCGTACTTGCGGACGAGCTCGCGGATGTCGTCGTCCGTGGTGTCCGGCGCAAGGTTGCTGATCCAAAGCTGCATGGCGTTCTCCTCGTAGAGAGGTCCCCCTCCGAGCGTCAATCTAACGCAAATGGGTGACGGGTGTAGCAAGGTTGCAGTGCACCACCGCCGGTGTTACCGTTCCGACCCCGCTGCTAGCGCTGCAGCCCCCGTCCTCAGGAGTCCCCAATGGCAACCGAGTCTCCCCGCACGCATGCCCTCTGGCCGATGCCGGAAGCGGCGCAGGCCGCGACCGAATACCTGCTCGACTCATGGCAGCGCACGATCCTCACGTGGGACGTGCTGCGCGAGCGAGGCAATCAGTATCTCGAGCACGAGAAGTCCGGCAATCCGCCGGTGCTCGTCTTCGACTACGAGACGGTCGTCGACGGCCGCGAGCTCGCGAAGCCCGCGAACTACGCGCTAGTGCGCATCAAGCCGCCGGTCGGCTATCCGATTGCGGATCCGAAGAAGCGTCCGTTCGTGGTGATCGATCCGCGCGCCGGTCACGGCCCGGGCATTGGCGGGTTCAAGATCGACAGCGAGATCGGGATCGCGCTCAAGGTCGGCCACCCGTGCTACTTTGTGATGTTTTATCCGCAGCCGATGCCGGGCCAGACGATCGAGTCCGTCTGCTCCGCCGAAGCGCAGTTCCTGCTCAAGGTCAACGAGCTGCACCCCGAGTCCGAGAAGCCGTTCGTCATCGGCAACTGCCAGGGCGGCTGGGCGCTGATGATGCTCGCCGCGCTGGCGCCGAAGCTCGTCGGACCGATCCTGCTCGCCGGCTCGCCGATCTCCTACTGGGCCGGTGTCGCCGGCAAGAACCCGATGCGCTACTCGGGCGGCCTGCTCGGCGGCACCTGGATGGCCTCGCTCGCGGGCGATCTCGGCCACGGCAAGTTCGACGGCGCGTACCTCGTCAACAACTTCGAGAACCTGAACCCGTCGAACACCTACTGGACCAAGCTTTACAACCTGTACGCGAAGGTCGACACCGAGCGCGAGCGCTTCCTCGAGTTCGAGAAGTGGTGGGGCGGCCACTACCTCATGAACAAGGAGGAGATGGAGTGGATCTCGCAGAACCTCTTCGTCGGCAACAAGCTTTCCGCCGGCGAGGTCGAGTCGTTCGACGGGCAACATCGGGTCGACATCCGCAACATCCGCTCGCCGATCGTCGTGTTCGCCTCGTGGGGTGACAACATCACCCCGCCGCAGCAGGCGCTCGACTGGATCCCCGACCTCTATCGCAGCGTCGAGGAGATCCGGCTGAACGAGCAGACCATCGTCTACTGCCTGCACGAGAAGATCGGCCACCTCGGCATCTTCGTGTCGGCGAGCATCGCGAAACGCGAGACCACCGAGCTCGCGAGCGCGCTCGAGCTGATCGAGACGCTGCCGGCCGGGCTGTACGAGGCAATCATCACCGACACCCACCCGGAGATGCCGGGCCTCGAGTACACCGACGGGCGCTACCTCATCCAGTTCGCGCCGCGCACGATGGACGACATCCTCGCTCTCGACGACGGCCGCCAGGACGAGCAGGCGTTCGAGGTCGTGAACCGCGTGTCGCAGATCAACCAGGGCCTCTACGACACGTTCGCTTCGCCGATCGTGAAAGCGATGTCGAACGAGACCACCGCGAAGACGCTGCGCGAGACGAACCCGGCGCGGCTCGAACGATGGTTCTTCTCCGATCTGAATCCCTGGATGCTGTGGGTCAAGTCGATGGCCGACACCGTGCGCGCGAACCGCCGGCCGGTCTCGGCCGACAACCCGTTCGTCAAGGTCGAGCGCGACGTGTCCGGCCGGATCGAGCAGGCGCTCGACCAATACAGCGACGTCCGCGACGACATGTACGAGCGCATGTTCAAGGCGATCTACGAGTCGCCGTGGCTCGCGGCGGCGGTCGGCGCGGACGCGAAGAGCCTCGGGCGTCGCGGCCCGCAGTCGACGACGTGGGAGCAGGACGAGCTGAAGCGCCTCAAGCGGCAGGAGTTCGAGGCGGGCGTCGAGCAGGGCACCTTGCTCGACGCGTGGGCGCGCCTTCTCATCTACGTGCGGCCGGAGGGCAGCGCGGTCGACGAGCGGCCCTTCAACATGGTCCGCCGCATGATCGAGGAGCTGAAGCCCGAGAACGCGCCGTCGCTCGCGGCGCTGAAGGCCGCGGTCAAGCGCCAGGCGTTCATCCTCGCGCTCGACGAGGAGCGCGCGGTCGCGGCGCTGCCGAAGCTCGTCCCCGAGAAGCGCCACCGCCGCCAGGGTTTCGACGTCGCCCGGACGGTCATGAAATCGCGCGGCGAGCTGACTCCCCATCAGGAGGAGCGCTTCCGCCGGGTAGCCGGCATTCTCGGGCTCGACACCCCCGTACAGGAGCTCAAATCCGCATGAGCCACGAAAAGTACAAACGCCTGCTCGAGCTCGCGAAGACGCTGCAGCCGGTCGTGACGGCGGTCGCCCATCCGTGCGACGAGAGCTCGCTCTCCGGTGCGGTCGATGCCGCCAAGCTCGGGCTGATCAAGCCGATCCTCGTCGGACCGAAGGCGAAGATCGACGCGGTGGCGAAGCAGTTCAAGCTCGACATCTCGGGCTACGAGCTGGTCGACGCGCCGCACAGCGATGCGGCGGCAGCGAAAGCGGTGGAGCTCGTGCGGGCAGGCAAGGCGGAGGCGCTGATGAAGGGCAGCCTCCACACCGACGAGCTCATGGCGGAGGTGGTGAGGAAGGACACCGGCCTGCGCACCGCGCGGCGCATCAGCCACTGCTTCGTGATGGACGTGCCGTCGCATCCCGACGCGCTGATCATCTCCGACGCCGCGGTGAACATCGCCCCGACGCTCGAGGACAAGGTCCATATCGTGCAGAACGCCATCGACCTCGCCCGCGCGCTGCGCGCCCCGGAGGTGCGGGTCGCGATCCTGTCGGCGATGGAGACGGTCAACCCGAAGGTGCCCTCGACCATCGAGGCGGCGGCGCTGTGCAAGATGGCCGACCGCGGCCAGATCACCGGCGGGATCCTCGACGGCCCGCTCGCCCTCGACAACGCGATCAGCCTCGAGGCGGCCGCGATCAAGAAGATCGCCTCGCCGGTCGCGGGACGCGCGAACGTGCTGATCGTCCCGGACCTCGAGGCGGGGAACATGCTCGCGAAGAGCCTGTCGTTCCTTGCCGGGGCCGATTCGGCGGGCATCGTGCTCGGCGCGAAGGTGCCGATCATCCTCACCAGCCGCGCCGACTCGGCGATCGCGCGGCTCGCTTCGTGCGCGGTGGCAGTGCTCGTGGTCCAGGCGCGGCGGGAGAGCGCGGCAAAGGCGATCGCGTGAGCGTCGTCCCGGCGCAAGCCGGGATCCAGGCGACGACGGAATGACTAACCCCGAGAGGAACGAATGACCGACGCGATCCTCGTCCTTAACGCCGGCTCGTCGAGCATCAAGTTCTCGCTGTTCGCGGAAGCGGGTGGCGAGCCGGCGGTGGTCGCTGGCGGGCAGGTCGAAGGCATCTACACCGCGCCGCACTTCGTCGCGAAGGACGCCGCCGGGAAGCCGGCGAGCGAGAAGCGGTGGGAGGCCGGTACGAAGCTCGGCCACGACGGCGCGCTCGCGCACATCGTCGACTGGCTCAAGGCGACGCACGGCAGCGATCACCGTCTCGCCGCGGTCGGCCATCGCGTCGTGCACGGCGGCACCGATTACGCGGCGCCGGTCCGGGTCGACTCGGGCGTCGTCGCGAAGCTCGAGAAGCTCGTACCCCTTGCGCCGCTGCACCAGCCGCACAACCTCGCGCCGATCCGCGCGGTGTTCCAGCGCGCGCCGGACCTCGCGCAGGTCGCCTGCTTCGACACCGCGTTCCACCGCTCGAACCCGCCGCTCGCGCAGATGTTCGCGCTGCCGCAGGAGCTGACCGACGCCGGCGTGCGGCGTTACGGCTTCCACGGTCTCTCTTACGAATACATCGCTTCGGTGCTCGGGCGGTTCGACGAGCGCGCGGCGCGCGGCAAGACCGTGGTGCTGCACCTCGGCAACGGCGCGAGCATGTGCGCGCTCGAGGCCGGCCGCAGCGTCGCCAGCACGATGGGCTTCACCGCGGTCGACGGCCTGCCGATGGGGACGCGCTGCGGCGCGATCGATCCGGGCGTGATCCTCTACCTGATGGACGAGCGCAAGCTCGACGCGC
Organism: uncultured beta proteobacterium; assembly: GCA_963754305.1. Classification (GTDB taxonomy): domain Bacteria; phylum Pseudomonadota; class Gammaproteobacteria; order Burkholderiales; family SG8-39; genus DATEDA01. Next base: position 337,237 of record CAVWFR010000051.1, on the reverse strand, counting down.
GCGCGATCGAGAAGCTGATCTACAGCCAGTCCGGTCTGCTCGGGGTGTCCGGCGTGTCGAGCGACATGCGCAAGCTGCTTGAGTCGACGGAGCCGCGGGCGCAGCTTGCGGTGGACCTCTTCCTCTACCGCATCGGCCGCGAGCTCGGCTCGCTCGCCGCCGCCCTAGGTGGCCTCGACGCGATCGTCTTCACCGCGGGGATCGGCGAGCGCGCGGCGCCGATCCGCGAGCGCGTGTGCCGGCAGGCGATGTGGCTCGGCGTCGAGCTCGATGCAGCGGCGAACTCGAAGAACGGGCCGCGCATCGGCACGGCCGCGAGCCGCACTGCGGCGTGGGTGATCCCGACCAACGAAGAGCTGATGATCGCGCGGCACACGCGCGACCTGCTCGCGAAGGGCTGACCGCGATGGAGCCCATCCCGACCCCGGTGCTCGCGGCAAAGAAGGCGCTCGTCGTCGGCATCGCCAACCAGTACTCGATCGCGTACGGCTGCGCGAACGCGTTCCGCAGCCTCGGCGCCGACCTCGCGATCACGTACCTCAACGACAAGGCGCGGCCGCACGTCGAGCCGCTGGCGAAGAAGCTCGGCGCGTCGATCTTCCTGCCGCTCGACGTTCAACGCGCGGGCGAGCTCGAGGCGGTGTTCGACGCGATCAGGAAGAGCTGGGGTCGCCTCGACATCCTGGTGCACTCGATCGCGTTCGCGCCGAAAGAAGATCTGCAGGGCGGCCTCCTCGACTGCTCGGCCGAGGGCTTCAAGGTGGCGATGGACGTGTCCTGCCATTCCTTCATCCGCATGGCGCGGCTCGCCGCGCCGCTGATGACCGAAGGCGGAACGATGTTCGCAATGAGCTACCACGGCGCACAGAAGGTGGTGCCGAACTACAACGTGATGGGGCCGGTGAAGGCCGCGCTCGAAGCAAGCTGCCGCTATCTCGCCCACGAACTCGGGCCGAAGGGCATCCGCGTCCACCCGATCTCGCCCGGGCCGCTCAAGACGCGCGCCGCGTCCGGGCTGAAGGACTTCGACCTGCTGCTGAACGAAGCCGCGAGCCGCGCGCCGGTGGGAGAGCTCGTCGACATTGACGATGTCGGCTACGCGTGCGCCTACCTCGCGACGCCCTACGCGCGCCGGATGACCGGGCAGACGCTCTACGTCGACGGCGGCGTGAACATCATGGGCTGACGCTTCGACGCGCCGCGTAGGTACTGCGCGCGGCGCGTTGGTCGGACCGCGGGGACGGGAGTCTCGCGTTGTTCGCACTAGCGTGCGCGCGATCGCGCGTTCTTGCCCGACCCTGAAGGACCGGCAAATGGCGCGCCCGGCAGGAGTCGAACCTGCGACCTTTGGCTTCGGAAACCAACACTCTATCCAGCTGAGCTACGGGCGCGCTGAAGCGCGGGCGGATTCTACCGCAACCCCTCGCGCGCTTTGCCCGGCCGGAGGGCCATGGCTATAATCGCGGGCCTTCCGCTCTCGCTCCCTCCACGGTCCGCCCGATGCAAGACACCGGTTTCGAGCACGCGCACTCCTCGCCGATCAAGACCTGGCGGCAGTTGGTCGTCGTGGTTGCGCTCGCGTTCGCGATTCCCGTGCTCGGCATCGTGCTGCTCACACAGTTCATCACGATGGATACGCGAACCGATCCCGCCACGCTCGCCCCCGAGGCGGTCGCGGCGCGAATCCAGCCGGTCGCCCGCGTGGTGTTCGCCGATGCACCTTCCGGTCCGCGCGCGCAGAAGTCCGGCGAAGAGGTCTACAAGGCGGTGTGCTCGGCCTGCCACGCGCAGGGCATTGCCGGCGCCCACAAGGTCGGCGACAAGGCGGCTTGGGCACCCCACATCAAGGAAGGTCTCGCGATATTGGTGAAGAACGCGATCGCCGGCGTGCAAAGCCCGAAGGGCGTGATGCCGCCGCGCGGCGGCAATCCCAACCTCTCCGACTGGGAGGTGACCGCGGCGGTGGTGTATATGGCGAACCAATCCGGCGCGAGCTTCAAGGAACCGCCGCAGCCGGCTGCTGCGGCTGCCCCGGCACCGCCCGCGCCCGCCGCAGCGCCAAGTCAGGTCGCCGCGGCCGCGGCACCGGCGGCTGCGGCGGCAGCGACTCCGCCTGCCGCGCCAACTGCCGCACCGGCAGCGGCCGATGTCGACGCGCTGCTGCAGAAGAGCGGCTGCCTTGCCTGCCACGCCGTCGACAAGAAGGTGCTCGGGCCCTCCTACAAGGAAGTGGCCGCGAAGTACGCCGGCGACAAGAATGCGGTCGCGGCACTCGCGCAGAAGGTGAAAGCGGGCGGCACGGGCGTCTGGGGCCAGATTCCGATGCCGCCGCATCCGCAGCTCAGCGACGCGGATCTGAACGCGATGGTGACGTATATCCTGGCAGTCAAGTAAGCCGCTTCCATTCCCCGCAGAGCCGGCCGAGCGCCGGCTTTTTCGCTTGCGTTGACAGCCCGCGCCCGGCGTGAAATCCTCGCCGCACCCCGCCGCGCCACAAGAACATCGATCCCGCGCGCGGCGATCCAACGAAGGAGGACACATGCTTCGCCGTACCCTCGCGCGGCTCGCCGCCGCTGCCATCGTCGCCGCCGCGCTCGTCGCACCTGCGGCCGCACAGTTTCCCAACCGTCCCATCACACTCGTCGTGCCGTGGGGCGCCGGCGGCGGCACCGACGCCACCGCGCGCATCATCGCCGCGATCATGGAGAAGGAGCTCAAGCAACCGATCAACGTCGTGAACCGCACCGGCGGCAACGGCGTCGTCGGGCACTCGGCGATCGCCGAGGCAACGGCCGATGGTTATACGGTCGGTCTCATCACCGTCGAGATCGGGATGATGCATTGGCAGGGACTGACCAAGCTCACCGGCGCGTCGTACACGCCGCTCGGGCTAATGAACGCCGACCCGGCGGGCCTCCAGGTTCGCGCCGACTCGCCGTACAAGACGGCGAAGGAGCTCGTCGATGCGATCAAGGCGAACCCGGGCAAGCTGAAGGCCTCCGGCACCGGCCAGGGCGGCATCTGGCACCTCTCGATCGCGGGGATGCTGAAGAGCCTGAACATCGACCCCGCCGCCGCGCCCTGGGTGCCGTCGAACGGCGCCGCCCCCGGGCTGCAGGATCTCGTCGCGGGGGGCGTCGACGTCGTGCCGTGCTCGATCCCCGAGGCGCGGTCGCTGATCGACGCCGGCAAGGTCAAGAGCCTCGCGATCATGGACGCGAAGCCGCCGTCGCTCTATCCGAACGTCCCGCCGCTGAAGAGCGCGCTCGGCACCGATTGGGCGATGGCGGCGTGGCGCGGCATGGCGGCACCGAAGGGGATCCCCAAGGACGTGGAGGCGCGGCTCGTCGCGGCGGTGAAGAGCGCTTATGATTCGAAAGACTACAAGGATTTCATGGCGAGCCGCGGGTTCGGCGTGATCTACCTCCCGCCGGCGGAGTTCGCGCAGTTCATGGAAAAGTCGTCGAACGACCTCGGCGCGACGATGAAGGCGGTCGGGATCGTGAAGTGACGCGCGCCTAGCGCATCATCGCGGCGAACACCGGGATCCAGGTGCTCGGGCACGCACTGGATTGCGGCTTGCGCCGGGATGGCATCGGGACATGAAGGTCAACGACGCCATTGTCGGTACCTGCCTGGTGGCGCTCGCCATCGCGATCCTCGTCCACATCCAGGCCTACCCGTTGATCCCGGGCCAGAACTACGGCCCGGCGCTCTTCCCCGGCGTCATCGCGGTCGGGCTGATCGCCTGCGGGGGACTGCTCATCCGGCGCGGCTTCCACAAGCGGGGCCCGCTGGTGTCGCTAGCGACGTGGATGCGCGACCCGTCGCTCGTCACCAACTTCCTCGCGATCTGCGCCGTCCTCGTCTTCTACATCGCGGTCGCCGGGACGCTGGGATTCATTCCGACCGCGACGATCTGCCTCGTCGCATTGTTTCTCAAGCTGCGGGTGCGGCCCCTGCCCGCGATCGTCGTCGCGATCGTCGCGACGCTCGTGATCCACACGCTGTTCTACAAGCTGCTGCGCGTCCCCCTGCCGTGGGGCGTGCTCGCGCCCGTCCTATGGTGAGATGGCCGACATCCTGACCGCGTTCGGGCTCGTGTTCGAGCCCTACACGATCGCCGTGATCCTCGCTTCGGCGGCGTTCGGGCTCTTCGTCGGCGCGGTGCCGGGCCTCACCGCGACGATGGCGACGGCGCTGCTCGTGCCGGTCACGTTCTTCATGCCTCCGGTCCCGGCGATCGCATCGATCGTGACCGCGACAGCGATGGCGATCTTCTCCGGCGACATTCCGGGGGCGCTGATGCGCATCCCGGGCACGCCGGCCTCGGCAGCGTACGTGGACGAGGCCTACGCGATGACGAAGAAAGGGCTCGCGGAGACCGCGCTCGGCGCTGGCCTCGTCTTCAGCGTAATCGGCGGGCTGTTCGGCAGCGTGGTGCTGGTCACTTCCGCGCCGGCGCTCGCCGAGATCGCGGTGCGCTTCAGCTCGTTCGAATACTTCTGGCTGGTGCTGCTCGGGCTTACGTGCGCGGTGTTCATCAGCGTCGGCGATGCGGTGAAGGGCATCGTGTCCCTGCTCGCAGGGCTCCTCATCGCGTCGATCGGCCTCGACAACCCGGCCGGCCATCCGCGCTTCACGTTCGGCTCGATCGAGCTGCTGGGCTCAGTCGGCCTGATCCCGATGATGATCGGGATGTTCGCGGTGTCGGAGATCCTGCGCTATGCGGTGGAGACGAGCAGCGCGGGGCAGCCGTTCACGCGCCAGATCGGCAACGTCTTCCGCGGCATGTGGGGTTACACGAAGCGGTACTGGACCTCGATCCTCCGCGGCAGCGTCCTCGGCACCGCGATCGGCGCGCTGCCCGGGGCCGGGGCCGACATCGCGGCGTGGATCTCGTACGCGATGTCGAAGAAGTTCTCCAAGGAGCCGGAGAAGTTCGGCACCGGTCATGTCGAGGGGTTGATCGAGTCGGGCGCGGCGAACAACAGCGCCCTCGCCGGCGCGTGGATCCCCGCGCTCGTGTTCGGCATCCCGGGCGACTCGATCACCGCCATCGTGATCGGCGTGCTGTACATCAAAGGCATGAACCCGGGGCCTGCGATCTTCATGAACAACCCGGAGCAGATCTACGCGATATTCCTGACGTTCTTTCTCGCCAACCTGCTGATGATCCCGTTCGGCTGGGCGTGCATCAAGGCCGCCAAGCGCATCCTCGAGGTGCCGCGCAACCTGCTCATGCCGGTGATCCTGCTGTTCTGCATCGTGGGTGCGTTCGCGATCAACAACACGGTGTTCGCGGTGGGCGTGATCCTGGTGTTTGGCGTGGTCGCCTATTTCATGGAGCAGAACGGCTACCCGGTCGCACCGGCCATCCTCGGCGTGATCCTCGGCACCATGCTCGAGGAGCACTTCATCACCTCGATGATCAAGTCCGACGGGCGGTTTATAGGTTTCTTCGAACGGCCGATTGCCGCGGGACTTGGAATCGTGACCATCCTGGTTTGGCTGTGGCCGGTGGCACGGTGGCTGTGGTCACGCCGGCGGGTCGCCGCGCCAGCGTAGCGCGCGCGGCGCGCGAGCGGACCATTCGGCCGGGGGATTCTGCACGCCGCCGTGCCCTCTTGTTCCATCGTCGCGCCGCGGCCGCCACTCTCGTTGACGAGGCTCGCCCAGACCTGCCGCCGACGGAGGCGGTGCCGAGCGTGAAGGTCTTTGGGCCGGTTCGCCTTTCCGCTTCGCGCTGCAGCGAGCGCGGTGAGCGCGCCCTGAACGACGATTGATGCGGTTATGGCTCCGCCGTTGCTCAGGCCGGCGTGCTGTAGAAGTAACGTAGCAATAGGTCGTAGCGCCGGCGCGAGACGAGGGTAGCATTGGCCCGAGCGGCCCCGCGACCTCGACCGCCCGAAAGGGCGCTGGCCCTCACCGGCGGTCGGGCTAGAATCGCGAATCGCCCGCAGAAATCGAGAAGATCCAGATGATCCCCGCACTAACGATTGCCGCCAGCGGTCCGCTCGCCGACCTCGAGCGCCGCATCCTGGACTCGAGCGCCGCCGTGGAGCACTGGTTCCGGACGCAGTGGCAGGAGCACACGCCGCCGTTTTACGCGTCGGTCGATCTGCGCAATTCCGGCTTCAAGCTCGCGCCGGTCGACACCAACCTCTTCCCCGGCGGGTTCAACAACCTCAACGCGCAGTTCCTCCCGCTCGCGGTGCAGGCGTCGATGACGGCGATCGAGCGTATCTGTCCGGACGCGAAGAATCTGCTCCTCATCCCCGAGAACCACACGCGCAACCAGTTCTACCTCCAGAACGTTGCGCGGCTGCGCACGATCCTGCGCCAGGCGGGGCTCAACGTGCGGCTCGGCACGCTCAATCCGGAGATCAGCTCGCCGACCGAGATCGCGGTGCCCGACAACCCCGCCCTGCTCCTCGAACCGCTCGTGAGGCAGGGTGCACGGCTCGGGTTGGCCGATTTCGATCCATGCACGATCCTGCTCAACAACGATCTGTCCGCCGGTGTGCCCAAGATCCTCGAGGGGCTTCACGAGCAGTGGGTGCTGCCGCCGCTTCATGCCGGCTGGGCGGTGCGGCGCAAGTCGAACCACTTCGGTCGCTACGAGCGGGTGGCGAACGAGTTCGCGCAGCTCCTGGCGATCGACCCCTGGCTCATCAACCCGTATCTCGCGCGCTGCGGCGAGGTGGACTTCAAGGAAAAGAGCGGCGAAGAGTGTCTCGCCGCGAATGTCGAGGCGCTGCTGCCGCTGATCCGCGCCAAGTACCTCGAGTACGGGATCAAGGAGCAGCCGTATGTCGTCGTCAAGGCGGACGCCGGCACCTACGGCATGGGCATCCTGATGGCGAAGAGTCCGGACGACGTGCGCGGCCTGAACCGCGACGAGCGCAAGAAGATGGCGGTGGTGAAGGAAGGACTCGAGGTGCGCGAGGTGATCATCCAGGAAGGCGTGCACACCTTCGAGACGGTGAACGACGCGGTCGCCGAGCCGGTGGTCTACATGATCGACCGCTACGTCATCGGCGGCTTCTACCGCGTGCACACGAGTCGCGGGAAGGACGAGAACCTGAACGCGCCCGGCATGCACTTCGAGCCGCTCGCGTTCGAGAACTGTTGTACCCAGCCCGACCACTTCGCCAATCCCGACGCGACGCCCAACCGGTTCTATGTCTACGGCGTCGTCGCCCGGCTCGCGCTGCTCGCGGCGGCCATCGAGCTGGAAGAGACCGCCCCGGAACAGTAGCCAGCCGCGGGATGCGAGCCGCGGCCCGCGTCCGGAGCCACGTCGCATGAAGCTGCTCTTCATCCTCGACCCGCTTCCGACCCTCAAGACCTACAAGGACACCTCCTTCGCCATGCTCGTCGAGGCCGGGCGGCGCGGGCACGAGCTTCACTTCGCGCTGCAGGATGCCGTGATGTGGCGCGGCGGGCGGGTGCTCGCGGAGCACTCGCGCCTGCGCCTGCTCGATGCCGACAAGTATCTGGGCAACCCGGCGCTGCACGACGACGACTGGTACCGGCTCGAGCAGCCCGCAAACCAGACGCCGCTCGCCGAATTCGACGCTGTGCTGATGCGCAAGGACCCGCCGTTCGACCTCGAGTACGTCACCAGCACCTGGCTGCTCGAAGTCGCGGTGCGGGAGGGCGCGCGCGTGTTCAACGATCCGCGCGCCATCCGCGATCACAGCGAGAAGCTCGCGCTCGCCGAGTTCCCGCAGTTCATCGTGCCGACGGTTGCGACGCGGCTCGAGGTCGAGTTGCAGCGCTTCATCGACGAGCACGGCGACGTTGTCCTCAAGCCGCTGTCGGGCCACGGCGGCGCGGGTGTGTTTCGCGTGGCCGATCGCGACCCCAACCGCAACGTGATCATCGAGACGCTCACCGCCAACGGGACCCGCTCGATCATGGCGCAGCGGTACATCCCCGAGATCCGCGACGGCGACAAGCGCGTGCTCCTGATCGCCGGCGAACCGGTGCCCTACGCGCTGGCGCGGATCCCGAAGACCGGTGAGTCGCGCGGCAACCTCGCCGCGGGCGGCACCGGCGTCGCCCGGCCGCTCACCCCCCGCGATCGCGAGATCGCGGCGCACATCGGACCGCTCGCCTGGCACCGGGGGCTGCTGCTCGTAGGGCTCGACGTGATCGGCGACTGGCTCACCGAGGTCAACGTCACCAGCCCGACCTGTTTCCAGGAGATCGCCCAGCAGACCGGCTGCGACGTCGCCGGCATGTTCCTCGACGCGCTGGAGACGGCGGTGGCCGCGCGCCCTGGGGCGACACCGCTCCGCTGGGGGTAGTCCGGCCTGCGCAGCTGGGGGTAAACTTGCGGTATTTCCTGCTGTAGCAGCAGGTTAGAGCGGGTTGCAGCCATGGTCGGAATCCTCATCGTTGCGCATGGCGCGTTCGGCGAAGCGTTGATCCACTGCGCGAGCCACGTGCTCGGGAAGCGACCCTTGCGCGTGCGCCAAGTCGGCATCACGGTGCACGACGACCCCGATGCGATCCTGCCGCAGGCGCAGGACCTGGTGCGGCAGCTGGACGAGGGTGATGGCGTGCTCGTGCTGACCGACATGCTCGGCGCCACGCCGTCGAACATCGCCGCGCGGCTGGGGGCGCCGGGGCGGGTCGAGATCGTCTCGGGCGTCAACCTTCCGATGCTCGTGCGCGCGCTCACCTACCGCACCCAGCCGCTCGGCGAAGTGGTCGCCAAGGCGGTCAGCGGCGGCCGCGAGGGTGTGCTGCATCTCGGCGAGAGCGAAGCGCATGCCGCAACGCGAGGTTGAGATTCAGAACAAACTCGGCCTGCACGCGCGGGCGGCGGCCAAGCTGACGCAGGTCGCGGCCAAGTACGGCGCCGACGTATGGCTGTCGCGCAACGGCCGGCGCGTGAACGCAAAGAGCATCATGGGCGTCATGATGCTAGCCGCCGGCAAGGGCAGCCGGATCGCGATCGAGACCGCGGGCGCGGACGCGGACGACGCGCTCGACGCGGTAATCTCGCTGGTGAACGACAAGTTCGGCGAAGGCGAATGATCGAGCATGGGCTCACCTGAAGTCTCCACGGTCGAAGCGGCGCTCCACTCTCAGAAGGGCGCGAGCTTCACGCTGCACGGCGCCGGCGTCTCGGCCGGCATCGCGATCGGCTACGCCCATCTGATCACGACCGCGCGGTTGGAGGTGGGGCACTACGAGATCGCCACCGCCGAGATCGAGTCGGAGATCGCCCGGTTCGACACCGCGATCGAGCAGGTGCGCGGCGAGTTCATGGGGCTGCACGCCGCCGTTCCCGCCGATGCGCCGGCCGAGATGGGCGCGTTCCTCGACCTGCACCTCATGATCCTGAACGACTCGATGCTCTCGGTCGCGCCGCGCGAGCTCATCCGCAACCGCCGCTGGAACGCCGAATGGGCGCTGGTGCACCAGATGGAGATCCTGGTCCGCCGCTTCGAGGAGATCGAGGACGCGTACCTGCGCGAGCGCAAGGCCGACGTGCAGCAGGTGGTCGAGCGCGTGCTGAAGGGCATGCTCGGCACCGGTCACGCGCCGGCGCCGCCGGGGCACGAGGAGAACATCATCGTCGTCGCGCACGATTTTTCGCCGGCGGACATGATCCTCTTCAAGCAGCACCAGTTCGCCGGTTTCGTGACCGACCTCGGCGGGGTTACCTCGCACACCGCGATCGTCGCGCGTAGCCTCGCTCTGCCGGCGATCGTCGGCCTGCACCACGCGCGGCAGATGGTCCGCGAGGCCGAGCTCCTGATCGTCGACGGCGCCGCCGGCGTGCTGATCGTGAACCCGGACCGCCAGGTGCTCGCCGAGTACCAGCTGCGCCAGGGTCAGTTCGGGCTCGAGCGCCAGAAGCTGAAGCGGCTGAAGACCACGCCCGCGGCGACGGTCGAGGGCGTGCCGATCGAGCTGGCGGCGAATATCGAGCTGCCCGAGGACGTCGACCAGGCGCTCGAGGCCGGCGCGATGGGCGTCGGCCTGTTTCGCAGCGAGTTCCTGTTCCTCAATCGCGACGATCTGCCGGACGAGGACGAGCAGTTCGAAGCTTACCGCCAGGTGGTGCAGGCGATGGACGGCCGCCCGGTCACGATCCGCACGCTGGATCTCGGCGCCGACAAGACCCTCAACGGCGAGCAGTTCGCAGGCCCGAACCCGGCGCTCGGCCTGCGGGCGATCCGGTTCTGCCTCGCCGAGCCGCAGATGTTTCTCACGCAGCTGCGCGCGATCCTGCGCGCGTCGCACTACGGCAAGGTGCGCGTCCTGGTGCCGATGATCGCGCACGCGCACGAGATCGACCAGGTGCTGCACTATGTCGCGGTGGCGCGAGACACCCTTTCGCAGAGCGGGATCCCCCACGATGCGCAAGCCCCGGTGGGCGGCATGATCGAGGTGCCGGCGGCGGCGCTCGCGGTCGCGAGCTTCATGAAGAAGCTCGCCTTCGTTTCGATCGGCACCAACGACCTGATCCAGTACACCCTCGCGATCGACCGCACCGACGATAGCGTCGCGCACCTGTACGATCCGCTTCACCCGGCCGTGCTGTTCCTGATCGCGCACACCATCCGGGCCGCGACCAAGGCCGGCGTGCCGGTCGCGGTCTGCGGCGAGATGGCCGGCGAGCTGGAGCTGACGCGGCTCCTGCTCGGGTTGGGGCTGCGCCAGTTCTCGATGCATCCGGCGCAGCTCCTCGCGGTGAAGCAGCAGGTCCTGCGCTCGTCGATTCCGGAGCTCGAGATCCTGACGCAGCGCATCCTGCGATCGGAAGACGCGGAGCGCACGCGCGCGCTGCTCGCCAAGCTGAATTCATGACTGGGAGTGACACAGTGCTACGCGAAATCACCGGCGTCACGCAGGACGCCGCCGGCACCACCCGGCGTTGGTTCCACGACGACTACTTCGACCTCTTCGTGCGGCAGGACCCCGAAGGCGACATCCTCGGGCTCGAGCTCTGCTACGGCGTGGGCCACGCCGAGCGCGCGCTGGTGTGGAAGAAGGGGCTCGGGCACTTTCACGACGGCCCCGAGACGCCCCCGCTCGACTCCGAAGACCTCGCCGCGCGGTTCGCGCGCGAGTGCGGCGAGGTGCCGCATCGCATCTCGACCTCCGTGCTGCGCGCGATCCGCGACTTCCCGCAGCTCGAGCAGCTCGCGGTCAACCGGCGGCGGAAGTATCGAAGGGAGAACTGGCAGGAGAGGTGAAAACGCTCTGATCCGCGACCGGCCAGATTCCCGTTCGCACGTTGGTGCGCTGCGGCCACTCGATTTGACAGCGTCGTCGCTTTGGCGGTAACGTCCTGCCCTGCGCCGATTTGACTCAGCTTGCGGGCGCAAACCCGGCCTGAATGCCGGGCGAAATCTGCTAAAGCGAGGGTGACCGAACCCGTTCAGCAGCTGCAGGCTGGGCGGGTTTTTTGCTTTTCGTTTCTTGTTTTTTCGTTTTCTTTTTTTCGCATTCCTTTCCCGGTTCTCGTCGTTGTGGGAAGAGTGGTGGAACCGGCGGAGCGCAGCTGCTTTGCGGCGCCCCGAACCCGCGGACCGGGTGTTTGCTTATGGCCCCTGACAACACGACCTTGCCGCGCAGCGTGGGCGCCGTCGCCCCGCGCCGAATGCACTTCACGCTGCCGCTCGCGCTCAAGAGCGGCGCGACGCTCGATGCGTACCACCTCGTCTTCGAGACCTACGGCCGGCTGAATGCCGCGCGCTCGAATGCGGTGCTCGTCTGCCACGCGCTCAACGCGTCGCATCACGTCGCCGGCCACTACGCCGACGACCCCGGCAACATCGGATGGTGGGACAACATGATCGGGCCCGGCAAGCCGCTCGACACCGAGCGCTTCTTCGTGGTGGGGATCAACAACCTCGGCGGCTGCTTCGGCTCGACCGGGCCGGCGGCGTTGAACCCCCGCACCGGCAAGCCGTACGGATCGAGCTTTCCGGTGGTGACGGTCGAGGACTGGGTCGAGGCGCAGGCGCGGCTTGCCGACCGGCTCGGGATCCCGTGCTGGGCGGCGGTGATGGGCGGCAGCCTCGGCGCGATGCAGGCGCTGGCGTGGACACTGTCCTATCCGGACCGCATCCGGCACGCGCTAGTGATCGCCGCGGCGCCGCGCCTGTCGGCCCAGAACATCGCGTTCAACGAGATCGCCCGGCAGGCGATTACGACCGATCCGGACTTTCACGGCGGCGACTACTACGAGCACGGCGTGGTGCCGAAGCGGGGCCTGCGCGTCGCAAGAATGATCGGCCACGTCACCTATCTTTCCGACGACGCGATGATGGAGAAGTTCGGCCGGGTCCTCCGGTCGGGCAAGCTCGGGTTCCACTTCGGCGTCGACTTCGAGGTCGAGTCGTATCTGCGCCACCAGGGCGACAAGTTCTCGGATTACTTCGACGCGAACACCTATCTCCTCATCACCCGCGCGCTCGACTACTTCGACCCCGCGGCCGAGCACGGCGGCGATCTCGCCGCGGCGCTCGCCGTGGCGCGGGCGAAGTTCCTCGTCGTCTCGTTCACGTCCGACTGGCGGTTCGCGCCGGCGCGCTCGCGCGAGATCGTCAAGTCGCTGCTCGACAACCGTCGCGACGTGACCTACGCGGAGATCGACGCCCCGCACGGCCACGACGCATTTCTGCTCGAGGATCCGCGCTACCACGCGCTCGTTCGCGCGTACTTCGAGAATGTCGCCGCCGAGGTGAGCGCCGGCCGGCCCGGCGATGACGGAGCGCCGCTCGCCGACGCCGGCGAGCCGTTGCAGGTCGTCGCCGGCGGCGGCTTCGCCGCATGACCGACCACGAGCAGCTCTCGGGACGGCCGGACTTCGAGGCGATCGCCGGCTGGGTCGAGCCCGAGGCGACGGTGCTCGACCTCGGCTGCGGCGACGGGCTCCTGTTACGGTACCTCACCGGCACTCGCCGCATCACCGGCTATGGGATCGAAATCGACGACGACAACGTGCTCGCGTGCGTGAAGACCGGCGTGAACGTGATCCAGAGCGACCTCGAGCGCGGGCTCCAGGGGTTCGACGCCGGCTCGTTCGATTACGTGATCCTCTCGCAGACGCTCCAGGCGATGCGCCGCACCGAGGCGATCGTCCTCGAGATGCTCCGCGTGGGCCGGCAGGCAATCGTCACGTTTCCGAACTTCGGGCACTGGCGCGCGCGCTGGCAGGTCGCGTTCGGGGGACGGATGCCGGTGTCGGACTCGCTGCCCTACCAGTGGTACGACACTCCGAACGTCCATCTCTGCACGATCAGCGACTTCGAGCGCTTCTGCGCCGATCACTCGGTGCGCATCCTCGAGCGCATCGTGCTGACCGACGGGCAGCCGGTCAGCGTCCTTCCGAACCTCCTCGGCAGCCTGGCGGTGTTCCGGTTCGAGAAGCGGCACTGAACGCGCCGGATGAGCACCGACCCCCGGTCAAAAGAGGCCGCTCACGCGGCACCCGTCGCCGACCGGCCCCCCCGGCTTCTCCAGTCGAAGCTCTTCTGGGTCGCGCTGCTCTACTTCTCCGAAGGCTTCCCGCTCGGCGTCTTCTACGAGATCTTCCCGGTGTGGTTCCGCCAGCAGGGCGTCGACCTGCGTGCGATCGGCGCGATCAGCCTGCTCGGGCTCGCCTGGACGCTCAAGTTCCTGTGGGCGCCGGCGATCGATCATTACCGCCGCCACCGCTACTGGATGGCGGCGGTCGATCTCGCGATGGGCGCGGTAATGCTCGTCTTCGCCGCATCCGCCGGCTTCGGCCCATGGGTCTGGGGCGCGATCGCCGTGTTCACCCTGCTCTCGGCGACGAACGACATCGCGATCGACGGCTACACGATCGAGCTGCTCGACCGCAGCGAGCTTGGGCTCGCGAACGGCGTGCGGATCGGTCTTTACCGCGTCGGGATGCTCGCCTCCGGGGTGGTGCTGATCCTCTCGGACTGGATCACGTGGTCCGGCGCTTTCACCTGCGCCGCGCTCGTGTTCGGCGGATGCGCGCTGGCGGTGCTGGCTGCGCCGCGGGAACGGCCGGTCGAACGCGATGCGCAGACGAGCCTCCGTGCGGAGCTCGCCCGCATCGTCACCGATCCGAAGCTCGCAGCCGCGGTGCTCGCGCTGGCGCTCGGTGCGCTCGCGCTCGCCGATCAGGCGACGAAGTGGTCCCAGGCGTATCCCGCGTTCTGGGGCATCGCTCTCGGCACTGCGTTCGCGGCGCTCGTAGTGTGCTGGCTCGGCAGCCGGCGCGTTCCGGCGGCGAAGACCGACGCGACGCGCGGACCGATGTTCGGGGCGCTCGTCGAATTGATCGCGCGGCCGCATATCTGGCCGGTGCTCGTGTTCATCCTCATCTTCAAGCTCGGCGACGCGTCGATGGGGTTCATGGTGAAGCCGTTCTGGGTCGACGCCGGATTCACCGCGACCGAGATCGGCCTCGTCTCCGTGAACATCGGGCTCGCGCTCTCGATCGCCGGCGGGATCGCGGGCGGCTGGTACACCGACCGCGCCGGCATCTTCAGGGCGCTGTGGGTGCTCGGGCTGCTGCAGGCGCTCTCCAATCTCGGGTACGCGGCCGCCGCCGCGCTGATTCCGTATGGTGCCGGAGCGAGCCCGGACGACTGGCACCGCTTGGTGATCTACGGGGCGAGCGCCGCCGAATCGTTCACCGGCGGCCTGGGGACCGCGGCGTTTCTCGCGTTCCTGATGGCGATCGTGGACAAGCGGCACTCGGCGACCGAGTACGCGCTGCTCTCCTCCGTGTTCGCGCTGTCGCGCTCCGTAGCCGGCTGGGCGAGCGGGTTCGGCGCGGAGGCGATGGGCTACGCGCCCTATTTCCTGCTCACCTTCTTCCTGTCGTTCCCGGCCTACCTGCTGTTGCCGTGGGCGAAGAAGATGCTCGTGTGGGCCGACTCGCGGCCGGCGACTTGACGTTTACCGTCGCCGGACCGCGCGCTTCGCCGGGCGGCGTGCGGCTTTCTTCGCGGGCCGCGTGGCAGGGCGCTTCGCCGGCCCCCGCTTCTTCGCGCCGACGGGCGCGGCGCTGACCAGTACCGCGGCGACGATGCACGGTTCGTTGCCGCGTACGCTCCAGGAGTGGTTGGTGCCGCGCTGGACCAGGATGTCTCCTGCCTTGAGCAGCGTTTCGCCCTTATCCATGATTGCGTAGATCTCGCCGCTGAGTACGACGATGTAATCGACGCTGGCCGTCTTATGCATCATCGGGTCGCTCGAGTGCGCGTCCTGTGCGTGCACTGCGCTGATCGAGTCGAAGCCTTCGCGGCCGTCGGTCCTCCCGCGCCAGGCGGTGTCGGGCGGGAACTCGACGATGCGCAGGATCGTGCCGTTGCGCGGCGGCTCGAGCCGGATCGGGCGGTCGGCGTTGTCGGCCGCGCCGGCGTTCCGCGCCGGCGCGCCCTTCGTCTCCCATAGGTCGGTGAGCGCGAGCCCGGGCATCGAGGCGATCTCCTTCACGTTCGGCGCCAAGCCGTCCAGGAGAAAGTTCGACTTCCCGTCGGCATCGTGGCCGGTGAGAACCCTGCGAACTCTCCAGATCATGCTTTCACCCGGGCGTCGTCGAGCGGGGCCGTAGAATAGCGCGCGGGCAACGACGGCGGGGGAGGAATGAAGCTCGTGACATTCCGCGCCGCGCGCGGCAGCGGGCGCGCCGGTGCGCTGATCGACGATGGAACGCGTGTGCTCGACTTGCAGGCTACGCATCGTGCGCGCTACGGCGAACGCGATGGGACCCTGCCTCGTGACGGCCGACGAGATCCCCGACCCCTATGCCCTCGAGATGAAGGTCAGGGTGAACGGCGAGGAATGGGGACGCGGCAACTCGCGCGACATGAAGTGGAAGTTCGAGGACTGCATCGCGCACGTCGCCAGGTCCGAGACGCTCCATCCCGGCGAGTTCTTCGGCTCCGGCACCGTCGGCAACGGCTGCGGGCTCGAGCAGCTGCGGTTCCTGACGCCCGGCGACGTCGTCGAGCTCGAGGTGGAGTGCATCGGCGTGCTCCGAAATCGCGTGGTGAAGCCGTGACCGTACATGCCGCGGCGGCATTCCTCGCACAGGCGCGGCTCGCACGCACGCGCATGAGCGGTCTCCCGCCCGAGCTGCGTCCGGCCGACCTCGCGGCCGGCTACCGCGTGCAGGACGCGCTGCACGCGGCGCTCGCGAGCGCCGGTCTCGGCGCGCTGGCCGGCCACAAGATCGGATGCACGACGCCGGTGATGCAGCAGTACCTGAAGATCGATCATCCGTGTGCCGGCGGGGTGTTCTCGGCGCGCGTGTATCGCGAGGCGGCGTGTCTGCGTCACGGCGCCTTCGTCCGCGTCGGCATCGAGTGCGAGATCGCCGTGCTGCTCGGGCGCGACTTGCCGCCGCGCGACCGTCCCTACGCGCCGACCGAGGTAGCGCCTGCAATCGAGGCGTGCGCCGCCGGCATCGAAATCGTCGACGATCGCTGGATCGACTACGGGAGGGTCGACACGCCGACGCTCGTCGCCGACGATTTCTTCAATGCGGCCTGCGTCCTCGGCGCGCCCCGCCGCTTCGACGCCGGCACGGATCTCGCCGCAGTGCGTGGCGCGATGTCGGTCAACGGCCGGGAGATCGGCCACGGCACCGGGACCGACGCACTGGGAAGCCCGCTGAACGCCCTCGCCTGGCTCGCGTCCGCGCGCGGCGGTCTGAAGGCGGGCGAGCTCGTGCTGACGGGAAGCATGGTCCAGACCCACTGGCCGGTGCGCGGCGACGCCTGCGCCGTAGATATCGAGGGCCTCGGCACCGCCCGAGTGTCGTTTGAGTAGGCGCCTTCACTCGGGTTGCCCAGTGCTCGAAAAGCCGGTAGCCTCGACGGCTCTCCCCCGGCCCGCTCCCCAGCGCCGGGAGGGTGTCTTACCCACTCGTGAGGACGGCCATGAACGACCAAGTCACAACCGACAAGTTCGTCTCCGACATGAAAACGGTCATGGCGGACGCCGAGGAGCTGCTGCGCGCGACCGCCAGCGCCGCCGGCGAGAAAGTCTCCGCCGCGCGCGTCAAAATGGAAGACAGCCTCCGCACCGCCCGCGTGAAGGTCGCCGAAGCGCAGGAGGTAGTGGTCGACAAGGCCAAGGCGGCGGCGCAGGCCACCGACGACTACGTGCACGCCCACCCGTGGAAGGCGGTCGGAACGGCAGCCGCGGTGGGCGTGATCATCGGCATGCTGATCGCGCGCCGCTAGGCGGCGCCTGCCCTCATGTCCCAGGAGGCGGGCGCCCCGCGCCCACGGGGGCTCGTCGACGCCCTGTCGCGGCTCGGGCGAACCGCGCTCGGCGTTCTTCGCACGCGCCTGGCGATCCTCGGCACCGAGATCGAGGAAGAGCGCATCCGTTTCGCCCAGCTCGCGCTCGCCATCGCCGCGATCGCGTTCTGCCTGCAGATGGCGGTGCTCCTCTTCGTCGTCTTCATGGTGGTGATGGCGTGGGAGACGCACCGCCTCGTGACCCTCGGCTTGTTCGCGGCGTTCTTCCTAATCGCCGGCATCGGCGGCATCATCGTTCTCAAGCGTCACCTGCAGCGCCGTCCCCGGATGTTCGCGAGCACGCTGGGCGAGCTCGTCAAGGACGAGGACCGGCTCAGGTGAAGCGCCGGCTCGCGCAGGTCCGCTCGCGGCGCGAGCGCCTGCTCGCGCGATCGGCGGCGGAGCGCGCGGAGCTCGCGGCGGTGCTGGCGCCGCTCGCGGGGCCGCTCGCGATCGCCGATCGCGGCATCGCGGCGGTGCAGTCCATCCGAGCACATCCGGGCCTGGTCGCGAGCGTGGCGGCGGTCGTGGTGGTGGTCTCGCCGCGGCGCGCGTTCCGGTGGGCGCGCCGCGCGCTCGTCGCCTGGCGCGGCTATCGCTGGGTGGCGCGCGCGCTCGCCGAACTCGCGCCGCGGCGGCCGCGCGAACGATAGCGAGACACCGCTCGAAGGGGGCGGATTCCAACCCCGCGTAGCGCTCGGCTCTAGAGATCCCAGTCGTAGTCCACGGTCAGCGGCGCGTGATCGGAAAACCGCCGCGCCTTGTAGATCGATGCCTTGACCGCGCGCGCCGCGATGCCGGAAGTGGCGATCTGATAGTCGATCCGCCACCCGACGTTCTTCGCCCACGCCTGACCGCGGTTCGACCACCAGGTGTACTGCTCGGGCCGGGCGTCGAGCGTGCGGAACACGTCTACCCAACCCACGCGGTCGAGCACGTCGCTGAGCCATGCACGTTCCTCGGGCAGGAAACCCGAGTTCTTCCGGTTCGACCGCCAGTTCTTGAGGTCGATCTCGCGGTGCGCGATGTTCCAGTCGCCGCAGAGAATCAGCTCGCGACCGGTCGCGACCAGCTCCCCGAGCACCGGCAGGAACTCGGCGAGGAACCGGAACTTCGCCTGCTGACGGTCCTCGGAGCTCGACCCGGACGGCAGATAGAGCGAAACGATCGACAGCTTGCCGAAATCGACGCGAAGAAATCGACCCTCCGGATCAAACTCGCGGCTGCCGAAGCCCGTCGAAACCCGATCAGGCGATGGGCGGCAGTAGATGCCGACGCCGCTGTACCCTTTCTTGTGCGCGAAATTGAAATGCCCTTCCAGGCGTCCTGGCATAAGGATTGCACCAGGGAGGTCGCTTTGATGCGCCTTGATCTCCTGCATGCACACGCAATCGGCCTGTTGCCGCGCCAGCCACCGGAGGAAGCCTTTGGCGACCGCCGAGCGCAAGCCGTTGAGGTTCAGCGTGATGACGCGTAACATCTTGAAATCCGCTGTGAAATTGACGACGCCCCGGAGCGGCAGCGTGAGCGATTACCGCCACGACTTCATCGCCTTTGCGATCGCGAGCGGGGTGCTGCGTTTCGGCAGGTTTGTGACGAAATCCGGCCGGACGACGCCGTACTTCTTCGACGCTGGCCTGTTCAACACCGGCGGCCGCCTCGGCCGGCTTGCGGAATTTTACGCAGACGCGATCCAGGCTTCGGCCGTGCCCTATGACATGGTCTTCGGCCCCGCGTACAAGGGCATCGCCCTTGCCGCCGCGGCCGCGGTGGCGCTTTCGCGCCGCGGGCACGACGTGCCTTACGCCTACAACCGCAAGGAGACGAAGGACCACGGCGAGGGCGGTTCGGTGGTCGGTGCAGCGCTCGCGGGCAGAGTGCTGATCGTCGACGACGTCATGACCGCAGGAACCGCAGTGCGCGAGTCGCTCGCGCTGATCCGCGCCGCCGGCGCGACGCCCGCGGGCGTCGCGGTCTGTCTCGACCGGATGGAGCGCGGCTCGGGCGCGCTCTCCGCGGTCCAGGAAGTTCACGCACATTACGGCATACCGGTCATCGCGATCGCGACGCTCGATGACCTGCTCGAATTCCTAGAAGGCGCGCCGCAGCACGAGGAGGCTTTGCGAGCGATCGCCGACTACCGCCAACAATATGGAGTTTCGACCGATGTTTAAGCCGCCTATGCTCACCCTCCTACTCTGCGCGTTCGCGCTCGCCGGACCTGCGGCCGCGCAGAAGCTCTACAAGTACACCGACACCAACGGCAAGGTCGTCTACACGGACAAGATGCCGTCCGAGGCCGCCGGCAAGGCGAACGACCAGCTCAACCGGCAAGGCACGGTGACCAAGCGCAACGAAGGCGCGCTGACCCCCGAGCAGCTCGCCGCGAAGGAAGCCGCGCGCAAGAAGAAGCTGGAAGAAGAGCTGGCCGCCAAGGAAGAGAAGCGCAAGAACACGGCGCTCCTCAACACCTATTCGAGCGAGCAGGATATCGCAGACGCGCGGACCCGTGCGATCGCCAGCAATGGGGAAGCCATCCAGGATGCGGAGCGCAAGCTAGCCGAGGCGCTTAAGCGGCAGCTGCAGCTTGCCGACGAGGCCGAGTTCTACAAGAAGAAACCCATGCCCGCGCTGCTCAAGCAGGAGATCCAGGTGAACGAATCCGCGATCGCCTCGCATACCGATCTGCTCGACAAGAAGAAGAAGGAGACGATGGCGATCAGCGCGAAGTACGACGAGGATCTGCGCCGGTATCGCGAGGTGATCAAGAGCAGCGCGACCGCAGCCGCGGGCGCCGCACCGGTCGCCGCGGCGACGACACGCCCCGCGACCAAACACTGACCTCGCCCCAGCGAGGTCATCCCGGCCTTGGCGGGGCTCGGGCGACGCGCTGCGTGAACGCAGGGACCCAGCGGTTTCTTGGAAAAGGCGCGAGTCGGCTCAAACCGGCCGGCGCTGGCCCTCCAGTTTGCTTCTCAGGATCTCATTGACCTGAGCCGGGTTCGCCTTACCCTTGCTCGCCTTCATCACCTGGCCTACGAGCGAGTTGAAGGCCCTCTCCCGGCCGGCGCGATAGTCCTCGACCTGCTTCGGGTTGGCCGCGAGCACCTCCGCGACGAGGGTCTCGAGCGCACCCATGTCGGAGATCTGCCTCAGCCCGCGCTGCTCGATGATGGCGTCGGCGTCGCCTTCGCCCGCCCACATGGCGTCGAACACGTCCTTGGCGATCTTGCCGGAGATCGTGCCGTCGAGGATGCGAACGCTCAGTGTCGCAAGCGCCTCGGGCGAGACTCGGCTCGCCGAGAAATCGAGCTCCTCGCGGTTGATCCTCGCCGTGAGCTCGCCCACGGTCCAGTTGGCCAGCTGCTTCGGCGCCGCGGGAAACCGCCGGAGGTCGACCGCGCGCAGCGCCCGCTCGAAAAACTCCGCTTCCTCCCGGGTCGAGGTCAGGAGGCGGGCGTCGTACGCCGGCAGTCCCAGCTCGCGCTCGTACCGCTCGCGCTTCGCCCCCGGCAGCTCCGGCAGCTGCGTGCTCACTTCAGCGATCCACGCCTCGGTCACCGCGAGCGGCAGCAGGTCGGGGTCCGGGAAGTAGCGGTAGTCGTGCGCATCCTCCTTGGTGCGCATCGCGCGGGTCTCGTCGCGGTCTGGGTCGTAGAGCCGGGTTTCCTGCACGATAGTGCCGCCGCCCTCCAGCAATTCGATCTGCCGGCGCACCTCGAACTCGATCGCGCGCTCGAGGAACCGGAACGAGTTGAGGTTCTTGATCTCGCACCGCGTGCCGAGCGGCGCGCCCGCCCGGCGCACCGAGACGTTGGCATCGCAACGGAACGAGCCCTCCTGCATGTTGCCGTCGCAGACGTCGATCCAGCGCACCAGCGCGTGCAGACTGCGCGCATAGACGACCGCCTCTGCCGCGGAGCGCATGTCGGGCTCGGTCACGATCTCGAGGAGCGGCGTACCGGCGCGGTTGAGGTCGATGCCGGTCATGCCCCGGAAGTCTTCGTGCATCGACTTGCCGGCGTCCTCCTCGAGGTGCGCGCGGGTGAGGCGAATGGTCTTCTCGGCGTTCCCGACGAGGATCGTCAGCGAACCACCCGCGACGATCGGCGCCTCGTACTGGCTGATCTGGTAGCCCTTCGGCAGATCGGGGTAGAAGTAATGCTTGCGCGCGAAGACCGACCGGCGCCGTATCTCCCCGCCGACCGCGATGCCGAAGCGGATCGCACGCTCGATCGCACCCCGATTGGCGACCGGAAGGGTGCCCGGAAGCGCGATGTCGACCGCGGCGGCCTGGGTGTTGGCGGCCGCGCCGAATGCAGTCGGCGCGCCGGAGAACATCTTCGAGCGCGTGGAGAGCTGCGCGTGGGTTTCGAGGCCGATGATGGTTTCCCAGCTCACCCTTCACCCCTCGGACGGGCGGCGGCGAACGCGGGCGGGATTCGGTCGTGCCAGTCGGTAGCCTGCTGGAACCGATGCGCGACGTTCAGCATGCGGCCCTCGGCGAAATAGTCGCCGACGAGCTGCAGGCCCACGGGCAGTTCACCGAGACCGAAGCCGCAGGGGATCGACATCGCCGGCAGCCCGGCCAAGTTCGCGGCGATCGTGTAGATATCGCTCAGGTACATGGTCACGGGATCGGCGACCTTCTCGCCTACTCGGAACGCGGCCGTCGGCGACGTCGGACCCAGCACGACGTCGCAGCGCTTGAACGCCTCGACGAAGTCCTGCGCGATCAGCCGCCGTACCTTCTGCGCCTGCAGGTAGTACGCGTCGTAGTAGCCATGCGATAGCACATAGGTCCCGACCAGGATGCGGCGCTTCACCTCGGCACCGAAGCCCTCCGCGCGCGTCCTGCAATACATGTCGAGAAGGTTGCCGGGCTCCGGCGCGCGATAACCATAGCGGACGCCGTCATAGCGCGAGAGATTCGACGACGCTTCCGCCGGCGCGATCACGTAGTACGCCGCCACGGAGAGCGCGCTGTTGGGAAGCGCGATTTGCACCATGGTCGCGCCGAGCCGCTTGAACACCGCGACCGCGCCTTCGACCGCCCGGCGGACATCGTCGTCCATGCCCGCGCCGAAGTATTCCTTCGGCAGACCGACCCGCAGGCCCGAGAGCGGCCGGTCTGCGCTCGCCCCCGGGGCGAGCTCATCGAGCCCGCGCGCATAGTCCTCGGCCGGCCGTTCAAGGCTCGTCGAGTCGCGCGGGTCAAAGCCGACCATCGCGCCGAGCAGCAGCGCGAGGTCCGCGGCAGTACGTGCTAGGGGGCCGCCCTGATCCAGGCTCGATGCGAACGCGATCATGCCGTAGCGCGACACGAGGCCGTAGGTGGGCTTCAGTCCCGACACGCCGCACATGGCCGCGGGCTGGCGGATCGAGCCGCCAGTATCGGTGCCCGTCGCGCACGGCGCGAGGCGCGCCGCCACCGCGGCCGCCGAGCCGCCCGAAGATCCTCCGGGCACGCAGGCAGTGTTCCAGGGGTTCCTGACCGGGCCATAGTGGGAGTTCTCGCTCGACGAGCCCATCGCGAACTCGTCCATGTTGGTCTTGCCGAGCATGACCGCGCCTGCCGCATTGAACCGCCCGATCACGTGCGAGTCATAGGGGGCAACGAAGTTGGCCAGCATCCGGGATGCGCAGGTCGTCAGCCAGCCCCGCGCACAGAAAATGTCTTTATGAGCAATGGGGATTCCCGTAAGCGGCCCGCCCTCGCCGCGGGCGATCCGAGCGTCCGCGGCGGCCGCTTGGGCAAGGCTGCGGTCGGGATCGACTGTGATGAAAGCGTTCAGCGAAGCTTGCGCCCGCGCGATCCGGTCGAGGAACGACCGCGTGAGCTCGATGCTCGATACGCGCCTCGCCGCCAGCGCAGCCGCAATCTCGGTGAGCGGGGCGTCGATCATTGAACCGGGGCGAGCAGTGCGGGGCGAAAGCGGGAAAAGTTCACGGTCCGCGAGCGTCGCGGCTCGCATCGCGCGTCTTGCGCTACTCGATAACCTTCGGAACGAGGTACAGATTCCCGTCGACCTGCGGCGCGATCGCCTGGAAGACCTGATGCTGATCTACCTCGGTGACCTCGTCGGCACGCAGGCGAAGCGTCGCAGCCCCGGTGTGGGACATCGGTTCGATGCCTCGGGTGTCCACGGCTTTCAGCTGCTCGACGAGTGCGAAAATACCGTTCAGCTCGCCGCGCACCGCAGCCGCCTCGGCGTCGGTCACCGCGAGACGGGCGAGGTAAGCGATGCGGCGGATGTCTTCCAGACTGAGCGACATCGTGATTTTCGACGTAGAACAACGGCTTAGATCGCGGTATTATAGCCCAGTCGGGTGTCGTTCCGCGCCCCGCGCGCCACTCTCGGCACCACGTATCGACAGCGGATCACCAGACGGAACCACTAGAACATGCTTGGATTTCTGCGCGCGTATTTCTCCGACGACCTCGCGATCGACCTCGGCACCGCGAACACGCTGATCTACGTGCGCGGCAAAGGCATCGTGCTCGACGAGCCGTCGGTGGTCGCGATCCGCCAGGAAGGCGGCCCCAACGGCAAGCGCACCATTCAAGCGGTGGGCAAGGAAGCGAAGCAGATGCTCGGCAAAGCGCCGGGCAACATCACCGTGATCCGCCCGATGAAGGACGGCGTGATCGCCGACTTCACCGTCACCGAGCAGATGCTCAAGCAATTCATCAAAAAGGTGCACGTGTCGCGCCTGCTCTCACCCTCGCCGCGGATCATCATCTGCGTGCCGTGCGGCTCGACCCAGGTCGAGCGCCGCGCGATCCGCGAGTCGGCGATCGGCGCCGGAGCCTCCCAGGTGTATCTCATCGAGGAGCCGATGGCGGCGGCGATCGGCGCGGATCTCCCGGTGGCGGAGGCGACCGGTTCGATGGTGGTCGATGTCGGCGGCGGGACTACCGAGGTCGGCGTGATCTCGCTCGGCGGGATGGTGTACGCGGGATCGGTGCGCGTCGGCGGCGACAAGTTCGACGAGGCGATAGTCAACTATATCCGCCGCAACTACGGCATGCTGATCGGCGAAGCGACCTCGGAGATGATCAAGAAGGAGATCGGCTCCGCTTTCCCCGGCTCGGAGGTGCGCGAGATCGAGGTGAAGGGACGCAATCTCGCCGAGGGAATTCCGCGCAGCTTCACGATCTCCTCGAACGAAGTGCTGGAGGCGCTCACCGAGCCGCTCAACCAGATCGTTTCGGCGGTCAAGTCGGCGCTCGAGCAGACCCCGCCGGAGCTCGGTGCGGACATCGCCGAGAAGGGCATGGTCGTCACCGGCGGCGGTGCGCTGCTGCGCGACCTCGACCGCCTGCTGATGGAAGAGACCGGCCTGCCGGTCATCGTCGCCGAGGATCCGCTCTCCTGCGTCGTGCGCGGCTCGGGCAAGGCGCTCGAGAAGATGGAGAAGCTCGGCAACATCTTCACCAACGAGTAGTGCAAGGGAAGGGTCCTCCTTCCCCGGCGAAGCGCCATGGAGTACGCGCCACCGCAATTCTTCCATCGTGGCCCGGCTCCGATCACGCGCCTCACCTTCTTTGCGCTGCTCTCGGTCCTGCTGATGGTGCTCGATGCCCGCTTGGGCTACGCCGAGCCGTTGCGGCAGCTGCTCGCGATCGCCATCTACCCGCTCCAGCAGGTCGCAATCGCGCCGGTATCGGCGCTCTCGCACGCGAGCGAGTTTTTCAGTACTCAAACCCGGCTGCGGCGCGAGAACACTCGAGCTGCGCGCCGAGAAGCTCAAGGATGCGCAGGATCTGCTCGCGCTCGAAGCCGTCCGCGCCGAGAACGAGCAGCTACGGCAGGTGCTCTCCGCACGGGAGCGCAACACCGCCGACTCGATCTTCGCCGAGATCGTGTACGCGGGCCGCGACCCGTTCAGCCGCAAGGTGATCATCGACCGCGGCGGTCAGCACGGCGTGAGCACGGGCGCGCCGGTGATCGATCCCGCCGGCGTGATCGGCCAAGTGACGCGCGTGCAGCCGCTGCTCGCCGAGGTGACGCTGGTGACCGACAAGGATCACGCGATCCCGGTGCAGATCGTGCGCAACGGCCTGCGTGGCGTCGCCTACGGTTCCGGCGACGGCTCGACGATGGAGCTGCGCCACATGGCCGCGAACGCCGAGGTCGAGAAGGGCGATGTCCTGGTGACGTCGGGGATCGACGGGGTGTACCCGCGCGGTTTGCCGGTCGCGCGCGTCGTGCGGGTCGAGCGCGACGCGGCCTATGCGTTCGCCAAGATCGTGTGCCAGCCGGTCGCCGGTACCGATCAGCACCGGCAAGTGCTCGTGCTCGCCAAGATGGAAGACACCCCGGGCTGGGTCGAGGCTCCGAGCAGCGGGCCGAGGAAAGCCGGCAAGACGAAGCGCCCGCGGAAGGCCGAGTAGTGCCGCTCGACAATCCCGGCCGCCAGTACCTCCTGCTTCCGGCGAAGGGGAGCTTCATGTTCGCGAGCCTTCTGGTGGCGCTCGCGTTCAACCTCCTCCCTTGGCAAGACGTCCGCGGCGTCCCCGATCTCGTCGCGCTTGTGCTCACGTTTTGGTGCGTGCACCAGCCGCGCAGGATGGGCATCGGAATGGCTTGGGGGCTGGGGCTGGTAATGGACGCAGCGAACGGCGTACTCTTCGGCCAGCATGCACTCGCCTACGCCGCGCTGGCCTACGCCGGCCAAGGGCTCCATCGCCGCGTCCTGCGCTTTCCGCTCTGGCAGCAGGCGCTGCACGTCTTCGTGCTCCTCGCGGCGAGCCAGCTGCTGATGCTCGGCGTGCGGATGGTGGCCGGCGGCACCTATCCGGGGCCGTCGTTCTTCGTCGGCAGCCTGGTCGCCGCGCTGCTCTGGCCGATCGCGACCTACGTGCTCCTCGCGCCGCAGCGGCGGCCGGCGGAAATCGACGCCAACCGGCCGATATGAGCGTCTACGGCGAATTCCGCGATCTCGAAGGCGATCTGCGGCGCTTCCAGATCCGTCTCGGCGTCGCTGGTGCGGTGGTGCTCGCCGCCTTCGGGCTGCTTGCGCTGCGCTTCGTCTACCTGCAGCTCGTCCAGCACGAGTACTACCGGACCAAGGCGGAGGACAACCGTATCTCGGTCGTGCCGCTGGTGCCGAACCGCGGGCTCGTCTCAGACCGCAACGGCGTCGTGGTCGCCCGCAACGAGTCGCAGTACACGCTCGAGATCAACGCGCAGAAGGTCGGCAACCTCGAGGCGACGATCAACGCGCTCGCGGGTGTGTTGGAGATCCAGCAGCGCGATCGCAACCGGTTCCGCAAGCTTCGCGCGGAGGTCAAGGGCGCCGACAGCCTGCCGATCCGGACCCGGCTCACCGACGACGAGGTGGCGCGGTTTGCCGCGAACGCGTACCGCTTCCCCGGCGTCGAGATCAAGGCGCGTCTCTTCCGCCACTATCCGATGGGCGAGACTGCCTCGCACGCGCTCGGCTACATCGGCCGGATCAGCGACAAGGATCTCGAGCGGCTCGAGGCCGACGGAGTGCTGCTCAACTACCGCGGATCGGACTACATCGGAAAGGCCGGCATCGAAGGGTTCTACGAACGCGAGCTGCACGGCGTCACCGGCTCGGCGAGAGTCGAGATCGACGCCGGCGGGCGCGGCATCCGCACGCTGGAATCCTCGCCGCCCGCCTCGGGCAACAATCTCACGCTCACGCTCGACATCAAGCTCCAGGAGGTCGCCGAGCGCGCGTTCGGGAAGTTCCGCGGCGCGCTGGTGGCGATCGAGCCGGCGACCGGCGGCATCCTCGCGCTGGTCTCCAAACCGGGCTACGACCCGAACCTCTTCGTCGACGGCATCGACACCGCAGCCTGGGAGGCGCTGAACAACGACCCCGACAAGCCGCTTAACAACCGCGCGGTCACCGGCGCGTACCCCCCGGGTTCTACGTTCAAGCCGTTCATGGCGATGATGGCGCTAGAACTCGGCCGGCGTACGCCGGACTACACGATCTCGGACCCGGGGTTTTACACCCTCCCGGGCGTCGCGCACCGCTACCGCGACTGGAAGGTCGGCGGCCACGGCGCGGTGAACCTCTACCGCTCGATCGTCGTGTCGTGCGACACGTACTACTACGGCGTCGCGGCTGACACCGACATCGACGCGCTGCACGGCTTCCTGTCGCAGTTCGGGTTCGGCGCGCCGACCGGGATCGACATCGAGGGCGAGCGCGGCGGGCTGCTGCCCTCGCGCGAATGGAAGAAGAAACGCTTCAAACGGCCCGACGAGCAGCGCTGGTACCAGGGCGACAGCGTGTCGGTCGGAATCGGCCAGGGCTACAACCTCGCGACGCCGCTCCAGCTCGCGTTCGCCACCGCGGTGCTCGCCAACAACGGCGTCGCCTACAAGCCGCATCTGGTGCGCCACGTGATCGACGCGCGGACCGGCGAGTCGCGCCCGATCGAGCCCCAACCACTGCGCACCGTGAAGCTGAACCCGAAATGGGTCGAGCTGGTGAAGCGCGCGATGGTGGACGTCACCAAGCCAGGTGGAACCGCGGCGCGTTCCGCGGCGGGCGCTGCGTACGTTTACGGCGGCAAGACCGGTACCGCGCAGGTGATCGCGATGAAGCAGAACGAGAAGTACGACGAGAAGAAGGTCGCCGAGCGGCACCGCGACCACGCGCTGTTCGTCGCGTTCGCACCGGCGGCCGCGCCCACGATCGCGCTCGGCATTCTGGTCGAGAACGGGGGGCACGGCAGCGCGACCGCGGCGCCGATCGCGCGCGTGGTGCTCGACTACTACCTGCTCGGCAAGCTCCCGGACAAGTCTCCCGACCTGAACCCGGACGCGCCCGAGGAATAGCGTGTTCGCCAGGCTTTGGGACAAGCTCGCCGCCAACCTCGACGGCACGCTCGTGCTGCTCGCCGTGCTGATCCTCACCGCGGGACTCTTCACGCTCTACAGCGCGGCCTACGACAGCCCCGGGCGTCTGAACGGCCAGCTCGTCAACATTGCGGTCGCGTTCGCCGCGATGTGGATCGCCGCGCAGATTCCGCCGCAGACGCTCATGCGCTTCGCGGTGCCGATCTACGCCGTGGGTCTTCTGCTTCTCGTCGGAGTGGCGCTGTTCGGCGAGATCGCGAACGGGGCGCGCCGCTGGCTGCACGTCGGCGTCGTACGGTTCCAGCCCTCGGAAATGATGAAGATCGCGATGCCGCTCATGCTCGCGTGGTACTTCCACAAGCGCGAGGCGGTGGTGACGGTGCGCGACTACGTCGCGGCAGCCGCGATCCTCGGCGGACCCACGCTGCTGATTGCCGCGCAACCGGATCTCGGCACCGCGCTGCTGGTGGCTGCGGCGGGGTTCTTCGTCATCTTTCTCGCCGGGCTCTCGTGGCGGCTGATCGTGCCGGTCGTCGCGCTCGGCGTCGTCGGCATCGTCGCGCTCATCCTGCTCGAGTCACAGCTCTGCCAGCCCGACGTCGTCTGGCCGGGGATGAAGGCTTACCAGAAGGCGCGTGTGTGCACGCTGCTCGATCCGACGACCGATCCGCTCGGGCGCGGCTTCCACATCATCCAGTCGACCATCGCGGTGGGCTCAGGGGGCCTGTTCGGCAAAGGCTGGCTCGCCGGTACTCAGGCGCATCTGGAGTTCCTGCCCGAGCGCTCTACCGACTTCATCTTCGCGGTGTACTCGGAGGAGTTCGGGCTGGTCGGCAACCTCGTGCTGCTCGTGCTCTATCTCGCGCTGATCGCCCGCGGGCTGTTGATCGCAGCCGGGGCGACGACGTTCTTCGCGCGGCTGCTGGCCGGCGCGGTCACACTCACGTTCTTCACCTACGCGTTCGTGAACATGGGCATGGTGAGCGGGATCCTGCCGGTGGTCGGCGTGCCGCTGCCGCTCGTCTCCTACGGCGGAACCGCGCTGGTCACGCTATTTCTCGGCCTCGGCATCCTGATGAGCGTCCACAAGCATCGCAAGCTCGTCCGGTCGTGAGCGGCTCGACACCGAGGCTGCGCGAAGCACCAGGGTCGGTCGCGATCGGCGCGATCGCCTCGGCCTTGATCGCCGGATGCGCGAGCGCGCCGCGTACACCACCCGTCGATCACGAGGCCAAGGCGCCGGCCGCCGTGCCGACGCCCGCACCGCCGCGCCGCGGCGGCGGCTACTACCTCGACGACGGGCCCGGCGACGCCGCGCCGCCCGATCTCGACCGGATTCCGGATGCGCAGCCGCGGGTCGAGGCGCTGAGCCGTTTCGCGAACAATCCCTATGCCGTCTTCGGGAAGGACTACGTGCCCGAGCGCAGCGTGCGCCAGTTCCGGCAGCGCGGGCTCGCGAGTTGGTACGGCCGCAAGTTCCACGGCCAGCGCACTTCCAGCGGCGAACCCTACGACATGTACGCGATGACCGCCGCGCACCCCACACTGCCGATTCCAAGCTACGCTCGCGTGACCAGCGTGGCGAACGGACGCAGCGTGATCGTCCGGATCAACGACCGCGGCCCGTTCTGGGCCGGCCGGATCATCGATCTCTCCTACACCGCCGCGCACAAGCTCGGCTACGTCGAGCAGGGCAGCGCGATGGTGGAGGTCGATGCGATCGTGCCGGGCGCAGAGACGCAGGTCGCCGTCGCGCCCGCCGTGCCCGCCGGCGATGCGCAGGCCGCCGAGGTCGCGGTGACTGCCGAGCCGGGCGGCGTCTTCATTCAGCTCGCGGCGTTCTCGGCGCGGGAGAACGCCGAAAGCATGCGGGCGCGACTCGCCCTCGAGCTCGCATCCGTCGACCGGCCGATCGAGATCTATCGCAAGGACGGACTCTTCCGCCTGCATATCGGACCGTATCCGACCCGCGCCGAAGCGAGCGCGATGGTGGAGAAGCTGCGGGATTCCCTCGACGTGAAGCCGCATGTCGTCGTGCGCTGAGCGGCGTCCGCTCGATTCAGTCGTGCTGGCCCGGAACTACCCCGCGCATGTCAAAGATCGTGAAATGCGCCCACAATCCGGGGGGCGCGGAAGCGAGCCGTGGCGCAATCCCGTGTCGTAAACCCAGAAACCGCCTTGTTATAATCGATCGCGTAATTCCCTCGAGCAACTTCCCTCCAGCAACTCACCTTCTCTCGATGCTCCGTCAGCTCCTCGCGCTCGTCCTCGCCCTGCCGCTTCTGGCCGCCGCCGATGCGCCCCCGCCGCCGCAGGTCGCCGCACGCGCCTGGCTCCTCGTCGACTATGCGAGCGGTCAGACGCTCGCCTCGCACAACGCGAGCGAGCGCGTCGAGCCCGCTTCGCTGACGAAGCTGATGACAGCGTATCTGGCGTTCGACGCGCTGCGGAAGAAGGCGATCTCCCCCGAGCAGAGTGTGACCGTCTCCAAGCGCGCGTGGAAGTCCGGCGGCGCGCGCATGTTCATCGAACCGCGGAAGCCGGTAACGGTCGACGAGCTGTTGCGGGGGATGATCGTGCAATCGGGGAACGATGCCACGGTCGCGCTCGCCGAGCTGGTCGGCGGCTCCGAAGATGCGTTCGCGACGCTGATGAACGGCGAGGCGCAGCGCCTCGGGCTCAAGGACACGCAGTTCACCAACGCGAGCGGCTGGCCCGATCCGAAACACTATTCGACCGCGCGCGATCTCGCGGTGCTCGCCGCGGCGCTGATCCGCGACTTTCCCGAGTACTACACGCTTTACGCGACGCGGGAATACCGCTACGGCAACATCACCCAGCAGAACCGCAACCGGCTGCTGTGGCTCGATCCGCACGTCGACGGCGTGAAGACCGGGTATACCGAAACCGCCGGCTACTGCCTGATCGCGTCGGCGAAGCGGGACTCGCGACGGCTCGTGTCGGTCGTGCTCGGGACCAACTCCGACAGCGCGCGCGCGCAGGAGAGCCAGAAGCTCCTGAACTACGGCTTCCAGTTCTTCGAGAGCGTGCGACTCTACGAGAAGGGGCAGGAGCTGGGCGCGCTGCGCGTCTGGAAGGGGACGCACGATTCACTCAAGGCGGGCCTGGACCGCGACCTGGACCTCGTCCTGCCGCGCGGCGAGGCACAGAAGCTGAAGGCCGACTTCGTGAGCGTACAGCCGCTCGTCGCGCCGGTGAGCGCCGGGCAGAAGGTGGGCGTCGTGCGTATCGTCCTCGACGGGAAGCAGCTCGCCGAGTATCCGGTAGTGGCGCTGGAGAGCGTACCGGTCGCGGGGCTGGTCGGACGGACGTGGGACAGCATGCGGCTTTGGTTCAAGAACCAGTAAGGAGGCGAGCGATGCAGCAGATCTGCCACCTGAACGGCGAGCTCATGCCGCTCGCGGACGCGAAGATCCCGGTCCTCGACCGCGGCTTCATTTTCGGGGACGGCGTGTACGAGGTGATTCCGGCCTACGCGCGCGCGCTCTTCCGGTTGCCGGAGCATCTCGCGCGGCTCGCATACAGCCTCCGCGAGGTTCGCATCGCGAATCCGCATGACGCGGCGGGCTGGACGAAGCTGCTCGAGACGGTCGTCGCCCGGAACCCCTGGGATGATCAGGCAGTCTATCTCCAGGTGACGCGCGGCGCCGCGCCGCGCACGCAGGAGTTCCCCAAGGCTCCGGTTACCCCCACCGTGTTCGTCATGGCCAACCCGCTGAAGACGCCGACCCCGGAGCAGCGCGAGCAAGGCGTTGCGGTAGTGACGCGCGAGGATTTCCGGTGGCAACGCTGCGACATCAAGTCGGTATCGCTGCTTGCCAACTGCCTCCTCAAGCAGGAGGCCGAGGACGCCGGCGCGGTCGAGACCCTGCTCGTGCGCGACGGCAACCTCACCGAGGCCTCGACCTGCAACGTCTTCCTGGTCAAGAACGGCACGATCGTAAACCCGCCGAAGGACCACCTGATCCTGCCCGGGATCACCTACGATCTCGTGCTCGAGCTCGCGCGCGCGAACGGCCTGCCGGTCGATGTGCGGCCGATCGCGGCGGCCGAGCTGCTCGATGCCGACGAGGTCTGGCTCTCCTCATCGTCGCGCGAGGTGCTGCCGATCACGCGCATCGACGGCCGCCCGGTCGGCGGCGGCAAACCCGGCCCCGTGTACACCCGCATGCACCGGCTCTTTCAGGACTACAAGGCGCGATCACGGGCTGCGGCGCATGCCTGAGACCGAGACTCGGTCGCTGCTCGCGTTTCCCTGCGACTTCCCGATCAAAGTCCTCGGCAAGCGGCAGTCGGCCTTCGCGCAGACGATCGTCGAAGTCGTGAAGCGCCACGCGCCGGACTTCGACGCGGCGACGCTGGAGATGCGCGCGAGCCGCGAGGCGACGTATCTGTCGTTGACGCTGACGATCCGCGCCACCTCGCGCGAGCAGCTCGACGGGCTCTATCGCGAGCTGTGCGATCACCCGATGGTCACGATGGTGCTGTGATGCAGCACGCGGGAAGTGGGCACCGGCCAGAGGGTGCGGCGGTGGGTACCGCCTTCGATCCTCCCCACGCCGCTTCTCGCTCGCCGCGTGCCTCCGGATTGGTGGTGAGGCGCCTCGGGCTCACGCCCTATCGGGTTGCCTACGACGAAATGCGCCGGCTCACTGCCGCGCGGACCGCGGCGACCGACGACGAGCTATGGCTCCTCGAGCACGAGCCCGTCTACACGCTGGGGCAGGCGGGCAAGGACGAGCATCTCCTGCGGGCGACGACGATCCCCGTAGAGCGCGTGGACCGCGGCGGCCAGATCACCTACCACGGCCCGGGGCAGCTCGTTGCCTACGCGCTGCTCGACCTGCGGCGCCGCGGGCTCGCGGTCAGGCAGCTCGTACGCTCGCTCGAGCGGGCGGCGATCGACGTGCTCGCGGCGTACGGCATCGACGCTGCGCGCCGCGACGGCGCGCCGGGGGTGTACGTCGCGGGAGCCAAGATCGCGGCGCTTGGCCTGCGCGTGCGCAACGGTCGGAGCTACCATGGCCTCGCCCTCAACGTCGATATGGACCTCGCGCCGTTCCGCGACATCAACCCGTGCGGCTACGCGGGGCTCGAGGTGACCCAGCTCGCCGATCTGGGCGTCCGCGAGCCGGTCGGAACCGTCGCCGACTCGCTCGCGGTGCGGTTGCAGACGCTGCTGCATCCCGAGGCATAATCCGCAGCCAGCGATTGCCCCATCGCGTTCCGCCATCGAGTCCCCGCCACCTATGTCCTCGCACACCGATCAGCACCCCGTCGCCAAGCAGCGCGGCGCGGCAAAGACCGCGCGCAATCCGATCCCGATCGTGCCGGCGGAGCGGCTCCCGAAGCCCGCGTGGATCCGCGTCAAAGCACCTGGTCCCGGTAGCCGGTTCCACGAGATCAAGCAGATCCTGCGCGAAGCGCGGCTCCACACGGTCTGCGAAGAGGCCGCCTGCCCCAACATCGGCGAGTGCTTCGGCAAGGGCACCGCAACATTCATGATCCTCGGCGACCTGTGCACGCGCCGCTGTCCGTTCTGCGACGTCGCGCACGGCCGGCCGAAGCCGGCCGATCCGGACGAGCCGCTGCACCTCGCGCAGGCCGTCGCCCGGCTCCGGCTCGGCTACGTCGTGATCACCAGCGTGGACCGAGACGATCTTCGCGACGGAGGCGCGGGACATTTCGCCGCCTGCATCCGCGCGGTCCGGGAACATTCGCCGCAAACGCGGATCGAAGTGTTGGTGCCCGATTTTCGCGGGCGGCTGGATCCGGCGCTCGCTGCGCTCGCGCCTGCGCTCCCGGACGTGATGAACCACAACCTCGAAACCGTTCCACGACTCTACAAGCTGGCGCGTCCGGGTGCCGACTACGCGCACTCGCTGCGGCTCCTCCAGGCGTTCAAGGTGCAGCATCCGTCGGTGCCGACCAAGTCGGGGCTGATGGTCGGCCTCGGCGAGACCGACGACGAGATCGTGCAAGTAATGCGCGACCTGCGCGCCCACGCCGTGGACATGCTGACGATCGGCCAGTATCTCGCGCCGTCATCGAGTCACCTGCCGGTCCTGCGCTATCCGCCGCTGGAGACGTTCGCGATGTTCGAGCGTGAGGCGCGCTCGCTCGGCTTCAGCCACGCCGCGGTCGGGCCGATGGTTCGTTCGAGCTACCACGCCGACCAGCAGGCGCATCGGGCGGGCGTGGTGTAGCGGCAGCCGGCGAGGCCACGGAGGAGATCCGGAAGATGGCGTCTGCTTCCACGTCCCGCGGCGCGGTGCAGTTCGCGGTCGCGGTATTTGCCGCGCTCTGCGCGGCGTCCTCCCCGGCGACCGAGCTCGCGCAGATCGACCGCCAGGCGCCGGAGCTCGACGTGCGACTCCTGAACGGCAAGCTGCTCAAGGCGAAGGAGCTGCGCGGGAGGGTGGTTGTAAACGTGATCTGGGCGACCTGGAGCCCCGCCGCGCGCATGGAGCTGCCAGAGGTCCAGCGGGTGTACCGCGACTACCGCGAAAAGGGCCTGGAGATCGTCGCGCTCGCGATCGACGAGAACTCGGCCGAGGTGCGCGAGTTCTGGGGCAAACGCGGTTATTCGTTCCCGGTGGCGATGCGGAGCGACGCCTTCTTCGCGCACTACGGGCGCGTCAGCACGACGCCGATGTTCTACATCGTCGACCGCCACGGGATACTGCGGCACCGTATCGCGGGCACGGTCGGCCCGGAGAAGCTCGAAGCGCTCTTGCGACCCCTGCTCGCCGAGGAGGCGCCGGCCGCGCGCGTCGCGAAGAAGTGACGGCCGCGTAAGCGCACCGCCATCCCGACGCAAGTCGGGATCCAGTCTGTTGGGGGCGAAGCCCCGGCAGTGCTCCCGCCGTCCGGCTTCCGCCCTAGCTCACCCGTCCTCGGCGAGCTTCGCCTCGATCAGCGCGTCCAGCTCCGCGAAGTCGGGCTCGCCGACGTAACGCTTCACGATCATGCCGCGCCGATCGATCACGAAAGTCGTCGGCGTCAGCCGCACGTCGCCGAACTGCCGCGCGATATCGCCCACGGGGTCGAGCGCGACCTTGAACGGCAGCGCGTTCGTCTCCGCATAGTGGATCACGTAGTTCGGCGGGTCGTAGCGCATCGCGACCGCGACGGTTTCGAAGCCCCGGTCGCGGTGCTTGCGATAAGTCTCGACGAGCTTCGGCATCTCCCGCACGCAGGTGACGCAGGAGGTCGCCCAGAAATTGACCAGGACGACCCTTCCGCGCAGGGCCGCGGTGGAGAACCGCTCGCCCTGCAGCGTACTGAAGCTCACGTCGGGTGCAAGCACGCGTGCCGGCGCGGGCGCCGCGCGACCGAGCGCGAGAAAGGCCGCGAGGCCTACCGCGGCGGCGGCAACTGCGGCGATAATGACGCGACTTGCCGTTGTCATTCCCGGGGGTGGGACCGATGCACTCGAAAGCCGCGATTCTCGGCGTTCTCGCCGGGCTTGTCATCTGCAGCGACGCCGCCGCGCAGAGCCTGGCGAGCATCAGCAACCAGGACGCGGTGCAGGGGCTGAAGGACGCGCTCGTCCAGGGGTCAGGCAAGGCAGTGTCGCAGCTGTCCGCCCCTGACGGCTTCCTCGGCAACAGCAAGGTCAAGATCCCGCTGCCCGACTCGATCAAGCGCGTGGAGAGCGGGATGCGAATGATCGGCATGGGGCGGCAGGCGGACGAGCTGGTCACCAGCATGAACCGCGCCGCGGAGATGGCGGTGAAGGAGGCGACGCCGCTCCTCGTCAGCTCGGTGAAGAGCATGTCGGTCTCCGACGCGAAAGGCATCCTCACCGGACCCGACGATGCGGCCACGCAATACTTCAAGCGCACGACGAACGAAGCGCTGACGCAGCGTTTCCTGCCGATCGTCAAACAGTCGACGGAGAAAGTCCAGCTCGCGCAGCAGTACAACAGTCTCGCCGGGCAGGCCGCGCAATACGGCCTGATCAGCAAGGACGACTCGAACCTCGACGTCTACGTGACCCGTAAGGCGCTCGACGGGCTCTTCATCATCATCGCGGAGCAGGAGCGCTCGATCCGGAAGGACCCGATGGGCGCGGCGACGAGCGTCGCAAAGAAGGTCTTCAGCTCGCTGCGCTAGCCTCGCAGCAGTCGCACGTCAGTGACGAGCGTCCTGGACTTGCCTATCCGTAAGCGCGTGAACTCGGCGTGCAGCGGATCCCTGAAATGTGCTCTTTCCCCCGCCGCGCCTTTGGCGCAACGTACTGAGCAGCTTCCCGCATCCTGTCAGTTGCCCGCCCAGCCGACGGCCTGGCACCACGTCATCGCGAAAAACGCGTCCGGCCGCTGCGCCCACGCGTCGATCTCGGCCGCCGCCGCGTCCACCGCCGCCTGATCCATCCATCCTTGCGCCGCCGCCGTCCGGACGATTCCCTGAAGTTGCGCCTTGAGGAAAGCGGCGTGGCGGCGAGTCTCCCCCTGCGCCCCCGCGCTGTCGACGGACGCGCTGGCCTCGGCTCGCGCGAAGCCGGCTTCAAGCAGCAATCGGCGATAGTGGCGACTCAAGAACGGGTCGCCGCCGTTGTGCCGCCTGACCCGCACCCGCAGGGCGAGCCACTGCTCCAGCAGCGGCGTCATGGGAGCGTAGAGAGTCGTGGCGAAATCCGGATCTCGCACGCCGGCGATGCCGCCGGGGCGCAGCACGCGACGCAGCTCCGCGAGCGCCCGCGCCGGCTCGCGCAGATGCATCAGGACCCCATTCGCGAAGACCGCGTCGAACGAAGCCTCCGGAAAAGGCAGCCGATGGAGGTCCGCGACTTCGAAGCGTGCGGTTGCCATCCCGCGCGCCGCCGCTCTCGCCCGCGCCTGCTCGACCAGCGCGGACTGGATGTCGATGCCGACCGCGCGGCCGGGGGCCACGACCTCGGCGAGACCCACGGTGATGGATCCGGGACCGCAACCCACGTCGAGCAAATGCATGCCCGGACGCAGATGCGGCACGAGGAAAGCCGCGTCCCGGGCGGCCGTGCGCGCGCCCAGCTCCGCTTCGAAGGCCGGATTGGCCAGCTGCGAGTAGATCTCTGCCGAAGGGTTCGACATGCTTCGGATCGGCTCGGCCGACTCAGTCCGCGCGGATGCCCGTGTCACGCACGATCTGCTGCCAGCGCGGCAGCCCTGCCCGGATGAGCCCACCCAGCGCCTCGGGACCGAAGTTCTCGGGCGGGTACAGGGCCAAGTGGGTCAGGCGCGCCTGGGTTTCCGGCATGGCGACCACTCGCGCCATTTCGGCGGCGAGCTTGGCGATGACTTCCGGCGGCGTTCTGGCCGGCGCGACGACGCCGTACCACTCGTTCAGCTGGTAGCCCGCAAAGCCGGACTCCGCGATCGTCGGCAGGTCCGGGAGCGCAGGTAGCCGTCGTGCCCCTGGGGTGGCGAGCGCACGGAGCTTTCCCGATCTCACGAGCGGCAAAGCCGTCGCAACGCCGGCGAAGGCGATGTCGACCTGCTCGCCCATCACCGCGGCGAGACCCGCCGGGATTCCCTTGTAGGGCACGTGCTGGACTTCGATCCCCGCATGGTGCATGAACAGCGCCAACGCCAGGTGTGAAGGCGTGCCGTTGCCCGCGGACGCGCACGTCAACTGACGGGGCTTTGCTTTCGCGAGGGCAACGAGCTCGGCGACCGTTGCTATGGACGAGGACGGGCGCACGACGACGATGTTCGCGGTCCAGACGAGCTGGGTCACCGGAGCAAGGTCGCGCTCGGTGTCGTAGGGTATCTCGGGCAACAAGCTCGGCGCGACCATCTGCGTCAAGCCGAGGATGCCGAGGGTATGGCCGTCGGGCGCGGCTTTCGCGACGACGCCCAGGGCAAGGGTGCCGACGCCGCCGGGGCGGTTTTCCACCACTACCGGCTGGCCCAGCGCCGCGAGCGGCTCGCCGATGATCCGTGCGAGTGCGTCCGGCGGCGATCCCGCCGCACCCGGAACCATCAGCCGGATCGGCTTGGTGGGATGGGCCGGCGCCACGCCCGGCTGCGCCACCGCCTGCGCGCAGGCGAGCATCGCCG
Source organism: uncultured beta proteobacterium (assembly GCA_963754305.1). GTDB lineage: Bacteria > Pseudomonadota > Gammaproteobacteria > Burkholderiales > SG8-39 > DATEDA01. The sequence goes on along the minus strand of CAVWFR010000051.1, from coordinate 299,038 downwards.
CGGTCATCAAGCTGAGCGATCGGGCATTCATGCGCGGCAGTAGATCACGCGACTCGCCTGCGGAGTAAGATGGGCATCGCTTGATGCTGATAGCCAAGGTGCTATCGCCGTGCGCCTGACCCAGATCCGGGACTTTCTCGCCGTCGTCGAGTGCGGCGGCATCCGCGCCGCGGCCCGCAAGCTCGGCGTGTCCCAACCGACCATCACCAAGAGCGTACGCGGGCTCGAGGCCGAGCTGCACGTGCAGCTATTCGGGCGCAACGCGCGCGGCATCGTGCCGACCGCGTCCGGACGCGCTTTTTTCGCGCGTGCGCGTGTCGCTCACTCGGAGCTGCGCAAGGCCGAGGAAGAGGCGGCCGAGGTCGGCGGATCGAGCGCCGGATCCGTGGCCTTCGGCGTCGGACCGGCGTTCGCCGCCCTGATCGTTCCCCAGGCGGTGGTACGCTTTCGTCAGCAGTTTCCCCGCGCCCGTCTGCGCATCGTCGAAGGACTGGCGCGAAATCTCCTGCCCTCGGTGCGCGACGAGACGCTCGATTTCGCCATGGGCCTGAAGACCGTCACCACGCTCGACCCAGCGCTGCGCTTTCGTCCGCTGTACCGCAACGAGCTTTTCGTCGCCGCCCGCAAGGGCCATCCGCTGCGTCACGCGCGCTCTCTCGCCGAGCTCGCGGCGGCGGACTGGCTCGCCATCTCGACGCTGGACTTGCCGGGCGGGGAAATGGAACGACTGTTCGCAGCCGCGGGCGAGCCGCCGCGGCGGCCGGTGATCCAGTGCGAGTCCCACAACATCATGGTGGCACTGCTTGCCGGAACCGACATGCTCGGCCTCATGCAGCGCCGGATGCTGAACGAACCGTTCGCACGCGAATTCCTCCAGGAAATTCCGATAACGGAGCCGGTGCCGTCGGTGACGGCGGGCATCTTCACCCGCGCCGACACGCCGCTCACGCGCGTCGCCGCCGCGATGGCCAAGAACGTAACTGCGGTCGCGCGAGGCCTTGCTCGCCCGGTATCGAGATAACCATGCGGGTAATCTCATGTACCGACGGCTGCTATCGGGCGAACCGAAACTCCGGTCTGAGAGACTGCAATTGGCCGAAACCGGGCTCCAGGTCGAGACTCAGCCGCTGAAAGTCTCCACGTGAGGGAAGCGGCGAATCCGAACGTCCGGCCTAATGCGCTTCCTCCCAATTCTTCCCGACGCCGATGTCGATGACGAGCGGCGCGCGTAGCGTCGCGACGCCCGACATCAACCCCGGCAGGGCATCCTTCACGCGCGCAAGCTCGCCCTCGGGCACTTCGAGCACCAGCTCGTCGTGGACCTGCATGATGAGCTTCGCGGCGAGGTTATCCCGCTCCAGCCAGCCCTGCACCGCAATCATCGCGAGCTTGATGAGATCGGCCGCGGTGCCCTGCATCGGCGCGTTGATCGCCGCCCGCTCGGCACCGGCGCGGCGAGCCTGGTTCGAGCTGCGGATCTCGGCGAGCCACAGCCGCCGCCCGAACACCGTTTCCACATAGCCCTGCTCCCGCGCGAGCTGCCGGGTGGTCTCCATATAGGTCCGCACGCCGGGGTAGCGGGCGAAATAACTGGCGATGTAAGCCTGGGCAGTCGCGCGCTCGAGCCCGAGCTGCTGCGCCAGGCCGAAGGCGCTCATGCCGTAAATCAGGCCGAAATTGATCGTCTTGGCATAGCGGCGCTCGACGGCGGTCACGTCGGGCGGCGAGCGCCCGAAGATTTCGGCTGCGGTCGCGCGGTGGATGTCCTCGCCGCGCGCGAACGCATCGAGCAGCCCCTGGTCCGCCGAGAGATGCGCCATGATGCGCAGCTCGATCTGCGAGTAGTCGGCCGACAGGATGACATGCCCCGGCGGCGCAACGAACGCCTCGCGAATCCGCCGTCCTTCCGGCGTGCGGACCGGGATGTTCTGCAGGTTCGGATCGTTCGAGGCCAGCCGCCCGGTCACCGCGGTCGTCTGGCCGTAGGTGGTGTGCACCCGGCCGGTCCTCGGGTTCACCATCCGCGGCAGCTTGTCGGTGTAGGTCGATTTCAGCTTCGACACCGACCGGTACTCGAGGAGCGTCTTCGGCAGCGGATAATCGAGCGCGAGTTTCTCGAGCACATCCTCGTCGGTCGACGGCGCGCCGCTCGGCGTCTTCTTGACGACCGGGAGCTTCAGACGCTCGAAGAAGATCTCCCCGATCTGCTTCGGCGAGTTGAGGTTGAACGGCTGCCCCGCCTCGGCATAAGCCTTCTGCTCGAGCTCGAGCATCTTCTGCCCGAGCTCGCGGCTCTGAGCCTCGAGGCGGGTCGCGTCGATCAGCACCCCGTTCCGCTCCATGCGGAACAGCACCTCGCGCACCGGCATCTCGATCGAGCCGTACACGTAGGCAAGCTTCGCGTCGGCCGCGACCCGCGGATAGAGCGCGCCGTGGAGACGCAGCGTGATATCGGCGTCCTCGGCCGAATACTCGGTCGCGCGGCCGAGCTCGACCTGCTCGAAGTCGATCCGCTGCGCGCCCTTCCCCGTGACCTCGTCGTAGGTGATCGTCTTCAGACCGAGATGCCGCTCGGCGAGCGCGTCCATGTCGTGCCGCCCGCCGCTCTCGAGCACGTAGGACTGGAGCAGGGTGTCGTGGACGACGCCGGCGAGCCGCACGCCGAGGTTCGCGAGCACGTGCTGGTCGTACTTGAGATTCTGGCCGAGCTTCGGCCGCGAAGCGTCCTCGAGCCAGGGCTTGAGCAGCGCAACGCCGCGTTCGACGCCGAGCTGGTCGGGGGCACCGGCGTAACGGTGCGCGAGCGGGAGGTACGCCGCTTCGCCGGGCCCGATCGAGAACGAGACGCCTACCAGCTCGGCGGCGAACGGATCGAGCGAGGTCGTCTCGGTGTCTAGCGATGCCGTCCCGGCGCGCGCGAGCTTCGAGAGCCAGCGCCGCAGGTCGTCCTCGGTCACCAGCGTCTCGTAGTTGCGCGGGACGTCGGCGGGTGGCGCGGCGGGGGCCGCCGGTGGCGCGGCCGGCGCCGGCGCTCCTTCATCTTGCACGTCCTTCAGCCAGCTCTTGAACCCGAACCGCTGGAACAGCGCGGCGAGCGCGGCGCGATCGCGCTCGCGCGGCGCAAGGTCGGTCACCTTGAACGGTAGCGGCACATCGCACTTCACCGTCACGAGCTCGCGCGCTTTGGGGAGCCACTCGCGCACCTTGCGCAGATTCTCGCCGGCGACGCCGGGAATCTCGCCCGCGTGCGCGATCACGCCTTCGAGCGAGCCATACTGCGCGAGCCACTTGGCGGCGGTCTTCGGGCCGACCTTGTCGACGCCGGGGATGTTGTCGACCGTGTCGCCGACGAGCGCGAGGTAGTCGACGATGCGCTCGGGCCCGACGCCGAATTTCCCGTTGACGCCCTCGACGTCGAGCGTCTCGTTCGACATCGTGTTGATCAGCGTGACCTGCGGATCGACGAGCTGCGCGAGATCCTTGTCGCCGGTCGAGACTATAGTGCGGATACCCGCCCGCTCGGCCTCCTTCGCGAGCGTGCCGATGACGTCGTCGGCCTCGACGCCGTCGACCACGAGCAGCGGCCAGCCCAGCGCGCGGATCGCCGCGAGGAGCGGCTCGATCTGCGCGCCGAGGTCGTCGGGCATCGGCGGGCGGTTCGCCTTGTACTCGGGGTAGACGTCGTCGCGAAAGGTCTTGCCCTTGGCGTCGAAGACGCAGCCGAGGAAATCTGCCTTGTGATCGGCGACCAGCCGCCGTAGCATGTTCAGCACGCCGTAGATCGCGCCGGTCGGCTCGCCCTGCGGATTGCGCAGGTCGGGCAGCGCGTGGAACGCGCGATACAGGTACGACGATCCGTCGACCAGGACCAGAAGCTTAGGCACGAGACTATGGAAGACCGAGTACAGAAAGGCCGCCCCGACGACAAGCTCCCCAAGCTGGTGGCCGCGGGCATGGATTCGCGCGCCTACAGCGCGCGCGAGGCGTGGCAATTGTTCGGAATTATGTCAGAGTTCGTCGAAGCGACCGAGCGCCTGAACCAGGTACGGCCCGCGGTCTCGATCTTCGGCAGCGCGCGCACGCCATCCGATCATCCGTACTTTGCGCTCGCCGAGCGGATCTCGCGCCTCCTTTCCGATTCGGGCTTCACCGTCATCTCCGGCGGCGGGCCGGGGGTCATGACCGCGGCGAATCGCGGCGCGTTCTACGGCCGGTCCCCCGCGGTGGGGCTCAACATCGAGTTGCCGCGCGAGCAGTTCGGCAACGCCTACCAGGACATCAGCCTGTCGTTCCGTCACTTCTTCGCGCGCAAGGTGACGTTCGTGCGGTTCGCGAGCGCCTATGTCGTGATGCCGGGCGGCTTCGGCACGCTCGACGAGCTGACCGAGGCGCTCACGCTGGTGCAGACCGGCAAGACGCGCAAGATGCCGATCATCCTGGTGTGGGAGCCGTTCTGGCGCGGGCTGCTCGACTGGTTCCGCGACCGGCTTGTCGCCGAGGGCATGATCAACCCCGAGGACATGGATCTCGTCCAGGTGCACAACGAGCCGGAGCAGGTGGTCGAAACCATATTCCGCCACTACGAGAACCGCGCGTTCGTGCCGTCGACGGCCGAGCGCGAGACGTTCCTGAACTTGTAGGCTCGCCGATCCCGAGAGAATCGCCCACCACGGCGGCGCGGGCGTCTATGGTGCTCACGATACGAGGTGGCACACCCCCTCGTGATCTCGGAAGAATCGCCGCACCAACGCGGCGATGCTCTCTGTAGCGGGTTGAAAGAGCGGTCGGCGCGAACGGATCTGCTAAACTCGAAAGGCCATCAGGAGCCCTTGGAATGCGCCGCATCTTGACCGTCGCTGCTTTCGCCGCAGTACTCCCGGCGGCCGCGCAGGTCGCGCCGCCGCCCAGACTCGAGCCGATCCCGGAGCCGCCGCCGCAGGTCGGGCTCGACGCGGATCCCACGGCGCCCGGTCCGACGCTCACGCCGCCGGGCTCGAAGGTCGAGGAAGTCTTGATGCCAGACGGTAGCAGGTCCATCAAGGTGACCGATCCGAACGGCTGGGAATACCATCTCATCGAGGCCCAGCCCGGCGAGCCCCTCGCCAGGACCCAGTCGTCCGACCTCACCGGCGTCCGTGCGCCGATGTGGCGGATCATCCAGTGGTGAGCCCAGTTCAGCGGTGAGCCCGATGGCGAGCGGATGTCCGTCTACACCAAGGTCACCGAAGCCCAGCTCGCCGACTGGCTGAGGGCGTACTCGGTTGGCTCGCCGGTCGAGCTGAAGGGCATCGCGTCCGGGATCGAGAACACCAACTACTTCGTCACCACCACCCACGGCCGCTACGTCCTGACGCTGTTCGAGCGGCTGCCGGCGAGCGATCTCCCCTTCTACCTCGGCCTGATGGCGCACCTCGCGCGTGACGGCATCCCGTGCCCGTCGCCGATCGCCGATCGGCACAACCGGTTGCTCTCCGAGCTGAACGGCAAGCCCGCGGCGCTGGTGACGCGGCTGCCCGGCGCGACGCTCACCGAGCCGACCGCAGCGCACTGCGCGGAGGTCGGTGCAGTGCTCGCCGACATGCACGTCGCCGGCCAATCGTACGCCGGCGCGCTCGAGAATCCGCGCGGTCCGCGGTGGTGGCACGAAGCGTCGCGCGAGGTTCTGCCGTTCCTCGATCGGTCGGCGCAGCGGCTGCTCGAGACCGAGCTCGAGTTCCAGTCCAGCATCCGCTTCGCCGACCTGCCGCGCGGCCCGGTTCACGCCGATCTGTTCCGCGACAACGTGCTGTTCGACGGGCGCCGGATCGGCGGCGTGATCGACTTCTACTTCGCCGGCGTCGACACCTGGCTCTTCGACGTCGCCGTCACGCTCAACGACTGGTGCGTGGAGGCCGACGGCACGCTCGAACGCACGCGCGCCGATGCGTTCCTCGCCGCATATCACACAGCGCGCCCGTTTATCCCGGCCGAACGCGGCGCGTGGCCGGTGATGCTGCGCGCTGCGGCGCTGCGCTTCTGGCTATCGCGGCTCCACGACTTCCACCTGCCGCGGCGCGGCGAGCTGGTGCACGCGCACGATCCAGAGCACTTCCGGCGCATCCTCGAGCTGCGGATTCGCCACGCGCTCGCGCCTCCCTGGGTGGCGTGATGGTCGTCGTCCCGGCGCGCCACGGCTGGCTGTGGTTGAAGCGCGGAATTGCGCTCGTCGGACGCGCGCCGATCGGCTGGCTGGCGGTGTCGATGACCTACTGGCTCGTCATGGGCGTCGTTTCGCGCGTGCCGTACCTCGGCCTGCTCATCGCTTCGCTCGCGACGCCCGCGCTGGCGGTGAGCTTCCTCGCGATCTGCCGCGCGCTCGATCGGGGCCGCGGGCTGGAGGTCAACCTCATCGGCGAGGGGTTCCGGCGCAACCTCCCCGCGCTGGTGACGCTCGGCGGCCTGTACCTGGCGGTGACACTCGCAATATTTGCGGCCTCCGCGCTCGCCGACGGCGGAACGCTGATGCGCTGGACGCTGTTCGGTCGCGGCCCGCCGGCGCGCGAGGGCGAGCTCGCTGGCGCGGTCGCAATCGCGATCGCGCTCTGGATCCCGGTGCAGCTCGCCTTCTGGTACGCCCCGCCGCTCGCGGCCTGGCAGGGCCTGTCGGCGCCTAAAGCGCTGTTCTTCAGCTTCTTCGCCGCGGCGCGCAACTGGCGCGCGTTCTTCGTCTACGGTCTGGTGGGAACGGCGGCGCTCGGGCTCACCACCGCCGTGATCTTCAATCTGCAACGCGCGCAAGTGGGCGCGCAGGCGGTGCCGACGTTCGTCTTTCTGCTGCTGGTCGTGTTCATACCGTTGTTTTACGCCAGCGCCTACGCGAGTTACCGCGACGTGTTCCCCGATGGCGAGTTCGAAGCCCTGCCGCCGCCGGCGTCAAGCGCCTAGCGCTCGCATGATCTCGAAGAGTGCCGGTTGGGCCTCGAAGCCGATGCCCGGACGCTGCGGGAGGCTGATCATGCCGTCCTCGATCCGCGCGTCGTCGGCAAACCCGCCGAACGCGCCGAACACGCCTGGATACGACTCGCACCCGCCGAGGCCGAAGCCGGCCGCGACCTGCAGCGACATCTGGTTGCCCCCGTGCGGCCAGAAAGCGGTGCGCCGGAAGCCCAGCGGCTCGAGGGCGGCGAGCGTGCGCGCGTACTGGACGATGCCGTAGGCCTGCGGCGGATCGACCTGGATCACATCGCGGCCGGCGCGCCAGCCGCCGAAGCGTGCGAGGTTGATCACATCCTGCGTCGAGTAGAGGTTCTCACCGGTCGCAAGCGGCGGGGCGTAGCGCCCGGCAAGCTCCGCCATCAGCGCATAGTCGTGAGGATCGGTCGCCTCCTCGAACCAGCGCAGCTGCAACGGCGCGAGCGCGGCAGCGTAGGCGAGCGCGTCGTCACGGCCGAACCGCGCATTCGCGTCCACCGCGAGCCGGTCGGGCGAGCCGACGACCGCAAGCGCAGCTTCGACGCGCTTCAGGTCCTCCGCCAGCGGCAGCCCGCCGACCTTGATCTTCACCATCCTGTAGCCGGCGTCCAGATGACGGCCGACCTCGTCGCGGAGATCGGCGAGCGTCGCGCCCTGCCGGTACCAGCCGCCACCGACATATACGAACATCCGCTCCCGCGCGGCCCCGCCCGAATAGCGGTTGGCGAGCGAACGGTAGAGGGGCAGCCCCTCGATCTTCGCGACCGCATCCCACAACGCGACCTCGATCGTGCCGATCGCGATCGAACGTTCGCTGTGGCCACCGGGCTTCTCGCCCGCGAGCATTGCCGCAAGCACTTTCGACGGGTCGAAGTTCGTGCCCGCGTCGTCGAGCAGCGCTTCCGGCGCGGCGCGCAGCAGTCGCGGGATGAAGCGCGCGCGCATCTGCTCGCCACAGGCGTAGCGGCCGGTCGAGTTGAACGCGTAGCCGACCACCGGCTTGCCCTCGCGCACGACGTCGGTGACGAGCGCGACAACCGAGGTCGTCATCTCGCTGAAGCTGAAAACGGCGTTGCGCATCTCCGAGCGGACCGGAACGCTCTGCTCGCGGATCGCAACGATGCGCACTACTTGATCGCCAGCGGATTGACCGGCGAGCCCACCGCCCCGGTGATCGGCAGCGCCGGGGCGACGAACAGGAACTCGTAACGCCCGTCGGCCTTGCAGTCCTTCGCGAGCGCAGCGAGGTCGAAGATCTCGCCGACCGACAGCCCCATGATCGGGATCGCGATCCAGTGCCACGGCTGGTTGGTGTCTTCGGCCTCGTTCGGCCGCACCTCGACGCCCCAGGTGTCGGTGACGATCGCCGCCACCTGCCGCGCCTGCAGCCAGTCGAGCGTCTCGAAGGCGAGGCCCGGTGCATCGCCGCCCGAGTAGCCGTCCCACGTCTTCGAGGCGAGTTTCGCCTCGACGTGGCCGGTGCGGACGATGAGATAGTCGCCGCGCCCGACCGTCACCTTCTGCTTCGCCTCGGCCGCATCGAGCATCGCGTTGGTGATCGCGAACCCGTCGGGCAGCCAGCGCTTGCCGTACAGCGCGGCGATGTCGAGCAGCACGCCGCGGCCGATCATCCGGTCCTTGGTCTTCTCGATACCGCCCTTCTGGGCACCGGAAGTGGTAACGGTGCGGCAGTCGTAACCGTTCCACATGTAGTCTTCATAGAAGATGTGGCCGAGGCCGTCCCATTGCGTGCCGCACTGGAGCGGCATGATCACGAGATCGTCGGCCCCGCGGATCTTGCGGTGATCGAGCACGCCCGAGTACGCATCGGTCCCGGTGCGCAGCATCAGGTGGACGGGGTTGAAGCGGCCGAGCGACGGATACTTGCTCTTCCCGCCCTGCGGCCCCTTCGAATCGAAGTTGAGCGCGAGCGAGAACACCTTGCCGGTGCGCACGAGCTTCGCCGCGGCCACGATGTCCTCGGGGCGGACGTGGTTCAGCGTGCCGATTTCGTCGCCCCGCCCCCAGCGCCCCCAGTTCTTGAGCCGCTTGGCGGCGGCCCGGACGTCCTTGCGCGTGAGCTTGCGGTTGCGCGCCTCGCGCGTGTCGCGGGTCTTCGGCTTGCGTACGGCTTTGCTCGGCATCGTCTCCTCCGAACGGGGCGCGTAGCTTATCATCGCCGTACCGTTGATCATGCGGAGCGCGCGCGGAAGAATGACGAAGCTGACCGGAGCGGAAGTGCTCGCCGACATGCTCGCCGGTTATGACGTCACGCATGTTTTCATGGTGCCCGCGGTGCTGCGCCGCACGTTCGCCGAGATGGAGCGGCGCACCGCGATCCGGCGGATCCACACGCACGGTGAAAAGTCCGCCGCGTACATGGCCGACGGTTACGCGCGCGCCTCTGGGCGGCCGGGCGTATGCATGGCGCAGGTCGTCGGCGCGCTCAACCTCGCGGCGGGTTTGCGCGACGCGTATCTGGCGCACTCGCCTGTGATCGCGTTCACAGGCGGGCGCGAACCGCGCACGAAGTTCCGGCAGGTGTACCAAGAGGTGGACGACGTCCCGGCGTTCGAGGCCGTGACGAAGTGGAACGCGACGATCGATGCGGTCGAGCGGTTCCCCGACATGATCCGGCAGGCGTTCCGCGTCGCGGTCTCCGGCGCACCCGGGCCGGTGCATCTGCAGTTCCGCGGCAACGAGGGTCAGATCGACCAGGAAGAAGCCGAGATGGCGCCACTCTGCGAACCCCGGTTCGCGCGCGTGCCGCCGTTCCGTCCCGAGCCCGAGCGAGCGCACGTACTCGCCGCGCTCGCTGCGCTCCAATCGGCCGAGCGCCCGGTGATCGTCGCCGGCGGCGGGGTGCGCGCCTCGGGCGCCAGTCTTGAACTGGTCGCGCTCGCGGAGAAGCTCGGCGTTCCGGTCGCGACCTCGCTGAACGGCAAGGACACGATTCCCGGCACCCATCCGCTCGCGGTCGGCGTCGTCGGCAGCTACTCGCGCGAGAGCGCGAACCGCGTCGTTGCCGGCGCCGATCTCGTGTGCTTCATCGGCACGACCGCGGGCGGCATGACGACCCACTTCTGGGCGGTGCCGAAGGTCGGCGTGCGCGCGATCCAGATCGACATCGACCCGGAAACGCTTGGCCGGAACTATCCGCTCGAGGCCGCGGTGCTCGGGGATGCAAAGACCGCGCTCGCGCGGATGCTCGAACACGCGGACACGTCGACCACCGAACGCCGGCACGCGTGGCTCGGCACGACGCGCAGCATCTGCCATGCGTGGCAGGAGAAGTACCACCCGGTGCTCGCCTCCGAAGCCGTGCCGATCCGCCCGGAGCGGATCTGTGCCGAGCTGACGCGCCACGTGCCGGACGACGCGATCGTCGTCGTCGACACCGGCCACGCAGGCATGTGGATGGGCGGCATGTACGACCTGCGCACGCCGCGCCAGAGCTACCTCCGGAGCGCCGGTCACCTCGGCTGGGCGTTCCCTGCCGGTCTCGGCGCGAAGTGCGGCGCCCCCGATCGCCCGGTCGTGACCTTCACCGGCGATGCCGGCCTCTGGTATCACATCGGCGAGATCGAGACCGCGGTGCGCTGGAAGATCAACGCGGTTACCGTCGTCAACAACAACGCGAGCGGCAACCAGTCGAAGCGCGGCTTCGACCGCGCGTACGGCGGCGAGCAGACCGAGCAGGCGCGCGAGCTGTGGACCTTCAACAAGGTCGACGTCGCGCGCGTCGCCGAAGACATCGGCGCGCTCGGGATCCGGGTCGAGCGGCCCGCCGACTTCGCGCCGGCGCTCGGGCGTGCGCTCGCCGCGAACCGGCCGGCGGTCATCGACGTGGTCACCGACATCGACGCCATCGCGCCGACGGCGGTGGCATAGTCGAGGCTCGCACCAGGAGGACAGCCATGCGCAGAATGCTCCTCGCCGCCGGTCTCGCGCTCGCCGCCGCGACGGCCGCGGCGCAAGTCACCGTCCAGGAATATCCGCTCCCGCCGCGTGTCGGCGCGCACGACGTCTGGGCGGACCCCGCGCCCGACGGCCCGGTGTGGTTCTCCGCGCAACGCAGCGGCCATCTCGGCCGGCTCGATCCAAAGACCGGGAAGGTCGACCTGATCCCGCTGGGATCGGGGTCTTCTCCACACGGTGTGATCGCGGGCGCCGACGGAGCACCTTGGCTTACCGACAGCGGCCAGAACGCGATCGTCCGGGTCGATCCCAAAACGCTGCAGGTGAAGGCGTGGCCGCTGCCCGAGGCGCGCGGTTCCGTCAACCTGAACACGGCGATCTTCGACAGGGCCGGCATTCACTGGTTTACCGGCCAGAACGGCATCTACGGCCGGCTCGATCCCGTCACCGGCGACATGAAAGTGTTCGACGCGCCGAAAGGACGGGGCGCGTATGGCATCCACGTCACGCCGGAGGGCGTCGTTTACTACGCCTCACTCGCCGGCTCTCACATCGCGCGCATCGACGCGGCGAACTCGGCGGTGACCGTGATCGAGCCGCCCACCAAGGGCCAGGGCGCGCGGCGCGTCTGGTCGGACTCGAAGGGGAGCATCTGGGTCAGCGAATGGAACTCGGGCCAGGTCAGCCGCTATGACCCGAAAACCGGCGCGTGGGCGCAATGGAAAGCGCCCGGCGAGCGGCCCCGTGTCTATGCGGTCTACGTGGACGAGACCGACAAGGTTTGGGTGTCGGAGTGGTCAGAGCAGGCGATGCTGCGATTCGACCCGGCGACGCAGAAGTTCGAGACGTTCAAGTCCTCGACCGCAACGCCGAACGTGCGCCAGATCCATGGCCGCAAGGGTGAGGTCTGGACGCCCGAGTCGGCGGCCGACAAGCTCGTGGTCTATCGGTACAAGTGACACGCTCGCGACGCGCACGCCACGATTTCCAAGACACCCATGACCAAAGCCAAAGTCACCGATCTCCGCAAGGCCTACCCCGACCTCGCGCCCGACAAGGACTATCCGCCGCTCGAGTTCAAGTCGCTCAAGGGCAAGGTGAGCGCGGCCGAGTGGGAGGCGCGCGTCGATTGCGCCTGCGCCTACCGCCTCGTCCGGCACTACGGCATGGACGACATCATCTACAACCACATCTCGGCGCGCATCCCCGGCACCGAATCGTTCCTGCTGAACCCGATGGGCCTCACCTACGACGAGATCTGCGCCTCGTCGCTGATCAAGGTCGACCTCGCCGGGAACGTCCAGTGGGCGCCTGAGTTTCCGGCCGGGCTCGGCTACAAGTTCAACCCCGCGGGCTACGTCATCCACGGGGCGATCCACGAGGCGAAGCCAGAGATCCACTGCATCATCCACACCCACTCGCTCGCCGGCATGGCGGTGTCGGCGCTGAAGAGCGGCCTGTTGCCGATGACGCAGACGGCGATGCGCTTTACGAAGGTGGCTTATCACGACTACGAGGGCGTGGTGCTCGAGATGGACGAGCGCGCGCGGCTCATCGCGAACCTCGGCGACTGCGAGGTGATGCTTCTCCGTAACCATGGCGTACTCGCGCTTGGGGCTACGGTGGCGCAAGCGTTCAACAACGCCTACCGGCTCGAACGCGCCTGCCGCTCCCAGCTCATGGCGATGGCGTGCAACGACCCGCTCGTGCTGCCGCCGCAGGCCATCGTCGACAAGACCAACCATCTCTACCAGCCAAACGTGCGCCGCCCCTACGGCCTGCTCGAGTGGCCGGCGATGCGGCGTCTCGCCGACCGGATCGACGCGTCGTACAAGAACTAGCGCCGACGATGCGCATCTGGCACCAAAGCCTGACGGTGCTAGACGACGTTCCCGACTACGCGGCGCGCATCGCGCAGCACATCCGCCGCGTCCTCAGGCCCGACACCGAGGTGGTGCTGCACGGGCTCGCGCCGGGCACCTATCCTGCGAACTATCCGGGCGACGACATCGGCTACGCGTCGCTCTTCGCGCTGCACAGCCTGCAGTTCCCGGTGCAGGCGATCAACGCCGAGCGCGCCGGCTTCGATGCGTTCGCCATGTGCACGCTGCCCGATCCGATGCTGCGCGAAGTGCGATCGATCGTCGACATCCCGGTCGTGGGCGCGGGCGAGGTTTGCTTCAATCTCGCTGGGATGCTCGGCCGCCGTTTCGGCATGCTCCTCTTCATCGACCAGATGGCGCCGCGCTACCTGGAGCAGATCCGCGACTATGGCCTCGCCGAGCGCTGCATCGGCGTGGTGCCGGTAGGTTTTCGCTTTCGCGACGTGCTCGCAGGATTCGCGAACCCCGGGCCGCTGATCGACAAGTTCACGGCAGCGGCGCGCTCGCTGATCGCCGCCGGCGCGGACGTCATCATCCCAGGCGAGATCCCGCTCAACGTGCTGCTCGCCTGGGAGGGCGTGCAGCGCGTCGACGACGTGCCGCTGATCGACAGCCTGGCGCTGACTCTCAAGATGACCGAGACCGTCGTCGATCTCGCGCAGACCACCGGGTTCGCGCCCAGCCGGCGCGGCTGGCTCCACGCCCGCCCGCCCCGCGAGCGCGTGGAGCAGGTGCTGCGGTTCTACGGGCTCGACCGCTTTCTCGACCGCCGCTAGTCGGGCTTGATGTTCCCGGCGCGGATGACCTGCGCCCACTTGTCCACCTCCGTGCGCAGGAAGCGGCCGAAGTAAGCCGGCGACTCGCCGACGGGAATGGAAGCGAGCGCGTTGAGACGTTCGCGCACTTCGGGCACGGCGAGCGTCTTGGCCGCAGCGGCGTTGAGCGCGGCGATCGCCTCGGCGGGCGTGCCGGCCGGCGCGACGAGGCCGAGAAAGCCGCCGCCCTCGAAGCCGGGCACGCCGGCCTCGGCGATCGTCGGGACGTCCGGCAGGCCGTCGAAGCGGCGCGACGAGCCGATGCCGAGCGGCTTCGCCTTGCCCGACTTCACGTGCGGCAGCACCGCGGCGACGTCGGCGAAAATCACGTTCACCTGGCCGCCGATCAGGTCGTTCACCGCCGGCGCAGCGCCCTTGTAGGGCACATGCAGCAAGTCCACGCCGGCCATCATCTTGAACAGCTCCGCGACCAGGTGCGCCGAGCTGCCGTTGCCGTACGAGGCGTAGGTGATTTGGCCCGGCTGCGCCTTTGCGAGCACGATCAGCTCCTTCACGCTGGACACAGGCACCGACGGATGCGCCACCAGCAGGCTCTGGTTGATGACCAGCAGCACCACCGGCGCGAAGTCTTTCGCGAGATCCCACGAGATGGTCTTCGCCAAAGTGTTGTTGATCGCGGTGGCGGCGCTCGCGACGAGCAGCGTGTAGCCATCCGCGGGCGCTTTCGCGACGGCTTCGGTGCCGACGTTGCCGCCGGCGCCAGCACGGTTCTCGACCACGATCGGCTGGCCGAGCAGCTCCGACATCCGCGGCGCGACGGTGCGCGCCACGACGTCGGTGCCGCCGCCCGGCGGGAACGGCACGACCACGCGGATCGGACGGCTCGGGAAGCTTTGCGCGAGGGCATTGGCGCTGGCGAGCAGTGCGGCGAGGACGACGAGACGAGCGATCATGAGAATCCCGGCTGGTGTGGTGCCGGCAATGGTAGACGAGAAGCCGGGCGCGCCCGATGAGCGATTTCGCGGCCGGCGCGCGTGATACGCTTTCTCCTCGATGACGATCCGTGCCGCCCGCATCGTCCTGCTAGCGCTGGCGCTCGTCGCGCAGCTCGCGCACGCGCAAGGTGCCTGGCCGCAGCGCGAGGTGAGGATCTTCGTCGGCTTCTCGGCCGGCGGCACCACCGACATCATCGCGCGCCTGATCGGCAACGAGCTCGCAAGAGCGTGGGGCCAGCCGATCGTGATCGAGAACCGCGCCGGTGCCACCGGCAACATCGCCGCCGAGCTGGTCGCGCGGGCGAAGCCCGACGGCTACACGCTGCTCATGGGCTCGGTCGGGCCGCTCGCGATCAACGCGAGCCTCTTCAAGTCGATGCCATTCGACAACCTGCGGGATCTCACGCCGATCACGCTCGTCGCGCACGTGCCGAACATGCTGGTCGTGAATCCCAAAGTTCCGGCGACCACGTTCACGGAGTTCGTCGCGCTGGTGAAGGCGAATCCCGGCAAGTACTTCTACGCGTCGACCGGGAGCGGCACCTCGTCGCATCTGTCGGGCGAGCTGCTCAAGCTGCAGGCCGGTCTGGACATGACGCACGTGCCCTACAAGGGCGCGGTAGCGCTCAACGACGTGCTCGCCGGCGAACAGGTGCACTTCATGTTCGCGACCATCCCGTCGGCGATCCAGCTGGTGCGCAGCGGCAAGCTCCGCGCGCTCGCGGTGACGAGCACGAAACGCTCGGCGGGCGTCCCCGAGCTGCCGACCATCGCCGAGTCGGGCTATCCGGATTTCGACGCTTCCTCGTGGTTCGGACTCGTCGGGCCGGCGGGGCTGTCGAGCGAGGTCGTCGTCAAGGTCGCGTCGGAAATGGCACGCGCGCTGAAGAACCCCGAGCTGCGCGAGAAGTTCATCCAGCAGGGCGCCGACCCGGTCGGTTCGTCACCGGAGGAGTTCGGCGAGTACATGCGCGCCGAGACCGCGAAGTGGGCGAAGCTCGTCAAGGCCGCCGGCGCGAAGGTGGACTGATGTACGTCGTCGAGCGGTTCGCCGCATTCGCTGAAGCGTTCCGCGGACAGCCGATCGCGCCGGAGGTGCTGCACCACGCGAAGCGTGCGGTGATCGACTGGTACGCCGCACTTCTCCCGGGCGCCGTCTTGCCGCCCGCTACCGCACTGGAGGAAGCGCTCGGCGAGGAGCTCGACCGGGGCGAAGCGCGCCTCGCGCTCGGGCGACGCGCCACGGTGCGCGCGGCGGCGCTGATCAACGGCTCGGCCGCGCACACCGTCGAGGTCGACGACATCTTCCGCGACGGCATCTACCACCCCGGCGCACCGACCATCCCCGCGGCACTCGCACTCGCGCAGGCCCGGGGCGCAAGCGGCGAGGCGTTCCTGCGCGCAATGATCGTCGGCTACGAGATCTCGACGCGGATCGGCGCGGCGATGGGGCGCGCGCACTACCGCTACTGGCACAACACCGGCACCATCGGCTGCTTCGGCGCCGCTGCGGCGGCCGCCGAGCTGATCGAGCTGGACCGGCCACGCTTCGCGCACACGCTCGCCACCGTTGCGACGTTCTCCGCCGGTCTGCAGCAGGCGTTCCGCATGGATTCGATGTCGAAGCCGCTGCACGCCGGCCGCGCCGCGGAGGCCGGCGTCACCGCCGCGCTCGCGGCGGCCGAAGGCATCACCGGCTCCCTCGACGTGCTCGAAGGCGAGGCGGGCTACGGCCGCGCAATGGGCGACGGACCGGACTGGGACCAGGCGCTCGCGACGCTCGGTCGGGATTTCCATATCACGCGGATGACTTTCAAGAACCACGCCTGCTGCGGCCACACCTTCGCCGCGATCGACGGCGCGCTCGCGGTGCAGGCGAAACTCGGCGTCGCCGCACGCGATATCGAGCGTGTGAGCGTCGGCACGTATCGCGCGGGACTCGAGGTCGCGCACTACCAGGAGCCGCGCACCCCGGCGGAAGCGCGCTTTTCGCTGAAGTACGTCGTCGCTTCGGCGCTCGCGCACGGCAGCGTCCGGCTCGCAGCCTTCGCGCCGGCGAGAATCGAGGACGCGATCACGCGCGATCTCATGCGGCGGGTCGACGTCGCGATCGATCCGGCGCTGGACGCCACCTTCCCCGGACAGCGCGCCGCCCGCGTCGCGATCGTCGCCCGCGACGGCCGCCGCGGCGAGCACCTGCAGCCGACGCGCAAGGGCGATCCCGACGCGCCGCTCACCGACCGCGAGCTCGAGGAGAAGTATCTGGAGCTGGCCGTACCGGTGATCGGCGACGGGCCAGCGTGGGAGCTGCTCGCCCGGTGCTGGCGCCTCGAGCAGTTCCCGCGAATCGCGTGACGCTCGCGCAGGCCCTGTTCGCTCCCCGCGCGGTGGCGCTCATAGGCGCTTCGGGCGACGCGACGAAGAACACCGCGCGCCCACTGCGATTCCTGCGCAAGCACGGCTACGCCGGGCGTATCGTCGCGATCAACGCCAGCCGCTCGCAGGTCCTCGGCGAGCGCGCGTACACCAGTCTCGCCGAAGCGCCGGGCCCGATCGACCATGCCTTCGTCATGACCCCGGGCGACACGGTGGAGATCGCCGTCGAGGCGTGCGGCGCGCGCGGCATTCCCGTCGTCACCATTTTCACCGACGGCTTCGCCGAGACGGGCCCGGAGGGCGCGGCGCGGCAAGCGCGCCTTGTCGCTCGTGCGCGTGCGCTCGGCGTGCGGCTGCTCGGGCCGAACAGCATGGGTCTCGTCGACATCCCGGGCCGCGTCGCGCTCACGGTGAACGCGGTGCTGGAGATGGACACCCTGCCCGCCGGCACCACCAGCGTCGTCTCGCAGAGTGGCACGATGCTCGGCACGGTGCTCTCGCGCGGCGCGGCGCGCGGCCTCGGCTTCGCCAAGCTGATCGCGGTCGGCAACGAGGCCGACCTCGGCGTCGGCGAGCTGGTCGAGCTGCTCGTCGACGATCGGGACACGCGCGTGATCCTCCTCTTCCTCGAGACGGTGCGCGACGCGGCGCGCCTTGCCGCAGCGGCGCGCAAAGCGCATGCCGCCGGGAAACCGGTAGTGGCCTACAAGCTCGGGCGCTCGGGGCTCGGCGCGCAGCTCGCGCGCTCGCACACCGGCGCGCTCGCCGGCTCGGACCAGGCGATCGCCGCGTACTTCCGCGACTGCGGGATCGTCCGCGTCGATCTCCTCGAGACGCTGGTCGAGATCGCCCCGCTCGTTGCCGGCCGCTCGCCGCCCGTGCTCGCTCGCGCGCCCCGGGTCGCGGTCGTGACGACGACCGGCGGCGGCGCAGCGAGCGTCGTCGATCGGCTGGGCACCCTCGGGCTGGAAGCGGCGGTGCCCGACGAGCCCTTGCGCGCACAGCTCTCCGCGCTCGGCGTGCGGGTCTCCGACTCACCGATCGTCGACCTCACGCTCGCCGGGACGAGCCAGACCTACGAGGCCGTGCTCCGGGCGCTGCTCGACTCGCCCGTCTGCGATGCGGTGCTCGCGGCGGTCGGCTCCTCGGCGATGTTCCATCCGCAGCTCGCCGTCGAGCCGATCCTGCGCGTACCGCGACGGGAGAAACCGCTCGCCGCGTTCCTCACGCCGCACGCGGAGCGTTCGCTAACCCTCCTCGCCGAGCGCGGGACGCCCGCGTTCCGCACGCCGGAGGCCTGCGCCGACGCGCTCGCCGCGTTCTTCGCCTGGCGCGCGCCGAGCGAGCGGGGAACCTCGCCCGCGGTGGAATGGCCGGTCGGGCTGCCGCGGCAAGGCGCGCTCGACGAGGCGCAGGCGCTCGCGCTCCTCAGGTCGCTCGGGGTGCCGGTGGCCGAGTCCGCCGCGGCGTCGGCGCCGGACTATGCGCACCCGCTCGCGTATCCCGTCGCCGCCAAGATCCGCTCGCCCGACATCGCCCACAAGACCGAGGCAGGCGGCGTGGCGCTCGGAATCGCCAACGCCGCCGAGTATGGCGCACGCGTGCACGCGCTGCTCGCCGCGGTAGCCGCCGCGCATCCGGGCGCGCGCATCGACGGCGTGCTGGTTCAGCGCATGGAATCCGGGCTCGCGGAGGCGATCGTCGGCTATCGCCACGATCCACTCGTCGGCCCGATCGCGCTCGTCGGCGCCGGGGGCACGCTGGCGGAGATCTACCAGGACTATGCGTTGCGCCTCGCGCCGGTCAGCCAAGCGGAAGCCGAGGCGATGATCGCGGAGGTGAAGGGGCTGGCGACGATCCGCGGGTACCGCAACCTGCCGCGCGGCGATGTCGCTGCACTCGCCTGCGCCGTGGCCGCGCTTTCGCGCCTCGCGCTCGTCGCGGGTCAGCCGGTGGCGGAGGCCGAGATCAACCCGCTGCTCATCAATCAGGCCGGCGTCGTCGCCGTCGACGGGCTGGTCGTGTTGAGAGGCTAGCCATGCCGCTCCAGGCGTTGCGCGAGATTCTCGCGGCTGCGGATTTCCATCCCGGGGCCACGCCGGACATTCACGGCGCGGATCCGGTGCTGCGCACCCGCTACCGCATCGGCGCCGCCGGCGCCGCCGCCCTCGGCGCAATGGGCCTCGCGGCCGCCGAGTTGTGGCAGCTGCGGGGCGGGCGCACCCAGCGCGTCGCGGTGAACCTGCGCGCGGCGGCAGCGTCGCTGCGGAGCTCGCGCTACCTCCGTATCGACGGCCAGGCGTTGCCGCCCCAGTTCGACGTGCTCGGCGGCTTCTACCCGGTGCGCGATGGTTGGGTCAGCATCCACTGCAACTTCGCCAATCACCGCGACGCCGCGCTCGGCGTGCTCGGCGTGGCGGCCGATCGCGCCGCGGCCGAGCAGGCGAGCCGCACGTGGAACGGCCTCGCGCTCGAGGACGCCATCCAAGCCAATGCCGGGTGTGCGGGCTTCGTGCGATCCGAGTCGGAGTGGGCACAGCATCCGCAAGCGGAGGCCGTCGCCGGCCAGGCGCTCCTAGAGATCGAGCGCATTGGCGACTCACCCCCCGAGCCGCTGCCGGCGGCCGAGCGCCCGCTCGCCGGCGTGCGCGTCCTCGACCTCACACGCGTGCTCGCGGGCCCGACCTGCGCGCGCTCGCTCGCCGAGCACGGCGCCGACGTGCTGAAGATCACCGCCGCACACCTGCCCGACTCGGGCCTGGTGGAGCTCGACACCGGCATCGGCAAGCTCTCGGCGCGGCTCGACCTGCGCACGAGCGCGGGCGTGGACGTCTTGCGCACGCTCGCGCGCGACGCGGACGTGTTCTCGCAGTCGTACCGGCCCGGCGCGCTCGCCGCACGCGGCTTCTCGCCGCAGGCGCTGGCCGCGTTGCGACCGGGGATCGTCTGCGTGTCGCTCAGCGCATGGGGCGGAACGGGACCGTGGCGCGAGCGCCGCGGCTTCGACAGCATCGTGCAGTCGGTGAGCGGCATGGCGCTCGCCTCGGGCGAGGGCGGCAGACCGCAACTCATGCCGGTGTCCGCGATCGACTATGTGAGCGGCTACCTGATGGCGTTCGGCACGATGGTGGCGCTCGCGCGCCGCGCGCGGAAAGGCGGCAGCTGGATGGTACGCGTCGCGCTCGCCCGCGTCGGACGCTGGATCGTCGATCGCGGGACGCTGCCCGACGAGACGTGGCGCGGCATACCGGAGGACCTGACGCCGGAGGAGCTCGCGCCGTTCCTCGGGGAGACGGATGCGCCGGACGGCCGAATTCGCTACCTGCGCCCGATTGTGCAGCTTTCGGAAACGCCGCCGTACTGGAGCCGGCCGCCGGTGCCGCTCGATTACCATCCGGCGGTGTGGCCGCCGCGCGGCTGACCGGGGATGAGAGGTCGCGCGGCTGCGCATCGGAATGCAAACACGGCTCCCGATAGGCGGATTGTGCAAACGCCTCGTTCCACATATATTCCCACATATAGTGGCTCGGCAGACGAACGGGGACGATCATGGGACAGGTAACCATCTATCTCGACGAGGAGACCGAAGAGAAAGCGCGGACAGCAGCACGCGCCGAAGGTGTATCGCTGAGCAAGTGGGTGGCCGAGCGCATCCAGCGGCCCGCACGCGGCGACTGGCCTGCCTCAGTCCGCTCGCTCGCCGGTGCCTGGGCCGACCTGCCCGCAGCCGAGAAGATCCGCAAGTCGCGCGCGAAGGACGTCGCCCGCGAACACTTGTAGCGATGTACGCCCTGGACACTAATACGATCCTCGACTACTTCAGAGGGAAGGGTAACGTCGCCGCCAACCTCCTAGCGATCCCGCCGCGCGAGGTCGCGTTGCCGGCGGTCGTCGCCTACGAAGTCTGGGTTGGTGTCCTGAGCTCTCGGAACACGCTGCAGCGGCAGGCTCAGTACGAGCAATTCTTGGCAACGGTCGATATCCTGCCGTTCGACGCGGCCGCGTGCCGGCATGCTGCGGAGCTCCGTCAGGAGCTCGAGCGTCGAGGCGAGGGAATCGGCCCGCTGGACACACTCATCGCCGCCACGGCCCTCGCTCACAATGCGACGCTGGTCACGCGCAACGTGCGGGAGTTCGGTCGCGTGCGAGGTCTGACGGTGGTCGACTGGTATCGCTGAAACCGCCGGAACGGTCCGCGCTTTGAGCTGTCTTCGCGCAGCTCCCCGGCCCTACACCGGGGCGACGAACCGTTTGAAACTGTGCTAGCGATGGGTTCGTCCGTCGCGCCGGATTCCGGAAGAGGACCGAGGAGGAAGCATGGACTTCCGATTCACGGCCGAGCAGGAGGCGTTTCGCGACTCGGTAAAGCGCTTCGCGGAGAAGCATCTCGCGGCCGGCGCACGCGACCGGGCACACGCCACCGAGTATCCGTGGGACGTCTCGCAGCTGATGGCGAAGCGGGGTCTCCTCGGCATCACGATCGCGGAAGCCGACGGCGGACAGGGCGGCGCGCTGATGGACGCGGTGATCGCGATCGAGACGGTCGCCGCCGCCTGCCCGCGGAGCGCGGACGTCGTGCAGGCGGGCAATTTCGGACCGATCCGTGTCCTTGCCGAGTATGGGACGCCGCTGCAGAAGGAGCGGTTCCTGAAGCGCCTGCTGGCCGGCGAAGGGGTGATCAGCGTCGGCATGACCGAGCCCGAAGCCGGCTCCGCCGTCACCGACCTCGCGACCACCGCCGAGCCGGACGGGGCGGGCTATCTCGTGAACGGTTCCAAGGTGTTCACCACGCACGCGCCGTACGCCGACGTGATCCTCGCCTACGTCCGCTTCGGCCCGGGTGTCGGCGGGATCGGCTCGGTGCTGATCGACACGAAGTCCCCGGGCGTCCGCTTCGGCAAGCGCTCGTCGTTCATGTCGGGCGAGGAATGGGCGCAGATCTATTTCGAGGACGTCCGCGTCCCGCCCGAGATGGTCGTGCTGAAGGAAGGCGGCTTCAAGAAGCAGATCGCCGGATTCAACGTCGAGCGCATCGGCAACACTTCCCGCTCGCTCGCGCTCGGGCGCTACGCGTACGAACGCGCACGCGAATGGGCGCTGGAACGCAAACAGTTCGGGCGCCTGCTGTGCGAGTTCCAGGGTCTGCAGTGGAAGTTCGCCGACATGAAGATGAAGCTCGACGCGGGACAGCTGCTCCTCTATCGCGCGGCCGCGAACGCCGACAACGGCTTCCCGTCGGCGGAGGAGACCGCGATCGCCAAGGCGTTCTGCAACCAGGCGGGATTTGACGTCGCAAACGAGGCGCTGCAGGTGATGGGCGGTCTCGGCTACAGTCAGGAAGCGCTCGTCGAATACTGCGTGCGCCGCTGCCGCGGCTGGATGATCGCCGGCGGCTCGATCGAGATCCTCAAAAACCGGATCGCCGAGAGCGTATTCGAGCGGACGTTCTCGCAGCGACCTGAATAGACCATGAGTTCCCGCGTTCGGGCTCGAACGAGCGAACGATCAGTCCGATCCCGCCCGTCGCCGTGCACCACGCCGCTTACGCGGGCGACGAGCAGACAAGACTAGGCAAGACGACAGATAGCGGGCGATCATATGTGCTGGCCTGTCTGGATTGCTACGCCGGATACCATGAACTCGAAATCCAAGAGCGCATCCGCCGACTTACTGTCCCCGGCAGCCGACGCCGAGCCGGCGCCTCCGCCGCGGGTCGGTGTCGGCGACACCGTCGTTGCAGCCGAGCCCGAGGCCCATTCCACCGGGATACTCCCCTTCCAGGAGCTCGAGCATCTGGTGCGGGTGGGCAAGGACATCCTGGCGGCTGACCCGATCCAGGATGATCAGATCCAACCCGCCAGCCTGGATTTGCGGCTGGGCTCGGTAGCCTATCGGGTGCGTGCGAGTTTTCTTCCCGGCAAGAGCTCCACCGTCCTGGAAAAACTCGAACAGCTCGCGAT
Source organism: uncultured beta proteobacterium (assembly GCA_963754305.1). Classification (GTDB taxonomy): domain Bacteria; phylum Pseudomonadota; class Gammaproteobacteria; order Burkholderiales; family SG8-39; genus DATEDA01. The sequence continues at coordinate 276,179 of CAVWFR010000051.1, read as the reverse complement.
GCACAAGATGGACATCACGAACGGTGCCGTCCTCGAGCGCGGTTGCGTGTATATCGTTCCACTGCTCGAGCACGTCGCGCTCCGACATCGCATGTCGGCGATGGCCAATCCGAAGAGCTCGACGGGCCGACTCAATGTCTTTACGCGGCTGATCACGGACCACGGGACGGAGTTCGACCGGGTGCGCGAACAATATAGAGGCCCCCTTTTTGCCGAGATCTCCCCGCGGACATTCAGTGTGCTCGTCCGTAAGGGGTCCAGACTGAATCAGCTGAGGGTCCGGCGTGGCAACCCGCCCAACAGCGACGAAGCGTTGAGACGCCTTCAAGCACAAGTGCAGCTGGTCACGTCAGACGTCAGCGACGAAGACATCCGTGACAACGGCGTGCCGATAACCGTCGACGTGCGCGGGGAGCAGTCCGGAGGCGTGATCGGGTTCAAGGCGAGGGCGCATTCCGGCCTCATCGATATGGACCGCGAGCGTCATTACGAAATCAACGACTTCTGGGAAACCATTCACGCGCCGCCTCGCGGGGGCCTGGTCCTAGATCCGGCGGACTTCTATATCCTCGCCTCGGACGGGGCTGTTCGAGTGCCGTCGAGTCACGCCGCCGAGTTGATCGCATCCGACACCCTGGTCGGAGAGTTCCGGGTGCACTACGCCGGCTTCTTCGATCCGGGGTTCGGCGACCCGGAGGCAGGCGGCGCCGGCGCACGGGCGGTCCTGGAGGTTCGTTCGTATGAAGTCCCCTTTGTCGTCGAACATGGCCAGACTGTGGGCCGGTTGGTTTACGAGCGGCTCACGTCGGCGCCCAGCCGTCTCTACGGCCAGGGCCTGAGATCTTCATACCAGCGCCAGGGGATTGCGCTGAGCAAGCACTTCAAGCCGTGGACTGGCGTCGCTCGATGACTCGCGACGACCGCGCGCGAGCGGCACTGCAAGGCGTGCAAGGGGCCGCGACGCCCACCATCGCGTAGCTCACTCGGCCCGTATCCCCGCCACCCCCACCACCTCCGTCCACTTCGCGACCTCCGCCCGCAGCACTTTGTCGAACGCCTCGGGCGTGCTGCCCACCGGCTCGGCGCCCTGCTCCAGCAGGCGCTGCCGGATATCGGGCGATCGCGCCGCCCTGATCACCGCATTCGCGAGCATGCTCACGATCTCGCGCGGCGTCGCCGCGGGCGCGAGCACGCCGTACCAGACGACGACCTCGACGCCGTCGATACCGGCTTCCTTCATCGTCGGGACGTCCGGCATCAGCTCGGCGCGCTTGTCCCCGGTCGAGGCGAGCGGCCGCAGCCGGCCCGACTTCACGTGCGGCAGGATCGCCGGAATGTTGGCGAAGGTCATGTCGACCTCGCCGGCGACGAGCGCGGTGAGCGAGGGCGCAGTGCCCTTGTACGGCACGTGCACGACGTCGGCCCCGGTGCGCAGCTTGAGGAGCTCGCCGGCGAGATGCTGGGTGGTACCGGTACCCGCCGAAGAGTAGTTCAACCGCCCCGGCTTCGCGCGCGCGAGCTCGACGAGCTCCTTCACGTCGCGGGCGGCGACGCCGCTGTTGACGACGAGGATGTTGGGGCTTTCCGAGAAGATCGACACCGCGGTCAGATCGCGCAGCGTGTCGTACGGCAGCTTGCGATAGAGCGCCATGTTGATCGCCACTGCAGGCGTATTGACGAGCAGCGTGTACCCGTCCGGCGCCGCTCGCGCCACATGCTCGTTGGCGATGTTGGTGCCGGCGCCGGGGCGGTTCTCGACGATCACCGGCTGGCCGAGGAGCTCGGCGAGCTTCGGCGCGAGCAGCCGCGCGTTGATGTCGACCCCGCCGCCCGGCGTGAAGCCGACGACGAGCCGGATCGTCCGGTTCGGATAAGCGCCTTGCGCGAGCGCCGCCGCGCACTGCGCCGCGAGCGCGACGAAGAGCAGCCAGCGCTTCCAGTGCCTCATCTCATTCCACCTTTGCCCCGGATTCCTTGACGACCTTCGCCCACTTCGCGATCTCGGCCTTGAGAAAGTCGCCGAACTCGCCGGGCGAGCTCGCGAGCGGCTGGATGCCCATCGTTGCGAGCCGCTCGCGCATGTCCGACGATTGCATGATCCGCGCGAGTTCCGCGTTGAGCCGCAGCACGATCTCGCGCGGTGTCCCGGCCGGCGCCAGCACGCCATACCACGTGTCGACCTCGAACTCCGCCATGCCTGCTTCCGCTGCCGTCGGCACGTCCGGAAGATCGGGGTAGCGCTCCTTTCCGAGCACCGCGAGCGCGCGCAGCTTGCCGGTCTTCACGTGCGATGCCGCCGCCGGCGGGCCGATCACGACCATCTGCACCTGGCCGGCGAGGAGGCCAAGCATCGCCGTCTCGGCGCCCTTGTACGGCACCAGCACGATCGCGGTCCCGGTGAGCGACCGGAACATTTCGGCGGCGAGCTGGTTCGACGTCCCGGGTCCGCCGGTGCCGAAGTTGAGCTTGCCCGGGTTGTCGCGCGCGTGCTGCGTCAGCTCGGCGAGCGAGCGCGCCGGCACCGACGGGTGCACGACGAAAAGATTGGGAATCGTCGCCACCAGCGCGATCGGTGCGAAGTCGCGCACCGGGTCGTAGCCCAGCTTCGCGAACAGGCTCGGGCTGATGGCGAGCGACGGCGCGCACAGCACCAGCGTGTAGCCGTCCGGCGGGGAGCGGGCCGCGACCTCGGCGCCGAGGTTGCCGCCGGCACCGGGCCGGTTCTCGGGGATCACGGATTGGCGGAGCTCGGCGCCCAGCTTCTCCGCGAGCGTGCGGCCCAGGAGATCGGTGGACCCGCCGGGGGGAAACGGCAGGATGAGGCGCACCGGCCGCGCGGGATAGGCCGCTTGCTGCGCTTGCGCCGCGACCGCCACCAGACAGCCGAGCAGCAACCCGCCGATCCACGCGCCGCGAGTCGTGGTCATCGTCCCCTCCTGAAGCGGCACGGCCCGGGCGCTCCGGCCGTGGCGGCATTGTACGCACGGCTACACCGATCACGTGTTGTCTGGAGCCGCGTAGCCTCTGGAATCGGGGTGCGTCATGAGGTGCGTCGCGAAGGCGCTCGGTTCCGACCGACCCGCCGCGGCCCATGCGGGGGCCTTGCTGCAGCGCGGTAGTAGAATCGACCGGATGTTGATGCAGCCGCCGGACCCCGGGCGCGAAACGCGAGCGACGACTGGTCGCCCGCACGCGCGCCTCCGCGAGATTCCCTACAACTACACGTCGTTCTCGGACCGCGAGATCGTCATCCGCCTCGTCGGCGAGGAGGTGTGGCAGACGCTGCTCGCGCTGCGCGCCGAGCGGCGCACCGGGCGCTCGGCGCGGATGCTCTACGAAGTGCTCGGCGACATCTGGGTGGTGTCCCGAAACCCCTATCTCCAGGACGACCTGCTCGAAGACCCGAAGCGACGCGCCGCGCTCATCGAGTCGCTCCACCATCGCCTTGGCGAGATCGAGAAGCGGCGCTCGAGCTACGCCGCCGATGCCGACACGGAGCGCGATCCGGCGGCGCGCGCGCAGGCCGAAGCGCGCGACGGCAAGGTGGTGTTCCTGCTCCAGCGGGCGCGTGGGGCGGTGAAGCGCTTCGGCGGCGAATTCGAGGAGACGGCGCGCTTCCGCGCGCGCGCGATGCGCCAGCTCGCGCGCAGCACCCGGCGCGACAACGTCCAGTTCGACGGCCTCGCGCGCGTCTCGCACGTGACCGATGCGACCGACTGGCGCGTCGAATACCCGTTCGTGGTGATCGCGCCCGACGACGAGTTGGAAACCGCCGCGGTCGTGCGCGATTGCATTGAGCTCGGGCTGACGATCATCCCGCGCGGCGGCGGCACCGGCTACACCGGCGGCGCGGTGCCCCTGGTCAAGCACTCGGCGGTGATCAACACCGAGAAGCTCGAGACGCTCGGACCGGTCGAGATGACGCGGCTTCCGGGCGTCGCGCACGAGGTGCCGACCATCGAGTGCGGCGCGGGCGTGGTCACCAAGCGCGTGATGGATGCCGCGGAGGGAGCGGGCCTCGTCTTCGCGGTCGACCCGACCTCGGCCGACGCTTCCTGCATCGGCGGCAACGTCGCGATGAATGCCGGCGGCAAGAAGGCGGTGCTGTGGGGCACCGCGCTCGACAACCTCGTCTCCTGGCGGATGATCGACCCGGACGGCCGCTTGCTCGAGGTCACCCGGCTCGACCACAATCTCGCCAAGATCCACGACGCACCGCTCGCGCGGTTCTCGATCCAGCGTTTCGCCGCCGACGCTCGCACGGCCGACGGCGCGCCGCGCGTGCTCGAGGTGCCGGGTCGCGGGTTCCGCAAGATCGGGCTCGGCAAGGACGTCACCGACAAGTTCCTCGCCGGCCTGCCGGGCGTGCAGAAGGAAGGCTGCGACGGGATCATCACCTCGGCACGGTTCATCCTGCACAAGATGCCGAACGCCATCCGCACCGTGTGCCTGGAGTTTTTCGGGCAGGTGCGCGACTCGGTGCCGGCGATCGTCGAGGTCAAGGCGTATCTCGACCGGCATCCGGTCGCGATCCTGGCCGGCCTCGAGCATCTCGACGAGCGCTATCTCAAGGCGGTCGGCTACGCGACCAAGGCACACGGTGGAAGGGGCCGGCCGAAGATGGTGCTGATCGGCGACATCGTCGGCGACGACGAGGACGAGGTCGCGCGCGCCGCCTCCGAAGTCGTGCGGCTCGCGAACGCGCGCGGCGGCGAGGGTTTCGTCGCCGTGTCGGCCGAGACGCGCCGCAAGTTCTGGCTCGACCGCGCGCGCACGGCGGCGATCGCCAGGCACACCAACGCGTTCAAGATCAACGAGGACGTCGTCATACCCCTCGAGCGGCTGGGCGACTACTCCGACGGCATCGAGCGGATCAACATCGAGCTGTCGATCGCGAACAAGCTCGCCCTGCTCGACGCGCTGGACGAGTACCTGCAGGGGGAGCTGCCGCTCAACCTGCACGACGACAAAGTGCCGGCGGCGGAGCTCCTAGGCGAGCGGCCGGCGCGCGCCCGCGCGCTCCTAGGGCGCACCCGCGCGCGCTGGCAATACCTGCTCGACAACCTCGACCTGCCCCAGCGCGAGGCGCAACGCGACGTCGTTCAGCCGCTGGCAGCCGCGGAGTGCGGCGAGCAGACGCTGTTCGGGCTGCTGCAAAATCACACGCTGCGCGTGTCATGGAAGGAAGAGGTGCGCGCCGAGCTGGCGCGGCTCTTCGACGGCATCCATTACCGGCGCATCGCGGAGGGGTTCGACACGGTGCACGCCCGCGTGCTGCGCGGCCGGGTGTTCGTCGCGCTCCACATGCATGCCGGCGACGGCAACGTGCACACCAACCTGCCGGTCAACTCCGACAACTACGAGATGCTGCAGACGGCGAACGCCGCCGTCGCGCGCATCATGCGGCTCGCGCGCTCGCTGGGCGGGGTGATCTCGGGCGAGCACGGCATCGGCATCACCAAGCTCGAGTACCTCGAGGAGGACGAGATCGCGGCGTTCCGCGTCTACAAGGGCGAAGTCGATCCGGAGGGGCGGTTCAACAAGGGCAAGCTCCTGCCAGGCGGCGATCTGCGGGATGCCTACACGCCGTCCTTCAACCTGATCGGCGCCGAGTCGCTGATCCTGGAAGCGTCCGAGATCGGGCGCATCGCCGAGTCGATCAAGGACTGCCTGCGCTGCGGCAAGTGCAAGCCGGTGTGCGCGACCCACGTCCCGCGCGCGAACCTGCTCTACTCGCCGCGCAACAAGATCCTCGCCACGTCGCTGCTCATCGAGGCGTTCCTCTACGAGGAGCAGACCCGCCGCGGTATCAGCCTGCGTCACTTCGACGAGTTCGGTGACGTGGCCGACCACTGCACGGTCTGCCACAAGTGCCTGAACCCCTGCCCGGTCGACATCGATTTCGGGGACGTCTCGATCGCGATGCGCAACACTCTGCGCAAGCAGGGGAAGAAGCGCGTGAACCCCGGCACCGCCGCGGCAATGCTCTTCCTCAACGCGACCGATCCGGCGACGATCAAGCTCGTCCGCAAGGGGATGATCGATTGGGGCTACCGCGCGCAGCGGCTCGCGCATCGCGCCGGGCGTGCGCTCGGTTTCGTGCAGCCGCAGGTGCGTCAGCCGCCGGCCACCGTGGGCAAGCCGGCGCTGAAGGCGCAGGTGATCCACTTCGTGAACAAGCCGATGCCCGGCGGACTGCCGAAGCGGACGGCGCGCGCGCTGCTCGACGTTGAAGATCCGAAGATCATCCCGATCATCCGCAACCCGGCGGAGATTAGCGAGGATTCGGAGGCGGTTTTCTACTTCCCTGGATGCGGATCGGAGCGGCTGTTCAGCCAGGTCGGGCTCGCCACGCAGGCGATGCTCTACCACGTGGGCGCGCAGTGCGTGCTGCCGCCCGGGTATCTGTGCTGCGGCTACCCGCAAACGGCGGCCGGCGATGAAGACCGGGGACAGAAGATCAGCACCGACAACCGGGTGCTCTTCCATCGCGTCGCCAATACCCTCAACTATCTCGACATCAAGACGGTGATCGTGTCCTGCGGGACCTGCCTCGACCAGCTCGAGAAGTACGAATTCGGCAAGATCTTCCCCGGCTCGCGCCTCCTCGACATCCACGAGTATCTGCTCGAGAAGGGCGTGAAGCTCGACGGCGCGACCGGCGTTCGCTACATGTATCACGACCCCTGTCACACGCCGATCAAGACGCAGCAGCCCGTGAAGGTCGTGAACCAGCTCATGGGCACGGCGGTGAAGCTGAACGACCGTTGCTGCGGCGAATCGGGCACGCTCGCGGTGACCCGGCCGGACGTCTCGACGCAAGTCCGTTTCCGCAAGGAAGAAGAGTTGCGCAAGGGCGCGGCGGCGCTCCGCGCAGACGAGCAATTCGCGGGCGACGTGAAGATTCTCACGTCGTGCCCGTCGTGCCTCCAGGGGCTCGCGCGGTATCGCAACGACGTCGGCGTCGAGGCCGATTACATCGTGGTCGAGATGGCGCGGCACCTACTCGGGCCGAACTGGCTGCCCGAGTACGTCGAGCGGGCAAACCGCGGCGGGATCGAGCGGGTGCTGCTGTAGCCGGCCGCGCCGGGTGCTCCGGCATAACGATCCGTTGCTCCGCGACATCGTCGTCGAGCGATTCACTGTCTCGGCGGCAAACCCGAATGTCGGGAATCCGCAAGGCTCGCAGGTGATCCGGATTCCGCACCCGACATTCGACAATCACAACGGCGGCACCGTGGCGTTCGGCCCCGACGGGATGCTGTTCATCTCCACCGGCGACGGCGGCGGCGGCGGGATCCGCAGCAGAACGCGCAGGACACGCGACGTCTCCTCGGCAAGATGCTGCGCCTCGACGTGAGCGTGCTGCCCTACCGCATCCCGCCGACCAACCCGTTCGCGGGCCTCGGGCTCGGCGAGGAGATCTGGGCGCGGGGCCTGCGCAACCCCTGGCGCTGGTCGTTCGACCAGACCGCGCGGCGCATCTACGTCGCCGACGTCGGCCAGGGCCGCTTCGAGGAGGTCGACGTGGTCGCCTCCGACGCGCCGAACCTGAACTACGGCTGGCCCATCACCGAAGGCAACGCCTGCTACCCGAGCGGCGACGCCTGCAACAAGAGCGGGCAAACGCTACCCGCGCTCGAGTTCGATCACCTGACCGGCGCGTGCGCCGTCACCGGCGGGTACGTCTATCGCGGCGGCGCGATTCCAGAGCTCGCCGGGCGCTACTTCTACTCCGACTACTGCGCCGGCTTCATCCGCAGCTTTCGCTATGTGAGCAGCCAGGCGGTCGAGCAGGTCGACTGGAACGTGCCCAGCGTCGGTCGGGTGCTGTCGTTCGGCGAGGACGCGGCGCGCGAGCTCTATGCCATCACGGCCAGCGGAAAGATCTACCGCGTCGCGAAGATGTAGCTGCCCGCATCCCGGTCGTGTCGCTCGCGTAGCGGTGTTTTTCGCACCGCGGCCTCGCACGCCGCGCGCTGGGATGCGAGTGGCTTGCGACCTCAACTGTGACAAAGTCCCGCCCGCCGATTCGCCTTCGGCGCGCGCGCCGCCAACGAAGCCTCAGCCAAATCAACGGAATGGGCGATATACTGCATGCCGTTTGCATAAAAGGGTCCGGGAGCCCGCCGCGCGCGCCGCCGGCGCGCCGGGAACGAGACATGCCGAGCTTCTTGCCGACGCAGCAGCCCGTCGTCGCCGACCTAAAGAGTTGCGAAGCGTGGCTCGCGCGCGCAGCGCTCGCCGATGCCCGCCAGGCTTGCCGTGAGTTGACCGGGCTCCTCGAGTCGCTGGAGGAATTTTCGCCGGGCGACGGCGGGTTCGTCGAGGTGCTCGAGCGCCTGCGCGAGCCGATCGTGGTCGCGCAGTCCGAGCACGCAAAGAAGTTCGCCGGCCGGCCGCTGCCGTTGAAGGACTACGAGACCAGTGCCCTCGAGCAGGTCTACGACCTCTGGACCACGCTCGGCCGCGCCTACCGCCGCCTCCTCCGCAGCGCGATCGAGGAGGGCAGCCCCGACCTCGCCGGCAAGGAGGCGCTGCTCGCGCAGCGCGCGCTCGATTGCGTCGCCGAGCTGATGTTCGTGCACTACCGCGCCCGCCGCGAGGTCGAGAACGAGCTGTGGCAGGACCTGCACCAGCTCTATCAGACCGCCGACCAGCGTGGCCTCACGCTCGCCACCGTATCGGCCGGCCACCGCTCGAAGTCGGTGTCGACCTGCGCCGAGGTATACCTCCGCGCGCTGCTCCTCTCCCTCGCCAACCCGCACGGGCTGGGTACGCGCGAGCTCGCCTGGACGCGGCGCTGGGCGACGATGTGGGCCTATAAGGTCGAGCTCGTCGCGGACGCCCCGGACGCGCCGGCCTATGCGGTCGACCTCTCGGGCAACCAGCCGCCCGCCTGGCTGAAGGCGGGGACGGCGACCCCGACCCTGCGCTTCCTCGAGACCGCGAACCTGCGTCGCAGCGTCCGCAGCCGCATCAAAAAGCTCGAGTCGGGCGTCGACCCGCAGACGCTCGGCCTCGGCAAGGATTGCGTCCAGCCCGACGTCGGGCGGTTGCTCGCGCAACTCGCGCGCGTGTGGGTCGAGGCGCCCGCGCCGCGGCAGTTCACGCGCCGGCTCGTGGCCGCACGCACCGAGCTTGTGAGCAGCCTCGACTCGATTCATCTCGCAATCAGCGGCAAGGCGTTCAAGAGCGCCGCGCGTCACTGGGACTACTCCCGCCGCGACGCCGAGCAGATCCACATCTACCAGGGCACCGGCTCGGCCGCGGCCGACGACGCCTCCACCGCATTCACGGCCGAGAAGTGGGAAACGCTCGACGAGAGCGCGAACGGTTTCCGCATCCGGCGCAAGGGTGCCGGCGAGCGGCTGTCGCTCGGGCAGCTCGTCGGGGTGCGCCCCAACGGCGCGCGCGGGTTCATCCTGTCGGAGGTGCGCTGGCTGATGTCGGGCATCGACGGCTCGATGACGATCGGCGCATCCGCGCTGCCGGGGCTCGCGCGCGGGGTTGCGGTGCGGCCGGCGAGCGCGCCGAACAACGCCCCCGAGCCGTTCATGCAGGCGTTCCTGCTGCCCAATTCCGCAGCCCAGCCGGGCTCGCTCGTGATGCCGTCGGGTTGGTATCAGTCGGGCCGCGAGCTGGAAGTCCGCGACGAGGACGAGACGCTGCGGGTGAAGCTCGCCGGGCTCGTTCAGCGCGGCTACGACTACGACCGCGCGAACTTCTCGGCGGTCTCCTCGACCCCGGTCGCCTGAGGCGGGAGCCACTTCACCCGCCGCGACGGAAACGCCGCCGCGAAGCGGCTGCCCCGTCCGAGCTCGCTCGTCACCTCGAGTCGCGCCTGGTGGCGCGTGAGCACGTGCTTCACGATCGCTAGCCCGAGTCCGGTGCCGCCGGTGTCGCGCGAGCGGCTGGTGTCGACGCGGTAGAAGCGCTCGGTGAGCCGCGGGATGTGACGCGTCTCGATGCCGATGCCGGTGTCCTCGATCGCGATCCAGCCCTCGCCGTCGCGCGCGGACCACTCGATCGCGATGCGGCCGTCTTTCGGCGTGTAGCGGATCGCGTTCGACACGAGGTTGGTGATCGCGCTCCGCACTTCGTGCTCGTCGCCGCGCAACGTCGCGGGCGGCCCGAGCTTGAGCTGGATCGCGTGCCGGCCCGCCGAGAGCGCGCGCGCCTCCTCGGCGAGCGCGCGGAGGAACTGATGGACGTCGATCGTGGTCTCGCGCCCGGGGTAGGCGCTCGATTCGAGCGCCGAGAGCGTCAGCAGGTCGTCGATCAGATGCAGCATCCGGTCGGTCTGCGCGCGCATGAGGCCGAGCACCTGCCGGCCGCGGCTCTCGTCCAAGCGCACGTTCCCGTCGGCGATCGTCTCGAGGAACCCGCTCACCACGGTGAGCGGCGTCTTCAGCTCGTGCGACACGTTGGCGACGAAGTCGCGCCGCATCGTCTCGAGGCGTTCCCATTGCGTGATGTCGCGCGAGAGGAGCAGCTTCTCGTCCTGTCCGTAGGGCACGATCCGCAGGCTGAGCACGAGCTCTTCGGCGTGCGCGAGGCGCAGCGTGAACGGCTGGTCGTACGCGCCGCGCTTGAGATAGCTCACGAAATCCGGGCTGCGCACGAGGTTGAGGATCGGCTGGCCGGCATCGCGCCGGGCGTCGATGCCGAAGTAGCGCTCGGCGGTGGCGTTCGCCCAGCCGATGTGGTCTTCCGCGTCGAGCACCAGCACGCCATCGGGCATGGCCTGGGCAGCGCTGCGGAACCGCGCGAGCTGCGCGGTAAGACGGTGCTGGTGCTGCGTCGTCGTGCGCATCAGCCGGTAGAGCTGGGAGAACACCTGCTCCCACACGCCCGAACCTATCGGCACCGGAGCGGCGAGCGGATCGCGTAGCCACGCGACGAGCGCGCGCAGGTTCAAGAGATGCCGGAGGAGGGCCGCCGCCAAGCCGACGGCGAAGATGGCGAGCGCCCACACCGGCCCCTCGAGCGGCCACGCGATCAGCGCGGCGACGGCGAATGCGCCCAGCGTGAGCGCGGTTCGCATCCAGATGAGATTCACGGCGCGGGCAGGTGCGGCGCTGAAGCGGCGCAAACCTTAACAGAAATCACCGTCGTCATTCCGGTGGAGGCCGGAAGCCTGCAATCCTGCGCCGCACTGGATCCCGACGTTCGTCGGATGACCGGCCTCCCGTCATTCCGCCGGAGGCCGGGAGCCGGAAATCCTGCGCCGCACCGGATCCCGACATTCGTCGGGATGACCGGACGCGCACGTCGGTCAGTTCGCCGCCAGACGATAACCCGACCCGCGCACCGTCTCGATCAGCCGATCGTGCGCGGTCGGCTCGAGCGCCTTGCGCAGCCGCCGGATGTGCACGTCGACCGTGCGCTCCTCGACGAACACGTGATCGCCCCAGACCTGGTCGAGCAGATGCGCGCGGCTGTGAACGCGCTCCGGATGCGCCATCAGGAAGTGCAGCATGCGGAACTCGGTCGGTCCGAGCTCGAGCTGGGTGACGCCGGCGCTGACGCGATGCGTCGCCGGGTCGAGCCGCAGGCCCGAGATCTCGATCGGCTCGTCGGTGAGCTGCGGCGCACGCCGGCGCAGCACCGCCTTGATCCGCGCCAGCAGCTCGCGCGGGCTGAACGGCTTGGTCACGTAGTCGTCGGCGCCCGCGTCCAGCCCCGCGACCTTGTCCTGCTCCTGGCCGCGCGCGGTCAGCATGATGATCGGGACCTGCTTCGTGCGCTCGTCCTGCCGCAGCGTGCGGGCGAAGCTCGCGCCGGACTGGCCGGGGAGCATCCAGTCGAGCAGGATCAGGTCGGGCAGGGCGTGCCGGACGAGCTCGCCCGCCTGCTCAGCGTCGCGCGCACGGAGCACGTGATGGCCGGCGTGCTCGAGATTCAGCGCCAGGAGCTCCTGGATCGCGGGCTCGTCTTCGACCACGAGGATATTGGCGGGCATGGGCGGGAGGGGCCGGGTGAAACGCGAGTTTATGGCGCGGGCATGACAGTTTTGTTACCGGCCGCGACTAAACCAGCGCCAAGAACACCCGGATGACCACCGCGTTCATCAGATCGATGAAGAACGCCCCGACGAGCGGCACGATCAGGAACGCGATGTGCGACGCTCCGTAGCGCTGCGTCACCGCAGTCATGTTGGCCATCGCCGTCGGCGTGGCGCCCAGGCTGAACCCCACGAAGCCCGCCGCGGTCACCGCCGCGTCGTAGCCGCGGCCGAGGAGCGGGAACAAAACGACGACGGCGAAGAGGACCGCGGCGAGGGTCTGCAGCCCGAGCAGCAGTGCAAGCGGGCCCGCAAACTCCGCCAGCGTCCAGAGCTGCATGCTCATCAGCGACATCGCGAGAAACACGCCGAGCGACACCTCGGCGATGAGCGCGAGCGCCGTCGTGCGTGCCGGCCAGTCGACCTTCGGGGCCACGCGAGGCAGCACGTTCGTGAGCAGGATCCCGGCGAGCAGGCAGGTGACGAAGAGGGGCATCTTCACGCCGAGGCTCGCGAGCCACTGGTTGGCGAGCACCCCGATGACCCCGCAGATGTGGATCGCGAGGATCGCGTGGAGGAACGAGAAGTAGTCGATGCCCGGGCGCGTGTCGTCATAGTGCACGCCGACGTCGGGCGCTTCGCGCTGCGGGCCCTCCAGGCGGTGGCGCTGCACCAGGTAGCGCGCGACGGGCCCGCCGCCGACGCTCGCGAGCACGAGACCCGCGGTCGCGCACAGTACCCCGATCTCGAGCGCATTCTTGATCCCGTGCTGCTCGGCGAGCACCGGCGCCCAGGCGATGGCCGTGCCATGACCGCCGAGCAGCGAGATGCTCCCGGCGATGAGGCCCACCGCGGGCGGTTGCCCGACGAGGGTCGCAACCGAGACGCCGATGCCGTTCTGCAGCAGCATGAACGCGATGGTCGCCGCAAGCAACACGACCAGCGGCCGCCCGCCGGACACCAGATCGCTCACCCGCGCGTTGATGCCGATCGTGGTGAAGAAGTAGACGAGCAGCACGTCGCGCCCGGTCAGCTCGAAGCCGATCTTGTAGCCGGACGCGAGATAAACGAGCCAGAACGCGATCGCGAACAGCAATCCCCCGGTGACCGGCTCCGGAATGTTGTACTCGCGCAGAGCCGCGACGCGGCGGTTGAGCGCCTTGCCAACGAAGAGCACCACGATGCCCGTGGTCACCGCGAGAAACGGGCGCACCTGCAGCACGCCGTCCGCCTGGAAGTCGACCATGTCCCTCCCCCCACCGATCCAACGTCCCCGAGTGGCCGCGAAGTATGCCCGCAAAGCAGGGCGACGCGCGCCGGCCGGTGCGGTCGGGTGCAGCCCCGAAGCGGTAGACTCGGCGTCATGGCCGAGCGCAACGCCCCCGTCCCGACCGAGATCAAGCTGCACCAGAAGTCGCGGGTGATGGAGCTCACCTTCGCCGACGGGCAGCGGTTCGAGCTGCCCTACGAGCTGTTGCGCGTATTCAGCCCGTCGGCTGAGGTGCGCGGCCACGGCCCGGGGCAGGAAGTGCTCCAAACCGGGAAGCGTGCGGTCGAGATCGTGAACCTCGAGCCGGTCGGGAGCTACGCGGTCCAGCCGCGCTTCTCCGACGGCCACGACACCGGGATCTACTCCTGGGACTACCTCTACGAGCTCGGGACGAACCGCGAGCGGCGGTGGTCGGAGTACCTCGCGCGCCTCGGCGCGGCGGGCGCGAGCCGGGACTGAACGCCGATGTCCGGCACCGCCGATTTCGGGTTCAAGCAGGTTCCCGAGGACGACAAGGTCCGCCAGGTCGCCGGCGTCTTCGACTCGGTGGCGCCGCGCTACGACCTGATGAACGACCTGATGTCGCTCGGGCTGCATCGGGCCTGGAAGGCGTTCGCCGTGGCGGTGAGCGGCGTGCGCGAGGGCCAGCGAGTGCTCGACGTCGCCGGCGGATCGGGCGATCTCGCGCGCGCGTTCGCGCGGCGGGTGGGTGCGAGCGGCGAAGTGTGGCTCACCGACATCAACGCCGCGATGCTCGGCGCCGGCCGCGACCGGCTGCTCGACGCCGGCCTCGCAGCGCCCCTCGCGCAGTGCGATGCCGAGCGGCTGCCCTTCCGCTCCGGCAGCTTCGATTGCGTGAGTGTCGCCTTCGGGCTGCGCAACATGACGCGCAAGGAGGCGGCGCTCGCCGAGATGGCGCGGGTCCTGAAACCCGGCGGCCGGCTCCTGGTGCTTGAATTCTCGAAGGTATGGAAGCCGCTCGAAAAAGCGTACGATTGGTACTCGTTCAACGTCCTCCCCCGGCTCGGGCGGCGGTTCGCGCAGGACGAGGCAAGCTACCGCTACCTCGCCGAGTCGATCCGCATGCACCCCGGCCAGGAAGCGCTGCGTGGCATGATCGAACGCGCCGGGCTGGAAGACGTCGAATACTTTAATCTGGCGGCGGGCATTGTGGCGCTGCACCGCGGCCATAGATACTGACAAGAAGCCCCTTCGACCCTTATGGAGAGAAACCGATGAAACGCCTGTTACTCGCCTTATCGGCCGTGTTCCTGACCTCGGCCTTCGTGTTCAACGACGCCGAAGCCCGCCGTCTCGGCGGCGGCAAGCCTGCCGGTGTCCAGCGGGCGGCTCCGGACGCCAGGCCGGCCGCGCCTCCCGCAGCGCAGCAGGCCGCTCCTGCCGCCGCCGCGCAGCAAGCCGCAAGGAAACCGATGAGTCCCTGGATGGGCGCGCTGGCCGGACTCGCTGCCGGTCTCGGCCTCGCCTATCTGTTCGGCGATCACATGGGGTCGATCCTGATGGCCGTCATGCTCGGGCTGGCGGCGGTTGTCGTCCTGGCGCTGGTCGCTCGCATGTTCATGAAGCCGCGGGCGCAGAGCGCGCCACAAGGCTTGCAGTTCGCCGGTCTCGGCAACGAGACGGTCGCGGCACCGCCCCCGTCTCAGGCCGGTGGCGGGGTCGCAGTGCCGAGCTTCCAGAGCCAGTTCACGCCCAAGGTCCCGGCCAACTTCAACGCCGACGCCTTCCTCCGCGAGGCGAAGAAGAGCTTCCTCGCGCTGCAGACGGCGAACGACCGCGGCGACGTGAGCGCCATCCGCGATCTGGTCACCGACGAGATGTATGCCCAGCTCAAGCAGGACGTCGACGAGCGCGGCGCCGCACGCCAGCGCACAGATGTCGTCACGCTCGATGCGAGTCTCCTGGAGCTCGTGACCGAGAGCGGGATGCACTGGGCGAGCATCCGGTTCTCGGGTCTGATCCGCGAGGAGGACGGCCAGGCGCCGCAGCAGTTCCAGGAGATCTGGAACCTGCAGAAGCCGGAAGCCGGCGACGCGGGCTGGATGCTGGCGGGGATTCAGCAGGTGAGCTGAGCGTCTGCCACTTCGAAGAAAGGCCGCCGCGAGGCGGCCTTTTCTTTTGGACGCGCGCGCTTCACGCGTGCGCGGCCTTCGCGCCCGGCCGCTGCAGCCTCTTCACGACGCGCGCGAACGCTTCCTTCATGCTGGTAGCGATCCGGCGGAGCGCCTCCGCGCGTTCCCGGGCGCAGAACTCGCGCGCCGCGATGCGGCACTCGCCCGCGAATTCGCGCAGCGACACGACGCGCTCGGCGCCGTCGACGACCCAGTAGTTGCCGCTCGCGTCGCGGCAGAGGCGAACGGTCCGGCCGTCCGCGATTTGAGCTTCGGACTCGATCCGTTCGAGTAGCGTGGTCAGCGAAATGTCTGGCTTGTTCATGTTCGTCTCCTGTCCGGTTCTGCCGGCCTCGCGCCGGCTGGTTCGTTTCCCCCGGGCTTGCGCCCTCGCCCTCTCATTCGCACTAGGCGTGCCAGCCGCGCAGCGGCGCGCTACGACGAAGAAAAACATCTCTGATTCAATAAGTTGAGGTGCCAGCCCGGCGCTAACGTATGGCCACGCCGGGAGGCCAGAGCCGCCAAATACCGCGGCCCCGCCGAATGCAACGGCGGCGAGCCGCGGGATATGACGGCGAGGAGGGGTCTAGCGAGTCTTGCGAATGCCGAGCTTGCGCATGCGACCGCGGAGCGTGCTCGGATTGAGGCCGAGCGCCAGCGCGGCGCCGTGCTCGCCCTCGATCACCCAGTGCCTCTGCTCGAGGACGCGCTGGATGTGGACGCGCTCCACGTCCTCGAGCGTCCCGGCGGCGACCGGCGCGGGCGGCTCGGACCTCGCCGGCGCGGCCGACGCAGCCGGCCCGCCGAAGGGCTCGGTCGCTTCGAGCACCGGCCCGCGCGCAAGGATCGCCGCGCGCTCGACGACGTTCTCGAGCTCGCGCATGTTGCCCGGCCAGTCGTAGCTCGTCGCGCGCTCGAGGAACGCAGGCGCGACGCCTTCGAACGACTTGCCCAGCTTGCGGGCAGCCTTCGCGAGGAAGTGCCCGACGAGCAGCGGGATGTCCTCGCGCCGCTCGCGCAGCGCCGGCACCGTCACCGGGAAGACGTTGAGCCGGTAGAAGAGGTCCGACCGGAACTCGCCGGCGGCGGCGCGGCTCGCCGAGGTCGCGGTTCGTCGCCGCGATCAGCCGCACGTCCGCGCGCAGCGTGCGCGTGCCGCCGACGCGCTCGAACTCCTGCTCCTGCAGCACGCGCAGGAGCTTCGCCTGCGCCTCGAGCGGCAGCTCGCCGACCTCGTCGAGGAAGAGCGTGCCGCCGTCGGCGAGCTCGAAGCGCCCGCGTCGCTGCTGCGTCGCGCCGGTGAACGCGCCCTTCTCGTGGCCGAAGAGCTCGCTCTCGACCAGCTCGCGCGGCAGCGCCGCGCAGTTGACCGTCACGAGCGGCCGCTCGCGGCGCGGGCTGCGGTCGTGGATCGCGCGCGCGACGAGCTCCTTGCCGGTGCCGGTCTCGCCGAGGACGAGCACGGTGCTCTCGGTCGACGCGACCAGCGCGAGCTGGTCCAGCAGCCGCGCGAGGCTCGGCGACCGGCCGACGATCTCGCGGAAGTCGTGCCCGGTCCGGATCTCGTCCTCGAGGCAATGGATGACCCCGCGCGAGCGCTGGTGCGCCTCGATCTCCTCGCGCAGCCGGGCGTTCTGATCCTCGAGCTCGCGTTGCGCCCGGCGCAGCGCGAGATGCGTGCCGACGCGCGCGAGCAGCTCGCGCGGCTCGAACGGCTTGGTGAGGTAGTCGACCCCGCCGGTCGAGAACGCGCGCACCTTCTCGAGCGTCTCGTGGAGCGCGGTCAGGAAGATCACCGGCACATCGCGCGTGGCCTCGTTCGCCTTGAGCCGCTCGCAGACGGTGAAGCCGTCGAGGTCCGGCATCATCACGTCGAGCAGCACGAGGTCCGGGGCGCCGGTGGCGGCGCGCTCGAGACCTTCGGTCCCCGAGCCCGCGGCGATCACGTCGAAGCCGTTCACCGAGAGCAGGTCGACGAGCAGCTTGACGTTCGCCGGCGTGTCGTCGACGACCAGGATCCGCGCCGCGGTCACGCGCGCCTCCCGCCGCGCTTCGGCATGCGCCGCCGCGACCGCCCCGAGGAACGCCTCGATGTTGATCGGCTTGCTCACGAAAGCGTCGAAGCCGGCCGCGATGATGTCGTTCCGGTCCTGCGGCATCACCGACGCGGTGAACGCGATCACCGGGATCGAGCGCGTCGCAGGCGCGCGCGCGGAGCCTCGCGAGCGCCTCGATGCCGCTGATGCCGGGCAGGTGGATGTCCATCACCACGAGATCCGGCGCGCGCTCGGTCGCGAGCGCCACGCCGTCCTCGCCGGTCTCGGCCTCGATCGTGCGGTAGCCGTGGACCTGCAGCAGGTCGCGCGCGAGCTTCAGGTTCTGCGCGTTGTCCTCGACGATCAGGATCAGCTCATTCGCCATGGCGAAGCGGAAGCGTGACCGTGAACTTCGAACCCTTGCCGGGCTCGCTCTCGACGCGGATCGTACCGCCGTGGAGCTCGACGAAGCGGCGCGCGAGCGCGAGCCCGAGGCCGGTGCCCTCGCGCTTGCGCGTGACGTCGGTGCCGACCTGCCGGAACGCCTCGAAGATCGCCTCCTGGTCCTGCGCGTGTGATGCCGACGCCGGTATCGCTGACGGCGATCTCCGCGCTGCCGTTCGCCTTCCTCGCGACGACGTCCCACCGCGCCGCCGCGCGGCGTGAACTTCACCGCGTTCGAGAGCAGGTTGAGGACGACCTGCTTCACCTTGCGCTCGTCGCCGCGGAACGCGCCGAGCGCCGGGTCGGTCTCCAGCCGCAGCGCGACCCCGCTGCGCTGCGCGCGCTCGCGCACCAGCGTGAGGGCGTTGTCGAGCGCGGCGCGCAGGTCGAACTCGCCCTCCTCGAGCTCCATCCGGCCGGCCTCGATCTTCGAGAGATCGAGGATGTCGTTGATGAGCGAGAGCAGGTGCTTGCCCGAGGCGTGGATGTCGCCAACGTATTCGGACTGCTTGTCGGTCAGGTTGCCGAAGTAGCGCGCACTGAGCATCTCGGAGAAACCGATCACGGCATTGAGCGGCGTCCGCAGCTCATGCGACATGTTGGCGAGGAACGCGGACTTGTGCTGGTTGGCGACCTCGAGCTGGTGGCTCTTCTCCTGGATCTCGTGGAAGAGCTTCGCGTTCTGGATCGCGATCACCGCCTGGTCGGCGAAGGTCTTGAGCAGGCCGATCTCCTTGTCGGAGAAACGACCGGCAAATTCGCGGTTGACCCAGATCGTCCCGATCCCGCGCCCCTCCCACAGCATCGGCGCAAAAATGACCGACTTGAAACCCATCGTTTTGGCGGCACGCCGGACGCCCTCGGGGACATCAGCACCGTGTTCCATGTCCGGATAGTGCATCACGCGGCGCTCCAGGATCGCCGCCCCGGAAGCCGATTCGCTGACTGAGCGGCAGCGGGAAGATCCGCTCCAGCTCCGGCCGACGGGAGCCGCGGTATGGACCCAGGTGTACGGCACCATCCTCACCGATCAGGTTGATCCCCACGTGCTGACCCACGAACAGCCGCTCGCAGCTCTCCAGGATCTTGTCGAACACCGGCTGCGTGTCCGCGACGGAACTCGAGATGACCTGCAGCACCTCGGCGGAGGCCTTCAGCTGATCGAGTGCCTCCTTGGTCTCGTTGAAGAGACGCACGTTCTCGATCGCGATCACGGCCTGGTCGGCGAACGTCGTGAGCAGCGCCAGATCCTTGTCGCTGAACGGGCCCGCTCTGGCACGGGTCACGGCGATCGCGCCGAGCACCTTGTTCTCGCGCAGCATCGGCGCCACGGCGATCGCACGCGCGCCCATGCGCTCGTTGGCCGTCCGGGAGGCTTCGCCGACCCAGTCCGCTGCCGGAATGTCCGGGACGTGAACCAATTTCCGCTGCAACACCGCCCGGCCGGCGAAGCTCCGATCGTCGAGCGGCAACGCGGCGTTCGCCGAGTCCACGCTCACCTCGCAGCCGGGCGCCGCCGCGAACGCAACCCGCTCGATCCGATCTCCTTTCAGTACGCGGAGTGAGACGGCGACGCCCTGGAAGAGTCGGACGCCGCTGCTCGCGATCGCGTCGAACACCGGCTGAACGTCGGTCGGCGAGGCGCTCATCACCTTCAGGATGTCGGCCGTCGCCGTCTGCTGCTCGAGCGCCTCCTTCGTTTCGTTGAAGAGGCGCACGTTCTCGATCGCAATCACCGCCTGGTCGGCGAAGGTCTTGAGCAGACTCACCCATTGTTCGGGGAATGGACCCGGCTCGACGCGACTGACGTGCATCACCCCGTAGACCACATCACCACGGACTATCGGCACATAGAGCGTGCTGCGGAACCCGCGAGCGCGCATGACCGCTCTCGACTTGGAGCCCACTTGCGGGTCCGTCTCGAAGTCGCTTACGAAGAACGGGGATTTCGAGCGTACAACCTCGGCAATAGGACGAACCTCGTCGATTCCTATCGGGAAGGCGCTCTTCAGCGCCTCGTCGGCCTCCGGGCTCACGCTCGTGTACGCCGCCATGTGCAGCTGGTCTCCGACGACGCGCGAGACGTTGACGGAGCATCCGCCGGCCAGCCGGCCTGCATGGCTGACGATCGCGTCGAATACCGGCTGCACGTCCGTCGGCGATGCACTGATCACCTTCAGGATCTCGGCCGTCGCCGTCTGCCGCTCGAGCGCTTCCTTGGTCTCGTTGAAGAGCCGCGCGTTCTGGATCGCGATCACCGCCTGGTCGGCGAACGTCTTCAGCAGCGCGATCTCCTTCTCGGAGAATTCGCCCACGACGTCGCGGCCGACGAAAATCACGCCTATGCCTCGACCCTCCCATAGCATCGGCGCCAGGAGGACCGACTTGTAACCCGAGATCCTGGCTCCGCGCCGCATGTACTCGGGCACATCCGCACCGCCCTCGACGTCGGGATAGTGGATGACGCGTCGCTGCAGGATCGCCACCCCGGAGCCGGATTCCTCGCTGAGCGGAACCGGGAAGTGTTTCTCGAGCGCCTCCCGACCCGGTCCGTGGTAGGCGCCCAGATGCACGGCGCCGTCTTGGCCGACCAGGCCAACGCCCGCGAACCGGCCCTCGAACAGCCGTTCGCAGCTCTCGAGGATCTTCTCGAACACCGGCTTCGTGTCCGCCACCGAGCTCGAGATCACCTGCAGTACCTCGGCAGAGGCCTTGAGCTGGTCGAGCGCTTCCTTCGTCTCGTTGAACAGCCGCACGTTCTCGATCGCGATCACCGCCTGGTCGGCGAAGGTCTTGACCAGCTCGATCTGCTTGTCCGAGAACGGGCGCACCTCCCATCGGCGCATGAGGATGGTCCCGATGACCTCCCTAGGAAGTGTCCGACGAGCAGCGGGATGTCCTCGCGCCGCTCGCGCAGCGGCGGCACCGTCACCGGGAACACGTTGAGGCGGTAGAAGAGATCCTGCCGGAAGTCGCCGGCGGCGGCGCGGCTGCCGAGGTCGCGGTTCGTCGCCGCGATCAGGCGCACGTCGGCGTGCAGCGTGCGCGTGCCGCCGACGCGCTCGAACTCCTGCTCCTGCAGCACGCGCAGCAGCTTCGCCTGCGCGTCGAGCGGCAGCTCGCCGACCTCGTCGAGGAAGAGCGTGCCGCCGTCGGCGAGCTCGAAGCGCCCGCGGCGCTGCTCGTCGCGCCGGTGAACGCGCCCTTCTCGTGGCCGAAGAGCTCGCTCTCGACCAGCTCGCGCGGCAGCGCCGCGCAGTTGACCTTCACGAGCGGCCGCTCGCGGCGCGGGCTGCGGTCGTGGATCGCGCGCGCGACGAGCTCCTTGCCGGTGCCGGTCTCGCCGAGGACGAGCACCGTGCTCTCGGTCGCCGCGACCAGCGCGAGCTGGTCCAGCAGCCGCGCGAGGCTCGGCGACCGGCCGACGATCTCGCGGAAGTCGTGCCCGGTCCGGATCTCGTCCTCGAGGCAATGGATAACCCCGCGCGAGCGCTGGTGCGCCTCGATCTCCTCGCGCAGCCGCGCGTTCTGATCCTCGAGCTCGCGTTGCGCCCGGCGCAGCGCGAGATGCGTGCCGACGCGCGCGAGCAGCTCGCGCGGCTCGAACGGCTTGGTGAGGTAGTCGACCCCGCCGGTGGCGAACGCGCGCACCTTCTCGAGCGTCTCGTGGAGCGCGGTCAGGAAGATCACCGGCACATCGCGCGTGGCCTCGTTCGCCTTGAGCCGCTCGCAGACGGTGAAGCCGTCGAGGTCCGGCATCATCACGTCGAGCAGCACGAGGTCCGGCGGCGTCGGTGGCGGCGCGCTCGAGCCCTTCGGTGCCCGAGCCCGCGGCGATCACGTCGAAGCCGTTCACCGAGAGCAGATCGACGAGCAGCTTGACGTTCGCCGGCGTGTCGTCGACGACCAGGATCCGCGCCGCGGTCACGCGGCCCCCGTCTTCGCCAGCGCCGCCGCGATCGCCCCGAGGAACGCCTCGATGTTGATCGGCTTGCTCACGAAAGCGTCGAAGCCGGCCGCGATGATGTCGTTCCGGTCCTGCGGCATCACCGACGCGGTGAACGCGATCACCGGGATCGCGCGCGTCGCAGGCGCGGCGCGCAGCTTCGCGAGCGCCTCGATGCCGCTGATGCCGGGCAGGTGGATGTCCATCACGACGAGATCCGGCGCGCGCTCGGTCGCGAGCGCGACGCCGTCCTCGCCGGTCTCGGCCTCGATCGTGCGGTAGCCGTGGACCTGCAGCAGGTCGCGCGCGAGCTTCAGGTTCTGCGCGTTGTCCTCGACGATCAGGATCAGCTCATTCGCCATGGCGGAGCGGGAGCGTGACCGTGAACGTCGAGCCCTTGCCCGGCTCGCTCTCGACGCGGATCGTACCGCCGTGCAGCTCGACGAAGCGGCGCGCGAGCGCGAGGCCGAGGCCGGTGCCCTCGCGCTTGCGCGTGACGTCGGTGCCGACCTGCCGGAACGCCTCGAAGATCGCTTCCTGGTCCTCGGGCGCGATGCCGACCCCGGTATCGCTGACGGCGATCTCCGCGCTGCCGTTCGCCTGCCGCGCGACGACTCCCACCGCGCCGCCGCGCGGCGTGAACTTCACCGCGTTCGAGAGCAGGTTGAGCACGACCTGCTTCAGCTTGCGCTCGTCGCCGCGGAACGCACCGAGCGCCGGGTCGGTCTCCAGCCGCAGCGCGACCCCGCTGCGCTGCGCGCGCTCGCGCACCAGCGTGAGGGCGTTGTCGAGCGCGGCGCGCAGGTCGAACTCGCCCTCTTCGAGCTCCATCCGGCCGGCCTCGATCTTCGAGAGGTCGAGGATGTCGTTGATGAGCGAGAGCAGGTGCTTGCCCGAGGCGTGGATGTCGCCCACGTATTCGGCCTGCTTGTCGGTCAGGTCGCCGAAGTAGCGCGCGCTGAGCATCTCGGAGAAACCGATCACGGCATTGAGCGGCGTGCGCAGCTCGTGCGACATGTTGGCGAGGAACGCCGACTTGTGCTGGTTGGCGACCTCGAGCTGGTGGCTCTTCTCCTGGATCTCGTGGAAGAGCTTCGCGTTCTGGATCGCGATCACCGCCTGGTCGGCGAAGGTCTTCAGCAGGCCGATCTCCTTCTCGGAGAAGGCGACCGGCGAATTCGCGGTTGACCCAGATCGCCCCGATGCCCCGCCCTTCCCAGAGCATCGGCGCGAAAATGTACCGACTTGAAACCCATCGAGTTGCGACGGCGCGCCGGACAGACTCCGGCACATCCGCGCCGCCTTCGATGTCCGGATAGTGCATCACGCGGCGCTCCAGGATCGCCGCCCCGGAAGCCGATTCGCGGCTGAGCGGCACCGGGAAGAGCCGCTCCAGCTCCGGCCGACGGGGTCCGCGGTATGGACCCAGGTGCACGGCGCCATCCTCGCCGATCAGGTTGATCCCCACGTGCTGGCCCACGAACAGCCGCTCGCAGCTCTCCAGGATCTTGTCGAACACCGGCTGCGTGTCCGCGACCGAGCTCGAGATGACCTGCAGCACCTCGGCGGAGGCCTTCAGCTGATCGAGCGCCTCCTTGGTCTCGTTGAAGAGCCGCACGTTCTCGATCGCGATCACCGCCTGGTCGGCGAACGTCGTGAGCAGCGCCAGATCCTTGTCGCTGAACGGGCCCGTTCTGGCACGGGTCACGGCGATCGCGCCGAGCACCTTGTTCTCGCGCAGCATCGGCGCCACGGCGATCGCACGCGCGCCCATGCGCTCGTTGGCCGTCCGGGAGGCTTCGCCGACCCAGTCCGCTGCCGGAATGTCCGGGACGTGAACCAATTTCCGCTGCAATACCGCCCGGCCGGCGAAGCTCCGATCGTCGAGCGGCAACGCGGCGTTCGTCGAGTCCACGCTCACCTCGCAGCCGGGCGCCGCCGCGAACGCAACCCGCTCGATCCGATCTCCTTTCAGTACGCGGAGTGACACGGCGACGCCCTGGAAGAGCCGGACGCCGCTGCTCGCGATCGCGTCGAACACCGGCTGAACGTCGGTCGGCGAGGCGCTCATCACCTTCAGGATGTCGGCCGTCGCCGTCTGCTGCTCGAGCGCTTCCTTCGTTTCATTGAAGAGGCGCACGTTCTCGATCGCGATCACCGCCTGGTCGGCGAAGGTCTTGAGCAGACTCACCCATTGTTCGGGGAATGGACCCGGCTCGACGCGACTGACGTGCATCACGCCATAGACCACTTCACCACGGACTATCGGCACGTAGAGCGTGCTGCGGAACCCGCGAGCGCGCATGACCGCTCTCGACTTGGGGCCCACTTGCGGGTCCGTCTCGAAGTCGCTTACGAAGAACGCGGATTTCGAGCGTACAACCTCGGCAATAGGACGAACCTCGTCTATTCCTATCGGGAAGGCGCTCTTCAGCACCTCGTCGGCCTCCGGGCTCACGCTCGTGTACGCCGCCAGGTGCAGCTGGTCTCCGACGACGCGCGAGACGTTGACGGAGCATCCGCCGGCCAGCCGGCCTGCATGGCTGACGATCGCGTCGAATACCGGCTGCACGTCCGTCGGCGATGCACTGATCACCTTCAGGATCTCGGCCGTCGCCGTCTGCCGCTCGAGCGCTTCCTTGGTCTCGTTGAAGAGCCGCGCGTTCTGGATCGCGATCACCGCCTGGTCGGCGAACGTCTTCAGCAGCGCGATCTCCTTCTCGGAGAATTCGCCCACGACGTCGCGGCCGACGAAAATCACGCCGATGCCTCGACCCTCCCATAGCATCGGCGCCAGGAGGACCGACTTGTAACCCGAGATCCTGGCTCCGCGCCGCATGTACTCGGGCACATCCGCACCGCCCTCGACGTCGGGATAGTGGATGACGCGTCGCTGCAGGATCGCCACCCCGGAGCCGGATTCCTCGCTGAGCGGAACCGGGAAGTGTTGCTCGAGCGCCTCCCGACCCGGTCCGTGGTAGGCGCCCAGATGCACGGCGCCGTCGTCGCCGACCAGGCCGACGCCCGCGAACCGGCCCTCGAACAGCCGCTCGCAGCTCTCGAGGATCTTCTCGAACACCGGCTTCGTGTCCGCCACCGAGCTCGAGATCACCTGCAGTACCTCGGCGGAGGCCTTGAGCTGGTCCAGTGCTTCCTTCGTCTCGTTGAACAGGCGGACGTTCTCGATCGCGATCACCGCCTGGTCGGCGAAGGTCTTGACCAGCTCGATCTGCTTGTCCGAGAACGGGCGCACCTCCCATCGGCGGACGAGGATGGTCCCGATGGCCTCTCCCTTGCGCAGCAGCGGTGTGGCGAGCGCGGTCCGGAACCCGAAACGTGCCTGGAGTGCCAGTGTCACCGGGAACTCCGCCTCGTCGAGGGCCGCCGCGTCAATGACGTGGATCGCTTGGCGGTCGGTCACCGACCTACCGCTGATCGAGGCCCGGCTGACGGGCAATATCTCCCCGTCCGGAGATACCGAAAACGGTCCATGACTGGCCGCCAGCCTCAGGTTGTGTCCGTCGATCCGGAATATCTGTGCGTCCCGTGCGTCACACAATCGCGCGGCGCCGCTCGCAACAGCGTCCAGCACCGGCTGGATGTCGGTCGGCGAGCTGCTGATCACGCGCAGGATCTCGGCGGTCGCCGTCTGCTGCTCGAGCGACTCGGTGAGCTCGCGATTGCGGACCTCCAGCTCGTTGAACAGGCGCACGTTCTCCATCGCGATGACCGCCTGGCTGGCGAAGGTCTCGAGCAGCCTGATCTGCTTCTCCGAGAACGGACGCGCCTCCGTCCGACGGATCGCGATCGTGCCGATGGGTTGTCCCTCGCGCAGCAGGGGCGTGGCGACGATGCTTCGGAACCCGAACCGCGTCGCGTAAGCCCGGCCGACCGGAAACTCCGCTTCCGCGGCGGCCGCGACGTCATGAACGTGGATCGTTTGCCGGTCGACGAAGGCTCTTCCGGAGAACGACCCCCGGTCGATGGGAAGTTGTTCGCCAATCGCCGGCGCCGGGATTGATCCGTGACTGGCCACCAGCCGGAGGACGTCACCGTCGACGCGACGGATCAGGGCGTCCGAGGCGCCGCACAATCGGGCGGCGGTGCTGGCGACCGCGTCCAGCACCGGCTGGATGTCGGTCGGCGAGCTGCTGATCGTCCGCAGGATCTCCGCCGTCGCGGTCTGGCGCTCCAGTGCTTCCTTCGTCTCGTTGAAGAGACGCGCGTTCTGGATCGCGATCACCGCCTGGTCGGCGAAGGTCTTCAGGAGCGCGATCTCCTTCTCGGAGAACTCGCCGACGGTGCCGCGACCGACGAAGATCACGCCGATGCCGCGGCCCTCCCACAGCATCGGCGCGTACAGGGCGGAACGGTTGCCGCCGAGCCCGCCCACCGCGGCGCGCATAGTCCGGCACACCTGGCGCCTCGACGTCCGGGTAGTGCATCGACCCGTCGCTGCAGAATCGCCGCGCCCGATCCGGATTCCTCCGCTGAGCGGGACCGGGAAGTGCCGTGCCAGGTCGGTCCCGCCCGACCGTGATATGCCGCGAGATGCACCGCGCCGTCGTCGCCGACGAGGTTGATGCCGACGTTGCTGCCCTCGAACAGCCGCTCGCAGCTCGACAGGATCTTATCGAACACCGGCTGTCGTGTCCGCGACCGAGCTCGAGATGACCTGCAGCACCTCGGCGGAGGCCCTCTGATGCTCGAGCGCCTCCTTCGTCTCGTTGAAGAGGCGCACGTTCTCGATCGCGATCACTGCCTGGCTGGCGAACGTTTCCAGCAGCTTGATCTGCTTGTCCGAGAACGGCCGGACCTCGATCCGGCGGATCTCGATCGTCCCGATCGCTTGGCCCTCGCGCAGCAGCGGCGTGGAGAGCGCGGTTCGGTGGCCCGAACCGTCGTTGGTACGCTCGGCCGAGCGGGATACTCGATCTCATCGGCAGCAGCGAGATCGTGAACGTGGACCGTTTGCCGGTCGACGACGGCTGCGTCCGGTCACCGAGCCGCGGTCGGCGGGCAACTCGTCGTCCGACGCCGGCAGCCCGGGATCGAGCCCGGTGTCGTGGCGCGCCAGTTTGCCGCAGACGGTCGCCGTCGAGGCGGAAGATCAACGCGTCCGATGCGTCGCACAGGCGGCGGCCGTGCTCGCCACCGCGTCGAGCACCGGCTGGATGTCGGTCGGCGAGCTGCTGATGACGCTTGAGGATCTCGGCAGTCGCCGTCTGCTGCTCGAGCGATTCGGTGAGCTCGCGATTGCGCGCCTCGAGCTCGTTGAACAGCCGCACGTTCTCGATCGCGATGACCGCCTGGTTGGCGAAGAGTCTCGAGGAGCTCGATCTGCCGGGCCGATGAACGGCCGCACCTCCATCCGCGCGGATCGCGATCGCCCCGATGGCCTGGCCCTCCCGCAGGAGCGGCGTGGCGAGCACGGTGTGGAAGTCGATCGTCCGTCGAAAGATGATGCGTACGCGGAAACTCGCTCTCGACGGCGGCAAGATCCTCGACGTGGACTCGTGCGGCGGTCGACCACCGCACCGCCCGGCTCACCCAACCCCGGTCGACGGGGAGACGCTCTCCAACCTGCAGGGTGATCGGCAACGGCCCGTAGCTCGACCTCCCGCCGCAACACGTCGCCGTCGACGCGAAAGATGTTCGCATCCGACGCGGCGCAGAGCTTGGCGGCCGTGCTGGCGACCGCTTCGAGCACCGGTCGGATATCGGTCGGAGAACTCGCTGATCACACGCAGGATCTCCGCGGTCGCCGTCTGCTGCTCGAGCGCTTCGGTCAGCTCGCGGTTGCGCGCCTGGAGCTCGTTGAACAGCCGCACGTTCTCGATCGCGATCACCGCCTGGTCGGCGAAAGTTCTGAGTAACGCGATCTCCTTCGCGCCGAACGGCCCCGCCCTGGCGCGGGTCGCGCTGATCACCCCGAGCGCCCTGTCCTCCCGCAGGAGGGGCGCGACGATAGCCGCTCGGACACCCATGCGTTCGAACACTCGCCTCGGCGTTTCGCCAACCCAAGCCTCGGCGAACACGTCCGGGACATGGACGAGGTCCCGGCGTAATACCGCGCGCCCGGCGAGCGTGCGCTCGTCGAGCGCGACCGCCAGGCGCATGGGGTCGTCGGTGACGTCCGAGCCGGGACCCACCGCAAACGCCACTCGCTCGAGGCGATCACCCTTCAAGAGGCGCAGCCCGACGCTCACCCCCTCGAACAGGTGGACGCCGCTTTTCACGATCGCGTCGAACACCGGCTGGACATCGGTCGGCGAGCTGCTGATGACCTTCAGGATCTCCGCGGTCGCCGTCTGCTGCTCGAGCGCCTCTCTCGTCTCGCCGAAGAGCCGCGCGTTCTCGATCGCGATCGACGCCTGGCTCGAGAAGGTGGTGACGAGCTGGATCTGCGCGGACGTGAACGGCTCGACGCGCTCCTTCCACAGCGCCATCACGCCGATCACGACGTCGTCGCGCATGATCGGCACGCCGAGCATCGTGCGGAAGCGCCCGATCCGTTGCGCCTCCGGCAAGCGGTACTCGCGGTCGGCGAGCACGTCCTCGAGGTGGACGACCTGCTTCGTCAGTGCGGTGCGGCCGACCAGCGATTCGCGGCCGGGCCGCATCGGGTGCCGCGCCTCGAACTCGCGGAACTCCGGCGTCACGCCGCCGTAGTCGACCGCGAGGCGATACGCGTCGCCGTCGAGGCGGAAGATGAACCCCTTCTCGGCCCGGCAGAGGCGCGTGGCGCTCTCGACCAGCGTGCGCAGCACCGCATCGAGGTCGAACGCCGAACGGCTGATGGCCTCGAGCAGTTCGCCGATCGCCGTCCGTTCAGCGATCTGCTCGGCGAGCTGCTCTTCGCGCTCCTTCAGTTCGGTGATGTCGCCGGTCGATCCGACCATCCGGTAGGCGCGCCCGCGTGCATCGCGCAGGGCGACGCCGTGCTGCCGCGCCCAGCGCCAGCTCCCGTCGCGGGCGCGGAATCGGTAGTCGCACTCGAACCGCTCCGTCTCGCCCTTGAAGTGCGCCACGGTCGCCGCGCGGAACCGTGGCCGGTCGTCGGGGTGAACGCGGTCGAGGAACGCCGCGGGCGATCTCAACTCCTTCGGCGAGACGCGCAGGATGGCGCGGACCCGGTCGGAGTAGTAGATCGTGCCGTTGGCGATGTCCCAGTCGTAGACGCCCTCGTTGATCGCGTGCATCGCGGAGTCGTAGCGCTCTTCGCTCTCGCGCAGGCGCTGCGCGGCGCGGCGCGCGTCGGTGACGTCGTCGCAGGTGAGGAGCAGCCCGCCTCCGGGAAGACGCTCGCAGGCGATCCGAACGCACCGCCCGTCGGGCAGTGCGTGCTCGCGCTCGGCGGGGCGACCGCGCTTCAGCGCAGCAAGCCGCGTGCGGGTGACCGCGTCGACCGGGCCAGCGCCGTACTCCCCGCGCTCGGCGTCGATGCGCACGAAGGACTCGAGCGGGGTGCCAGCCTTGACGAGCTTGCGGGGATAGCCGCGCAGCGCGGCGAAGCGCGGGTTCGAGGCGGCGAGCCGGAAGTCCGCGTCGAAGAGCGCGAAGCCGACCGGCAGCCGGTCGCACGCCGACTTCAGCAGCGTCGTAGCCGTCGCGGCGCTCCTCGTGCCGCGAGCGGTCTTCACCCGATCATTCACCGCGGCCCCTCCGACCGGGTCAGCATACCGCCGCGGCGGGAGGACCGTCGATGGCCGCCTCGCGGCGGGGCGAGTGGTCACGCAGCGCGCGGTTGTCGGGCGCTCCCGTAGCCGCGGGATGGCTCAGGCTCGCCCAGCGCACCGCCCCCGACCCAGGCCGCGGCACGGTGCAGGACCCCGTGCAGCGCTTCCGACCGCAGGCGCGCGCCCTGCTGCACGTACCACCGGATCTCTTCGGGGGTGGGATCCCGGCGCTCTGGCACGGCGCCGGAGAGTTGATCGTCGCTCATGGTTCTCTCCTCTCGCGGTATCAAGTCGCTGCGCAGTCAGCGGGTGACCGTGCTTGCGCCGATCGTGGGTGCGGCGCGCCCGCGCGCCCCTGCGGCGATCCGCCCGCGCATGCCGCGCAGCCATTCCGCGAACATCGCCCGCGCGACGCTGCGGCCAACTTCCCGGTAGCCGCCGCCGAGCGTCAGGCTCGGCGCACCGGCTTCGACCGGGTACGCGATCCGGAGCTGAACTTCCTTCAGTGCGTGCACGAGCGTGAGGCCGTTACGGCTCACGCGGAGCGTGTCGCTCGGATCGAGCACCGTGTCCACGGTGTCATGCTCGTAAGTGACCCAAAGGCAGCCTGCGACGACGTTGAGCTCGAGGCCCTCGCCGTCCTGGATGCGGAGCGTGCGGCCTTTGGGGATCGTGGTTTCCATCGCGTCGGCTTGGCTCGTCATGGCGTCTCTCCTTCGGTTCGGTGCCCGCCGGGATCGGCGGTCATGCCCGATCCATCGCACGCCGTATGCCAGTACCCGTTCCAGGCTCTGGCTAAGCTGAAAAATATTCATAATCAGAGGATTGGGAATGTGCCAGCGACGGAAAGGCGAGGCCTCGCTCGGACGCCGTGGCCGTCAAATCCCGCGGCCCCGTCGAATGCGACGGCCCCGCCGCCGCCGGCGACGGCCGGAACCCGGGTGTCCCCCGCCGCGGCCTGTGAGAGCGGCTGCACGCCGGGGCGCGTTCAAAGCACGCTGAGTACAGCGTGCCGGCGGCCTCGAGCCTTGGGCTTGACGACGATCTCCACATCGCGGCCCAAGACATTCAAGAAACGCATGAGCCGCTCCAACGAAAACCCTTGGAGCCGCCCGCGGACCAGGGCCGAGATCTTCGGCTGATCGATCCCGAGAAGCTCTGCCGCCTCCACTTGCGTAAGGCGCCGCGCGACGATGATCTCGCTCACCTTGCGGGCGAGCTCGGCCTTCGCGAGCCGATCTTCCGCATTCGGAAGACCGAGGTCAGCAAACACGTTTCCGCTGCTTCGTTCGGCCGCGACGGTTCGCTTCCTCATTTCCCATACTCCTGCTCGTGGAGCTCCCGAGCCCGCTTCAGCCGTTGCTTGATGAGATCGACGTCTTCCTTGCGCGTCGCAACTCCGGCGGCGGACTTCTTCTGGAATGCGTGCAGCACGTACACGACCTCCCTCAGATGGGTCAGGGCGTCGGGAGCACCGCTCTATCCGGACGCCGAGGCCGTTGGTTTCCGCGGCCCGCCGCCTCCGGCGACGGCCGGAACCCCGGTGCTATCCTTCGCCGCGCCGTGATCAGCCTGCCCGTCATCGCGTTCGTGAATCACCTGCTCGCCGAAGAGCCCTGGGCGCGCGAGAAGCTCGCCCCGTTCGCCGACAAGCGGGTGCGCGTGAAGGCTGTGCCGCTCCCCGACCTCGCGTTCGCGGTCACCGCGGAGGGCACGCTCGAGTCGGCTGCGGAAGGCGAGCCCGACCTCACCGTCACGCTCTCGCCCGCCGACCTGCCGCGGCTCCTCCAGGGCGACGACACCGTGCTCCGCTCGATCGGCTTCACCGGGGACGCGGAGCTCGCCGCCGCGCTTCAGTACCTCGCGCGGCACCTCCGGTGGGAGGTCGAAGAGGATCTGTCGCGCGTCCTCGGCGACGTCGCCGCGCATCGCATCGCGAGCACCGCGCGCGACTTTCTCGCCTGGCAGAAGGACGCCGGCGTGCGGCTCGGCGAGAACGTCGCCGAGTACCTCACCGAGGAAGCGGCGCTCGTCGCACCGCCCGCGGCACTCGCGCGGTTCGGGCGCGACGTGGCGGATCTCGTCGACGCCCTCGAGCGCCTCGAGAAGCGCCTCGATCGCATCGACGCGAAGCTGCGCAACACTTGACGACCCCGGCGCCACCGTCGGCAACCGAGACGCGCGAGGCGGTCGCGCTCCTCGTCCTCGCCGCGGTCGCGCTCGTCGTCTCCGGCATCGGACCGCGCGAGCGCGGCACGTGGGTGCTCGAAATAGCGCCCGTGCTCATCGCCGCCCCGGTCCTCTACTTCACATGGGCGTCCTTCCGGCTCACGCCGCTCGCCTATCGCCTGATCTTCCTCCACGCGCTCATCCTGATGCTCGGCGGCCACTACACCTATGCGCACGTCCCGCTCGGGTTCTGGCTGCAGGACTCTTTCGATCTCGCACGCAACCCGTACGACCGCATCGGCCACTTCGCGCAAGGGTTCGTGCCGGCGATCATCGCGCGCGAAATCCTGCTGCGGCGCTCGCCTCTGCGCGCGGAAATTCTTCATCGTTGCTGCTTGCCTCGCGATCAGCGCCTGTACGAGTTCATCGATGGTAGGCGGCGCTCCGGAGGGCGCGGAGTCCTCGGCACCGGCGCCCGGACGCATGGGCATATCCGCGCGTGCGCCGCCTCGCCCGTCTCGCCAAGATCGTCTGGGTCGGTTTCCGCTTTGGTCTCGACGAGTTGCCGCTCGCCGGCGATCCGACCGGCCGCTGGCTGCGGCGCGCCCGCGCGCTGGATCTCTTCGGCCGCTATGGCGCCCCGCGCGCGGTGCGCCTTCGGCGCGCACTCGAGACCCTGGGACCGATCTTCGTCAAGTTCGGGCAGGTGCTGTCGACGCGTCGCGACCTGTTGCCCACCGACATCGCGGACGAGCTCGCGAAGCTGCAGGACCGCGTCCCGCCGTTCCCGTCGGACGTCGCGGTCGCCGAGATCGAGCGCGCATTCGGGAAGCCGATCGGCGAAGTCTTCGCGACGTTCGATCGCGAGCCGGTCGCGAGCGCATCCATCGCGCAGGTGCACTTCGCAACGCTCCGCGACGGCACCCCGGCGGCGGTGAAGGTGCTGCGCCCGAACATGCTCCCGGTCATCCACCGCGATCTCGAGCTGCTCGACGCGGCCGCCGGGCTGGTGGAGAAGACCTGGTCGCAAGGCAAGCGCCTCAAGCCGCGTGAGGTGGTCGCCGAGTTCGCCAAGCACCTCGCCGACGAGCTCGACCTCGTCCGCGAGGGGGCGAACGCGAGCCAGCTCCGGCGCAACTTCGCCGGCTCGCCGCTGCTCCTCGTGCCCGAGGTGTTCTGGGACTACACCCTCACCAACGTGATGACGATGGAGCGCATGCACGGCACGCCCATCAGCCAGGTGGAGCGCCTGCGTGCGCAGGGCATCGACATCCCGAAGCTCGCGCGCGCCGGGGTCGAGATCTTCTTCAGCCAGGTGTTCCGCGACGGCTTCTTTCACGCCGACATGCACCCCGGCAACATCTTCGTGGCGGCCGATGGCCACTACATCGCGCTCGACTTCGGCATCATGGGCACGCTCACCGACCGCGACAAGAACTACCTCGCGCAGAACTTCATCGCCTTCTTCAACCGCGACTACAAGCGCGTCGCGCAGGCGCACGTCGAGGCCGGCTGGGTGCCGCCGGGAACTCGCATCGACGAGTTCGAGGCCGCGGTCCGCGCGGTGTGCGAACCGGTCTTCGACCGGCCGTTGAAGGAGATCTCGTTCGGCCGCGTGCTGCTGCGCCTCTTTCAGACGGCGCAGCGCTTCGCGCTGGAAGTGCAGCCGCAGCTCGTGCTGCTGCAGAAGACGCTGCTCAACATCGAGGGGCTCGGCCGCGACCTCGATCCGGACCTCGATCTCTGGACGACCGCGAAGCCGTATCTCGAGCGCTGGATGCAGGAGCAGGTCGGCTGGCGCGGGCTCCTGCGCAACCTCGCCCACGAGGCCCCGACCTGGACCGGCCTCGTGCCCCAGCTGCCGCGCCTCATGCACCGGGCGCTCGCGACCGAGCGCCTCGCCGGCATCGAGGCGCGCCTGGACGCCCTGCTGCAGGAAGAGCGGCGGCGCACGCGCGCGATCCGGCTGCTCGCCGGCCTGCTCGCGGCGTGGGCAATCCTGCAGTTGTACCTGCTTTTGCGCGACTAAACGGGCGCGCCGCTTGGTCGCGAGGCGGCCTTGCCAGTAAGATTTCTCCTACCGCACTCGATCGGTCCAACGGAGGGGAGAGGTGACTGCAGGCGAGTGGTTTGCCATGAGCGTTCGCCCGTGAGCGAAGGCTTGCGCCGGCAGGCGGGTGCGGTCAGCCGCCCGCTCGCGCCGGCCTGGCTCGAGCAGCGCGAGCGCGGGAGCCAGTGGTTGATGGCACTGCTCGCGCGCGTCACCCTAGCGCTCGGCCGCGGCACCGGCCGGCTGTTCCTGCCGGTGATCTGCCTCTACTTCCTCGCGTTCGGTCCGCGCGCCCGGGCCGCCTCGTCGGACTATCTCGCGCGCGTGCACCGCCGGCGGGCGCGGCTCGGCGAGATCTACCGCCACATCCATACGTTCGGCTCGACGATCCACGACCGCGTGCCGCTTCTGTCGGGGCGCACCGGCGCGTTCGAGCTCGCCTACGAGGGCGAGCCGGCTATCGTTGCCGCGCTCGCGCAGGGGCGTGGCTGCATCCTGGTTGGCGCCCACTTCGGCAGCTTCGAGGTGCTGCGCGTCCTGGGCGCGAAGCGGCGCGCGTTCCGGATCAACATGCTGATGGCGACCGAGAATGCGGCCCGGATCCAGAGCGTGTTCCGGGCCATCCAGCCGGAGCTCGCCGGCCGCATCATCGAGATGGGCGCGCCGACGAGCCTCCTGCGGGTCAAGGAATGCCTGGAGCGGGGCGAGATCGTCGGGATCCTAGCCGACCGCTCGCGCGGAAACGAACGCACGGTCGACGTGCCGTTCCTCGGCAGCCCCGCGTGCTTCCCGCTCACGCCCTTCCGCCTTGCCACGACGCTCGGCGTCCCGATCGTCCTCGGGATGGGCCTCTATCGCGGTGGCAACCGCTACTCGCTGCACTTCGAGCGGCTCGACGAGCCCGGCGACCGCGAGCGCGCCGCGCGCGAGGATATAGCGGCGGTGTGGCTCGGTCGCTACGTTGCGCGGCTCGAGCACTACTGCCGTCTGGCGCCCTACAACTGGTTCAACTTCTTTCCGTTCTGGCCGGACCCCCGGCGCGGTTGAGACCCTCGCGCGGGTGAGCGGCCGACGGCCCGACGCCGCACACGATCCGGTAAGCTAGCGGGG
The DNA here is from genome assembly GCA_963754305.1 of uncultured beta proteobacterium. Lineage (GTDB taxonomy): Bacteria > Pseudomonadota > Gammaproteobacteria > Burkholderiales > SG8-39 > DATEDA01. The sequence goes on along the minus strand of CAVWFR010000051.1, from coordinate 241,336 downwards.
CTCATCATGACCGTGCTCGTCTGGTTCGTCGTCGTCTATCTCGCCGTAACCATCGCCATCGGGCTCTGGGCCGCGCGGCGCGTCAGCAACTCGAAGGACTACCTCGTCGCCGGACGCAAGCTGCCGCTCTACATGAGCGTCGCCACGGTGTTCGCGACGTGGTTCGGCGCCGAAACGGTGCTCGCGGTGTCATCGACCTTCCTCAAAGAAGGCTTGCGCGGGATCGTCGCCGATCCGTTCGGGTTCTCGCTCTGCCTCATCCTGGTGGCGGTCTTCTTCGCGCGGGCGTTCTACCGCATGGACCTTCTGACGATCGGCGACTTCTACCGCAAGCGATACGGCGGCGCCGCCGAGCTCGTGACGAGCCTCTGCATCACGATCTCCTATCTCGGCTGGACCTCCGCGCAGATGATCGCGCTCGGGCTCGTCTTCAACACGCTTTCGGGCGGCGCGATCTCCATGCCGACCGGCATCATGCTCGGCGCCGGCTGCGTGCTCGTGTACACACTGTTCGGCGGCATGTGGTCGGTGGCGTTTACCGACATCTTCCAGACCGTGATCATCGTGGCCGGTCTGCTGTACCTCGCGTGGCTACTGGCGGGGATGGCGGGCGGCGCGGGCGCGGTCATTGCGCATGCGACGGCCGCCGGCAGGTTCGAGTTCTGGCCAAGGCCGGAGACGAAAGAGATCCTCGCGTTCCTCGCCGCCTTCCTTACCGCCGCGGTCGGCGGCATCCCGCAGCAGGACGTCTTCCAGCGCGTCACCTCGGCCAGGGACGAGAAGACCGCGGTGCGCGCGTCGCTGCTCGGCGGGATGTTCTACTTCGTGGCGGCCTTCGTGCCGATCTTCCTCGCCTACTCCGCATTCCTCATCGCACCCGAGATGGTGAACCCGCTCCTCGAGGCCGAAGGCAACCGCTTTCAGGAGATCCTTCCGACACTGATCCTCGAGCGCACGCCGCTCTTCGCGCAGGTGATGTTCTTCGGCGCGCTGCTGTCCGCGATCCTCTCGACCGCCAGCGGCGCGCTGCTGGCGCCGACGGCGCTTTTCACCGAGAACGTCCTGAAGCGCCTGTACCCGCACATGGGCGATCGCCAGTTCCTTTTCACGCTGCGACTGGTGCTGGTGATCTTCACGCTGGCCGTGGTCACCTTCGCGCTCACGAGCGACGCGTCCATCTACCAGATGGTGCAGAACACCTACAAGGTGACGCTGGTCTCGTGCATCGTCCCGCTCGTCGCCGGCATCTACTGGTCGCGCGCGACGGCGCAGGGCGCACTGCTGTCGATCGCGCTCGGGCTCGTTTCCTGGATCGGGATGGAAATTTTCGCCGCGGACGGGGTGCTCCCGCCGCAGCTCGTCGGCCTCGCGTTGTCGATCGCCGGCATGGTCGCCGGCTCGTACGCCTCGCGCGCGCCGCACCACGCGCTCCACCATGAAACGGAAACCGCGCCCCGCTAGAGAGGAGATCGCGCCTGCGTGCGGCGGCGATTTCTCCCAAATCGTGGAGCACGACGGGGCCTGCCCTCTCGTAGCGTGAATACCAGAGCAGGCGCTCCCACCGGCGCGAGACCCATCCCTCCATGCGCGGACCGGGGCCGCGGCGTTCCCACTGTTCGAGCGTGCCGCTTCGGACGCGGCGAGGTCGTCGTCGAAAAGCCCCGTTAGCTTGCGGAGGCGCACCCCGGCAGCGCGAAGGCAGCGGCGAGGATGAGAGACGCGCGCTGCCGGCGGCCAGGCATCGCTAGCGTCTCGAGTCCAAGGTTGCTGGTCCCAGGCTTTCAGTCGGACGAGCCGAACGCCGCCTTACCGCGAGGCAGGGCCTCGCGGGTTCCGGCCGCAGCGCCGGAAATCGGGGCAGAATCGCGCTTCTCGCCGCGCCGGTGACCGATAGAGGCATCGCCGGCCGCGGATCCATATTCGACGAGGGAAGGAAGCGCCGTGAAGGTCAAAGCCGCTATTGCATTCGCGCCCGGCAAGCCGCTCGAGATCGAGCTGGTCGACCTCGAGGGCCCGCGCGCCGGCGAGGTCCTGGTCGAACTGAAGGCGACCGGCGTGTGCCACACCGACGAGTTCACCCGCTCCGGCGCCGACCCGGAGGGCCTGTTTCCCGCGATCCTCGGCCACGAGGGCGCCGGCGTCGTCGCCGAGGTTGGCCCCGGCGTGACGACGCTCGAAGCCGGCGACCACGTCATCCCGCTCTACATCCCCGAGTGCCGGCAGTGCAAGGCTTGCCTCTCGCGGAAAACCAACCTCTGCATAGCGATCCGCGGCACCCAGGGCAAGGGCGTGATGCCCGACGGCACGAGCCGGTTCTCGCTCAAGGGCAAGCCGGTACACCACTACATGGGCTGCTCGACTTTCGCCAGCCATACCGTGCTGCCCGAGATCGCGCTGGCGAAGATCCGGAGCGACGCGCCCTTCGACAAGGTCTGCTACATCGGCTGCGGCGTGACCACCGGCATCGGCGCGGTGATCAACACCGCCGGTGTCGAGCCGGGCGCGAGCGTCGTCGTGTTCGGGCTCGGCGGCATCGGGCTCAACGTCCTTCAGGGCGCGCGGCTCGCCGGCGCCGGGATGATCGTCGGGGTCGACGTGAACCCCGCGCGCGAGGCGCTGGCATGCAAGTTCGGCATGACGCATTTCGTAAACCCTAAGACGGTGCCCGGCGACCTCGTCGCACACCTGGTCGAGCTCACCGGTGGCGGCGCCGACTACAGCTTCGAATGCGTCGGCAACGTCGATCTCATGCGCCAGGCGCTGGAGTGCTGCCATCGCGGCTGGGGTGTGTCGACCATCATCGGTGTCGCGGGCGCAGGCCAAGAGATCAGGACGCGGCCGTTCCAGCTCGTCACCGGGCGGGTCTGGAAGGGCACTGCGTTCGGCGGGGCGCGCGGCCGCACCGATGTCCCGAAGATCGTCGATTGGTACATGGACCAGCGCATCAATATCGACGATCTGATCACGCACACGATGCCCCTCGAAGACATCAACAAAGCGTTCGACCTGATGCACGAGGGCAAGTCGATCCGCTCCGTGGTGCTCTACTGACCCGATGGCGAGCTTCAGGGTAACTGCCGCGGCGGCGGCGATGCTGCTTGCCACGTACGCCACGGCGCAGGTCGTCGAGACCGAGGAGGAGTCGTTCCGCGTCGTCACCGTCGTCGAGCAGCTGGACCACCCCTGGGGTCTCGCGTTCCTGCCCGACGGGCGCATGCTCGTCACCGAGCGCGCCGGACGCCTGCGGCTCGTCGACCGCGACGGCAAGCTCGCCCCCACCGCCGTGACGGGCCTGCCGAAGATCGAGGAATACGGCCAGGGCGGCCTGCTCGACGTCGCGCTCCACCCGCGCTTCGCCGCTAACGCCCTCGTTTATCTTTCGTTCGCGGAACAGGGCGACGGCGGCTACGGGACGAGCGTTCTGCGCGGCCGCCTCGCCGGCACGCCGGGTGCGCCGCGCCTCGATGGCGTCGAGGTGATCTACCGCCAGACGCCGAAGTCGCGCGGCGGCCGCCACTTCGGGTCGCGCCTCGTGTTCGACCGCGCCGGCTTTCTCTACGTCACCCAGGGCGATCGCGGCGACATGGAGCGCGCGCAGCAGCTGGACGACCTCGCCGGCAAGGTGGTGCGCCTGCACGACGACGGGCGGATCCCGAAAGACAATCCGTTCGCCGGCAAGGCCGGTGCACGCGCCGAGATCTTCACGTTAGGCAACCGCAACGTGCAGGGCGCCGCACTCCATCCGGCGACCGGCGAGCTGTGGACGCACGAGCATGGGCCGCAGGGCGGCGACGAGGTGAACGTGCTGCGCGCCGGCGCGAACTACGGCTGGCCGGTGATCACCTTCGGCGTGAACTACGGCATCGGCACGAAGATCGGCGAAGGCACGGCGAAGCCGGGCCTCGCGCAGCCGCTCCACTACTGGGTGCCGTCGATCGCGCCCTCGGGGCTCGCGTTCTACACCGGCGACCGCTTCCCGCGCTGGAAGGGCGATCTATTCGTCGGCGCGCTCCGCGACGAGCTGCTGGTGCGGCTGCGCTTCGACGGCGAGAAGCTCGTGAAAGAGGAGCGCATGCTCAAGGGCACGCCCGGCCGGATCCGCGACGTGCGCCAGGGGCCGGACGGATTCCTGTACCTCCTGGTCGATTCGAGCCGAGGGGCGGTCCTTCGGCTGGAGCCCGCGCGCTAGCTGTCGGCCGCTTCCGTCCGTCCCTTTGTCCGGTTGTGCGCAGCGCGTCCGTGCAATCGGTTGCATACGCACGGCATTACGGACCACACTCCACGTCGAGGAATGCCGGAGGAAGCGTGGGGATGCCCGTCAAGCTGAAGCTGCAAAGCGTCCGCGCCGACATCACCGGACTGGCGGTCGACGCGGTCGTGAACGCCGCAAACTCGACGCTGCTCGGCGGCGGCGGCGTCGACGGTGCGATCCATCGCGCCGCCGGACCCGAGCTCCTCGCGGAGTGCCGCACCCTCGGCGGCTGCAAGACCGGCGACGCCAAGATCACCAAGGGTTATAAGCTGCCCGCGAAGCACGTCATCCATGCCGTCGGCCCGGTCTGGCGCGGCGGCGCGAACGGCGAGCCGGCCCTCCTCGCAGCCTGCTATCGCCGCAGCCTCGAGCTCGCGCTCGAGCATCGCTGCCGGACGATCGCCTTCCCCGCCATCAGCTGCGGCATCTACGGCTACCCGATGGCGGCGGGAGCGAAGATCGCGGTCGGCGAGACCGCGGCGTTTCTCGGCGCCCACCCGGAGATCGAGCGCGTCGTGTTCGCGCTCTTCGACGATCCGCCGCTAAAGCTCTACGAAGCCGAGATCGCCAAGCGCTAGCGCTGGGCTCGGGACGCCGCTTAGGAGCGCGGGAGAGATCGTTCGCCGGGGCTCCCGACCTCCGCTATCAGGGGAACTCGGTGTGGGAGAATTCCCACGATGGAGCCGCGCTCGTCGCGCCTCGCGCGCTATCTCCTCGCGGTGTACGTCCTCCTCGTCGTTTACGGGAGCCTGTACCCGTTCTCGGGTTGGCGCGCCCAGGGGCTCTCGCCGTTCGAATTCCTCGGCGCACCGCTGCCGCGGTTTCTGACCGGCTTCGATCTGGCGGTGAACGTCGTCGCGTATTTACCGCTCGGCTTCCTCGCGATGCTCGCCGTTGCGCCACGCATCCGCGCCGGCGCGGCCTGCGCGCTCGCCGTAGCGCTCGGCGCAGGGGTGAGCCTTGCGCTCGAGGCGTTGCAGACCTACCTCCCCGACCGCATCCCCTCGAACGTCGATTTCGCCAGCAACGTCGCCGGGAGCCTCCTCGGCGCGCTGGGCGGCGTCGCGGCCTGGCAACGAATCGTCGCGGGCGGCGGGCTGCACGCGGCGCGCGATAGGTTGTTCCGCGCCGGTGCGGCTACCGACATCGGCCTCGTGCTGGTCGCGCTCTGGCTCTTCACCCAGCTCAACCCGGAGACGCTGCTCTTCGGCAACGGCGACCTGCGCGGCTTCCTGGACACGGCCGCGGCCGAGCTCTACGCACCCGAAACCTTCGCCCGCATCGAAACGGCCATCGCCGCGGCGAACGTCATCGCCATCACGCTCTTCGTGGCGATGCTGGCCAACGCCGGGCGGCGGGCGCGGCTCCTAGCGCTCGTCGTCGTCGTCGCGGCGGCGCTGGCGCGCGCCGGTGCGTACTCGATCCTTTTCGCGCCGGGTGAGGCGCTCGCCTGGCTCACGCCCGGCGCCGCGACCGGGCTCTCCGCGGGATTGGCGGCCGGTCTCATCCTCGCCGGGCTGCCACGGCGCTGGGCAGTGGCGCTGTGCGGGCTCGCGCTGATGATCGCGACCGCGGCGGTGAACCTCGCGCCCGAGAACCCGTATCTCGCGCATTCCCTTGCGGTGTGGCCGCAGGGTCACTTCCTGAACTTCAATGGCCTCACACGGCTCGTGTCGGCGCTGTGGCCGTTCGCGGCGCTTGCCTACCTGCTCGGGGGCGCGTCGGCGCGGCCGCGCCCGTCGCCCCCCTCATGAGGGCGAGCGCGCACGCTCCATTGGAGCAGGCGAGCGGGGGATTGCGTCCCGGGTTTTGCGCGCTCGTAAACCCCCCTGCTTCCCAGGCATCCGTTCAGCGCCGCGATCCGGCGGCGATACTCCGCACTTGCGCTAACCTTCGCCGGGTCCCCGCCCCGCAACCGCTATCTTCGGTCAACGAGCCCCGCGAATGGAAGCCCACGTCCCACCGCTTCTCGTCGTCCTCGCCGCCGCTGCGGCGCCGCGTGTCGGCGAGCCGCGCCGGAGCCGGGGTTGCCGATCGTCGTGCCCGATGCGATGACCGGAGAAGCCCGCGGGCACGGCGCCCGGCTCCACGACCCGAGCGAGCTCTAGCGCAGTGAAGACCGGGCGCGCGAAGCTCGGCCGGGCGGTCGCCGCCGCCGCGGTGGCCGTCGCGATCCCGCTCGTCGCGCTCACGCTCGTTGCCGTGCTCGGCGTGCCGATCAGCGCCGGGCCGTGGCGCGAGCGAATCGCGGCGACCGCGAGCGAAGCGCTCGGCCGGCCGGTTGCGCTCGACGGTCCGCTCGAGCTGGTGCTCGGGTGGCGGACCGCGCTGCACGTCGGCGGGATCCGCATTGCGAATCCCCCCGGCTTCGCGACACCGGACTTCGCGTCTCTCGGCGACGCGCGCGCCGAGGTCGACCTCGTGCGCGCGCTGCAAGGGCGCTTGCGCATCCGCAGCCTGGAGGCGGCGAACGCACGCGTGCGGCTGGAGCGAGGCGCGGATGGGCGCGGCAACTGGACGTTCGATGCGCTCACACCCACGGGTGAGGCGCCCGACGCCGACGACGACGATCTCCCCGACGTCTCGGTCCGCATCAACCGCGTCAAGCTGCGCGATATCGCCGTCGAGCACCACGACGCGCGGACGTCGCGAACGCGCTACTTCGACCTCGACCAGCTCGATGCCGAGGCGGTGCGCGGACAGGCGTTCAAGGCGACCGCACGCGGCCGGGTCGAGAAGCAGTTCCCGTGGGTGCTCGAGGTCGACGGCGCGCCGGCGCGCGCGCTCTACCGCGGCGAGCCGTGGCCGTTCGAGCTCACGTTCGAATTCGTCGGCACCCGGCTCTACGCCGCCGGCAGCGCCAACCCGCGCGGCGACGAGGCCGACGTCAACTTCGGCCTCGGCACCGCCAACCTCGCCGGGGTCGAGCGGTTGCTGCAGACCGAGCTCCCGAAGGTCGGCGTCACCAGCATCGCAGCGCGCCTCACGGTGCGCGAGGGCAGCGTCGCGCTCTCGGACATCCGCGGCGTCGTCGGCGCGTCCGAGCTGACCGGGGAGATCGCGCTGGCGACCGGCGGCGAACGTCCGAAAGTCACCGGCGATCTTGCGGTTGCGACCTTCGACCTGCGGCCGTTCCTCGACGACCCGACGCCCGCCGACGACAAGCCGCTCGCCTACGCCGGACGCGAGAACCAGACGTTGCGGCTGCCCGGGCTGGCGGCCGCGGACGCGGACGTCCGCCTGCGGATCGGTCGCTGGCTGGGGCTCCCCGGCGACATCCGCGATGCGGCCCTCCACCTCAGCATCGATGACGGGCGCCTCGTCGCACCGCTCAAGGCAACCGTGGGCGAGGTGCCGCTGGCAGGCCAGCTCGAGTTCGACGCCGTCGCCGAGACGCCGGGGTTCAAGCTCTCGCTCGGCGCGAAGCGGTCGCCGCTCGGGCGCCTCGCCGAGGTGCTCACCGGCCTCTCCGGCATCGACGGCACGCTCGGCCGCTTTGCGCTCGACCTCGGCGGCCGCGGCGACACGCTGGGCGCCCTCGTGCGCGATCTCGACGTGAAGCTGGCGGTGGGCGAGGCCAAGCTCACCTACGGCAATGTCGCGGGCGGACGGCCGGTCGAGCTCGTGCTCGATGCGCTCGACGTCCTCATCCCGCGCGGCAAGCGGCTCACCGGCAGCGCGCGCGGCTCGCTCGCCGGCGACCGGGTGACCGCGCGACTGCGCGGCGGCGATCTCCCGTCGATGCTGCGAACGCTGAGCGCGCCGATCGAGCTCGACGTGCGCGCGCCGGGCGCGAGCCTCGATCTCTCCGGCGTGGTGGCCCAAGCCGATGCGACGCGCGGGACCGATCTCAGCTTCCGTCTCGCCGGCCAGCGCGCCGGCGATCTCGCGCGCTGGCTGGGCACCGCGCCGGGCGCCGCGGTGCCGCTCACGGTCAGCGGCCGTGCGCGGGTCGAGAGCGACGAGTGGCGCATCGACAATCTGCTGGCGCAGATCGGGCGTAGCGACCTCGCGATCGATGCGCAGCGCACCGGCATCGGGAAGCAGCCGATCATCGTCGCTTCGGTGCGCAGCACGCTGCTCGATCTGCCGGAGCTGGAGCGGGTGTTCCCGGGACGCGCGTCCGGGCCCGAGCGGCGCACCGAGATCGACATCCCGATCCTGCCGCGCGGCATCGATCTCGCCGACGCGGACATCGGCGTCGGTCTCCAGCGCGTGGTGTTCGCGCGCGGTGAACTCGTGAACGGCGGCTTCGCCGCGCGCCTGCGCGGCGGGCGGATGGAGCCGTCGCCCTTCGGCGCCACGTTCGCCGGCGTAGCTTTCGCCGGCACCGCCACGCTCGATCTGCGCACCGACGTGCCGGAAGCCGCGGTTGCGATGTCGGCGGAGCGCGTCGATCTAGGCGCAATGCTGCGGAACCTGCGGATCGTCCAGGATCTCGACGCCACGGTCGATACGCTCAACGTCCAGCTCATCGGCCGCGGCAGCCGGCTCGCCGACATGCTGGCGCGCTCGTCGTTCGCTGCGAAGCTCGTCGGCGGGACGATCACCGTTCGCGGGCCGGGGCGCCGCGCGCTCGCCGAGATCCGGCTCAAGGAGGCGATCGCCGACGCGCCGCCGGGCAAGCCGCTGGCGATCCGCCTCGACGGCGTGGCCGAAGAGACGCCGGTCGCGATGCACGTCACGACCGGGAGCCTCGCCGAGCTCCTCGCCAGCTCGGGCTTCGTGCCGTTCTCGGCGAGCGCGGAGGCCCTCGGTGCACGCCTCGCGCTCGACGGCCGGGCGGCATTGCCGATCCAGCAAGGCACCGCCGATCTCAAGCTGAACCTGTCCGGCGCGCGGCTCGACTCGCTGAACCGTCTCGCCGGGACCGAGCTGCCGCCGTGGGGGCCGTGGTCGATCGCGGGCCCGATCCGCGTTACCGCCAACGCGTACGAGATGCCCGATCTCGACGCAAGAGTCGGCAACAGCCGGCTCGGGGGCCGCGCGCGGCTCGACGTCGCCGGCGAGCGACCGCGCATCGAGGCGGCGGTCGTCGCCCCGCGCGTCCAGCTCGACGACTTCGAGCTCGCGGGCTGGTCGCCCTTCGACCAGCGCGGCGAGCCGGGTGCGCTGAGCGCCGAAGCGTTGCGCGTCAAGGCGAAGGGCGCCGCCGACCGCGGACAGTCGCTCGCCAGCCCCGAGGTGCTGCGCAAGCTCGACGCCGACATCAACGTCGAGGTCGCCGAGGTGCTGTCGGGCAAGGACCGCATGGGCGACGGCCGGCTGCGCGCGCAGGTCACCAGCGGGCGGGTGTTCATCGGACCCGCTGAAGTGAACATCCCGGGCGGGACGCTGCGCCTCTCGCTGTTGTACGAACCGGGCGCGGACGGTGTGCGGCTGCGCGGTGGCGCGTTCGTCGAGCGCTTCGACTACGGCATCCTGGCCCGCAGGCTGCGGCCGGGCACCGAGGCCGAGGGCACGTTCAGCCTCAACTTCCAGGTCGGCGGCCGCGCACCCACCATCGCCCGCATCATGGAACACGCCAACGGCCGCATCGATTTCGCGGTCTGGCCGCGGCAGTTCAGCTCCGACGTCTTCGATCTGTGGGCGGTGAATGTCTTCCTCGCCGCGCTGCCCGAGCTCGATCCGGGCGCGGCGCCAAGAGTCAACTGCGTGGTCGGCCGATTCGACCTGAGCGACGGCAAGCTTACGCACGACGCGGTGCTGATCGACACCAGCCGGATGCGCGTCGTCGGCTCGGGCGGGGTCGACTTTCGCGACGAGACGCTCGCGTTCCGCTTCGCGCCGCGCGCCAAGGAAGCGCAGTTCTTCAGTCTCGCGACGCCGGTGGCGGTGACCGGCACCCTCACGAATTTCGACGTCGGTCCGAGCGCCGGCGACGTGCTCGCGACGATCGCGCGGTTCATCGGCTCGGCGGTGGTCGTGCCGTTCCAGTGGCTGACCGAAGGCCCGCTGCCGCGCGACGGCGCCGACGTGTGCACCGATCCGTTACGCGCGCCGCTGCGGCGGCGGTCGCAGCCGCAGGCGCAGGAAGCGCCGGCGCCCGACGCTGCCAAGTAGGGACGGCTACACTACGCGGCTCCGGCACCAGGGTCTGGTTCCGGCCCCTGTCACCGTTCACCGGGCGCCTCACCAGAATTGCTTCGCGCACGCACCGCCCTATTTCTGTGCGTGTTCGCCGTCGCGCTCGCGGCGCGGGCGCAAGACCCGGAGCGGGCCGATCCGCAGTTCGTCCAGTACCGGCTGCAGATCGACGCACCGTCGCCGGTGCGCGACCCGGTGGAGCGCAGCATCGGCATCGCGCGCTGGCGCGATTACCCTTCGATGACCGCGGAGCTCCTGGAGCGCCTCGCGCGTGAGGCCGAGATCGAGGCGCGCGAAGCGGCGGCGACCGAAGGCTATTTCTCGGCGGTCGCGACCGCCGTGATCGATCGGACGACTGCGCCGTGGACCGTCCGGGTGAAGGTCGACCCGGGCGAGCCTACCCGGATCCGGTCGGTCGAGATCGTCGTGACCGGCGCGGCCGAAGCGGCCGATGAGGAAGACCGCGAACGGATCGACCGGCTCCGCAGCGACTGGCGCCTCCCGCCTGGCGCGGTGTTCGAGCAGGGCGCCTGGACGGCGGCGAAGCAGCGCGCGGTTCTCACTCTCGGCGCGCGCCACTTCGCCGCCGCGCGCATCGCCGACAGCGAGGCGCGGATCGACCCGGCGAGCCGCACCGCCGATCTGCGCGTGGTGCTCGATAGCGGTCCGCGGTTCTACTTCGGGACGCTCGAGATCGCCGGCCTGAGCCGCTATCCGCGCTCGCGGATCCGCTCCCTCGCCACGTTCGCTCCCGGGGATCCGTACGAGGTCGAAAAGCTCGATCGGTTCCAGCGCCGACTCGTCGGCACCGGCTATTTCGCGAGCGTGCAGGTCACCGCCGACAACGCCCCCGACAAGGCGGACGCCGCACCGGTGTATGTCGCGGTGATCGAAGGACCGTCGAAGCGGCTCGAGGTGAGCCTCGGCTATAGCACCGACGTCCTATTTCGCACCGGCCTCGCGTGGCGCGACAACGATTTCCTCGGTCGCGACTGGCGGCTGCGCAGCGAGCTCAGGGTGGATACGCGGATTCAGTCGCTCGACGGGAACATCGAGCTGCCGGAGAACCGGTCGGGATGGGCCGACTCGTTCGGCGGGCGCGTCCGCCGCACCGATATCGAGAACCTGGTGACCCAGGGCGTGCTCGTCGGCGTCAGCCGCCGGTGGCTGGATGAGCGCAACCAGCCGCAGGTCGATCTCAACTATCGGATCGAGCGCGAGCAACCGGAGGGCGCGCCGACCGCGACGAATCGCGCGCTGTACGGTGAATTGCTCTACACCTGGCGCCGCACCGACGACCTCGTCGCACCGGACCGCGGCTTCGTCACGCGCGCGCAGGTCGGCGGCGCGCCGCCCGAGGTGTCGACCCGTGCCTTCGGCCGCGCGATCGTGCGCTCACAGTATTTCACCCCGCTCGGCCGCAAGAACAGCCTGTCCCTGCGCGCCGAGGCCGGGGCGGTGATCGCCCCGACCTCCGAAGGCATCCCGCAGAGCCTGCTCTTTCGCACCGGCGGCGACACGACCGTGCGCGGGTACGACTTCGAGAGCCTGGGCGTACAACAGGGCGATGCGATCGTGGGCGGCCGCTACTACGGACTGGCGAGCGTCGAGGCGACGCGCTGGATCACCGAGGAGTGGGGCGTCGCCGCGTTCGTCGATGCCGGGAACGCGGTCGATCGGGCGAGCGACTTCAAGTTCGCGGTCGGCTATGGCGTGGGCGTTCGCCTGCGCACCCCGATCGGCCCGATCCGGGCCGACATCGCCTATGGCGTGGAGAAGGAGCAATTCCGCGTGCATTTCTCGGTCGGAGTGATCTTCTGATGGCGAAGCGGCGCTGGCTCCTGCGCACCGTCATCGTCCTAGCACTGCTGGCGGCCGCGTGCGGCGTGGCGGTGGTCTGGTTCGTGCAGAGCGAGAGCGCGCTCCGCCTCGCGGCGCAGTGGGTTGCGAACGCGACCGGCGGCAAGCTCCGGATCGAGGACCCGACCGGTTCGCTCGCCGGTGCGGGCCGGTTCCGCCGGATCGTGTACGAGGATGCGGACGTGCGCATCGTCCTCGAGGACGTCGAAGTGGTGTGGTCGCCGATGACGCTGGCGAGCGGGCGCGTCCTGATTCATCGCGTCGCCGCGCGCGCGGTGGAGGTCGCGATCCTGCCCACGCCCGACCCCGCCACGCTGCCCGACTCGCTCGCCCTGCCGTCGGCGATCGAGGTCGAGTCGATCCGCGCGCGCACGCTCGCGCTCGAGGACGCCGGCCGGCGGTTCGAGCTCGCCGACGTCGATCTCGCGTATGCGTACGCGGGCAGCACGCATCGGGTAACGGGGCTCACGGCGACGAGCGGGATCGGCCGGCTCGACTTCACCGGTACGATCGGCGTGGCGAAACCTTTCCCGGTGACCGGGTCGGGTCGGCTCGAGGGCAACCGAGACGTCCACGACGCTACGGTCGACGGCACCCTCGCGGGCGACCTCGCGCAGCTCGAGGCCAGGCTCAAGGGCGCGGCGCGCGGGGCGACGATCGGTGCGCGGCTCGTCCTCGAACCTTACGGCGCGCATCCGTTGCGGTCGATCTCGGGCTCGCTCGACGGCTTCGATCTCGCCGCCTTCCTCCCCGGCGCGCCCCAGACCGCGCTCGCAGGATCGCTCGACGCGACGATGGGTACGGACGGGGTGTTGAGCGGACCGCTCGCGCTGAAGAACGCCCGCGCTGGCCCGGTATCGGCCGAGCGCATTCCGGTCGCCGCGCTCGAAGCGGTGGCGCGAACCGATTTCGACTGGATCCAGCTCGACAAGCTCACCGCGGACCTCGGTGCGGCGGGGCGCGCCGGCGGCACCGCGCGGATCGCCGGCGGCAAGGTCGAGCTCGCACTCGATGTGCGCCCGCTGAATCTGCAGGGCTTGCACGCGAACCTCCGGCGTACCGCGCTCACCGGCCGCATCGACGCGACCGTCACCGACGACGGCCAGCGAGTGGTCGCGCGGCTCGCCGAGCGCGGGCTGCGCTTCGATCTAGTCGCGGAGCGCCGTGGCGACGACGTGCTCGTCGAGCGGTTCGAGGCGCGCGCCGGACCCGGCACGCTCGCGGCGAAGGGTTCGCTCGGGCTCGCCGGTGCGCAGGCGTTCAAGGCGGAGGCGCGCTTCGACGCGGTCGATCCCTCGGCGCTCGGCGACTTCCCCCGCGCGAGCCTCAACGGCACTTTCGACCTGCGCGGCCGGCTCGCGCCGGCGTGGGCGGCCGACGTGAGCTTCATCCTGACGGACAGCCGGCTCCGGCAAGCGACCCTGACCGGCAACGGCACGCTGCACGCATCGGCCGCCGGCGTTCGCGACGCAAACGTCGATCTTCGGGTCGGCGCAAATACGCTCCGCGCGACCGGGAGCTTCGGCGCCCCGGATGGCGCGCTCGCGCTGGCCCTCGACGCGCCGCGGCTCGCCGAGATCGAACCGCGGTTCGCCGGACGGCTCAAAGCGACCGGCGCCCTGACCGGCACGCCCGAGCGGCCCGCGGGCAGCGTCGATGCCACCGGCGAAGCGCTCCGCTTCAACGGTTACGCGGTTCGGAGCCTGCGCGCCAACGGCTCGCTCTCCGCCGACGCCGATCGCCGGCTGGAGATTGTCGCGGCGGGCCAGGGAATCGACGCGCCGCAGCTCAAGCTCGACCGGGTTTCAGTCGAGGCGCGCGGTTCGGTCGGCGACCACGCCATCCAGGTGCAAGCGCGCGGTGGCGACCTCGATCTCGACGTGCGCGCGGCCGGCGGCGGGAGCGCCAACGCATGGCGCGGCCGGGTGACCGCGCTCGAGAATCGCGGCCGCTATCCGGTCGCGCTGATTGAGCCGGCGACCCTTGAAGCCGCGGGTGATCGCGTGACGCTCGGCGAGGCGCGGGTGCGCGTGCTCACCGGCACCGCCGACATCCGTCGCGCCGAGTGGGACGGCAAGCGGCTCCTCACCGCCGGATCGATCGACAACCTGCCGTTCGCGCCGCTCGCCGCGCTCGCGGCCTTCCCGCTCGCCCCGGCGACCGATCTCGCGCTCGACGGCGAATGGTCGATCGACGCGTCGCCGCGGCTCAACGGGTTCGTGCGTATCCGGCGCGACAGCGGCGACATCGTCCTCGGCGCGCGCACACCGCTCGCGCTCGAGCTGAAGACCCTCACGCTGGATGCGACGTTTATCGACGATGTCGTGCAGGCGAGCGGTGCGGCGAGCACCGTGCAGCTCGGGGATGCAAAGGTCGGAAGCGCGGATCACCCCGCCGCCGTCCGCGCCGCCGGGAACGATCGGCGGCGACGCGCGGCTCGAGGGCACGCTGAGGGCGGATCTTCCCAGCTTGCGGGTGCTCGAACCGTTCGTCGGCACCGCGGCGCTGGTGAGCGGGCAGGCGAACGCCGAGCTGAAACTCGGCGGCACGGTGCGCGCACCGGTCGCGACCGGCACCGCGGCCGCGAGCGGCATCCGCGTCGAGATCCCGCAGTACGGCGTCGCGCTCCGCGACGGGATGCTGCGCGCCACGCTCGCGTCCGACCGGATCGCTATCGACGGCGGTATCGCCGCCGCGGCGGGCGGCCGCTTTACGCTCGACGGTGCGATCGCGCGCGACGGTTCCGATGCGCGCCTGACGTGGCAAGCGGACAAGCTGTGGATCATGAGTCGGCCGAACCGCCGGCTCGTCGCGACCGGGTCGGGCAGCGTCGCAGTGGCGAACGAGAAGCTCGTGGTGCGCGGCCTGCTGAGCGCCGACGAAGGCTATGTGGAGTTCGATGAGCCGCAGGTGGCGCGGCTCGGCAACGACGTGGTCATCGTGGGGCAAAAGCCCCGCCCTCCGCGACCTTCCGGCCCGGCCCGCGCGCGCCCGCTCGATCTCGACGTCACGCTCGACGCCGGCGACAAGCTGAGGATCGTCGGCAGCGGGCTGGAAGCGGACTTGCGGGGGCGCGTACGGCTTACCACCGACGCCGCCGGACACATCATCGCGAAGGGGGAGATCCGGACCGAGCGCGGCATCTTCAACGCGTTCGGACACCGGCTGGAGGTAGTGCGCGGACGGCTGATCTTCGACGGCCCGGTCGACAACCCGGCGCTCGATGTTGTCGCGCTGCGCCGGAACCAGCAGGTGGAGGCGGGCATCGAGCTGACCGGCACGGTGAACGCGCCGCGCGTACGCCTCGTGTCCGAGCCGCCGGTGCCGGACGCGGAGAAGCTCGCGTGGCTCACGCTCGGCCGCGGACTGGACAACGCCTCGTCGGCCGATCTCGCACTGCTCCAGTCCACGGCGCTGGTGCTGGTCGACCGCAACGAGTCGGTGCCCCTCAACCGGCGTCTCGCGCGCGAGCTGGGGCTCGACGACATCGGGTTGCGCGGCAGCGGTGCGCTCGGCAATCAGGTCATCTCGGTCGGCAAGCGGCTGTCCGACCAGGTCTACCTCGAGTTCGAGCAGGGGCTGACGGCCGCTTACAACCTCGTGCGACTGAACTTCGCGCTCACCCGCGCGGTGCGCCTGCGCGTCGAAGCGGGGCAGAGCACCGGCGGGTTCGGGATTTCGTACGGGCGGTCGTTCGACTGAAGCGGCAGACCCCGCCGCTACACGCGGTAGAACCCGGTCGGCTCCGCGATCCCCGCCGCGTCGAACGCTGCGCGGCGCATGCGGCATTGCGGGCAGCGCCCGCAATGCACCGGATAGCCGAGGAGACACGAGTAGGTCGTCTCGAAATCGACGCCGAGCTCGTCGCCGCGACGGACCGCCTCGCTTTTCCCCAGGTTCGCGTAGGGCGTGCGCAGCTCGACGTCGCCGAGCAAGCCCGCGACCAGCCGGAACTGCGCGAGAAAGGCATGCGAGGCGGACGGGTACTCGAGCGTGTCGTCGCGGTTCACCCCGAGATACAGCCGGCGCGCACCGAGGTTGGTCGCGTACGACAGGGCGAGGCTCAGGGCTACCAGGTTCCGGTGCGGCAGCGGGACGTGGGCCTTGCGCTCCTGGCCGCGCCGGAACACGTCCCCGACGCGCGCGAGATCGAGCGGCACCACTTCGACGCCGAGCCGCTCGCAGTGGTCTGCGACCGCGCGGCGCTCGTGCGGCGCGGCGCGCTGGCCGTAGTCGATGAATATCGCCTGGAGCTGCTCCCCGCTCTGCGCGAGCTGGTGCAGCAAGGTGGTGCTCTCGACGCCGCCCGAAAGCAGCAGGACCGCGGGGGTTTCCATGTCGCCGTCGAGGTTAGCACGCGCCGTCTACCCTCTATAATCGGTCCCCTCAGGAGCCGCCGATGAGCCACTACAGGCACCACGTATTCTTCTGCTGCAACCATCGCGACACCGGCGCGGCGTGCTGCCAGAATCACGATGCCGACGCGATGCGCGGCTACTGCAAGGACCGCGTGAAGGATCTCAAGCTCGCCGGTCCGGGCAAGGTACGCGTGAACAAGGCGGGGTGCCTCGACCGCTGCGAGGAAGGCCCGTGCATCGTCGTCTACCCCGACGCCGTCTGGTACACCTACGTCGACAAGTCCGACATCGACGAGATCGTCGAGGAGCACCTCGTCAACGGGCGCATCGTCGAGCGGCTCCGGCTGTGAGCCGGCGGCCCGAGCGGCTCGAAGTCGCCGGGCCGGCGGGCAGGATGGAAGTCGTCATCGACCATCCCGCGGAAACGCCCGCTCCTCGCGGCCTGGCGCTGGTCGCGCACCCGCACCCGCTGTTCGGCGGCACGCTGGACAACAAGGTGGCGCAGACGCTCGCCCGCACTTACACCGAGCTCGGCTACATCGCGATCCGGCCCAACTTCCGCGGCGTGGGGGCGAGCGAGGGCGAGCACGATCACGGCGACGGCGAGACCGACGATCTGGTGCGCGTTGCGGGGTGGGCGCAGGAGCGCTTCGGCGCGCTGCCGATCGCACTCGCGGGGTTCTCGTTCGGGGCGTACGTGCAGACAAGAGTCGCGCCGCGGATCAAGGCCGAGCGGCTCGTGCTCGTCGGCGTGCCGGACGGGCTCGTCACCGGCGGCCGCACGTACAAGACCGAGAACGTCCCGGCCGACACCATCGTGATCCACGGCGAGCTCGACGAGACGGCGCCGCTCGCGAATGCGCTCGACTGGGCACGGCCGCAGGACCTGCCGGTCGTGGTGGTGCCCGGCGCGGATCATTTCTTCCATCGGCGATTGCACATCCTGCGCGCCATCATCAAGGGGCAATGGCATTGAGCGAGCTGCAGGCCGTGCACGCAGCGCTCGCGCGCCCCGTGCTGCGCGCGACCGGCCTGCACAAGCGTTACGGCCGGACGGAGGTCGTGGCCGGGACGAGCTTCGCCATCGAGCGCGGGGAATGCTTCGGCCTGCTCGGCCCGAATGGGGCCGGCAAGACGACCACACTGCGGCTCTGCCTCGGCCTCATCGCGCCCGACGCGGGCACGATCGAGCTGATGGGCGAGCCGGTGCCGCGCAACGGCCGCGCAGCGCGCCGGGCGGTGGGCGTCGTCCCGCAGCTCGACAATCTCGATCCCGATTTCACGGTCGAGGAGAATCTGGTCGTGTACGGCCGCTACTTCGGCCTTGCCGATGCGACGATCCGGGCGCGCATCCCCGAGCTGCTCGAGTTCGCGGCGCTCTCCAGCCGGGCGGCGAGCCGGATCAACACGCTGTCCGGCGGGATGCGGCGGCGGCTCACGCTCGCGCGCTCGCTGGTGAACGACCCGGAGCTCATCTTCATGGACGAGCCGACCACCGGCCTCGATCCGCAGGCGCGCCACGTCATCTGGGACCGTCTGAAGCAGCTCCTCGCGCGCGGCAAGACGCTGCTCCTCACGACGCATTTCATGGAGGAAGCCGAGCGGCTGTGCACGCGCATCGCGATCATGGATCAGGGCCGGTTCATCGCCGAGGGCTCGCCGCGCGAGCTGATCGCGCGGCACATCGAGCCGCACGTGGTCGAGGTGCACGGCGACGGCCTGGAGGCATGGGCGCCACGCGACGGCGCGCGCCTCGCAACCCGCCTGGAGAAGAGCGGCGATACCGCGTTCTGCTACGCCGCCGATCCGGCGCCGCTGCTCGCGAGTCTCGAGCGCACGAGCGGCCTGCGCTATCTTCACCGACGTGCGAGCCTTGAGGACGTGTTCCTCAAGCTCACGGGCCGGGAACTGAGGGATTGAGACCCGCGTGAACGCGTACGCCCTGCCCCGCCCGTCGCTGCGGTTCGTCCCGGTGTGGCGGCGCAACTTCCTCGTGTGGCGGAAGCTCGCCGCGCCGTCGGTCCTCTTCAACCTCGCCGACCCGACCATCTACATGCTCGGCCTGGGCTACGGGCTCGGCGGATTCCTGCCGGAGGTCGACGGCGTGCCCTACATCCTGTTCCTCGCCGCCGGGACGATCTGCTTCTCCACCATGAACACCGCGACCTTCGAAACGCTGTACTCGGCATTCTCGCGGATGCACGTCCAGCGCACTTGGGACGCGATCATCAACGCCCCGGTCGCGCTCGATGACGTCGTGCTCGCCGAGCTCGTCTGGGCGGCGTCGAAGAGCTTTCTTTCCGGGCTCGCGATCCTCATCGTGGTGTACGCGCTCGGGATCGTGACCTCGCCGCTCGCGCTGCTCACGCTCGCATTCGTGCCGGTGATCGGGCTCGCCTTCGGGGCGCTCGGGCTGGCCGTCACCGCGGTATCGCCGTCGTACGACTTCTTCAGCTACTACTTCACCCTCGTCGTCACGCCGATGGCGATGCTGTGCGGAGTGTTTTTCCCCATCGACCGGCTGCCCGCAGCGGTGCAGATGGTGGTGGCCGTGCTGCCGCTCTCGCATGCGGTGGCGCTCGTCCGCCCGCTGACGTACGGCGAGATGCCCGAGAACGTCGTGCTGCACGTTGCGGTGCTGCTCGCCTACGCAGTGGCCGGGTTCTATACCGCGATCGTCCTCTTTCGCCGGCGGCTGGCGAGTTGATGCTCTGGGCGCTCGTGCAACAAGGGGGCACGGCCTTCTTGTATATCCCCGGAGTCGGATCATGCTCTGGGTAAAGGCCTTCCACATCATCTTCATGGTGACGTGGTTCGCCGGCCTCTTCTATCTCCCCCGGCTCTTCGTTTATCACGCGCAGGCCACCGACCGCGAAGGCGTCGAGCGGTTCAAGCTCATGGAGCGCAAGCTGTTCTTCGGCATCATGACCCCGGGTGCGCTGCTTACGATCGCGTTCGGGCTCTGGCTTTGGCTCGGCTACGGCCTCGGCACCGGCGCTCGCTGGATGCACGCGAAGCTCGCGGTCGTGGTGCTACTGGTGGTCTACCACGCCTGGTGCGGCAAGCTGCTCATCGACTTCAAGCGCGGCCGCAACACCAGGACCCACGTCTGGTACCGCTGGTTCAACGAGGTGCCGGTGTTTTTCCTCCTCGCGGCCGTTATCCTCGTCGTGGTGAGGCCGTTCTGATGGCGGTCACCGCACAGAGCGTGCGCGATGCGGCGGCAGCGATCGCCGGCGCGGTCGAGAACACCCCGTGCGACTTCTCGCGCACGCTGTCGGCGGTGACGGGGACCGAGATCTGGCTCAAGTTCGAGAACCTGCAGTTCACCTCGTCGTTCAAGGAGCGCGGCGCGCTCACGAAGCTTCTTTCGCTCGATGCGCGCGAGCGCGCGGCGGGCGTGTTGGCCGTCTCGGCCGGCAACCATGCGCAGGCGGTTGCGTATCACGCGAAGCGGCTGGGCATTCGCGCCGTTATCGTGATGCCGCGCTTCACCCCCAACACGAAGGTCGAGCGGACGCGGGAGCACGGCGTCGAAGTGATCCTCGTCGGCGAGACCTTCGACGAAGCGAGGCTCGCCGGGCTCGACCACGCACGCGCGCACCGGCTGACGGTCGTGCACCCGTACGACGACGAGCGCGTCATCGCCGGCCAGGGCACCGTAGCGCTCGAGATGCTGGCGGCCGCGCCGCGGCTCGACGCCCTCGTGGTCCCGGTCGGGGGCGGCGGACTGATCGCCGGCGTCGCGATCGCCGCGAAGGACGTGAAGCCCGACATCGAGATCTTCGGCGTCGAGACGGCAGGCTTCCCGGCGCTGCACTGCGCGCTGCACGGGAAGGGCGCGACCTTCGCCGCGAACACGATCGCCGAAGGCATCGCGGTGAAAGAGCCGGGTGCGCTCACGGCACCCATCGTGCGCGCGCTGGCCGCGGACGTGCTGCTCGTCGAGGATGGCGACATCGAGCACGCGATCGTGATGCTGCTCGAGATCGAGAAGACCGTGGTGGAGGGCGCCGGCGCCGCCGGGCTCGCCGCGCTGCTCCGCCACCCGGAGCGCTTCCGCGGCAAGCGCGTTGGCGTAATCCTCTCCGGCGGCAACATCGACCCGCTCGTCCTCTCGGACATCATCGAGCGCGGCATGGCGCGCTCCGGCCGCCTCGCGCGGCTGAACGTCGAGCTGCGTGACCTGCCGGGCGCGCTGGCGAAGGTGACCGCCTGCCTCGCCGAAGCGAACGCGAACATCGAGGAAGTCCACCACCAGCGTGCGTTCACCCACCTCCCCGTGCTCTCCGCGGAGGTCGAGTTCGTGCTGCAAACGCGCGGACCGCAGCACCTGGCGGAGATCGTCGATGCGTTGGCGCGCGCGGGGTTCAAGGCGGAAGTGATTCGCGACTGAGCTTGTGCCGGAACGCGGTGCGAGCGCACGAGGCGCTGCCCGACCCCAGTGGCGATCCTGTGAAGTGCTCATAGGGCGGCTTGCTTTAGCATGGATGGTGAAGTGCGGGCCCGAATCGCCGCACAGCGCGATGAAGGTGACCTGCTCCCGGCAGGCGTGCTCGATGCCCCGGCTGCTGACGGTTAGCCACCGACGGGCAAGGCTCAGCGTATCATTTGCGACAATTAGTGAGCGACCAACGCATGAAGCATTCCGTCATTCATTCAGATCCTGAGATACAGGGCGGCGTGCCTGTGTTCGTCGGCACCCGCGTTCCCGTCAAAAATCTCTTCGACTATCTTGAGGCGGGAGACTCCCTCGACGACTTTCTGAGGTCGTTTCCGTCCGTAACGCGAGAGCAAGCCGTCGCAGCGCTTGAACTTGCCCGTGAGGCGCTGGCGCAGGATGCGCATCCTGCTTGATGAGTCCTTGCCAAAGGAGCTCCAGTCGGAAATTCCTGGCCACGATACCCGCACTGTCCAGGAGGAAGGCTGGTCTAGCCTGAAGAACGGAGAACTGCTGACGCGTAGTGTCAACAAGTTCGACGTGTTCTTGACCGCAGACCAAAACCTCCGATACCAGCAGAACTTGAGCTCCTTACCGGTTGCAGTCATCGTGCTGGTCGCGAAAAGTAACCGAATTGAGGAACTTCGGCCCTTGATTCCTGCGCTCCTAACCTCGCTCGCTGGTCTCCAGCCGCGCACTCTTGCGCAAGTCGGTGGCTAATCCGCGGTTCGACCCAGTCCCGCTCCGGCGCGCTTCGCCTGCCTACGCGGGCGGGTCAACCCGCAACGTGTTAGGCCCCGGTCGAGACGCTGTCTCCTACGCCAGCCGCGAAGAAGGAGCATGCGAGAGAACGCCGCATCACGGATGAGATCGTTGTTGATGCGTACGACGAATGGGAGCGTGCCATGGGCTGGTACTACTATCTCGAGAGCCACCTTCGCTTTCCGTTCCTGGCGCGCTGCGACAAGCGCCGAGCAATCTCGCCGCTTGCGAAGGACGACGAGGTCGCAGTTGTGGGGCTCGCGCCCGAGGAGGAATGCGCGCGCGAGATGTTCGTCAGCGTCCGATACCGCGACGTGGCGGTCTCGAGGACAGAGCAACAATCGACGTTGTAGAAGTCGCGGGCAAGATTCTTTCTCATCGGCGAAAGGCAGTTCCGTGAAGTTCCGTGTCTGGGCTGCAATGCCGCCCAACCGTTGGGCGGCGCTCGACCCGATCCTGCGCAAGCCCAGACGGCGTTGAGCTCGATGCATCGAAACCGGATCGGGCACGCAGTGGCAACCATCCGACGGGGGGCACCATGGTGATGAAACGCGGTCGCGGCGGCGTCGAGTACGAGGAGATCAAGCTCGGGGAAGGCCCGACGGCTCATCGCGGGGCCAAGGTCGAGGTCCGGTACAACCTCGTTCTCAACCGCGGTGAGCTGGCCCAGGAAAATCAGCACTACGCCTTCCGCGTCGGCAAGCGACGCGCGATCCCCGGCCTCGAGTACGGCGTCGAGGGAATGCGCGTCGGGGGCGAGCGGCGTCTACGTATCGGACCCCACCTCGCCTACCGGGATCAGGCTATTCCGGGGATCGTCCCTGCCAGAGCCGTTCTCGAATTCCACGTCACATTGTTGCGGGTGGACCCTGACGCGGAGTCAGCGTGAGCTGCCCGACCATGCGGCACGGCCGACGCGGCGCGAGCGTGCACCGCTGAAGGCGAGCCGTCGGGGGTGAGGAGTACGGCCCAACCGCGAGTCGGCGGTCGAGCCATCGAAGACGGGGCGACGCTGGCCGCGTGCCTATCGCAGGTCGGCGCGCCGGAGGTGCCCGAGGCGCTGCGCCGCTACGAGACCTTGCGTCTGCCGAGGGTGTCGCGCATTCAAGCCCTGTCGGGAACCAACAAGACGCGCTTCCATCTACCCGACGGACCGGCTCAGGAAGCGCGCGATGCGGAAATGGCCCGTGGGACGACCGACTGGTCGCTCAAGGCAGTCGCGTGGCTGTATGGGCATGACGCCGGCGCGGTGGAGCGTGGCCCCTGACTGACTCGCACCCCTGGTCCGGGCGACGAACCGGTATGACGCGAGACTCGCCTTTGCCTGACCTCGCGCCGAACGGGCGGGCGGCCGGGTGTCAACTGTCGACCAATTGCTCTTCGTCGTGACGCTGCTCGCGGTGCTAGGCTGCGGCCTGATTGCCGGAGTCTTCTTCGCCTTTTCGGCGTTCGTGATGAAGGCCCTCGCTCGCCTTCCGCCTGGCGAAGGTATTGCCGCCATGCAATCGATCAACATCGTCGTCCTCAATCCGTGGTTCCTCGGCGTTTTCCTTGGGACCGCCGCGATCTGCGTCGTGGCGTTGATCGCCTCGCTATTGCGGTGGCACCAACCGGGCGCCGTTTACCTGTTGGTCGGCGCCGCGCTCTATCTGCTCGGCAGCTTGCTGGTGACGATCGTGTTCAACGTACCCAAGAACAATGCGCTGGCATCGGTCGCTCCGGCCGACCCCGACGCCGCGAGCCTCTGGGCTAACTACGTCACCAATTGGACGGCCTGGAACCACGTTCGGACGGCAGCGTCGCTTGCTGCCGCGGCATCGTTCAGCATCGCACTCCGGTCGGGGATCTGAGGAGGGCGCTCTGCCGAAAGTCCTTGCGCCGTTGCTGATCGCCGGAAGCGCGGCGATCATCCTCTTGCTGGGCCTCGTCCACCTCCTCTACACGTTCCGTGGGCCGAAGCTGCATCCCCGGGATCCGGAGCTTCGGGCGAGGCTCGAGGCGGTTTCGCCGGTGATCACCCGCGAGACGACGATGTGGAAGGCCTGGATCGGTTTCAACGCGAGCCATAGCTACGGCGCAATCCTGTTCGGCGCCGTCTACGGCTACCTCGCGCTCTTCCACCCCGGGTTCCTGTTCCTGTCGGCGTATCTTCTTCTGGTCGGCGCGCTGCTTCTCGGTGGCTACGTCTTCCTGGCCAAGCGCTATTGGTTCAGCGTCCCGTTTCGTGGCATCTTGCTGGCCGCTGCGCTCTACCTCGCCGGTGTGGTGGCCGCGTTGACCGCGAGCTAGTCGCCCCCTTCAGGAGAAGGCCTTGTCAGTGCATCAACTCACGCTCTACGTCGACGCCCAGTCCGCGAGCCCGTACGCGATGTCCGCGTTCGTCGTGCTGCAGGAGAAGGGACTGCCCTTCGACCTCCGGACCGTCGACCTCGCCGCACGGCAGAACTACGCTCCCGACTATGCAATGGCGTCGCTCACGTCCCGCGTCCCGACGCTGGTCGACGGCGACTTCAGTCTGTCCGAGTCGTCGGCGATCGCCGAGTACCTCGAAGACGAGTTCCCGAGCCCCGGTCACCCGGCGGTGTATCCGCGCGAGATTCGAGCCCGCGCCCGTGCACGCCAGCTCCAGGCCTGGCTCCGCAGCGACTTCATGCCGATCCGGGAGGAGCGGACGACCGCGGTGGTGTTCTTCAAGCCGAGCGACAAGCCGCTGTCCACGGAGGCGACCGAGTCGGCGGCGCGGCTCTTCGCCGCCGCCGACGCTTTGCTCGCGAACGGCGCCACGAACCTGTTCGGGGCGTGGTGCATCGCCGATACGGACCTCGCGCTCATGCTGAACCGTCTGGTCATGAACGGCGACGCCGTGCCCGCGAAGCTCGCGGCGTATGCGCGACAGCAGTGGCAGCGGCCTTCGGTGCAACTGTGGGCGAAGCGGGAACGCGCGCTTTGAGACCACCACACCCGGGAGGAACGAAGATGCTTCGAGGTACGCTCCACGCCCTTGCAGTCCTCGCGCTGGCCGCGGCCGCTCCGGCCGGCGCGCAGTCCGACTGGCTGTCGCTGTGCGGCAAGTGCTTGAGTCCGAGCATCACGTCGAAGTCGGGCATCGGTACATCCAACGCAGTCGCCGAGGGCAGGATCACGCGCCGCGATGCCGAGGGCTGGTGCGCGAACTGGGAGCCGGGCAAGAATCAAGCGGCGTGCGTCCGCGACCAGCTTGCCGCCGAGGATGCGAAGAAGACCTACCGTGCCGTCGCGGACTGCCCCGGCGGCAAGATCACCGCGATCGACGGCCAGACCTACACGCTCGCCGGCAAGTGGACGAGCGACGTCGGTAAGGGACGGACGCGCTGGCGCGACGCTGGCGGGAACATCGTCGGGCAGGACAACGCCAGCAACGGGCTCGCCATCTCGCAACAGTGGGAAGTGCTGTGCCCGGTGTCCGTCGCCACCGCGCGGCCCGCGGCCCCGGCCGCGGGCGCGCAAGGCAGCGCGCCGAGCGCCGCGCAAGGCATCCCCGGCGCCCAGTACACCGCCGGCCAGATCATCGAAGCGAAGTACGGCACCGAGTGGCTGCGCGGGCGCATCGACAAGGTCGTGCAGACGGCCGGCCCGAAAGGTCCCGAGATCGCGTATGACGTCCGGCTCGAGAACGGCAAGCGAGGCGTGCTCCCGGCCCGCATGTTGCGGAAGGCGCCGGGGGCTTAACTCCAGGAAAGCGAAGAACATGGCTACGCGCGGATTTACCGGCAAGGGTCGTCCTGCAGCCGCGAGCGGGCGGCTGCCGCCCGGGCAGTTCATCACCGAGGATTTCCCAGTGCTCTCGGCCGGCCCGACGCCCCGGGGGTCGCTCGACGCCTGGCGCTTCGCGCTGCGCGTCGGCCCGCGGCCGATCAAACAGTGGTCGTGGGAAGCGTTCAACCGGCTGCCGATGACCGGCGTCACGCGCGACATCCATTGCGTCACGAAGTGGAGCAAGTTCGATACGAGCTGGCGTGGCGTTTCGATCGACGATCTCCTGGCGGACGCTGGCGTAGAGCCGGCCACGCCGTACGTCCTCGCACACTCCGTCGACGGCTATTCCACCAACGTCCCCACGAAGGATCTCGTCGGCGGTCGCGGCATGATCGCCGTCGCGTACGAGGGCAAGCCGATCCCGGACGAGCATGGCGGCCCCGCACGCCTACTGGTCCCGCATCTCTACTTCTGGAAGTCGGCGAAGTGGGTCAACGGCCTGCAGTTCACCGAGCGGGATGAGGCCGGCTTCTGGGAGCTGCGCGGCTATCACATGTACGGCGATCCCTGGCAGGAGCAGCGGTACTCCGGCGACTGAGCGAGCTCGCGTGGCGGCCGCAAAGCTCAGCTGGCGCACGGCCGTCGTGACGGCGGTCGTGGACCGCACGCCGCGAATCAAGAGCTTCTTATTCGCGCTGCCGCAGCCGCCGCCCTTCATCCCGGGGCAGCATATGGACGTGCGCCTGACCGCGCCGGACGGCTACGAGGCGCAGCGCAGCTATTCGATCGCCTCGGCGCCCGAGGAGGCGAGCGCCGTGGAGCTCGCGATCGAGCGGCTCCAGGACGGCGAGGTATCGCCGTTCTTTCACGACGAGGTCAAGGCCGGCGACGAGATCGAGCTGCGCGGACCGATCGGCGGCCACTTCATGTGGTCGGTGAAGGACGGCGGGCCGGTGCTGCTGATCGGCGGAGGCTCGGGTGTCGTGCCGTTCATCTCGATGATCCGGCACCACGCGGCGCAGCGGAGCGACGTGCGGGTCACGCTCCTCGTATCGGCGCGCACGGCGGCGGATCTGCCCTTCCTCGACGAGCTGCGGTCGCGGCACGCCGAGCGGCGCGGGTTCAACCTGGTCGCAACGGTAACGCGCGAGGTCGCAGATCGAGCGGATCTGCACTCGGGGCGCATCGGCGGCGAGCTGCTCGCTCGCGTACTGGAGGCGTCGCAACGTCCGTTCCGGACTTACGTCTGCGGCAGCAACCCGTTCGTCGAGTCCGTCACCGGGCTGCTGCTCGATCTCAACGTCGCGCCTGAAGCGATCAGGACCGAGCGCTACGGCGGATAGGCCGCGGCACCGGGCTTGATGCCGACGACCGCAGTGTATGCGCCGACGAGCGGCAGGATGCGCGTCTCGCCGAAGCCGCATTCCCGTAGCCACGCGCTGCACTCCGCGCTCGTGTACTCCGCGCCCGCCGCGGTCTGGATGAGCATGTTCAGGCTGGATAGCAGCGCCTGCTCGCTGCCGCGCCGGGCGTCGTCGATCAGCGTCTCCCAAACGATCAGCGCGCCGCCGGGTGGGAGCGCCGCGCAAGCCTTCGTCAGCAGCAGCTTTCTGGTCTGAAGATCCCAGTCGTGCAGGACCCGACCCATGATCAGGACGTCCGCTTTCGGCAGCGGGTCGCTGAGGAAATCACCCGGATGGAACTCGAGGCGCCCGTCGAGACCGCGTTCGTGGACATAGCGCGCGAATGCCGGTCCGACGACGGGGAGATCGAAGCCGCCGCCGGTGAGATGGGCGTGTGCGTGCGCGATCTCCACCGGTACGCAGCCTTCTGCCGTGCCGACGTCGATCACCGTCCTGTAAGCGTGCCAGGGAAACTTTGCGGCGAGCGCCTTGGCGGGCATCAGGCTCCCGCCCGTCATCCCGCGCACGAACACTGCCAGCGCGGAATCGTCGGCGTAGTAGGCGTCGAAGCCGCCGGCCTCGAACGGACCGCTTTGCGGCATCCCGCTGCGGAGTGCCGGTGTCAGCAAGCCCCAGCTCCCGTACGCGCGGGCGTTCAGATACTCCAGGAAACCCCCGACGTACGCGGCGTTGCGCCGGTCGAGATACTGCTCGGCCTCACGCGTATTGGCGTACCGGCCGCCAGCGTCGCGGTCCAGCAGACCGAGCGCCACGAGCGCATCGAAGAAGTCGCGGGCGCCGCGCCCGTGCAGCGCGAGCCGTCGGACGAGGGCGTCGCTCTCGAGCGGGCCTTCGGCGAGTGCGCTGAAAAGTCCGAGCTCGACCGCCGTGAGCAACGCCTTCGACCGGCGGAACGCGAGGGCGATCTCGAAGATGCGCTGCGGCGTGCCCGGCTCGGCGTTCACGCGTTCGCCGGCGCGGGCGTTCGGCGTCATTGCGCCTTCAATCCGATCTGTCTGACCAGGGGGCGCCACACCTGCTGCTCGCTGCGGATGAACGCGGCGGTTTCGGCGGGCGACATCGGTCGCACGAAGGCGCCGAGGTCCTGCAACCGCTGCCTGAGCTCCGGCCGAACGAGGACGGCATTGAGATCCTGGTTCACCTTGCGGACGATTGCGTCGGGCGTGCCGGCCGGGGCCATCAACGCGACCCAGCCCATCGCCACGAATCCGGGGATGGTTTCCGACACCGTCGGCAGGTCCGGGAAGTTCGGGAGCCGCTGCGCCGATGCCACCGCGAGGGGCTTGATCGCGCCGCTCTGGATCGGGCCGGAAAGTGCGCCTACGCTTTCCACGATCATCGAGACTCGTCCGCCGACGACGTCCTGGAGCCCGGCCGCCGCGCCCGGATACGGCACGAAGGTGAGCGGCGCTCCGCTCCGGCTGCGCAGCAGCTCGCCCGTCAGGTGCGGCAGCGACCCGCGATTGTTCGCCGCATAGAAGATCTCGCCCGGCTTGCGCTTCGCCAGCGCGACCAGCTCCGCGAGCGAGCCCGCAGCGAGCGCCGGCGCGACGGCGATCATCATCGGCGTCTCGGCAAGGAAGCCGATGCGCACGAAATCGCGCTCCAGGTCGACCGGCAGCGCCTCGTGCATCTCCGGCAGGATGACGAACGTCGTGATCGTCGGCACGTACAGCGTGTAGCCGTCCGGCTCGGCGGCGGCGGCCGCTCGCGCCGCGACGATACCCCCCGCTCCGGCCTGGTTGACGATGACGACCGGCTGCTCCCAGACCCGCCCGAGCTGCTCGGCGACGATGCGCGCGATGACATCCGGGCCGCTGCCGGCGGCGCCCTGCGTGATGACCCTAACCGGCTTCGCCGGGAATTCGGCGGCCCCAGCGCCGGGACTGCTCACCGCGAGCGCGCAGAGCGTCGCGGCTGCACTCAGCTTGTTCACCAACGTTCGCAGGTTCATCGCCGTTCCCGATCGTGTTCGCCTCGACTGATTCGAAGCCCGGTACAGGCTAACCGCTTCGCCCCATAGGCATATAGTTCTATTTCGCGACCGGGTCATAGCCGTTCGCCTGGGGGAGGCCATGGAGCTGATCGACCGCATCGGGCGCCGCATCAAGCTGCGCGACCTGCACATCCTGCTCGCCGTGGCGCAATCGGGCAGCATGGGGAAAGCGGCGGCCGGCCTGGCCGTGTCGCAGCCGGTCGTATCGAAGGCGATCTCCGAGCTGGAACATGCCTTGGGTCAGCGCTTGCTCGATCGCAGCCCGCAGGGCGTTGCACCCACGGTTTACGGCCGCGCGATCCTGGAATGCAGCGTTGCCGTATTCGATGAGCTGCGGCAAGGGGTCAAGACGCTGGAGTTCCTCGCCGACCCGACAGTCGGCGAGCTGCGGATCGGCTGCACCGAGGCCGGCGCTGCGGGCTTCGTGCCCGCCGTCATCGACCGGCTTTCGCAGCGCTACCCGCGGATCGTCTTCAACGTCGTGACGGCGGACCCGGCTACGTTGGCGGAGGGCGACCTGCGCAAACGCAACATCGAGCTGGCGATCGGCGCGACGCCGGGGGCGAGCGCGGGCGCGGACATCGCGCTGGAAGTGCTGTTCGAGGACCGGCACGTGGTCATGGCGGGCGCCGGTAGCAAGTGGCTGCGCAGGCGCAGCATCGCGCTCGCCGATCTCGTCGACGAGCCGTGGATCCTGCCGCCGCCCGACAGCGTGAGCGGGCGCCATATCGCAGACGCGTTTCGCGCCCACGGTCTGGAGCCGCCGCAGAGCCGGGTGCTCTCGTTCTCGATCCCGCTGTCGCATCATCTCCTGGGAACGGGGCGTTTCCTCGCCATGCTCCCGGTGACCATGGCGCGTCTCGGCAAGCACTTGCCCTTCAAGGTGCTGGATGTTCGATTCCGCGGCATTCCCCGTACGATCGCGATCATGACTCTTAAGAACCGGACGATCAGCCCGCTCGCACGGCTGTTCGTCGATTGCGCGCGCGAAATGGCGAAGCCCCTGGCGAAAGGCCGGTTGTCGATGGCCTCGGTGCCGCGACGTTCGAAGCTCGAACGCGCCTGACTGCCGCGGAGGACCATGGCCCCACTCGCCGATTGGCACCCCCGCCCGCGTCCCGGACGGGTAACGCTCGTGGGCGCGTTCTGCCGCCTCGAACCGCTCGACCCGCTACGCCACGGCGACGAGCTCTTCGCGGCGTCGATGGCGCCGGGCGCCGATGAGCGGTTTCGCTACCTCTTCGAGACGCTGCAGGACCGCGCCGGCTTCGATGGGTGGCTGGCCCGGTCCGCGGCCTCGAGCGATCCGCTGTTCTTCGCGGTGATCGACGCTTCCACCGGGCGCTGCGAAGGACGCCAGGCGCTCATGCGCATCACGCCCGAGCACGGTGTGATCGAGATCGGCAGCATCCTCTGGGGACCGGCGATCGCGCGGACGCGCGTGGCGACCGAGGCGCTGTTCCTGTCTCGCGCGGTACGTCTTCGAGGCGCTCGGCTACCGCCGCTTCGAGTGGAAGTGCAACGCGCGCAACGCGCCCTCGATGCGCGCCGCGCGGCGCTTCGGGTTCACGTACGAGGGCACTTTCCGGCAGCACATGGTCGTGAAGGGCGAGAACCGCGACACCGCCTGGTTCAGCATCACCGACGCCGAGTGGCCCGCGCTCGCCGAAGCGTTCACCCGGTGGCTCGCGCCGGCGAACTTCGACGAGCGGGGCCGGCAGCGGGTGCGGCTCGAGGACCTCAGGCCGCCCGGCTAGCCGCCTGGATTACTTCGCGGCGAAGCAGTAGAGCAATCCCGCGCCGCCCGTCCCGCGCAATGCATCGTCGCTGCAGCCACGCGAGGGATGGGAAGAGTTCCAGGACCGGGCGACGTCGTCGTCGGTCAATCCCATGCGGTCGTGATGGCCGACCTGCGCGGCACCGTCGCCGCTCTTGGTCCAGTTGCCGCAGGTCCGATCCTCGCTGCCCGTGAATGCCGTGCCGTCGGCTTGCGAACCGGTCAGGATGTCGTGCTGGTTGGGTGAATCGCCGCGGCCGTTCACGAGCGCGCCCTTCTCGTTGAGCGCGGTCTGCTTGGTGAGGTTGTTCTTGCCGTGCAGCTCGGCGACATTGGTCGCGACGACCACGCCTTTGGCGTTCTGCCACGGGCCGGCGCCTATGCGATCGCGCGCGTTGACCGCCGCAGCGCCCTGCGCGGGACTCGCGCTGAGATACGCACGCCAGGTGCGATTGCCTGCGCCGACTGCGGCCCCGAGCGCCTGGCAATGCTTGTCGGCGCCCGCCAGCCCCCCGAAATCCGCACCCTTCCCGGAGCCTGCGCTGGTGACGAAAAAGGTCAGGTTCGATTGCTGGGCAGGGGCAGCGCCGCTGAGCCCGAACGACAGCAGCCCGATCGAGGCCATGGTTGCGAAGGTCGGCAGGCGGGAGTTCGTCATTGGAGTTCCTCCAGGATTGAGCCGGGCGATTCCTCCGGCAAGGGAGCAGGGCAATCATAAACACCGGCGTTGCGCCGCGTATTCCGACGCAGGCGTAGACTGGTTGCCCCATCACGCCCGGAATAACGACACAGGGAGCCGCTCGTCACGACCGCTCCTTTCGCATAATCTTCGGGGCCGCAGGGTCCACTCTTTCGGTACGCCCTGTACGGCTCTGCGAAGCAGCCGGGACCACACGCCCGCGCGCGAGCGCGGTACCGTGAGCCCAAAGCCGCGTTCAACCATCCTTGGAGGCAACCATGGCAACGTTCATCGCGCTCGCGAACTTCACCGACCAGGGCATCCGTAACGTCAAGGACTCGCCGGAGCGGTTCAACGCCTTCCGGTCGCTGGCGGAGAAGGCGGGGGTGACGGTCAAGAGCGTCCACTACACCGTCGGCCGTTACGACATGGTGCTGGTCGTGGAGGGCTCGGATGAAGCCGTCACGGCTGCGCTGCTGAAAGTCGGCTCGCTCGGCAACGTGCGGACCGAGACCTTGCGCGGTTTCTCGGTGGACGAGATGAAGCAGATCATCGGCAAGGTGGGTTGACGCGTCAGGGGCGCCGGCCGCACGCCGCCCGGGTCGCGCCCGGATAGCTGCGGCCGGTGACGTAGCCGCAAGCCGCGATATCCTCCGGCTTCCCCGAGACCGGAGCGGCGCTGCGATCATGCTCTCCAAGGATCCGTTCTTCGACGAGCAGGCCATGCGCACGCTCGCGCACACCCAGTTCGGCGGGGCGGATTTCGGCGAGTGCATCGAGACGATGCAGCGCGTCCCTCCCGGCGATGCCGCCGCCTGGCATCGCGAGTGGACCGCGACCGCCGACCGGGTGGCCGCGATCGGAGATGCGTGCGACGCCGCCGGCCATCACACCAGCGCGCGCGAAGCGTATCTGCGCGCCTCGAACTACTACCGTACCTCGTACCTCCTGCTGTACGGCAAGCCGCCGCCGCCGGCGCTCGAGCGCGCATTCGAACGAGAGTCGGCGATGTTCCGGGCGTTCGCCGAGCGCGCGGATCCGCCGCTCGAGCCGGTGGAGATCCCTTACGCGGGGACGACGCTCCCCGGCTACTTCTGCCGGGCCGCCGGCGCGACGGGCCGCGGCCGCACGCTCATCGCGACCAACGGCTACGACTCGACCGTGCACGAGATGTACTTCGCCTTCGCGGTCGCAGCGAACCGGCGCGGGTATCACTGCCTGCTCTTCGACGGCCCGGGGCAGGGCCGCGCGCTGATCGAGCAGGGCCTCGCCATGCGTCCGGACTGGGAGAACGTCGTCCGGCCGGTCGTCGATTTCGCGTTGACGCTTCCGGGCGTTGATCCCGCGCGCCTCGCGCTGGCGGGCTGGAGCTTCGGCGGCTACCTCGCGTTGCGCGGCGCGAGCGGTGAGCCCCGGCTCGCGGCCTGCGTCGCGGATCCCGGGCTCATGAGCCTGTGGGAGCCGATGCAGAAGATGTTCGGCGGGCTCCCGCCGGAAGCGCTGGCGAACCCGCGCGCCGCCGATCCCACCCTGTTCGAGCCTTACATGGCGCATATCAACGCGTCGCCCGCGATGCGGTGGAAGGTCGTGCAGCGGGCCTTCTGGGTGCACGGCATCGACTCGCTTGCCGACTACCTGGCGATCGCCCGCGATTACAGCAACCGCGAGGCGCTGCGCTCGATTCGCTGCCCGGTGTTCGTTGCCTGGGAAGAGGACGATCCGCTGGCGGCGTCGGCCCAGGAGGTCTACGACGCGCTTAACGGTGCCAAGACCCTAGTGCGGTTCCTCGCCGCGGAGGGCGCCGGCGACCATTGCGCGATACTGGCGCGTTCGCTCTTCCACCAGCGGATGTTCGACTGGCTCGACGAGGCGCTCGGCGGCCGAGCGCGCGGATAGTGGCTCGCACGGACCTCGTGTAGATTCGGCCCGGGGACCGCACGCCCACGCCGCTCGAATGGTCGACGCATCCTGGCTGCTCTTCATCGCCGCATCGCTGGTGCTGATCGCCACACCGGGCCAGGACATGATCCTCGTCATGTCGCGTTCGGTCGCGCAGGGCGCCGCCGCCGGCGTGGTCACCGCTGCCGGCGTGAGCGTCGGCCTCGTGGGTCACACCGTGCTCGCGACGCTCGGCCTCGGCGCGGTCCTGCGCACGTCGGAATGGCTCTTTCTCGCCCTGAAGCTCGTCGGCGCGGGCTACCTCTTGTACCTGGGCATCGCGCTGCTGCTCACCAAACGCGGGGATCTCGCGCTCGGGAGCGGCGCGCGGCGTTCGCTCGGGCGGCTGTTCCTCGACGGCGCGCTGTCCAATCTCGCCAACCCCAAGATCGCGATCTTCTACTTCGCCTTCCTGCCTCAGTTCGTGTCGCCGTCGGCCGGGCATCCGACACTGTCGATCTTCGCGCTCGGCATCGCGTTCGCCGCGCTGACGTTCCTCGTGAAAGGGCCGGTCGGCATCTTCGCCGGCGTGCTCTCCGGCTGGCTGCGCGCAAGGGCGAACGTGCTGACGTGGGTCTATCGCACGAGCGGGGCGGTCCTCGTCGGTCTCGGGCTCCGGCTCGCGCTGGAGCGACGGTGATGCAGGAAGGATCCGATCGCCTGATGGTTCCGGCGTCGGAGATCGAGATCAGCGCGGTCCGCGCGCAGGGCGCCGGCGGCCAGAACGTCAACAAGGTCTCGAACGCGATCCACCTCCGCTTCGACATCCGCGCCTCGTCGCTTCCGGAAGCGGTCAAGCAGCGGCTCCTCCGCCGCAGCGACCACCGCATCACGCGCGACGGCGTGGTGATCATCAAGTCGCAGCAGCACCGCAGCCAGGAGCTGAACCGCGACGAAGCGATCGAACGGCTGAACGCGCTGGTGGCGAGCGCCGCGGTCGTGCCGAAGCGGCGCAAGCCGACCCGCCCCACGCTCGCCTCGAAGCAGCGCCGGCTCGAGGGCAAAGTGAAGCGCGGCCGGATCAAGGCGCTGCGCGGCAGGGTGAACGAATGAGGATCTGGGTGGACGCCGATGCGTGTCCGGCCGCGGTGAAGGAGATCCTCTACCGCGCCGCCGAACGCGCGCAGCTCTCGCTGACGCTGGTCGCGAACCAGGCGCTGCGGGTACCCCCGTCCCCGTTCATCCGCGCCCTGCAGGTGCCGCGCGGCTTCGACGTCGCCGACAACGAGATCGCGCGCCGCGTCGAGGCGGGCGACCTGGTCGTCACCGCCGACATCCCGCTCGCCGCCGCGGTGATCGAGCGCGGCGGCCATGCGCTCGACCCGCGCGGCGAGCTCTATTCACCGGACACGATCCGGGAGCGGCTGACGATGCGCGATTTCATGGACGAGCTGCGTGCGAGCGGCGTTCAGACCGGCGGCCCGCCGCCGCTGTCGCAGGGCGACCGCCAGCGGTTCGCGAATCAGCTCGATCGTTTGCTAGCAAGGACGGAAAGGGGGTAGCGCGGCACATGCTGTACATCCTCTACCAGGAAGACGGCCCCGAGGGGGCGGCGATCCGCACCGCAACGAAGGCCGAGCATCTCGCGTATCTCGAGCGGCATGCGGACATCCTCGTGCTCGGCGGCGCATTGCTCGCCGACGACGGCGTGACGCGCACCGGCAGCGTCCTCATCATCAACGTGCCATCGCGCGAGGACGCGGAGCGGTTCTCTGCCAACGAGCCCTTCCGGAAAGCAGGCT
Source organism: uncultured beta proteobacterium (assembly GCA_963754305.1). GTDB lineage: Bacteria > Pseudomonadota > Gammaproteobacteria > Burkholderiales > SG8-39 > DATEDA01. The sequence continues at coordinate 206,285 of CAVWFR010000051.1, read as the reverse complement.
TGTTCAAAAGCGTGAAGATCACGCGCATGCGCCGCGGCCAGTGGAATCCGGACGCCGCGCCACGGACACCTGAAGGAAACTGAGCGGCGCGCGAAGCGGGTCATGCTGCATATCACCAATGGCGATTGCGCGGCCGGCGCGATCGGCCGGACGGGCATCCCCGGGCCGGTGCTGCCATGGCGCGACGTGCTCCACGAGGGTCCGGTTCCCGCCGGCCTCGAGCCGGCCGATCTGGGCGACGTGCGCGCGCGGTTTCTGGCGGACGAAGGCTACGCGCCGCTCGCGCAGCTGCGCGAAGACTTCGCGCGCCGCGACGCGGCACTGGCGGCGTCCGTGGAGCACGACGAGGTCGTGCTCTGGTTCGAGCACGATTTATACGACCAGCTGCAGCTCGTTCAGCTGCTCGACTGGTTCTCGCGGCAGGCGCGCTGCGGCACGCGGCTCCGCCTGGTGTGCGAGCGCGAGTACCTGGGCGAAAGCTCGCCCGAGCGGCTTAGCGAACTGTTCGCGGCGCGCTGCGGAGTCACGGCCGCGCAGCTCGCCCTCGGCCGCGCGGCCTGGGAGGCGTTCCGCTCTCCCGACCCGGCGTCGATCTCGCGCCTGCTTCTTCGTGACACCGCGCCGCTGCCGTTCCTCGCCAGTGCGCTGGAGCGCCATATGGAGCAGTTTCCCGCAACGGTCGGCGGGCTGTCGCGCTCCGAGCGGCAGGTGCTCGAAGCGGTCGCGGAGGGGGCGAATTCGCCTGCCGCGGCGTTCGCTGCCAGCCAGGCGCGGGAGGAAGCGATCTTCCTCGGCGACGCGACTTTCGCGCGATACCTGGACGGCCTCGGCGGAGGGCGCCAACCGCTGCTTGCGTGGGAGGACGGCAGCCGGCTCGCCGCCCAGCGGGGCGGCGTCGCGGACGAAGCGTTCTGGCGCAGGCGCATGCGTCTCACCGATTGCGGCCGGGACATCCTGGCCGGGCGCGCCGATCAGGTCGCGTTCAACGGCATCGATCGCTGGCTGGGCGGGGTGCATTTGCGCGGCGCAGCGCCGTGGCGCTGGGACGTCGCCGCGAAGCGCTTGCGGGCGCCCTGACCCTCCGGCCCGGCCCTCTTCGTATCCTCGCGCGATGCGGGTGTTCATGGCCATGGACGGTCGCGGTATGGTTCGCGCTCGTACTCCAGCTCTCCCTGATCATCGCTAACGGCGCGGCAAACGGGCTGACGGTCGCTGGCAGCGTCATCAGGTTTTTCAGCTATTTCACCATCCTGACCAACATCGTCGTCGCCGTGCCGGCAAGCCCAAGCCGCGGACTTCGGCCGGGGACGCGGAGGCGCCGGAGGCCTCGCCGCGGCGCTATCATCGCGCGCACCCCAACGAACGACGCCGTTGCCTCATGCGCAAGCTCTCCTTCGCTCTCTCGCTCGCGGGCATCGCGGGCATTGCGGCCTGCACGGTCGTCCCGCCGAACGCCGGCGCCGTCCGCACTCGCGCGCCCGATGCCGCGACCGGCCGCGTCTGGCATTGGGAAGCGACCGTCACGCCCGTCGAGAAGATCGAGGTCCCCGCACCGGAGCGCTACACGCTGGAGCTGGAACCGGGCGGCGCGGCGCTCTTGCGTGCCGACTGCAACCGGGGGCGGGGCAGCTACGAGATCGGCGACGGACAGATCAAGCTCGGGCCGATCGCCACGACTCGCATGGCGTGCCCGCCCGGTTCCCTCGACGGCCGCTATCTCGCCGACCTCGCGCGCGTGACCACCTTCTTCGTCGAGGGCGGCACCTTGTATCTCGAGCTGCCGATGGACTCGGGCACGATGCGCTTCGGGCGCGGAACGTAGCCCGGCGCGATCGACCGTTCGCGTGCAGAAGTTTCAGCCGTTCTCGATTCCGCACGCGGCGGCCGTCGCGACGATCGGGCTCGCGACCTTTGCGGCCATCCGCGTCGGACGCAGCGGCCGCGCGATGCACATCGAGCGCGCCGTCGGGATCGCCTTCATCGTGGTCTGGGTCGCGGTTCATGGCTGGTGGCTGCTGCCGGCGCGATTCGACGCGACGACGACGTTGCCGCTGCAGATGTGCCACTGGACCGCGCTCGCCGCCGGCGTCTATCTCGCCACGCAGTGGCGCTCGCTCGCCCTCATCCTGTACTTCTGGGGCTTCGGTCTCTGCACCCAGGCGCTGCTCACGCCGACGCTCGCCGACGGTCCCGCTTCGCATGTCTTCTGGTACTTCTGGCTGAGCCACGGAATGATCGTCGGCGTCGCGACGTACGCGCTGGCCGTCCACGGCTACCGTCCGAGCTGGCGCGACTGGCGCTACGCGTGTCTCGCCGCCGCGGTGTACGTCGCCGCGGTGATCCCGGTCGATCTCGCGGTGGGCGCCAACTACGGCTTTCTCGGGCCGGGCAAGCCGGGCGTGCCGACGATCGTCGATTTCCTCGGACCATGGCCGGCCCGCCTGCCGGTGATCTTCGCCCTCGTCGCTGCGGTCATGGCGCTCCTGATGCTGCCGTGGTTCCGCGCAGAGGCGAAGTGACGAGGCGCATCGCCGGTGCGCTCCTCGTCGGCGCGACGGTAATGGCGCAGGCCGCTCCCGCCCCGCCGCTCGAGCCCGGCGTCTCGCACGAGCTCGCTCGCTGGCGAGCGCAGCGCTACGCGGACGTGCGCTACGACCTGCGCATCGCCGTCACGGCGCCGGTAGAAAAGCTCGCCGGCGAGCTCGAGCTCCGCGTGGCCGTGCGCGGCAAGCCGGTCGACCTCGTGCTCGACTGGCGCCCGCCCGCCGGCGGCCGGCTCGGCGCGGTCGAAGCGAACGGCATGGCGATCGAGAAGCCGCGCATCGTGCACGAGCATCTCGTCATCCCCGCGCGCCTCGTCCGCGCCGGCGAGAACGTCGTCCGCATCGGCTTCGAGTCGCCGGTCTCGGCCGCGGGCACCGCCGTCACGCTCTACCGCGACCGCGAAGACGGCTCCGAGTACGTGTACTCGCTGTTCGTGCCGTCTGACGCCAGCACGGTTTTCCCGTGCTTCGATCAACCGGACCTCAAGGCCCGCTTCGGCCTCACGCTCGACGTGCCCGCGAGCTGGGAGGCGATATCGAACGCGCGCGTCGCCGACAACACGCCAATCGGCGCCGCGAAGCGCGCCCGCTTCCGTGCAACCGAGCCGATCAGCACCTACCTCTTCGCGTTTGCCGCGGGGCCGTTCGAGATCCTCGACGATCGGGAAGACGGCGTCGCGCCGCAGCCCGAGGCGCGGCTCTTCGTGCGGAAGTCCCGGCTCGCGCGCGCGCAGCGCGAGACCCACGAGATGTTCGCCCTGCACCGCCAGGCGATCGATTTCTTCGCCGGCTGGTTCGGTTTCCCGTTCCCGTTTCCGAAGCACGATCTCGTGCTCGTGCCGGAGTTCCCGTATGGCGGGATGGAGCACGCCGGCGCGACGTTCCTGCGCGAGGAGTCGGTGCTGTTCCCGTTCGAGCCGGCCGCCGCCGACAAGCTGCGCCGCGCGCAGCTCCTCTTCCACGAGACCTCGCACCAGTGGTTCGGCGATCTGGTCACGATGCGGTGGTTCGACGACCTGTGGCTCAAGGAAGGCTTCGCGAACTTCATGGCGGCGAAGGCGACCGCGGCGATCATGCCGGACGTCGACGCGTGGAACGCGTTTCACCAGCTCAAGGTCGCGGCGTACCGCACCGATGCGACGCAGGGCACGACCCCGATCTGGCAGCGCCTGGCGAATCTCTCCGCGGCGAAGTCCGCCTACGGCAGCATCGTCTACAGCAAAGCGCCCGCGGTGCTCCGCCAGGCGGAGTTCTACCTGGGCGGCGATGCGTTCCGGCGCGGCGTACAGGGCTTCGTGCACGCCCACGCTTACGCCGCCGCCGACTGGGGCGACCTCGTGCGCGCGCTCGAGGGTGCCTCCGGGCGCAAGCTCGACGGCTGGGCGAGGGCCTGGGTGACGCGGCGCGGAATGCCGGTCGTGCGCGCCGACTGGCGGCTCGGGCGGAACGGCCGGGTCGAGCGCTTCACGCTCGCGCAAGCGCCCGCGCTCGGCGGCGACCAGTTGTGGCCGATGCGCACCGAGCTGTACGTCGCGACCGATGGTCAGCCGCGCACGCTGCCGGTCGCGCTCGAGGGCCGCACGACGACGGTGGGCGAGCTCGCCGGCACGCGCGCGCCACGCTACGTCTTCGCCAACCATGGCGACTACGCCTACGGCCGGTTCATGCTCGACGACGCGAGCCGTGCCGCGGTGCTCGCCGACCTGTCGGGCGTCGAGGATCCGTTCCTGCGCTCACTGCTCCTCGACGCGCTGTGGGACGAGGTACGCGACGCGCGGCTCGCGCCGGTTGCATACATCGATCTCGCGCTCGCGCAGGCGCCGCGGGAGCCGGACGAGCTGACGGTCGGAAGCCTGCTCGGCCGTACGCAGACCGCGTTACGCTGGTATCTCTCGGACACCCAGCGCGCCGCGGTGGCGCCGCGCGTCGAAGCCGCGCTGCTCGACGGCATGGCCGGCGCGCCGGACAAGGGCCGGCGCATCGTCTATTTCCGGGCGTTCACCGCCGCCGCCACGACCGCGGAGGCGCGCGCGACGATGAAGGCGTTGCTCGCGGGAACGCGCGAGGTGCCCGGAGTGGCCTTGAGCTCGCGCGAGCGATTCCGGATCGTCGAGCGGCTGCTTGCGCTCGGCGATCCGGAGGCGGAGGCACTTCTCGCGGCGCAGGCTCGAGCCGACGCGACGGACAGCGGCCGCCGCTACGCGTTCGCGGTGGCCGCCGCGCGGCCGGACGCTGCGGTCAAGACGAAGTACTTCGCCGCATGGTTCGACGACGCGTCGCTCCCCGAGAGCTGGATCGAGGAGAGCGTCGCGCCGTTCAATACCGTCGAGCAGGCGGCGTTGACGGCGCCATATCTCGCGCGCGCCCTGGCGCGGCTCCCGCAGCTCAAGCGCGAGCGCAAGATCTTCTTCGTGAACAACTGGCTCGCGGCGTTTCTCGGGGGACAGGTGGACGGGAGCTCCCTCGCGGCCGCGCAGGGTGTGCTGCGCGCGGCGAAACTCGATCCGGACCTGCGCCGCAAGGTGCTCGAAGCGATGGACGGGCTGGAGCGGACGGTGAGGATTCGCGCGCGCTTCGCGCATGACGCCGTTCCGGCGAACGCCGGAACCCAGCGGCGTTAGTCGGCGCCGTGCTGGACCCGGCGTACGCCGGGGTGACGAGCCTGGAGCGACGTGTACTTCGCCCCCTTCATGGCAGCATCGGAACGGTGCCTGGCCCGCACCGCGACGCGCCATCGTGAGACGCCGGCATCGTCGCGGCCGGCGCACGCCCGGCGGCGAGGGTGGATATGGCCGTCACTGGTACACCGCCTCAATCGCCGGCGCGAACCGCTTCAGCACGTCGTTCCGCCGCACCTTGAGCGTCGGCGTCAGCAGCCCGTTCTCGACCGTCCAGGGCTCTCCGAAGGCTCCCTATTCTGGGCGGCGCGCTATCCTCCGCGATTCCCGATGACCCCGCAATCGTTCTTCGCCTCCTGCCCCCGTGGTCTCGAGGCCGTGCTCGCGCGCGAGCTCGAGACCTACGGCGCGATGCGTACCGCAACGGTCGGCGGGGGCGTGAAGTTCGCCGGCAGCCTCGCGGTCTGCTACCGCGCCAACCTCGGCTCGCGGATCGCGTCGCGCATCCTGTGGCGCATCGCAGAGGCGCCGTACGCGACCGAGCAGGACATCTATGACGCGGCGCATCGACTGCCGTGGCCAGAGCGCTTCGCCGTCGATCGGACGATCCGCGTCGACATCAGCGCGATCCGCTCGCCGGTGAAGAGCCTGGAGTTCGTCACGCTCCGGGTGAAGGACGCGGTGTGCGATCGTTTCCGCGCCGACACCGGTCGCCGCCCGGACGTCGATACGCGCTCTCCGCACGTTCGCATCTACGCCTTTCTCGACGCGCGATCGGTGACGCTCTACCTCGACACCTCGGGCGAGCCGTTGTGGAAGCGCGGCTGGCGCGGCGACGCGGGCGACGCACCGCTCCGCGAGAACCTCGCCGCCGGGATCGTCGCGCTCGCGGGCTGGTCGGGCGAGGAGCCGTTTCTCGACCCGATGTGCGGCAGCGGCACGCTCGTCCTCGAGGCGGCCGCGATCGCGCTCGGCGTTGCGCCCGGGAGCCGCCGGGCATTCGCGTTCGAGCAGCTCACCGGGTTCGACGCGAAGCTTTGGCGCGAGGTCCGCGAGGACGCGCGAGCCGCCGAGAAGCCGCGCCGGCAGGTGGCGATCTTCGGCGCCGATATCTCGGGCACCGAGGTGGCGAGAGCGCGGGCGGCGATCGCGGCGGCGGGTCTGGCGGACGCCATTCAGCTGAAACAGGCCAACCTGCTGGAGCTCCCCCCGCCCGCCCCTCACGGTGTGCTGGTAGCGAATCCTCCGTACGGCGTGCGGCTCGGCGAGGACGAGGCGCTTGCCGCCTTCTACCCGAAGCTCGGCGATGCGCTGAAGGCGCGGTTCGCCGGCTGGCGCTGTCACTTCTTCACCGCCGATCTGCGGCTCGGCAAGCTGATCGGGCTCAAAGCTTCGAAGCGGATCCCGCTCTACAACGGGCCGCTAGAATGCCGCCTACTCGAGTTCAAAATAGTGGCCGGAAGCATGCGGCGGGAGCGGCACACGCCATAGACCTACGCTGATCGAGTGCGGTTCTCGAGCAGCGCAGCCTCTGGAATCGGGGAGTTACGATGGGCTGTGGCGCCTTGCTCGATCGCGCCCCCCATCGACGCAAAGGAGATCAAGACCATGGCCCATACGTACGAAGAGCTGAAGCACAAGACCGTCGTCGAGCTGCGCGAGATCGCGAAAGGTTTGGAGCACGAGGCGGTCAAGGGCTACACGCAGATGAACAAGGACCACGTGCTGGTCGCGGTATGCAAGGCGCTCGGCCTCGACACCCACGTCCATCACCACCACGCGAGCGGTGCGGAGACGGCACAGCGCAAGGCTCGCATCCGGGAGCTGAAGAAGAAGCGCGACGAGATTCTCGCCGGGACCGATCGCAGCGGGCTCAAAGCGGTGCTGAACGAGATCCACGGGCTGAAGCACGCGCTGCGGCGGAGCTGATCAGCCTGCGAGGCTAGGGACTTCTTGCGAGCGCTGCAAACCCCCCGCTCGCGTCGCGCGCGGCCTCTCCAACGGGAGCGAGAAAAGCACGGGCCGGCGGTGCCGGCAGTCGTGGAATGACGGCTATTTGACGATGTCGAGGTGCCCGAGGCCCGCAGTGATGTCGCGGTTCTTGGCTTCCTTCGAGTGCAGCTTGATCGCGAGCCGCAGATCGTTGACCGAGTCGGCGTTGCGCAGCGCATCCTCGTAGGAGATGACATCGTTGTCGTACATCTCGAACAGGTGCATGTCGAAGGTCTGCATGCCGAGCTCTTTGGAGCGCTTCATGATCTCCTTGATCTCGTGCACGTCGCCTTTGAAGATGAGGTCGGCGATCAGGGGCGAGTTCAGCATGACCTCGACCGCCGCGACCCTGCCCTTGCCTTCCTTGCGCGGGATCAGCCGCTGCGAGACCATGCCGCGCAGGTTGAGCGAGAGATCCATCAGGAGCTGCGGCCGCCGGTCTTCCGGGAAGAAGTTGATGATCCGGTCGAGCGCCTGGTTGGCGCTGTTCGCGTGCAGCGTCGCCATGCAGAGGTGGCCGGTCTCGGCGAACGCGATCGCGTAGTCCATCGTCTCGCGGTCGCGCACCTCGCCCATCAGGATCACGTCCGGTGCCTGCCGCAGCGTGTTCTTGAGCGCGTTCTCCCACGAGTCGGTGTCGACCGCGATCTCGCGCTGCGTGATGATGCAATTCCGGTGCGGGTGGACGTATTCGATCGGGTCTTCGATCGTGATGATGTGGCCGTAGGAGTTTTCGTTGCGGAAGCCGACCATTGCGGCGAGCGAAGTCGACTTCCCCGAGCCGGTCGCGCCGACCATGATCACCAGGCCGCGCTTGGTCATGCAGACGTCCTTCAGCACCGGCGGCAGCCCGAGCTCCTCGAACGTCGGGATCTTCGAGTTGATCGTCCGCAGCACCATTCCGATGGCGCCCTGCTGGACGAACGCGCTCACGCGGAAGCGGCCGATGCCGCCGGGCGAGATCGCGAACTGACACTCCTTCGTGGCTTCGAACTCGGCGGCCTGGCGGTCGTTCATGACCGAGCGCACGAGTTCCGCGGTGTGCTGCGCCGAGAGCGGCTGCTGCGACACCGGCGTGACCTTGCCGTCGAGCTTGATCGCCGGCGGGAAGCCCGCAGTGATGAAGAGATCCGACCCCTTCTTGCCCGACAGGAGGCGCAGCAGGTCGTAGATGAACTTGGTTGCCTGGTCTCGTTCCATGACGCCCTCTTCGTTGCGGGCCTGGCGACCCGTCGAGTGTTACTCCCGCGGCTTAGCCCGCGAAATTGTCCTTGTTCGCGGCTTTGTTCCGCGCCTCGGCGACCGTCACCAGGCCGCGCTTCACGACCTCCTGGAGGTTCTGGTCGAGCGTCTGCATGCCGTATTGCTGGCCGGTCTGGATCGACGAGTACATCTGCGCCACCTTGTTTTCGCGGATCAGGTTCCGGATCGCCGGGGTGCCGATCATGATCTCGTGCGCGGCGACGCGGCCGGAGCCGTCCTTGGTTTTGAGCAGCGTCTGCGAGATCACCGCGCGCAAGCTTTCCGAGAGCATCGCGCGCACCATCTCCTTCTCCGCCGCGGGGAACACGTCGACGATTCGGTCGATCGTCTTCGCCGCCGAGCTCGTGTGCAGCGTCCCGAACACCAGGTGTCCGGTTTCCGCGCCCGTCAGCGCGAGGCGGATCGTCTCCAGGTCGCGCATCTCGCCGACCAGGATCACGTCCGGGTCTTCCCGCAGCGCCGAGCGCAGCGCGTTCGCGAACGACAGCGTATGCGGCCCGACCTCGCGCTGGTTGATCAGGCACTTCTTCGATTCGTGCACGAACTCGATCGGATCCTCGATCGTGAGGATGTGCCCGTATTCGGCCTCGTTGATGTGATTGACCATTGCGGCGAGCGTGGTCGACTTGCCCGATCCGGTCGGCCCGGTGACGAGCACGATCCCGCGCGGCTGGTTCGCGATCTCGCCGAAGATCTTCGGGGCGTTGAGCTCCTCGAGCGTCAGCACCTTGGTCGGAATGGTCCGCATCACCGCCGCGGCGCCGCGCTGCTGCACGAACGCGTTGACGCGGAAGCGCGCGAGCCCGGGAATGGCGAACGAGAAGTCGCACTCGAGCACCTCCTCGTAGGTCTTCCGTTGGGCGTCGTTCATGATGTCGTAGATCATCGAGTGCACGTCCTTGTGCTCGAGCGGCGGCAGGTTGATGCGCCGCACGTCGCCGTGCACGCGGATCATCGGCGGCAGCCCGGCGGAGAGATGCAGGTCGGAGGCCTTGTTCTTGACGACGAAGGCGAGCAGCTCGGAAATGTCCATATACTTTTCGTCCTGTGTGGGAACTTACGCGGCCAAGCCCTTGCCGCACCAGCGAAATCCGGGTGATTATGAACACAATCGAAAACCGCCTGCAAGCCGTAAAGTCGCGCCTCGCGGCCGCGTGTGCGGCGGCGGGGCGCGACCCCCGTGACATAGTGCTCGTGGCCGTCGGCAAAACGTTTCCGGCCGACGACCTCCGCGCGGCGCATGCCGCCGGACAGCGCGATTTCGGCGAGAACCACGTGCAGGAGGCGATGGCCAAGATCGACCGGCTCGCCGGGCTCGACGTCGTCTGGCATTTCATCGGGCCGCTTCAGAGCAACAAGACCCGCCCGGTGGCGGAGCGCTGCGATTGGGTGCATTCGATCGATCGGCTGAAAACCGCCGAGCGGCTGGCGGCGCAACGCCCGGAGAGTCTGGCGCCGCTCGAGGTGCTGGTTCAGGTCAACGTGAGCGGAGAGGTCTCCAAGAGCGGGGTCCCGCCGGCCGCGACCGCAGCACTCGTCAATGCAGTGGCGCAGCTCCCACGGCTGCGACTGCGCGGGCTCATGACGATCCCCGAGCCAACGACCGACATGGCGCTCGCGCGTCGCCGCTTCGAGCGCCTGCGCGAGTTGAAGGAGGCCCTGGTCCGCGGCGGGCTCCCGCTCGACACGCTGTCGATGGGGATGTCCGACGATCTCGAGGCGGCGATCGCGGCCGGGGCGACGATGGTGCGCGTCGGCACCGCGATCTTCGGGGCCCGGGAGAACGCCGATCGCCTCGTTCTGTGACAATCCACGCCGCGCATTCCGATACCAGGCACGGCCGGGAGCATGAATCTAACCTTCATCGGCGGCGGCAACATGGCGACGGCTCTCGCGGGGGGGCTCGCGGCGAAGGGTTTTGATGCCCGCCGCATGAAAGTCGTCGAGCCGCTGGCCGAGGCGCGCGAACGCCTCGCCGGCGCACTCGGGCTCACGTGCTTCGAGACCGCGGCGCGCGCGGCGCCGTACGGCGAACTCGTCGTGCTCGCGGTCAAGCCGCAGCAGATGCGCGAGGCGGCGCGTGCCGTGGCCCCGCAACTCGGCGGCGAGCTCGTGCTCTCGATCGCCGCCGGGATCCGGCTCGCGGATCTAGGGCGCTGGCTGGGCGGCTACGCGCGGCTCGCGCGCTGCATGCCGAACACCCCGGCCCTCATCGGCATGGGCGTGACCGGGCTCTATGCCCGGCCCGCGGTCGAGCCGGCGCAGCGTGCCCACGCTCAAGCCGTGCTGGAGGCGGTCGGTTCGGTCGTATGGGTCGACGACGAAGCGCTGCTCGACCCGGTGACCGCCGTTTCGGGCAGCGGGCCGGCCTACGTGTTTTATTTCATCGAGGCCCTGGAGCGTGCGGCGGGGGAGCTCGGCCTGGACGCCACCGCGGCGCGGGCGCTCGCGCTCGGCACGTTCCGCGGCGCCGCGGAGCTTGCAGCGCGCTCGAGTGAACCGCCCGGGACCCTGCGCGAGCGGGTCACCTCCAAAGGCGGCACGACCGAGCGCGCGCTGGCGACGATGCGAGCGGATCGCGTGGACGAGGCGATCGCGCGCGCGGTGCGAGCCGCGAACGAGCGGGCGCGCGAGCTCGGCGACGAGCTCGGCAGCGACCCGCTGTGAACGGGGTCGGGAAACCCCGGCGAAAGCCGGGGGAACCGGGGGGGTTGTAATTCGATGGCCGGCCAGATCGGGCAGCTCCTCATCGAGACCGTGTTCGGTCTCTTCATCTACGTCGTGCTGCTCCGGTTCTGGATGCAAGCGCTGCGCGCGCCGTTCCGCAATCCGGTCGGTCAGTTCGTGATCGCGCTCAGCGACTGGGCGGTGCTGCCGCTCCGCCGGATCGTGCCGTCGTTCCGCAACTACGATCTCGCCAGCTTTGCGGTGGCGTGGCTCGCGCAGATCGCGATGATGTTCGCGCTCTACGCGGTGGTCTCGGGCGGGCGGGTCGGTGCACCGGGACTGGCGGTGCTCGGCCTGTCGTTCGTGGCGCTCGTGCGGGCGAGCCTGCATCTGCTCATGTTCGTGGTCATCGTGCAGGTGATCATGAGCTGGGTGAGCCAGTACAACCCGCTCTCCCCGGTGTTCGACGCGCTGACGCGGCCGTTCTACGGTTTCTTCCGGCGCTTCATCCCGCCCATCGGGCCGGTGGATCTCTCGCCGCTCTTGGTCGTCGTCCTCGCCCAAGTCCTCCTCATCGTGATCGACGGCATGCCGCGGGCGCTGCTGACGAGCGGTTGAGGTGGGTGAGGCGCGGGAAGTGGAGCCGCGCGACGCTCCGGGATCCCCCGACTCTGGCTGTTGCCGTCGGACTGCGACGGGCTACGCGCTTTCGGTGCACGTTCAGCCAAGTGCGAAGGTCGCCAGCATGGTCAGCGCCACGGCGCGTGCGGTTGCGTAGCCTTCCTCGACCGTGATGTCGGCGCCGAACTTGCGGGTCTGCGGTTCTTCGGGAACACGAACGGCGGGGGTCTGGCGTAGATCGTCCGGCGCCGCGCGACCGCGCCGCGCTACCCGCGCTCGAACCTCACCTCGCCGGCGACGAGCGTCCAGCGCACCACGCCCGGCAGCTCGTAGTTGAGGAAGGGCGTGTTCTTGCCTTGGCTGCGCAAGCCGGCGGCCGCGACCGTGAAGTAGGTCTCCGGGTCGAAGATGCAGACGTCGGCCGGCGCGCCGACGCCGAGATGACCGGCATCGACGCCGAGAATTCGCGCCGGGTCGGCGGTCACCCGCGCGAGCGCCCGCACGAGCGGCAGGCGCGCTTCGCGGCTCCACTTGAGCGTGAGCGGCAGCAGCAGCTCGAGCCCGGTCGTACCCGGCTCGGACTCGCCGAAAGGCAGTTGCTTGGCGTCCTCGTCGACCGGCGTATGGTCCGAGCAGACCGCGTCGATCGTGCCGTCGGCGAGCCCCGCGCTAAGCGCCTCGCGATCGCGCTGGCTGCGAAACGGCGGCACCACGTGACAGTGAGCGTCGAAGTAGCCGAGATCCAGCTCGGAGAGATGGAGATGATGCGCGCTCACGTCGCACGTGACCGCCAGGCCATCGCGCTTCGCGGCGCGGATCATCTCGACCGACTCGCGCGCCGACAGGCGACACAGGTGCACGCGGGTGCCGGTGACGCGCACGAGCTGGAGGATCGCGCCGAGCGCGACCGTTTCGGCGAAGGACGGGATCGCAGGAAGTCCCAGCCGCGTCGCAACCTCGCCGTCGTGGGCGACGCCGTTCTTCGCGAGGTAGGGGTCCTGCGGCCGCAGCCAGACCGCGAGGCCGAACGTCGCGGCGTACTGCAGCGCCCGCCACAGGAGTTGCGTGTCGACAAGCGGGACTTCGGCCTGCGAGAACGCGATGCAGCCATGGTCGCGCAGCTCGGCCATCTCGGTCAGCCGTTCGCCTTCGAGCTTCGCGGTAAGCGCGCCGATCGGATAGACGCGCGCGAGGTTCAGGCTCGATGCGCGCCGCGTCAGCATCTCGACCAGCCCCGGCTCGTCGAGCGGCGGATCGGTGTCGGGCGGGCACGCGAGGCTGGTGACTCCGCCCGCAACCGCCGCGAGCATCTCCGATTCGAGCGTCGCCTTGTACTCCAGGCCCGGCTCGCGCAGCCGCGCCGAGAGATCGACGAGGCCCGGTGCGACGACCAGCCCGGCCGCGTCGATCGTGCGATCGGCGCTGAAGCCCTTCGGCGTGCCGCCGACGCCCGCGACCTTGCCTTCCGCGAGATAGACGTCCGCCGGACGATCGACACCGTGCTGCGGGTCGACGAGGCGCCCGCCTTTGATGTGGACCTTCATCGCGAACCACCGAGGATCGACATCACCGCCATCCGCACCGCGATCCCGAACGTCACCTGCGGCAGGATCACCGAGTGCGGCCCGTCCGCGACCGCGGAATCGATCTCGATGCCGCGGTTCATCGGCCCGGGGTGCATCACGATCGCGTCGGGCTTCGCCAGCGCGAGCTTCTCCGGCGTGAGCCCGTAGTACTTGAAGAATTCCTGCGCCGAGGGCAGCAGCGCCCCGCGCATGCGCTCGCTCTGCAGCCGCAGCATCACGATCACGTCGGCGTCGGCGAGCCCCTTGCGCATGTCGTGAAACACGCGCACGCCGAGGCTCTCCACGCCCGCCGGCAGCAGCGTTTGCGGCCCGATCACGCGCACCTCCGGCGTGCCGAGGATGTTGAGGGCGTGAATCAGCGACCGCGCGACTCGCGAATGCAGGATGTCGCCGACGATCGCCACCGACAGGTTCGCGAATTCCTTCTTGTAGTGACGGATCGTGTATGCGTCGAGGAGCCCCTGGGTCGGATGCGCATGCCGGCCGTCCCCCGCATTGATCACGTGGCGCTCTGGCCCGACGTGACGCGCGATCATGTGCGCGGCGCCGCTCTGCGCGTGCCGCACCACGAACATGTCGGCGTGCATCGCCGACAGGTTGTCCACCGTGTCGAGCAGCGTCTCGCCTTTCGCCGTGGAGGACGTGCTGACGTTGAGGTTGATCACGTCGGCGGACAGTCGCTTGGCCGCGATCTCGAACGTCGTGCGCGTGCGGGTGGAATTCTCGAAGAAGAGATTGAAGATGCTCATGCCCCGCAGCAGCGGGACTTTCTTCACCTCGCGCTCGGTCACGCCGAGAAACGACGCGGCCGTGTCGAGGATGTTGACGATGATCTCCCGCGGCAGTCCCTCGAGCGTGAGGAGATGGGTGAGCTCGCCGTTGGCGTTGAGCTGGGGGTTACGCATCGTCGAGCTGCAGGGTGAGGCGGCCCGAATCGTCGCGGTCGAGCCGGAGCATCGAGCCCTTAGGCACCGCAAGCGTTGCGCCGCAGTGTTGCGCGCAGATCGGGAGCTGCCGCTCCCCGCGGTCGATGAGCACGACGAGACCGATCGACTCCGGCCGGCCGTAGTCGAAGAGCTCGTTCATCGCGGCGCGCACGGTGCGGCCGGTGTACAAGACATCATCGACGAGCAGGATCCGGCGATCGGCGACATCGAACGGGATCTGACTCGCTTTGACCGACTTGTGCAGCCCCGATTTGCGGTAGTCGTCGCGGTAGAACGAGATGTCGAGGCGTCCGAGCGGTATCTGCAGCCCGAGCTCCGCGTGCAGGCGCTCGGCGAGCCAGGCACCGCCGGTGTGGATCCCGACCATCGCCGTCGCGGGAGTCACGGCCGGGCGGATCTTCGCCACCAGCTCGGCGCAGAGGGCTTCGGCGTCAGGCAGGCGCATGCCGGTCGAAATAATCCTGCAGGATGATCTGCGCCGAGACCGGATGGGCGAGCGTCTTGTGCTTGCGCCCGGCCCGACCGATCGCGCGCAGGCGCGCCTCCGCTTCGACCGACGACAGCCGCTCGTCGACGAGCGTCACCGGAAGCCGGTAGCGGCCCTCGAGCTGGCGCGCGAACCGCCCCGCACGCCGCGTCAGCTCGTGCGGCTCGCCGTCCAGGCCGAGAGGCAGCCCGACTACCAGCCGGGCCGGCCGCCATTCCGCGACGAGCGCGGCGATGGCGCCGAAACGCGCCGCCGCGCCGCGCGCGTCTATCGTCACCAGCGGATGCGCGACCCGCATCGCATCCTCGCCCACCGCGACCCCGACGAACCGCTCGCCATAGTCGAAGGCGAGCACCGTACCGGCCTCGTCACGCATGCCCCGCTTCATCGGAGAGCGTCGCGTATGACACCCCTAGGAGCCCCATCGCCGCGGGCAGCCGCTCCTCGGCGGCCAGGTCGAAGATGATCTTGTCCTGCGCCGCGACCGTGAGCCACGCATTCTGCTTCAGCTCGTGCTCGAGCTGTCCTGCGGCCCAGCCGGAGTACCCGAGCGTCAGCAGCATGCGCGCGGGGCCGGCACCATGGCTCACCGCCTCGAGGATGTCGCGAGAGGTCGTGAGCCCGAGTCGATCGTGCACGGCGAGCGTCGAGCTCCAGCTCCCGAGCGGCATGTGCAGTACGAAACCGCGATCGGTCTGCACCGGCCCGCCGAAGTAGACCGGGGTCTCGGCGAGCCCTCGCGCGCCCGCTTCGAGGTTCAGGCGCTCGAACAGGGCCGCGAGCGTCATGTCGATCGGGCGATTCACGACCACACCCAGCGCGCCCTGGTCGTTATGCTCGCAGATGAAGGTCAGCGTGCGGGAGAAGTAGGGATCGACCATGTTTGGCATGGCGATCAGGAAGTGATCGGTGAGATCGACCCGCGACACGGCCCGCATTGTATCGCGGCGCCCATGGTAGAGTCGGTGGCCGTTCCAGCATGTCTCCCGCCCGCGTCGCCGCGCTGGTGTGGTTCCGGCGCGATCTGCGCGACTACGACCACGCCGCTCTGTATCACGCCCTCAAGGCGTATCCGCGCGTCTACTGCGCGTTCTGCTTCGACACCGAGATCCTCGCCCCGCTGCCCACTCGCGCCGACCGGCGCGTCGAGTTCATCTGGTATTCGGTCGCCGAGCTCGACCGAAGCCTGCGCGAGCGCGGCGGCGGGCTCGCGGTGTTGCACGGATGCGCGCGCGCGGAGATTGCGCGGTTCGCGCGCGAGTTGGGCGTCGCGGCGGTCTATGCGAACCACGACTACGAGCCCGCGGCAAAGGAACGCGACGCCGAGGTCGCACGCGCCCTTGCCGCCGCCGAGATCGAGTTTCACTCCTTCAAGGACCAGGTGATCTTCGAGCGCGACGAGGTGCTGACCGGCGCCGGGCGCCCGTTCACGGTCTTCACGCCCTACAAGAATGCCTGGCTGAAGAAGCTCGACGCTTTCTTCCTCAAGGCCTACCCGGTCGCGAAGTACGCTGGCCGGCTCGCGCCGCCGCCGGCGGGCGAGCGGCCGTCGCTCGAGGCGATCGGCTTCGCCGCGACAAATCTTGCCGCGCTAGCGATCCCGACCGGAATGGCCGGCGCGCAGCGGCTGTTCAAGGACTTTCTCGAGCGCGTCGGCGACTACCACGAGCGCCGCGACTATCCCGCGATCAAGGGCCCGTCGTACCTGTCGGTGCATCTGCGCTTCGGCACGATCTCGATCCGCGAGCTGGCGGCCACCGCGCACTCGCTAGGGAGGCGCGGCGCCGAGACCTGGCTCTCCGAGCTCGTGTGGCGCGATTTCTACTTCGCGGTGCTTCATCATTTCCCGCACGTCGTCGACCACGCGTTCAAGCCGGAGCTCGACGCGATCGCGTTCACGAACGATGACGCGAAGTGGCGGGCGTGGTGCGACGGACTCACCGGCTATCCGCTCGTCGACGCGGCGATGCGCCAGCTCAACCAGACCGGCTACATGCACAACCGGCTGCGGATGGTCGCGGCCTCGTTCCTGGTCAAGGACCTGCACGTCGACTGGCGTTGGGGGGAACGCTACTTCGCCGACCGGCTCAACGACTTCGATCTCGCCGCCAACAACGGCGGCTGGCAGTGGGCCGCGTCGACCGGCTGCGACGCCCAGCCCTACTTCCGGATCTTCAACCCAGTGACGCAGTCGGAGAAGTTCGACCCCGAGGGCAAGTTCATCCGCAAGTACGCGCCGGAGCTCGCGCGCGTGCCGGTGCAGCATCTTCACGCGCCGTGGAAGATGAGCCGGGTCGACCAGGAGGCGGCGGGCTGCGTGATCGGGCGGGACTATCCCGCCCCGGTGGTCGATCACGCGCGGGCGCGGGAGATCGCGCTCGACCTGTACGGCCGAGCTAGGAAACGCCGAGAAGACGCAGGCTTACGCTGATCAAGCGCCGTTCCGATCAGCGTAGCTTCTGGAATCGGCGCGGCACGAGGGCCGTGTAGGCCCTTGCTCAATCCACCACTCAGGCGTGAGCGGGCTTCTGCACGAACCCGCCGATGTGCGCGAGCAGCTCTTCTTCCTGGTAGGGCTTGCCGAGATAGACGTTCACGCCGATCTCTTTCGCGTAGGCGCGGTGCTTGTCCGCGGTGCGCGAGGTGATCATGATGATCGGGATGCGCTTCAGGCGCGGGTCGGCGCGGACGTTGCGGGTGAGGTCGAAGCCGTCCATGCGCGGCATCTCGATGTCGACCAGCATCACGTCGGGAGCCGTGTCGTGCAGCTGCTCCATCGCATCGACGCCGTCCTTCGCGGTCAGCACGTGATAACCCTCGCGCGCGAGGAGGCGCCCGGTGATCTTGCGCACGGTGAGCGAGTCGTCGACGATCATGATCGTCGGCACCGCCGTGGTGGCCGGTGATGCGGACGGCGAGTCGACGGGGGTCGCCGCCGCCACTACGGCGACCACATCCCGGCCGGCCAGGATCACCGGGTTGATGATCAGCACGATCTCGCCGGTGCCCAGCACCGTCGCACCGGTGATCCCGGCGACGCGGGCGAGGAGCGGGCCGGTGTTCTTGACCACGATCTCCTGGCTGCCGATCACCTCGTCGAGCTGGATCGCGCACAGGTTCGCGCCGGTGCGCAGGAACATGATCGGCGTGACCCGGCGGCGCTCGGGCTGGAAGTCGCCGTCGCCGAGAAGCCGCGGCAGGTAACGGAACGGGTAGCGGCGGTTCTGCCACTGCGCCTCGCCGGCGGTGTGGAAGGTGGCGAGCTCTTCCGCCTTGACCTGCCGCACCTGCTCGACCATGACGGCGGGGATGGCGAAGCTCACGCCGCCGGCGCGCACCAGCACCGCCTGCGTGACCGCGAGGGTGAGCGGTAGGTAGATCGTGAACTTGGTGCCGCGGCCGGTCTCGGTCGTGAGCTCGACCCGGCCGCCCAGCGCCGCGATCTCGCTCTTCACCACGTCCATGCCGACGCCGCGGCCGGCGAGCTGTGTCACCTCCGCAGCGGTGGAGAAGCCGGGATGGAAAATGAACTCCGCCACCTCCGCGTCCGAGGGCGTGTCCTCGGCCCTCAGTAGACCGAGCGAGACGGCCTTGCCGCGGATGCGCTCGTAGTTGAGGCCGGCGCCGTCGTCGGTCACGGCGAGCATGATCTCGTTGCCCTCCTGGCGCACCTCGATCTTGACCTCGCCGAGCTCTGGCTTGCCCTTCGCGAGCCGCTCGGCGCTCGGTTCGATGCCGTGCGCGACGGAGTTGCGCAGCATGTGCTCGAACGGCGCGGTGATGCGCTCGAGCACCGAGCGGTCGACCTCGACCTGGCCGCCCTTGATGTCGAGTACCGCGCGCTTGTCGGTCTCCTTCGCCGCCTGCCGGACGATGCGGAAGAGCCGCTCCGAGATGCTCGCGAACGGCACCATGCGGATGCGCATCAGGTTCGCCTGCAGCCCGCGGGTGAGGCGCGCCTGTGCCGAGAGCGCGATCTCGCCTTCGCCGAGCGCCTTGAGCAGGTTCTGCTGGACGGTCGAGACGTCGTTGACGCTCTCGGCCATCATCCGCGTGATCTCCTGGAAGCGCGTGAAGCGGTCGAACTCGAGCGGGTCGAACGAGCCGTCCGTTTCCTGCGCCGCCGCCACGCGCGACTGCATCTGGCCCTCGGCCTGGATCTCGATCTCGCGGAGCTGCGCGCGCAGCCGGTTCACGTTCTCGGTCAGGTCGAAGAGCGCGCTCTTGATGCCGCGCATGTCGCCTTCGATCCGGCTGCGCGCGATCGACACCTCGCCCGCTTCGTTGACGAGGCGGTCGATGAGGTCGGCGCGCACGCGCAGCATTGCGCGGCTCGCTGCGGCGAGCTCCTGCTCGGGGCTCGGCGCCGGGACCGCGGGCCCGGCCTGCGGCTCCGGCGTCGGCGTTGAGGGCGCAACGGGTCTCGCCGGCGCCCCCGAGGTGGCGGCGGGTGCGGCCCCCTCGCCGGCCGAACCAGTGTTCGGTGGCACGATCGGCGTGACGATCGCCCTGGGCGCGTCCGCTTCGGCCGGCCGATCGAGGGGCCGGGGTTCGAACGCTTCGGGCGCAGGTCGCGCCGCGGCTCCCTCCGGGTTCACGAGCCGGTCGTAGAGGAACCCCATCCGGTCGAAGGACACCTCGAGCTCGTCGAAGAGCGTCGGCGGCAGTTGCTTCAGGCCGAGCGCGTTCTCGACCCGGCTCTCCATGTGATGTGTCAGCTCGCCGAGCGCCATCGCGCCGCACATCCGAGCCGAGCCCTTGAGCGTGTGGAGCGTGCGCAGCAGCGCGTTGCCCGCCGCGACGTTGGTGGGGCTCGCGCGCCAGTCGCGCAGGCCCTGGCCCGCCGCCGGGACGAGCTCCTGCGCCTCCTCGAGGAAAATCGGCAGCAGCTCGGCATCGATGTCGTCATCGAGGCGGCGCGTCCGACGCTCGAGCGGAAGCTCCTCGACCTCGACCGCCGGCGGCGCCGCGGACGCCTCTTCCGCCGCGCCGGGGAAAGCGACGACGTTGCTCGGCGCCGGCGGCCCCGGGATGGGCTCGGGCACGACGACGGGCGGGGGTATGACGATCGCCGGCTCGCCGATCCGCAGCCCGCTGGGCGCCGATGCCCCGCCGAGAATCGGCATCATCTGCGAGAAATCGAGCGAGAGGGCGTCGTCGGGCGCCGCGGTGTGGGCCGCTGCGAGCGTGCCATCCGGCGCAGCATCGACGCTGGCTGCCGGCAGCGCGAAGTCCAGGTCGCCCAGTTCGATCGTGGGCGCGACCTCCTTCGCTACGGGCTCGATCGCGATCGGCGGCGTCGCGGTGATCGTGTCGGGGACCGGGAGCGCGAAATCGAGCGACAGCCCTTCCGCGCCCGGCGCGGGCTCCGCCGCAGGTTCCGCCGCTGGTTCCGCTCCAGGTTCGGCCGGTCCGGCGCCTTCCAGGCGCGCCACCAGTGCGGGCATCCGCTCCGGCAGGGCGCGCGCTTCGGCGCTCGCGAGCATCGCGCCGAGCGTTTCGATCGCCTCGCCGATCAGCGCTCGCTCGCCGGCGTCCGCTCCCCGACCCTGCAGCCGCTCGAGCAGTCCCTCGAGCCCGTGCGCGACGTCGCGCATGGCATCGAATTTCACGGTGCCGGAGATACCGGCCAGCGTATGAGCCGAGCGCTCGAATTCTTCGTTGACCGCGACCCCCTCGGCCAACCGTGCGCGCCCGGCATCGAGCTGCGCGAGATGGCTGCGGGTCTCGTCGACGAAGATTCCGTACAACGTCGGCGAGAGCTCCATGCCCCCGATCGCGACGATTGCCTCCGCCGGCGCTTCCGCCGGGCTCGGTGCGGGCGCAGCAGGCCCGGGCACGACCGGTTCGGGCGTCGCCGGCGCGAGCTCGATTTCCGTCGCCGGCGTGACGAGCGTGTCGGGTGCCGCGACCGGCGCCACTTCGGCGATGTCGATCGCGGGGAACTCGATCGCCGCTTCGGTCCCAGCCGGCGGCGTCGCGACCGGGGCGTCAGCGACTACAGCGGAAACAACTGGGGCAGGGACAGCGGGGGTGGGATCAGCCGCGGCCGCCGCCGGCGTGACATCGCCGATAGGCTCGCCGGCCTTCACTCGCTGCGCGATGGCGACGATCTGCGACTCGTCTGGGCTGGCGGCGCCGGCCTTCAGGCTTGCGACCGCGCCCTGGAAGAACTCGCGCGCGGCGGCGATCAGGGTGAAGAGATCCGGCGTCGCCGCGCGCTCTTCCTCCAGCCAGCGGTTCATGACCTGCTCCACCCCCCACGCCGCTTCGCCGAGCCGAGTGAGACCGACCATGCGGCCGCTGCCCTTCAGCGTGTGGAAACCGCGCCGGATGGTGCGGAGGCACTCGATGTTCTGCGGCACTTCGCGCGCCTGCCCGAGGCTCTCGTCGATGGTGGCGAGCACCTCGCCCGCCTCCTCGAGGTAGACCGAGAGCAGCTCGGCGTCGATCGTCTCGTCGCTCGCCGACATGAGCTTCTGCGTCTGCGGCGAGGGCGCGGGTGCGGCGGGTGTCGACTGGATCGTGGTCAGGACCTGCGATACCTTCGGATCGAACGGCTTCGCGTCGGCGGTCGCGAGAGCCTCCAGCATGTCGGCCGCCTGCGCCTCGGTCTTCGCGTCCGCGACGAGGCCGGCGTCCTTCTGCAGCGCCGAGACCTGCGCTTTCAGCTCGTCCTTGAGGCGGACGTCCTCGGGGCGTTTCTTCCATTCCTCGGCAAGCGCCGAGAGCGCCTTCTTGCCGCGTTCGAGCTCGGCCTCGATGGTCACCGCGGGAGCGGCTGCGGCCTCGGGTTCCTCGACGGTCGCGGCCTTCTTCGCCGAGATCGGCTTCATGAACTGGTCGAAATCGGCCTTGCCGTGCTGCAGGGCGTCCACGTAGAAGCCCAGCCCCGAAAGTGTCCGCGCGACGCGCTCGAAGTCGCCCTGCGCGGCGACGTACTCGCCGCGAGCGAACCGCTGGATCTCGGCCGCGCAGCTCGAGAGCGCCGCCGCCGCGCGGTCCTCGTTCAGCATGGTGAGTGCACCGAGCACCTGGCGGATCGGCTTGTCGAGGGTCGCGAGATCGCCGCGTTTTTCGGCGTCGCGGAAGAACGCATCGAGTGCCTGTTCGATCGCGCGCAGGCTCGCCTGAATCTCGGACACCACCTGCGCCATCAGGAGGCGCTCCTGCGCGCGGCGCGACATCTCGTCGAGCACCGGCACCGGCGCCGCGTCCTGCAGCGTCTCGCCCTTCACGATCGCCTGCAGGCGCAAATGCATGAGCTCCGCCTGCTGGGTGAACTCCTCGCCGAGGTTGGCGAAGGTCTCGACCGCGTTCTCGACCACGAGGAGCGCGGTGGCGACCTCCATCGCGATGTTGTCGGTCATCTTCTCCGCCGCGTCACCGATCCAGCCGGCGAGCGCGACGATGTCGTGCCCGAGGAGCACGAGGTTCTGCTGCTTGAGCTCCGCCGCCCGCGCGCGCATCTGCGTGGCGAGATCGCGGAAGGTGGCGAGGCTCGACTGGTGACCCGTCGCGACCTTGTTCCAGGCGGTCTTCGCGTTGGCGACGAGTTCTTTCAGCGCGCGCAGACTCGGGTGCTGCGGCGCACCCTCGCCTTTCAGCTCGAAAGTCGCCGGCACCGTGCCGGCGAGACGGAAGACCTCCTGCACGTTGCGGACGTGCTCGGTGGCGGGCCGCGCGCGCGCGACGGCGAACAGCGCCTCGCGCATCATCCGTTCGGCGACCGTGCCCGAACCCTCCATCAGGCGCTTGAGCTGGTGCTCGATGCGGTTCGCGAGCCGCGAGACGGACGCCGCATCGGTGATCGCCTTCGCGAACAGCGCATCGAAGAAGCCGAGCGCGACCCACCAAAAAGTCCGGGTGGCGGGGTTGGTCTGCGCCGCCTCGACCGCGGCGACCGCGGCGCGCATGTCCTCGACGCCGGTCCAGTCCTTTCTGAGCCACTTCAGCAGGCCCCGCTGGTACCGGCCGCGCTGATCGCGGTAATACGCGGGAGCATCGGCGGCGGCCAGCTCGATCGGCGGCTTCTCGCGGCGTGGCGGGCGCTGCTGGAGATCGGGGTGGTAGAGATCGACCGGATCGACGCTCTCGCGGCCGCGCGCCTTCAACACGTCCTGGTAGACGGCGAAGAGGCGCAGCGGCTGGTTCGACTCGCCGCCGAGCAGCTGATCGAGATAGGCGCCGATGCCGGCGAACGCGCGCTCGGCGGCGGCCAGCACCTCGGGCTTTGGCGCGCCCCCGGCCTTGGCGATGTCGGCGAGGAGGCCATCGAGCTCCTCGGACAGACGGGTAACGCCATCGAGCCCGACGATCTGCAGCGCGCCGTGCGCCTGGTGGAAATGGGTCTGCGAAAACCGGATCTGGTTCGAGTCGCTCGGGTTCGCCGCATACGCGCGCAGGCTGGTGCGCGCCTTCGCGAGCGCCTGGTCGATCTCGCTCTTGACCCACGTCAGTGGGCCGATGTCGAAGTCCGCGGCCGTGCTCATGATCCCCCGCGCGGTGTTCTGGTTATTGGAGTCGAGTCCGCGCTCAAGCAATCTTGAAGTTCGCCACCGATCCCTTGAGCTCCTGCGCGAGCTTAGCGATCTGGCCCACCGAGACCGCGGTCTGCTTGGTGCCTTCCGTGGTCTGCTTGGTGACCGAGAGGATGTCCTGCATCGTGGTCGCCACGTGGCCCGCGGCCTGCGCCTGGGCCTGCGCGGTGACCGAGATCTCTTCGATCAGCTGCGCGAGCCGCCGCGACACTTCGCCGATCTCCGAGAGGGCCTGGCCCGCGGCGTCGGAGAGCTTCGCCCCCTCCACCACGCCGACGGTGCTCTTCTCCATGGCAGCCACCGCGTCGTGCGTATCGGTCTGAATCGTCTTGACGATCGCGGCGATCTGCTTCGTCGCTTCCGCCGACCGTTCGGCGAGTCGCTGCACCTCTTCCGCCACCACCGTGAAACCGCGGCCTGCCTCACCCGCGCTCGCCGCCTGGATCGCCGCGTTCAGCGCCAGCACGTTGGTCTGCTCGGTAATGTCCGAGATCAGCTCGACGATCTCGCCGATCTCCTGCGAAGATTCGCCAAGGCGCTTGATCCGCTTCGAGGTCTCCTGGATCTGCTCGCGGATCTCGCCCATGCCGCTGATCGAGTTCGACACCGCCTCTTGGCCCTTTTGCGCCGCGGACAGCGACTGGCGCGCGACGCTCACCGACTTCGACGCGCTCGCCGACACCTCGTTGATCGCGCGCGCCATCTTCAGCACCGAGGCGCCCGCGTCCTGAATTTCCTTCGACTGCCGCTCGGCGGCCTGGAGGAGCTTCACCGAGGTCGCCTGCGCGGACTCGGTCGCGCTCGTCACCTGCGCCGCGGCGCTGTTGATCCGTCCGACCAGCACGCGGAGCTCCTCGATCGTGTAGTTCACCGAGTCGGCAATGGCGCCCGTGATGTCCTCGGTGACCGTCGCCTGCACCGTGAGGTCACCGTCGGCGAGGCTGCCCATCTCGTTCATCAGCCGGAGAATGGCTTCCTGGTTCGCCTTGTTTTGCGCCTCGGCCTCGCTCCGGAGCCGTTCGGCGTCCTCCCGCAGTCGCACCTGCTCGCCGGTGCGTCGCTCGGCCTCGTCGCGGTAGGCCTTCCACATCAGAAAGCCCAGCATGGCGGCGCCGAACGCAGCGATCGCCATCGCGATGTAGTTCCATTTCGTGCCGGTAAGCTCGTCTTCGAACGCAACCACGAGCTCGTCGCTCGCGGTCAGCAGCGCCTCGGAGTCCGCGACGACACTGCGACCGGCCGCCTTGGCGTTCACGAGCGGCTGCAGGCTGCCGAGGATCGAGTTCACCGCCTGACGGTACTCGCCATAGGCGGTGTCGAGCTCCTTGAGCTTCTCGACCGTCTCGGGGTCGCGCGCGGCGGATATGCGCAGGCTGTCGCTGCCCTTCGTGAGGCCCTGCAGGATGTCGCGGAAAGTGTTCGAGTCCTTACCGAGAAGGAAGGTCACCTCCGGGTCGATGACGTCGGAAGCGAGCAGCGCGTTGGCGTTCTTTGCCATCCGCTGCGTCAGCATGACGAGCTGACCGGCGAGCGAGATCTCGCGCGAGCCGGCCTGACTTTGCAGCTTGAGCGCGGAGACCTGCTCGGCGAGATCGAGCAGGACCGGGTTGTTGGCGTTGATCGCCTTGACCGCGTTGCCGAGCTGCACCAGGCTCTTCTGCTGCGCGATCACGAGGTTCACGTTCTTGTCGGTCTTCTGCCAGACCTGGGTGACCTTGTCGAGCGCCGGCTTCGCCGACTCCGAGCTCGCCGGGACGTCGATGCCGGCCATCGCGCCGCCGTTCGCGAGCACATCGACCAGCCCCGCGAACTCGTCGCGCGACTTCTTGAGGCGGACGAACGCTTCCGCCGACCCCTGGAGGCCCTGTTGCGATTCCTTCGCCAGGCGCTGCGAGAGCATCCGCATCTGCCCCGCGGAGCTGATGTACGCGGTCCCGTTCGACGTCGTACGGATCGCGAGCAGGCCGACCGCGGCGATCACCAACACGAGGAAGCCAACCGCGATCATCAGCGCCTGCATGCGGCTCCGGAACGAACTGCCGCCGAGGGCGAAGCCGGTCGCCGCCTTCTTCCCCGCGTCGAAGGTCGTCGATGCCGCAGCCGAGGCGCCTTTTTTCGCCGGCTTGTCCTTGGACGCCGGCTTCGCGTCGGCTTGCCCTTGCCGAGACCGATGTTCAACGCCTTGAGATTCATTGCCATGGCTGCCCCCGAATACTTCCGCTGTATGCCGCGCCGAACCTAGAGTCCGGCCTGCAGGAAATCGCTGTTGTAGACCAGCTCGTTCATGCCGAGCTCGCGCCAGAGCTGGCCGTCCTTGTCGACGAAGCGCGCGCGCTCCCACACCCGTTCGCCGCCCGCCGTCTGCGTCTCGAACTGCGCCAGGTTGCGCAGGCCGAGCATGCGGTTCACGAGCAGCGCGGCGGCGATGTTGTAGCGCTCCGCGACGAGCAGGAGCCGCGCATCGGGCGTCGCCGGCGTCGGATCGCCGCCCTGGTAGGCGGCGAGATCGATGACGCTGAAAAGGTTGCCGCGAATGTTCGCGAGCCCGCGGAACCACGGTTGCGTGAGCGGCACCGGCGCCACCGCGGGCACCGGAATCACTTCCCCGGCCTCCTCCAGCTTGACGAGCCAGAGCTGGGTTCCGACCTGCACGCCGAGCCGCGCCGACGGTGCATCGGCGGCGGCAGCCTCGTTCAGCCGGCGGACGAGGTCCTGCTGGAACTCGCGCAGGCTGATGCGGCGTGCCATTTCGGTGCGCGTCCCGTGCCGGTTCAGCGGCTAGTTGGCCGCGCTCAGCTGCGCGATCTTCGCGAGCAGCGCGGCCGCGTCTACGGGCTTGACGAGGTAGTCGTTGGCACCCTGCCGCAGGCCCCAGATCTTGTCGGTGTCGGCGCCCTTGCTCGTGCACATGATCACCGGGATGTGCTTGGTTGCGTCGTCGCGGGTGATCTGGCGCGTCGCCTGGTAGCCGTTCAGCCCGGGCATGACCACGTCCATGATGATCAGGTCGGGGAGCTCGCTCTTCGACTTGGCGATCGCCTCCTCGCCGTTGTCGGCGGTGACGATCTGGTAGCCCTTTTTCTGCAGCGTTTCGAGCATGTACTGGCGCTCGGTGGGCGAATCGTCGACGACCAGGATCTTCTTGACTGGCATGGCAAACTCCCCCAGTTGTTAGACGCGGTTCAGCGCGTGGGCGCCGACCGTTTTGAGCAGGCTGTCCTTGGTGAACGGCTTGGTCAGGTACTCATCGGAGCCGACCATGCGGCCGCGGGCGCGGTCGAACAGCCCGTCCTTCGACGACAGCATGATGACCGGCGTCCCCGCGAACCGCGGGTTCTTCTTGATCAGAGCGCAGGTCTGGTACCCGTCCAGCCGCGGCATCATGATGTCGCAGAAGATGATCTCGGGCTGATGGTCGGTGATCTTGGACAGCGCGTCGAAGCCGTCCTCGGCGAGGATCACTTGGCAGCCGGCCTGGGCCAGAAAGATCTCGGCGCTGCGGCGGATGGTGTTGGAGTCATCGATCACCATCACTTTGATGCCGGCGAGGGTTGCTGCGGTCTCGCTCAACGTTTGGCTCCCCTTCGTCCCTGGACCCGCGCGGGCGGGCGGCGAAAGGAGTGCCGCTGGCGTCGGGTACAGGCGGTCATTCTAAGCGAGTCCCATGATCGGAGGCTATGCCGGATTCGAGGGTTCGGCCAATTATTTAACGCGGTTTCTGAAGTGTGGAGAACGGCTAAAACGAGGTTCTGCGGAGGCGCGACTGCGCGCTTGCACCCCCTGAAACCGGGCATGAGGCAGCACGCGATGAGACGAGTAAATGCGTTCCGGTAACGTTGACCGGTGTGCGTGGCGGGGTCAGCAGCAGAAGGCGGCGTTCGCCGCCCGGCCATTCAGGCGCTCAGATTTCCACCATCTCGAAATCCTCCTTCCGCGCGCCGCATTCCGGACAAGTCCAGTTGATCGGCACGTCCTCCCACCGCGTTCCGGGGTGGATCCCCTCGTCGGGAAGACCCGCGGACTCGTCGTAGATGAAGCCGCAGATGAGACACATCCACGTCTTGTAGGCATAGGCTTGCGCGGTTTCTGCCATGGAAAGAGGAGGTTGAGAAAGAGGCTTTGGCGCTAAAATCGGCCGGATCTTACAGTGCGGTCGGCGCCGTTGCCAGCACGCGATCACACTCGGTCGCCGCACCCGCTCACTCGTGCCACGCGCCCGCCCTTCGCCACCGATCGTGCTTGCCTTCGCCGGCTCGGACCCGAGCGGCGGCGCCGGCGTGCAAGCCGATCTGCTCACCGCCGCGGCGCTCGGCTGCCATCCGCTGACGGTGATCACCGCGCTCACCCAGCAAGACACGGCGGGCGTGGCGGCGGTGCAAGTGGTCGACGCCCGCTGGGTGGCCGAGCAGGCCCGGATGCTCCTGCGCGATATGGCTGTCGCCGCGTTCAAGATCGGCATGGTCGCGAGCGCCGAGAACGCCGCAGCGATCGCCGCAGTGTTGAGCGAGCACCCCGGAATCCCGCTGGTGCTCGACCCTGTGCTCGCTTCGGGGCGCGGCGACCCGCTCGCCAGCGACGAGGTGGCCGCATCACTCATCAGGTGGCTCGTTCCGAGGACAACGGTGCTGACGCCGAACAGTCTTGAAGCCCGCCGTCTGGCCGCCGCTCCCGACGAGGCAAGCGCCGCACTGCCCCTCGCGCGCTGCGCGCAACGCCTCGCCGGGCTGGGGGCAAGTTACGTCCTCGTCACCGGCGCCCACGAGCGCACGCCGGAAGTGATCAATTCGCTCTACGACGCGAACGGCCACGTGGCGAGCGAATGCTGGGAACGGCTGCCCGGGAGCTATCACGGCTCCGGCTGCACGCTCGCGGCCGCGATCGCCGCGTTCCTCGCGCATGGGCGCGCGGTGCGCGAGGCGGTGCGCGAGGCGCAGGCCTACACGTGGGAGACGCTCGCGCGCGCCTACCGGCCGGGCGCCGGACAAGCGATCCCGGACCGGCTGGCCCCAATGCGCGACGCAGTCGCCGCCGCCCCGGCACACCAGTGACGGCGCGGTTTCCGCGCGGGCTCTACGCGTTGACGCCGGATGAGCCGAACACCCGCGCACTCATTCGGCAGGTGCGCGCGGCGATCGCCGGCGGCGCGGCGGCGGTCCAGTACCGGAACAAGGGCGGGCCGCCGACCTTACGGCATGCGCAGGCAAGCGCGCTCGCCGCGGCGTGCGCCGCAGCGGGCGTGCCGCTGATCGTGAACGACGACATCGAGCTCGCGCTCGCCGTCGGCGCGGCGGGGGTGCACCTCGGGCGCGACGACGGCGACCTAGCCGATGCGCGTGGCCGCCTTGGGCCGACCCGGCTGCTCGGCACGTCGTGCTACGACCGACTCGACCTGGCGCGCCGAGCGGTCGCAGTGGGCGCTGACTACGTCGCCTTCGGCAGCGTGTTTGCGTCGCCGACGAAGCCGGCCGCGGTGAACGCGCCGCTCGCCCTTCTTGGCGCGGCGAAGCAGCGCTTCGGCGTCGCTGTCGTGGCGATCGGCGGCATCACGCTCGCAAACGGCCGCGCGGCGATCGCGGCCGGCGCCGACTCGCTCGCCGTCATCACCGCGCTGTTCCGTGCGGGCGACGTCGCCGCGCGGGCGCGCGAATTCACCCACCTGTTCCAAGAGGTTGCCCAATGAGCAAGAACGACGAGCTGTTCGAACGGGCGCAGCGCTCCATCCCCGGCGGCGTGAACTCGCCGGTACGGGCCTTCCGGGCCGTGGGCGGCACGCCGCGGTTCTTCGTCCGCGGAGGCGGGCCGTACTTCTGGGACGCCGACGGCAAGCGCTACATCGACTACGTCGGGTCCTGGGGACCGCTCGTCCTCGGGCACGCACACCCCGCGGTCGTAGCGGCGGTGCGCGAGGCGGCGGGCGCCGGACTCTCCTTCGGCGCGCCGACCGAGCTCGAGGTCGAGCTAGCGGAGCTGCTCTGCAAGGCGCTGCCGAGCATGGCGCTCGTGCGGCTCGTGTCGTCGGGCACCGAGGCGACGATGACGGCGCTCCGCCTCGCCCGCGGCTTCACCGGCCGGCCGCGCATCGTCAAGTTCGAGGGCTGCTACCACGGTCACGCCGATTCGCTGCTAGTCAAGGCGGGCTCGGGCGCGCTGACGCTCGGCAACCCCAGCTCCGCCGGCGTCACGCCGGAGACGGCGGGCCACACGACCGTGCTCGACTTCAACGACGTGCAGCAGCTCGAAGACGCCTTTCGCAAGCAGGGCGACGAGATCGCGGCGGTGATCGTCGAACCGGTCGCCGGGAACATGAACCTCGTTCCCTGCGCGCGCGAGTTCCTGCAGGCTATGCGCGCGCTGTGCACGAAGCATGGCACGGTGCTCATCTTCGACGAGGTCATGACCGGCTTCCGCGTGGGCGCCCAGGGCGCACAGGGGCATTACGGCATCGCCCCTGATCTGACGACGCTCGGCAAGGTGATCGGCGGCGGCATGCCGGTCGGAGCCTTCGGCGGCCGGCGCGACATCATGTCGAAGATCGCGCCGCTCGGACCGGTCTACCAGGCGGGCACGCTCTCGGGCAACCCGGTCGCCGTCGCGGCCGGGCTCGCGACGCTCAAGCTCGTCCTCGAGCCGGGGTTCTTCGACCGACTCGCCGCGCGCACCGCCAGCCTGGTCGAGGGTCTGAACGGCATCGGCAAGCGGCGGCGCACGGCGTTCTCCGCGGCGCATGTCGGCGGAATGTTCGGCCTGTTCTTCCGCGCCGCGCCGCCCGCGTCGTACGCCGAGGTGATGGAATCGGACACGGGCGCGTTCAACCGCTTCTTCCACGCCATGCTCGACGCCGGCGTGTATCTCGCGCCGTCGGCGTACGAGGCCGGCTTTGTTTCAGCCGCGCACGGCGACGAGGAGATCGCGGCGACGCTCCGCGCAGCCGATGCGGCACTCGCGGCAGGGCCGGCGTGAACCGGCCGGCCCAGGTACCGGTCAAGCGGCTGTCGGGCGCCGACCGGGCCGCCGTTGCGGAGCACCTCGTTCAGCTGGGAAACGACGACCGCAGGCTCCGCTTCGGGTCGCCGCGGAGCGATGCGTCGCTCCGCGAGTACGCCGAGTCGATCGATCTCGAGCGCGACGCGGTGTTCGGCGCGTTCGACGACGACCTGCGGCTCGCCGGCGTCGCGCACATCGCCGTGTTGCCGGAGTTCGCGGAGCTGGGTGTCAGCGTGCTCGAGCGCGCGCGCGGGAAGGGGGTGGGCACCGCGCTCTTCGAGCGCGCCCACCTCTTTGCGCGCACGCACTACGTGCGCGCGATGTTCACCCACTGCCTGACCGAGAACCGCGCGATGATGCACATCGCGCGGAAATCCGGCATGAAGATCGTGACCGAATCGGGCGAGGCGGACGCCTGGCTCGAGGTGTCCCCCGGGGGCATGACGACGATCACGCGCGAGATGATGTCCGACCGGGTGGCGCTGCTCGACTACGCCCTGAAGTCGCAGCTCATCGCGGCGAAGCGGTTCTCCGCGAGCATGCGCGGAGAAGTTTGACGCCGCACTGGATCCCGGCATGCGCCGGAATGACGGCGCCTTCGCGCCGTCATCTCTTCAGCGCGTCCCGGATCTCGCGCAGCAGCTTCACGTCCTCGGGCGGCTCCGGCGCCGGTGCCGGCGGGGCCTCGCTCTTCAGCCGGTTGATCCACTTCACCATGATGAAGATGATCCAGGCGAGGATGACGAAGTAGAGGACGATGGTGATGAAGTTGCCGTAAGCGAAGACCGGCACGCCGGCCTTCTTGAGGGCGTCGAGCGTGACCGGCGTGCCGGCCGGGATGTCTTTCAGGGCAATGAAGTAGTTCGAGAAATCGAGCCCGCCAGTGGCCCGTCCGATGATCGGCATGATCAAGTCGTTCACCACCGAATCGACGATCTTGCCAAAGGCTGCGCCGATGATCACGCCGACGGCGAGATCCATCGCGTTGCCCTTGACCGCGAACTCTCTGAACTCTTTCAGCATGGACATGCGTTTCGCCCTTCTCGATTGACGACCGTCCCCAGGGCGCGAGTTTAGCGGCGGGTCGGAGCCGCCGCTTCAGAGCAGGAACAGCGTGGCGAGTCCGAGAAAGATGAAGAAGCCGCCGGAGTCGGTGCAGGCGGTGATCAGCACCGACGAGCCGAGCGCCGGATCGCGGCCGACCTTCGCCATCGTGGTCGGGATCACCACTCCCATCACCGCGGCGAGGAGCAGATTGAGCGTCATCGCGAGGGTCATCACCAGGCCGAGCTTCACGTTGCTGTAGAGCACCCAGGCGATGACGCCGAGAATCCCGCCCCACACCACGCCGTTCGCGAGCGCTACGCCGATCTCCTTCGCGAACAGCTTGCGCGCCTGCTCGATCTGGATCTGGCCGAGCGCAAGCGCGCGCACGATCATGGTGATCGTCTGGTTGCCGGAGTTGCCGCCAATGCCGGCGACGATCGGCATGAGCGCGGCGAGCGCCACCAGCTTCTCGATCGAGCCTTCGAACGCGCCGATCACGCGCGATGCGATGAATGCGGTGACGAGATTGATCGCGAGCCACGACCAGCGGTTCTTCACCGACTGCCACACCGGCGCGAACACGTCCTCGGTCTCGCGCAGGCCGCCCTTGGCGAGCGCCTCGCTCTCGCTCTTCTCGCGGATGTAGTCCACGACGGCGTCGACCGTCACCCGTCCGAGGAGCTTCCCCGACTGGTCGATCACGGCCGCCGACACGAGGTCGTACCGTTCGAACGCCTGCGCCGCGTCCTCGGCCTTGTCGTCCGCGTAGAGCGTGACGAAATCCTGCAGTATCACCTCGGCGACCGGCCGCTCGAGATCGGTGACGACCAGCCTCGCGATCGGCAGGACACCCTTGAGGCGTTGCTCGCGGTCGACGACGAAGAGCTGGTCGGTATGGTCGGGCAGCTCCTCGAACCGGCGCAGGTAGCGCGTCACCGTTTCCAGCGTGACGTCCTCCCGGATCGACACGACGTCGAAGTCCATCAGCGCGCCGACCGCGTCCTCCGGGTAGGACATCGCGGCGCGCAACTGCTCGCGCTCCTCGACCGGCAGCGACTGGAAGACGTCCTGGATGACTTCGTCGGGAAGATCGGGGGCGAGCTCGGCGATCTCGTCGGTGTCGAGGGTCTCGACCGCCGCGACGAGCTCGTCCGAATCCATGGTGCGGATGAGCGACTCGCGAACCGGCTCCGACAGCTCGAGCAGAATCTCGCCGTCGCGCTCCGCCTTGACGAGGTCCCAGACGGCGAGGCGCTCGTTGATCGGCAGCGCCTCCAGGATGTAGGCGATGTCGGCGGCGTGCATCTGGTCGAGCTTGGAGCGCAGCTCGGCGAGATGCTGCTTGTGGACGAGCGACTCGACCAGCTCGTGCTTCGGCATCTGCTGCCGCTCGACCAGGCCCTCGACGAGACGATGCCGCCGCAGGCGCTCCTGCACCTCATGCAGGTCCTGCTGCAGGTCCTCAAGCTCTTTTCGCTCGATCGTCTCGGGCATGCCGGTAGGATAGCGTCGGCCCATCCGATTGCGAAGTGCGATGAGCACCCCTCCAGCGCCTTCGCGCGCTTCTCCCGCACCCCTGCTCGCGCCCGGCGTACGGCCACGTGAGGTCGTCGCGTGGGCGATGTACGACTTCGCCAACTCCGGCTACACGACGGTCGTGATCACGGCCGTCTTCAACGTCTACTTCGTGTCGGTGGTGGCGGGCGATGCGCCCTGGGCGACGCTTGCATGGACCGCCACGCTCGCGATGTCATATGCCGCGGTCATGATCACCGGTCCGCTGATCGGCGCCTACGCCGATCAGCGGGCGGCCAAGCGGCGCCTGCTCGTCGCGAGCACGATCGGCTGCGTGAGCTTCACCGCGTCGCTCGCGCTTGTCGGCCCGGGCGAGCTCGCGCTCGCCTGTGCGCTGGTTGCGGTTTCCAACTTCTTCTTCAGCACCGGCGAGAACCTGATCGCGGCCTTCCTGCCGGAGCTCGCCCGCGGGAAAGCGCTCGGAAAGGTATCGGGCTGGGGCTGGGGACTCGGCTACCTCGGCGGCCTCGTCTCCCTCGGCGCGAGCCTTGCCTACGTGACCGCGGCGCAGGCGCGCGGCGAAACCTCGGCCGGGTTCGTCCCGGTGACGATGCTGATCACCGCCGCGATCTTCCTCGCCGCAAGCCTGCCGACACTCCTCTGGCTGAGGGAGCGCGCGGTCCCGCAGGCGGCGGCGGGCGAAGGCCTCGGCCGAGCAGCTTTCGCGCGGGTATCGGAAACCCTCCGGCACGCCGCAACCTTCACCGACCTGGCCCGGTTCCTCGGGTGCCTCGTCTGCTACCAGGCCGGGGTGCAGGCGGTGGTTGCGCTTGCGGCGATCTACGCGCAGCAGGCGATGGGGTTTACCACCAAGGACACCATCACGCTCATCCTCGCGGTGAACGTGACGGCGGCGCTCGGGGCGATCGCGTTCGGCCAGTTCCAGGACCGGCTCGGCCACGTCCGCACGATCGCGCTCACGCTCTTCGGCTGGATCGCGACCGTCGTCGTTGCCTGGTGGGCGACCGATCGGGCCACGTTCTGGGTCGCGGCGAATCTGGCGGGCCTGAGCCTCGGCGCGTCGCAGTCCGCCGGCCGGGCGCTCGTGGGCTATCTTTCGCCGCGGAATCGGCGCGCCGAGTTCTTCGGGCTCTGGGGGCTGGCGGTGAAGCTTTCGTCGATCCTCGGGCCGCTCACGTACGGCCTCGCCACGTGGCTCTCGGGCGGCGACCACCGCCTCGCGATGCTGATCACGGGCGTGTACTTCGTAGCCGGGCTCGCGGTGCTCGCGACGATCGACGTGCGGCGGGGGCGGCGGGAGGCGATGCGGGCCGGGCGGCGTCCTGCTAGAGCCAGCGCCGCCACCGGAAGAAGCTGACGAGGAAGACGACGACCGTCAGCATAATGCCGAGCGAGATCCAGAACCCCACGGGCGAGTGCAGCCCGGGGATGAAGTCGAAATTCATGCCGTAGATCCCGGTAATCAGATTGAGCGGCATGAAGACCGCGGTGATCAAGGTGAGAAGACGGATGACCTCGTTCGTGCGGGTGGAGGTCGCGGCGAAGTAGAGTTGCACCGCGGACTCGGCTTGCTGCTCCGTCTGACGCGCGTGATCCTTGACGCGCTCGATGTGCTCGATGAGGTCGGCGAAGCGCACCCGCAGCCGTTCGCTCATGCTGCTCATCCGGTCGTCGCGCCACTCGGTGATGGCGTCGAGCTGCTCCTCACACAGGTGCAGAAGCCGCCGCAGCTCGATGCGCTGCTCGAGGAGCCGGGCCCAGTCACGGAAGGGCTTCCGCGGGTCGAGCAGCGCTCGCTGCCAGCGGTCGAGCCGCTCGGTAAGCGGGTGCCGGAGCTCGAGGTAGCTGTCGACCAGCGCCGACAACAGCCGATGCATCAGCTCGTCCGGGCTCTGCGGACACTTGGCCGCCACGCCGAGATAGCGGTTCTTCACCTCCGCAATCGAGCGGCTGTCGGGGGCGGCGACGGTCGCGAGCATGCGCTCGAAGTTGAACAGGAACACCGGCCGCGTCTCCATGCGCTCGCTCTTCTCGGCCGGAACGAGCCCACGGAAGATCACCAGCTCGTAGTCCTCGGTGGTGTCGAACGACGACGGGTGGGCGAGGTTTTTCACGTCGTCGACGTGGTCCTCGTACACGCGCAGCCCGGTCAGCCGCTGGATCTCGCCGGCGAGCTGGTCGGCTTCGCCGTACGCGAGGATCAGCCACACGTAGCCGTCGGCGGGCATCGGCTCCTCGGCGGCGAGCGCGCGCGCGGGCCGGCCGGTCGCGATGTGCAGGCGTTCCATGTCCCGAGCCTCGTCAGGGCACCTGCGCGGACGGCATCCGCGCCAGGATGCGCTCGCTGTACGTCGCGAGATACTTCGAGCCGCGATTGCGATCGTAGAAGCGCGGCCGCGGGAGCATCGCCGCCAGGCGCGCTGCCTGCTCGGGACCCAGCCCGGCCGCGCTCACGCCGAAGTAGTGCTTCGCCGCGGCCTCGGCGCCGAACACGCCCTCGCCCCACTCGGCCACGTTGAGATAGAGCTCGAGGATGCGGCGCTTCGTCATCACCGCCTCGAGCATGAGCGTGACGAGCGCCTCCTGGCCCTTGCGGACGAAGCTCCGCTCGCCCGAGAGGAACAGGTTTTTTGCGAGCTGCTGGCTGATGGTCGAGCCGCCCGCCACGACTTTCCCGCGCTGCTGGTTCTTCTCCAGGGCACGCTGGATGCCCTCCCAGTCGAACCCCTCGTGGTCGATGAACTTCGCATCTTCGGCCGAGATCACCGCGCGCTTGAGATGGGCCGAGATCCGGTCGTAGTCGACCCAGCGATGCTTCAGCTCCGCCTTCGGGTTCTTGGCGCGGAGTGCTTCCAGCCGCGCCTCCATAAAGCTCGTCGCGCCCGGGTTGTACCGATCCCACCACAGGACATGCGCGAAAAACCAGGCCTGCACCAGGACGAACGCCGCGACGACGGCGCCGAGGAGGTACGCGAGTCCCTTCGCGACGCGCGCGACGAGCTTCACTTCGCGGCGCGCAGCGACGCGAGCACCGGCGCGGTGTCGGGGCGCACTCCGCGCCAGATGCAGAACGACTCCGCGGCCTGTTCCACCAGCATCCCGAGTCCGTCTACAAGCCGCGTCGCCCCGGCTTCGCGCGCGAGCGTGAGAAATGCAGCGGCGCCCTCGCCGTAGGTCATGTCGTAGGCGAGCGCCCCGCGGGCGAACACGCCCGCCTCGAGCGGCGGCAGCTCGCCGGCGAGGCCGGCCG
Source organism: uncultured beta proteobacterium (assembly GCA_963754305.1). Lineage (GTDB taxonomy): Bacteria > Pseudomonadota > Gammaproteobacteria > Burkholderiales > SG8-39 > DATEDA01. The sequence goes on along the minus strand of CAVWFR010000051.1, from coordinate 170,204 downwards.
AGGTCGCATTGATCACGATGTCGAACGGCTGGCGCGGCAGCATCGCGAACGCCACCGCCTGCACCCGTCCGCCGAATTGGCGCTCTAGCTCGACCGCGCGCTCGGGGGTGCGGTTCACGACGACGACCGCCTCGGGGCGCGCCTCGAGCAGCGGGGGCAGCACGCTGCGCGCCGCACCGCCGGCGCCGGCAATCAGCACCCGAGCCCCCGCGATCTCGACGCCGAGATTCGTCCCGATGTCGCGTACGAGCCCGACCCCGTCGGTCGTGTCGCCGAAGATCCGGGCGCCGTCAAATGCGAGCGTGTTGACCGCCTCGGCGGCGCGGGCGCGGTCCGAGCGCTCGGTCGCGAGCCGGTACGCCTCGCCCTTGAACGGCACCGTGACGTTCAGCCCGCGGCCCCCAGCGGCGCGAAACGCGGCCACGGTAGCGCGGAAGGCATCGAGCGGTGCGAGGAGGCGCCCGTACTCGACATCCTGCGCGGTGGCACGCGCGAATGCCGCGTGGATCTCGGGCGACTTCGAATGCGCGATCGGGTTGCCGATGACGGCGTAGCGGTCGGTCACGGCGGCGACCCGCGCGCGGAACGCGGCGTCAGTTGTCGTAGAGCCGGTCGCCCGGGGCGAAGGTCCACGTCCGGGTGATGACCAGGAGATCGGTGTCTTTGCGGATGGCCGCCGGGAACGGCGCGAACGGCCCGGCGAGCCGGATGATCTTGAGCGCGGCATCGTTCAGAACCTTGTACTCGGCGGGACGGTCGATCTGTACGTCGTCGACGCTGCCGTCGGGCTTGATCGACACCGTGAGCCGCAGACTGCCGTAGATCCGGCCGCGCGCGCTGTCGGGATAGTTGAGGTTGCCGACCCGCTCGATCTTGAGCCGCCAGTCCTCCACGTACTGCGCGAAGCGCGACTCGGTCGTGCGCGCGCCGACGAACGCCTTGCGCGGCCGCTTGTTGTACTCCTCGACCTGGCGCGCGATCTGCGCCTCGAGCCGGGCGAGGGCCAGCGCGGAGTTGACTAGATCGGCGCCCGAGGGCGGCGCCACGGGCTCGGGCGACTGGTCCGAGCGCGACGGCTCGCTCGACACTGCGGCCGGAGCCTGGAGCTGCGTCAGCAACTGGCGCTGCTTCGATTCGAGCTCGCGCACGCGCTGCTTCGAGCGCTTGACGTCCTCCCCGCGCTCGACCTGCTGTGTCACCGGCAGCGGCGTCTTGGCGCGGCGGTTCTCGTCGGTGTTGCCGCCGCCGTCGAGATTCGCCTGCGCGAGCGCCTGCGGATCGACGGGCCGCGTCGACGACTTGCTGTTGACGAGGACGACATCGAGGGTCTGCGGCGCCGAGCGCAGGCGCTTCGCGTCGGGAAGCGCGAAGCGAAGCGACAGCACCGCGGCGTGGAGCAGGATCGACGCGATGATCGCGAACTGCAGCGCGGGCGTCAGTCCGAGGCGCCGCTCGGAGGCGCGCGACAAGTCGATTACGAACTGCACGGACATGCTAAAATACCATGTAACTCAATGATTTACAGTTCTTTTTTCACGCCACTTCTCGTTTTGCTTGTGGGTTCTTATAGACGCAGCGCAAGTGAGTGTCAATCAGATCCACGTCCGCAATCTCGACTTCGACCGGCGTCCCCGGTGGCAGCTCCGGGAGGGACGGCACCCGCACGTAAAGCGGGGCGCCGGCGATCTTAACCAGATTCTCGCGGACGACCTCCCCCGCAGCGACTTCGATGCCCTCCTGGATCAGCCAACGGAGGCACCAGTAGTACTCCATCTGGCGCTGGAACTCGTCGTAGGCGGCGTACGTGGCCTCGAAGTCGCGCATCGCTCCGAGCAACGCCTCCGACCGCGGCGCGAACGGCGCCGGTGCCTCCTGCAGCATCGCGACGAGCTGCCACTGGTTCACCAGATCCACATAGCGGCGCAGCGGCGAGCTCGACCAGGCGTAGTGCGAGACACCCAGGCCCTGGTGCTCGGCGGCGACCGTGGTCATGCGGACCTTGCCGTCGGGCGCCTGGGCGCGATAGATCGCGGCGGCGCCGCGCTCGTCGAGCAGCTTACCCCAGCTCCGGTTGACGAGGATCATCAGCTCGGCCACCAGCTTGTCGAGCGGCGAGCCACGCTTGCGTTCAATGATCGCCACCCGCTCGTCCGCGACCTGGAAGCTGTACTCGGTCCGTTCGAACTGGTTGCCGCTCTTGCCGCGTCCCGCCTCGAGGACCACGGCGAGCCGGTGCAGGAAGTCCAGCTCTACGGCGAACGGCAGGCTGCGATCCACCTCGCCCGCCGCGAGCGCGTCGTTCAGCGCGTCCACTTCGTGGTGTCGCAGGTTGGCGACCACCGGCACCAGCTCGATCCGCGCGGTGGGTTCGCCGCGGCTCATGAGCGTCGCGGCATCGAGCTCAAGGTACAGCGATACCGCCGGTCGTGCGCCGCCCGCGACGAGCGAGAACCGCTCGATCGCGGCCGGCGGCAGCATCGTGATCTTGTACCCCGGCATGTACGCGGTGGACAGCCGCTCGCGGGCGAGCGCGTCGATCGCGGAACCGGGCTGGAATCCGAGCGCCGGGGCGGCGATGTGAACGCCGACGCGCACCACACCGTCGCCGCGATCGGTGACCGAGAACGCGTCGTCGATCTCGGTCGTGGTCGCATCGTCGATGCTGAACGCCGCGACGTCCGCGACCGGCAGCGTCTCCGGTAACGGTGGCGCCGGCACGTCCGGGAAGCCGGCGCCGCGCGGGAAATACTCGAAGAGGAACCGGCCGAGATGGTAATCGTGGCTCGAGCGCAACGCGCCGCAGCGCTCCGCGAGTCGGGCAGGCGAGAGCCCGAGCGACGCGCACGCCTGCTCGAACGCCTTCGTCTCGATGCGATTGCGGTCGGGTTTGTACAGGAGCTGCGGGAGGATCGCGCGCAACGGCTCGGGGAGCTCCGAACGTTCGAGCGCCTGCACCCAGGCGTCGATGGTCTCGGCTTGCTGGCGTTTGCGCTCGAGGCCCGCGAGCGCCGCCTTCAGGGTGTCAGGCGGCGCCGCCTTGAAGCGCCCCTTGCCCTTGCGGTGAAAGTAGACCGGTGCCGAGTGCAGCTTGACGAGGATGCTCGCCGCCTCGAGCGGCGTAGGCGTGCGGCCGTGATACTCGGCGGCCAGCTCGGCGAAGCCGAACTCCGGCCCGCCGCAAGCCTCCCACAGAAAATCGGTGTCGATCTCGGCGGCGCCGCGCTCGGCGCGCTCGAGAAAATCGGCCAGCCCGGAATCGGCGAAGTGCAGGAGGACGTGCGCGCTCTTCACCTTGCTCCGCTTGCCGTGCGGCGCCTCGACCTGGAGCGAGGCGGCCTGCTCGGCGAGCACGGCACCGACCTTGAAGGCGCCGTTGTCTTCGTACAGGACGTTCATCGCGCCAGCCCGGCAAACTCCACGATCAGCCCGAGGTGCTCGGGGAAGCTCCGCAACCTGTGATCGCCGCCCGCGATGACGATGTGCCGCGCACCGGCGTACTTCCTCACCGCCTCGCGATAGTCGAGCACCTCGTCGCCGGTCTCGACGAGCAGCAGATACCGTTCCGGATGGATCGCCGGTGAATCGAGCGCGCGCCATTCGGCGAGGTGCTCAAGGGTCAGCTCGTACGCTTCGCCGGTGTACAGATTGCGCTGGATGCCGAGATAGCTCTCGAGGTCGTGTTGCGGTGTCACCGCGGGATTGACGAGGGCCGCGCGCAAATCGTACTTCTCGGCGAGGTAAGTGGCGTAGAAGCCGCCGAGCGAGCTGCCGACGAGCGTGACCGTGCCCGCCGGGCGTTGTGCGATCTCGGCCTCGACGAGCGCGATCGCCGCCGCCGGTCGGTGCGGCAGGCTCGGGCACACGAACCCGTCGGCCAGCCCCCGTTCGGCCATATAGCGTCCGAGGGCCAGCGCCTTGTGCGACTGCGGCGCGCTGTTGAAGCCATGCAGGTAAACGATCGTCATCGGCCGTTGCGGCCAAGGTCGGAGAGGAGCCGCTCGTGAATGCCGCCGAAGCCGCCATTCGACATGACGACGACGTGGTCGCCCGGGCGCGCCTCCTGCGCGATTCCAGCGACCAGCGCGTCCAGCTCGCCATGGCAGCGCGCGCGATCACCGAGCGGCGCGAGCGCCGCAGCGGCGTCCCAACCGAGCGCCGCGGTGTAGCAGAAGACGATCTCCGCCGCCGTAAGGCTCCCGGCCAAGGCCTCGTTCAGCATGCCGAGCTTCATCGTGTTCGACCGCGGCTCGAGCACCGCCAGGATGCGGCTGCGCCCGACCTTGCGCCGCAGGCCTTCGAGGGTCGAGCGGATCGCGGTCGGGTGGTGCGCGAAGTCGTCGTAGACCGCGATACCGCGGACGACGCCGCGCAGCTCCATGCGCCGCTTGACGCCACGGAACGCGCTGAGCGCGTCGATGGCTACGTTCGGTGCGACCCCGACGTCGCAGGCCGCGGCGATCGCCGCGAGCCCGTTCGCGCGGTTGTGATCGCCGGTGAGCGCCCACGCGACGCGCCCCACCGGGGCGCCCTGCCACAGGACGTCGAATGCACCGTCGTCGTGAACGCTGCTCGACCAACCGTCGGCGACGTCGAATCGTTCGAGCCGTGACCAGCAGCCGCGGGCGAGCACCCGCGCGAGCGCCGTGTCGGCACCGTTTGCGATCACCAGGCCGGAGCGCGGGAGCGTACGTACGAAATGGTGGAACTGCGTCTCGATCGCGGCCAGGTCGGGAAAGATGTCGGCGTGGTCGAACTCGAGATTGTTGAGGATCGCGGTGCGCGCACGGTAATGCACGAACTTGGAGCGCTTGTCGAAGAACGCGGTGTCGTACTCGTCGGCCTCGAGGACGAAGAAGGGCGCGGCGGACGCGCGCGCCGACACGCCGAAATCGCCCGGAACACCGCCGATCAGGAACCCGGGCTCGAGTCCGGCGCGCTCGAGGATCGCCGCGAGCATCGCCGCAGTCGTCGTCTTGCCGTGCGTGCCCGCCACCGCGAGTACGTGCTTGCCGGCGAGCACGTGCTCGGCGAGCCACTGCGGTCCGGAGACCAACGGCTCCCCGCGATCGAGGATCTCTTCCAGCAACGGGTTGCCGCGCGTCACGACGTTCCCGATGACCCAGAGGTCGGGCGCGAGCGCGATCTGCTCCGCGCCGAACCCGTCGACGATCTCGATGCCGAGCGCGGCGAGCTGCGTGCTCATCGGCGGGTAGACCCCGGCGTCGCAGCCGGTGACGCGCGCGCCGGCCGCACGGGCGAGCGCAGCGAGCCCGCCCATGAAGGTGCCGCAGATGCCGAGAACGTGAAGGTGCATGGCGGAGGATTGTAAGGGGTCGGGTCGGCTCGACCCGGTGGGGTAAACTCCGGCGCGAGCACGGGACGCGCGCGCCATGCCCCGAGAAAGCAACCGGAAAGTGTCGCAGATGCGCGCGCGTATCGCCGCCGTCGCCGCACGCATGATGGCCGAGGACGGCGTCGACGACTTCGCGCTCGCCAAGCGCAAGGCGGCCCGCCAGCTCGGTGCGGCCGATACGCAGGCGCTGCCGGCCAACGACGAGATCGAAGCCGAGCTCCGCGCGTACCAGTCGCTGTACCAGGGCGACGAGCAGCGCAGCCGGATCCACGACTTGCGGCGGGTCGCGCTTGAGGTGATGCGCGCGCTCGCGCCATTCAACCCCTATCTTGCCGGGCCGGTGCTGAAAGGTACCGCCGGGCGGTACGCCGACATCGATCTGCAACTCTTCACCGACGACCTGAAGGCGGTCGAGCTGTTTCTCCTCAACCGTGACGTCGTCTACGCCACCAGCGAACAGCGCCACTATTGCGGCGACGAGCCTCGCGCCGTGCCGGTGCTGCGCCTCGACTGGGGCGGTGTGCCGGTGAACCTGGCCGTCTATGCCGCGAAGGACGAGCGCAGCGCCCTCAAGGCAACGGTGGCCGGACGTCCGATCGAACGGGCGAGTCCCGGCGCGGTCTCGGCGCTCCTGGCTGCCGATGCATAACGCGCTTGCGGTTAGCGTATTTGTCCTCGTGGGCGCGCTGGCGCTCGTGGTGGGGCTGTACTCCGGCGTCGAGCAGCGGTCAGGGTCCGCGGAGGACGGCGCCGTGTCAGCGCTCACTAGCGTCACACTGTCCGATCTAGCTGGAGGTAGCGCGAGGCTTGAGCACTGGCGGGGCAAGGTCGTGGTGGTGAACTTTTGGGCCAGCTGGTGCGCGCCCTGCCGCGAGGAAGTTCCTGGATTGGTGCGCATCCAGCAGCGATTTGCCGCGAACGGTCTTCAAGTGGTGGGCATCGCCGTCGATACGGCGGACAAAAGTCGACAAGCTGCAAACGAGATGGGGATCAGCTATCCGATTCTGATCGCAGGGGCCGAAGTGATCGACCTGACCCGGCGGCTCGGAAACCGTGCTGGCGGGCTTCCGTATACGGTGGTGCTGGATCGCGAGGGGCGCCTGGTGACCACCCATCTCGGCTTGCTCAGCGAGGCGCAGCTTGAGCGGTTGGTCCGGCCGCTCCTTGGCTAGGCGCCGCAGTTGGAACGGTGTCGAGAAAGGCGGGAGCCGTTTTCGGATCCTCAAAGTCACGGGCTGCTAGTCCGAAACGCGTAAAGAGATCCTGCTCGGCTACGCGCTCCGCTACAGCCTGCGGAACCACGCAACTTCGCCGAGCTGGCACCGAACGGTTGGACATTCGGCCGCGATCTGCGGCAAACTCCCGCGATAGCGTGAACGCAAGCCCTGCGCCGTGGAGCAGCCACGCTCGATCCCGGCCGTGAGCAGAGGGTTCGGCTGCGGCGACCCGTGGGGGCGGGAGGGAAGCCCCGTGCGGAGAACCGGACTGCCGGAGGTCGCTGGCCCAAATTGCTGCGATCTTCGGCGATAGTGCAGGCTTCTCGCGGGATTTGGGGGTCGAACGCGCCAGCGCCGGACCGCCGGCGCCGCTGGGGAGGGTGATCGAGTGGACCTGCGAAAGCTCAAGAAGCTGATCGATCTCGTGCAGGAGTCCGGCATCGCCGAGCTCGAGGTCACCGAAGGGGAAGAGCGGGTCAGAATTGTCCGTGCGGGTCGCGCGTTCGATTCAGCACCAAGTGCCTACGCGCCTGCGATGCCGTCGCCCGCGCGTCCACCGGGGCCTGCGCCGGCAACGGCCGGCCTCGCGGCCGTCGAGGCCGCGGCGCTCCCCGAAGGCCACGTCGTCAAGTCGCCGATGGTCGGCACCTTCTATAGGGCCGCGTCGCCCGACGCTAAGCCATTCGTCGAGATCGGCGACACGGTGAAGGCCGGGCAGACGATCTGCATCATCGAGGCGATGAAGCTGATGAACGAGATCGAGTCCGATACGGAGGGCGTGGTGAAGGCGATCTTGGCCGAGAACGGGCAGCCGGTCGAATACGGCGAGCCGCTGGTCGTCGTCGAGTAGCGTGTTCGAGAAGATCCTCATCGCCAACCGGGGCGAGATCGCGCTCCGTATCCAGCGCGCCTGCCGCGAGATGGGGATCCGCACCGTGGTCGTACACTCCGAGGCCGACCGCGAGGCGAAATACGTGAAGCTCGCCGACGAGTCGGTGTGCATCGGCCCGCCACCCTCGCCCGCTTCGTACCTCAACGTCCCGGCGATCATCAGCGCGGCCGAGGTCACCGATTCGGAGGCGATCCACCCCGGCTACGGCTTTCTCTCCGAGAACGCCGATTTCGCCGAGAAAGTCGAAAAGAGCGGCTTCGTCTTCATCGGCCCGCGCCCCGAGAACGTCCGCCTGATGGGCGACAAGGTGAGCGCCAAACAGGCGATGCTGAAGGCCGGCGTGCCCTGCGTGCCTGGGTCCGACGGCGAGCTGCCCGAGGATCCGGCGGAAGTCGTCAAGCTCGCGCGCGCGGTCAAGTACCCGGTGATCATCAAGGCCGCCGGCGGCGGCGGCGGGCGCGGGATGCGCGTCGTCCACACCGAAGCCGCGCTCATCGGCGCGGTGAACCTGACCCGCGCCGAGGCGCAGGCCGCGTTCGGCAACCCGGCGGTCTACCTCGAAAAGTATCTGGAGACGCCGCGCCACATCGAGGTCCAGGTGCTGGCCGACGAACACCGCGGCATCCTCTATCTCGGCGAGCGGGATTGCTCGATGCAGCGCCGTCACCAGAAGGTGATCGAGGAGGCGCCGGCGCCCGACATCACCGCGCGGCAGCGCGCGCGCATCGGCGAGCGCTGCGTCGAGGCGTGCCGCAGGATCCACTACCGCGGCGCCGGGACCTTCGAGTTCCTGTACCAGGACGAGGAGTTCTACTTCATCGAGATGAACACCCGGATCCAGGTCGAGCATCCGGTGACCGAGATGGTGACCGGCATCGACATCGTCCAGTCGCAGATCCGCATCGCCGCCGGCGAGAAGCTCGCCCTGCGGCAGCGGGACGTGGAGCTGAAGGGCCACGCGATCGAATGCCGAATCAATGCCGAGGATCCCTACCGCTTCACGCCGTCGCCGGGCCGGATCACCTCGTACCACCCACCTGGCGGACCCGGCATCCGCGTCGATTCGCATGCCTATCACGGCTACGTCGTCCCGCCCAACTACGACTCGATGATCGGCAAGGTGATCGCCTATGGCGCCACGCGCGACCAGGCGATCCGGCGCATGCGCATCGCGCTCTCCGAGATGGTCGTGGAGGGGATCCAGACGAACATCCCGCTGCATCAGGAGCTGCTCCTCGATGCGCGGTTCGTGCGCGGCGGCACCAGCATCCACTATCTGGAGCAGAAGCTCGCCCAGGCGGCCAAGCGCGCCGCGAAAGCCTGACCGCTGCGGGCGGCTGGCTTGCCCTGGCTCGCGCTGATCGTCGAAGTCGAGGCCGGCGCGGCAGAGGCGCTGTCCGACGCGATGCTCGCCCATGGCGCCGGCGCGGCGGACATCGAGGACGCCCTGGCCGGTACGCCCGCGGAGCGCCCGGTGTTCGACGAGCCGGGCGCACGTGACCGCGAGGGATGGGAGCGGGCCCGAATCCGCGCGCTCCTGCCCGCCGGAACCGACGCCGTCGCGCTGGTCGCGGCCGCCGCGGCAGCGGCCGGGCTGCCCGCGTCACCGGCTTATGCGCTCGAGCCGGTCGGCGACGAGGACTGGGTGCGCCGCGTCCAGGCGCAGTTCGCGCCGATTCGGATCTCGGACCGGCTGTGGATCGTACCGTCGTGGCACGACGCACCGGACCCGGAGGCGATCAACATCCGCCTCGATCCCGGTCTCGCGTTCGGCACCGGCAGCCATTCGACCACCCGCGCGTGCCTGCGCTGGCTCGAGCGCTGCGTCGACCGCGGCATGAGCGTGCTCGATTACGGCTGCGGTTCGGGTATATTGGCTATCGCCGCCATGCAGCTCGGCGCGAGCGTCGCGCTCGGCGTGGATATCGATCCCGACGCGGTCGCGGCGGCCCGAGCAAACGCCGCCCGCAACGGGGTGACGGCGCGCTTCGTCGATGCGACGGTACCCCTCGATTTCCCGGCCGATCTCGTCGTGGCCAACATCCTCGCGCAACCGCTGCGCGCGCTCGCGCCGCTCCTCGCGGCGCATTGCCGCGCCGGTGGCCGCATCGCGCTCGCGGGAATCCTCGCGCCCCAGGCCGCGGCGGTGGCGCGCGCTTACGCGGGGTGGTTCGCGATGAGCGCGTTCGCGACCGACGAAGGCTGGGTGGCGCTCGAAGGCGTGCGCCGATGAGAATGGTCACGCGCTGCCCAGCATGCGGGACGGCGTTCCGCGTGCACGCCGATCAGCTCGCCGCGCGCGACGGGCACGTGCGCTGCGGCCAGTGCTCGACGGTGTTCGATGCACAAGCCTCGCTCATGAACGAAGCGGAGCCCGCCGCAGCGCCGCCTGCGCCGCCGCCGGTGCCGAGCTTGCGCAGCGACGAGCTGGCCCAGGTGGAGGCGGCGGTCTCGCAGCCGCTCGCGAACACCCTGCCGCCGCAGCCGGAGATCTCGCTCGCCGACGACGAGCCGTTCGAGTTCGGGCCGGGCGAGCGGAGCAGCTTGCGGCGCGCGACCGTCCTGTGGGGACTTGCGATCGTCGTGCTCGCGGCCGTGCTCGCCGGGCAGGTGGGCTACGCCTACCGCGGCGAGATCGCGGCGCTCTGGCCCGAGTCGCGACCGCTGCTCGCCGCCGCGTGCCGCGAGCCGCGGTGCACGATCCCGCTGCCACAGCGCGCGGAACTGATCAGCATCGAGTCCTCGGAGCTTGCGGCCGAGCGCGGCGCGGCGGGCGTCCTCACGCTCTCCGCGGTGCTGCGCAACCGCGCCGCTTTCGAGCAGGCGCTGCCCGCGCTCGAGCTCACGCTCACCGACGGCGCTGATCGGCCGCTCGCACGCCGCGTGCTACAGCCGAAGGACTACCTGGGCGAGCGCGCCGGCCGCGAGGCAACGCTTGCCGCCGGCGGCGAGGCGGGCTTTAAGGTGCACATCGACCCGGTGGGGCTGAACGCCACCGGCTACAGGCTGTTCGTGTTCTACCGCTGAGTCGTGCCGGACGGGCGCGATTTCCGGCCGCGGTTTTTCGGCTATTCTTGCCCGCCCGTGTTCGCCGACCCCCTGTTCGCCTACCAAGTGCTTGCTCGTTGCTTGCCGGCCTCCAATCGCCTCTACCGCAGTCCAGGAGAATCGCATGCCCACCGTCACGCTCGCCGGCAACCCGATCGAGGTCGCCGGCCGCTTCCCCTCACCCGGCGAGACCGCGCCCGCGTTCACGCTCGTCGCCAAGGACCTGAAGGACGTCGCGCTGAAGGATTTCGCCGGCAAGCGCAAGGTGCTCAACATCGTCCCCAGCCTTGACACGCCGGTGTGCGCGACCTCGACGCGCAAGTTCAACGAGCGCGCCGGCGGCGCGCATAACGCGGTCGTGCTGGTGATCTCCGCCGACCTGCCGTTTGCGATGGGACGATTCTGCACCACCGAGAACCTCGCCAACGTCGTGCCGCTCTCGACCATGCGCGGGCGCGAGTTCCTGCGCAACTACGGCGTGGAGATCGCGAGCGGTCCGCTCGCCGGCGTCGCCGCGCGCGCGGTGGTCGTGCTCGACGAGAACGACAAGGTGGTGCACGCCCAGCTCGTGCCCGAGATCAAGAACGAGCCGGACTACGACGCCGCATTGGCGGCGTTGAAGTAAGCGATGCGCATCCTCGTCTGCGGCTCGATCGCCTATGACAACATCATGGTGTTCCAGGGCCGGTTCAAGGATCACATCCTCGCCGACCAGATCCACATCCTGAACGTAGCGTTCCTCGTGCCGGAGCTGCGGCGCGAGTTCGGCGGCTGCGCCGGCAACATCGGCTACGGCCTGAAGCTGCTCGGGGGCGAGCCGATCCTCATGGCGACCGTCGGCGAGGACGCCGGGCCCTACCTCGAGCGGCTCGGCGCGCTCGGCCTCGCGCGCGACCATGTGCGCGTCGTGCCCGGGACGCTGACCGCGCAGGCGTTCATCACCACCGACCTCGACGACAACCAGATCACCGCGTTCCACCCCGGCGCGATGAACCGCTCGGCGGATAACCGGATCGACGGCTCGCTGGCGGCCCGCCTCGCGATCGTCGCGCCGGACGGCCGCGAGGGCATGGTCGCACACGTGAACGAGCTCGCCTCGGCGCGCATCCCGTTCATGTTCGATCCGGGCCAGCAGTTGCCGGCGTTCTCCGGCCCCGATCTCCTCGCGATGATCGATGCGGCGAAGTACGTGGCCGTGAACGACTACGAGGCGCGGGTGCTGGCCGACAAGACCGGGCGGACGCTCGAGGAACTTGCCCGCATGGTCGACGCTCTCATCGTGACAAAGGGGGCCAGCGGGTCCACGATCTACGCGGGGGGTCAACCCCATGAAATCCCGAGCGTTAAGCCGACCGAAGTGGTGGACCCCACCGGCTGCGGGGACGCCTATCGGGCCGGGTTGCTCTATGGCATTGCAGCAGGGTACGACTGGCCGAGCACCGGCCGGCTGGCATCGGTGATGGGTGCGATCAAGATCGCGCACCGTGGCGGCCAGAACCACCGCCCGAGCCGCGCGGAAATCGCGGCGCTCTACCGGAAGAGCTTCGGGGCGGAGATTTTCTAGACGGAGTTCAGCATGCGCTCAGCAACAAGCCTCGTTCTCGCCGCGGTTGCGGCGGTCACCCTCGCCGGGTGCGCGACGAGCAAGTCGGGCAGCGTCTACAGCCGCGAGGACGCGCTCCGCGAGCAGACGGTGCGCGAAGGCGTCGTGGAAGGGGTGCGGTCGGTCTCGATCGAGGGCACCAAGACGCCGATCGGCGCGATCGCCGGCGGCGCGATCGGCGGCATCGGCGGGAGCGCGATCGGTGCCGGACGTGGCGCGGCGGTCGCCGCCGTGGCGGGTGCGGTGGCGGGCGGCCTGCTCGGCGCCGCGGCCGAAGAGGGTGTGACCCGCAAGGCAGGCGTCGAAGTGACCGTCCGCCTCGACAACGGCGAGCTGCGGGCGATCGTCCAGGAGGCCGACGAAGTGTTCAAGCCGGGCGAGCGCGTCCGCCTCGTGTCGGTCAACGGCCAGACGCGGGTCAGTCACTAGTCTTCACGCTACCAGGGGCACGCACCGTCATCCTCCCCGACCTCGGGAGCTCGGGAGAATTGCCGCCAACGCGGCGATTCTCCCGCCAGCGCGCTAGTCTTCGATCGCCGCGCGCAGGCGCGCGGCGGTCTCCTCCAGCTCCTCCCGCCGCGGGTTCTTCACCGGCCAGACGAGCTTCATCCCGTCGCCGAGCCGGCGCGGCAGGACGTGGATGTGGAAGTGGAAGACGGTCTGATCGGCCGCCGCGCCGTTCGCCTGAAAGAGGTTGACCCCTTCGGGCGCAATCGCCCGCTTGATCGCCCGCGCCATGCGCGCCGTGGTGCGCATCGCTGCCGCCGCGAGCTCATCATCCAACCCGAACACGTTCTCCACGTGCGCCTTGACCGCGACCAGCATGTGGCCCGGGTTCACCGAGCCGATGTCCATGAAGGCGATCGTCTGCTCGTCCTGATACACCACGCTCGCCGGGATCCGGCCGGCGACGATCCTGCAGAAAACGCAAGTTTCCATGGACTCCCCCGCTAGAATGGCCCCGGCATGACTCGTCCGACCGCCCGTGCCGTCAGCTGCCTTCGCCTCGCGCGGCTGGCGCTCCATCTCGCGCACGGGCTCTGGATCGTCCAGACGCGCTATGCGCGGCTCGCCCCCGCCGCGCAGGATCGCACGCTCGAGCGCTGGTCGCGCGGGCTGCTCTCGATTCTACGAGTGCGGGTGAAAGCCCACAACGCACCGGTGCTCCTCCCCGACCGCTGCCTGCTCGTGTCGAACCACGTCTCGTGGCTGGACATCTTCGCCGTGTACGCCGTGTTCCCGTCGCTCTTCGTCGCCAAGTCCGAGATCCGGCAGTGGCCCCTCGTCGGCCGGCTGGTCGAGCGTGTCGGCACGCTCTTCATCGAGCGCGGCAGCCGGCGCCACGCCCGCAGCATGAACGGGAGAGTCGTCGCCGCGCTCGCGAGCGGGCGGCTGGTATCGGTCTGCCCCGAGGGCACGACGACCGACGGCCGCACGGTCAAGCATTTCCACGCGGCGCTCCTGCAGCCGGCGATCGACGCCGGCGCGGCAGTGCTGCCGCTGGCGCTTCGTTATCGCGACGGCGCGGGCGGCGACACCGATGCCGCGGCCTACGTGGGGGAGATGTCGTTGGTGCAGTCGATGTGGCGCATCGCGCGCGCGCCGGCGCTCGAGGTGGAGCTGCGCTTCGCCGCCGTCATCGACCCACAGGGACTGCACCGGCGGGAGCTCGCGGCGCTCGCGCGGGACGTCATCGCAGGCGAACTGGGTCTGTCGCCTGCGCACACGGAAGCTGGAACAGCTGCCGGTCCTCGAGACGAACCGCGCTCAACGAGCCGCCCCACACACACCCCGTATCCAGCGCCAGCAGATCAGGCGTGAGGCGCAAGCCCAACGCCGACCAGTGGCCGCAGACGATCGGGACGCCGCGCGTCTTGCGCACCGGCACGTCGAACCACGGCATGAACCCCTGCGGCGCCTTCTCGAGCTCGCCTTTGACCCGGAAGTCCATGACACCGTCAGCAGTACAGAAGCGCATGCGCGTCATCGCATTCACGATCACGCGCAGCCGATCCATGCCGCGAAGGCTGTCGCGCCAGGCGTCCGGCTTCGAGCCGTAGAGCTCCGCGAGGAACAGGCGATAGCGGCGGGAGCGCAGCTCGGCCTCGACCTCGGCGGCGAGGTCCTGCGCCTGCGCGACCGACCAGGCCGGTAGCAGGCCGGCGTGCACCATCACGTAGCCCTCGGCGACGTGCAGCATCGGCCGGAACCGCAGCCAGTCGAGGAGCTCGTCGCGATCGGGCGCATCGAGCAGGTCGTCGAAGGTGTCGTCCGCGCGGCGCTTCGTGTGCCCGGCGGCGAGCGCGAGCAGATGAAGATCATGATTGCCCTGCACGACGATCGCCCGGTCGCCGAGATCGCGCACGAAGCGCACGACCGCAGCCGACTGCGGACCGCGATTCACCAGATCGCCCACGAACCACAGCCGGTCGGCCGCGCGGGAAAAGCCGATCTCGCCGACCAGCCGCTCGAGCGGCTCGAGGCAGCCCTGCACGTCGCCGATCGCGTAGGTGGCCATCGCGGCCGGAGTCTACCGCGCGAAGTGTTGCGGCTTCACTGCCGTGCGGTGCGGACCGACGCTGCGGGCACCGCCTCCCAGTCGCTGCGAAACGGGTTGATGTCGATGCCCCCACGCCGGGTGAAGCGGGCGTAGACGGTCAAGCGCTCGGTCCGGCACCGCGCTCGGATGTCGACGAACATCCGCTCGACGCAGTGCTCGTGAAAGCCGCTGTGCTGCCGGAACGAGACCAGGTAGCGCAGAAGTCCGGCGCGATCGATGCGCGGCCCGCGGTAGCGAACCTGGACGCTGCCCCAATCGGGCTGCCCGGTGACCGGGCAGTTCGACTTGAAGAGCTCGGAGACGAGTGCCTCCTCGACGCTCCCGCCGGCCGTCGCGAGGAATTCCGGTCGTGGCGCGTAGTCCTGCACGTCCATCGCCTGGTCGTCGATCGACTCGCCTTCGAGCGCGGCGATCCTGAGCCCGGCGAACGCGCCGGGGCCGACGAGCTCGACCCCAACTGCGGCGGCAGAGGCGCACCCGAGATCGTTCGCGATCGTCCGCTCGACCACGGCGGCGGACTCGAACGGGGTCTGGCTGAACGAGTTCAGATACAGCTTGAGCGACTTCGACTCGACGAGGCGCGGCGACTCCGCGGGGACGCGGAGGAGCGCGATCGCCACCGCCGGCTTGCCGCGCGGATCGAGCCACGAGAGCTCGTATAGCGTCCACAGATCGACGCCGGCGAAGGGCAACGGCGACGCAATGCCGAGCATCTCGCGCTGCGGCGCGCGCTCGACGGGGACCAGCAGTCCCGGGTCGTACCGGTCGGCGTAGGCGGCGGGCTTGCCGAGCGGGGAGTCGTCGACGGTGGACATACGCGCGCGCCTCAGCCCGCGGCTTCGAGCCGGCGCCGGTAGCCGATCGCCTCGGCGACGCGCAAGGCTGCGATCGTGCCGACGCCATCGCCCGCTCTGCCCCAACGTGGGTGGGAGGAGAAGGGAGCAACACCAGAATCCGCCACGGCTACCGGACGGCTGCCACTCGATTTCGCCGTCATCGCCTGGTTGTCAAATAACTGGAACAATGTCAAACAACCTCGTTGGACACCATGGCGCCGCCAATGCGAAACGCGTGGCGACAGCGCGAAGGACGAAAGGCAAGCTCGACAACTGTCTGAGAAGCTCATAGTAGGGCAGCGGATTGAAATCTGAACCCGTAACGATCGTCATCCCGACGAGGGATAGGCCAGACTTTCTGGAGAACTGCTTGCGTTCAGTTTTTGAACACCAGACGACCGTGCCCGACGTGATCGTCTCAGATAATTCGACCTCCGATCACCCTGTCGTGCACGCTCTGCAACGCAAGTATGGATTCCGTTATGTTCGGCAGTCGGGCGAACTGAGCCCGACTGAGCATTTCAATGTGTGTCTTCAGTTGCCATCGAGCCCTTGGGTGTGGATGGTCCACGACGATGATGAGCTGTGCCCGGAGTCGGTTGGCAAGATGGATTCATTGCTGGCCCAGCGCGGAGACGTTGGCCTAGTCGTGTGCGGGGTTCAGAATATCGACCAGCAGGGCAACGTCCTCGGAGATTGGTTCCCAAAGAGCAAGCAACCGCTTCGGGGAGAGGAGAGCTTGCTCAGTTTTGGCTTGGATTTTGGCGTGTTCTCTCCGAGCACGGTCGTTAGTGCTGCGGCGAGCCGTCAAATTGGAGGGTTCGTGGAAGTTCGCGGGCTACCTGCCGACTACGTATTTTTATGTCGACTGGCATATTCTCATGGCGCAGCTTTTTTTCCGGAACTCATCGGGCGTTATCGCTATGGACCCCACCAGGCCACCGATTTTTCTACTCCCAAAAGCGCGGAAAACTGGCTGGACTTCGGAGTTGAGATGGCTCAGGAGCTCATTCGGGCTACACAGTGTTCCGCGAGTACGGCAGATCGGCTCCTCGATTACATGACGTGGGGACCATTTGTGTCGATCATGCCCGGGTTCTTGAAATCCCATCCATCCTTTGTTTTTGGGGTAACCAAGAAGTATTTGGAGCTGTCTCCGAGACGTGGCGAATGGCAGAACGAAGTCCGACGGAAACATCCTCTTCTATTCTGGCGGCCACAATCGCTTGCATGCCATCTTCACAAAGGGATCGAACGAGTGCTATCTGCGGCCAAACACGTGTTACCGATCCCAGTGCGGAGATGGCTAAGGGCCAAGCGTAATAATCTATCGCGATCACGCCGAGTACGTTAAACCCGACCGACTGCCGTGGTGGTGCGAGATCTTATGACGCGACTCTGCACAACTGCTCCGCCACACGTTTCGCGCTAAGCACACAGTCGTGCGTCATGTGGTACTTCCACTCGGCAAACCGGCCGACACAGAGCACTCCCACCGTCTTGAGAAACCCATTAACCTTAGTGAGGGCCGGGCGCCGGTCGTGATCGAAAATCACGTTCCCCCAAGGCACCGGACGGACGTGAACCGAGAGGACATGCTCCTCACTCTCGAGTAGCCCCATCTCTATCAGCTCGGATTGCACCATACGCTTGACCCTCTCGTGGTCTGTAGGGAGGGGGCGATAGGACGATCCATAAACCTCCACGGACAGGCCGGTGCATCCGGGGGGAGCGTTGTTCGGAGAGAACAGTTCCGTCACACTGATGCGAGTGATGAGCTTGTCCTCGTCGTAGACGTAAATCCACGGCTCGTTCCGCTTGGCCGGATGATTCACAGCAAAATTGACCAAGAGGAGGTTGCTGCATCTGAGGAGTTCCGCCGCCTCCTTGATGTCGTGAGGCGCATCCTCTGCCTTTTGAATCAACACCGGGAGTGGAAGCGTGGACACGAGCACTTCGTAATCGGTCTCGGTGCCGTCTGAGAACCATATATGCCGCCGCGTGAAATTCAGCTTCTCCACAGTCTTCCGGTACTGAATGTTCGCGCCACGGGCGAATCCATGCGCGTAGGACAGGAAGCCACCGCGTGAGGGATACCGCGACTGTTTAACCCAGTACGTCGAGCGTCCGAGCGGCCCGTGAAACCCCTGTTGAACATCCTCCACGGTCGGGTAGAACACCCTGGCGCCGATCCAATCGACCGTCAACTTGATCGGGTCTGTCGTCCAATACTTCCGCGTATAGGCGGCGGGAAAGGTGTCGGCGAACACGCGCCCAAACGCCTGGTACAGCCACTCCTGGTAGTTAGTGGGCTTCGTCGTCGGCTCACCGGACTCACGGGCCTCGAGGAAGCTGTTCAAGCAGGTGGTACGCAGAGGTTCCGGGATCTGATACAGGTTCGACTGCGCCGGATGGTCGATCCAATGTCCCCGATAGTAGTTGCCTGCACGTGTCTCTTTTCTTCGAACTGCTGGTCGACACTCTCCGCGAGGACTTTTCGAACGTACTCGTTGTTGGTGAACGAGACGTGCGGGCCATCGTCCCACGTGAATCCATCCCGCGATTCGCTCCAGATGTGCCCGCCATAATGTGATTTCGATTCATAAATCACGCAGTTCTCATGTCCCACGTGGAACGATGTCGTCAAGCCCGAAATCCCCGCGCCGAGAATGGTGACGGTTTTCATGCGACGTATCTCTCCCTTATCGTGCTCACCGACGAAGCCTCCTCAACTTAGCGATCTTCGCGTTCACCGTGCGATTGCGATCCGGACCTGTCGATGAGCAGACTCATGCTGAAGAAGGCTATTGGCTGCGGCGCGAAGCAGCGAGAACTCGAGGTTCGCTCGTTCGGCAATATCCAGCAACGAATGCCTGCCGTCGGAGTTCCTCATTTAGGGCAGGGCGTGAATTCGGGTACTTCCGGCACCGGCTTGCAGATGAAGTCCGCGAACGCCACGATCCGCTGCGGCGGATACCGCCGGTCGAAAGTAACAAAGCCAGTAGCCGCGCCCCTGGCAATGCAGTCCACCAAGACAGGTACCAGCCTTTCTCCTCTAATCAGCGGCGCGGCCTGATAGCCGCAACCTGCCCACCTATTCTACCGTGCGCCCTTCGGGAAGCAAAATATCGGCTAGCGATCTACCAAAGCCGCGCTTTTCGGGCGACTGCACGCGACGTGATTGCGCGGTCCTGATCTCCTCAACATTCTCGCATCCTTCATCGCTATCTCACTTCCGGAACGCACGTGGGGCGAGTGAGTTCCCCGCTCGCGCCACCTTGTGCTCGATCGAGCCATGCCGCAGTGATGCCTGCATCGTTGCCACGCTCGGCCCATTCGGCGCACGTGCGACCGGAAATATCAATGAGGCGTCTTATCGATTCGGGACGGCGCTTGGTTTAGCGAGCGTCGACGCGTCGAGCGGCGAGCTCATGCATTCAGCGCACGACTTCAAGCTGCCGCCGATAACCGATCGCCTCGGCAATATGGCTTGCGGCGATAGTCTCCGCCGCCGCGAGATCGGCGATCGTGCGCGCGAGCTTCAGCACCCGGTGATAGGCCCGCGCCGACAGCCCGAGCCGCGAGATCGCCTGCTTCAGCAGCGTTTCCCCTGCGGCATCGGTGCGGCAATTGCGCTCGACCTCTTTCGGGGTGAGCTCGGCGTTGGACTTGCCCTGGCGGGCGTGCGCCCGGTCGCGCGCAGCGCGCACTCGCTCGCGCACCGCCGCGCTCGACTCGCCGGCGCCATGCGCGAGCAGCTCTTCCTGGGGCACCGCGGGCACCTCGATGTGGATGTCGATGCGATCGACGAGCGGCCCCGAGATCTTGCCGCGGTAGCGGGCCACCTGGTCCGGCGTGCAGCGGCACTTGCCGGCGTAGTGGCCGAGATAGCCGCATGGACACGGATTCATCGCGCCGATGAGCTGGAAGCGCGCGGGAAAGTCGCTCTTGCGCGCGGCGCGCGAGATGGTGACCCGTCCCGACTCGAGCGGCTCGCGGAGCACCTCGAGCACGCGCCGGTCGAACTCGGGCAACTCGTCGAGGAACAGCACCCCGCGATGCGCGAGCGAGATCTCCCCCGGCCGGGGATCGCCTCCGCCGCCGACCAGGGCGACGCTGGATGCCGAGTGGTGCGGGGCGCGGAACGGTCGTTCGCGCCAGTCGCACACGCGAAAGCCTGTGGTGAGCGACCGGAGCGCCGCCGATTCGAGGGCCTCTTCGTCGGTCATCGGCGGCAAGAGGCCGGGCAGCCGCGAAGCGAGCATTGACTTTCCCGTTCCCGGCGGTCCCACGAGCAGGAGGCTATGCGCCCCGGCCGCGGCGACCTCGAGTGCCCGCTTGGCGTGCGCCTGGCCCTTCACGTCCGCCAGATCGGGATACGCGGCGCTCGCTGCGCCCGGGGCGGCGATGAAACGCGGGATGGGCGCGTCACCGGCCAGGTGTGCGCACACCGCGAGCAATGACGGGGCCGGATGGACCGTGGCATCGGCGACGAGCGCCGCCTCGGCCGCGCTCGAGTCGGGAAGCACGAACGCGCGACCCGAGCGCGCGGCCCGGTAGGTCATCGCGAGCGCGCCGCGGATCGCGCGCAGGTCGCCGGAGAGCGACAGCTCGCCCGCGAACTCATGCGCCGCGAGCCGCTCGGCCGGGATCTGCGCGGAGGCCGCGAGGATGCCGAGCGCGATCGGCAAGTCGAACCGGCCGCTCTCCTTGGGCAGGTCCGCCGGTGCGAGGTTGACGGTGATGCGGCGCGCGGGGAACTTGAAGCGGCAGTTGACGACCGCGGCGCGCACGCGGTCGCGCGCCTCCTTCACCTCGGTGTCGGGCAGGCCGACGATCGTGAAGCTCGGCAGGCCGTTCGCAAGGTGCACTTCGACGGTGACGAGCGGCGCGTCCATGCCGGCGAGCGCCCGGCTGTAGAGAACCGCAAGAGACATCCTCGGAGGCTGCAGTCAGAAGACCGAAGACGCAAGGATGCGCGCTCCGCTGGCTCGCCAGGCGCGCCACCCGCAGGCAGGTGCGGCGTCAGGCGCGGTCCTTCAGCCGCTCCTCGAGCTCCGCGAGCCTCGCCTCCAGCGCCGCCAGTTGCTCGCGGGTACGGGCGAGCACCTTGGCTTGCACGTCGAACTCCTCCCGCGGGACGAGATCGAGCCGCCCGAGCGCGGCGCTCACCATCGCCCGGACGTTCCGTTCGATGTCCCGCGCCGGGCTCGTTGCGAGCAGCTCGGCGAGCTTCGCGCTCAGTTCCTCGATGAGCTTTGAGCGTTGCATGAATACAACAGCGAGGGTCGTTTCGAGTCTAGCACAGTGCCATTGCGTGGTTCGCTTGCGACAACTCCGGCACTAGCTCAGTGCCCCCGGTCCCAGGAACGCCCTATCATGGTGCGCCGCATCGTACCCTCCCCTGCGCGCAAACATCAAGCTGCTGTTTTTAAACAACATTGTTTCTGGCATATGAAATGCTCCACGGTGGCTGCTTTCTCATCGTAACCAAAGGGGCCCATTCATCATGAAGAAACTGTTGCTCGCCACCGCAGCCACCGCCGCGATCGGCGCACCGATGGTCGCCGTCGCGCAAGCACCGGCCGCACCGGCCGCTACGCCGGAGCACACCGTCACCGGGAACATGGCGATCGTCAGCGACTACCGGTTCCGCGGCATCTCGCAGACCTTCGGCGAAGGCTTCTTGACGTCGGGCCGGCGATCCAGGGCGGGATCGACTACTCGCATTCGAGCGGCCTCTATCTCGGCAACTGGAACTCCAACGTGAGCGGGAACCAGTATCCGAACGGCGCGAGTATCGAGATGGACTTCTACGGCGGATGGAAACACGCCTGGGGCGACTTCGGCCTCGACCTCGGCACGATCTACTACGCTTATCCGGGCGGCACGAAGCTACCGGACCTCGACTCGAACGGCAACACCGCTTTCACGACCGTCAAGAACTTCGAGGGCTACGTCGGCGGAAGCTGGAAATGGTTCTCGGCGAAGTACTTCTACTCGTTCACCGACTACTTCGGGCTGTCGCAGGACGCGGTGACTTCGCTGTGCAATCCCATCAACGGCCCGGGTGCACGACTCTCGGCCCGCAACGGCAACACGAAGGGCACCTCGTACCTGATCGGCGCGTTCAATTATCGAGATCATGCCCAAGCTCACTCTCTGACCGCGACCGCCGGCTATACGTGGGTCAACAACTACGACAATCTCGACTACTTCGACTACAAGGTGGGCGTCACTTATGACCTCGACGGCTGGCTGCTCGGAGCGCGCATCATCGGCACCGATGCCGAGAAGGACTATTGGTATGCAACTGCAACGGCACCGACGAAATCCGCGAGATCGGCACCGCCGGCCTCATCCTTTCGATCGGCAAGACATTCTGAACGCTGGCCCGTGGCCGGGCCGGCTTTCCGGCCCGCCGCAACTCGCGTAGGAGGCGTCGCATGAAACTAGTCACGGCCATCATCAAGCCCTTCAAGCTCGACGAGGTGCGTGAAGCACTGTCCGCCATCGGGGTGCAGGGCATCACGGTCACCGAGGTCAAGGGCTTCGGGCGGCAGAAGGGCCACACCGAGCTCTATCGGGGCGCCGAGTACGTGGTCGATTTTCTGCCGAAAGTGAAGATCGAAGCGGCGATCAAGAGCGAAATGCTCGACCAGGTGATCGAGGCGATCGAGAAGTCGGCGAACACCGGCAAGATCGGCGACGGAAAGGTCTTTGTGTTCGAACTCGAGCAGGTCGTGCGCATCCGCACCGGCGAGGCCGGCGCAGATGCGCTTTAGGGAGAAGGAAATCGATATGAAGAAGCTGTACGCGCTGGTAACGCTCGCGTGCGCGTTCGTGCTCGGCGGGCTGAGCTATGCCGCCGACGCGCCCGCCGCCGCCAAGCTCTACTTCGATACCGGCAAGGCCGATCTTCCCGCCGACGTGGGCAAGTCGCTCGAGCCGCACGCCGCGCACCTCAAGGCGGACAAGGGCGCGAAGGCACAGATCTCCGGCTTTCACGACAAGACCGGCGATGCGGCCGCGAACGCTGCGCTCGCCAAGGCCCGCGCAACGGCCGTCAAGGGCACTTTGGTGGCGATGGGCGTCGTCGAGGAGCAGATCGTCCTCGAAAAGCCGATCGAGACCGTCGGTGGCGCCGAGGATCGGGAGGCGCGCCGGGTCGAGGTGACCATCCTGCTCGCGCAGGCGCCGGCCGCTACCGCGACCGATGCCAAGCCGGCCGACAAGCCCGAAGCCACGGCAGCGCCGGCGCCCGTGCCGAACAAGGGGGACGTGGCGTGGATGCTGACCGCCACAGCGATCGTGCTGATGATGGGGGTCCCGGCGCTGGCGCTGTTCTACGGCGGGATGGTCCGCGCCAAGAACATGCTATCGGTGCTGATGCAGGTGTTCGTCACCTTCTCCCTGATCTCGGTGCTGTGGTTCGTGTATGGCTACAGCCTCGCGTTCACCGAGGGGAACGCTTTCTTCGGCGGCTTCGATCGACTCTTCCTGAGCGGCGCGTTCGATGCCGCGAAGGGCGAGTACGCCATGGCCGCGACGTTCAGCAAGGGGGTCGTGATCCCGGAGATCGTGTTCATCGTCTTTCAGGCGACGTTCGCCGCGGTGACGTGCTGCCTCATCGTGGGCGCTTTCGCCGAGCGCATGAAGTTCTCGGCCGTGCTGATCTTCATGGTCATCTGGTTCACGTTCTCGTACGCGCCGATCGCGCACATGGTGTGGTTCTGGATGGGCCCGGACGCATACACGGATCCCAAGCTCGTCGACGGCCTGAACGCCAAGGCGGGGCTGATCTGGCAGTGGGGCGCGCTCGACTTCGCCGGCGGCACGGTGGTGCACATCAACGCCGGTATCGCCGGGCTGGTCGGCGCCTACATGTGCGGCAAGCGCGTCGGCTTCGGCAAGGAGGCGATGTCGCCGCACAACCTGCCGCTGACGATGACCGGCGCTGCGTTGTTGTGGGTGGGCTGGTTCGGGTTCAACGCGGGGTCCGCGCTCGAAGCCGGCAACTCCGCCGCGCTGGCGTTCCTCAACACCTTCAACGCGACCGCGTGCGCCGTGCTCTCGTGGACCCTGTTCGAGTGGATCTTCAAAGGCAAGCCGTCGATGCTCGGCGCCGCCTCGGGCGCAGTGGCCGGGCTGGTCGCGATCACGCCGGCCGCCGGTAACGTCGGCGTTCCGGGGGCGTTCGTGATCGGCATCGCCGCCGGTGCGGTCTGCCTGTGGGGCGTCAACGGTCTGAAGCGGCTTCTCGGTGCAGACGACTCCCTCGACGTGTTCGGCGTCCATGCCGTTGGCGGGATCCTGGGCGCGTTGCTCACCGGCGTGTTCGTCGCACCCAGCCTCGGCGGTCCCGGGTTCGTCACCGACTGGGTCACCGCTGCGACCGGCTTTACGAGCATCGGGGAGCAGCTGGTGGTGCAGGTGAAGGCCGTCGCCACGACCTTGATCTGGTCGGGAGTGGTGGCGTTCATCGCCTTCAAGATCGCCGACCTGATCGTCGGCCTGCGCGTTACCGAGGAAGAAGAGCGCGAGGGCTTGGACGTCAACTACCACGGCGAAGCTGCTTATCACGGCTAGTCGTCTCGTAACGATGCGAGGGGCACACCCCCTCGCCCTCCCCGAGATCAGGGCACTCGCCGCCACGGCGGCGAGTCTCTTCCCGAGCAGGGGCGAAGCCCGAGAGGGCTTCCTTCAACGGGCGCCAGGCGGCGCCCGTTCTTTATTTCGCGCCGCCGTCGCCGTAGTAGATGACCGAGAGAAACCGGATCGGCAGCTTGATCAGCCGCTCGGGTCCGTGAGGAACGTCGCCGCGGAAGGTCAGCGCGTCGCCCGGCTCGAGCACGAACGTCTCGGCGCCGTGGCGGTACTCGATCCGGCCCTCCAGCATGTAGATGAACTCGACGCCGGGATGCTCGAAGGTCGGGAAGACCTCGGAGGCGTCGTCCATCGAGATCAGGAATGGCTCGAAGAGCTTCTGCGGAGAGCGGTCGTAGGCGAGCAGGTGATAGGTGTGACCCCGCTTGGTCCCCCTCCGCGCCACCTCCATCCCCGCGTCCTTCTTCACGAGCTGCGCCCCGCCCGCAGGCGCATCGAAGCCGCGGAAAAGGGCGCCCATCGACACGCCGAGCGCGCCGGCGATGCGACGCAGCGTAGCGAGGCTCATCGCCGTCTGGCCGTTCTCGATCCGGGACAGCATGCCGGCGCTGATGCCGGCGAGCGCCGCGACGTCGGCGATCGTGAGCCGGTTTCGCAAACGCTCTTCCCGCGCCACGCTCCCGATGTGCCGCTCGAGCAGCCGGCTGCGCTCGGCTTCCGCGGCGGCGCCTGCTAGCGCGCCGGAGAGCCCGCTGGAGACCTGCGGATTGGCCGCGGGGCGTTTGCGGGCGGTCATGGGAGGGGTCGGAGCGGTTGCACGTTGCACACTTTTATTGAATCGTAGTAAATTTATCGCAGGGCGCGCAAGCGCTTCGTGGATCGTGTCCCGCGCACTCAATCCGGTATCGAGCGCGGCTGGTCGCGCACAGAGAATCGGAGCGCGAGGGAGTGCGTCCGCTCCCAGCGTAAAACCAGCGAGTCGTCCGCCGGTCGCGAATTCGAATCGATACGAGGGGAGTCATGACGCCAGCAGCGGCGAAGAAATTTCTGCAGGACCAGGCCATCAAATACATCCTGGCGCAGTTCGTCGATATCCACGGGGCGGCGAAGGCGAAGGCGGTGCCGGTCGAGCATCTCGACATGGTGCTCGGCGACGGCGCGGGTTTTGCCGGTTTCGCCGTGTGGGGCCTCGGCATGGGCCCGCACGGGCCCGACTACATGGGCGTGGGCGATCTCGACACGCTCGCGCCGATGGCCTGGATGCCGGGCTTCGCGCGCATGGCGTGCGACGGCCACGTGCACGGCAAGCCGTACGAGTACTGCTCGCGCGTGGCGCTCAAGCGGCAGCTCGACAAGCTCGCTACGCGCGGCCTGACCTTCTATACCGGGATCGAGCCCGAGTTCCTGCTGCTGTCGCGCAAGGCCGACGGCACGCACGCGCCGTTCGACGAGACCGATGCGCTCGAGAAGCCCTGCTATGACTACAAGGGCCTCGCGCGCTCGGCGACGTTCCTCGAGCGCCTCACGGCCGCGCTGCGCGCCGTAGGCATAGACGTCTACCAGATCGACCACGAGGACGCGAACGGTCAGTTCGAGGTGAACTTCACCTACGCCGATGCGCTCAGGACAGCGGACAACTACGTGTTCTTCAAGATGGCGGCCTCCGAGATCGCGCGGTCGCTCGGCATGATCGCGACCTTCATGCCGAAGCCATTCTCGAACCGCACCGGCACCGGCGCCCATTTCCATCTGTCGATCGGCGACGCGAAGACCAGAAACCTGTTCCACGACAAGCGCGACAAGCAGGGCCTCGGCCTGTCGCGCATGGCCTACCACTTCCTCGGGGGCGTTCTCGCCCACGCGCGCGCGCTCGCGGCGGTGGTCGCCCCGTCGATCAACTCGTACAAGCGGCTGGTCGTGGGGCGTGCGCTGTCCGGCGCGACGTGGGCGCCCGCGTACATCGCCTACGGCGACAACAACCGCACGGCATGCGTGCGAGTTCCCGGCGGGCGGCTCGAGCTGCGGTTGCCGGACGGCTCGTGCAATCCTTATCTCGCCTCGGCCGCGATCCTGGCGGCGGGGCTCGACGGCGTGGACCGCAACCTCGACCCGGGCGCGCCGATCGACGAGAACCTCTACGAGTGGTCGCCGGCGCAGCTCAAGAAGCGGGGCGTCAAGCTGCTCCCGCAGAATCTCGCCGAAGCGATCGACGCGTTCGAGCAGGACAAGGTGATCCGCGGCGCGCTCGGCGAGAAGCTCGCTGAGGAGTTCATCACGCTCAAGCGCATGGAGTGGATCGAATACTCGCGCCACGTCTCGGACTGGGAGACTGCTCGGTACCTGGAGTTCTTCTGATGTGCGGGATCGTCGGATTGCTGGTGAAGAAGCCCGCCCTGCGCGAGCGTCTCGGCGAGCTCGCGCTGCCGATGCTCGTCGGCATGACCGAGCGCGGGCCGGACTCGGCGGGCCTGGCCGTCTTTACCGCGCCCACGGCGGCAGGGCGGCGCAAATTCAGCCTGCATGACGGTAGCGGCGGCTTCGACTGGCCCGCGTTCGCAGTCGCGGCGCAAAGCGCGCTCGACCCGGCCACGACGCTCGCGGTGCAGGCAAACCACGCGATCCTCGAAACGCCGGCCGCGCCGGAGGGGGTGAAGGGCTGGCTGCGAAGCGCGTACCCGCGGCTTGGCCTCCTCTCCGCCGGCCGACGGATCGATCTCTACAAGGACACCGGTCTGCCGGGCGACGTGGCAAATCGATACGGGTTCCGCGGGTTCAAAGGCACGCACGTGGTTGCACACACGCGCATGGCGACCGAGTCCGCGGTCACGCCCGAGAACGCGCATCCCTACACGGCCGGGGAAGACTGGTGCATCGTCCACAATGGCTCGCTCTCGAACCCCTACAGCCTGCGGCGCAAGCTCGAGCCGCTCGGCATCCGGTTCGACGGCGACTGCGACACCGAGGCGGCGTGCCGCTTCCTCGAATGGCGCATGCGCGAGGGCGATGATCTCGAGCGCGCGCTCCACGCGGGCTTCGTCGAGTTCGACGGCTTCTATACATTCCTGATGGGCACGCACGACAAGCTCGCCATCGTGCGCGACGCATTCGCGTGCAAGCCCGCCGTAGTAGCGGAAACCGACGATTACGTGGCGATCGCCTCCGAGTTCCGGTCGCTCGCCGCGCTGCCCGGCGTCCGGCACGCGCACCTCTTCGAGCCCAAGCCCGAGGAGATCTACTCATGGCAGGTGTGAGCGCCACGGCAGCGCACACCGCCGTTTCGTTCGACCTCGCGCGGCAGAGCGTGCGCGAGTTGAACCGATTCCTGCATCGCGAGCTGAGCGCGGTGACGCGGCGCGTCACGGTGCTCAATCCCGATGGCGCGCATTCGCTCGCCGTAGGCGTCGACGCAGCCGTAGACATCGAGATCGACGGCCATGCCGGCTACTACGCCGCGGGCATGAACAAGCAGGCACGGGTCACGATCGCCGGCAATGCCGGGCCGGCTGTCGCCGAGGGCATGAGCTCCGGCGTCGTCCGGGTGAAGGGGTTCGCGTCGGTCGCGGCGGGCGCCGCGGCGCATGGCGGGCTGCTCGTGATCCACGGCGACGCTTCGCTTCGCTGCGGAATCTCGATGAAGGGCCTCGATATCGTCGTTGGGGGGTCGGTCGGCGATTTTTCGGCGTTCATGGCGCAAGCCGGGCGCCTGGTGGTGTGCGGCGATGCCGGCGACGCGCTCGGCGACTCGCTCTACGAGGCAGTCGTCTACGTGCGCGGAAAAGTCGAGAGCTTTGGCGCCGACGCCCATGAGGAGCCGATGCAGCCCGCGGATCTGGCCGCCGTGGCGGCGCTGCTGGAAGCCGCGGGCTTCGACCATGATCCGCGCGCGTTCCGGCGCGTGGCTTCGAAGCGCGAGCTGTACCACTGGAACGCCGACGCGAGTCAGGAGTACTGAGCATGGCCAAGCCGGCAGCCCCGAAGAAGCGCCTGCAGCTCGAGGAGAGCTGGGGCTACGACCGGGCGCACATCGACTACATCCATAGCGCTGCGGCGCACGGCCTCTACGAGATCCGGGGGCTCGGCGCCAAGCGGCGCGTGCCGCATTTCGACGATCTCGTCTTCCTCGGCGCCTCGCTGTCGCGCTATCCGCTCGAAGGGTATCGCGAGCGCTGCGACACGCGGACCGTGCTCGGGACGCGGTTCGCGACGCGGCCGATCGAGCTCGCCATCCCGATAACGATCGCCGGGATGAGCTTCGGCTCGCTGTCGGCGAACGTGAAGGAGTCGCTTGGCCGCGCGGCAACCGCCGTGGGGACGTCGACCACGACCGGCGACGGCGGGATGACGCCGGAGGAGCGCCGGTCGTCGAAGACGCTGGTCTACCAGTGCCTGCCGTCGCGCTATGGCTTCAATCCCGACGACGTGCGCAAAGCCGATGCGATCGAGGTCGTCATCGGGCAGGGCGCGAAGCCCGGCGGCGGCGGGATGCTGCTCGGGCAGAAGATCAACCCGCGGGTGGCGAAGATGCGCGTGCTGCCCGAGGGCGTGGATCAGCGCTCCGCCAGCCGGCACCCCGACTGGACGGGCCCCGACGATCTCACGATCAAGATCCGGGAACTGCGTGAGATCACCGACTGGGAGAAACCCATCTACGTCAAGGTCGGTGCGACGCGCGTGTTCAACGACGTCAAGCTCGCGGTCCACTCGGGCGCCGACGTGGTCATCGTCGACGGCATGCAGGGCGGCACCGCCGCCACGCAGACGGTCTTCATCGAGCACGTCGGAATCCCCACGCTCGCTGCCGTGCGCCAAGCGGTCGATGCGCTCGACGAGCTCGGGATGCGCGGGAAGGTGCAGCTAATCGTATCGGGCGGCATCCGCAGCGGGGCCGATGTCGCCAAGGCGCTCGCGCTGGGCGCTGATGCGGTCTCGATCGGTCAGGGGATGCTGTTCGCGCTGGGCTGCAACAGCGATAGCTACCAGCAAGGCGGCGCGCGGCATTCGGCCGTGGCGGGTTATGCCGCGCTCGGGACGGCTCCCGGCTACTGCCACCACTGCCACACCGGGCGCTGCCCGGTCGGCATCACCACCCAGGACCCGGTCCTCGAGCAGCGGGTGGAGCCGGACGTCGGCGCACGGCACGTCCGCAACTACCTCAAGACGCTCAGCATGGAGCTCACCACCCTCGCCAGGGCGTGCGGCAAGCAGAACGTCCATCACCTCGAGCCCGAAGATCTCGTCGCCCTGACTGTGGAGGCGGCGGCGATGGCGAGGGTGCCCCTCGCCGGCACCGACTGGATCCCGGGGCGCGGCGCGCGAACCTAGCCCCCAACGCCCGCGGGCTGCAAGAGACTGTGTGACGGGGGACCTTCCGCTAATCTCCTAGTCAGCGCCGGTCAGCCGGCCGAGCAGCGCGAACAACGTTTCGCGCTCTTTCGCCGTGAGCCGTGCCGCGATCCGCGCCTCGTGGTCCGCGACGCGGCGCTTCATTCGTCCGAGCGCGAGCTTTCCCTCGCGGGTGAGCCACAGACCGTTCGTACGGCGATCCGGACCGGCTCGCCGCTCCACTAGCCGGCGGTCTCCGAGCTGATCGAGGACCGCTACCATGGTCGAGCGATCCAGCCCGACTGCGCGCGCAAGCCTGCTTTGCGATACACCGGAATTCGCTTCGACGAGCAAAAGCACGCCGAGGCGGCCGGGCGACACTCCGAGCTCGCCCACCGAGCGCTCGAAGTCGCGGAAGACCGCGAGCTGGGCCAGCCTGAGCTGGTAGCCGAGGAGGCCGGGCAACACCCCGTGGTCCAGATCGTCGCCATCCGCTGAGCGGCGGCTAGGTCGTCCACGCGGGGGTTGTCCGCGCGAAGGGGGTCCGGATTGTTTGGCGCGCAAACGGTTTGTCGGCCCAGCGGGATCCGGCTATCGTAGGCGATCGCGAACAGGCCCACAACGCACCCTTGCCGAACGCATTCCGGACTCGCGCGTCGCTCAGATAGCGATGCCGGCGACGCTCAACGCCGCCGACGCACTCCTCACGCACGCGCGCACGCGTGGCGGGCCCGATCGCGCGGCTATCCTGCACGCCGGCGGAACGCTCACGTATCGCGACCTCGATGCGGCGGTGTCGCGTGCCGCGAACGCGATCGATGCGCTCGGGGTACGCCGCGGCGAACGCGTGTGCCTGCTGATGAACGACACGCCACAGTTCTGCGCGGTGTTCCTGGGGACGCTCAAGGCGGGCGCGGTCGCGATCGCGGTCAACACCCGCCTGCCGGAGACGGAGCTCGCGTTCATCGTCGCCGACAGCGAGGCCCGCCTCGCGATCGCGGATCCTGAGTTCCTCGCGGCGGGAAGCGCCGCGTGTCGCCGGGCCGCCGCGCGATTGGTCCCGGCTCGGGGATCGGGCGAATCGCTCGAAGCGGCGGTAGCCGCAGCACGCGTCGAGCATTCGACCCCGACGACGCACGCCGGCGAGCCGGCGTTCTGGCTGTACTCCTCGGGCACCACCGGTAGACCCAAGGGCATCATCCACAGCCACGCGAGCTGCGCGCATGCCGGCAAGCTGCTGCGCGAGGTGGCGGGCGTGCGGGCCGGTACGGTCGTGCTCGCAACCTCCAAGCTGTTCTTTGCATACGCCCTCGAGAACGGCTTTACCGGGCCGCTTGCGTGCGGTGCGACGATCGTTCTCAACGAGGGCTGGCCCGGCCCCGCAGCGATCGCCGCCCAGGTCGCCCGCTACCGACCAACGGTGCTGCTGACCGTGCCGACGGTCGTTCGCCGGCTGCTCGCACTGCCGGCGGCCGAGCGCGCAGGCCTGGCATCGGTGCCGCTCGTCTTCACCGCCGGCGAGCGGCTGCCGGACGCGGTCGCGGCGAAATGGCGTGAAACGGTCGGTACCGAGGTCCTTGGCGCCTACGGCATGTCGGAAACGTTCTGCAACGCGCTCGCGAACTTTCCGGGCCGGAACCGGGTCGGGACCTGCGGCGTCCCGCTCGCCGGGGTGGAAACGAAGCTCGTCGATGCGGACGGGGGCGAGGTGGGCGACGACGAACCCGGCGTGCTCTGGGTCAAGCATCCGTCGCTTGCGCTACAGTACCGGAGTGTGGAGGCGACGGCGCGCGCGTTCCGCGACGGGTGGTTCTGCACCGGCGATCTGTTCACCCGCGACGCCGCAGGATACTGGACGCACCAGGGCCGGGCGGACGAGCTGTACAAGGTGGCCGGGCAGTGGGTAAAACCCGTGGAGCTCGAGGAGACGGTGCTCGCCGACGCGCGGATCCGCGAGGCGGCATGCGTGTTGGTCCCGGATGCCGACGGCTTCGAGCGGCTCGCGCTGTTCGTGGTTGGCGCCGACGCGGATGCGGCCGATATCGCGGCGGCCCGCCTTGAGCAGCTGCCGCGGCATGCCCGCCCGAAGTGGATCCGGACGGTTGCGGAGCTGCCGCGCACCGCGACCGGCAAGGTGCAGCGCTTTCGCTTGCGCGAGCGGCTCGTCGATGAGCTCGGAGGCCCACAGTGCCCGGATGTGTGATGACGAAACTTTCTCGCGGGCTCGCGGCGACGACCTGCTGCGCGCTACTCGCGGCCTGCGCAGGCGCGCCGCCGCGCGATTGCACGCACGTGTACACGATAGGCGACCGCGACGTCGCGGCCGCGATCGCACGCGGCCAGACGGTCACGAAGCCCGGCCCGCTGCCCGCCCACGTCGTGCCGCCGAGCGCGCCGCGCCCCGCGCTCGAGCCGGATGGCAGTTACGCCGGCGGCGCGGTGTTCTGTTCCGTCGCCGAAGCGCGCGCCGCCGGGTCGGAGCTCGTCGCGAAGGGCGTGCTGGCGAAGAACCGTCCGTGGGAAGTCTACGAGGTCGCGGCGAACTGGCAGACCGACGTCTACCAGAAGCGCCCGGGCGAGTACCGGTTGAAGGCGCCGGCGCGAATGGTCAAGGCCGTGCCGTAGGCGGCCGAGTTACCGGCGCGGCGCGTCGAACCCCCGAGACCTTGTCCTGCCCGCCTAGCACTGCTCCCAGGGCAACCCGTCGTGTCGCCACCCATTGGTGGCGTTGCGCTGGTGCTTCTCGTCGAGATCGCCCTCGAAGCCGTGCAGCACGTTGTAAACCTCCGTGAAGCCGGCGTCCTCGAGCGCCGCGCCCGCCTCGAGCGAGCGGTTGCCGCTCCGGCAGATGAGGACGACGGGCCGGTGGGTATGGTTCGCGCCCGCGAGGCGCTTCATCTGGCCGATGAAGTGCGGATTGATCGCCCAGTCGGGGCCGTCGTTCCAGGCGACGTGGAGCACCCCGGTTGGATGGCCCACGAAGAGGAACTCCATTTCGCTGCGGCAATCGACGAACAGGGCGTTCGGCGTCGATTTGAGGAAATCGCGGGCTTCCTTGGCATTCAAGTGCTTCATGACTGCCCTCCGCGGCCGAGGGGCGCCGAGTATAGACCTACCCCGAGCTTGCGTGCAGGCGCAACAACCCCTTCGTTGACAACCACCTAGCGAGCAGTTAGCCTTTCTCCCGGCGCCGATTTGAGCTTCAGCTTGCGGGCGCCTCCGAGCCGACCCCCTTGCGACGGGGGCGCGCAGCGAAATGCGACGCGGGGTTCCGGGTGAAAGAAATACGGCTAAAGCGAGGCCAGCCCGTTTGGCCCCCCCGCCGGCTAAGCGGGTTTTTCTTTGTTGAGCGCTAGTGCGTCCAGACCAGACCGCCATCCTTTGCACCCTGCTCGATCGCCGGATCCTGATCCTGGACGGCGCAATGGGCACGATGATCCAGGGCCACCGGCTCACGGAGGCCGACTTCCGGGGCGCGCGTTTCGCCGACTGGCCGTCCGATCTCAAGGGCGCGAACGATCTTCTCGCGCTGACGCAGCCGGAGCTGATCGGCGCGATCCACCGCCAGTATCTCACCGCCGGCGCGGACATCATCGAAACCAACACGTTCAACTCCAACGCGCCGTCGCTGGCGGACTACGGCCTGGAGGGGATCGCCTACGAGCTCAACCTCGCCGCGGCACGGCTCGCCCGCACGGCGGCGGACGAGTTCTCGGCGCAGACGCCCGGACAGCCGCGGTTCGTCGCCGGGGTGCTCGGACCGACGAGCAAGACCGCGTCGATCTCGCCCGACGTCAATGACCCGGGCTTTCGAAACATCGGCTTCGACGATCTCGCCGCCGCGTACGGCGAAGCGCTCCGCGGGCTCGTGGACGGCGGTGTCGATCTCATCCTCTGCGAGACGATCTTCGACACCCTCAACGGCAAGGCCGCGATCTTCGCGATCGAGCAGCTGTTCGAGGCCGCCGGCCAGCGGCTGCCGGTGATGATCTCGGGCACGATCACCGACCAGTCGGGCCGCACGCTGACCGGCCAGACCCCGGAAGCATTCTGGAACTCGGTGCGGCACGCGCGACCGCTCACGATCGGGCTCAACTGCGCGCTCGGCGCCAAATTGATGCGGCCGTACATCGAAGAGCTGGCGAACGTCGCCGACACCTACCTCTGCTGCTACCCGAACGCCGGGCTGCCGAATCCGCTGTCGGAGACCGGTTACGACGAGACACCCGAGCACACCTCCTGTCTGCTCGAGGAGTTCGCGGTCAGCGGCTTCCTCAATATCGTCGGCGGGTGCTGCGGCACGACGCCCCAGCATATCGCCGCGATCGCGGCGAGGGTGCGCGAGCTCGCGCCGCGCCGGTTGCCCAGGATCCCGGCAAAGCTCCGCCTGAGCGGGCTCGAGCCGGTGAACATCGACGAGGAATCGCTGTTCGTAAACGTCGGGGAGCGCACCAACGTCACCGGCTCGAAGGCGTTCGCCAGGCTCGTGCTCGCCGGCGACTACCAGTCCGGGCTCTCCGTCGCGCGGCAGCAGGTCGAGAACGGGGCGCAGGTGATCGACGTCAACATGGACGAAGCGATGCTCGACTCGCAGGCGGCCATGAAGACCTTCCTCAACCTGATCGCGGCCGAACCGGACATCTCGCGCGTGCCGCTGATGATCGACAGCTCGAAGTGGTCGGTCATCGAGGCGGGCCTGAAGTGCGTGCAGGGAAAATCGGTCGTCAACTCGATCTCGCTGAAAGAGGGCGAGGCGGAGTTCGTCCGGCAGGCGGGGCTCGCGCGTCGCTACGGCGCGGCGGTGATCGTGATGGCGTTCGACGAGCAGGGCCAGGCCGATTCGCTCGAGCGTCGCACCACGATTCTCCGCCGGTGCCACGACATCCTGGTGAACCAGGTGGGATTTCCCGCCGAGGACATCATCTTCGATCCGAACATCTTCGCGGTGGCGACCGGGCTCGAGGAGCACGCGACCTATGGGGTCGACTTCATCGCCGCGACGCGGTGGATCCGGGAGAATCTGCCGCACGCCAAGATCTCCGGCGGGGTGTCGAATCTGTCGTTTTCGTTTCGCGGCAACGAACCGGTGCGCGAAGCGATGCACACCGCGTTCCTCTATCACGCCATCAAGGCCGGCATGACGATGGGGATCGTGAACGCCGGACAGCTCGGCGTGTACGCCGAGATCCCGAAAGACCTGCTCGAGCACGTCGAGGACGTGATCCTCAACCGCCGTGCGGATGCGACCGAGCGGCTGGTGAAGTTCGCCGAGACCGTCAGATCCGGCGGCAAGGCGAAGGAGGAGGACCTCACCTGGCGCAAGGGCACGGTCGAGCAGCGGCTCGCCCACGCGCTGGTGCAGGGTATCTCGACCTGGATCGTCGAGGACACCGAGGAGGCCCGTGCGAAGGCCGAGCGGCCGATCCACGTGATCGAGGGCCCGCTCATGGACGGCATGAACATCGTCGGCGACCTCTTCGGCGCCGGCAAGATGTTCCTGCCCCAGGTCGTGAAGTCGGCGCGGGTGATGAAGCAGGCGGTCGCGCACCTCGTGCCGTTCATCGAGGCGGAGAAGGCGCAATCCGGGGAATCGAGGTCGAAGGGCAAGATCGTCATCGCCACCGTCAAGGGCGATGTGCACGACATCGGCAAGAACATCGTCGGCGTCGTGCTCCAGTGCAACAACTTCGAGGTGATCAACCTCGGCGTGATGGTGCCCGCGCGGAAAATCCTGCAGACCGCGCGCGACGAGAACGCCGACATCATCGGGCTCTCGGGCCTGATCACTCCGTCGCTCGAGGAGATGGCCCACGTCGCGCACGAGATGACGCGCGAGGGGTTCGAGCTGCCGCTCCTGATCGGCGGGGCGACGACCTCGCGCGTCCACACCGCGGTCAAGATCGCGCCGAACTATCCGGGGCCGGTGATCTACGTGCCCGACGCCTCGCGCGCGGTCGGCGTGTGCACGAGCCTGATCTCGCCCGAGCTGCGCGCCGGTTATGCTGCCGACGTAAAGACCGACTACGAGCGCATCCGGCAGCAGCATGCGGCGAAGAAGGGCCAGGCGCCGCTCGTCCGGCTCGCCGACGCGCGCGCGAACGCGTTCGTCGCCGATTGGGCGAGCTACTCGCCAACCCGGCCGGCACAGCTCGGCCGACAG
Source organism: uncultured beta proteobacterium (assembly GCA_963754305.1). Lineage (GTDB taxonomy): Bacteria > Pseudomonadota > Gammaproteobacteria > Burkholderiales > SG8-39 > DATEDA01. Next base: position 134,606 of record CAVWFR010000051.1, on the reverse strand, counting down.
AGCTTCCCCGGTTACGACCTAGCGGAGATCGCCGCTCACATCGATTGGTCGCCGTTCTTCCAGACCTGGGATCTGACCGGCGCTTACCCGAAGATCCTCGACGACGCGGTGGTCGGCGAAGCGGCGCGGAACGTGTTTCGCGATGCGCAGGCGATGCTCGAGCGGGTCATCGCGGAGAAATGGCTCACCGCGAACGGGGTTATCGGCCTGTTCGCGGCGAACGCGGTGGGCGACGACATCGAGCTCTACACCGACGACACGCGGCGCGACGTAGCGATGGTGCTGCACTGCCTGCGCCAGCAGACGAAGAAGGCCGCCGATCGCTCCAACCTCTGCCTCGCCGACTTCGTCGCGCCGAAAGCCTCGGGCCTACGGGATTATCTTGGCGCATTCGCGGTGACCGCCGGGATCGGCTGCGAGACGCACGCCGCGCGCTTCGAGGCGGCGCATGACGACTACAACGCCATCATGATCAAGGCGCTCGCCGACCGGCTGGCCGAGGCATTCACGGAGCTGCTGCATCGCAAGGTCCGGCGCGAGCTCTGGGGCTATGCCGCGGACGAAACCCTGACCAACGACGAGCTGATCGGCGAGAAGTACCGCGGCATCCGTCCGGCACCGGGCTATCCGGCCTGTCCCGATCACACCGAGAAGGGGCCGCTCTTCGAGCTCCTGCACGCCAGCGAGATCGGCATGACGCTCACCGAGAACTTCGCGATGTGGCCGGCGGCGGCGGTGAGCGGGTTCTACTTCGCGCACCCCGATGCCCAGTACTTCGCCGTGGGCAAGATCGATCGCGACCAGGCGGAAGACTATGCGCGGCGCAAGCAGTCCGATCTGGCGAAGACCGAGCGCTGGCTCGCGCCGGCGCTGGCGTACGACACCTGACGCGGGAACGCCTCTTGACGCGACGAGGGGGCAAGCGCACTCCTGCTCCCTGAGACCTGACGCGGAACGAGTCTTGACGCCACTCCGTGGCCTTTACTCGGCCGCGCGCGCGCCGCTCGAGAGCCGCACCTTCTCGAGCGCGTCCGCGTTCCATCCGCCCCCCAACGCTTTCACCAGCAGTACGCTCGCAACGAGGCGCCGGCCCTGGATGTTCACCGCCGTCCGCTCGTTGTTGAGCGCGATGGTCTGCGCGGCGATGACGTTCAGAAAGCTCACGATCCCGGCCTTGTATTGGTTCTCGGTGAGCTCGACCGACAGCCGCGCGCCCTCCGCGGCTTCGTCCTGGTACCGCGCTTCCTCCTCGAGGATGCGCAAGCTCGCGAGGTTGTCTTCGACGTCCTGGAACCCGGTGAGCACCGTCTGCCGGTAGGCCGCGACCTGGCCGTCGTAGGCTGCGATCGCCTGGTCGGAGACGGCCCGTCTCAGGCCGCCGTCGAATACGATCTGGGCGAGCGACGCACCGAGCGACCAGAAGCGGCTTGGCGTCGTCAGCCAGTCCGCGAAGCTCGTGCTGCGAAAGCCTCCGGCGCCGGAGAGCGTCAGCGTGGGGTAAAACGCCGCCTGCGCGACGCCGATCTGCGCGTTCGCCGCGGCGACGCTCCGCTCGGCCGCCGCGATATCGGGCCGGCGCTCGAGCAGCTCCGAAGGCACACCGACGGGGATCGTCGGCAGGACGGCGGTGAGCGGCGCGCGCGGGATCGAGAAGGTCGACGCCGGCTCGCCGATGAGCGACGCGATCGCGTGCTCGAGCAGCGCGCGGTCGACGCCGATGTCGACGAGCTGCGCCTGCGCGCTCTTGAGCTGCACCTCGGCCTGAACGACGTCGACCCTGGCCGCGACGCCCGCGGCATAGCGGTTCCGCGTGAGCTCCAGCGTGCGCTGGTACGCGGCCACCGTGTCCTCCAGGACCCGTCGCTGGACGTCGACGATGCGCAACGCCAGATAGTTCTGCGCGACCGCCGCCTGCGCGGACAGCTGCACCGACTCGAGGTCGGCCGCACTCGCCTGCCAGTTGGCCTCGCCCGCCTCGATCGACCGGCGCACGCGCCCCCACAAGTCGATCTCCCAGCTCGCGGTCAGATTGAGGTTGAAGTTGTCCACCGCGCCGTTGGCGAAGTTCGGTTGATTGGAGAGCGAGGGCGATTTGCTGCGGATCACCGAGGTGCCCGCCGAGACGGTGGGGAACAAGCCCGCCCGGGCCTGCTCGGTGAGCGCCTGCGCCACGCGGAACTGCGCGGCGGCGAGCTGGATGTTCTGGTTCGAGACCTCGACGCGCGCGGCGAGCGCGTCGAGCTCGCGATCGCCGAACATCTCCCACCACTTGCCGCGGGCGAGCGCGTCGCGCGGCTCGGCGCGCTTCCAGCCTTCCATCTCCTTGTACGCGGCCGGCGTCGGGGCGCTCGGGCGGAGGTAGTCGGGACCGACCATGCAGCCGGCAACGAACGCCGCCGCGGGAAGCAAGAGGATCGTGCGCACGGTCATCGCGGCTCCATGGCAAGCGCTCGACCGCCCCGTCGCAGCCGGCGCTGGCACCAGAGGCGGAAACGGTCGAGATAGAGATAGACGACCGGCGTCGTGTACAGCGTCAGCAGCTGGCTCAGGATCAACCCGCCGACGATCGCGATGCCGAGCGGCTTGCGCAGCTCCGCGCCGTCGCCGGCGCCGAGGGCGAGCGGCAGCGCGCCGAGGAGCGCCGCCATCGTCGTCATCATGATCGGCCGGAAGCGCAGGCTGCAGGCCTCGAGGATCGCCTGCTCGGGGCGCAGGCCGCGGCGGCGTTCCGCGTCGAGCGCGAAGTCGACCATCATGATCGCGTTCTTCTTCACCAGGCCGATCAGCAGGAACACCGCGATCAGCGCGATGACGCTGAACTCGGCGCCGAACGCGAGCAGCGCGAGCAGCGCGCCGAGGCCGGCCGACGGCAGAGTGGATAGGATCGTGATCGGGTGGACAAAGCTCTCGTAGAGCATGCCCAGCACGAGGTACATCGCGACGATCGCGGCGAGGATCAGCCAAGGCTGGCGCGCGAGGGTGGTCTGAAAGCCGCGCGCGGTGCCCTGGAAACCCCCGTAGATCGACGTCGGCACGCCGATGCGCGCCATCGTGTCGTCGATCGCGGCCGCGGCCTGCGAGAGCGCGACGCCCTCGGGCAGGCTGAACGAGATCGTTGACGCCGCGAACTGGCCCTGGTGATTCACCGACAGCGGCGTGTTGGTGAATTCGTAGCGCGCCACCGTCGACAGCGGCACCTGCTGTCCGGTAGGCGCGCGGAGGTAGAGATCCTTCAGCGCCTCCGGCCCTTCCGCATAGCGCGGATCCACCTCCATCACGACCCGGTACTGATTGCGCTCGGTGTAGATCGTCGAGACGACGGCCTGGCTGAAGGCGTTGCCGAGAGCGGTGTCGATCAGGTCTGGGCTCAGCCCCATCCGCGCCGCCGTAGGGCGGTCGATGACGACCGTCGTCTGCAACCCGCGCGTTTCCTGATCGCTGCTCACGTCGGCGAGCTGGGGCATGCTCTGCAGGGCGAACTGCAACCGGGTCGTCCAGGTGCGCAGCGCCTCGAGATCGTCGCTGTAGAGCGTGTACTGGTACGAGCCGCTGCCCTGACGGCCGCCGATGCGCACGTCCTGCACCGGGGTGAGGAACAGGCTCGCCCCCGCGACGCGCGCGATCTCCGGCCGCAGCCTCTCGACGATCTGCCCGGCGGAGGCCCGCCGCTCCGCGAGCGGCTTCAGCGAGACGTACATGAACCCGGAGTTGCGCGCCCCGCCGCCGGTCACCGCGGTCACCGTGGTCACAGCCGGATCCGCGCGGACGATCGCCTCCAGCCGCGTCATCTTTTCCTGCGTCGACCGGAACGAGGCCGTCTGGTCGGTGCGGATCCAGCCGATGAGCCGGCCGGTGTCCTGCTGCGGGAAGAAGCCCTTGGGAATCTGGATGTAAAGATAGACGTTCAGGCCCACCGCCGCCGCCATCGCGAGGATCATGAGTGGCGAGTGACGCAGCGCCCACGCGAGCGAGCGAACGTAACCGTCCCGCACCGCGGCGAAGACGCGCTCGCTCGCAGCGTACCAGCGGCCGTGTCCGCCCGGCGGCGCCGGCGCGAGGAGCCGCGCGCACATCATCGGCGTCAAGGTCAGCGACACTACCAGCGACACCAGGATCGCCACCGAGAGCGTGACCGCAAACTCGCGGAAGAACCGGCCGACGATCTCGCCCATGAAGAGGACCGGGATGAACACCGCCACCAGCGACAGGCTCATCGAAACCACGGTGAAGCTCACCTCGCGCGCGCTCGCGAGTGCGGCTGCCATCGGCGTCATGCCGCCCTCGATGTGCCGCATCGCGTTTTCGAGCACCACGATGGCGTCGTCGACGACGAACCCGGTAGCGACGATCAGCGCCATCAGCGACAGATTGTTGAGGCTGTAGCCGGCGAGATACATGAAGCCGAAGGTGGCGACGATCGACACCGGCACCGCGACCGCCGGGATGAGCGTCGCCCGCACCCGCCGCAGGAACAGGAACACGACCAGGATCACGAGCCCGACCGCGATGGCAAGCGTCTTCTGGACCTCCGCGAGCGAAGCGCGGATGGTGGAGGTGCGCTCCATCGCCACGCCGAGATCGATTGCCGCGGGTATGGAAGCGCTCATCCACGGCATCAGGTCCCGCACGCGCTGCACGGTCTCGAGGATGTTCGCGCCCGGCTCCCGGTACAGCGAGAGCAGCACCGCGGGCCGGCCGTCGCGCGAGCCGGAATTGCGCACGTCCTGCACCGAATCGAGAACTTCGGCGACGTCGGCGAGCCGCACCGCCGCCCCGTTGCGATAGGCGACGACGAGCGGGAGGTATTCGGCCGCGGTGCGCGCCTGGTCGTTGGCGTAGATCCACCACTGCTGCGCGCCGTCCTCCACCAGGCCCTTTGGGCGGTTGGCGTTCGCGGCCGCCAGGGCGGTGCGCACCTCCGATAGGCCGATGCCGTACCCGCCGAGCGCCCTCGGGTTCACCTCGACGCGCACGGCGGGGAGCGCGCTGCCGCCGACCGTCACCTGGCCGATGCCGCGCAACTGCGAGAGCTTCTGCGCGAGGACGGTGGAGGCCGCGTCGTAGAGCTGACCCTGCGTGAGGGTGTCGGAGGTGAGCGTGAGCACCATGATCGCCGAGTCCGCCGGGTTCACTTTGCGATAGGTCGGGTTGTTCGGCATCCCGGACGGGAGCTGGCTGCGCGCGGCGTTGATCGCCGCCTGCACCTCGATCGCCGCGTCGTTGATGTCGCGGCTGAGGTCGAACTGGAGCACGACGCGCGTCGACCCGAGCGACGAGGACGACGTGATCTCGGTCACGCCCGCGATCCGTCCGAGCTGGCGCTCCAGCGGCGTGGCGACCGTCGCCGCCATCGTCTCGGGGCTCGCCCCCGGCAGGCTCGCCGACACCGCGATCGTCGGGTAGTCGACCTGCGGCAGCGGCGCGGCCGGCAGCTGCGTGTACGCCACCGCGCCGGCGAGCACGAGCCCGATCGCGAGCAGCGTCGTCGCGACCGGCCGCGCGATGAACGTCCCCGCGATACTCACGGCCGCGCCGCCCCCGGCGCCGCGTCGCCCCGCCGCTCGCGGGCGGGCCGCGCAAGCCGGTCGAATGCGAGGTAGATCACCGGGGTGGTGAAGAGCGTGAGCACCTGGCTCACGATGAGCCCGCCGACCATGGTCAGCCCGAGCGGGTAGCGCAGCTCCGAGCCGACCCCGCCGCCGAGCATGAGGGGCAACGCCGCGAAGAGCGCCGCGAAAGTGGTCATCAGGATCGGCCGGAAGCGGAGCAAACAGGCCTGGAAGATCGCGTCGCGCGGCGACTTGCCGTCGTTCCGCTCGGCATCCAGCGCGAAGTCGATCATCATGATCGCGTTCTTCTTCACGATCCCGATCAGGAGAATGATCCCGATCACGGCAATGATCCCGAGATCGGTGTGGGCTACCAGCAGCGCCGCCAGCGCGCCGACCGCGGCCGACGGCAGGGTCGAGAGGATCGTGACCGGGTGAATGTAGCTCTCGTAGAGCACCCCGAGCACGATGTACATCGTGACCACCGCGGCCAGCACCAGCAGCAGCGTGCCCGCGAGCGAGTCGCGGAACGAGGCGGCTGCCCCCTGAAACCGGGTCTGCACGCTCGCTGGCAGGCCGATCTCGCGTTCGACCGCCTGGATGGCATCGACGGCCTCGCCGAGGGCGGCGTCCCGGGCGAGGTTGAACGAGATCGTCGCCGCGGGGAACTGCCCGATGTGGTTGATCGCGAGCGGTGCGGTGCCGATGCTGATGCGCGTGATGGCCGAGAGCGGCACCTGCGCTCCTGTCGACGAGGCGACGTAGATCTCCTTCAGCGCCTCCGGTCCGGCACGGAACTCGGGCTTCACCTCGAGCACGACCCGGTACTGGCTCGCTTGAGTGAAGATGGTCGAGATCTGCCGCTGCCCGAAGGCGTTGTAGAGCGCGGTGTCGATCGCCGCCGGCGTGATGCCGAGTCGCCCGGCGCTGTCACGGTCGATGTCGACGTACGCCTGGAGGCCCTGGTCCTGCAGGTCGCTCGCCACGTCGGTGAGCTGCGGCAACCCCTGGAGGCGCTCGACCAGCCGCGGCACCCACTCGCTCAGGAGCTTCCCGTCCGCGGCCTCGAGTGAGAACTGGAACTGGGTGCGGCTGACGCGATCCTCGATCGTCAGGTCCTGCACCGGCTGCATGTACAGCGTGATCCCCGGAACCTCCGCGAGCTCGCGCTGCAGCCGGCGGATGACCTCGGAGGCGTGCGTCTTGCGCACCGCGAGCGGCTTGAGGTTGATCAACATCCGCCCGCTGTTCATGGTCGCGTTCGTTCCGTCCACGCCGATGAACGACGAGAGGCTCTCGACCGCAGGATCCTTGAGGATGACGCGGCCGATGGCCTGCTGTCGTTCCGCCATTGCGGCGAACGAGACGCTGGGCGGCGCCTCGGAGACGCCCTGGATCACGCCGGTGTCCTGCACCGGGAAGAAGCCCTTCGGCACCGCGAGGTAGAGGATCGCCGTGAGGGCGAGCATCGCAACTGCGACGATGAGCGTCGCGCCCTGCCGGTCCAGCACCCATGCGAGCGCCCGGCCGTAGCGCGCGATCGCAGCCTCGAACGCCCGCCCGGTCACGCGGTAGAAGCGGCCCTGCTCGTGCTCCGGCCGGTGGCGCAGGAATTTCGCGCACATCATCGGGGTGAGCGAGAGCGACACCGCCGCCGAGATCAGAATCGCCACCGCGAGCGTCACCGCGAACTCGCGGAAGAGGCGCCCCACGACCTCGCCCATGAAGAGCAGCGGGATCAGCACCGCGATCAGCGAGAACGTGAGCGAGACGATGGTGAAGGCGATCTGCCGCGAGCCCTTGAGGGCCGCTTCCAGCGGCGATTCGCCCCGCTCGATGTAGCGGGCGATGTTCTCGATCACCACGATCGCGTCGTCGACGACGAAGCCGGTGGCGACCACGAGCGCCATCAGCGTCAGGTTGTTGATCGAGAAGCCGGCGAGGTACATGAACCCGAAGGTACCGACGAGCGAGAGCGGCACCGCGACGCTCGGGATGAGCGTGGCCGCAACGCTCCGCAAGAAGAGAAAGATGACCATCACGACGAGCGCGATGGCGATCATCAGCTCGACCATCACGTCGCGCACCGAGGCGCGGATGGTCACCGTGCGATCGGTGAGCACCGCGACGTCGACCGCCGCGGGCAGCGACGCTTGCAGCTGCGGGAGCTGGCGCTTGATCCGGTCGACCACGTCGATGACGTTCGCCCCTGGCTGGCGCTGGATATTGAGGACGACCGCCGGGACGTCGTTCATCCACGCTGCGAGGCGGATGTTCTCCGCGTCCTCGACGACGTCGGCCACGTCGGAGAGATAGAGCGGGGCGCCGTTGCGATAAGCCACGACGATTGCGCGGTATTCCGCGGCCGAGCGGAGCTGATCGTTCGCATCGATGGTGTACGCGCGGCTCGGGCCGTCGAAGCTGCCCTTCGCCTTCTTCACGCTCGCGGCTGCGATTGCGGTGCGCACGTCCTCGAGGCCGAGACCGTTGGCAGCGAGCGCTTTCGGGTTCGCCTGCACTCGCACCGCCGGTCGCTGGCCGCCCGAGATCGTGACCAGGCCCACGCCCGCGATCTGCGACAGTTTCTGCGCGAGGCGGGTGTCGGCGAGGTTCTGGATCTCCGGAAGCGGCAGCGTCTTCGAGGCGAGGCCGAGCGTAAGGATCGGCGCATCGGCCGGGTTGACCTTGCTGTACACCGGCGGCGCGGGCAGGTCCTGCGGGATCAGGTTTGACGCGGCGTTGATCGCCGCTTGCACGCCCTGCTCGGCGACGTCCAGCGGCACGGCGAGGTCGAACTGCAGCGTTATCACCGACGCCCCGCCGGAGCTCGACGACGACAGCTCTTTCAGGCCCGGCATCTGTCCGAACTGACGCTCGAGCGGCGCGGTGACCGAAGACGCCATCACCTCCGGGCTCGCACCCGGGTAGAAGGTGAAGACCTGGATCGTCGGGTAGTCGACCTGCGGCAGCGCCGAAACGGGGAGCTGGCGGTACGCGACGAAGCCCGACAGCAGCAGGGCGACCATCAGCAGCGCGGTCGCCACCGGGCGCAGGATGAACGGCCGCGACGGGTTCATGCGTTCACTTCGCCGGCGCCGCCGGCGGTCCGGCGCCGTCACCTGCCGCGGGCTTGCGTCGCATCCCCTTGCCGCCACGGGCGCCGCCATCGGCCGGCGGCTTGAACTCGGGTCGCTCCGCGAGCTCCACGGGCGCGCCCTCTCGCAGGCGATCCATGCCGTCGATCACCACGATCTCGCCCGGCGCGAGCCCCTCGGTCACCGCGATCCGCTGTCCGTCCACCGTGCCGAGCTTCACCGGACGCACGGTCGCGGTCTGGCCGCCCTTGACGACGTACACGAACATCCCTTGCGCGCCGCGTTGGATGGCCGCGGCCGGTATGACGATCGCGTCGCGCAGCGTATCGAGCTTGAGCCGGACGTTGACGAACTGATTCGGGAAGAGGGCGTTGTCGGTATTCGGGAACTGCGCGCGCAGCTTGACCGTGCCGGTGGTCGGATCGACGACGTTGTCGACCGAGGCGAGAACACCGGTCGCGAGCCGCGTCTTCAGCTCGCGATCCCACGCCTCGACCGGGGGCTTGTCGCCCAGCCCCCCACTCCCCGGCACTTTGTCCTGCCGCACCGGGTCCTTCGACGGTTGGGCTTTGAGCCCTTGGTCCTGCGATTGCATCCGCTTCATCACCGCCGGAATGTTGTCCTGCGGGATGCTGAACACGACCGTGATCGGCTGCAACTGCGCGATCACGACCAGCCCGTTCGGCTCGGTGCCGGTCACGATGTTGCCCGGGTCGATCTGCCGCAGACCGACGCGGCCGGTGATCGGTGCGGTGATGCGCGAATAGACGAGTTGGAGGCGCGCGCTGTCGATCGCGCTCTGGTCGACCTTGACCGTCGCCTCGTACTGGCGCACGAGCGCGGCCTGCGTGTCGACCTGCTGCTTGGCGATCGAATCCTGTTGGAAGAGCGTCTGGTAGCGCGCGAGGTCGAGCCGGGCGTTTTCGAGCAGCGCGCGGTCGCGCGCCATCTGCCCCTCGGCTTGCGCAAGCTGCACCTGGAACGCCCGCGGATCGATCTCGGCCAGGAGCTGTCCTTCGGTCACGAGCTGCCCTTCCTCGAACAGCACTCGCACGAGCTGTCCGGTGACCCGGCTCTTCACCGCGACCGTGCGCAACGGTGCCGCGGTGCCGAGCCCGTTGAGATAGACGTCGATGTCGCCGGTGCGTACCGGTGCGGCCACGACCGGCGTCGGCTGCCGCGCATCACCCGCAGCGCCCGGCCGCCCGGATCCAGGCGGTGTTTCGGCTGGGGGCGCCGGCGCGTAGCGCTGATAGGCGAAGTACCCGCCGGTGCCCAACGCGGCGAGGAGCACGAGCCAGACCCACGGCCGCGAGCGCCATCGCCGGCGGGCGGGTGCGGCAGCGTCGGGCTGCAATGAAGCTTCGGTAGGGCGGTTCATCGGGAAGTGCAGGCGCAATCCGGGACAATGGCCATCATGGTGGCCGGCGATTCTCCAGCGAATCGGCGCGAAATGAGGAAAAAGCATGAAAATCCGCAGCGCCTCGGACGCTCCGGGGCGCCCGCGTAGAATCCCGACCGGCTTCTGCGCCACCTCGGACAACCAAGGAGATTCCCGCATGAGCACCACCCGGCACAACCCGCACGGCGGCATCCTCGCCGACGCCGTCGAGCACGGCGGCCTCGTCTTCGTCGCCGGCACCGTCGCCGACGACCTGACCCAGGATATCGGTGGCCAGACGAAGCAGGTGCTCGCCGCGATCGACGCGACGCTCGCCAAGGCGGGCTCGAGCAAGTCGAAGATCCTGTCCGCGAGCGTCTGGGTGACCGACATCCGCAACCGCGAAGGGATGAACGCGGTGTGGAAGGCCTGGATCGACCCGAACAACCTTCCGGCGCGTGCGACAGTGGAGGCGAAGCTCGCCGATCCGCGAATGCTGGTCGAGATCGCCTGCATCGCCGCGAAGTGAGAACGCCCGGGGGCTCACTCGGGAGTTCAATCGGGGGCTCACTCGGCGAGCTCTTCGCGACGCTCCCGCAAACCGGCCGCGTGGCGTGGATCGGCGTGCGACCGGCACGCCGCATGCCGGTCCTTGAAGTCGATGCGGTCGAGGCGGTCGCCGGCCGAGGACTCGAGGGCGACCACTACGCGCACGACGGCAAGCGCCAGGTCACGCTGATCCAGGCCGAGCATCTCGATGCGGTGGCGGCATTTCTCGGGTGTAACGCGGGAGACCCCGCGCTGCGGTTCGCCTCGCGCCTCGTTTCAGACGCGGGCTGGGGTGCGGCACGCCTGCGCCGGAACATTCTGGTCTCCGGGCTCAACCTGTTCGCGCTCAAAGGACGGCGGTTCCGCGCGGGCGGCGCGCTGCTGGAAGCGACTGGCCCGTGCGAGCCGTGCTCGCGCATGGAGGAGGCGCTCGGGCCCGGCGGCTACAACGCGTTGCGGGGACACGGGGGCATCACGGCCCGCATCGTTGCGGGCGGCAAGATCCGGGTCGGCGATGCAGTCGTGGCGGAATAGGCTGGCGCTGGTCGCCGCGCTCGCGCTTGCAGCGTGCTTCCCCGAGCTCGACTGGCGCGAGTTCGCCTCCGCCGACGGCGGGTTCAAGGTGATGCTGCCCGGGCGGCCCGCGCACGAGGCGCGGGAGATCACGCTCGCCGGCGGGAAGACGACGATGCACATGGACTCGGCCCAGGCCGGCGAGATGGCCTTCGGCGTGGGCTACGCCGATCTCCCCGTCGGGGCCGACCCGGCACGCACCGTCGCCGAGGGGCGCGCGGCATTGCTGCGCAACATCGACGGAAGAGTGACCGCGGAGCGTGCGCTCGAGGGCCCACCGGGCGTCGAGTTCGAGGCGGAGGGTTCGGCACGCGGCAACCCCATGCGGCTCGCGGCGCGCGTGCTGGTCGACGGCAACCGCTTCTACCAGGTGGTGTTGATCGGCCGCGCGGAGCGCGCCGGCGAAGTGGACCGCGCGCTGTTCCCTGGGTCGTTCAAGCTCGCGCGGTGAGCCGCGCTACTTGCGCCAGAAGCCGGGCGTGAAGACGACAAGCAGCGTAAACAGCTCCAGGCGTCCCAGCAGCATCGCCGCGATGCAGATCCAGATCTGGAAATCGGTGAGCACCGCGTAGGTCGTCGCCGGCCCGACCTTGTTGAGCCCCGGGCCCATGTTGTTGATGCAGGCGACCACCGCCGAGAACGCGCTGATGAAGTCGAGCCCGCTCGCGGTCATCACGCAGCGACATCCCGACGATGATCAGCCCGTAGACGAGCATGAACGCGAGCACGGCGAAGACCAGGTTGTTCTCGACCCTCTGACCGCCGACCTTGAGCGGCAGCTCGGCGCGCGGGTGGAGGATGCGGGTGAACTCGCGAATCGAGGCTTTCAGCAGCACGAGCGCGCGGATCATCTTCATCCCGCCGCCGGTCGAGCCCGACGAGGTCGCGAAGCAGCAGAGATACAGCATCACGAGCGGCGCGAAGATCGGCCACGCGTTGTAGTCGGTGTTAGCGAATCCGGTCGTGCTCGCGACCGAGATCACGTTGAATGCGGCGAACCGCAGCGCGGTCGGGAAGCTCGCGTAGTAGTCGGTGAGCCAGAGGTAGACCGCGACGAGCACCGCGGCGCCGAGCATCGTGACCATCACCATGCCGGCCTCGGGGTCGCGCGCGTACGGCCGTCCGCTCCGCTGGCGCCAAGCGAGGAAATGCGTGGCGAAGTTGACGCTCGCGATCAGCATGAACGCGATCGCCACCGCCTCGATCGCCGGCGAGTCCCAGAAGCCGAAGCTCGCGTCGTGCGAGGAGAACCCGCCCAGCCCCATGGTCGAGAAGGCATGGATGACCGCGTCGAGCCAGGTCATCCCGGCGACCTTGAACGCGGCGATGCAGGCGATCGTGAAGGCGAAGTAGACCGCCCAGAGCCCTTTCGCCGTCTCAGTGATCCGCGGGGTGAGCTTGGTGTCCTTCATCGGCCCGGGCGTCTCGGCCTTGAAGACCTGCGCGCCGCCGACGCCGAGGAGCGGCAGGATCGCGACCGCGAGCACCACCACGCCCATCCCGCCCATCCAGACGAGCTGGGTGCGCCAGAGATTGATCGACGGCGGCAGCTTGTCCAGCCCGTCGAGCACGGTCGCGCCCGAGGCGGTGAGCCCGGAGACCGTTTCGAAGTACGCGTCGGTGAACGACAGCTCCGGCAGGTAGAGCATGAGGGGTAGCGTCGCGAACGCGGGCAGCAGCGTCCACGTCAGCGCGACCAGCAGGAAGCCGTCGCGGATCTGCAGCTCGCCCTCGTGCCGGCGTGCGACGAGCCACAGCAGCGCACCGCACCCGGCCGTGAACACGAGCGCCTCGTCGTAGGCGGCTTCGGCGCCGTCGGCGAGGAAATGCGAGAGCGCGAGCGGGAAGAGGATCGACAGCCCGAAGAGGAAGAGCATCAGCCCGAGCGTCTGCGCGAGCGGCGCGTAGCGCACGAGCGCAGCGGCCGGGGTCCGGGCGGCCAGGGCCATGGCTGCTACAGGAAGCCGAAACCCACCTGGAACAGCTTCTCGACCTTGGGGATCATGCGCTTGTTGGCGACGAACATGATGACGTGGTCATCGCTGCAGATGACGGTGTCGTGGTGCGCCATCATCACCTCGGCGTCGCCGGCTCGCCGCCGCATCGTCCGCGCCCCGCTCGCGCGTCACCATTCGGAAGCCGGCGCACGATCGCGCCGATCGCCGCCCCGCGCGGGAGCTGGATCTCCTCGACCTTCTTCCCGATCACCTTGCAGGTCTTCTCGTCGCCGTGCGCGACGAGCTCGAGGGCCTCGGCCGCGCCGCGACGCAGGGAGTGCACCGCCACGACGTCGCCGCGCCGGATGTGCTGCAAGAGCTTGCCGATGGTCGCCTGCGCCGGCGAGATGGCGATGTCGATCTGTCCGCCCTGCATCAGCTCGGCGTACGAGCGGCGGTTGATGAGCGCCACGACCCGCCGCGCACCGAGGCGCTTGGCGAGGAGCGCCGACATGATGTTGTTCTCGTCGTCGTTGGTGAGCGAGAGGAAGAGGTCCATCTCGCCGATGTTCTCGTTCTCGAGCAGCTCCTCGTCGGTCGCATCGCCGTGGAGCACGAGCGCCGAAGAGAGCTGGCTCGCGATCAGCTCCGCCCGCACCTTGGAGTACTCGATGATCTTGACCTGGTAGTCGCCTTCGAGCGAGCGTGCGAGGCGCAGGCCGATGTTGCCGCCGCCGGCGATCATCAGGCGCTTCACCGGCTTGTCCATCTTTCGCAGCTCGCGCATCACCTGCCGGATATGCCGGCTATCGGCGATGCAGAACACCTCGTCGCCGGCGCGCACTACCGTGTCGCCGTCGGGGATGATCGCCTGGTCGCCGCGGAAGATCGCGGTGACCCGGGCATCGACCGATGACAAGTGTTGGCGCAGGTCCTTGAGTGGGTGACCCACCAGCGGCCCGCCCTCGACGGCGCGCACCGCGACCATCGTGACCCGACCGCCGGCGAAGCGCAGGACCTGCAGCGCCTCGGGAAACTCGATCAGCCGTGTGATGTACTCGGTAACGATGTCTTCAGGACTGATCGCGTAGTCGACCGCGAAGCCCTCGTCGCCGAGCAATTCCGGCCGCTCGAGGATCGAGCGGGATCGGACGCGCGCGATCCGGGTCGGCGTATTGAAGAGGTTGGCCGCCACTTTGCACGCGACGAGGTTGGTCTCGTCGGATTGCGTGACCGCGATCACCATGTCCGCGTCCTCGATCCCGGCGTCGACGAGCGTCGACGGATGCGCGGCGCTGCCTACCACCGTCCGCAGATCGAGCTTGTCCTGCAAGTCCCTGAGCGGCTCGGGCTTGTGGTCGACGAGCGTGATGTCGTTCTGCTCGGAAACGAGGCTCTCGGCGAGCGTCGAGCCGACCTGGCCTGCGCCGAGGATGACGATCTTCAAGGCTTCGCTCCCAGTCGAGGGCGCGGATTGTATGCCCAATGGCCCGGAGCGGTCGCGCCGGCGTCAGTCGTCCTTCTTCGCCGGCCCCAGCCCGAGCTGCTTCAGCTTCCGGTAGAGGTGCGTGCGCTCGAGCCCGCTCTTCTCGGCGAGCCGGCTGATCGAGCCCTCCCGCGCGAGGTGGTGCTCGAAGTAGGCGCGCTCGAACGCCTCCCGCGCTTCGCGCAGCGGCAGATCGAGCGGCAGACCGGCAAAAGTGGGCTCGCTTTCGGGAGGCGGCAGCGCGCGCTGCACGTCGTCGGCGCCGATCTCGTCCTCGAGCGCGGTCAGCGCGGCGCTGCGCACCACCTGCTGCAGCTCCTCGAGGTTGCGCGGCCAGCCGAAGTTGCGCAGCGTGTTGAGCGCGGCCGTGGAGAATTCGCGCGCCGGGCAGAAGCGCGCCTCGACCAGCTGCGCGAGCAGCATCGCGGCGATCTCCGGCACGTCCTCGGCGTACTGGCGCAGCGCGGGGAGCGCGAGCACGACCTGCGAGAGCTGCGCGAGGAGCTGCGGATCGAACCCGCGCTCCTCGGCGAGCCGCCGCGGCTCTTCCGCCGAGAACGTGACGAGCCGCACCTTCTGCCGCTCGGCGCGGGCGGCGATGAACACGAGTCCTTTCTGCTGCGCGCGGGAGAGGCTTGCGAGCTCGTCGACGAACAGGATCCCGCCCGCGGCCTGCTCGAGCAGCTCCTGCGCCCCGTCGGCGAGCCCCGCACCGCCGCCGACCCAGGGCGTGCCGGGATGCTGGAGCGCGCGGGCGAAGAGCTCCGGCATCACGCCCGGCTCGCCGCGCAAGAGCAGCGGCGCGGCGGCCTGGGCGAGCTGGGCCAGACGCTTGCGGAGATCGGCGATCACCGCTGAGCGGCCAAGGTTGCCGAGGGCGAGCCCGACCGGCGCCGGCGCCTCGCCGGCGCGCAGCGCGCGCTTGACCGTGGCGATCAGTTTCTGCATCGCGATCGGCTTCTCGAGGAAATCGAGCGCGCCGATACGCGTGGCCTCGACCGCGGTGTCGATGGTCGCATGGCCCGACATCATCACCACCGGCATGGTGAGCTGGCCGCCCGCGGCCCACTCCTTGAGAAGCGAGATGCCGTCGGTGTCGGGCATCCAGATGTCCAGCAGCACCAGGTCGGGCCGCTCGCGCACCCGCGCTTCGCGCGCCGCGGTCGCGTTCTCCGCGAGCCGCACCGTGTGGCCTTCGTCGGCGAGGATCTCCGACAGGAGCTCGCGGATGCCGATTTCGTCGTCGACTACTAGGATGTTAGGCATGTGCTCTTCTTCAGCAGGGTTCAGGCGGCTAGCGGCAGCGCGATGGTGACCGCAGCGCCGCCGCGCCCGCTGCCACCGGTGCGGTTCTCGAGGCTCACCGTGCCGTGATGCTCGTCGATGATCTTCTTCACGATCGCGAGGCCAAGCCCGGTCCCCTTGGGTTTCGTGGTCACGTAGGGTTCGAACGCCCGTTTCATGATCGATTCGGCGAATCCGCCGCCGTTGTCGGCGATGGCGAGCCGCACCCGATCGCCGGTACGCTCGGTGCGCACCTCGATGCGCGGATCGGAGTGGCCCGCGAGCGCGTCCTCGGCGTTCTGCAGCAGGTTGTGGATCACCTGTCGCAACTGGGTCGGGTCGCCGCGCACCGGCGGGAGAGCCGGATCGAGCCGCGGCGCGATCTTCGCCTGGCCGTGGTCGTACAGCGCCAGGACTTCGCCGACGAGCTTGTTCAAGTCGAGCGCGGCGAGGCTGGGCGCGGGCATGCGGGCGTACTCGCGGAAGTCGTCGACCATCGCCTTCATCGCCGCGACCTGGTTGATGATGGTCTCGGTCGCGCGCGCGAGCGTCTCGCGCTCCGCGGGCGCGAGCCGGTCGGCGAGCTTCGCCTGCATCCGCTCGGCGGAGAGCTGGATCGGTGTGAGCGGATTCTTGATCTCGTGCGCGAGGCGCCGCGCGACTTCCCCCCACGCGGTCGCGCGCTGCGCGGCGATGAGCTGGCTCACGTCGTCGAAGACGACGACGTAGCCCACGCCCCCGGGCAGGCGCGAGCCGCGCAGCAGCAGCGTGAGCCCGCGCGCGGGGAGATCGAGCTGTCGCTGCCACGGCGCGTCGGCCGGTCCCTCGGCAAAGCCGTCGCGGATCGCCTGCGCGAGGGTGTCGAGCGCCGGCGAGCCGGCGAGCGGTCCGCCGGCGCAGGCGGCGGGGTTCTCGTCCAGGATCGCCGCCGCGCCCGTGTTCGCGACCTGCAGCCGGAACGCAGCATCGAACGTGAGCACGCCGGCGGATAGGTTGGCGAGAATGCTCTCGAGGTAGGCCTTGGCGTTCTCGAGCTGCGCGCGGTTCGCCTCGGCGGCGCCGCGCGCGTCGTCGAGCTGCCCGATCATGCTGTTGAACGATCGGGTGAGGACGCCGATCTCGTCGCGGCTGGTGACCTTGGGCCGGCGCGAGAAATCCCCGCGCGCCACCGCGAGCGTGGACTCGGCCAGCTCGGCGAGCGGCTCGGACAGCCGGCGGCTGAGGATGAACGCGAGCGCGATGGCCGAGAACAGGGCGAGGAGCAGGGTGAGCGTCAGCGTCAGCAGGTAGATGCGCTTCAGCCCGGCGCGCAGCAACGACAGCTCGCGGTAGTCGCGATAGACCGACTGCACCGTCTCAGCCGTTTCGGCGAGCGAGGGCGGTACCGCGTGAACGAGCTGCAGCAGCCGCGTCTCCTCCGCGATGGTTGTTCCCCCCAGCGGGACGATCACGCGGAGACGCAAGCTCTTCTCGCCGACGGGTTCGATGGCGGCATAGTCGCGGGATGCTCGCGCCTGACGCAACGCCGTGGCGGGCGGGGCGTCGGGCAGGAGCCGCGTCGGCTCGCGGCTCGCGCTCGCGCTCGCGAGGATCGCGCCGCTGCCGGCGACGATCATCGCCTCGTCGACCCCGGCCTGCTCGCGCATGCGGTCGAGCGCCTTTGCGTGCTGCCCGGGCGGGAGGTCGGACAGCTCGAGCGCCATCACGCGCCCCTTGCCGCGGAGATCGCCGAGCATGTTGTCGAGCGCGCTGCGCCCGAGGCTCAACGCGCCCTCTAGCGCGGTGTCCACCCGCACGTCGAACCAGGATTCGATGCTCTTGGTGAGAAACTGCACCGAGACGGTGTAGACGAGCGCTCCCGGCACCACCGCCAGCACGGCGAACAGCACCAGCAGCCGGAAGGTCAGGCGCGAGCCGAACACCCGGCCCTTCAGCGCCCGGCGGAGCGTGACGAGCTGATAGCCGACCAGCCCGAGCAGCGCCGCGGCGACCACCGCGTTGAGAATCAGGAGCAGCGGATAGTGGCTCGCGAAAATCGAGGTGTTCGCGCTCGCGGCCGCGAGCAGGAACAGGAGGATCGCCCCGAGCGCGGCGCTGGCGACGAGGAGATAGGTCATCGCGCGGCCTCGCTCAGGAACGTCGCACCGTTCACCTCCCACCGCTTCCACGAGGAGGCGAGCGTCCACTCGCGGTTGGCGAGTGCGCTCACCTGGAACGGCTTCGGCAGCTGCGCGGTGTCCAGGCGCATCCGCACGTAGGCGTGGTAGGTGCTGTCGGGCTTGAGCGTGCCGCGCGGCAGGACCAGCCATTCGCGCACGCGCGTGAGCGCGTGCAGCGCCTCGGCGAGCGTGGGATAGCTCCGGTGCAGCGTTCCCGTCGAAAGACGGTAGGTGCGGGTCAGCGCGTGGAACGAGAGCCGCAGGCTCAGGGTCTCGGCGCCGATCCGCTCGTCGAACCAGTACCACCGCGGCCGGTAGCACTCGAACTCGATCAGGAAATGAAGCGGCACGCCCTTCGCGAGCGCCTCCTCCAGCCGCGGAGTCAGGTCGAGCTCGAAGTCGGCGTTGAGTGCCACGCCTTCGTCGGACGCCACGAGGCTTGCCGCGCGGACCTCGATCTCGTCGGCGCGGGCGACCGAGGTCCCGAGGGCGAGCGTCGCGGCGGCGAGCATCGCAACGGCGACCTTCAGCGCGTCGCGCATCCGTCAGTGCTTAGCGAACGCCGCATAAAAGAATCCGTCGTGGTCGTCGTCGGGCGGGACCTCCCCAGCACTGATACGCTCGCCGGGACGGTCGCCAGCATGGTCGCCTAGATGGTCGCCACCACGCGCGCCGAGGCCTGGCAGGGGCAGCCGGCGCGCGTTGGGATGGCCGGCGCGGAAAGCTTCGACCACCGCCTCGTTCTCTTCGCGGAACACCGAACAGGTGGCGTAGAGCAATTTACCATCGGGGGCGAGCACGTGCCACAAGGCCGCCAGTAGGCGCGCCTGCTCCCGCGCGAACTGCGCGAGATCGCTTTCGCGTCGCAGCCATTTGATGTCGGGATGTCTGCGGACCACGCCAGATGCGCTGCACGGTGCATCGAGCAGGATGCGGTCGAACGGCCGCCCGTCCCACCACAGGCCAGGCTCGCCCGCGTCGGCGACGCGAACCGTCGCGGCGAGTTGTAGCCGGGCGAGATTCGCTTCGATGCGCGGGACACGCGCGGCGTCCCGGTCGATCGCGAAGAGCTCGATGTCGGCGAGTTCCGCCAGGTGCGCGGTCTTGCCGCCCGGTGCGGCGCATGCGTCAAGGACGCGCATTCCGGCGCGCGCGTCCACGAGCGGCGCGGCGAGCTGCGCACCGGCGTCCTGCACCGAAACGTCGCCGTCGCGAAACCCGGGAAGCTCGTCGACTCCCCGCGGCGCGCCGAGGCGCACGCCCCAATCGCCGATGCGCCGCGCCGCGATTCCCTGTTCGGCTAGCCGTGCAAGATAGGCGTCGGCGTCGAGCCGCCGGCGGTTCACGCGCAGCGTCATCGGCGGGCGGACGTTGCCGGCGGCGAGCACCGCTTCCCAGTCGCCCGGGCGGCTCCGCCGCACGCCGTCGATCCACCACTGCGGATAGCCGAAACGCCCAAGCTCGGTGGACGCCGCACGGGCCTCGAGCACCTCGCGCCGGCGCAGGTAGTTGCGCAGCACCGCGTTCACGAACCCGCTCGCCGGCGCGTGTCCGAGCCGGGCGCAGGCCGTCACCGCTTCGTTCACCACCGTGTGCGCGGCGCGCCGCTCGCGCCGCAGTTCGTGGAGCGCGCATAGGAGGAGCGCGCGGACGGCGCGATCGGGGATCGGCTTGCGGACGAGCGCGGCGATAATCGCCTGCGGCATCCCGTAGTCGCGCAGGCTCGCGTAAGCGAGGTCTTGTACCGCGGCACGCGACCTGCCGCCGGCGCGCTCGTCGAGAGCGGCGGTCAGGCTCGCCCCACCGAGCACCCGCGCGACGAGGCGGCTCGCGTCGGCGAGCGTATCCGACAGGGGCGACGCGAGCACCGCGGATGCACCCGGGGACGAAGAGACGGGGGACGAGGGCGGAGCAAATGGCGGCACGGCCGATTATATCGGCCGTGCCGCGCCCTCCCGCGAAGCTGGACCGACTACGCCAGCGCGAGCAGGCGGTCGATCCGTTCCGCGGTCGCCGGATGCGTGCTGAACAGCCCGTTGAGCCCGCCGCCGGAAAGCGGGTTCACGATCATCATCTGGGCGGTCGCCGGATGCGCTTCGGCCGCCGGCAGCGGAATCCCGCGCGCGTAGGCATCGATCTTCGCCAGCGCATCGGCAAGTGCACGCGGGTCGCCGGAGATCTCCGCGCCGCGGCGATCGGCGCCGAACTCGCGCGTGCGCGAGACTGCGAACTGAATCAGCATCCCCGCGATCGGCGCGAGGATGAGGACGAGGATTGCCGTTAGATCGGGGCGAGCTCCGCGCGAGTCAACTGTTTCGATTTGTTGCGACGAGATCGAAGCGCGCGCCCGCTGCGAGCGAGATGCCGCGCAGGAACTCGGCCGCCGCGAGGCGCTTGCCGCCGGCGCGCTGCAGCTCCTCCAGCCGCAACGCGCCGGCGCCGCAGGCGACGACAAGGGCGGAGCGGTTGGCTGCGAGCACGCTGCCCGGCATGCCGGTCGCGTCCGCTTCGCGCGCGCGCCAGATCTTCACGTCAGTGCCGCCGAGGCGCGCGGTCGCTCCGGGTGCCGGGTTGAACGCGCGCACCTGCCGCTCGAGCACCCGCGCGCTGCGGGTCCAGTCGATTCGCGCTTCCTCCTTCTCGATCTTGCCGGCGTATGTCACCCCATCCGTGGGCTGCGGCATGGCGACGAGCGCGCCGCGCGCCAGCCCCCCCACCGCGGCGACGACGAGGCGTGCGCCGAGTGCGGCCAAACGATCGTGGAGCGTGCCCGCGGTGTCCTCCGGCAGGATGGCCACCGCCTCGCGCGCGACGACCGGCCCGGTATCGAGCGCGGCTTCCATGCGCATGATCGAGATCCCCGTCTCACGGTCGCCGGCGAGAAGTGCGCGCTGGATCGGCGCCGCACCCCGCCAGCGCGGCAGGAGGGAGGCGTGGATGTTGAGCGTATCGAGCGCGGGGATATCGAGCACCGCCTGCGGCAGGATCAAACCGTAGGCCGCGACGACGAGCGCTTGAGGTGCGAGCGCTCGCAAACTGGCTTGCACAGCCGGATCCTTGAGCGTCGCGGGTTGGAGCACCGGAATTCCGCGTGCCGCGGCGGCGTGCTTGACCGGACTCGCGATCGAGGCCAGGCCGCGCCCCGCGGGGCGATCGGGCTGAGTCAGCGCACCCGCCAGCTCGTGTCCCGCCGCTGCTAGGGCCTCGAGCGCGGGCACGGCGAAATGCGGGGTTCCGGCGAAGACGATGCGCATGCGAGGGCTCGAGGAACAAGGCTGCAGGGACCCGGCGGTGGGCTACGGCAGGCAGGGCGAGGCCGCGCGCCGGCTCCCGCCCGAGCCGGCGCCGTCGCTCAAGCGCTCTGGCGGAACTGCTTCTCCATCCGGGCTCGGATGCGGGATCGCTTGAGGCGTGAGAGGTATTCGACGAAGACCTTGCCCTCGAGGTGGTCTATCTCGTGCTGGATGCAGACCGCGAGCATCCCCTCGGCGTCGCGCTCGAACGCCATGCCATTGGCATCAAGGGCGCGCACTCTTACCTTCTCGGCACGGGTAACCGTCTCGTAGACTCCGGGCACCGAGAGACAGCCCTCCTCGCATTCCTGGACGGCTTCACTCGCCCAGATGATCTCGGGGTTGATGAGTACCAGGAGGTCATCACGGGTGTCGGAGGTGTCGATCACGATGATGCGCTGGTGGGCGTCGACCTGGGTTGCGGCAAGCCCGATACCCGGGGCGGCGTACATGGTCTCGGCCATGTTTCGGACCAGGGCCCGAACTTCGTCGTCGACCCGTTCGACCGGTCTTGCGACCTTGTGCAGCCGCGCATCCGGGTAGCGCAGTATGTCCAGGATTGCCATGAATTGCTTGGTGCGTGAAATAATTAGATGCAGAATCTAAACAAAATCCTTAGACTAGGCCGTTCTAGCCTAATAAATCAAACACTTGCCTTGCATTAGATCGGACCGAGGTGTCTATGTTCAAGTCTAGCACGGCGCTTTTTCTCGCTCTCGCGTTCGCCCTCTCCGCGGCGTGGGCACAGCAGCCAGACCCCCGCCAGAGCGGAAATGTGCTCGGGATCAAACCCGATGCGCCGGACCAGTACGTGGTGCAGCCCGGCGACACGCTCTGGGGGATTTCGGGGAAGTTCCTGCAGGAGCCCTGGCGCTGGCCCGAGATCTGGCGGCTGAATAAGGACCAGATCAGAAATCCGCACCTGATCTACCCCGGCAACATCGTGCGGTTCGATCGCGCGACCGGCCAGCTCTCCATCGAGCGCGTACAGGTCCGCATCCGCGAGGAGCCGGTCGGCAAGGAGGCGATCCCCACCATCCCGCTCAAAGTCATCGAGCCGTTCCTCGCCCGCCCGCTGGTAATCGAACGCAACGGCCTCGAGGGTGCGCCGGAGATCGTAGCGACCCAGGAAGGGCGCTACAACATCGGCGCCGGCTCGCGCGCCTACGTGAAGGGCGTCGGCGACAGCAAGGAATCGCTCTGGCAGGTGTACCGCCAAGGCCGGGCGCTCGTCGACCCGGATACGAACGAAGCGCTGGGTTTCGAAGCAATCTATCTCGGCAGCGCGCGACTGACCCGCCCGGGGGATCCGGCGACGGTGCAGATCTTGTCGGCAGTACAGGAGATCAGCGAGGGCGATCGCCTTATCGTCGCGCCGCAACCGCAGATTTTCTCGTTCGCGCCGCGCGCGCCGGAGAAATCCATCCGCGCGCGCATCATGTCGATCTACGACGGCCGCAACGACGCGCGGTTCGACTACTATCGCAAGGCCGAGCAGGACACGCCGGGCTCACAGACGCTGTACGGCGGCGAAACGGGCAGCCTCGCGGTCGTGAGCCTGAACAAGGGCGCGAAGGACGGCCTCGAGGTCGGCCACGTACTCGCCATCTCGCGCGCATCCACCATCGTGAACGACCAGAGCATTGGCCCATTCTACATGGGTGAGACTAAGCGTCCGGCGTTCCCGCTGCCGGAGGAGCGCTACGGCCTGCTGATGGTGTTCCGCGTGTTCGAAAACCTCTCGTACGCGCTGACCCTGAACGTCGAGCGGCAGGTTTCGCCGGGAGACGTCGTCACCAAGCCCTGAGTCGCGGCCCGCGCGCGGGCATGCCGGACGCCGAGCTCGAAGCATGGCTCCGGCTCACACTGGCGCCTGGATTGGGCGGTCAGGGTCTGAGGAAGGTGCTCGCCGACTTCGGCCTCCCCTCGCACGTGCTTGCCGCGGGGCGTACATCGCTCGCCGCGCGCGTCGGCGAAGCGCTCGCGCAACAGATTTTCAGCGACCAGCACGCGGGTGGGATCGAGAGCGCAGTGCGTTGGGCGGAAATGCCCGGCCACTCGATCCTCACGCTCGCCGATCCAGGCTATCCGCAAGCACTCCTCGAGATCCCCGACCCGCCACCGCTCCTGTACGTAATCGGTGACGCAGCGCTCCTCGCACGCCGGGCCCTTGCAATCGTCGGCAGTCGCAACGCTACCGCGCAGGGTGCTCTCAACGCGGAGCGCTTCTCGCGCGCGTTCAGCGACGTCGGTCTCACGATCGTGAGCGGGCTCGCGCTCGGCATCGACGCCGCGGCGCATCGCGGTGCGCTCGAGCGCGCCGGCTCGACGGTCGCGGTGCTTGGCTGCGGCGTCGACATCGCGTATCCGCAGCGCAATGGCGAGCTGTACCGCGCGATCGCGGCAGGCGGAGCAATCGCGTCCGAGCTGCCGCTAGGTACGCCGCCGGCGGCCGGCAACTTTCCCCGCCGCAATCGCCTCATCAGCGGCCTCGCGCGCGGCGTGCTCGTGGTCGAGGCGGCGCTCGGAAGCGGTTCGCTCATCACGGCGCGGCTCGCTGCCGAGCAGGGGCGTGAAGTGTTCGCAATCCCTGGATCGATCCACTCGCCGCTTGCCAAGGGATGCCACGCGCTGATCAAGGACGGTGCGAAGCTCGTCGAGAGTGCGGAGGACGTGCTCGAAGAGTTCGGCTTCGCCGCGACCGACGGCACTCCGGCGCCAAAGCGAGCGGAAAGAGAACACGCACTGCTCCTGCATCTCGGCCACGACCCGTGCAATGTTGACACCTTGTGCCGGCGCAGCGGCTTGACGCCCGATACCGTATCGGCGATGCTGTTGCAGCTGGAGCTCGAGGGCTTAGTTGCGAGCCTGCCCGGCGGGCGATATCAGCGGATCTCCTGAGAGGTTGCCTCGACGTCGATGTTCGAGATCCTCGTCTACCTGTTCGAGAACTTCTACCAGAATGAAGGCTGGCCGGAGCAGGACGCGCTCGCGCAGAAGCTAACCGCCGCCGGATTCGAGAATGGCGATATCAGCGACGCGCTGGACTGGCTGCGCACGCTCGCCAGCCCACAGGCGGACAGCTACCCCGAGGCGTTCGAGCTCGGCGACGGCTTCCGCGCGTTCACGCCGCACGAGCTCGCGAAGCTTGCCGTCGAGTCGCGGGGCTTCATCACTTTCCTCGAGAGCGCGCGCGTGCTCACGCCCGGCCTGCGCGAGCTCATCATCGACCGCGCGATGGCGCTGGAGGACGAGCTGGTCGCGCTCGACCAGCTCAAGGTTATCGTGCTGATGGTGCTCTGGACGCGCCGCGGCAGCGTCGACACGCTCGTCCTCGAAGAGCTGCTGCCCGAGGGCGGCCCGCGCCATATCCACTGACGCCGGCCGCGAGGCCGGCGCCCGGACGCCTTGCTTCGGGCCGGGCGAGTCCTTAAACTTCGCCGCGCCCAACCGTGCGCTCACTCGGCGCGCAAACCCCGCTGCATCATGGCCAAGAAACTGATCATCGCCGAAAAGCCGTCCGTCGCGAACGATGTCGCGCGCGCGCTCGGCGGCTTCACGCGTCACGGCGAGTACTACGAGAGCGACGAATACGTGCTGTCGTCCGCGATCGGGCATCTGCTCGAGCTCGTGGCGCCCGAGCAGTACGAGGTCAAGCGCGGCAAGTGGTCGCTCGCGAATCTGCCGGTCATCCCACCGCATTTCGACCTACGGCCGATCGAGAAGAACGAGGACCGCCTCAAGGTCCTGGTCAAGCTGATGAAGCGGAAGGACGTCACCGGCCTGATCAACGCCTGCGACGCCGGCCGCGAGGGCGAGTTGATCTTCCGCTACATCGTCCGCCACGCCGGGGCGAAAAAGCCGATCCAGCGGCTGTGGCTGCAGTCGATGACGCAGGGCTCGATCCGCGACGGGTTCGAGGGGCTGCGCACCGACGGTGAGATGCAGCCGCTGGCGGACGCCGCCGTGTGCCGGTCGGAGTCCGACTGGCTGGTGGGCATCAACGGTACGCGGGCGATGACCGCGTTCAACTCCAAGGACGGCGGCTTCTACAAGACGACCGTGGGTCGCGTGCAGACGCCCACGCTCGCGATCCTGGTCGAACGCGAGGGCCGCATCAAGCGCTTCGTCTCACGCGACTACTGGGAGGTGCACGGCACCTTCGCGGGCCGCGGCGGCGAGTACCCTGGCCGGTGGTTCGACGAGCGCTTCGAACGCAAGGAAGACGACGCCGACGCGCGGCCCGAACGAATCTGGGATCACGCGCGCGCGGAGGCGATCCGCGTCAAGTGCCTCGGCAAACCGGGCACCGTCACCGAGGAGTCAAAACCGACGACGCAGGCGCCGCCGCCGCTCTTCGATCTCACCAGCCTGCAGCGCGAAGCAAACGGCCGGTTCGGGTTCTCCGCGCGGGCGACGCTCTCGCTCGCCCAGGCGTTGTACGAGAAGCACAAGGTGCTCACCTACCCCCGCACCGACTCGCGCGCGCTGCCCGAGGACTACATCGGCACGGTGAAGAAAACCCTCGACGTGCTCCGGGCGAAAAACCTGCTCACGCGGTCGTACGCTCCGTTTGCCGGGCGCATCCTCAGCGAAGGCTGGGTCACGCCGAACAAACGCATCTTCAATAACGAGAAGATCTCCGATCACTTCGCGATCATCCCGACCCTGCAGGCGCCCAAGCATCTGTCCGAGGCCGAGACGAAGCTCTACGACATGGTGACGAAGCGCTTTCTGTCGGTGTTTTTTCCGTCGGCGGAGTTCCTCGTGACAACCCGCATCACCCGCATCGAGGACGAGCCGTTCAAGAGCGAAGGCCGCGTCATGGTGAATGCGGGCTGGCTCGCCGTGCACGGAAAGGAAGCGGAGGATCCCGATACCCCGACGCTGGCGCCGGTTCCAGAAGGCAAGGCGACCGCGATTGCGATCGACGTCCAGGCGAACCAGACCAAACCCCCGGCCCGCTTCACCGAGGCGACACTGCTCTCGGCGATGGAGGGGGCAGGCAAGCTCGTCGACGACGACGAGCTCCGCGAAGCGATGCGCGAGAAGGGCCTCGGCACGCCGGCGACGCGAGCGTCGATCATCGAGGGCCTGATCTTCGAAGATTACCTGCACCGCGTCGGGCGCGAGCTCCAGCCGACAGCGAAGGCGTTCGATCTGGTCTACGCGTTGGACAAGTTCGGCATCGACGAGCTGCGCTCCCCCGAGCTCACCGGCACGTGGGAGTTCAAGCTCAAGCAGATGGAGCAGGGCCGGCTCCGGCGCGAGGAATTCATGGAGCACATCGTCGAGACGACGCGCGATCTCGTCGAACGGGTCAAGCGCGGCACGCTCGCCGACGACACGATCTCGACGCTCAAGGTGAAGTGCCCCAAGGACGGCGGCATCGTCAACGAGAACTACAAGAAGTTTCAGTGCGCGAGCTGCGACTTCGCCGTTTGGAAGGTGATCGCCGGGCGGCGGATCGAGTCCGAAGAGATCGAACAGCTGATCACCGAGCGGGCGATCGGGCCGCTGCAGGGCTTTCGCAGCCGCATCGGCCGCCCGTTCGCGGCGATGCTGAAGCTGCGCGAGGACTTCACCGCGCAGCTCGACTTCGGGCAGAGCGCCCAGGACGAGCGCGACGCGGAGCCGGTCGATTTCTCCGGGAAGACGCCACTCGGGCCGTGCCCGAAGTGCGGCGCCCGGGTGTTCGACCACGAGCTCGCGTACGTCTGCGAGAAGTCGGTTGGGCCAGGCAGGCGCTGCGACTTCCGCTCCGGGAAGATCATCCTGCAGCGCGCGATCGAGCCGGAGCAGATGGTGAAGCTCCTCGCCACCGGACGTACCGATCTGCTGCACCGCTTCATCTCGAAGAAGGGACGGCCGTTCTCGGCGTTTCTAGTCCGCCAGCCCGACGGCAAGGTCGGGTTCGAGTTCGCCCCGCGCGCCGCCAAGCCCAAGGCTGCCGCCGCTGGGGAAGCGAGGGGCGAGGGCGCGAAGCCCGCCGCATCAGCCGCGGCGCCCAAGTCCCCTCCCGCCCGGAGTGCGCGCGACGTCGCCGGCGAGCGCAACATCTACAGCCTGAACCCTGCGGCGGCAAAGCGAACGCCGCGGAAGACGGCCGCAAGCGTCGCATCCAAGCGGGCCGCGCCCGCACCCGCCGCCCGAGTCGCCGCCAAGCGCGCCGCGCCGGCCAAGACCGACGCCAGGAAGACCGCGCCGCGGCGCAAGCCCGCCGCCAAGAAGAGGGCGGCCTGACGAGTAACAGCGGAGTTACGGTATTACCGGCGATTCTTCTGACTTACGGGAGCGCGGTGGAGCGCCCCCCCGGCTTGGTTGTTGAGCCTTGGCTAGACGTCGATGCGCGCGACGAGGGCGTGCTGTTCGATGAATTCCCGCCGCGGCTCGACTTCGTCGCCCATCAGCTTGATGAAGATCTCGTCGGCCGCGATCGCGTCCTCGATCTGTACCTTCAGCAAGCGCCGGGCCGCGGGATCCATCGTGGTCTCCCACAGCTGCACCGGATTCATCTCGCCCAGACCCTTGTAGCGCTGGACAGCGGCATTGCGCTCGACCTCGGCGCGGAGCCAGTGCACCGCCTGGCCGAAATCGGTGACGGGGTGCTGGTGCTCGCCGCGCCGGACCATGGCGCCCGGTGCGACCAGCCCCTCGACGAGCTGCGCGGCCTCGACGATCTGCTTGTAGTCGCCCGAGACCAGAAAGTCGTCGTCGATTGCGCTCATGCGGACGTTGCCGTGACGGTTACGCTCGATGACGAGGCGGTGCCGCTCGTGCTTGTCGTCGTATCGCGCATAGACCTTGACGCCGTTCGGATGCAGCATCCCCATTAGCCGCTCCGCGCTCGCATGCGCACGCTCGGCGTCGGTGAGATCGATCCTGGCACCACCCAGGACGGCATGGAGCGCCTCGGCGTCGATCAGCCGCGCAAGGCGGTTGATCACCGCCTCGGCGAGCAGGTAGGCGCGGGCGAGCTGCGCGAGCGCTTCGCCCTCGATCGGCGCGGCGCCCTCGCTGGGGTGGAGCGCCGCCCCGACGAGCGCCTGGCGCAGCATGAACTGATCGCGCTCGTGGTCGTCCTTCAGGTACCGTTCTTCGCGTCCGACCTTCACCTTGTAGAGCGGCGGCTGGGCGATGTAGATGTGACCGCGCTCGATCAGCTCGGGCATCTGCCGGTAGAAGAAGGTGAGGAGCAGCGTGCGGATGTGGGCGCCGTCGACATCGGCGTCGGTCATGATGATGATGCGGTGGTAGCGCAGCTTGTCGATGTTGTAGTCGTCCTTGATCCCGGTGCCGAGCGCGGTGATCAGCGTCGCGATTTCCGCGAACGAGATCAGCTTGTCGAAGCGCGCGCGCTCGACGTTCAGGATCTTGCCCTTCAGCGGCAGGATGGCCTGGAACTTCCGGTCGCGTCCCTGCTTCGCCGAGCCGCCGGCTGAGTCGCCCTCGACCAGGTAAAGCTCGCAGCGGCTCGGGTCTTTCTCCTGGCAGTCGGCCAGCTTGCCCGGCAGTCCGAACCCGTCGAGCACGCCCTTGCGGCGGGTCATCTCGCGCGCCTTGCGCGCCGCTTCGCGCGCGCGCGCCGCGTCGACGATCTTCCCGGTGATGATCCGCGCGTCCTGCGGACGTTCGAGGAGATAGCTCATGAGCCGCTCGGCGACGATCTCCTCGACCACCGGTCGAACTTCGGAGGAAACGAGCTTCTCCTTGGTCTGCGAGGAGAACTTCGGCTCGGGGACCTTGATCGACAACACGCACGTCAGACCCTCGCGCATGTCGTCGCCGGTGCACTCGACCTTCGCTTTCTTCGCGACTTCGTGCTCGTCGATGTACTTGCCGAGCGTCCGGGTCATCGCCGCCCGCAAGCCGGTGAGATGCGTGCCGCCGTCGCGCTGCGGGATATTGTTCGTGAAGCACAGGACCTGCTCCTGATAGGAGTCGTTCCACTGCATCGCGACCTCGACGAACATCCCTTCCTTCTGCCCGCTTGCATGGAAGATGTTCGAGTGCAGCGAAGTCTTGTTGCGGTTCATGTACTCCACGAAACCACGCACGCCACCAGCGAACGAGAACTCCTCCTCCTTGCCAGCGCGCTGGTCGACGAGCACGATCCGCACGCCGTTGTTGAGGAAGGACAGCTCGCGCAAGCGCCGGGCGAGGATATCGTAGTGAAACTCGACGTTTCCGAACGTCTCCGCGTCGCCGAGAAAGTGCACCTCGGTGCCGCGGCGCTCGGTCTTGCCGATCACTTTCAGCGGTGCCTGCCGCTCGCCGCGCCTGAACTCCATGAAATACGTCTGGCCGTCGCGTCGAATGGTGAGCCTGAGCCACTCGGAGAGTGCATTCACCACCGACACGCCGACGCCATGAAGCCCGCCCGAGACCTTGTAGGAGTTCGAATCGAACTTACCGCCGGCATGCAGCTCGGTCATCACGATCTCGGCCGCCGAGCGCGCGAGCTCGTCCTCTTTGTGGATCTCGGTCGGAATGCCGCGCCCGTTGTCGATGACGCTGATCGAATTGTCGGTGTGGATGGTGACGATGATCTCGTCGCAGAAGCCCGCGAGCGCCTCGTCGACGGCGTTGTCGACGACCTCGAACACCATGTGGTGCAGTCCCGTGCCGTCGGAGGTGTCGCCGATGTACATGCCCGGACGCTTGCGCACGGCGTCGAGCCCCTTGAGCATCTTGATGCTCGAGGAGTCGTAGCTCTCCGGCAAGGTTTCGGTTTTCCTCGGCCCTCCGGGCGGCGCGTGTTCGCCGGCGCCGGTCGCTTGCGGTTGATTCTCTTCGCTCATCGCTCGGCTCGCGGCCCCTAGATCCGCATCGGCATCACGACATATCGGAAATCGGCGCGACCCGGCACGGTGATGAGCGCGCTCGAGCTCGCGTCCCCGAGCGAGATCTCGACTTCGTCCACGGCGAGGTTGTTGAGCACGTCGAGGAGATATTGGACGTTGAAGCCGATGTCGAGCGCCTCGCCCTTGTAGTCGAGATCGAGCTCCTCCTGCGCTTCCTCCTGCTCGGTGTTGGTGCAGGAGATCCGGAGGCTGCCGTCGCCGAGGACCCAGCGCACGCCGCGGAACTTGTCGCTCGTCAGGATCGCCGCGCGCTGGAGTGCCTGGCCGAGCAGCTGCCGGTTCATCCGCAACAGCTTCGAATGCGCGGTGGGAATCACGCGCTGGTAGTCCGGAAATTTGCCGTCGACGAGCTTCGAGGCCAGCAGCACGCCGTCGAAGCGGAACCGCGCCTGGCTCGCCGACAACTCGATCGCCACCGGGTCGCTGGTGTCACCGAGGAGCTTCGAGAGCTCGATGATGGTCTTGCGCGGCAGGATCACCTCCTGGTGCCCGATGTCCCCGGCAGTGACCTCCTTCGTCGCGACCGCGAGGCGGTGGCCGTCGGTGGCTACCACGCGCAGCTCGCCGGCGTCGACGACCATCAGCAGCCCGTTGAGGTAGTAGCGGATGTCCTGCTGCGCCATCGCGTACTGCACCAGCGCGAGCAGCTCCTTCAGCGTCTTTTGCGGCAGCTCGAGACCGATCGTCGCGCCCTCGGGCGCGGCGAGCCGCGGGAAATCCTCCGGCGGCAACGTCTGCAGTTGGAAGCGGCTCTTGCCACTGCGTACCTGCAGCCGCTTGTCCGCGGCGGCGAGCGTCACCTCGGCGCCCTCGGGCAGCGCGCGGAGGATATCGAGCAGCTTGCGCGCCCCGACGGTAAACGCCTTGCCTTCCGTCCCTTGCGCCTCGGCGGCGGCAGCGGCGCTGATCTCTATCTCGATATCAGTGGCGACGAATGCGAGCCGCGAACCGTCGCTGGTCAGCAAGACGTTCGAAAGGATCGGCAGCGTGTGGCGGCGTTCGATGATCCCGGCGACTGCCTGCAACGGTTTCAGGAGCGTTTCGCGGCTGGTCTTAAGTAAATTCATATCTATTCCTGATTCTGATGATGAATACGGCGTTTCGCGGGGATAACCCTGAAAGGCCGAGCCCGATCAGTCGTTTCGCCTGTGGAGAAGCTGTGCGGCAAAGTGTGGATAGTGGTGTCACGATGTGGATGGATTGGAGAGGGCCCCCCAGCCGGCGCGCGTTATCCACACACTGCACCCGTCCGAATAACAGGTTATACAGGGCTTGCCCACCCGGTTATCCCTTCAGCGTCTGCTCGAGCACGTGGAAGTCCCGGTTGAGATCGTTGTCCTTGCTGCGCAGCGCGGCGATGGTGCGACAGGCATGCAGTACCGTCGTGTGATCGCGGTTGCCGAACGCGTCCCCGATCTCGGGTAGGCTCATTTCGGTCAGCTCCTTGGCGAGCGCCATCGCCATCTGCCGCGGCCGTGCGACGTTGCGGCTGCGCTTCTTCGCGTGCAGATCGGCGACCTTGAGCTTGTAGAACTCGGCCACCGTCCGCTGGATGTTCTCGATCGAGATCTGGCGGTTGTGGGCCGATAGCAGGTCCTTGAGCGCCTCCCGCGCCACCTCGACAGTGACCTCCTTGCCGTTGAACGTTGCGAATGCGAGGACGTTCTTGAGCGCGCCCTCGAGCTCGCGCACGTTGGACCGCACGTGTTTGGCGATGAAGAACGCGACTTCCTCGCCGAGCCTGATACCCACTGCTTCGGCCTTCTTCAACACGATCGCGACGCGCATTTCCTGCTCCGGCGGCTCCACCGCCACCGTGAGGCCCCAGCTGAAGCGCGTCTTGAGACGATCGTCGATACCCGCGACGTCGCGCGGGTAGGTGTCGCAGGTGATCACGATCTGCTTGTGGGCCTCGACCAGCGCGTTGAACGCGTAGAAAAACTCCTCCTGCGTCCGGTCCTTGCCGGTGAAGAACTGGATGTCGTCGATGAGCAGGAGATCTAGCGAATGGTAGTAGCGCTTGAACGCGTCGAACGACTTCTGCTGATACGCGCGGACTACATCGGTGATGTACTGGTTCGCATGCAGGTAGCGGAGCCTGGCGGTGGGCTGATGCGCGACGACGTGATTGCCGATCGCGTGGAGGAGGTGGGTCTTGCCGAGCCCCGAGCCTCCGTACACGAACAGCGGGTTATAGGAGACGCCCGGATTCTCGGCGACCTGCACCGCCGCTGCGCGCGCGAGCTGGTTCGCTTTGCCTTGGACGAAGCTCTCGAACGTGAACTCCGTGCTCATGGCCGAGCGCTCGCCGGGTCTGCGCTCCGTTTGCGGCCTCGCCGCCATCGTTGCGCCAGGGACACCTGCCGCCGGTTTCGGACGCGGAGCAGGGGGCGGCACATCGGGCTCCTCCCCTGCGACGGGGAGGTCAAGGACCACGCGCATCGACTGGCCCGCCTGCTCGGTCAGCATCGTTTCGATGCGTCCGAGAAACCGCTCTTTCACCCACTGCAGGACGAACCGGTTGGGAGCCACGAGATGCAGCTCGCCGAGCGCCTCGGTGGCCGGGGCCAGCGGTCGAATCCAGGTGTTAAATTGTTGAGCAGGAAGCTCTTTTTCGAGTTGTCTCAGGCAGGACTGCCACAGGTTCTGCATGCTCGCTGCCGGCACTCTTCGAAGTGTTTTGGACGAATGCGGCGCGAATCGCGGGCGCCCGAAATGATACCCGGAACGACGCGACTTATCCACAGCCCGGCACGCTCCGTTGACAGCGGATGCAACGCGTTGGTTTAATGCCGGGTTTTCTCCGGCGCTCGCCGCCGGCCCAAGGCCCAACACCCGTGGCTTCAACTCAAGGTCTACCCCAAGGATAAATCGATGAAGCGAACGTTCCAGCCCTCGGTGGTCCGCCGCAAGCGGACGCATGGCTTTCTGGTGCGGATGCGGAGCCGTGGCGGGCGCGCCGTGATCCGCGCGCGGCGCGCGAAGGGCCGCGCGCGGCTCGGCGTCGTCTGACGGCAGGCTCGCGCCGCACGCGTCTGCGTCGCGACCAGCGTCTCGGCACGGCAGCGGTCGCCGCGGTACTGAGGACCGGAAGGATCGCGCGCGCCGACCGGCTCCACCTGTATCGGCTCCCCAACTCGACCGCCCGTGCGCGAGTCGCGCTGATCGTTCCGAAGCGGCTGGCGCCGCGCGCAGTGGCGCGAAACCGCATCCGCCGCCTGATCCGCGAAGCGTTCAGACTCCAGCAGCACCGGATCTCGGGAAACGACTGCGTCGTGCGGCTGGTCAAAGCGGCGGGCGACACGCCGGTCACGCGCGATGAGATCGAGGCGCTGCTCCTCCGCGGTGTCAGCGCCTAGCAGACGGTCCAAGCGGCGCCGCGAGCAGAATTTCTCATCATGATGCCTCTCGCTCGCTATCCCGCCAAGGTGCTGATCGCCGTCATAACGGCCTATCGTTACGCGCTGAGCCCGATGCTCGGCCGTCATTGCCGTTTTCATCCGTCGTGCTCGGCGTACGCCGCGGAGGCGCTCGCGCACCACGGGGCGCTGCGTGGGGGCTGGCTGGCAGCGAAGCGCATCGCCCGCTGTCATCCCTGGCACCCCGGCGGCTACGACCCGGTGCCCTGAGCTCGCGCCCGGCACAACAAAAATCCACCGCATGGACACGCAACGGCTCATCCTGCTGATCATCTTCTCCTTCTCGCTGCTGATGCTGTGGGAAGCTTGGCAGAAGGAGAATCGACCGACGGTTCCGGCGCAGCAGGCCCAGCCCGCCGCCACCGGCGACGTTCCCGCGCCGGCCGCCGCGCCGCCGAAGACCGGCGCTCCGGCGGCGGCGCCGACTGGACCGTTGGGCATCCCCCTCGCCACGGCGCCGGCCGTCGCGCCGCGGGAGCTGGTCAGGGTGACCACGGATCTACTGGAGGCGGAGATCGATCCTATCGGGGGCGATATCGTGCGCATCGCGCTCCTCCGCTACAACGACAGCCTCGACTCGACGAAGAGGCTCGTGCTGCTCGGCCCGGATCACCGCTATACCGCCCAGAGCGGACTGATCGGACAGGGCCTGCCGAACCATCGCACGCAGTTCACCGCCGCGGCGCGCGAGTTCAAGCTCGCGGACGGTCAGGACACCGTCGAAGTGAAGCTGGAGGCCGCGACGCCGGAGGGCGTGCGCGTGGTGAAGACGCTCACTTTCCGCCGCGGCAGCTATGTCGTGGACATCGCGCAGGAGATCTTCAACGCCACCCGCGAGCCGATCTCCACCCAGGCGTACTTCCACCTCACTCGCGATGCGAAGTCGCCGGCCGACGACAAGGCGATGCTGCAGACGTTTACCGGGCCGGCGGTCTACACCGAGCAGGACAAGTTCGTGAAGGTGTCCTTCAGCGACATCGACAAGGGAAAGGCGCCGTACACGCGAACTGCCGACAACGGCTGGGTCGCCATGGTGCAGCATTATTTCGTATCGGCGCTGCTGCCGCAGGAGAAGACGCCGCGCGAGTACTACCTCGAGAAGCTTTCGGAGGACTTCTATCGCGCCGGCGTGAAGATCCCGCTGGCGGAGATCGCCCCGGGCGCGAGCGCGAAGGTCGCCGCGCGGCTGTACGCCGGGCCCGAGGAGCAGGACAAGCTGAAGGCGGTCGGGCCCGGCCTCGATCTGGTGGTCGACTACGGCTGGCTCACGGTGATCGCCGCGCCGCTCTTTTGGGTGCTGGAGTGGTTCTACAAGCTGCTCGGCAACTGGGGGCTCGCGATCATTGCTCTTACTGTTCTCATCAAGCTGGTGTTCTACCCGCTCTCGGCGGCGAGTTACAAGTCGATGGCGCGGATGAAGAAGGTGACCCCGCGCCTGATGAAGCTACGCGAGACCTATGGCGACGACCGGGTGAAGCTCAATCAGGCGATGATGGAGCTCTACAAGCAGGAGAAGATCAACCCGCTCGGCGGCTGCCTGCCGATCGTGGTGCAGATCCCGGTATTTATTTCGCTCTACTGGGTGCTGCTCGCCTCGGTGGAACTGCGCCAGGCCCCGTTCTTCGGCTGGATCAAGGATCTCTCCGCCATCGATCCCTACTACATCCTCCCGGCGCTCATGATGGGGTCGATGATCATCCAGACACGGATGAGCCCCACGCCGCCCGATCCGGTGCAAGCAAAGGTGATGCAGATCATGCCGTTCGCCTTCGGCGTCATGTTCTTCTTCTTTCCCGCGGGGCTGGTGCTCTACTGGCTCGTGAACAACATCCTCTCGATCGCGCAGCAGTGGCAGATCACCCGCATGATCGAAGGCGCCAAGCCGGCCGCCGCCAAGGGCTGATGCCCGCGCCCGAAAGCGGATGGCGGGGCCAGCCGACACCATCGCCGCGATCGCCACGGGAGCGGGCCGCGCTGGGATCGCGGTCGTCCGTGTCTCCGGCAAGGCCCTCGCGCCTCTCGTCGAGCGACTGACCGGCGGCGTCCCGCCGCCGCGGTGCGCGACGCGTGCTGTTTTCCGCGATGCCAACGGCGCACCGATCGACGACGGGCTCGCCCTCTACTTCCCCTCACCCCAGTCGTACACCGGCGAAGACGTCCTCGAGCTGCACGGTCACGGCGGCTCGGTCGTGGCGGCCATGCTCCTGCGTCGCACGCTCGAGCTCGGTGCGCGGCTCGCCGAGCCCGGAGAGTTCACCCGCAGGGCCTTCCTCAACGACAAGCTCGATCTCGCGCAGGCCGAGGCGGTCGCCGACCTCATCGATGCAGCGACCGAGACGGCTGCGAGCTGCGCAGTGCGCAGCCTTCAAGGCGAGTTCTCGGCCGCGATCGGTGCGCTCGTCGATCAGCTCGTCGAGCTGCGCGCACTGGTCGAGGCGACGCTCGATTTTCCCGAGGAGGAAGTGGAGCCATTGCACCGCGCGGACGCGCGTGGCCGCTTGGAGCGGCTCCGCCACGCACTGGATGAAACGCTCGCGCGCGCGCAGCAGGGGAGCCTTCTGCGTTCAGGGCTGCACGTGGTGCTCGCGGGCCAGCCGAACGTGGGCAAATCGAGCCTGCTCAACCGTCTCGCCGGCGAGGAGCTGGCGATCGTCACCCCGATCCCGGGGACCACTCGCGATTCGGTGCGGCAGGCGATCCAGATCGAGGGCGTGCCCGTCAGCGTCGTCGACACGGCCGGACTTCGCGACGCGGCCGACGAGATCGAGCGCCTCGGCATCGAGCGCACCTGGAGCGAGATCGAGCGCGCCGACCTCGCCGTGCTCATCGTCGATGCGAGAAGCGGCGTCACGGCCGCGGACGAGGCGATCGCCGCGCGGCTCCCGAAGCGGCTGCCGCGCGTCGTGATTCACAACAAGATCGATCTCGCCGGCGCCGCGCCGCGCGTCGAGGCGCACGCTGACGCCAGCGAGGTGTACCTGTCGGCGAAGACCGGCGCTGGCGTCGACCTGCTATGCAAACACCTGCTCGAGCGCGCCGGCTGGCAGTCCGTGGAGGAGTCGGTCTTCATCGCGCGCGAGCGTCACCTCGACGCGTTGCGCCGCGCGGACGAGCGGCTCGCGACGGCCGCCGATCAGCTCGCGCGGGTCGAGCTCTTCGCGGAGGAGCTGCGGCTTGCCCAAGCCCAGCTCGGCGCGATCACCGGTGAGTTCACCGCCGACGATCTCCTCGGCGAGATCTTCGGCCGTTTCTGCATCGGAAAATAGCGTCCACGCATCTTCCGACGCGGACGTAGAATGGCCGCCGCTCGGTCTCGAAGGAGGATGCGATGTCGGCCGCCATCCGTAATCTCGTATTGCTCGTCGGCGTGCTCGCCTTCGCCAGCCTCGCCGCCGCGCAGCCCAGCCTCAAGATGATGATTCCCGCCAATCCCGGCGGCGGCTGGGATCAGACCGGGCGCCAGCTCGCCACCGCGATGCAAAGCGCGAAGCTGGTGAGCGGCGTGCAGTTCGACAACAAGGGCGGCGCCGCCGGCGCCATCGGGCTCGCGCAGTTCGTCAACTCGGCGAAGGGCGATCCGAACTCGCTCATGGTTGCCGGGATGGTGATGGTCGGCGGCGTGATCCTGCAGCAGTCGCCGGTGAACCTCGGCATGGTGACCCCGGTCGCGCGCCTGACGAGCGAGTGGGAGGTGATCGTCGTGCCGGCCGCTTCCCCGCACCAGTCGCTCGGCGATCTCATGAAGGCGTTCAAGGAGAATCCGGGCAAAGTCGCGTGGGGCGGCGGTTCCGCCGGCGGGACCGACCACATCCTGATCGGCCTGATCGCCAAGGCGGTCGGCGTCGACCCGGCGAAGATCAACTACGTCGCGTACAAAGGCGGCGGGGAGGCGCTGACGGGCATCATCGGTGGTCACGTGACCGCGGGTGTCTCGGGCGTCGGCGAGTTCGCCGAGCAGATCAAGGGCAAGCGCCTCCGCGCGCTCGCGATCTCCGCCCCGACGAAGACCGACGGCATATCGTCGCTCAAGGAGCAGGGCGTCGACGTCGAGCTCGGCAACTGGCGCGGCGTGTTCGGCGGGCCGGGCATCTCGCCGGCGCAGCGCGACGCGCTCGTCAAGCTGGTCCGGGAAGCAACCGAGACCGCGGCCTGGAAGCAGGCGCTCGACAAGATGGGCTGGAGCGGGGTGTTCCTCGGCGGCGATCAGTTCAAAACGTTCGTCGACGAGGATACCAAGCGCGTCGCCGCCATCATCGATTCGCTGGGGCTCAAGAAGAAATAGCGCCGCCCGGCGAGACCGGGGGAGTCCGCCATGCGCCGTTCGCGCGCCGAGATCGCGTTGTCCGTCGGAGTGCTTGCACTCGGGATCGGCGTGGCGATCGGCACCGCGCTCCTTCCTGGCGAAGGGGGTTACGCGCGCATCGGCCCCAACTTCATGCCAGGCGTGGTCGGCGCCGGACTGATCGTCGTCGGCGCCTGGCTCCTGTACGAGGCGCTCGCCGGCGGCTGGCGCAACCGGCCCGACGACTCCCCCGAAGCACGCGGCGAGCACGCCTTCGATGCGGGCGCGTTCCTGTGGGTGACCGGCGGGCTGTTCGCCCACATGCTCCTGATCGGTACTGCCGGGTTCGTGATCGCGGGCGCGGTGCTGTTCGCATGCGTCGCGCGGGGGTTCGGGAGCCGGCGCTTCCTACGCGATCTGGCGATCGGTTTCGTGCTCGCGCTCGGCGCGTTCCTGTTCTTCGTGAAGTTCCTCAACGTCGGCCTGCCCGGCGGGTGGCTCACCCCCCTGCTGGGCGCGGCGGGCACCTAGCCGATGGAGACTCTCACCGCGCTCCTGTCCGGTTTCGGCGTTGCCCTGCAGCCGATCAACCTACTGTGGGGGTTCATCGGCGTCACGATGGGCACCTTCGTCGGCGTGCTGCCTGGCGTGGGCCCGGCGCTGACGGTGGCGATGCTGCTGCCGCTGACCGTGAAGCTCGATCCCACCGGCGCCCTCATCATGTTCGCCGGGATCTACTACGGCGCGATGTTCGGCGGCTCGACGACCACGATCCTCCTCAACGCGCCCGGTGAATCCGCGTCGATCGCCACGGCACTGGAAGGCAACCGCATGGCGAAAGCCGGCCGCGCCGGCCCCGCGCTCGCCACCAGCGCCATCGGTTCGTTCGTGGCGGGGTCCATCGCGACCGTTCTGCTGACGCTGGTCGCGCCGCTGGTGGTCGAGGCGGCGCTCAAGTTCGGGCCGGCGGAGTACTTCGCGCTCATGGTATTTGCCTTCACGACGGTCTCCGCCGTCCTGGGCGCGTCGACGGCACGCGGTCTCGCCGCGCTCTTCGTCGGGCTCTTCCTCGGCCTGATCGGCATCGACAGCCAGACCGGTCAGGCGCGCTTCGCATTCGGCGTGCCCGAGCTCCTCGATGGGGTCGATGTGGTCGTGCTCGCGGTCGGCCTGTTTGCCGTGGGCGAGACGCTGTACGTGGCCTCGTACACGAGTCGGCTGCATGAGACGCTCGAGACGCTCAAAGGTTCGCTCTGGATGTCGGTCCAGGACTGGAAGCGTTCGGCCGGTGCCTGGCTGAGGGCGACGTTCATCGGCTTTCCGTTCGGATCGATTCCCGCGGGCGGCGCGGAGATCCCGACGTTCCTCTCCTACGCGCTCGAGAAGAAGCTCACGAAATACCCCGAGGAGTTCGGCAACGGCGCGATCGAAGGCGTCGCCGGGCCCGAGGCCGCGAACAACGCCGCGGCCACCGGCGCGCTCGTGCCGCTGCTCTCGCTCGGCATCCCCACCTCGGCCACCGCGGCGATCCTCTTGAGCGCGTTCCAGAACTACGGCATCCAGCCCGGGCCGCTCCTCTTCCAGACCCAGCCCGAGCTCGTCTGGGGCCTGATCGCGAGCCTGTACGTCGGCAACGTCATCCTGCTCGTCCTCAACCTGCCCCTCATCGGCATCTGGGTCAAAGTCCTGTCGATCCCGCGCGAGTTGCTCTACGGCGGGATCCTGGTGTTCGCGACGCTGGGCGCGTACAGCCTCCACCAATCGTGGGTCGATCTCCTGACGCTCTACGTCTTTGGTCTGCTCGGGTTCGCGATGCGGCGCTGGGACATTCCGGTGGCGCCGGTGATCATCGGGCTGATCCTCGGCCCGCTCGCGGAAACGCAGTTCCGGCGCGCCCTGTCGATCAGCCAGGGCGACGCGAGCGTCTTCGTCACGCAGCCGATCTCCGCCACCCTGCTCGCGCTGTCCGCCGCCGCAATCATCGGTCCCTGGTTCTGGCGTCGGCTCAAGCGGGCGTGACGCGGCTCAGGCGTCTCCTTCCCCGCGCACCCGCGCTCGTCGCGCTCGCGACGTGTACCGCCGGCGGAGCGCTCTGCTACGCCCTGCACACACCGCTCCCGTGGATGACCGGGTCGCTCGTCACGATGGCGGTGCTCAAGTTCTCCGGGCTCGCGGTCGCGGCGCCGCGCGGCGGCCGCGAGACCGGGCAGCTGCTCATCGCGACGGCGCTGGGGCTCTACTTCACCCCGACGGTGGCACGCGAAGTGCTCGCGCGCTGGGAGCTGCTGGTCGCGGCCGCGGTGTTCGCGACGGTGCTCGCCTACATCGGTGCATGGATGCTCTCGCGCTGGGCCGACACCGACCGCACGACCGCGCTCTTCGCGAGCGTGCCGGGCGGGGCGACTGAGATGATGCATCTCGGCGAGCGCTTCGGCGCCAGGCCCGACCGCATCGCGGTAGCGCAGAGCCTGCGCATCCTTCTCGTCGTGCTCAGCGTGCCGGTCGTGATGACGTGGTGGGGCGTGCACGGCGCCGAGGACTACGTCGCCGTGACCCTGCCGTTCAGCGGCCGCGGTCTGGTCGTTCTCCTGGTCTGCACGGCTCTCGGCGGGTTCGGTTTGTGGTTCGTCGGCTCGCCGAACCCGTTCATGCTCGGGCCGCTCGCGGTGGCGATCGGTCTTGCGGTGGCCGAGGTGCAG
This sequence comes from uncultured beta proteobacterium, assembly GCA_963754305.1. Lineage (GTDB taxonomy): Bacteria > Pseudomonadota > Gammaproteobacteria > Burkholderiales > SG8-39 > DATEDA01. The sequence continues at coordinate 94,036 of CAVWFR010000051.1, read as the reverse complement.
TGGTCGTCGGTGCCGACCGTGTTCGTGAACGCGGCGCAAGTGTTGCTGGGCTGCACGCTCGGCTCGCGTTTCGAGCGCGAGTTTGTGCGCGGCGCGCCGCGGTTCGTGCTGGCCGTCATCGCGAGCATCGTCGCCTCGATCGTGATCTCCGCGCTGTTCGCGGCGGCGCTCGCGTACCTCGGCGGGCTGCCGGTTGCAACGATGGTCCTCGCGACGGCACCGGGCGGGATCGCCGAGATGTGCATCACGGCCAAGGTCCTCCAGCTCGGCGTGCCGCTCGTCACTGCCGCCCACGTGACCCGGGTGATCATCTTGGTGACGACCACCGCACCCCTGTTTCGCCTCTTGCGGGGGCTGCTCGTCCGCTAGCGCCCCGCCTCGCCGTCCCGGGACGGGCTCCTCACCGCAAGTCGATGATTGTGAAAGTCTGTACCACCGCCCTCCGGCCAGTGCGGGTTTCTGATACAGTCCGCGCCACTCCCGTCCCAAACGCCTCTTGCCGGGCGCCGCACCTCGTCTCCCGTACTGTCTTTCATCCACGCACGAGGCATCGTTCCGAGATGAACCAGCCATTCCACCCGCGCCTCGCGGCGCCCGATTACGTCCGGAACACGCGCGCGCTGGAGTGGGTCGCGAAAATCGCGGCGCTCGCCAAGCCGGACAGCATCCGCTGGTGCGACGGTTCGCAGGCCGAGTACGACCGGTTGTGTGCGGAAATGGTCGCCGCCGGCACGCTCGTCCGCCTGAATGCGGAGCTGCGTCCCGGAAGCTATTTGGCGCGCTCCGACCCGACCGACGTAGCGCGCATGGAGGACCGGACGTTCATCTGCTCCCGGGCGAAGGACGACGCGGGGCCGACCAACAACTGGATCGATCCGGGCGAGATGCGCACGACGCTCGGGCGGCTCTTCGACGGATGCATGCGCGGGCGCACCCTCTATGTCGTGCCGTTCTCGATGGGGCCGCTCGGTTCGCATATCGCGCAGATCGGTATCGAGCTGACCGACTCGCCTTACGTCGTGGTGAGCATGCGCCTGATGACTCGGATGACCGCGAAGGTCTGGGATCTGCTCGGCACCGACGGCGAGTTCGTCCCGTGCGTGCACTCGATCGGCGCGCCGCTGCCGCCGGGGCAGACGGACGTCGCCTGGCCGTGCAACAAGGAGCACAAGTACATCGTCCATTTCCCGGACACGCGCGAGATCTGGTCGTTCGGCTCCGGCTACGGCGGGAATGCGCTGCTCGGCAAGAAGTGCTTCTCCTTGCGCATCGCGTCGGTCATGGGCCGCGACGAAGGCTGGCTCGCCGAGCACATGCTGATCCTCGGCGTGACCTCCCCGAGCGGCGAGAAGAGCTATATCAGCGCAGCGTTCCCGAGCGCCTGCGGCAAGACGAACTTCGCCATGCTCGTGCCGCCGCCGGCGTTCAAGGGTTGGAAGGTGACGACGGTCGGCGAGGATATCGCCTGGATCAAGCCGGGGCGGGACGGCCGCCTGTACGCGATCAATCCCGAGGCGGGACTGTTCGGCGTCGCACCGGGCACCTCGGTAAAGACGAACCCGAACTGCATGGCGGCGGTACGCGAGAACACGATCTTCACCAACGTCGCGCTGACCCCCGAGGGCGACGTGTGGTGGGAGGGCATGACCGAGATCCCGCCGCCCCAGCTCATCGACTGGCAGGGCCAGCCTTGGACGCCGGACTGCGGCCGCAAGGCCGCGCATCCGAACGCCCGCTTCACGTGCGCCGCGACGCAGGTGCCGTCGATCGACCCGGAGTGGGAGAACCCCGATGGTGTCCCGATCACGGCGATGATTTTCGGCGGACGGCGCTCGAACACGGTGCCGCTCGTCGTCGAGGCGACCGACTGGGAAGCCGGCGTCTACATGGGCGCCACGATGGGGTCGGAGACGACCGCAGCGGCGACCGGCAAGGTCGGCATCGTGCGTCGCGATCCGATGGCGATGATCCCGTTCACCGGCTACAACATGGCCGACTATTTCGGCCACTGGCTCAAGGTCGGCGGTGCGCTGCGCCACCAGCCCCACCTGTTCCTCGTCAACTGGTTCCGCACCGATGCCGACGGCAAGTTCGTCTGGCCGGGCTTCGGCGAGAACATGCGCGTGCTCAAGTGGATCGTCGAGCGGTGCCAGGGGCGGGCGCATGCGGTGGAAACGCCGATCGGAAGCGTGCCCGCGTACGAGGATCTCGAGTGGAGCGGCCTCGAGCGCTTCTCGCGCGACCAGTTCGCCACCGCCACGGCGATCCGGCCGGACGAGTGGCGCGACGAGCTCGCAAGCCACGACCAGTTGTTCGCGACCATGCAGGACCGGCTGCCGCGCGCGCTTGCGGCGCGCCGGGAAGCGATCGGGAAGTCAATGCGCTAACGGCGCTAGTCCCCGGCGCGAGAGGCCGCCCCCGGGCGGCCTCTCTTTTTTGTGGGTCTAGAATGGCGCTCCCTCACGCTCGCTCGGGCGTAGCCATGACTCACGTCTTCCACCGCTCCCCGAAGCACGAATACCCCGCTGCCGTCGCCGGCGACGGCGCCTATCTCATCGACGCCGCCGGCAATCGCTATCTCGACGGCTCGGGTGGCGCCGCGGTTTCCTGCCTCGGCCACAGCGACCCAGACGTCCGCGCCGCGATCAAGGCGCAGGCCGATCGCCTCGCGTTCGCGCACACGTCGTTTTTCACCAACGAGCCGATGGAAGCGCTTGCCGCCGAGCTGATCGAGCACGCGCCGCCCGGGATGGCGCGCGTGTATTTCGTGAGCGGCGGCTCGGAGGCGATGGAAGCAGCGCTCAAGCTCGCGCGGCAATACTTCGTCGAGATCGGCGAGCCGGAACGACGCCACGTCATAGCCCGCCTGCAGAGCTATCACGGCAACACGCTCGGTGCGCTCTCGACCGGGGGCAACGTCTGGCGTCGCAAGCAGTTCGAGCCGCTGCTCGTGGACGTCTCCCATGTCTCGCCGTGCTACGCGTATCGCGGCCAGCAGCCCGGCGAGACCGACGAACGATACGGGGAGCGCCTCGTCATCGAGCTCGCCGCGGAGATCGCCCGACTGGGTGAGCGCAACGTGATTGCGTTCGTCGCGGAAACCGTCGTCGGCGCGACCCTCGGCGCCGTGCCGGCGGTTCCCGGCTACTTCCGCGGCATCCGCGAGCTGTGCGACCGGCACGGCATCCTCCTCATCCTCGACGAAGTGATGTGCGGAATGGGCCGCACCGGGACGCTGTATGCGTGCGAGCAGGAGGGCGTCGCGCCCGACCTCGTGGCGGTCGCCAAGGGCCTCGGCGCCGGGTATCAGCCGATCGGTGCGCTGCTCGCGAGCGGCAAGGTGTACGACGCGGTCGTGAAGGGTTCGGGCTTCTTCCAGCACGGTCATACCTATCTCGGCCATCCGATCGCTTGCGCCGCAGCACTCGCGGTGCAGCGGGCGTTCCGCGAGCGGAAGCTCATGCCGCAGGTGCAGCGCCTGGGGCAGGCGCTGGAAGTCAGGCTGCGCGCCCGGTTCGGCGACGATCCGCACGTCGGCGATATCCGTGGGAGGGGGCTGTTCTGGGGGCTAGAGCTGGTCGCCGACCGGGCAACCAAGCAGCCCTTCGATCCTGTGCAGCGCGTGCACGCAAAGGTCAAGCAGCGCGCGATGGAGCACGGCCTGCTCTGCTACCCGATGGGCGGCACGATCGACGGCGCGCGCGGGGATCACGTGCTGCTCGCGCCACCCTTCATCGTGACCGAGACCCAGCTCGATGAGCTGACCGACAAGCTGGGACGGGCGCTGGCCGCCGCTGTCGCGGCGAGCGTGCCCCTTCCCGCCGCGGAGCCGATAGACTAGGTGTGGTTGCAAAAGAGGGGGTGGAACCCCCCGTCGGCCTTAGGCCGCAGATCGATAGCCACGACCCCCGACAGGAGAGATCCGCCATGCGTGTGCAAGCTGTGATCGTCGCGGCCCTCGGTGCCGCTTTCGCATCGACGTCCGGCGCCGCCAATGCGCAGCAGAAGTACATCACCATCGGTACCGGCGGAGTGACCGGCGTCTACTATGCGGCCGGCGGCGCGATTTGCCGGTTGGTGAACAAGGACCGCAAGCAGTCCACAACATCCGCTGCTCGGTCGAATCGACCGGCGGGTCGGTCTTCAACATCAACACCATCAAGGCCGGCGAGCTCGACATGGGCGTTGCCCAGTCGGATGTGCAATTCAACGCGGTGAAGGGCGCGGCGAACTTCAAGGACGCCGGCGCGTACGGCGACTTGCGCGCGGTGTTCTCGCTCCATCCGGAGCCGTTCACGTGTCCTGTCGCGCAAGGAGGCGAACATCAAGGCGTTTGCGGACTTCAAGGGCAAGCGATTCAACATCGGTAACCCGGGTTCGGGTACGCGCGCGTCGATGGAGGAGCTGCTCGCAACCATGGGCTGGAAGATGTCGGACTTCGCGCTCGCGTCCGAGCTCAAAGCCGACGAGCATGGCGCGGCCCTGTGCGACGGCAAGATCGACGGCTTCTTCTACGGCGTGGGGCATCCGTCGGCGAACATCCAGGATCCGACGACCACCTGCGGCGCGAAGCTCGTTTCGTTGACCGGGCCGGCCGTCGACAAGCTGGTGAAGGAGAAGCCGTTTTACGCGTACGCGAGCATTCCCGGGGGGCTGTATCCCAACAACCCGCAGGAGACGATGACCTACGGCGTGCTCGCCACGTTCGTTTCGTCGAGCAAGGTCCCGCCAGAGCAGATCTATGCGGTAGTCAAGGCGGTGTTCGACAACTTCGACGAGTTCAAAAAGCTGCACCCCGCGCTCGCGAACCTGAAGGCCGAGGACATGATCAAGAACGGGCTGTCCGCACCGCTCCACGACGGCGCGATCAAATACTACAAGGAAAAGGGCTGGCTAAAGTAAGCGCACGCTGACGCTTCCGACTAGAAGGGGCGCCGAGTCGTGCCCCTTTTGTGTCTCTTGCTTCAAGATTGGCGGAGTTTGGATGTAGGAGGGAGCCATGGCAGCGACCGCGCCGAGGCCTGGACCCGACCTCGAGCAGCTCGTCAAGGAAGCGGACTTCGGCGGCCGCGAGCCGGCAGGGAAGGTGGGCGCGTTCTTGGCGCTCGTTGCCGCCGCGTGGTCGTTGTTCCAGGTCTGGTACGCATCGCCGTTGGCGTTCGTCGTCGGCTACGGGGTCTTTAATGACACCGAGGCACGCGCCATTCATCTCGCGTTCGCGGTGTTCCTCGCGTTCGCCGCATTTCCAGCCTTCAAGTCGTCGTCGCGCCAGATGGTCCCTTGGACCGACTGGGTGCTCGCCCTGATCGGCGCGTTCTGCGCCGGCTATCTCTTCCTTTTCTACAGCGAGCTCGCCACCCGGCCGGGGCAGCCGACCCGGTTTGATCTGGCGGTTGGTGTGGCTGGCGTCGCGATCATGCTGGAGGCGACGCGCCGCGCGATGGGCATGGGAATGCTGGTGACGACCGGCTTCTTCATCCTTTTTGTGTTCGCCGGGCCGTTCATGCCCGAAGTGATCCAGCACAAGGGGGCATCCCTGCAGCGGTTCGTATCGCACATGTGGCTCACGACCGAGGGCGTGTACGGCGTGGCGCTCGGCGTGTCGGTGCAGTTCATTTTTCTCTTCGTGCTGTTCGGGACGCTGCTCGACCTCGCCGGCGCGGGAAACTACATGATGCAGATTTCGTTTGCGCTGCTCGGTCACCTCCGCGGCGGCCCGGCGAAGGTGGCGGTCGTCTCTTCAGCCCTGAACGGCTTGGTCTCGGGGTCGTCGGTCTCGAACGTCGTTTCAGGCGGCATCTTCACCATCCCGCTCATGAAGCGCACCGGCTATTCAGGCGTGAAGGCCGGAGCGATCGAGGCGGCGTCGTCGATCAACGGCCAGATCATGCCGCCCGTGATGGGTGCGGCGGCGTTCCTGATGGTCGAGTACGTCGGCATTCCCTACACCGAGATCATCAAGCACGCCGCGCTGCCGGCGGTGATCTCGTACATTGCGCTGTTCTACATCGTGCACCTCGAGGCGCTGAAGTACGACCTTAAGGCGATCACGCGAACGCACCGGCCCCCGTTGCGGGAGCGCGCGATCGGCTGGGCCCTCGGGATCACCGGCACGCTCACCGCCTGCGCAATGATCTATTACCTGGTCCTGTTCGTTCGCTGGGTATTCGGCGATTGGTCGGCATGGGCGCTGGCCGGCGTGACAGTGTCCGCTTACATCGGATTGCTCGCGTTCTCGGCGCGGTACCCGGACTTGCCGCAGGATGATCCGAACGCGCCGGTCGTGCATCTGCCCGAGCCTTGGCCGACGACTCGCGCCGGTCTGCATTTCTTCGTCCCGATTGTCGTGCTGCTCTGGTGTCTCATGGTCGAGGAGCTGTCGCCGGCGACCTCGGCGTTCTGGGCGACCGCGACATCCATGGCGATGGTCGTCGCGACGCCCGCGCTGCTTGCTGCGTTCCGTCGGACGGGCGCGATCGGCGCCGCGTGGCGCAAGGGCTTCGCCGACCTTTGGCAGGGTCTCGTGGTCGGCGCGCGCAACATGATCGGCATCGCGGTCGCTTGCGCGAGCGCGGGTCTGATCGTCGGCGCCGTCACGCTGACCGGGATGGGGCTGATGATGACCGACTTCATCGAGTACATCTCGGCCGGGAACGTGCTTGCGATGCTGGTGCTGACGGCGGTGATCTGCCTGCTGCTTGGCGCGGGCGTCCCCACGACCGCGAACTACATCCTGGTCGCAACCCTGATGGCGCCAGTGATCGTCGAGCTTGGCGCGCGCAGCGATCTCGTCATTCCGTTGATCGCCGTGCACCTCTTCGTCTTCTACTTCGGCATCATGGCGGACGTCACCCCGCCGGTGGGCCTGGCCTCGTACGCCGCGGCCGCGATCTCCGGCGACGACCCAAACCAGACCGGGCTGCAGGCGACGTGGTACAGCATGCGCACGGCGCTCCTGCCCTTCGTGTTTATCTTTAACCCGCAGATTCTGTTCATCGGTGTCGGTAGCTGGTGGGAGGTCGTCGTCGTGTGCATTTCCGCCACGGTTGCGTCGCTGCTTTTTGCCGCGGCGACGATGGGCTACTTCCGGGTGCAGTGCAGATGGTGGGAGATCGGTCTGCTGATGGGCGCGACGTTCCTGTTCTTCCGGCCGGATTGGGTGATCGATCAGTTCTATCCCAAGTACGTCGCTGCCCCAGCGAGCGAGATCTACAAGGCCGCGGATGCGCTGCAGAAGAACGAATGGCTGGTCGTGAAGATCCAGGGAACAAACGTCGAAGGCAATGACATCGCCAAGACGGTGGCATTGCCCATGGGCGAGGGCGCAGACGGGCGCGACCGCATCCGCGATGCCGGCGTGACGATCGTCGGCGCCGGCAACGAATTGCAGATCGCGAACGTGAAGTTCGGGAGCCGGGCGAAGAAGCTCGGCGTCGAGCAGGGCTACAACATTCTTGCGATCGAATTGCCGAACCAGCAGCGTCCGTCCCAGAACTGGGTTTTTGTTCCAGCCGGGTTGCTCGTCGCGCTCATATGGTCCTTACAGCGAGGGCGCGCTCACCTGCGAGTCGATTCAGTAACTTGACCGGGCATCGCCGCGACCCATTGGTTCCACGTGGAACGAGCGCGGTAATTTCGTTCCACGTGGAACATTGACGTATCATTCGCGCCCTGAGCGCCATGAACTTTCCCACCCAATTCCAAGTGATCGTCGTAGGCGGCGGGCACGCCGGAACCGAGGCTGCCCTCGCCGCCGCCCGGGGCGGATGCCGCACGCTCCTGCTGACCCACAGCATCGAGACCCTCGGGCAGATGTCCTGCAACCCGTCGATCGGTGGAATCGGCAAAGGTCACCTGGTGAAAGAAGTCGATGCGCTAAGCGGGGTGATGGCGCTCGCCACCGACGAGGCCGGAATCCAGTTTCGGACGCTGAACTCGAGCAAAGGGGCGGCCGTCCGAGCGACACGGGCTCAAGCAGACCGGGTGCTGTACAAGCAGGCGATCCGCACCAGACTGGAGACCCAGCCCAATCTGACCCTCTTTCAGCAGGCAGTTGATGATCTCGCCGTTGAAGGTGACAGAGTGGCCGGTGTCGTGACCCAGCTCGGGATCCGTTTTCGGGGCGACGCCGTCATCCTGACGACCGGAACCTTCCTTTCCGGGCTGATTCACGTTGGTTTGCAGAACTATCAAGCCGGACGGGCAGGGGATCCCGCGTCGGTGAGCCTCGCGGCGCGGCTCCGCGAGCTGAAACTCCCGGTTGGACGCCTGAAAACCGGCACGCCCCCCCGCCTAGACGGCCGGACCATCGATTTTTCAGCGATGGAAGTGCAACCCGGTGATCGGCCGGAACCGGTGTTCTCGTTCGTCGGTCGCCGGGAGATGCACCCCCGTCAGCTTCCGTGCTGGATCACGCACACGAACGAGCACACCCACGAGATCATCCGCGCCGGACTCGACCGCTCCCCGATGTACTCCGGCAAGATCGGGGGGGTCGGTCCGCGCTACTGCCCGTCGGTCGAAGACAAGATCCACCGCTTCGCGGCGAAGAAGAGCCATCAGATCTTCCTCGAACCCGAAGGGCTCACCACGAGCGAGATCTATCCGAACGGTATCTCCACCAGCCTACCGTTCGACGTTCAGCTTGATTTAGTACGCTCTATCAGAGGGTTGGAGAGTGCGCACATCCTTCGTCCGGGATACGCAATCGAGTACGACTACTTCGATCCACGCGGCCTCAAGTCGTCGCTGGAGACCAAGGCGATCCAAGGCCTTTTCTTCGCCGGCCAGATCAACGGCACGACCGGCTACGAGGAAGCCGCCGCGCAGGGCCTGCTCGCGGGGCTCAATGCTGCGCTTCTTGTGCGCAACAAGGCGTCCTGGACGCCGCGCCGGGACGAGGCTTACCTCGGGGTGCTCGTCGACGATCTCGTGACGCGCGGCGTGTCCGAGCCCTACCGGATGTTCACCAGCCGTGCCGAGTACCGGCTGCTGCTGCGCGAGGACAACGCGGACCTGCGCCTCACCGAGACCGGTCGCCAGCTCGGCCTCGTCGACGATGCGCGCTGGGATGCGTTCGCGCGGAAGCGCGATGCCATCGCCGCCGAGCATGAGCGGCTCAAGTCGACTTGGGTGAACCCGCGCGCGCTGCCGGAAGCAGACGCGGCGCGCGTTCTCGGCAAGGCATTCGAGCGTGATCAAACCCTCCTCGATCTCCTCAAGCGTCCCGACGTCACCTACGACGCGCTAATGACGCTTCCCGGTGCGGGCGCCGCCGTCAACGACCCTGCGGTCGCCGAGCAAGTGGAGATCCAGGCGAAGTACGCCGGCTACATCGTGCGTCAGCAGCACGAAATCGCGCGCCACGAGGCACATGAATCGACGCGGTTACCCCCCGATCTGGACTACCGCGCCGTGCGCGGGCTGTCGTTCGAGGTGGAGCAGAAGCTCACGCAGCTGCGCCCGGAGACCGTCGGGCAGGCCTCGCGCATCTCCGGCGTGACCCCGGCGGCAATCTCGTTGCTGCTCGTCCATCTCAAGCGGCGCGCGGCATGACCGCGGCCGAGCCGCTGCGGCGCGGCTTGCTGGCGCTCGGCGCGGCGCTGAGCGACGCGCAGATCGACGTTCTGACGCGCTACCTCGCGCTGCTCGAAAAATGGAACCGCATCTACAACCTGACCGCGATCCGCGAGCCCGAGCGCATGGTGACGCATCATGTCCTCGATTCGCTCGCCATCCGGCCGCACGTTCGCGGCCCGCGCCTGCTCGACGTCGGCAGCGGCGCCGGTCTCCCGGGCATCCCGCTCGCGATCGCAGTGCCCGAGCTCGAGGTCACGCTGCTCGACTCGAACCACAAGAAGATCGCCTTTCTGCGCCAGGCGGTGGGCGAGCTGCGGCTCGCGAACGCCGCCGTCGAGGCTGCGCGCGTGGAGTCGTGGCCGACGACGACGCGTTTCGACACTATCGTCTCGCGGGCTTTCGCCGATCTCGGCGAGTTCGTGACCTCGAGCGCGCGGCTCCTCGCGCCGGGCGGCGTGCTCGCGGCGATGAAGGGCGTGCACCCGCACGACGAGATCGAGCGGCTTCCCGGCGGCTTCCGCGTGCGTGAAACAGTGAGGCTCGCGGTCCCGCTGCTCGATGCGGAGCGCCACCTCGTCCTCGTCGAGACGGCGGCCGCGCCATGACTCGCGTCCTCGCCATCGCCAATCAGAAGGGCGGCGTCGGCAAGACGACGACGACCGTAAATCTCGCCGCCGGCCTCGCCCAAGCGGAGAAGCGCGTCCTGCTCGTGGATCTCGATCCGCAGGGCAACGCCACCATGGGCTCGGGCGTCGACAAGCGCGCGCTCAGGCAAACGGTCTATCAGGTGCTCCTCGGGCTCGCGACCGCGGAGAGCGTCCGCGTGCGCTCGGAGAGCGGCGGCTACGACGTGCTGCCCGCGAACCGCGAGCTCGCCGGCGCGGAAGTCGAGATGGTCGAGCTCGAGCATCGCGAGCTGCGGTTGAAGAGCGCGCTCGCGCCGGTCGCGCCGCAGTACAGCTTCATCCTGATCGACTGCCCGCCGGCGCTCAATCTGCTGACGCTGAACGGCTTGGTCGCCGCCGACGCGGTGATGATCCCGATGCAGTGCGAGTACTACGCGCTCGAGGGGCTGTCCGACCTGATCAACACGATCAAGAAGGTGCGCGTGCAGCTCAACCCGGCGATCGAGATCGAGGGGCTGCTCAGGACGATGTTCGACCCGCGCAACACGCTTGCGCTGCAGGTCTCGTCGCAACTTCAGCAGCATTTCGGCAGGAAGGTCTACGACACCGTGATTCCGCGCAACGTCCGGCTCGCCGAGGCGCCGAGCTACGGGGCGCCGGCGGTGAAGTTCGACGCCCAATGCAAGGGGTCGCAGGCCTATCTCGAGCTCACGAACGAAATCCTGTGCCGTTCGGAACCGGGGGCGGCGGCGACGGTTGCAGCAGAGGAGGGGACATGATCAAGCAGAAAGGGCTCGGGCGCGGCCTCGACGCGCTGCTCGACGCCGAAAGCGCGGCGCCGCTCCCCGAGTCGCTCGGCGCGATACCGATCGACCGGCTCCAGGCGGGCCGCTACCAGCCGCGAACGAAGATGGACGCCGAATCGCTGGACGAGCTTGCCGCATCGATCAAGGCGCAGGGACTGATGCAGCCCATCCTCGTGCGCCCGGTGGCCGGCGACCGCTACGAAATCATCGCCGGCGAACGCCGCTGGCGCGCCGCGCGCATCGCCGGGCTCGACGACGTGCCGGTCGTCGTGCGTGACGTGCCCGACCAGTCCGCGCTCGCGATGTCGCTGATCGAAAACATCCAGCGCGAGGACCTGAATCCGCTCGAGGAGGCGCAAGGGGTGCAGCGCCTGGTCGCCGAGTTCAAACTGACGCACCAGGAAGCCGCGGACGCGATCGGGCGCTCTCGCGCGGCTACCACGAACCTGCTCCGGCTCCTGAACCTACCGAAGCCGGTCCAGGAGCTGGTGTTCGACGGCGAGCTCGACATGGGACACGCGCGGGCGTTGCTCGCGCTCGATGGCGAGCTGCAGGTCGGCACCGCGAGGAAGGTGGCGGCGAAGGGTCTGTCGGTGCGCGAGACCGAACAACTCGTCAACGACATCCTGCACCCGCAGACGCGGGCTGCACGGGTCAAGTCGCGCACCGGCCGCGACATCCAGCGCCTCGAGGAGGAGGTGTCGGAGAAGCTCGGAACGACGGTCGAGATCAAGTCGGGTAAGAAAGGCAGCGGTCGGCTGGTGGTGAGCTATATGAACCACGAGCACCTTGACGAACTGCTCGTCAAGCTGACGCGGTAGGCGGCGCGGTCATCGCCGCGCCGGAAGAAGAACTACCGGTGAGGGGGTAGCGTTGGGCCCGTATCTCGTCGGCGTCGACATCGGCGGCACCTTCACCGACTGCGTCGTCCTCGACCGCGCCGGCAACATCACCGCCACCAAGGCCCCTTCGACCCCGGGCAACTTCGCCGCCGGAATGCTCGATGCGATGCGGGTCGCCGCCGAACGGCTCGAGCTGCCGTTCGACCTTTTCTGCGAGCGCATTTCGGTCCTCACCCACGGCACGACCGTCGGCACTAACGCCCTGATCCAGCGCAAGGGCGCGAAAGTCGGCCTGATCACGACGAAGGGGCACGAGGACGCGATCCACATCATGCGCGGCTCGCGCGGCGTGACCTCGCGCGACATCGCCAAGGTCGTGCACTTCCCCGAGAGTCAGAAGCCGGATCCGATCGTCCCCAAGCGCCTCGTCCGCGGCGTCTCGGAGCGCGTCGACTGTTTCGGCGACGTTGTGGTGCCGCTAAACGAGGTCGAGGCCGACGCCGCGATCCGCAAGCTCGTCGCGGAAGGCTGCGAGGCGATTGCGATCTGCTTCCTGTGGTCGTTCCGCTACCCGGGTCACGAGCAGCGGGTGCGGGAGATGGTGCGGGCGGTGGCGCCGGGCGTCTTTGTCTCGTGCTCCATCGACATCGCGCCGAAGTGGGGCGAGTACGAGCGCACCGCCGCGACCGTGCTGAACGCCTACATTGGCCCGGTGATGACGCGCTATCTCGCGAGCCTCGACCGCGAGCTGAAAGCGCACCACTATACGCAGGCGCTGCAGATCACGCACTGCGGCGGCGGGTCGATCTCGGTCGACAAGGCCATGGACTCACCCTTGCTCACGCTCGACTCCGGCCCGGTGTCGGGCGTCACCGGGTCGGTGTTCTTCGGCAAGCTGATCGGCGTCCCCAACATCATCACCACCGACATGGGCGGCACTTCGTTCGACGTCGGCATCATCGCCGGCGGGCAGCCCGAGTACTCGTTCATCTCGAACGTCATCCAGTACGACTACTTCCTCCCGAAGGTCGACATCCAGGCGATCGGCTCCGGCGGCGGCAGCCTGGCGCGCGTGAACGGGTTCTCCCGAACGCTTACGGTCGGTCCCGACAGCGCCGGCGCGGACCCCGGTCCGGCGTGCTACGGCAAGGGCAACGCGATGCCGACGGTGACCGACGCCGACGTCGTGCTCGGCTATATCGACCCCGACAACTTCCTCGGCGGGCGGATGAAGCTCGACAAGGCCCGGGCGGTGGCCGCGGTGAAGTCGGTCGCCGACAAGCTCGGCCTGTCGCTCGTGCAGGCGGCAAGCGGCATCGCCACGATCGCCGAGTTCAAGATGGCCGACATCATCCGCAAGATGACGGTCGAGAAGGGCCACGACCCGCGCGAGTTCGTGCTGTTCGCGTTCGGCGGCGCGGGGCCGGTGCACGCCGCCGTCTTCGGCGCGGAGCTCGGCGTGCAGAAGGTGATCGTGCCGCTGCGCGAGATCGCTTCGACTTGGTGCGCGTTCGGCGCGGCTTCGGCCGACATCCTGCACGTCTACGAGCAGGTCGACATCCAGGGCTCGCCGTTCGACCCGGCGCGGGTCAACCAGGTCCTCGCGGAACTGCAGGCCCGCGCCGAGGCGCAGATGGCGAAGGACGGCATCGCGCCTTCGCGCCGGAAATTCGGGTTTTCGCTCGACATGCGTCACCGCGGCCAGATTCACGAAGTCGAGGTGATGCTGCCCGAGGGGCGCCTGAAGGGAAACTTCGCGGAGCCCCTGCAGCAGCGCTTCTACGACCGCTATGAGCAGCTCTACGGACGGGGTTCCTCCTATCGCAACGCGCGCCTGGAGATAGTGACGATGCGTGTGCGGGCGACGGCGGCCACGTCGCGGCCGAAGCTCACGAAAGCGCGCAAACTAACGTCGGCGATCCCGCAGGCCGCCGAGCGCGGGACGCGCCCGATCTACTGGGCGGAGCCGAAGCGCACGCTCAAGACACCGGTCTTCGACGGCGGGCGGCTGCGGCCAGGCAACCGCATCAAGGGCCCGTGCGTCGTCGAGACGCCGCAGACCAACGTCGTCGTGCCGCCGGGGCGGACGCTGCGGGTGGATGCGTTCGGCAACTTCGAGATCCTGTTCAAGTGAGGCGGCCATGCCCAAGCTGAGCGAGATGAAAGGCGTCGTCTTCGACGGCAAGACCTACGGCTACGTCCCGCCGAAGAAGCTCACGATTGCGAAGAAGCTCAAGCTCCACACCCGGTACAAGAAGAAGATCGACCCCATCACCTACGAGGTGGTACGTCATTCGCTCTGGCACGTGAACGAGGAGCACGGTGCGACGATCCAGCGGATCTCGGGGTCGCCGGTGGCGATGTACGCGCTGGATCTCAACCCTTCGATCCTCACCGAGGACGGCGAGTTCGTGTACTTCGGGCCGTACATGCAGTACATGTCCGGCGTCACCGACACCCAGGTGAAGTGGATCCTCGAGTACCGCAGCGACAACCCAGGGATCCGGGACGGCGACATGTTCCTCGCCAACGACCCGTGGGTGGGCGCCGCGCACCAGCAGGACGTCATGCTCATCTGCCCGGTGTTCTGGAAGGGCGAGCTGTTCTGCTGGGTCACGAACTGCCTGCACCAGTACGACATCGGCGGCAAGACCCCCTCCTCCTTCTGCGGCTCGGCCGAGAGCGCCTTCGAGGAAGGCATCTGCCTGCCGCCGATCAAGATCGTGGAGGGGAACGAGATCCGGCGCGACATCGAGGAGGCGTACCTGCGCGCCTCGCGGAAACCCGACGCGGTGGCCCTCGATTTCCGCGCCCAGCTCGCCGGCAACACTACGGCGCGCGACCGGATCCTGCGGCTCATCAGGCGCTACGGACCGGAGGTCGTGAAAGGCGTCATGAAGCGCATCCTCGATACGAGCGAGCGCGCCTTCCTCGACAAGCTCGCGCGCCTGCCCGACGGCGTCTGGCGCGACCGCACCTACGTCGAGTGCTGTCGGCCCGGCGACCGCCGCACGCATCAGGTCATGCTCACGCTGCGCAAGACCGGGAACCGCCTCGTCTTCGAGAACGACGGCACCGCGCCCCAGGACGGCGCGATGAACGCCACCTTCTCGGGCTGGCGCGGCGCGATCATGGTCGCGCTGAACCAGCTGCTTTGCTGGGACCAGTATTTCGCGATCGGCGGCGCACTCCGCCACGTCGAGTTCGATCCCACGCCCGGGACGTTCAACTGCGCGACCTTCCCCGCCTCGGTGTCGACCGCGCCGGTGCAGGCGATGGAGATCTCGCTCTATCCAGCCTACAACGTCCTCTCGAAGATGCTCTTCAGCGATCCGCGGATGCGCGAGGACGTGATGTGCATCGGCGGCACGAGCCAGTGGCCCGCCACGCTCTTCCGCGGCATCGACCAGTGGGGCGATCGCTACGGCTACATCCTGGTCGACCCGATCGGCGGCGCGATCGGCGCGTTCTCGGTCGGCGACGGCATCTCGAACGGCGGGCAGTCGCGCACGCCGATCTGTCGCCTCCCGAACGTCGAACACAACGAGCAGTCCTTCCCGCTGCTAGTGCTCTACCGCAAGGAGGTCATCGACTCCGGCGGTGCCGGGCGGTGGCGCGGCGGCCTGTCGGCCGAGACCTGCTTCGTGCCGCACCGGACCGAGGTGATCACCCACGACACGCTGTCGTCGGGGAACGCGATCCCGACCTCCACCGGAATGATGGGTGGCTACCCGGCCACCGTGAACGTCTACAAATTCAAGCGCGACACGGACATCGAGGCGCGGATCGCCCGGCGCGAGATGATCGCGGACATCGCCGACGTGCAGGGCACGACCGAGGAACTCGGACTCCGACAGGAGAACTTTTCGCAGCATCCCGCCGACGTGTACTCGGTGATCTGGAGCGCGGCCGGCGGCTTCGGCGATCCGCTCGAGCGCGATCCGGAGCGGGTGTGGCGAGATGTCGTCGATAACTGGGCGGTATCGCGCAAATCGGCCCGGGAGATCTACGGCGTGGTGGTGACCGCGGACGAGGAATTGGATGCCGGGGCGACAGCCGGCCTCCGGGCCGAGCGCCGCGCCGCGCGCCGCCGCAAGGACGGTGCGGTCGCCACCCTGAACGGCAAGGTCGTCGCCCATGTCTCCGACAACCTGGACGTCCGGAAGGCGAACGGGAGTCTGCACACCTGCTGCTCGAAATGCGCCGCCGACCTCGGACCCGTCCGCGACAACTACAAGGACGCCTGCGTACGCGCCGACCGCGAGATCACAGCGTCCAACCCCCACGTCGGAGACTGGCGGCGGTACATCGACGAGCGGCCGGTATTCCGGCAGTTCTTCTGTCCCGGCTGCGGTGCACTGATCGAGAACGAGATCGCGCGCGAGGGCGACGAGGTCTTGCGCGACATCGAGCTTCAGCTGCCCGGAGCGCGCACGACCGGGGAACGTTGACACCCGGTGGACGCTAAGTCAGCATCCGTCCACTAACCATAAGGAGGAGCTCACCATGAAACTGCTGCGACTGTTTTCGCTCGCGGCCACTGCTGCGGCGCTGTTCTTCGCCGGCGTCGCCGCAGCGCAGCAGCCGATCAAGGTCGGCATCGGCATCGCTCAGACCGGCTCGCTCGGTGCCGGCGGCAAGGCGGCGCTGCTCGCGATCCAGATGTGGGTCGAGGACGTGAATGCGAAGGGTGGTCTCCTCGGCCGCAAGGTCGAGCTGATCGCCTATGACGATCAGACGAACCCCGCGCTGACGCCCGGCATCTACACCAAGCTGCTCGATGTCGACAAGGTCGACCTGATCATCGCGCCCTATGGGACGGTGCC
This sequence comes from uncultured beta proteobacterium, assembly GCA_963754305.1. Taxonomy (GTDB): domain Bacteria; phylum Pseudomonadota; class Gammaproteobacteria; order Burkholderiales; family SG8-39; genus DATEDA01. The sequence goes on along the minus strand of CAVWFR010000051.1, from coordinate 77,357 downwards.
CACGGCGCCGATCATGCCGCTCGTGAAGCAGCGCAACCTGCTGCTGATGGGCAATTTCTCGTTCCAGGTGAACCGCACGGTGAAGCACGACATGTGGTTCAACAACTCGCCCTGGAACGACGCCGCAAGCTGGTCTGACGGCTTCATCGGGGCCGGCCAGAAGCTCGGCGCCAAGACGATCGCCTTTCTCGCCGCCGACCAGGAGTTCGCGCAGAACCTGGCGAACGGCGCGCGGGAGCTGGCCAAGAAAGCGGGCATGCAGACCGTGTACGACCAGAACTATCCGCCCGCCACGGTCGACTTCTCGTCCATGATCCGCGCCATCCGCGCCGCCAAGCCCGACATCGTGTTCGTGATGTCGTACCCGAACGACTCGGTGGCGATCGTGCGCGCGGTGAACGAAATCGGCGTCGGCGACTCGGTCAAGATCTTCGGCGGCGGCATGGTCGGCCTGCAGTTCACGCCGATCATGGAATCGCTCGGCTCGTCGCTCAACGGCATCGTCAACTACAACTCCTACGTTCCCGGGCTCAAATATCCCGGCGTCGAGGACTTCCTCCAGCGCTACGCGAAGAAGGCGGGCGAGGCGAAGGTGGACCCGCTCGGGTTCTACCTGCCGCCGTTCAACTACGCGATCGGGCAGATGCTTGAGCAGGCGATCACCGCCACGAAGAGCCTGGATCACAAGGTTCTCGCCGATTACATCCGCAAGAACGAGATGAAGACGATCGTGGGACCGATCCGCTTCGGGCCGGATGGCGAGTGGGCGAGCCCGCGCGTGGTGCAGGCGCAGTTCCGCGGCATCGTCGACAAGAACATGGAGCAGTTCCGCCAGCCCGGAAAGCAGGTCATCCTGTATCCGGAGCAGTTCAAGACCGGCGACGTCGTCGCCCCGTTCGAGAAGGCGCGCGGCGGCAGCAAGTAGGCGCCTGCGGGCGAATCATCCAACGCGGCGCGGGGACCCCGCGCCGTTTTTTTGGAAACCAGCCCTGTTCTCGTTCGAGCTCCTGCTGGAGGCGATCCTTTTCGGCGTCCTGCTCGGCTGCTTCTACGCGGCCGTCAGCATCGGCCTGTCGGTGGCGTTCGGGCTGCTCGACGTGCCGCACATCGCGCACCCGGCGGTCATGGTGCTCGCCGCCTACTGCACGTTCGTCCTCGCCCGCTACGGCCTGGACCCGATCCTCGCCGGGCTCGCGCTGATGCCGGCCTTCTTCCTGCTCGGCATGGCGATCTACCGGTTCTATTACGAGACCTTCGAGAAGCGCGGCACCGAGGCCGGCGTGCGCGGTCTCGCGTTCTTTTTCGGGCTCACGCTCATCATCGAAGTCGGCCTGATCCTCGTCTTCGGCGTGGACCAGCGGATGGTCGAGGCGGCCTACATCGGCCAGAGTCTCAAGCTCGGCGACATGCGCATCCCAATGCGCTTGCTGGTCGCGTTCGGCGTCGCGCTCGTGCTGACCGCCGGGCTCACGATCTATCTCTCGCGCACCTTCACCGGGCGGGCGATCAAGGCGGTGGCGCAGGATGAGCCGGCGCTCAGGCTGATGGGCGCAAATCCGGTGCGCATCAAGCAATGGGCGTTCGGCATCGCGACCGCGGTCACGGCGCTTGCCGGCGCGATGCTCATCATCGTCGGACCCGTGGAGCCCAGCCTCGACCGGGTCTACATCGGGCGCACCTTCGCCGTCGTCGTGCTGGCGGGCCTCGGCAGCATGACCGGGACGGTCGCCGCGGGGTTGATCCTCGGCATCTCCGAGTCGATCGTACTGACGCAGTTCGGCGCATCCTGGGCGCCGGCGGTCTCGTTCGGCCTGCTGCTCATCGTGCTCGGCATCCGGCCGCAGGGGCTCTTCGGGCGATGACAAAGGGCGGCGCAGGCTTCTGGATCGGCGCCGCGGTCGCCCTCGGGCTGGCCGGGCTCGCCGCCGGCACGATCCAGAACGAGTACTACTTCTTCGCCGGATACATCGTCCTGATGTCCATCGTGCTCGCCACGGCGTGGAACATCCTCGGCGGCTACGCCGGCTACGTGAACTTCGGTACGCCGGCGTTCTTCGGGCTGGGCGCTTACACCTCGGTGGTGCTGATCCAGTCGATCGGGGCGCCGCTCGCAGTGCAGATCCTCGCCGCGGCAGTGATGAGTGGCCTGCTCGGATTCGGCACCGGGCTGATGACCTTGCGGTTGCGCGGCATCTTCTTCGCGATCGCGACGGTCGCACTGATCGTCATCATGGAGACGCTGTTCATCAACTGGCGCTACGTCGGCGGCGCCACCGGCGTGCAGCTGCTCCGGCCGGCGCCGATTCCGCCGTTCGAGTCCTACACCAAGATGCTGTTCGTGGTCATGGCGATCATGGTGGTGGTGGCGGTGGCGGTCGCGCGTTACATCCAGACCTCGTGGATCGGCCGGGGCTTGCGCGCCATCCGCGACACCGAGGAAGCGGCCGAGTGCAGTGGCGTGCCGACCCTGAAGTTGAAGGTCTTCGCCTGCACCATCTCGGGCGCGCTGATGGGAGCGGCCGGCGCGCCGATGCCGATGTACCTGAGCTTCATCGAGCCGGCGTCGACCTTCAACCTCAACTACGGCATCGCCGCGCTGGCAAGCCCCATGATCGGCGGCACGGCGCACTGGCTCGGCCCGGTGATCGGCGCGCTGCTGCTCAGCTCGCTGCAGCAGGTCGTGACGGTGACCATCTCCAACGAGATGAACGTGCTCGTGGTCGGCGTGCTGCTCCTCGTATTCGTCGTTGCGGCGCCGGAGGGCATCCTCGGTCTGTTCAAGAAGTGGCGGCGCGCGAAATGAGCGACGCACTCCTTCGCGTGACGGGCGTATCGAAGCACTTCGGCGGGTTCACCGCGCTGTCGGAGATCAGCGTCGAGATCGCGCGCGGCGAACGCTTCGGCCTGATCGGGCCGAACGGCTCGGGGAAGACGACGCTCATCAACTGCATCTCGGGTTCGCTCAGGAACGACGGCGGCTCGATCGTGTTCGACGGCGAGGAGATCTCCGGCCTCGCCGCCTATCAGCGCACGCGGCGCGGCATCGCGCGCACGTTCCAGGTGCCACGGCCGTTCTCGAGCATGCCGGTGCTCGAGAACCTCGTCGTGCCGCTCGAGTACGTGGTCCACCGCGGTTCGCTGCACACCGCCGACACCCACGGCGAGGCGATGGCGATCCTCCAGCGGATCGGGCTCGCGGACAAGGCGGAGACGCCGTCCAACCGGCTCACCCAGGTCGAGCTGCGCAAGCTCGAGCTCGCCCGCGCGATGGCGGCGCGTCCACGCCTCCTCATCTCCGACGAGGCGATGGCCGGGTTGTCCTCGTCCGAGGTCGACGAGATCCTGAAGATCCTGTTCCAGCTCAACGAGTCCGGGATCACCATCATCATGATCGAGCACATCATGCACGCCGTGATGCGGTTCTCGCAGCGCGTGATGTGCCTCGACGCCGGCAAGATCATCTGCGAGGGGACGCCGGCCCAAACGGTCGCGAATCCCGACGTCCAGAAGGCCTATCTTGGCGCTTAGACTGTCGGTGAAGGATGTCGAGGCCGGCTACGGCGCGGTGCGCGCGCTGCACGGCGTCTCGCTCGACATCGGTGAGGGCGAGACGGTCGTGCTGCTCGGCACGAACGGCAACGGCAAGAGCACGCTGATGCGCTGTCTCATGGGCGCGGTGCGCCCGACGCGCGGCGACATCACGCTCGAGATGGACGGCCGCACCGTAAACCTCGTGGGCATGGCTACCGAGGACATCGTGAGCCTCGGCATGACGATGGTGCCCGAAGGCCGCCGGCTCTTCCCCAAGCTCACCGTCGAGGAGAACCTGCTGCTCGGCGCGTTCCGGCCGCTCGCGCGCGGTGCGATCCAGAAGAACCTCGCCTTCTGCTATGAATCGTTCCCGGTGCTGAAGGAGCGCCGCCGGCAGCTCGCCGGCAGCATGAGCGGCGGCCAGCAGCAGATGCTCGCGATCGCGCGCGCGCTCATGTCGGCGCCGCGGATCCTGCTCGTCGACGAGCCTTCGGTCGGCCTCTCGCCGCTCCTCGTGCAGCACACCGTGACCATGATCAAGCAGCTGAAGGACGAGTTCCAGCTGACGGTGCTGATGGCGGAGCAGAACTTCCAGCAGGCGCTCCGCATCGCCGATCGCGGCTATATCATCGTCCACGGCGAGATCGTGTTCGAGGGCAAGAGTGCCGACGCGCTGCGGGACAACGACCTGATCAAGAGCCTCTACCTCGGCGCCTGATCCATGACCACGACACTACGCGACCGCCTTCCGTACTCGGCCATCGTCGACCGCCCGCCGCTCGAGCTGCCCGACGGCGCGCGGATGGTCGTGTGGACGATCGTCAACGTGGAGGACTGGTCGATCGAGCGCGCGATGCCGCGCACCGTGCTGCCGCCGCCCATGGGCCAGCCGCTATTGCCCGACCTGCCGAACTGGGCCTGGCACGAATACGGCAACCGAGTCGGTTTCTGGCGCCTGTACGACTGCATGCAGAAGTTCGGCATCACGCCAACGCTGGCGTTGAACGGCATCGTGTGCCGGAGCCATCCCCGCATCGCACAGGCGGCGCAAGACGCCGGCTGGGAGTTCATGGCGCACGGGTACAAGCAGGGGCCGATGCACAAGGTCGAGGACCAGCGGGCTGCGATCCGAGACACGATCGCGGCGATCCGCGAGTTCACCGGCAAATCCCCGCGCGGCTGGGAGAGCCCGGGTCTCACCGAGACCGACGAGACGGTCGACTTCCTCGCCGCCGAAGGCATCGAGTACGTCGCCGACTGGGTGCTGGACGACCAGCCGGTGTACCTCTCGACCGCGCACGGTCCGGTGGTCTCGATCCCGTACACCGTCGAGACGAACGACATCCCGATGATGCTGATTCAGCACCACGGGGCCGAGGAGATGCTCAAGCGCGGCACCGATCATTTCGACCGCCTGTACGAGGAGAGCGCCAACATCACCCGCGTGATGGCGATCAGCGTGCACCCGTACATCTCCGGCGTGCCGCACCGCATCGGCTATCTCGAGCGGCTGTATGCCCACATCAAGACGAAGCCCGACGTGGCGCTGTGGACCGGGGAGCGGATCCTCGACTGGTACCGCACGCAAGTACCCGCCCCCGCCCCCCTGTAAAGGCGGTGCCGCGCGACGCGTCAGAAGTAGAACGTCAAGCGGCCGTTGATGACGTATCGGTATAACGGGTCGTCCCTCACCACGCCGTAGGCACCGCCGAAGGCGAACTCGAAACGCTTGCTGACCCGCTTGATGGCGAGGACATCGATCGGTACGAACCACTTGCGGTTGATCTCTGGAGGTAGAGCCAGTTGTCGAAGCGGATCGGCGGCCGCTCTTGCGCGTAGACGCCGGCGGCGGCAAGCGCCATCGCAAGTGCCGCGAGCGTGACGCGGCCGGTCCGCAGCTTGCCGCTCCGGTATCCGAGGGCGAGCGTTAGGAAGAGCGTCATCTCGGGGTGACGGCGCAGACTCTCGGCGATCCGCTCCCGCATACGAGCTGTGTTCGCGTTGTTGTTCACGCGATATAGACGGCAGTCGTGGAACCCGCAATCGCACCCTCGCCCGGTGTTCGCGGGTAACCTCCCGCATCATGCAACCCGAATCGCGCGCGACGGACACGGGCGAGTTGCTCGAGTTCATGTTCCGCCTTGGGCAAGCCCATCTCGCCTGCGGCGAGGCGGTCGCACAGGTGGAACTGCTGCTGCGCCGCGTGGCGTTGGCCTATGGCGTGCAGCGATCGCGGGTCATCGTTTTTCCGACCGCGCTCTTCATTACGCTCCTGGATGGCGCGGGGGAGCGCGTCACGGTGGCCGAAGGGCCGGCGCAAGCGCTGCGTCTCGACCAGATCGCCGACGTCTACGCGCTCGGCGATTTGGCCCAGCGCGGCGCGACTACGCCACGCGAAGGGCTGGACCGCCTCACGGAGATCCTGCGCAAGCCGGCGCGATTCGGCCCTGCAGGCGTGATCGGCGGCCACGCGATTCTCACCGTCGGGCTGGGGATGGTGCTCATGCCCACGCTCACCAACCTCGCGGCGGCGGCGCTCCTCGGCGCGATCGTGGGCGCGCTGAAGGTGTTCAACCGGGATCGGCCCGTGCTCGCCGTGCCGTTGCCGGTCGTCGCCGCGGCGATCGTCTCGGCGCTGGTCTTCCTGGCGGTGAAGCGGGGCCTGCCGGTCGATCCGCTGCACGTGCTCGTGCCGCCGCTGGTGACCTTCCTGCCCGGCGCGATGCTGACCCTCGGAATGGTGGAACTCGCGTACGGCGACATGGTGAGCGGCTCGAGCCGCCTCATCACCGGCTTCGTGCAGCTCGTGCTGCTCGCGTTCGGTCTCGCGGCCGGAGCCGCGCTCGTCGGGGTGACCCCCGACGACCTTCTCGAATCGAGCGTGCAGCTCGCCGAGGTGCCATGGGCGCCGTGGGCGGGCGTCGTGGTGTTCGGGATCGGCGTGTATCTCCACTTCTCCGCGCCGCGGAACTCGCTACTGTGGATGCTACTCGTCCTGCTGCTCGCGTTCGCCGCGCAGCGCCTGGCAGCAGGCGTGCTTGGCAGCGAGATCAGCGGATTCTTCGGCACGCTGGTTGCGACGCCGCTCGGCTACCTGATCCAGATGCGCTTCAAGGGACCCCCGGCGATGGTGACCTTCCTTCCGAGTTTCTGGCTCGTCGTGCCCGGGTCGCTCGGGCTGCTCAGCGTGACGCGCATGCTGAGCGATCGCGCCGCCGGGCTCGATGGGCTGATCACCGCGGTCTTCGTCGTCGCATCGATCGCGCTCGGGACCCTAGTCGGTGCGTCGCTCTACAAGTGGCTGACCGAGAAGTTCGGCTGGTGGTGGCTGCAGCTCGGGCGCGTTGGCGCCTACTTCGGGCGCCGGAACAAGCGCTGAGGACGGCTCGGGACGTGCCCGCGCAAAGCTCGGTCAGGCGTCGCCCGCGAGACTCGCGCGAGCACCTCCTGCTCACGGCACCAGCGCCAGGAACAGGAAGGCGGCAAAGATCACCAGGTGCACCGCGCCCTGCATGAGGGTGGTGCGGCCGGTGCCGAGCGTGATCGTGCCGACCACGAAGGTGAGCGCCAGCAACACCATGTCCTTCGGGTCGAGCCCGAGCACCAGCGGCAGGTCGAGCCAGATCGAGGCGACCGCCACCACCGGGATCGTAAGGCCGATGCTCGCCAGCGCCGAGCCGAGCGCGAGGTTCATGCTGATCTGCAGGCGGTTGGCGTGAGCCTGGCGCACTGCGGCCCAGGTCTCGGGCAGCAGCACGAGCAGCGCGATCGCGATCCCGATCACGGTCTTGGGCGCATCGGCTGCAGCCACTGCCGCCTCGATGCTCGGCGACAGGACCTTGGCGAGCCCTACCACGCCTCCGAGCGACACGATGAGCAGCCCGAAGCTGGTCCAGGCCGCGACCCGCGACGGCGGTTCCGCATGGGCATCCGGATCGGCGGCGGCACCGGTCGGCAGGAAGTAGTCGCGGTGGCGCACCGTCTGCACGAAGACGAACACGGCCCAGACCGCGATCGAGACGACGGCCTCGAAGAGCAGTTGCGAGTCCGTGTACGTCCCGCCCGCCGAGCTGGTCGTAAAGGTCGGCAGGACCAGCGCCAGCGTGGCCAGCGTGACGAGCGCCGCCAGCGCCGGGCCGGCGCCCTCGATGCGGAACGCCTGCTCGCGATGCGCCATTGCGCCGACCAGCAGGCAAATGCCGACGACCCCGTTGACGATGATCATCACCGTCGCGAAGATCGTGTCGCGCGCCAGTACCGCGCTGTCCGGTCCCCCGCCCAGCATGATCGACAGGATCAATGCGACCTCGATCACCGTAATCGCGATCGCGAGCACGAGCGTGCCGAACGGTTCGCCGACGCGATGCGCCACCACCTCCGCGTGGTGCACCGAGGCGATCACCGCTCCGATCAGCGCTGCACCGCATCCGAGTTGCAAGAGCGCGCTCGGCGGCAGGAGCAGCGCCGACGCAAGCAGGCCTGCGGCGGCGGCCGGGACGAACCAGGTCCAGTACGGCATCAGTGCTTCCAGTGTGGATGATCGGGGTGACGGCACCCATGCCCGCCGCCCGCGCATGCTCGCGCGGCTTGCGGTGATGCGCATCGAGCAAACCTCGGCCTTACTGCCCCTCCGACATTGTTCCGCGTGGGCTCGCCCGCGGCCGACAGCATATCTGGAGCCGCTCGACCATCACGACGCTTTTAGATTGACATCATGATGCATTAATACTAGCATCATGGTTATGAGAACGACCCTGACCCTCGACGAAGACGTGGCGGCCAAGCTGAAGAGCGAGACACGCCGCACTGGCAAGGCGTTTCGCGACGTCGTGAACGACACGCTGCGTCGGGGTCTCGCGTCCCGGCGCGCGGCCGGACCGGTCGAACCGTTCAAGATCCAAGCACGGGATCTGGGCGACCTCAAGCCCGGGCTGGCGCTCGACAACGTGGGGGACCTCATCGAACGGGTCGAGGGCGCACTGCATCGGTGATCCTCGTCGACGCCAATCTGCTGCTGTATGCGTACCACCCGCGCGCCGAGCAGCATGATGCGAGCCGCAGGTGGCTCGAGTCCGCCCTCGGCGGCCAGGAGCTGGTCCGCTTCGCTTGGCTGACCCTTTGGGCGTTCGTTCGCATCGCCACCAATCCGCGCGTGTTCGAGCGGCCGCTCGGCACCGGAGAGTCGGCGGCAGCCGTGTCGTCCTGGCTCGCCAGCCCGGTGGCTGGCGTCATCGAGCCCGGTGAGCGCCACTGGGAGATTCTGCAAGGACTGCTAGAGAGCGGACAAGCTACGGGCCCACTCGTGATGGATGCGGTCCTCGCCGCGCTCGCCGTGGAACATGGCGCGACCCTATGCACGACCGATCGGGATTTCTCGCGGTTCCCGGGGCTGGCCTGGGCGAACCCCCTCTCGGGCTCGAGCTGAGCGTCGAGGCGGACGAAGCAAACAGCACGGACGCGCCGACGCGCGGCCAGCCGACAGGATCACGAGCTGCCCACGATCGGACCGACGCGGCTCCTCAGCCGGTCGCCTCGACCGCCCCGCTCCGGGTCGATCTCACGATCGCTTCGAGCGCCGACACTGTTGCGATCATCTCTTCGTGCGGCACCGGATACGCCCCACGGCCTTCGATCGCGTCGGCGAACGCCTCGAGGTTCGCGAGGACGGCCGCCGCCGGCGGATAGTCGACCGTGCGCTTGTCTTCGCCGCGGAGCGCGATCGTGAGCGTCCAGCCCTGCGGCGCTTCCGGATGCGACTTGTCGCGCACCTCCGCCCAGCCCTTCGAGCCGTACACCGCGAAGCGCCCGTCGAACGGCGTGGCGAGCACGGCCGAGATCAAGGCGTGCCCGCCGTCCCTGAAGTTCGCGAGGATCGCGAGGGTGTCGCCGTTCACGAGCTGGCTGTCGAGCTGTTTCACGCTCGCGTAGAGGCGCTCCACGGGTCCCATGAAGCGCACCGATAGGTCGACCAGGTGGATGCCGGTGGCGGTAAGCGGGCCCGCCGGCGCGTCTGTCGCCGACAGGCGCCAGTTGTCGGGCGGCATCGCGAGGAACTTGTCCTGGCTGAAATTGGCCTCGATCTGCAGCAGCGTGCCGAGCGCACCGCTTTCCGCGAGCCGGGCGAGCGCCACGACCGGCGGCTCGAAGCGCTTCTCGTGGCCGACGGCGAGCTGGACGCCGTTCGCCCGCACCGCCTCGATCGCGCGCATGACTTCCGCGCGCGACAGGGACAGCGGCTTCTCGCAAAAGACGTGCTTGCCCGCGCTCGCCGCCGCAACGATCTGCGCGCAGTGCAGCGAGTGCGGGGTGCACAGCACGACTGCGTCGATCTCCGGGTCGCAGAGTGCCGCTTCGTAGTCGGCGGCGAACGGAAGCCCCTGCGCCCGCGCGAAGTCCGCCGCGGGGGGGCTCGGGTCGAGGCCCTTCGCCGCGACGAGCTTCGAGCTCCGCTTCAGCAACGCCACGATGATGCGGCCCCACCAACCGAGGCCGACGACGGCGACGCGGACCATCGGTGTCCCTCCTCGCGCGGACCTTAGCGCACGATTGACGCGTCGTCACGCGTTCGCTAGATTGATCCGGGCGGAGAACGACGGAGGAAGCGATGGCCTACCAGGAAACCCTGCCCCGGAAGCGCATCTCGCGGAAGGACATGATGAAGCGCGTCGCGCGCTTCTCGAAGCTGAAGGGCTTCGACGGCGGTCTTCCCGACAGCAAGATGCCCGGCTGCGAGCGCATTCTCTACAACGTGATCGGTTTCCAGCCCCCGCCGGGCGAGGGCCAGGGGCTGCAATCGCCGGTCGGCGATCAGGCCTCGCGGCTCGCGGCGATCAAGATCTCCGAGGGCTTCAACCTCGGCTATTGCCGCGCGCTTCCCGGCAAGGGGCCGTTGCTGCACAACCACGACACCAACGAGACTTTCATCGCGATGACCGGGACCTGGCGCGCGAGCTGGGAGAACGAAAAGGGCAAGCTGGAGCACGTGGATCTCAAGCCGCTCGACGTCATCTCCTTTCCGCCCGGCGCCAATCGCCGCTTCATGAACGTCACGAACGGGCCGAAGAACAAGCACTCGATCCTGATGTTCGTGATCGGCGGCGACGAACCGAAGGCGGAGTTCACCGCCGAGTCGATGGACGAGCTCGAGCGAACGGGGGTGTGGCCCGAAAAGCCGAAGGCGAGGAAGCGCTAGTCACAGTCATTCCGGCGAACGTCGGAATCCAACGACCCTAGCTGGGTCGGGCCCGTCGCCGGGGCGAAGATCAGGCCAGCCCCTCCAGCACCGCGCTCCACGCCGCGGCGAGATTCCGCAGGTCGTACCCTCCCCCGCCGAACGCCATCAACCGACCGCCGCAAAGCGCGTCCGCCAGCCGCCGCAGATCGCGCACGACGCGCGCATGAACGGCCGGCGTCAGCCGCAGGTCGGCGAGCGGATCGCCCGCCAGCCCATCGGCTCCGGCTTGCAGGATCAGGAACTCGGGCTTGTAGCGCTGCAGGTGCGCGAGCGCTTTCTCCCAGGCAACGAAGAAGTCATCGTCGCCGGCACCCGGCGCGAGCGGCAGGTTGAGCTTCGTCCCGGCGGCTTCGCCGCTCCCGGTCTCGCGCGCGTGGCCGGTACCCGGATAGAGAAAGCGACCGTCCTCGTGGATATCGATCACGATCAGCGCCGGGTCGGCCTCGTACGGGTAGTAGATTCCGTCCCCGTGATGGACATCGATGTCGACGTAGCCGACGCGCGCGACCCCGAACCGGGCGCGGAGCGTGTCGATCACGACGCCGAGATCGTTGAACACGCAGAAGCCGGCCGAGCGCCCGCGGCGCGCATGGTGCAGGCCGCCGATCGGCTGAAACGACCGGACCGCGTCGCCGGCCATGATGCGCTCCAGCCCCTCGAGCGCCGCTCCCGCCACGACCGCGCCGCGCTCGAACACCCCCGGGAATGCCGGCGTATCGCCGTCGTCGAGGTAGCCTTCGCCGACCGCCGAGCGGAGCTTGACCCAGCTCAGGTGCTCGGGCGTGTGAAACCGCAGCAGTTCGGCGTCGGTGGCGATGCGCGGCGCCCCGGTCGCGACGCGCCGGTCGAGCCGGCGCGCCACCGCTTCCGCCATGAACGCGCCCTGGCGATCGACGCTCAGCGGATGGCCCTCGGGAAAGCCGTATCTCCCGAGCAGCTCGCCGACCAGCAGCAACGTCTCCGCAGCCACGCCTCCGATCGTAGTCCTTCCGTCCGGACGGCGACAGGTGGCACACTACCGCTCAGAAGAACACCAATTTCCAACGCCGCATCCACCTCAGGAGGACGAGTGAAGGCCCCGTCTTTTGCCTACGCGAAGCCGCGGTCGCTCGACGAGGCGTTCGCGCTGCTCGAGGGGAGCGGCGACGCGAAGGTGCTCGCCGGTGGGCAGACGCTGCTCGCCACGCTCAACATGCGGCTGTCGTCACCGGCGCTCCTGGTCGACATCACCGCGCTGCCGGGTCTCGCGGGCATCGGGCTGCGAGGCAACGTGCTCCGCATCGGTGCGCTCACCCGCCATCGCGAGATCGAGCGCTCGCCCGAGGTGGCGAAGCATGCGCCGCTGCTCGCGCAGGCCGCACCGCACATCGCGCATGTCGCGATCCGCAACGCCGGCACGATCGGCGGCAGCCTCGCGCACGCCGATCCCTCAGCCGAGTGGCCGGCGTGCTGCGTCGCGCTCGACGCCGAGATCGTGATCGCGACACGGCGCGGCGAGCGTCGGGTCAAGGCGCGCGAGTTCTTCACCGGGCTGTTCGACACCGCGCTCGCGCCCGGCGAGGTGATCGCCGCGGTCGAGTTCCCGGCGATCGGTGGAGGTTACCGCAGCGCGTTCCTAGAGCTCGCCCGGCGTAACGGCGATTACGCGATCGTCGGCGTGGCGGCAGTCGCGAAGGCATCGGGCGGGGCGCTCTCGGATCTCCGCCTCGCGTTGCTCGGCGCGGGCGCCACGCCCATCCTCGCCCGGAATGCGATGGCCGCCGCTGAAGGCAAGCAGCCCGCGGCCGTCACCATCGCCGCCGCGCAAGCGGCGCTCGCGAAGGACCTGGATCCGATCGCCGATCTGAACGGCTCGGCGGCAACGAAACTCCACCTCGCGCGCGTGCTGTGCGGACGCGCGCTGACCGCGCTCGCCGGCTAGGAGCAGGCGATGGAGCACGTGATCGAAACAACCCTGACCGTCAACGGCACCGCCGTTACGCGCTCCATCCCCGCGCGCCAGCACCTGATCGATTTCCTGCGCGAGACGCTCGGCCTGACCGGCTCGCACGTCGGCTGCGAGCACGGCGTGTGCGGCGCCTGCACGATCCGGGTCGACGGCGAGATCGTGCGCGGCTGTCTCATGCTCGCGGTGCAGGCGAACGGGCGCAGGGTGGACACCATCGAAGGGATGTCGGACTCGGGCGAGCTGGCCGAGTTGCAGCGCCGCTTCCACGAGCACAACGCGCTGCAATGCGGTTTCTGCACGCCGGGCATGCTGCTCGCGGCCCACGACCTCGTGCGCACGAAGCCCTCCGCCTCGCGCGACGAGATTCGCGAGTACATGTCCGGCAACTACTGCCGCTGCACTGGTTATCACGCGATCGTCGACGCGGTCGAAGCGGCGTTGCAGAGCCGCGGAGGCAAGCGATGAACGCGCGCGCCGAGCTGCCGCTGCACGCCCCCGGTACCCAGGTCGACAAAGGCTACATCGGCCAGAGCGTTCCGCGACCGAATGCGAAGCGGCTGCTGCAGGGGCGCGGCACCTTCGTCGACGACCTGCGCTTCCCGCGGCTCGCGCACGTCGTGTTTTTCCGCAGCCCGTACGCTCACGCGAAGCTCAAGCGCCTGGATCTCGCGCCGGCGGCGCGCCAGCCCGGCGTCATCGCCTGCTTCGACGGCCGCGCGGTGGCCGAGTACTGCACGCCGTGGGTGGCGGTCCTCGGGCACCTGAAGGGCATCAAGTCGCCGCCGCAGTACGCCATCGCGATCGAGCGCGCCTGCTGGCAGGGCGAAGCGGTCGCCGCGATCGTCGCCGAAACGCGCGAGCAGGGCGAGGACGCGCTCGCGCACGTCGCCGCCGAGTGGGAGGAGCTGCCGGTCGTCACCGACATGGAGGACGCGCTCTCCAACCGCTACGTCATCCATCCCGATCTGGGCGACAACATCTGCTTCAAGCGCGAGCTCGACACCGGCGGCGTCGACGAGGTGTTCGCAAGCGCGGATCTCGTCGTCGAGGAAACCTACGCGTTCGGCCGGCACACCGGCGTCTGCCTGGAGCCGCGCGCCATCCTCGCCGACTACAACGCCGCCGAGCACTCGCTGACCGTATACCACTCGACGCAGGCGCCGAACATGATGCAGGACATCTTCTCGCGCCACCTCGGTATCCCCGAGGCGAGCGTGCGGGTGATCTGCAAGGACATCGGCGGCTCGTACGGGATCAAAGTGCACGTGTACGCCGACGAGATGGCGACCGCCGCCATCTCGGTGATGCTGCGCCGGCCGGTGAAGTTCGTCGCCGACCGGCTCGAGTCGTTCCTCACCGACATCCACGCGCGCGAGCACAAAGCGAAAGTCCGTCTCGCGTGCACGAAGCTCGGCGAGATCCTCGCGTTCGATCTCGACGACCTGACGGCGATCGGTCCGTACTCGGTCTACCCGCGGACGAGCGGCATCGAGGGCAACCAGGTCGTCAACCTGACCGGCGGGCCCTACCGGCACCAGCACTACCGGGCGAGGATGCACGTCGTCTTCACCAACAAGAACGTGACCTGCCAGTACCGCGCGGTCGGCCACCCGATCGCGGTCGCGCTCACGGAGGGGATCGTCGACCTCGCGGCGTCGAAGCTGGGGATCGATCCGGTCGAATTCCGCCGCCGCAATCTCATCGGCGACGACTCCTACCCCTATACGTTCCCGTCGGGCATCAAATTCGAGAAGCTTTCGCACCACAAGTGCCTCGACCGGCTGCTCGCGCTGATGCGCTACGACGAGCTCCGCGCCGAGCAGGCCGCGCTGCGCGGGAAAGGCGTCCATCGCGGCATCGGCATCGCCGCGATGATCGAGGTGACCAATCCGTCGCCGGCGTTCTACGGCGTCGGCGGCGCGCGCATCTCGGCGCAGGACGGCGCGACCTTGCGCCTCGAGCCGACCGGCATGGTCACCTGTCTTTGCAGCGTCACCGAGCAGGGACAGGGCACCGACGCCATCCTCGCGCAGATCGCGGCGAGCGCGGTCGGCGTCACGATGCAGAAGGTGCGCGTCATCACCGGCGACACCGGGGTCACGCCCTACGGCGGCGGCACCTGGGCCTCCCGCGGCGCCGGGATCGGCGGCGAAGCGGTGCTGCAGGCCGGCCGCGCGCTGCGATCGAACATTCTCGACATCGCCGCAGTCGTGCTCGACGCCGACAAGGGCGAGCTCGACATCGTCGAGAACGAGATCGTCAACAAGCTCACGCTGGCGGCGAAGCTGTCGCTCGGCGAGCTGGGGCGCATCGCCTACTTCCGCCCCGACACGCTGCCGCTGAAGTTCCAGGCCGAGCTCACTGTCACGCGCCACTACACGCCGCGCGAGTACGGCTTTACGTTCACCAACGGCATCCAGGCCTCCTACGTCGAGATCGACCCCGACACCGGGTTCGTGAAGCTCCTCAAGCACTGGTGCGTCGAGGACTGCGGTACCGTGATCAACCCGATGCTGGTGGACGAGCAGATCCGCGGCGGCGTGGTGCAGGGCATCGGTGCGGCGCTGTTCGAGGAGTGCGTCTACGACGAGGCGGGCCAGCTCCTCAACGGCACGCTCGCCGACTACCTGGTGCCCATGTCGGGCGAGATGCCCGATATCATCTGCGCGCACGTCGAGACGCCGACCAAGCAGTCGCAGCTCGGCGCCAAGGGTGCCGGCGAGGCAGGCACTGCCGGTGCGCCGGGCGCGGTGATGAATGCGATCAACGATGCCCTGTCGCCTTTCGGCGCGCGCGTGACCGCGCAGCCGTTCACCCCGGAGCGCATCCTCAGGGCGCTGGGGAAAGTCTGACTCACTCAAGGAGATCCACTTGATCCACGAGCTTCGCATCTACCGCTGCGCCCCCGGGCGCCTGCCCGCGCTCAACAAGCGCTTCGAGACCAGGACGCTCAAGATGTGGGAGAAGCACGGCATCCGTCAGGTCGGCTTCTGGACCGTCGCGATCGGTGCCACCAATCACGATCTCTACTACCTCCTGGAATGGGAGAGCCTCGCCGAGCGCGAGCAGAAGTGGAACACCTTCATGAGCGATCCGGAGTGGATCGCGGCGCGCGCGGAAAGCGAGAAAGACGGCCCGATCCTCGCCCATACCACCAACTACATCCTGCAGCCCACCAGCTACTCGAAGCTCAAATGACCGTCCAAGGTCATGGTCGTCACCGGCGCCGGCCGGGGGATCGGCGCGGCAATCGCGGAGCTTGCGGGCAAGCGCGGCTACGCGGTATGCGTGAACTATGCGCGTAGCCGCGACGCGGCCGAGACGCTCGCCGCACGCATCAACTCGGGCGGCGGTAAGGCGGTCGCGATCCAGGCCGACGTATCGGTCGATGCCGAGGCGAAGCGCCTCTTCGCGGAGGTCGACCGCGCGTTAGGCAGGGTCGATGCGCTCGTCAACAACGCCGGCATCATCGGCGGGCAGTGCCGCGTCGACGAGATCGACGCCAAGCGGCTCGGTGAAGTGTTCGCGGCGAACGTGTTCGGCGTCTTCTACTGTGCGCGCGAGGCGGTGCGCCGGATGTCGACAAAGCACGGCGGCAACGGCGGCGCCATCGTCAACATCTCGTCCGCGGCGGCGCGCCTCGGCGGCCTGCCCATGGAGTCGCACTATGCCGCGACCAAGGGCGCAGTCGACAGCTTCACCTTTGGGTTCGCCAAAGAGGTCGGCAAGGAAGGTGTGCGGGTGAACGCGATCCGGCCCGGGCTGGTCGTCACGGACATCCACCGAGCGCACGGCGGCGACGAGACGGTCCGGGCGATGGCGCCGACGGTGCCGCTCGGTCGGGCCGGGCAGCCGATGGAGGTCGCCGAGGCCGCAGTGTGGCTCTGTTCCGATGCCGCGTCGTACGTCCACGGCGCGATCATTGACGTTTCCGGCGGACGGTGAACGCGTGGCGTAGCCCGCCGCTGGATCCGTCATCCCGGGCTCCACGGTAGCGGCGGAGCGGGGGAAGGGAGAATCGGCGCGCCCGCAACCGCGGTCGTCGAGCGCGCGGACCGCGCGCTGGAACGGGTCATCTACTACGCGTCGGCGCTGCTGATGCTCGCACTCACCGGCGTCATCCTCTACGCCGTCGTGATGCGCTACTTCTTCAACGCTGCGCCGAGCTGGTCGGAAGAAGTCCCCAGGGTGCTGTTCCTGTGGGTGTCGTATCTCGCGATCGCGGTCGCGGTCAAGCGCGGGCAGAGCCTGCGCGTCACGTTTCTCCTCGACCGGCTGCCGCCGCTGGCGCGGGTCTGGCTCGAGATGTTCATGCACGCCTCGATCTTCGTGATGCTCGGATTTCTGGTCTGGCACAACGTCCCGGTGATCGAGCTGAACCGCGGGACGCGCATGCTCGCGACGCAGTGGTCCGATGCGCTGCGGTACTGGCCGCTGTCGATCGGTTGCGTCCTCATCGGCCTGTATCAGGTGCGCCTGGTGCTGCGCTCGCTCGCCGACTACCGCGCCGCGCCGAGACCCGCCGCATGATGCTCGCTGCAATGCTGGCGGTCCTGCTCGTGTTCACGCTGCTCGGCATGGAGATCGCCTGGGCGATCGCGCTCGCCTGCTTTGCCTACATCGCGCTCTCGCAGCTCACCGACACGCCGACTTCGTTCGCGCTGTTCGCGCAGCAGATGACGGTCGGCCTGGACGGCTTCGTGCTGGTGTCGGTGCCGCTGTTCATTTTCGCCGGCGAGCTGATGAACGTGTGCGGAGTGACCCATCGGCTGGTGCGCGTCGCCGCGGTCATCGTCGGCCACATGCACGGCGGGCTCGCCAACGTCGGCGTGGTGGCCAACTTCCTGATGTCCGGGATCTCCGGTTCGGCCGTCGCCGACGCAGCGGCCACCGGCACCGTCCTGGTTCCCGAAATGAAGCGGCGCCGGTTCCCCGAGGACTTCGCCTGCGCGGTGATCGCCGCCGCGGCCACCGTGGGGCCGATCATCCCGCCGTCGATCGCGTTCCTGCTGCTCGCCTCGATCATCAACGTGTCGGTCGGGCAGCTCTTTCTCGCCGGCATCGTTCCCGGCACGCTGATGTTCATCGCCATGTTCGTCGTGACGTGGGGCCTGTGCAAGCGGCGCGACTACCCGCGCGAACCGAAGGCCACGGCGGGGAGCGGGCCGAGGCGATGCGCGACGGCGTGCTCGCTCTCATCGCGCCGCTCGTGATCGTGGGCAGCATCGTCGCCGGCATCGCCACCCCGACCGAGTCGGCGGCGATCGCCGTCGGCTACACGCTGTTTCTCGGCCTCGCCGTGTACCGGAACACGTCCGTAACGGCGATCATCCACGCCGCCGGCAGTGCCGCGATCTCCTCCGCGCTGGTGATGCTCACCGTCGCCGCCTCGCAGATCTTCGCCTGGCTCGCGGTGCAGGAACGGCTGGGCGAGCTCCTTACGGCTGGAATGCTCGCGCTATCGGGCAACGTATACGTGGTGCTCGCGCTGGTCAATCTCCTGATGCTGGTTCTCGGCATGTTCATGGAGCTCGTGCCGATCATGTTCATCCTGGCGCCCATAGTCTTTCCCTGGCTCGCCGGCATGGGCGTGAACGAGGTGCAGTTCGGGGTCGTCATGGTGCTGAACCTGATGATCGGGATGATCATGCCGCCGATCGGCCTCAATCTGATGGTGCTGTCGGCGATTACGGGGGTGGACGTGATGCGCATCTTCCGCGCCGCCATACCCTACATCTGGGCCCTCCTGGCCGTGCTGCTCTTGATCACCTACGTGCCTGCGCTTACATTGTTCGTCCCGCAGCTGTTCTATCCCGTGAAATGAAAGGAGCTTCGCATGCGAGCTGACCCGAAACGAAGGACGGCCCTCAAGGTGATCGGCGCGGCGGCGATCGTCTCCCAGGTCGGGCTCTCCAGGCCGGCCCGCGCCCAGGTCAAGCTGCGCTATGCGAACGCGAGCAACGCCGGGTACCTGGCGAACATCGTCATGCAGGAGTTCTGGGACGAGGTGCGCAAGCGCACCAACGGTGAGATCGTGTGCGAGACATTCTGGGGCACGCTCGGCGGCGAGCAGGTGCTGCTGAACGGCGTGACCCTGGGCACGCTCGACGGCTACCACGGTGCCTACACCGGCATGCGCGAGTTCGACCTCTTCTACGCGGCGAACCTGTTCCTGGACTACGAGCACGCCGCGCGCGTGATCAACGGACCCTTGCGCCCGAAGCTCGCCCAGGCGCTCGAGACGAAGTACAAGGTGCACCTGGTCGGCCTGGGGCGCGCCGGCTCGTTCGGGGTGCAGGTCAAGACCAAGCCCGCTGCGTGGGCCGACGTGCGGAACAAGAAGATCCGCGGGGGGCCCATCGAGGGCATCATCGAGAGCATCAAGGCGGTCGGCGCGAACCCGGTTCCGATGGCGTTCAACGAGGTCTACACCGCCTTGCAGCAGGGCGTGGTCGATGGCCAGGTGAACCTCAATACCCTGATCATCACCATGAAGTATTTCGAGGTGGTCAAGTTCTGGGTGAAGAACGAGTTCGGCCTCGGCTTCGACAAGGTGGTGATCGCGCAACGCACCTGGAACCGCCTCAAGCCCGAGCACCAGAGGATGATGAGCGAGCTGTTCCTCGAGCTCGAGACGAAAAAGTGGTATCCGGTCCTCAAGGAGCGGCTCGACGGCGATTTCAAGAAGTGGGCGGAGATCAACGGCGCCGACGCGGTGGTGACGCTCGACGAAGGGCGAGCTCCGGAGGCTGACGCAGCCGACCGCGGAGCGGCTCGCCAACGAGATCCTCGGCCCCGGCACCTACAAGCAGATCCAGGACACTGCCTGAGGGCGCGGGCGTGGAACTTTCGAGCAAGACCGCGCGCGAGCTGTTCGAGGAGGTCAAGGCCAATCCGACGCGCAAGCGCTTCGGTTTCGGGCGCCAAGCCCGCGCTCGTCAACATCGACCTGCAGCAGGCCTACACCGTGGTCGGCGAGTTCGTCACCGCCTACGAGACCGATCCCCGAGCAGATCGAGTACGTGAACCAGCTCGCGCGGCTGTTCCGCGCGAAGCGCTGCCCGGTGGTGTGGACCTACGTCGCCTACATGGAATCGGGCGAGGACTGCGGCGTCTGGGGCACGCGCACCAACACGCCCGACTCGCTGCAGAACGTCAAGGCCGGCTCCCGCCGCGCTCGAGTTCGACGAGCGGCTGCGAGATCGACCGCCAGCGCGACATCGTCGTCAACAAGCGCATGGCCTCGGCCTTCCACGAGACCAACCTGCAGTCGCTGTTCAACTTCCACCGCGTCGACACCGTGGTGGTCACCGGCGGCTCGACCTCGGGCTGCGTGCGCGCCACCGTGGTCGACTGCCTGTCGCGCAGCTTCCGCACCATCGTTCCCGAGGAGTGCGTCGCCGACAAGCACGAGAGCCCGCATTTCGCCAACCTCTACGACATCGCCTTCAAGTACGCCGACGTCGTGCCGGTCGCCGAGGTGCTCGAATTCATGCGCCGGTTCGAGCCCGGGCGAGCGTGAAGCGGGATCCCGGCCACTACGACTATCTGCCCTACACCCGGCGGCCGAAGATCGAGTGGCCGGGCGGCGCGCGCGTCGCGTTCTGGGTCGCGCCGAACATCGAGTTCTACGAGCTCGAGCCGCCGAAGAACCCGACGCGCACCGCGTGGCCGCGGCCGGTGCCCGACGTCCTCGGCTACTCGCTACCGCGACTACGGCAACCGCGCCGGCTTCCAGCGCATGCTGGAGGCGATGGACCGCTGCGGCATGCGCGGCAGCGTCTCGCTCAACGTCGCGCCTGTGCGAGCACCATCCCGAGATCATCGAGGCGTGCGCCGAGCGCGGCTGGGAGTTCTACTCGCCACGGCACCTACAACACGCGCTACACCTTCGGCATGAGCGAGGACGCAGGAGCGCGCGCTGATCCAGGACTCGATCGACACGATCCGCAAGCACACCGGCCAGAAGCTCGACGGCTGGCTCGCGCCGGCGCTGACCTACACCGAGCGCACGCTCGACCTGGTCGCCGAGATGGGCCTCACCTACGTCTGCGACCTGTTCCACGACGACCAGCCGGGGCCGGTCAAGGTGCGCAAGCGGCCGGCTCACCAGCATTCCCTATTCGCTGGAGATGAACGACGTCATCGCCTTCACCGTCAATCTCGTGTCGCCGCGCCACTATGGCGAGATCATCCGGCGGCAGTTCGATCGCCTGTACGCCGAGGGCGAGGAGTCGGGCACGGTGATGTGCATCCCGCTGCACCCTTACCTCATCGGCCAGCCGCTACCGCATCAAGGCCTTCGAGGAGGCGCTCGCTACATCACCGGCCACGAGCAAGGTGTGGCTCGCCACCGGGCGCGAGATCGCGCAGCACTTCATCGACCACTATTACGATGCCTTCGCCACGGCGTCGCACCCTCTCGGCGAGGCGTTGTAGCCGATACATGATCCTACCTGACGACTACCTGAAGTATCCGAAGCCGGCGCTATGGCATGGACCACGACCGCTACGACTGGTCGATCCTGCCTCGAAGAGCCAAAGCCCGTCATGGCCCGGCGGCGCGCGTATCGCCCTCTGGGTCATCGCTGGCGCTGCGAGTGGTTTCCGCTCGACCATGCAGGGGCAAGCCGTTCAAGCCGCTCGGGCTCGCTGCAGTCACCGCCTATCCCGACCTGCGGCACTACACGCTGCGCGACTACGGCAACCGCGTCGGCATCTTCCGCATCATGAAGGCGCTCGAGCGGCACGGCATCCGCGCCAGCGTCGCCGGTCAACGCCGCGGTCGCCGCGCGCTATCCGTCACTGGTCGAGGAGATGCGCCGCGCGCGGCTGGGAGATCCTCGGACACGGCCTCGACATGGATCGCCTGCACTCACGAGGGGCTGCCCATGGCGGAGGAGGCGGTCGCTGATCGCGCAGTCTCTGGAGACCCTGCGCGCCGTGTCCGGGCAGGCGTGCGCGGCTGGCTCTCGCCCGCCCGATCCGAGTCGCGCGCGACGCCCGATCTGCTCGCGGACGCCGGGCATCGACTACGTCTGCGACTGGGTGAACGACGACATGCCCTACCCGCTGCGCACCGGCGGCAGGACGATTGTACGCCATGCCGCACTCGAACGGACATCGAGGACGCACGCGATCCTCGTCACCAACCACCACGGCGAGGACGAGTTCCGCGACCAGTTGATCGATCACTTCGACTCTGCTCTACGAGGAAGCCGCAGCGCAGGGCGGGCGGATCATGGTGCTCTCGCTCCATCCCTGGGTCATCGGCCAGCCGTACCGCATCGGCACGCTGGAGAGCGTGCTCGCACACATCATGCGCCACCGAGCGGTCTGGCCGGCGACCGGCGCCGAGATCCTCGACGCCTGGCAGGCTCAGCGCACCGACCAGGGCGCGGCTCCGGCGTAAGCGCGCTCGAAGGCCTCGATCTCCGCCGTCAGCGACAGCGTGAGACCCAGCTCGTCCGTGCCCTGAAGGAGCAGTTCGCGAAAGAAGCCGCCGATCGAGAACGCGTGCGCCCCGCCGTCCGCCTCCATGACGCGCAGCCCGGCAAGGTCCACCGTGAGCTCGGTGCCGGGCCGCTCCGACAGCACCCGGCGCAGCCGCGCACAGGTCGCCTCGGGCAGTCGCACCGGCACGATGCCGTTCTGCAGACAGTTGCCGTAGAAGATGTCGCCGAAGCTCGGCGCGATGACGCTGCGGAACCCCTCGTCGTAGAACGCAAAGGCGGCCGCTTCGCGCGAGGAGCCGCAGCCGAAGTTCGCGTCGGCGACGAGGATTCTCGCGGCGCGGTAAGGCGCCCGATTCAGGACGAAGTCCGGCTTCTCCGCGCCGTCCTCGCGAAAGCGCAGGTCGTGAAAGAGAAATCGCCCGTAGCCCCCGTCGCGCGGGGCCTTGAGGAAGCGGGCGGGGATGATCTGGTCGGTATCGACGTTCACGCCGTCGTACGGAGCGGCGACAGCGGTGAGCGAGGTGAACCGCGCGGCCATCGGCTCAGTGACCGAGCTTGCGCACGTCGGTGAGGCGTCCCGCAACCGCTGCGGCGGCCGCCATCGCCGGGCTCATGAGGTGCGTGCGCACGCCCTTGCCCTGCCGCCCCTCGAAGTTGCGGTTCGACGTCGAGGCGATGCGCTCCCCGAACCGCCCGACGTCGCCGTTGATGCCGACGCACATCGAGCAGCCGGCGTACGCGCCATTCCAGCCCCGCAGCGCGAAACACCTGGTCGAGCCCCTCGGCCTCGGCCTGCTTCCTGACCAGCCCCGAGCCGGGGACGACGATCGCGGGAATCCGGGTCTTGCGCCCGCGGAACACCGCCGCCGCGGCGCGCAGATCCTCGATCCGGCTGTTGGTGCAGGAGCCGATGAACACCCGGTCGTACCGGGAGGCCCGCGAGCTTCACCCCGGGCGCGAGATCCATGTATTCGAGCGCGCGCAGCATGGTCTGCCGGCGCGCCGCATCGTCTCGCGCTTGCCGGGTCGGGCACAGCTCCGGTGATCGGCACCGCATGCTCGGGACTCGTGCCCCAGGTGACCATCGGCTCGAGTGCTGCCGCGTCGAGGCTCACTTCGCGGTCGAACCGCGCCTCCGGATCGCCCGGCAGGGCTCGCCAGTCCGCCAGCGCCGCGTCCCAGAGCGCACCTTGCGGCGCGAAGGGGCGGCCCGCGAGGTAGGCGAATGTCGTGTCGTCGGGCGCCACCATGCCGGCGCGGGCCCCTGCTTCGATCGACATATTGCAGACGGTGAGACGCTCCTCGACGCTCATGGACCGGAGCACCGGTCCGGCGTACTCGATGACGTGACCGACCGCGCCGCCGGCGCCGATCTTCGCGATGATCGCGAGGATCACGTCCTTGGCGCTGACGCCTTCCGGCCGGCGCCCGTCGACGGCGATGCGCATCGTCCGCGGCGGCGCCTGCCAGAGCGTTTGCGTGGCGAGCACGTGCTCGATTCTCCGACTGACCGATCCCGAACGCAAACGCGCCGAGCGCGCCGTGCGTCGAAGTATGGCTGTCGCCGCAGACCAGGACGAGCCCGGGTAGCGTGATGCCCTGCTCCGGGCCCACGATATGCACGATCCCCTGGCGCTCGTCGTCCAGGCGAAAGGCGGTCACCTCGTGCCTGCCGACATTGCCGGCGAAGGTCTCCAGCATGCGCCGGATCTCGGGCGTGGGGGCATCGGCCGGCGAGCGGCTCACGGTCGGAACGTAATGGTCCGGGGTGCCGAAGGTCAGCCGCGGCCGGCGCACCGGCACGCTGCGCTGCGCGAGCTTGTTGAAGGCGTGAAACGAACCGTCGTGGATAATGTGCCGGTCGACGTAGAGCAGGCAATGGTCGTCGCGCCGCAGCACGACGTGGCGGTCCCAGATCTTCTCGAACAGCGTACGCGGCCGGTCGGTGCGCATGCGAGGTGAATGCCGGTGGCGAAGGTGCTGGTGATCGTGCCGTTTCCGATGAGCGCGGAGAACCGCCTGGCGCGCGAGGCACAGCGCGACGCGGTGAGCCTCGGCCCCGACATCGAGTTCCACTTCCGGCCGGTGCGCGCCGCGCCGGCCAATTATACGAGCGAGCACGACTCGGTCCTCGCGGACATCGCGATCCTCGACGCCTGCCAGGGCGCGCAGGCCGAAGGCTACGACGCGGTCTGCATCGACACCATGAGCGACTCGGGGCTCGCCGCGGCGCGCTCGGTTCTCGACATCCCGGTCATCGGGCCGGGGCGGGCCGCGATGCTCGTGGCGCTGATGCTGGGGGAGCGCTTCTCGATCCTCATCATGTGGGATCGCTGGCGGCACCTGTACCGCAGGACCATCGCCGAGCTGGCGCTGGGCGCGCGCTGCGCTTCGATCCGCTCGATCGGCGTGAAGCCCGACAACCAGGCGCTGCTCGCGGGCAAGGAAGACCAGGTGTTTCCGCTGCTGCTGGCGGCGGCGCGGGCATGCGTCGAGAAGGACGGCGCCGAGGTGATCCTGCTCGGCTCGACGACGATGCACCAGGCGCACGGCTACCTCGCCGCGCGGCTTCCGGTGCCGGTGATCAACCCCGGGCCGCTCACCTACAAGCTCGCCGAAGCGGCGCTCGCGCTCGGATTGCGGCCGAGCCGCAAGGCGTTCCCGCGGCCGCTCGCGCCGCGGATCGGGATGATCGAAGCGATGCTCGCCGCCGCGCAGGCGAAAGGAAGCTAGCCATGCCGAAGATCCTCGTGATCGTGCCCTTCGCCCTCGACGAGCAAGGGCTCGCCCGCCGCCGTGGGCAGCTCGACGCGGTGCGGCTCGACCCGGCGAGCGAGTTCCACTTCCGCCCGGTCACCGCCGGCCCGACCTCGTTCATGAGCCCGCACGACTGGACGCTGATGGACCTCGCGATCTTCGAGGCCGGCGCCGAAGCGCAGGCCGAGGGCTACGACGGCGTGTGCATCGACACGATGAGCGACTCGGGGCTCGCCGCGCTGCGCTCGGTGCTCGACATCCCAGTGGTGTCGCCGGGCCGGGCTTCGATGCTGTTCGCTCTGACCCTGGGCTCGAAGTTCTCCATCCTCGCGCAATGGCCGCCCGCGATCGTGCGCTACCGCAAAGCGATCGCCGAAGCCGGGCTGGCGCAGCACTGCGCCTCGGTGCGCTCCTTCGACATCCCGCCGGATTTCGACGCTCTCCTCGACGGCAAGCGGGAAACCGCGTTCCCCAAGATGCTCGCGACCTGCATGCGCTGCGTGGAGGAGGACGGGGCCGACGTCGTGTGCCTGGGCTCGACCACGATGCACCAGGCGTCCGAATGGCTCGCCGAGCGCCTGCCGGTGCCGCTCGTCAATCCCGGGCCGCTCACCTACAAGCTGGTCGAGGCGCTGCTGGCGTTGAAACTCACGCACAGCCGGGCGTGCTATCCGAAGCCGCAGGTGCCGAAGCTCCCGATGCTGCACGCGATGCTCGCGGCGGCGGCCGCGCACGAAGACCGGGACAAGAGCCGGAGCTGGCGCGGACTCAAGGTTGCGCGCAGCGCGCCGCACTCGCGCCGGCGATGCGTCCAAGGGCGGTCGCGGACAACAGGCCTCCGCCCGAGAAATAGCCCCAGTTCGAGGGACCCGAAAGCCCGCGCGCCGCACCGCCGCCGGCGAAGAGATTCGGCAACGGCGTCCGGTCCGCCCGCAGCACACGGGCCGCCGGATCGACGACCAGGCCGCCCTGGGTGTGGAACAGCGCGCCGGTCACCTTGACGGCGCAGAACGGCGGCGCGAGCGCACGGCTCCCCCGAAACTCCCGACCCCAACGGTCCTGCTGCCCGCTCGCGCGCAACCCGTCCACCTCCGCGTTCGTTCGCTCGAGCGCATCGGGCGGCAGCGAGACGAGCGCGGCGAGGGCCCGCAGGGAAGCCGCTTTCCTGATCCCGCCGAGCGACCGGATCTCCTGGTAGTCCGTAAACCCGAGAATCGGCTGCTCCCGGACCTCGTCGTAGATGTTCCATGCGACTCGGCCAGGCTGCGCGATCACCTCTACTGCCTGCTCCGAGTAGCCGCGCACCTCGTTCGAAAAGCGCTCGCCGAGCGCGTTGACCTGGTAGCCCCCGTTCGTCAGTAGTCCCCAGTTGACCGGGTTGCCGTAGGGCGTGGCGACCGCGCCGTGTCCCTGGTAGCTGCCGAGGTCGGCGACGGCTGCGCCGAGCGCGACGCCCCACTTGATCGCGTCGCCCTGGTTGCCGACGTGCCCCCGGAACTCGGCGTCGGCGATCTCCGGGATCCACTCGCGGACCATCCCCCGGTCGCCGCCGAAACCGCTGCACGCGAGGACCAGCGCATCGCACCCGATGGTTTCCGTCGTGCCGTCCGGGCGGGCAAAGCGCACTGCGGCCACGCGGCCGTCGCCATGTGCGTAGAGATCGGTCGCCGTCGCGCTCGCCACGATGTCGATGCCGAGCCGTCCCGCGGCGGCGAGCAGCGCGCCCTCGAGCTCCTCGCCGGTGCGGTGCGGCGTCCCGTGCATGCGCAGCACCGAGTGGCCCGGGTAGAGGAAGCCCTCGACGAGCTTGAACTCGACGCCGTGGCGGTCGGCGAGCCACTCGATCGTCGGTCCCGAGGCCTGCGCGACGACGTCGACGACCCCGCGGTCCGTCGCGCCCTTTGCCTTGCGCCAGATGTCCGCGGCGAGGAGCTCAGGCGAATCCTCGATGCCGAGCGCGCGCTGGAAGCGCGTACCGGCGGCGGGGATGAGGGCGGTCGAGAGCGCGGTGCTGCCGGCGGGCTTGGCGTCCCGCTCGAGCACCAGCACCTCCGTGCCGGACTCGTGCACCGACAGCGCGGCTGTCAAGCCGCACGCGCCGGCCCCGATAACGACGACGGGAACCGCATACTCGAACTTCGCCGCTTCCGCGGGCAGCACTGCCACCGTCGCCCCTTCAGAGCTCGACGCTGTCGATCCGCCGATCGCACGCCGCCGGCACCAGCAGGCGCACCACCTGCGCGACGATCAGCTCCCGAGCTTCGGCCCGGGTTCCTCGTCGGGAGGGCCCCTGAGCTCCACGACGTTGCCTTCGGGATCGGTGAGATAGATCGACATCGCCATGCCCTCCGCGCCGTACCTCCGGCCGATCTCGCCTAACTTGACCCCGTGCGCCGCCAGGTGCGCGATGACTGCCGCCTGGTCGAACGGCTCGATGCGGAGACAGAGGTGATCCATGTTGCGCCCTTCGTTTCCCGGAGCCGCGCCCCCGGGTTTGCCGAGCGGGCCGGCGACGTCGACGAGGTCGATCAGGGAAGCGCCGGCGCGGAGATGGACCAGCGCGAGGTCGGGGCGGCGTCGGGCGATACCCGCGCCGAGCACCTCGCAATAGAAGCGGATCATCGATTCGAGATCGCTGACTCGCAGGACGACGTGGTCGATTTCGCGGATGACGAGCATGACGGAGGCGCGGGCTGCCGCCTGCTGGATTGTATTCCGCGACGCGGAACCCCTAGCCAGGCAGCGCCGAGGCCATCACCTCCGGCTTGATCCCGAGCGCGATCGCCTCGGCGTTCGGGAAGTTGAGCTCGATCTTCACGCCGTTCGGGTCGAACAGGAACAGCTGGTAGAGCCCCTGGTCGCTCACCATGCGCTGCTTGAAGTCGAGGCCGAGCGCGCTGAAGTGCGACATCGTTTCGGCGAGCCCGGTGGCCGCGAAGGCGATGTGATCGACGACGCCGCTGCCCGAAATTGCCTCCGATTGCTGCCCGAGGTACATCTTCCGGTTGGCGGAGACGTTCGCACCCCCCTCGGTGAGGTGGAGCACGTCCTTCTGCCCGATGTAGAGCCAGACCACCGGGAACTTGAAGTCGGGATGCCGGCCCTCGGTCATCCCGAGCACCCTAACGTACCAGTCGCGCGTCTGGCCGAGATCGGCGGTCTGGATGAGAAAGTGATCGACCTGATGCAGTGCCACCCGAGCCTCCTTCGCGCGCTAGCGCGGCGTCGCGTCGCCGCCTTCGACGATCACGTTCTCGACGACGCCCGCGCCGTTGCGTCGGAATGCGGCGGCGTCCTGATATTCCTTCGATTCGAAGCAGGCCACCGCCTGGTCGAAGGTCGGAAACTCGATCACGATGAAGCGCCCGAAGGCCTCCGGCCCCTCCATGACGCGGTACTTTCCGCCGCGCGCGAGCACTTTGCCGCCATGGCGGGCGAAGATCTCCGGCAGCGGATCGGTGTACTTCTTGTACTCGACCGGGTCGATGATCCGGCTCCGCGCGACCCAATAGGCGGGCATCCTGCTTTCTCCTGTTGAGCTTGACCGTGCACGCAAGGATGCCGAAGATCGCCGCCGAGAGCAATCGCGGGAGGGAGACGAGATGCAGCAGAGCGTCGGCATGATCGGGCTCGGCATCATGGGGTCGGCTATGGCGTCGAACCTCGCCAAGGCCGGGTTTCGCGTTGTCGGGTACGACGTCGTGGCGGGGGCGCGGCGCGAGCACAAGCGCGCGGACGGCGTCGCGGCGCGCTCGAACGCCGACGTCGCGCGCCGGGCGAACGTCGTCGTGACGTCGCTCCCGTCCGCCGGCGCGCTCGCGGATGTCGTGGAGGAGATCCGGGCCGCGAAGCGCCGCGATCTCGTCGTGCTCGAGACGAGCACCCTGCCGCTCGATGCGAAGCACGCCGCGCAGCGGCGCCTCGCCGCGAGCGGCATCACGTTGATGGACTGTCCGCTGAGCGGCACCGGCGCGCAGGCGAGAACGAAGGATCTGCTCGTCTACGCGAGCGGGCCGCGCGCCGTCTACAAGCGCTGCAGCCCGGTCTTCGAGGGGTTCGCCCGCGGCCATCACTACGTGGGCGCCTTCGGCGCCGGGTCGAAGATGAAGTACGTGGCCAACCTGCTCGTGGCGATCCACAACGTCGCGGCGGCGGAGGCGCTGGTGCTCGCGAGGAAGTGCGGCCTCGATCCGGCGCTCGTGCTGAAGGTGGTGGCCGACGGCGCCGGCGGCTCGCGCATGCTCCAGGTCCGCGGTCCGATGATGGTGAAAGACGACTACTCGGATGCGACGATGAAGGTCGAGGTCTGGCAGAAGGACATGCAGATCATCGGCGAGTTCGCGACGAAGCTCGGCTGCCCGACGCCCCTCTTCGCCGCGTCGGCACCGATCTACACCGCGGCGATGGCGGAGGGTTACGAGAAGCAAGACACCGCGGCGGTGGCGGCGGTGCTCGGCGGGATGGCCGGACTCGAGCGCCGGCGCCCGCGACGTCGATGAACACGCTCGCCCGCGCTCAGCGCAGCGGCAGATCGAGCACCGCGCTCTGCGGCTGCTGGGGATCGTAGAACACGCTGACCTTCGCACCTTCGGCGTAGCGGGCGCGATCCGCCTCGGCGGCTTCTGGTGTCGGACGCCAGAAGGTGCCGTCGAAGCTCACGCGCTCGGAACGGTAGGTCTTCCCGGCCACGGTGTACTCGTAGACCACGCGAGCGCCGTACTGAATGCTCGGCCGGTCCGCGCTCGGCGGGTTGCGCGCCTCGACGCGACTCTCGACGACCCGGCCGTCGGCAGTGGCCCATTCCTGGCGCGCACGCTTGTTCATCATCGCCGTGTAAACGAAGACGAGCACGATCAGGACCACCAGGGCGATGGAAACGAAGGTCGCGGTCATGCGTGCCATCGGCAGCGTCGTGGATGCCGCGTCAGCGCGCGAGCCAGTTCTCCAGGCCCAGGCCGCGCACGCGCGAGAACTCGGGCGTGTTGGCCCTGATCAGCCGCAGGATCACGCGCGTCTGGGTTCGCGCCGACGTGCTTGAACCCCGAGTGGCGCTCAGGCGCCTCGCCAATCGGCAAGCGCCGGTGCCGCTTCACTCCGCCTTGATGCCGATCTCCTTGATCAGCTTCGCGTAGCGCGCCGACTCGGTGCGGATGAAATCGCCGAAGAACTCGGGCGTGCTCGATACCGGTTCGACGCCGAGCTGCTCATAGCGCGTCTTCAGATCGGGGTCGGCGAGCACTTTCACCAGGTCGGCGTTGAGCTTCTCGACGATCGGCCGCGGCGTGCCGGCGGGCACGAGCACGCCCCACCAGTTGACCGCCACGAGGTCGGGGAACCCCTGCTCGGCCATCGTCGGGATGTCGGGCGAAAGCGGCGAGCGGTCCTTGCTCGTGATCCCGATCGGCCGCAGCTTGCCCGCGCGGATATGCTGCATCACCGGCAGCGCGTCGGAAAAGATCATCTGCACCTGACCGCCCATCAGGTCCTGCACCGCGAGCACGCCGCCCTTGTAGGGCACGCCGACGATGTCGATCCCGGCCGAGCGCTTGAACATCTCGCCCACAAGGTGCGACATGCTGCCCGGGCCGCTGGTGCCGAAGTTGATCTTGCCGGGATCCCGCTTCGCGTTTGCGACCAGTTCCTGGACGCTCTTCTCCGGCGACGCAACGTTCACAACGAGGATGTTCGGCCCGGTGCAGACCATCGACACCGGCAGGAAGTCCTTCTGCACGTCGTAAGGCACCTTGGACAAGACCGGATTGATCGCGACCGGCCCGAAGTTGCCGATGACGAAGCTGTAGCCGTCCGCCGGCAAGCGCGCGGCGAACTCCATGCCGATCGAGCCGGCCGCGCCCGGCTTCGACTCGATGAGCACCTGCTGACCCCACAGCTCGGAGAGCTTGAGCCCGAGGACGCGCCCCATTAGATCGGACGATCCGCCAGGCGGATACGTGACGATGAGCCGGACGGGCTTGGAAGGGTAGGTCTGGGCGCTTGCGCTTCCGGTCACCAGCGGAGCGAGCACAGCGACGGCGAGCACGGCGGCGAGAACGGTCATCGACTTCGGCAGCATGTGCTTCTCCTTTGGTCATCCTTGGCGCGCGTCGCCGTCACGGTCTACGCCGGGACGCGGCATGGGCGCCCGGAAATCGTAGTCTTGCACCGGCCGATTAGCAACCGACGGCAAGCCGCGGTATCGTTCCCTCCATGAGGCCAACCGATACCCTGACTCCGAACGCGCGCGCCGACCAGACGCTCGCCCTGAACATGCGTCTTCTCGCCCACCACGAACTGCAGGGTTTCGGCGGTATGGGCGAAGGGGTGGCGATGCAGGCGGCGCGCGATGGGCGCCGCATCCTCTGGCTCGCGCACGAATCGGCGCCGAAGAACTTCACCGGCGTGGACGTCACCGATCCCCGCGCCCCGAAGGTCGTGGTGCAGACCGATCTGCCGCACGCGCGGATGCGCTCGAACTCGCTCGACGTGGTCGGCGACGTGATGGCGGTCGCCTACCAGACGAGCGCGGTGAATCTCCAGCCAGCCGGCTTCGATCTCTTCGACATCGCCATGCCGGAGGCGCCGAAGCGAATCGGTCACTTCGACGCGTCGGGACCGCATTCGCGCGGCGTGCACGCGGTGTGGTTCGTCGACGGGGAGTACGTCCACATGGCGAGCGGCGCGGCCGACTTCAACCCGCGCAATCCCAAGGACGACCAGTTCTACCGCATCGTCGACGTGCGCAATGTGTCGAAGCCGGTCGAGGCGGGCCGCTGGTGGCTTCCCGGTACGCGCGACGGCGACGATGCGCCGCCGCCACCGCGGCTCGCGCCGCAGTTCGACACCGGTTTCCGCGCGCATAACACCAACGTCTTCCCCGCGCGCCCGGACCGCGCGTACATCGGCTACATCGACGGGGGGGCGATCATCCTCGACATCGCCGACAAGGCGCGACCGAAGCTGGTGGCGAGCTGGAACTACTCACCCCCGTTCAACGGCTTCGCGCACACGGTGCTGCCGCTCTTCGGGCCCGAGTTGCTGATCGTGAGCGATGAGTGCGTCCAGGATGACGGTAAGGACTGGCCGAAGCTCGTGCGCGTGGTCGACGCGCGCGTCGAAACCAATCTGGTGCCGATCTCCACTTTTCCGGCGCCCCCGTACGACGGGTTCGCGCGGCGCGGTGGGCGGTTCGGCGCGCACAACCTGCACGAGAACCTGCCCGTGCCTACGTCGTGGCGCTCGGACGACATCGTGGTCGGCACCTTCTTCAATGCCGGTGTGCGGGCCTACGACGTCTCCAACCCGTACCAGCCCCAGGAGGTCGCCTATTTCGTACCCGGCGCGCCGAAGCTCTCGCCGGCCGGCGCGATCCAGCTGAACGACGTGTATGTCGACGACC
This sequence comes from uncultured beta proteobacterium, assembly GCA_963754305.1. GTDB lineage: Bacteria > Pseudomonadota > Gammaproteobacteria > Burkholderiales > SG8-39 > DATEDA01. The sequence goes on along the minus strand of CAVWFR010000051.1, from coordinate 45,036 downwards.
GCGGACTCGTCTTCACCGTCGACCGGTTCGCCGGCGGGCTGTACATCCTCGAGATGACCCTCTGACGCGTCCATCCCGGATGAGCGCCGGGATTCCAGAAAGTCCTGATGCGACGCGCGCTGCGAGCCTGGACCCCGGCCTTCGCCAGGGTGACGGACGGGGGACGGGCGGGGTGACGACATGACCCGCGACCCCCTCGCCGGCCGCCTGCCGGTGACAGTCGTCACCGGCTTCCTCGGCAGCGGCAAGACCACGCTGATCGGCCGCCTGCTCCGCCACCCCGGCATGAACCGCGCGGCGGTGATCGTGAACGAGTTCGGCGAGATCGGTATCGATCACGAGCTGATCGCCGCTTCGTCCGAAAGCGTGACCCTGCTGAACAACGGCTGCCTCTGCTGCGTCGTTCGCACCGACCTCCAGGAGACGCTGCGTACGCTGTTCGCGCAACGCCGCGCCGGCGAGGTGATCGATTTCGACCGCGTGCTGATCGAGACGAGCGGCCTCGCCGATCCGGCGCCGGTCATCCAGACGCTCGCCACCGACACGCTGCTCGCGGCGCAGTACCGGCTCGACGGCGTCGTGACGCTCGTCGATGCGGTGAACGGCCTCGGGCAGCTCGAGCGGGAGGCCGAAGCGGTGAAGCAGGCGGCGCTCGCCGACCGGCTGCTGGTAACCAAGACCGACCTCGCGGACGCCACGGCGTTGCGCGAACGGCTGCGTGGGCTCAACGCCCACGCCGAGATCGCCGACGTCGTGCAGGGCGAGATCGATCCGGCGTACCTCACCAACATCGGCCTCGCCAGCGCGCGTGCGGATGCCGCGCAGATCGGGCGCTGGCTCGGCGCGGGCAGGGGCGATGGCGCCTATCTCGGCGCGGTGGTCCCGCGCCACGACCGCGCGATCGCGACGTTCACGCTCTGGTTCGATCGCCCGTTCGGCTGGCAGACGTTCAGCGCCGCGATGGAGCTCCTCACGAGCCTGCGCGGACAGGATCTCTTGCGCGTGAAGGGCCTCTTGAACGTCGAGGGCGAAGCCGGCCCGGTCGTCGTGCAGGGCGTCCAGCACGTCTTCCATCCACCGGTCACGCTCGCCGCGTGGCCGTCCGGCGACCGCCGCTCGCGGCTCGTCTTCATCACCCGCGGCATCGACGAGCAGGCCGTCACGGCGCTGTTCGACGCCGTCGGCATGCTGCGCAGCGGTCCGCCTCAAGCCGCGCGATAGCTCGCGAGCTGGTACGTGTCGTCGACCAGGATGTTCAGCGCGCTCGCGCGCGTCACGATCTTCCATTGAATCGCGCGCTTCGGCGCGGCGGCGTACCAGACCGTCGCGAGCGTGAACGCCGGATCGATCCTGGACTGCAGCGTGGAACCCGGAGTGCGCGAGATCTCGATGTCCATGCGGACCGCGTCGAAGCTACCGGCCGGAACGCTCACGCGCTCGGTTCCGCGCAGCCGGGCGCGGCCGGTGAAGGGCTGCCCCCAGTTCGGCGTCGGGGTCGCGACGGCGCCTTCCGCCGGCAGCGCACCGAACGCCTGGAGATACGGGGAGAAGTCGTAGAACGTCAACCCGGCGAGCGGCCGTTCCACCAGCTCGAGCGCCGAGGTCAGAAGCCGCTCCTCGTCGCCCGCCGCGCCCACGATCGTGAGCCGGTCGCGGAGCGCCGCCTGCCCGACCTCGAGCACCCGCACCTCCAGTGTCCGCGGGGCCACGGCCCTGAACACGCTCGAGTATTGGTACGTCCAAGTGTCCCCTACGCGCGGCGCAAGTGCGCGGTCCACGGGCCGCGGCGGCAGGACGGGCGCGGTGGCGCAGCCGCCCAGCGAGGCACCCAGAACGCCTGCACCCAGTGCGCCGAGGAGGCGCCGGCGCCGCGCCGAAGCCGGTGCGGCAGAAGAGGGACCTACTGTTCGCATATAGCCCATGGGAAGCTCCTCGCGCGCTCAAGGGTGCGCGCGTGGGGATCCTATACGACGGCCGATCGAATTCGGATCCCGGTTGTTGAGACCAGGGTACTCGCGCGCGAGCTGGCGTGGCGACCGCGCGCGATTGACACTGCCGGAACGGCTCACCTAGACTGCCCATTCTAGAGGAGGAGACTCGTGCCGAGAGTGCTTGCCGAGGCCGCCGTCGAGCGGTACCGCGAAACGGGCTATCACTTTCCGGTCCGCGTCCTCTCGACGGCCGAGGCCGACGGCTACCGGCGGGAGCTCGAGGCCTACGAAGCGAAGAGCGGCGGGCCGATCAGCGGCGCCTACCGCCACAAGTCGCATCTGCTATTCACCTGGCTCGACGAGCTGGTGCGCAATCCCAAAGTGCTCGACGTGGCCGAAGACGTACTCGGCCCGAATCTCCTCTGCTGGAGCACCAGCTTCTTCATCAAGGAGCAGCAGAGCGACGCCTACGTCTCCTGGCACCAGGACGCGACGTACTGGGGCTTGAGCTCGCCCGACGTGATGACGGTGTGGATCGCCTTCACACCCGCCAACCTCGAGAACGGCTGCATGAAGTTCGTGCCCGGCACGCACTCGCTGGAAGTCGTCCCGCACCGCGACACGTTCGCCAAGGACAACCTGCTGACGCGGGGTCAGGAGATCGCCGTCGAGGTCGACGAGGCGCAGGCCATCGACGTGATCCTCGAGCCCGGCGAGGCGTCCCTGCACCACGTGCGGCTCTTCCATGGTTCGGCGCCGAACCGCTCGCGCGACCGGCGCATCGGCTTCGCCATCCGCTACGTGCCCACCTACGTGCGGCAGATCGCCGGCGACCGCGACAGCGCGACGCTCGTCCGCGGCGTCGACGAGCACCGGAACTTCGACCACGAGCCGCGTCCGCGCCTCGATCTCGACCCGGAGATGGTCGCTTTTCACCAGGCCATCACCGACCGGCAAGCGAAGATCCTGTATCGCGGGACCAACGTCGAGGCCTTCCGAGCCTGAGCTTTCGCAAACGAATCACCAGTCGCCGGGGCGATCGCTGCGCCGCCCGCGGCCACGCCGGACATCGCGCAGCGCATCCAAGGAGGAGAGTCATGAACCGTCGGTTCGCGGTGTGTGCGGCGACCCTCGTGGCATTCGCGTGCGCCCTCGGCGCCGGCGACGCGGCGGCGCAGCACAAGTGGAAGATGCAGTCGCTGTGGCAGGCGGGCTCGGTCAACCAGAAGATCTTCGAGGAGTGGTGCAAGAAGGTGCAGGTGATGACCAACGGCCGGATCGAGATCCAGCCGCTCGCGGTCGGTTCGATCGTCGCCTACACCGAGACGCTGGACGCGATGACGAACGGGGTGCTCGACAGCCATCACAGCGGCGCGCCCTATGCGTCCGGCAAGGAGCCGGCGCTCGCGCTCATCGGCGATCTGAACGGCGGCTTCGAGAACCCCTACCAGATGCAGATGTGGTTCGAGTACGGCGGCGGGCTGGAGCTCGCGCGCGAGATCTACAAACGGTTCAACGTCCACTACGTCAGTCCGGTGTGGTGGGGCGTCGAGTCGGTGCCGGCGAAAAAGCCGCTGCGCACGCTCGCCGAGTTCAAGGGCGTGAAGATGCGCGTGCCGGAAGGTCTCGGCGCCGACATCTGGCGGCGCGCCGGCGTCGGCGTCGTCACCCTCCCGGGCAGCGAGGTGTACACCGCCCTCGAGCGCGGCGTCATCGAGGCGACCGACTGGGGCACGCTCGGCATGAACAACGACCTCGGCTACCACCGCATTGCGAAGTACCCGCTGCACCCGGGGTTCCACTCGATGCCCGCGGCGGAGGTGGCGGTCGCGATGCCGAAGTGGAACGCGCTATCGCCCGATCTCAAGGCGATGTTCGAGGTTGCGGTGCGCGATTTCGCGCGCGACATGGTGCAGCGGATCGCGATGGAGGACATGAAAGCGGCGGCGCAGGCCAAGGCCCAGGGCTTCGAGCTGGTGAGCTGGACGCCCGAGGAGCGCAAGAAGTTCCGCCAGCTCTCGCAGCAGGCCTGGGCCGACTGGGCGAAGCGCAGCCCGGCGGCGCAGAAGGTGTACGACAGCCAGGTCGCGTTCCTCAAGCAGCTCCAGCTCCTCGACTGACGCGGGTCGATGCGCCGGTCGCTCGTCACCCCGGCGCGAAGCCCCGGGGCCCAGTCTTGCGCGTCCGCGCCATCCATCGGTTCTGGATTCCGGCGCGCGCCGGAATGACCGGGCTCCTGCCCGACTGATGCGCGGGCTCCCCGTCGTCGACCGCGTCGCGCGCTCGCTCGGCCACGGCCTCGCGTGGCTCTTCCTCGTCGCCGTCGCGCTGACGGCGTACGAAGTGCTGATGCGCTACGCGTTCAACGCGCCGACCATCTGGGTGCACGACATGGTGATCGTGCTGACCGCGGTGTGCTTCGTGTTCGGCGGCCCGCTCGCGTCGCAGGAGCGCGCGCATATCACGGTGGCGTCCTATACGCATCGCGCGCCGCCGCGGGTGCGCCGCGCGCTCGCGTGGCTCTGTCAGGCGCTCACCGCGGCCTACCTCGCGATGCTCCTCTACGCCGCGCTCAAGCAGGCGATCCCGGCGGTCGCGATCATGGAGACGAGCGGGCGCGCGTGGGACGTGCCGATCCCGGCGTTCCTCAAGTCGGTGCTGGCGCTCGGCGTGGCGTTGATGCTGGCGCAGACCGTCTCGCACATCTGGCATCGCATCCCCGACGAGCCCGAGGCCGCCAAGCCGCCGTCCGAGACGATCGTATGAGCATCGAGGTCCTGAGCATCCTGATGCTGCTCTCGACGCTCGCGCTCCTCGGGATCGGCCTTCCGTTCGCGTTCAGCACCGGCCTCGTCGCGTGCGGCTTCGCGTTCGCCTTGTTCGGGCCCGCGGCGATGACGGTGGTCGCGAGCCGCACCTACAGCTTCATGACCGAGTTCGTGCTTGCCTCGGTGCCGATGTTCATCCTGATGGCGTCGCTCCTCGAGCGCTCCGGGGTGACGCAGGAGCTGTTCAAGGCGGTGCACGTCTGGGCCGGGGGTGTTCCGGGCGGCGTCGGCGTCGCGACGATGCTGATGGCGGTGCTGATCGGCGCGACGATCGGCGTGATCGGCGGGGAAGTGACCTTGCTCGGCATCGTCGCGCTACCCCAGTTGCTGCGCCTCGGCTACGACCGCAAGCTCGCGATCGGCACGATCTGCGCGGGCGGCGCGCTCGGGTCGATGATCCCGCCGTCGATCATCCTGGTGTTCTTCGGCCTCGCGGCGAACATCTCGATCGGCGACTTGCTGCTCGCTTCCGTCGTCCCGGGGCTCATGCTCGCGGGGCTCTATTGCCTCTACATCCTGATCCGCTGCAACCTCGATCCGCGGCTCGGGCCGGCGGCGCCGGCGGCGGAGCGGATGATCCCGTTCCTAGAGAAGCTGAAGCTGATGCGCGGCATCGTGCTGCCGCTCCTGATCATGCTGTGCGTGATGGGAAGCATCTACGCCGGGCTCGCTTCGGTCACCGAGTCCGCGGCGCTCGGCGTGCTCGGCGTCCTGATCGCGGTGTGGGTGCGCGGCGAGCTCGGATGGCGGATGCTGCACGACTCGCTGAAACAGACGATGTCGACGTGCGGGACGGTGCTCTGGCTGGTCTTCGGCGCGAACGCGCTGATCGGCGTCTACAACATGATGGGCGGAATCGCGTTCGTGCAGGGTCTGGTGAAGGGCCTCGCGCTGCCGCCGATCATGATCGTCGTCGTCATCATGGCGATCTGGATCGTCCTCGGCACGTTTCTCGAGTGGATCGCGATCATGCTGCTCACGCTCCCGATCTTCCTGCCGATCATCAAGGGGCTCGGCTACGACCCGGTTTGGTTCGGAATCCTGTTCAACCTGAACATGCAGATCGCCTACCTGTCTCCGCCGTTCGGCGGCGCGCCGTTCTTCCTCAAGAGCGTGGCGCCGCCGGACGTGACGATGGAGGAGATCTTCAACTCGTGCTGGCCCTGGATGGGCCTGCAGGTCATCGCGCTCGTGCTGGTCGTCTCGTTCCCGGACATCGCGCTCTGGCTGCCGCGGATGGCGAACTGAAGCGAGGCCACGCGCGTCCGGGCTCACGCCGCCGGGCGGATGACGTTCCGGAGCGCCGTGCCCGTGCCGATGGCGTCGAGGAAACGCTCGGCGGCATCGAGCCCGCCGGTTCCTTCCACCAGCGGATCGAGCTGCAACGCGCCGTCGAGATAAGCCTGCGCGAGACGCGGGAAATCGTCCGCCGGGCGGGTCCCGCCGTAGCTCGAGCGCTCGATGCGGCGAAAGCTCAATCGGTCGGGCACTGCTACTACTGCCGCTCGATTTTCCGCACCTCGACCACCCGCGCCCAGCGCGCGATCTCCCGCTCGATGCGGACGCGCATCTCCTCCGGCGAGGTCGGGTAGGCCTCGCCGCCCAGGTCCGCGAACCGTTGCCGCACCGTCGTATCCGCAAGCACCGCGCGGAGCTCGCGGTTCAGCTTGTCGATCGTCGCCGGCGGTGTGCCCGGGGAGGTCACCAGGCCGAGCCAGGATTGGGCGTCGACCCCGCTCAGCGTTTCGTTGAGTGTCGGGACGTCCGGGAACGCCGGCGAGCGCGACGACGCGGACACGGCGAGCGGGCGCATGCGCCCACCCTTGATCTGCCCGCTCGAGAACGTCATCGTCTCGATCATCACGTCGAGCCGCCCCGCGAGCAGCTCGGTGAACGCGGGCGCCGCGCCCTTGAACGGCACGTGGATCATTTCGGTGCCGGCTTCGATGTTGAGCCACTCGCCGAGCAGGTGATGCAGGCTCCCGACACCAGCCGAGGAGAAGCTGACCTTGCCCGGCGCCGCTTTTGCGCGCGCGATCAGATCGGGGACCGACTTGATCGGCGAGTCGGGGTTGACCGAGATCGCCATCGGATACTGCGTGACGATCGAGATCATCCCGAAGTCCTTCACCGGGTCGTACGGAAGGCTCTTCATCATCACCGCGGAGGTCGGGTGGCCGCCGGTGAGGAGCACCAGCGTATAGCCGTCGGGCGCCGCCTTCGCGACCGCGTCCTGCGCGATGATTCCGGTCGCGCCGACCTTCTGCTCGACGATCACCGGCTGGCCCATTCGCTCCTGCAGCTTCTGTGCGAGCAGGCGCGACACGATGTCGGTACTGCCGCCGGGCGCGAACCCGACGTAGAACCGGATCGGGCGCGTCGGATAGTCTTGCGCAGCGGCGGTTGTCGCGGCGAGCAGCGCGGCCGCGGCAAGGATCCGACCCGTCCATGCGCTCATCGGTTCTCCCCTTGGTCATGCCGGCGAACGCCGGAATCCAGTACGGCGCGCCGTGTTGCTGGGCACCGGCTTTCCGCCGGCGCGATCAAGCGATTTTGAGCAGCCGCGCCGCGTTCCCGCCCATGATCATCGCCTGCTCGTCGGCTTTGAGGCGCGGCACGCTGCGGATGTGGCCGACCGGATCGTACATCCCCATATCGTAGGGGTAGTCCGTGCCGAGCACCACCTGCTTCGCCCCGTACTTGTCGATCAAGTGGCGCAGCATCGTGGTATCGAAAGTGATGGTGTCGAAGTAGAACTTCTTGAGGTAGCTCGTGGGCGCTTTCTTGATCGCCGTCCTGCAGTCGGGGCGCGCGCGGTGCGCGTGATCCATCCGCGCCCAGTAATGCGCGAGATACCCGCCGGCGTGAGGCAGGACCACCTTCAGCTTCGGAAACCGGTCCATCACACCGTCGAAGATCAGGTGGCTCGCGGCGACGGTCGTCTCCAACGGGTTGCCGATGACGTTGTTGAAGTAGTGATCGACCAGCCGCTCGCCCTGCGTATACCCGATCGGGTGCATGAAGATGACCGCTTCGAGCGCCTGCGCTTTGGCGAAGAACTTGTCGAGGTCGAGGCGCGGGTCGGTGAGGTCCATCCCGTTCACGCTGGGATTGATCTCCACCCCGCGCAGGCCGAGCCCGCGCACACAGCGCTCGAGCTCGGCGACCGCGAGGCCCGCGTTCTGGAGCGGCACGGTGCCGAGGGCGACGAAGCGATCGGGCCAGGTCGCCACGATCTCCGCGAGCCGGTCGTTCACTCCGCGCGCGAGCTCGAGGCCGAGCCCCGCCTCCGTCCAATAGTAGGTCTGGTTTGGCGCGGGCGATACCGCTTGGACGTCGATCCCCATCTTGTCCATGTCCTTGAGCCGCACCTCGATCGTCGACAGCTTCGCGGCGCGGTCCTGCATCTGTTTCGCGTTGACGTCGCGGGTGAGCTGGTTCGCGAACTGGATGCTCGGCTCGTACTGCCCCGGATTGAAATGCGCCACCTTCGCGGCAACGTCGCGGTTCAGGTAGTGGCAGTGGATGTCGATGCGAAGGAGCTTGCCGCGGCGGGTCTTGACGACCTTCGTCGCCTTGGCCGTGCTCGTGCGGCGCAGGCGCGCGTGACCGTGAGCAGGGTTCGCGCAGAGCGGCGCGCAGGTGAACATCATCGGTGTCTCCCTCCTTATCGTTGTGCAAGGCAATGCGGGAGCCGCCGGTCGGGCGACCCAGCTAGCAGTCGTACACGAACTCTAGCCTCCCGGTCGCGTCCCGCCAAGGTGGAACCGCGACGCCGGCCTGAATGAACGCACTCTCCGCGCGAGCGACGGCTGCGCTAGCATTCCGCACATCGTTGTCGAGGGAGAGATCGATCGTGGACGTCGGCATCGCTGGAACCGGCCGCATGGGTGCGGCCATCGCCACCCGCCTGCTCGGGCAGGGGCACCGGGTCACCGTCTGGAACCGCACGCCGGCGAAGACCGCGCCGCTCGTCGCCGCCGGTGCGCAAGCCGCGGCGTCCCCTGGCGCGCTCGCATCGGCGTCGGAGGTGATCATCACCATCCTCACCGACCGAGCGGCGATCGAATCGACATACGGGAGCACCTCGGGGAGCACCTCGGGGAGCACGTCGGGCCTGCTTGCCGGCGAACCGAAAGGAAAGCTCTTCATCGAGATGAGCACCGTCCGGCCCGGGGTCGAGCAGGCACTTGCGGAGAAGGTGCGTGCCGCGGGGGCGGCGATGATCGAATGCCCCGTCGGCGGCACGATCGGTCCGGCGCGTGAGGGTCGGCTGTTCGGCTTCGTCGGGGGCGCGGACGCCGACGTCGCGCGCGCGAAGCCGCTGCTCGACGAGATGTGCCGGCGGGTCGAGCACGTCGGTCCGATCGGCGCGGGCACGCGGATGAAGCTCGCGATCAACCTGCCGCTGCTCGTCTTCTGGCAGGCGTTCGGCGAGGCGCTCGCGTTAGTACAGCCGCTCGGGCTCGATCCGAAGCGGGTCATGGACATTTTCGCCGACACCTCGGGTGGACCAAACGTCCTCAAGCTGCGCGGGTCGGTCGTCGCGGCCGCGCTCGAGGGCAAGGAGACCGGGCCGGTCGGCTTCGACCTCGAGTCGATCTGCAAAGATCTGCGGACGATGGTCGAAGAAGGCAACGCGCTTCGGGTCGGCCTGCCCGTCACCGCGCGCGCGCTCGAATGCTTCGAGGAGGCGGTGGGCGCGGGGTTCGCCAAACGCGACGGCACGACGTGGCCGGCGCACTGGGCGCAACACGGCAAAGCGCGATCGGCCTAACATCGCCGGCGTCGTAAACCGCGAGGAAGATGGAGTGCAGACCACCCGGCAGCTTCGCTGGCCCGCCGAAGGCATCGCGCGCGTGCCCTATTGGGCGTACTCGGACGCAGAGATCTACGCCCGGGAGCAGGCGCGAATTTTCGGTGGGCCGAGCTGGAGCTATGTCGCGCTCGAAGCGGAGATCCCCGCGGCGGGTGACTACAAGCGGACGTTCGTCGGCGAGAAGCCGGTCGTGGTGGTGCGCGACCAGGACGGCGGCGTCAACGTGTTCGAGAACCGCTGCGCCCACCGCGGGGTGCAGTTCTGCCAGCGCCATCTCGGGAACGCGCTCGAGATCATGTGCCCTTACCACCAGTGGACCTACGACCTCAAGGGCAACCTGATCGGCGTGCCGTTCCGCCGCGGGGTGAAGAAGCAGGGGGGAATGCCCGCCGATTTCGATCCGAAGGCACATGGCCTGCGGCGGCTCGAGGTTCACGTCCGCCGCGGCGCGGTCTTCGCTTCCTTCGCTGCCGATGTGGAGCCATTCGAGGCGTATCTCGGCACCTCGATGCTGGCGCTCTTCGACCGCGTGTTCGACGGCCGCGAGCTTGCGGTGCTCGGCTATTCGCGCCAGCTCATCCCGGCGAACTGGAAGCTGATGTTCGAGAACATCAAAGACCCGTATCACGCCAGCCTGCTGCACGTGTTCCTGGTGAGCTTCGGCCTCTTCCGGGCCGACTCGCCGTCCAAGATCCAGATGGACGCTACCGGGCGCCACGGCGCCCTGATCTCGTGGAAGGGCGAGGAGAAGAAATCCGCCGACCACGCCGACATGAAGGCTTTCCACGACGGGTTCAAGCTCGAGCAGCCGGCGATGCTGCAACCGGTGCGGGAGTTCTCCGAGTACACGGTGGTGATGACGACGCTCTGGCCGAATCTCATCATCCAGCAGCAGTCGAATACGCTCGCGATGCGCCAGCTCGTCTTGCGCGGGCCGTCCGAGTTCGAGCTGGCGTGGACGTTCTTCGGCTACGCCGACGACGACGCGGCGATGCGCGAGCGCCGCCTGCGGCAGGCGAACCTCATGGGGCCGTCGGGCTTCGTCTCCGCCGACGACAGCGAGGTGATGAAGTTCTCGCAGGCGGGTGTCGCGCCCTATCCCGACGAGCAGGGCGTCCTGGAGATGGGTGGACGCGGGTGGCAGGACGAGCCGCACATCGTGACCGAAGCGACGATCCGCGCGTTCTACGACTATTACCGGAAGGTGATGGAGCTTTGAGCGCGGCGCAGCGCTATCTCAGCATGAAGCCTGGCGAGCTCCGGCTCGAGCTCGAGGAGCTATACGCGGCCTACACCGGCTGTCTCGACGACGAGCGATTCGAGGACTGGCCGGGATTCTTCACCGACGATTGCGTCTACAAGATCATTCCGCGCGAGAACGTCGAGCGCGGGCTGCCGCTCGCGACGTGGTTCAGCGAGGGCAAGGGCGGACTCACCGACCGGGTGGTCGCGATCCGCAAGACGATGATGTACGCGCCGCGCTCCATCCGGCGGCTGGTGAGCGGGATCCGCGTCGTCGGCTGGCAAGGGGAGACGCTCTCGGTCAAGGCGAGCTACCTCGCGCTCGAGACGCTGCTCGACGAGCCGACGCGGGTCTTCAACTGCGGCGAATATCGCGACCAGCTGATCGCCGTCGGCGACCGGCTCAAGTTCAGGGAGAAACTCTGCGTGTTCGACAGCCTGCTGGTCCCCAACAGTCTCATCTATCCGCTATGACGAACTGGGTCGAGGTGGCGAAAGTCGACGAGGTGCCGGAGGACGGCACGTTCCGCACGTTTCTCGGCGGCGAGCCGGTGTGCCTGTACAACCTCGGCGGCACGATTTACGCGACGCACGACACCTGCACGCACGGCCAGGCGAGCCTCGCCGACGGGTTCGTCGACGGCGAGAAGATCGAGTGCCCGCTGCACCAGGGGCTCTTCCATATACCGACCGGCAAGGCGGTGGGGGCGCCGTGCACGGTCGATATCAGGGCCTATCAGGTGAAGGTCGAGAATGGGGCAGTGTTGCTGGAAGGGTCATGAAGACCTGCCGCTACGAGGACGGGCGCCTCGGCCTGGTGCACACGCCGGCGAGGCGCTGGATGTGATGTCCGCGCTGCAAGCCATCCACCAGCAGCGCTAACCGCTCGCGCCTGGCGATCCGCCGCGCGAACCTCGACTGCGTGCGCGACGCCGGAGGCGAGTGCGCCGCGCCGGATGCGCGCCGATGTCAGCTCAGATCGCCGCTCGCCGACTCGACGAAGATCGTCAACGCCCCGATCAACCATGTCGCGCATATCGACGAGGCAAGGAAGGACCGGACGTTCGGCGGCGAGTGGAAGGTTGGGCTGATCGGCCTGCAACGTGCGCGCCGCCGGACGCGCAGTTCTAGGGCGCGCTGCTTGAACAAACAGGACGACGCCGTTACCGCTCTGAGTGAGCCGTTTGCCCGACGCGGCTCTCGGTTGAACGGGTGTTAACATCGTCGCCGCAGATAACATCGGTTGTTGGTGCCTGTTGCTGGCACCGTTACGGATCGTATGAGCTCCTCACTCGACGCTGTCTCAAGCATCAATCGCCGGCTCGCGGCGATCGCTTTCGCTGATGTTGCCGGTTTCTCGCGGCTCATTGCCGCGAATGATGTCGAGACGCTGCGCCGCTGGAAGGTGCTCCGCACTGAGGTGATGGAGCCGCTCATGCTGCGGCAGGGTGGCCGCGTGGCCGAGGTTGCTGGCGATGCTGTCCTCGTCGAGTTTGGGAGCGCCGTGAACGCGGTGCGCTGGGCAACCGACGTCCAGCGGGCCGTTCTCGGCAGCGATGATTCGAAACATCCGCTCGCGCTGCGTCTTCGCATCGGCATAAATGTAGAAGACGTTATCGACGACGACGGGATCCTTCAGGGCGATGGTGTCAACATCGCATCGCGCATCCATCAGGCCGCGGAGCCTGGTGAGATCGTGGTCACAGGTGCCGTGCGGGATTACGTGATGAATCGCCTGCCGGTCGTGTTCCGCGACCTGGGAACTCCGGTGTTCAAGAATATCGTGCGCGAGGTCCGCGTTTTCGCCGTCGAATGGGAGGGGGGCGCCGGATCGCAGCCCACAGCACATCCGTATCTGCAATGGTCATCGCGGCCGACCCTCGCCGTGTTGCCGTTCCGCACGATCGGGGGGACCGAGGATGACGCGTACTTCGGGGAGGGGATAACCGACGACATCATCACCGGACTGTCGCGGAGCCGTTCCCTTTACGTCATCGCACGCAACTCGATGCTTCGCTATCGCGACCGCGTAAAGGATCTGCGGCAGATCGCCACCGAGCTGAACGTGCGCTACGTGCTCGACGGTAGCGTGCGCAGGCAAACGACACGGCTGCGTATCAATGCTGAGTTGATCGACGTAGCGGCGAATCGCGAAGTCTGGGCGCAGCGGTTCGAAGGCGCAAACGACGACGTGTTCGATTTCCAGGACCGGATCGCGACAAGTATCGTTAACGCGCTCGAGCCTCGGCTACAGGCGGCCGAGGTTGCACGCGTCGGAGATCGGCCGACCGAAAGCCTCGACGCCTACAACTGCCTGCTCAAGGCGTTGTCGCGGCTCTACGTCTTCACACCGGAAAGTTATCTTGAGGCGGGTGCCCTACTCGGACGCGCCGTCGCCCTCGATCCGAACTACGCACAGGCGCATGCGTATCTTGCCTGGTGGCTCAACTTCCAGATCGGCGAGGGACGTTCGGCCAATCCGGGCGCGGACCGCGAGCACGCGCTCGCCGCGTCGCAGCGCGGCGTTGCGCTGGACCCGGAAGACGCCTTCGCGCTCGCCGTCGCCGGCCACATCCTCTCTTTCATGACAAAGAAGAACGACGAGGCCGTCGAGCTGTTCGAGCAGGCGCTGGCTGTCAACGAAAACTCGGCCTTCGCCTGGGGTTTGAGCGCGCTGACGTTCGCTTACATGGGCCGCGCGGACGAAGCGCTCGAACGTCTTCAAAACGTCTGGCGGCTGAATCCGTTCGACCCCTTGAACTTCTACTTCTGGATCGTTGCGGGGATCGCCGAGTTCATCGCGGGTCGGTACGCGGAAGCGATCGCGTGGCTGCGGAAATCGAAGCGCGCGAATCCGCGATTCATCGCGTCGCATCGGATGCTCGCCGCTTCGCAGGCGCTTGCCGGCGACGAGACGGGCGCGAAAGCCGCGGCCGCGGACGTGCTCGCGGCCGACCCGAGTTTTCGCGTGTCGTCGTTCGTGCCCTGGTATCCGCTGCGGCGTCCGGAGGATCTGGCGCGGCTTGCGGAAGGACTGCGGGCGGCGGGGTTGCCGGACTGAACGCGTATCGATCGGGCAACGCCGACTGGGGCTTAACCGAGGAGGGATCGAAATGGCACAAGGAGCGGGTGCGGGTGCGGGCGCAGGTGCGGGTGCCGGAGCAGGCGCAGGTGCGGGTGCCGGAGCAGGTGCGGGTGCTGGGGCAGGTGCGGGTGCTGGGGCAGGTGCGGGTGCTGGGGCAGGTGCGGGTGCTGGGGCAGGTGCGGGTGCTGGGGCAGGTGCGGGCGCCGGAGCCGGCGCGGGTGCTGGGGCAGGCGCAGGTGCGGGCGCGGATACCGGGATCGGCACGACCCGGAGCTACTACGCGACGCCGTGGGAGCTACGGTTCCGGCCATGGGCGCTCGACTTCACCCCCGACGACGCCGGGACGTCGGCGTTTCCGCATCAGTTCGTCCTTAACCCGTACGCGTTCGAACCGTGGCTCGCGTGGAAGACCGACGACTGGGATCCCGCCTTGCGGTTCTGGACCCTGCCGTTCGACAGGAACTTGACGCAGTGGCTGCAGTCCGTCGATCCATCGCGGCCGTCGATCATGGCGGCACGCGAGTTCGCAGCGAAGCACGACGCGTGGAAGGACCCCGAGGGCAACGGTTGGCTCGAAGCGAGGGATCTCGCCTGGCGCCTGAACCCGGGCGAGCAGGATCCACAGGCCAAGCAGAAAGCCTGGGAATTCATCAGCGGCGAAATTGCGCAGCTCCAGATGCTCATGCAGGACGACCGCGACCGCTATCTCGCGGAATGCGACGTACAGGCCGACGGGCTCGCCGACTATTTCATGAGCTACGTCGACATCACGCGGGCGCGGCGCCCGTGGACCATCGAGCTGATTTCCTGCAGCCTGGCGATCGGCAACATCGCCTACATGTTCTACAAGTCGCAGTACAAGCGGGTGCGCCCCTCCGTGCTCTGTCCCGGCCTCGTCCCGCCGTTCGGGCCGCCGATGCATCCCGCCTTTCCCAGCGGACATTCCTTCCTCGGCCATCTGACCGCGCTGCTGCTTCTCGAGATTCCGGCCATCGCCGCGCGCTTCGGCGTGCTGAATGCGGCCTGCGACCGGGCTCCGGACACCAAGAAAGGGCGCCCTAGATGGCGAAGGCGAGATCGCTTCACCGCTGCTCTGGCTTTCGCAGCGTCTGGCGAAGAACCGCGAGCGCATCGGCGTCCACTATCCGTCCGACTCGATGGCCAGTCGGCACCTCGCGCAGGGTCTCTGGAACGCAATGCTCAGCCTTACGGCAAGCGAGAAGACGATCACTTGCCCGACGCTCGAGTCGGTCCTCAAGAAGGCTTCGGCGGAGTGGAGTTGATGCGTTAGAGCTCGCGCAGACCGAGGTTGTTGTCGTTCGCGACCAGGTCGGCCAGCCGGACCGGCAGTCGCGAGCACGGCAACCCGGTCGCCTGGTCGATGTTGGCGCGGTCATCCGCGCAGGTCGCGGAAGCGAGGACGATTAACGGGCGCGTCGCCGGAATCGGGAACGGGCCGAAGCGGGCGGTGCGGTTCGGCAGGATGTCGGTCGAACCCCCGGCTGGCATCACGGCAACGGTCCATGCTGCGGAGCCAGGATTCCAGGCCGGTGGATTTTGGGTGTTCGTCGTCGTCCAGACCTCCACGCTCACGTTCGTCGCCGTCTCGGTCCCGCGATTGCCGACGGTCACGTAGACGTCGCTTCCGACGTCCTCGATCCCGTCTACCGCCGGTGCGTGCCAAAGCGGCGACGGACTCTGGCTCGGAGTCCAGTCGAGGGAGACGGGCGCATAGCTTCCCCGCCCGTATTGCGTCTCGGTATAACCGGTCGCCTCCGACCGCGGCCGCATGTCGGGGATGTAGACATCGACGGGCGGCGGATCGCCGGCACGGTTGCGAAACGCGTTCTTCGGCACGTAGAGGCCCTGCATCTCGAATGCCCAGCGGATCACTTTGTGAACGCATCCGCCAACGCGTTCAAAGAGGGCGGTCGATTGCCCGTCCGGGACGGCGACCCTGAAGTTCTCCGTTCCGATGTCGGCATCGATCAGCGCGGAAACGAAATGGTCGGGCTCGTGCGCTGGCACCGCGCCTGCATAGCCCAGCAGTCCGATGGCCTTGATGATCAGGTACACCGCGTATTCTGACGCGGCATCGCGCGACACCGGGTCGGACACCGGCTCACCGCCCGAAACGCGCTTCGTCTGATCGCCACCGATCGAACGATAGAGCCGGAACAACGAGGACGACAGGATCTGCTCCGACCAGTAACCCTTCAGCGGGATTCGGTCTGGATAAGCGCGCATGCCCGACGGCCGGTGCATGGCGCCGCTCCAGCTCCAGCCGTGCGCGGCACAGCGGTCGTGGCGCCGCGGCTCGAACACCCATGGGAACGTCGCGTAGCGCATTCCGCCGCCGAGTTGCGACCGCGGATCGCAGGCGATCGCGGCAAGCGCATCGCCCGCGCTGTGCGCGAAGCGGAGCTCGAGCTCCCCGACGCTCGCCGCCAGCAGAACGTGGCCGATCTCGTGCCAGAACCAGCGCGGATCGGCGGCGATGCCGAGCGGCTCTGCGGCGACCGCCTTGTTGCCGGTTCGACGTCCGCGGTTGCGAGCGAAAAGATCTGCCAACGCGAAGTGCATGGTGATGCGCGGTCGATCCTCATGCGCGATGGGCAGGAAGAAGCTCTTCCGCCAGGGACTGAGAGAAACGCGGGCGTTGACCGTGTTGCCGTCCTTGCCTGGGCCCGGCCGAACTCCCGCGCGGCAGAGGGCAGTCGCATCGCGACGCGCCACCCGAAAGTAGTGGTTGGGAGCGATCGCGTACCGATGCAGCCGGGCGAAGAAGCGATCCAGGTTGACCCTGGCGCTGAGCTCACCGAACGCATCGGACCGAACCGAACTCGCCGGCTGAACCGATCCCAAAGCGGGATTGACGGGCCTCCCGGGCCTTATTGTGAACGAGCTTGCGGGCAGCGGCGGCACCGGAGCCGTGTATGCGTCGAGCTCGATCTCCTTGCGCGTCGGGCGGCGCTCGCGCATCTTGCGCGCCGGTCGCTGCGACATGGGATCCTCTTCAAAAGCTTTGGTCGCGTAGGCGACCAGGGGAACGCGGTCGACGGAAGTGATGTCGGTGACTTCGCCCTTTGTAAAAGTACCTCTGACGTAGAACGCGAAGGGGGGTGACGACGGGTTGCCGTCGAGGTCCAATGGGCACTCCGGCTTGTAACCATGACTCGTACCCTGCGCTTCGAATAGCAACGTGTCCACTGCGGATCCGCTCTGCAAGCGCAGCCCGGTGAAGCAGACGGTCGACCGATACAGATTGAGCGCTCGCTCGGTCGCTTCTGCCTGTGCGGCGACCCGCGTGCCGAGGTCCATCGGAAACTGGCCGACCGGGAGATCGATGACTCCCGAAACGAGATAGCCGCCGAACGGCAGCGATGCGCTGAAGCCTGCAATGCTGAACTCGAGGTACGGTCCCGGAGTCGCGTGTTCGCGGAGGTGGCCAACCACGCGTAGCCCGAAACCCGAGCCTAGAAACTCCTGCGATGTCCCGGCACTTCCCAGCCGCTCCGACGCGAGAAGCACGACGGTCTGTCCCTCGCCGCCGAAACCGGAGAACCGATAAGAGACCATCGGATGGCCGTACTCTGGCTGCGGCGACGCGAGTGGCAACCATCCGAACCGCGGATCAGTGGACTGCGGCGCGCTAGCCAGCGCTTGCAGCCATTTCCGGAACACCTCGTCTCGTTGCGGGTCGAGGAATCCGGGACGTTCGGCGCGCAAGCGTTCCAGGTACTCGAGAGCGAACCCCTGCAGCGTGGCCGCATTGTCCGCGCCGACGTCGAGATATCGCACGAACGGAACGCCCGGATGGCGCGCGACCACTGAGGCGGGCGCGCGATCGCCTGGATCGACGGTGACGGTGATCTCGATTACATGCGGGCCGGGCGACCAGACGGGCTGAGTGGGGTGCGGCATGGCGAGTCCCTCCGATCCGTTCCCAAAGCGCGCCGCCGGCCTTGACGCGCCGGAGGGCTGGGCGCCAGTTTAATCGTAAACCACACCCGTATTCGGGCGCGGCCGACGACGTCGTGGGCCGGGCGAGATACCGCTCAACCGCTTTCCGGCTTCCATCGCAAGCGAGTCACCCGCCAGAGTTGGCAATGAGGATCACTCCAGCAACCCCGCAATCCGCGGCAGCCACAGCACGATCTCCGGAAACGCGATGCACAGGATGAGCCCTATCACCTGGATCGCGACGAACGGATACATACCCTTGTAGATCTCGCCCATGCTCACGCCCACAGGCACCGTGCCCTTGAGGTAGAAGAGCGTCGCCCCGAACGGCGGCGTCATGAACGAGGTCTGCAGGTTCACCGCCACCAGCGTCCCGAACCACGCCATGAAGAACGACGCCGAACCCAGGTGCTCGGAGAAGTCGAGCTTGGCGAGGATCGGGAAGAACACCGGGATCACGATCAGGCAGATCTCGATCCACTCGAAGGGGAAGCCGAGCAGGAAGATCAGCACCATCACGAAGCCGAGGATCTCCCACTTGGTGTCGATGCCGAAGTGCGCGAGCGTGGCGATCATCAGTTCGTCGCCGCCGAGCGCGCGGAACACGTAGGAAAAGCCGGTCGCACCCAGGAACAGCATGAACACCATCCCGTTCGCCTTGCAGGCGTCGCGGATCGCGTCCTTGAGCATCGGCCGCGTCAGCCGCTTGTTGAGCCAGGCGATAAAGAGCGAGCCGAGCACGCCGACACCCGCGCTCTCGGTAGCGGTCGCCCAGCCGGCGAAGATCGACCCGAGCACGATGATCATCAGGAAGGTCATCGGCGCGAGCCCGTGCCACATCGTGCGCCAGAACTCGGCCCGGGTCTGCGGCCCGAAGCCTTTCGGGATCTTGGGCGCCCACTCCGGTTTCACGAGCGCCACGATCAGGATGTAGACGAGGTAGAGTCCCGAGAGCAGGAGCCCCGGCATCGTCGCCGCGGCGAAGAGCGCGCCGGCTGAAGTTGCGAGCATCTCGGCCATCACGACCAGCATGATCGCCGGCGGGAGGAGGATGCCGAGGGTGCCGGCGGAGGCCACCGTCCCCAGGGCGAGCCGCTTGTCGTAGCCGGCCTCGAGCATCTGGGGCAGCGCGATCAGCGACAGCAGCACGACCGCCGCGCCCACCACGCCGATCGGCGCGGCGAGGATCGTGCCCATCACCATCACCGCCACCGCGAGCCCGCCGGGGACGCGCTTGAGCAGGATCTCGGTCGCACCCAGCATGTCCTTCGCCGAGCCGCTGCGCTCGAGGATCGCGCCCATGAAGATGAACATCGGGATCGACACGAGCACGGGGTCGGCGGCGACGCCGCCCCACAGGCGGAGCAGGATGTTCGACAGCCCGATCATGTTGAAGGCGTCGAAGGACCACGCGATGAGCGCGAAGACGAGCGCGGTGCCGCCCAGCACGAACGCGACCGGGTAGCCGGAGAAGATGACGGCGAACATCACCACGAACATGATCAGCGCGAGGTTGTCGATCAGCCAGGACATGATGCTCGCGCCCTAGACCTGCGACACCGAACTGCCGATCCGGAGGTCGACCTCCTCGGCCGATCGATTGCCGAAGAGGTAGACGATCAGACGCAGGAGGACGCTGACGATCGCGATCAGCAGGAGCCACAGTCCGAGCCAGAGGACGCCCTTGATCACCCAGCGGTAGGGGAGCCCGAGCGCCGAGTCCGAGCGCTCGTTGAAGACGTACGCGGTCTTGACGAGGTCCCAGCCGTACCAGACGACCACCAGCGTGTACGGCAGGGCGAAGACGAGGACGCCCGCGAGCTCGATCCATGCCCGGGTGCGATACGGCAGCGCCGCGGTGTAGGAATCGACGCGCGGGTGGGCGTTGATAGCGTAGTTGAAGCCGAGCCACAGCGCGAAGATCGCCGTATGCAGGTGCCATTCGAGCTCCTGCGCCTTCGTGTACGGGAAGCCCTCGACGCCGAACTTGCGGCACACGACGTCGACGCAGGTGACCGTCATCAGGACGATGAGCAGCCACCCGGACCAGTCGGCGATGCGCTCGAGATAACGGTAGATCGCGTTCGCGACCGCGAGGAGACGGTTCATCGATGCTCCCTGAAGCGAGGAAAGCCCCGCGGCGGGCGTAAGCCGCCGCGGGGATCCACGGACGTGCGGTTACTTCAGGTAGCCGTGATCGCGCCAGATGGCGTAATCGGCGCGGAACTTGGAGTAGGAGTCCCAGACCTTCTTGAACTGCGGGTTCGCCGCGGACTCCTCGGCGATCACCTCGTTCCAGTTTTTCTGCATCGCGGCCATGATCTCGGGCGACCAGGCCTTGATCTGCACGCCGTGCTTGTCCTGCATCTCGCGCATCGCCTTGAACTGCGTCGCCTCGCCCTCGGCGATGACGTCGCTCATCAGCGAACCGCACGCCTGCTCGATGATCGCCTTCTGCTGGTCGGAGAGCGAGTCGAACTTCTTCTTGTTCATATACAGCTCGAGGAAAGTGGCCTGCTGGTGCCAGCCGGGAAAATAGTAGAACTTGGCGACCTGGTAGAAGCCGAACTTCTGGTCCATCGACGGCAGCGAGAACTCGGTGGCGTCGATCGTCCCGAGCTGCAGCGCCTGGAAGATGTCGCCGGGTGCGAGCAGCTGCGTCGCGACGCCCATCTTCGCCATCACCTTCGCCCCGAGGCCGAAGAAGCGCATCTTCAGCCCCTTGAGATCGGCCACCGTCTTGATCTCCTTGCGGAACCAGCCGGAGGCCTCGGGCGGGATGATCGCGCACGGGATGTTGTGGACCCCGTGCTTGCCGAACATCTCCCGCGAGAGCTCCAACCCGCCACCGTTCAGGACCCAGGCCATGTACTCGCCGGTGCCTGGACCGAACGGCACCGCGGCGAACATGTTGAACGCGGTATCGGTGCTGGCGAAGAAGCCCGCGTTCGACCACGCCGCATCGACGGAGCCTTGCGAGGTGGCCTGGATCGCCTGCAACGCCGGCACCAGCGCGCCGGGCTCGTTGATCTTGAGCTCGATCGTACCCGCGGACGCGCGCTCGATCTTCTTCGACAGCTTCACCGGCGCCTCGCCGATCAGCGTGAGGCTGGTCGGGAAGGCGCTCGCGAGCTGTAGCCGGATCTTCTGGGGCGCTTGCGCGAGCGCCGCGCCGGACACCGCGAGCGTGGCCGCGAACGCCGCAGCCAAAACCTGAACCTTCTTCATTCTCTCCTCCTTCGTTGTCTGAACGTTCTCAACCGTCCGGCGTCTGGTGCGCCAGTCCCGGCATTACAGACCAGTTAATCGTCGTTGTCCAGTGCACGCGCCGCCTCGATCGCGCCCCGAGACGGCGTCGTCGGCCTCGATCACGACCGAGCGCACGCCGTGCCGCGCGAGGCCGAGCGCAAGCGCGAGACCGATCGGGCCGCCGCCCGCGATCGCGACCGGATGGCGCACCGGATCCGCGCCGCCCGCGAGCGCGGGGAGGCGCAGCGGGTAGCGGCGATACTCGAAATACTCGTGGTAGGCCGGCGAGCTCGTCATCCGGGGATCTCGACGCCCCGGTAGAGCCAGTCGATCTCCCACGGATCGTCCCTCGACCGCTTTGCGAGCAGCTCGTTTCGCAGCGCGCGTGCGCCGCCGCCCGCGTGGCAGATATGCCCGAACGTGCGCGCGGTGAGCACGACTCTCGCGGTGCGGTTCATCCGCTGCGCCTGGTAGGCGAGAAATGCGGCATTGAAGTCGTCGCCGTGGCGGGCGACCTCGGCCGCGAGCACCACCGCATCTTCGATGGCCATGCATGCGCCCTGTGCGAGGTATTGCAACGTGGGATGCGCCGCATCACCCAGGAGCGTGACGCTGCCTTGCGTCCAGTTGGTGACCGGCTCGCGATCGTGCAGCACCCAGTTCCGCTCGCGCGAGACGTACCGGAGCATGTCGCGCACGCCCGGCGCGCACTGCGCGAAGATCTCCTCGAGCTCGTCGGGCGTGCCGAAGTTCGTCTCGCCGCGCTTGAAGCGGGAGCTCTCGATCGTCGCGACGTTGTTCATCACCTTGCCGCCGCGGAGCCGGTACTGCACCAGGTGCAGGTTGTGCCCCACGTAGATCACCATCGAGTCGACGTAGCTCCGGTCGATCACCTCATCGGCCGGCACGACGCCGCGGTACACGACGTGCCCGGTGATGCGCGGATGCCCGTCGGCGACGACCGCGCTGCGGGTCGGCGACCACAGCCCGTCGGCGCCGATGAGCGCGGCGCCCTCGTACTCGGATCCGTCCTCGCAGGTGACGAGCACGCGACCACCCCGCTCCTCGAACTGCACCAACCCCTTCGACGCCTCGAGCACGATCTCTTCGCGCTGGCGGCACGCTTCGAGGATGCCGCCGTGCAGGTCGCGGCGGTGGATGACGAAATAGGGGTGGGTGTAGCGCGTACGGAATGCGGCGCCGAGCGAGATGCGCGTCAGCTCCTTGCCGGTGAGCGCGTCGGCCATCACCAGGGCCTCGGGAAACACCGCCTGCGGCATGAGGTGGTCGATCACGCCGAGGCGCGCGAGCATCGGGTAGACGTTCGGCCCCATCTGAATGCCGTAGCCGATCTCGCCGAACTCGGAGGCCTTCTCGAGCACCCGCACGCGGCGCCCCGCGAGCGAAAGCGCCAGTGCCACCGCAAGGCCGCCGATCCCGCCGCCTGCGACGACTATTTCGGGTTGGGCGCGCATGGCTTCTCTCGCTACATTTTCAGCATCGCGGGCAGCCAGGACACGATCTGCGGCGCGGCGATCAGGATGCCGACCAGCACGAAGTCCGCGGCGAGAAACGGCAGCGTGCCGCGGTAGATGCGCGCGACCGGGATGTCCGGATTTTGCGCCTGGATCACGAACACCGTCATCCCCGTCGGCGGGCTGATGAGCCCGATCGTGCACATGACCGTGACGAAGATGCCGAACCAGATGCCGTCGAACCCGATCGCGGTCACGAGCGGCAGCGTGACCGGGACGGTGATGAGGATCGTGCTGACCTCGTCGAGGAACGTGCCGAGCAGGACGTAGAGCGCGATGACCGCGAGCAGGATCCAGAACGGCGAAAGGCCGGCGCCCTGGACCCAGCGCGCCAGCTCGTTCGGGAACTGCGTCAGCACGACGAAGCGCGAAAAAATGAATGCGCCGACGACGATGAAGAACAGCGCGGCGGTCGTGTAGACGGACTCCAGCAGGGCATCCGCCAGTCCGCGCAGGTTCATCGCGCCGGTGCCGAACGCGATCAGTATCGCGACGAACGCCGCCACCGCCGCCGCCTCGGTCGGCGAAAACCAGCCGAGATAGATCCCGAACACGGCGAAGAAGAACAGGATCGCGAGCTTCCACATGCCGGTCGCCGCGCGCAGCCGTTCCCGGAACGGCATCGACGCCACGCGCGGCACCCAGTGCGGGCGCGCCCAGGCCACGCCGAAGACCGCGAGCACATAGAGCGCGGCGAGCACGAAACCGGGAACGAACGCCGCGGCGTACAGCTTGGGCAACGATTGCTCGGCCACAATGGCGTAAATGGCGAGCAGCACCGACGGCGGGATCAGGACGTCGAGCGTCCCGGCCGAGGCCACTGCCCCGGCGGCAAACGCGGGGTCGTAGCCGTGCCGGCGCATCTCGGGAATCGCGACCTTGGAAAACGTCGCCGCGGTCGCGATCGAGGAGCCGCAGATGGCGCCGAAGAGCGCGCACGAGCCGATCGTAGCGTTGGCGAGGGCGCCGCGGACGCCTGCGAAGAGGCCGTTGGCGGCTTCAAACAGCTCTTTCGCCATGTTCGCACGCGCGGCGACCGCACCCATCAGTATGAAGAGCGGTATCACCGACAGCGAGTACGCGCTCGCCAGGTTGAACGGCACCGTGCCGAACATCTTGAGCGCTTTCGCCCAGCCGTCGAGCGCCGCGTAGCCGACCAGCCCCGTCGCCGCGAGCGCGATCGCGATCGGCACCCGCGCAAAGATGAGCGCGAGCAGGCCCACCACGCCGAGGATGCCGACGAGGCCGACGCTCACGACTTCCCGTTCCCGCGCAGGGCCATGATGAGCGCGACCACCGCCGATCCGACGATCCCGGTGAGCACGGGAATCCAGTAGAGGATCCGCGGTAAAGCGAGATCCGAGGTCACGTCGCCGAAGGTGACCGCGTCCCTGGCGGAAATCCAGGATTGCCAGCCCATCACCGCGAGCACGACCACGGCGAGTATCTCTGCGATGCGCTTCAGCAGCGGGACGCGGCGCGGCGCCACCCCGTCGACGATATCCACGACGAGGTTCTCGTCGCGCAGGAAGACCGCGGGCAGCGCCAGAAAGAACGTCCACGCGAGCAGCAGCTCGATCAGCTCGAACGTGCCGCGGATGGGGCTGTTGAAGACGGCGCGCAGCACGACGTCGGCGACCGTGAGCAGCATCATCGCCGCTAGGAAAGCGGCCGCCACCCAGCCGCAGAGCCCGGCAATGAACGCCCGCCAGTTTTTCATGAGGCTGACGCGACGAGGCGGCCTATCCGGCCGCCTCGTCGCGGGGATCCCGTGCGGAGCACTACCCCTAGTTCCAGAAGTTCTTCGAGGTCTTCGCGTGCTTGTCGGAGAGCTGCCGCATCTGCGTATAGACCGCGCGCGCCGGCAGGCCCTTGCCTTCGAGCTCCTTGATCTTCGCCTCGGAAACCTGGTCGCCGATCTGGCGCACCTTCGCGCTGTCGGCCGCGGAGAATTTGATCGCCTCGGCGCCGCCGTCGATGATCGCCTTCTTGCCGGGCACGTCGAGCCCGTCCCACGCCTCCCCGACCTCCTTCTCCTTGCCGGTCACGCTGTCCATCACCAGCTTCTTGAGATCGGGCGGCAGCTTGTTCCAGAAATCCTCGTTCATCGCGACGGCGAAGCTCGACACGTAGGCGTAGAGCTCGGTCGAGTACTTGATCGTGCCGCCGAGCTTGAACGCGATCCCGGCGCCGCCGTAATCGATGAACGCGCCGTCGATCGTGCCCTTCTGCAGCTGCTCGGCGATCTCGGTCGGCGGCACGCCCACCGGCGTTGCCCCGAGCCCCTGCACCAGGTCGCGGACTGTCGGCGAGGCGAAGCGCAGCCGCATGCCCTTGAAGTCGTCCATCGTGCGGATCGCCTTCTTGGTGGTATGGGGGCCGCCGGGCTGGTGGGTGAGAAGCATCAGCACCTTGACGCCCTTGTGCTCGCCGTCGAGGTACTTCGCGCGCAGCTCGGGGTCGTTCAGGACCTTGGTGCCGATCTCGGCGCTGCCGGCCATGAACGGCAGATTGATGATCTCGGTCAGCGGAAACCGTCCGGGCGTGCCCCCGTGCAGGAACCACGCGACGTCCGCCTGACCGGTGCGCACGAAATCGTAGTGCTGCGGCGTCGGGCCCATCTGCGCGCCGGGGAAGCGCTTCACCACGATCCGGCCGTTCGAGCCTTTCTCGATGTCGCCGGACCACTTGATGAGCCACTGCGACATGGCGTGCTGATCGCCGACGAAGTAAGCGAGCTTCAGCTCGATCGGCTGCTGCGCCTGGGCACCGGCGGCAAGGGCCGCGGCGAGCGCTGCGCCGGCGACCCAACGGAACTGGACTTTCATCTCCTCACTCCTCCTCTGGTCAATGAATGCTGGCGCGGGATTATAGGGGCGCGGCCAGCGTGCAAGCCCTCACGCCGGCGCGTGAGCTTCCTTGGCGAGGGGCATCTTCGCCAGCCACGATTCGACGACCGCCGGGTCGGAAAAAAGCGTTGCGAGCTCGGCCCGGGCCTCCGCTTCGGTCTGCAGCACCGAGGCGACCACGCCGAGCTCTGCGGGAGCGCGGCTCGTCGCGAGCTCCAGGCGGATACCGTTCGGGTCGAAGAAGTACGCCGACCAGAACCGGCCGCCCAGCGGGACCGGACCGATGACGTTGACGCCGTGCGAGCGCACGCGCTCGACGAGCGCATCGAAGCGCTCCGGCGGCACGTGGAACGCGACGTGCTGCATGCCGCCCGGCAGGTCGCGGTTCTGCCGCGCGAGCCCTTCCGGGTACTCGAAGAACGCAAGCAGCGAGTCGCCGCCCATGTTGAAGAAGTAATGCCGCAGGTTGTCGTACGGCGGCTGGCCGCGGTCGCGCTCGAACGGCACGCGCCGCACGTGCACGAGCTGCATGCCGACGACGCGGGTGTAGAACGCCATCGTCGCGGGAAGGTCGTCGGTGACGAAGGCGAGATGGTCGATCCCGCGGGTGGGGACGGGGGCGAGCGCGCTCATGGCTTGGTTTCGAGCTCGGATACGAACGGCCGGAGCGCCGCGAGCAGCCCCTGCGGGTTGTCGCCGGGAATGTTGTGGCCGCCGTCGACCTCGACCACCCGGATGCGCGGATTCGCGGCCCGAACCTTGTCGACCGTCTCCGTGGCGAACATGTCGGACTGCGCGCCGCGGATCACGAGCGTCGGGCACGCCAGCTCGCCGAGCACCTGCCACATGTCGACGCCCTGTTTCGGCCGCTCGCCAGTGTCCTTCGCGCGCCGGAATTGATCGCGAAAGTGCAGATCGCGTTTGACCTGCACGCCGCCGGGAACGGGGCGGAGATACGCCTCGAATCGTGCGCGCTTCGGCGAGTCCGACGGCACGCCGAAGTAGCGCATCGCCTGCTCGACACCCGCGAACACATCCGGCTGCCCGGCGACCGCGTCGGTCACGCGCTTGGAGCCGGCCGGCGCGTTCTCGGGCGAGTAATCGACCAGCGCGAGCCCGGCGACTCTTGCGGGGTTCTTCGCCGCGCAGTAGCTCGAGTTCCGCCCGCCCATCGAGTGCGCGAGGAGGATGGCGCGCGGCCATCCGAGCTGGTCGAGCAGCGTGACGATGTCGCCGGCCATCGTGGGCACCGCATAGTCGCGCGCTGGGCTCCACGTCGAATCGCCGAAGCCCCGCATGTCCATCGCGACGACCTCGCGGTCGCCCGCGAGCTCCGCGGCGATGCCGACCCAGTCGTACGAGAAGTAAGAGAGCCCGTGCACGATGAGGACGGGCGTGCCGCCGGGGGCGCCGAAGCGGCGATAGAAGAGCGTGACGTCGCCCGACAGGCAGGTGCCGTTTCGATGCGCGCTGGACATTCGCGGTGCTCCGGGGTGCGGGCGCTCAATCTACGACCGCACGGCGGCGCTGTCCACCGTTCGCACGCGCGTGCGGGCCACCCGGCCTTCAGGTTTGACGCAATGCGCCAAACCCCTCTAAAATCGCGCGGTTCTGCGGGCCGCCGGCTCGGTAATGCGACTCCTGAGGATAAGGCCGATTCGCGTCGTCTTGTGGTGGCAGGGCATCGCCACCATCGGGCTCGCGGCGGTTGCCTTAGTGGTCTCGGCGGTACCGGGCGCGGTCTCGGCGGCGCTCGGGGGGAGCATCAGCATCGCGGCGACCATAGTCTTCGCCTCGCTCGCCTCGCTTGGGGGCACCCGGTCGGCATCGCTTGCTTTGCTCGCCGTCCTCCGCGCCGAGGCGGCGAAAATCGGCGTGATCGTCGTGCTGCTGTGGCTCGTACTGACAACATACAAGGACGCTGTCGTGGTCTGGGTCGTCGGATCGTTTCTGGTCTGCGCGGTGATCCTTTCGATGGCAGGGCTCGTCCGGGACGCATGACACCGTGAAAGGCCTGGCGAAATGGCCGCCGCAGAGCAGCTGACCCCGACCGAGTACATCAAGCACCACCTCGCGTTCAACGCCAAGCAGTTCAACGACGGCGGCTTCTGGACGCTGCACGTCGACACGTTCGCCACGTCGCTCGTGCTCGGCGTCGTCGCGTTCGGGTTCCTCTGGTGGGCGGTACGAGGCGCGACCTCGGGCGTGCCGGGAAAACGGCAGGCCTTCATCGAGCTCGCCATCGAGTTCATCGATGATCAGGTGAAGGGCATCTTCACGCAGGGCGACCGCCACCGCTTCATTGCGCCGGTCGCGCTCACGGTGTTCGTGTGGGTACTGCTGATGAACGCGATGGACTTCATTCCGGTGGACTGGATCGCGTGGTTCTCGGAGCACGTCCTGCACCAGCCCAACTGGCGACCGGTGCCGACGGCCGACGTCAATACGACGTTCGCGCTCGCCCTGTCGGTGTGGTTGCTCATGATCTATTTCAGCATCAAGGTCAAGGGCCTCGGGGGCTGGATCCACGAGCTCTTCTGCACGCCGTTCGGATCGAATCCGCTGCTCTGGCCGGCCAACCTCCTCTTCAACGCGGTCGAGTACATCTCGAAGCCGCTCTCCCACTCGCTGCGGCTGTACGGCAACATGTACGCGGGCGAGATCATTTTCATCCTGCTCTGGATCTGGGCCGCCACCGGCCTGGTCGGGACCATCTTCGGCGCCGTCCTCGCGGGCGGTTGGGCGATCTTCCACATCCTGATCGTCGTGCTGCAGGCGTTCATCTTCATGATGCTGACGGTCGTGTACCTCGCCATGGCTCACGAGCACCACTAGCGCACTCTGAATCCGCTGTAATAACCATCGGTCGCGAAGACCAGCACACATAAAGAAGGGATAGTCATGGAAAAGATGCAGTTTCTCGCGCTCATCCAGGCGTATACCGGGGTCGGCATCGGGCTGATGATCGGCCTCGGCGCGGCTGGTGCGTGCATCGGGGTAGGAATTATGTGCAGTCGCTTCCTCGAGGGCGCAGCACGCCAGCCCGAGATGATCCCGACGCTGCAGGGCAAGGTGTTCCTGCTCCTCGGCCTGATCGACGCCTCGTTCATCATCGGCGTGGGGCTCGCGATGCTGTTCGCGTTCGGCAACCCACTGCTGGCCGTCATCCAGGGCTAGCGCGCGGGCGGTTTGGACGAGGGAATCGGGAGGCGCGATGAACATCAACATGACGCTGATCGCCCAAGCGATCGCGTTTGCGATCTTTATCTGGTTCACGGCCCACTTCATATGGCCGTACATGCTGCGCGCGATCGAGGAACGCCAGAAGAAGATCGCCGAGGGACTCGCTGCGGGGGAACGCGGGCGGCAGGAGCTCCTGGAGGCTGCAAAGCGCTCCGAGGCCGAGCTCGCCGGCGCCCGCGGCCGCGCCCAGGAGATCATCGGTGCGGCCGAAAGACGCGCGGCGCAGATGATCGAGGAGGCCAAAGCGGCCGCCAAGGCCGAGGGCGATCGCCTCGTCGCCGGCGCGAAGGCGGAGATCGTGCAGGAAGTCGCACGCGCGAAGGAGCAGCTGCGCGAGCAGGTCGCCTCGCTCGCCGTCGCCGGCGCCGAGAAGATCCTGCGCCGCGAGGTCGACGCCAAGGTCCACGGGCAGATGCTCGCCGGTCTCAAGAGCGAGCTGAAGTAGCGCCATGGCCGAGATCGCGACGATCGCGCGGCCGTACGCGGAGGCGGTCTTCAAGGTCGCCGACGGCGAAGGCCGGCTCGCCGCGTGGGCGGATGTGATCGCCCGGCTCGCTGCGATCGCCGCGAATCCCGCGGTCGCCGAGATCGTCGGCGATCCCAACGTCGACCCCGACCAGCTCTACGGTGTGATCGCCGGCGCATCCGGCGATCTGCCGAAGGAGGCGCAGAACCTGCTGCGCGTCCTGATCGAGAACGGCCGCGTCGCGCTCCTGCCCGAGATCCGCGAGAGTTTCGAGACGCTCAAGAACGAGCGCGAGGGCGTCGTCGACGCCGAGATCGCGACCGCGTTCGCGCTCGACGATGCGCAGCTCGCCGCGTTGGTGCAGGATCTCGAAGCACGCTTCAAGCGCCGGATCAATCCGCGCGTCTCGGTCGACGAGGCGCTCATCGGCGGCGTGACGGTCGCCGTCGGCGACGAAGTGATCGACGGCTCGGTGCGGGGCAAGCTCGCGGCCATGGCCGCCGCGCTCGCCAAAGTTTGATGTTTAGGAGCTAACTCAATGCAACAGCTCAGCCCCTCCGAGATCAGCGATCTCATCAAGAGCAAGATCCAGAGCCTCGCGCTGTCGGCGGACGTCCGCACGCAAGGGACGATCGTGTCGGTGACCGACGGCATCTGCCGCATCCACGGCCTGTCGGATGCGATGCAGGGCGAGATGCTCGAGTTCCCCGGCAACACCTACGGGCTCGCGCTCAACCTCGAGCGCGACTCGGTCGGCGCGGTGATCATGGGCGGGTACGAGCACCTCTCCGAGGGCGACACCGTCAAGTGCACCGGGAAGATCCTCTCCGTGCCGGTCGGCCTGGAGCTGATCGGCCGCGTCGTGAACGCGCTCGGCGAGCCCATCGACGGGAAGGGCCCGATCAACGCCAAGGAAACCGACGTCATCGAGAAGGTGGCGCCGGGCGTGATCGCGCGCCAGTCGGTGTCGCAGCCGGTGCAGACGGGCCTCAAGTCGATCGACTCGATGGTGCCGATCGGCCGCGGCCAGCGCGAGCTGATCATCGGCGACCGCCAGACCGGCAAGACGGCGGTCGCGATCGACACGATCATCAACCAGAAGGGCAAGGATCTCTTTTGCGTCTACGTCGCGATCGGCCAGAAGGCGTCCACGATCGTGAATGTCCTGCGCAAGCTCGAGGAGCACGGCGCGATGGCGTACACCATCATCGTCGCCGCCTCGGCCTCCGAATCGGCGGCGATGCAGTACATCGCCCCGTACTCCGGCTGCACGATGGGCGAGTACTTCCGCGACCGCGGGCAGGACGCGCTGATCATCTACGACGACCTGACCAAGCAGGCGTGGGCCTACCGCCAGATCTCGCTCCTGCTCCGGCGCCCGCCGGGGCGCGAGGCCTACCCGGGCGACGTGTTCTACCTCCACTCGCGTCTCCTCGAGCGGGCCGCGCGCGTGAACCCGGAGTACGTGGAGCGGTTCACCAAGGGCAAGGTCAAGGGCAAGACCGGCTCCCTCACCGCGCTGCCGATCATCGAGACCCAGGCCGGCGACGTGACTGCGTTCGTGCCGACCAACGTGATCTCGATCACCGACGGCCAGATCTTCCTGGAGACCGATCTCTTCAACGCCGGCATCCGGCCCGCGATCAACGCCGGGGTCTCGGTGTCGCGGGTCGGCGGCGCCGCGCAGACCAAGGTGATCAAGAAGCTCGGCGGGGGCGTGCGGCTCGCGCTCGCGCAGTTTCGCGAGCTCGCGGCGTTCGCGCAGTTCGCCTCCGACCTGGATGAAGCGACGCGCAAGCAGCTCGACCGCGGGCGGCTCGTGACCGAGCTCATGAAGCAGCCCCAGTACTCGCCACTTTCGGTCGCCGACCAGGCGGTGACCCTGTTCTCGGTCAACCGCGGCTACCTCGACGACGTGGACGTGAAGAAGGCGCTCGCGTTCGAGACCGCGCTCCGGGCGTTCCTGCACGACAAGTCGAAGGCGCTCATGGACCGGATCGAAAGCACCAAGGACCTGACCGCCGACGACGAGAAGGCGCTCGCCGCGGCGATCGAAGACTTCAAGCAATCCGGCGCGTACTGAGCGCGAGGCGGCTCCAGTGGCGGGCACCAAGGAAATCCGCAACAAGATCAAGAGCGTGCAAAACACGCGCAAGATCACCAAGGCGATGGAGATGGTGGCGGCGTCGAAGATGAAGAAGGCGCAGGACCGCATGCGCCAGACGCGGCCGTACGTGTCCCGGATCTGGCAGATCGCGGGCCACCTCTCCAAGGCGAACCCCGAGTACAAGCACCCGTTCATCGTCAAGCGCGATGCGGTGAAGAACGTCGGCCTGATCGTCATCACCACCGACAAGGGGCTGTGCGGCGGCCTGAACACCAATGCGCTGCGGCTCGCGCTCGGCCGGATCAAGGAGTGGCAGAACGAGGGCAAGGGCATCCAGGTCACCGCGCTCGGCACCAGGGGCCTCGGCTTCATGCAGCGGCTCGGCGCGAGCGTCGTGTCGCAGGCGGTGCAGCTCGGCGACCGGCCCCACATCGACAAGCTCATCGGGCCGACGAAGGTGCAGCTCGACGCCTATCGCGACGGCAGGATCGACCAGCTCTTTGTCCTGACCACCCGCTTCATCAACACCATGAAGCAGGAGCCGATGGTGATTCAGCTCCTGCCGCTCCACTTCGCGCAGAGCCCCGCCGGGAACATCATCGACACCGCCATCGGCGATAGCCATTCGTGGGACTACATCTACGAGCCGGACGCGAAGGCGGTGCTCGACGGCCTGCTCACGCGCTACATCGAGGCGATGATCTACCAGGCGCTCACCGAGAACATGGCCTCCGAGCAGTCGGCGCGGATGGTGGCGATGAAGGCGGCCTCCGACAACGCGGGCGACATCATCAACGAGCTGACGTTGGTGCTGAACAAGACCCGGCAGGCGGCGATCACGAAAGAGCTGGCCGAGATCGTCGGCGGCGCGGCGGCGGTCTAGGCAGGGTGTTGAAGAAGCGGGCATGCCCCCTTCCAGATCCCCCAAGTCAGAGGCTGTTGAGATTTTTTGCATCTGAGGAACTGACATGGCACAAGCACAATCGCAGGCGGCGTCGCAGGCACAGGGAACCATCGTCCAGTGCATCGGCGCGGTGACCGACATCGAGTTCCCGCGCGAGCAGATGCCGCAGATTTACGACGCGCTCGTGCTCGAGTCGACCGGTGACGGCGGGCTCGCGGAGAAGGGCCTCACGTTCGAGGTCGAGCAGCAGCTCGGCGACGGCGTCGTGCGCTGCATCGCGCTCGGGTCCTCCGACGGGCTGCGCCGCGGGATGACCGTCAAGAACACCGGCGCGCCGATCTCGGTGCCGGTCGGCGAGGCGACGCTCGGCCGCATCATGGATGTGCTCGGCCGCCCGATCGACGACGCCGGGCCGATCGCGACCGACGAGCGCCGCGCGATCCACCAGCTCGCTCCGAAATTCGACGAGCTCTCGCCTTCGGTCGAGCCGCTCGAGACCGGCATCAAGGTGATCGACCTCATCTGCCCGTTCGCCAAGGGCGGGAAGATCGGCCTCTTCGGCGGCGCCGGCGTCGGCAAGACCGTCAACATGATGGAGCTGATCAACAACATCGCCAAGCAGCACTCGGGGCTCTCGGTGTTCGCGGGCGTCGGCGAGCGCACGCGCGAGGGCAACGACTTCTATCACGAGATGAAGGACTCGAAGGTGCTCGACAAGGTGGCGATGGTGTTCGGGCAGATGAACGAGCCGCCGGGCAACCGCCTCCGCGTCGGCCTCACCGGCCTCACCATGGCCGAGCGCTT
This sequence comes from uncultured beta proteobacterium, assembly GCA_963754305.1. Lineage (GTDB taxonomy): Bacteria > Pseudomonadota > Gammaproteobacteria > Burkholderiales > SG8-39 > DATEDA01. The sequence goes on along the minus strand of CAVWFR010000051.1, from coordinate 12,011 downwards.
CCGCGACGACGGCCGCGACATCCTGCTCTTCATCGACAACATCTACCGCTTCACGCTCGCGGGCACGGAAGTGTCGGCCCTGCTCGGGCGGATGCCCTCGGCGGTCGGCTACCAGCCGACGCTCGCCGAGGAGATGGGCCGGCTCCAGGAGCGAATCACCTCGACCAAGGTCGGCTCGATCACGTCGGTGCAGGCGGTGTACGTGCCGGCGGACGACCTGACCGATCCGTCGCCGGCGACGACCTTCGGCCACCTCGACGCGACGCTCGTGCTCTCGCGCGACATCGCCTCGCTCGGCATCTATCCCGCGGTCGACCCGCTCGATTCGACTTCGCGCCAGGTGGACCCGAACGTCATCGGCGAGGAGCACTACACGACGACGCGCTCGGTACAGGCGATCCTGCAGCGCTACAAGGAGCTGCGCGACATCATCGCGATCCTCGGCATGGACGAGCTCGCGCCGGAGGACAAGCTGGCAGTCGCGCGCGCGCGCAAGATCCAGCGCTTCCTGTCGCAGCCGTTCCACGTCGCCGAGGTGTTCACCGGCTCGCCCGGCAAGTTCGTGCCGCTCAAGGAGACGATCAAGGGCTTCAAGATGATCATCAACGGCGAGTGCGACAACCTCCCCGAGCAGGCGTTCTACATGGTCGGCCCGATCGAGGAAGCGATCGAGAAGGCGAAGCAACTTCAGTAGCGGGGAGCTCGTGGCACACACCATCCATGTCGACGTCGTCAGCGCCGAGGAGTCGATCTTCTCCGGCGAGGCGGAGTTCGTCGTGCTGCCGGGCGTCGCGGGCGAGCTCGGCATCTACCCGCAGCACACCCCGCTCCTGACGCAGATCAAGCCCGGCGCGGTGCGCATCAAGGTGCCGAACGAGACCGAGGAGACGCTGGTGTTCGTCCAGGGCGGCTTTCTCGAGGTACAGCCGAACGTGGTGACCGTCCTCGCCGACACCGCGATCCGGGCGCACGACCTCGACGAGGCGAAGGCGCTCGAAGCCAAGAGCCGCGCCGAAGAGGCGATGAAGGGGCAGCTCTCCGCCGAGCAGATCGCGAAGGTGCAGGGCGAGTTCGCCGCCGCCGCGGCGCAGCTCGCGGCGATTCGCAAGCTGCGCGGGCGGAAGTAGCCTCGCCCTAGAAGCCTCGCACCAGGCGCCTCGAGGCGGCGCCGCCGCCTTTTCGTCCGCCCTGATGCCCACGAGAGGCGGGGCGGCGCGCGCGAGCGGGCGGGGCGGTACCGCCGCCTATAATCGCCCCCGGATGAGCCTGCTCACTTACGGCAAGTATCTGAAGCTCCGCGAGCTCCTCGCCTGTCAGGAGCTCGAGAGCGCGAAAGCCGGCCGCCCGGCGCACGACGAGCTGCTGTTCATCGTCACCCACCAGACCTATGAGCTCTGGTTCAAGCAGTGCCTGCACGAGATCGACGCGGTCCTGGCGATCATGGGCGCGGAGCGCGTGAACGAGCGCGACGTCGGACGCGCCCTGCACTACCTCGAGCGGGTGATCAGGATCCAGGGCGTGCTCCTCGACCAGATCGAGGTGCTGGAGACGATGACGCCCCTCGACTTCCTCGACTTCCGCAACCTCCTGGCGCCGTCGTCGGGCTTCCAGAGCGCACAGTTCCGGCAGCTCGAGAACAAGCTCGGGCTCGAGCGCACCCAGCGCTTGCGCTACAACGAGGCCGATTACGCGACCGCGCTCGATGCCTCCGGGCGCAAGGCAGTCGGGGTCGCCGAGCGGGAGGGGAACCTGTTCGACGTGATCGAGGCGTGGCTTGCGCGCATGCCGTTCGTGAGCTGGCGGGAGTTCGATTTCTGGCGCGAGTACCGCGCGAACGTCACGCGCATGCTCGACGAGGACCGCGAGACGATCGAGCGCAAGGCGCAGCTCGCGGATGCCGCACGACGCGCCCAGCTCGAGGAGCTCGACCGCACGCGCGCGAGCTTCGACTCGGTGTTCGATCCCGATCGGTACGAAGGGCTTCGCCGGCAGGGCGAGCGGCGGCTTTCCTACCCGGCGTTCCTCGCCGGCCTGATGATCATGCTCTATCGCGACGAGCCGATTCTGCAGAACCCGTTCCGGCTTCTGACCGCGCTGGCGGGGATCGACGAGAACCTCTCGCTATGGCGCTACCGGCACGCGCTGATGGTCCACCGCATGATCGGCGCGAAGATCGGCACCGGCGGCTCGAGCGGGCAGGACTATCTGCGCCGCACGGTCGAAGCGCATCGCGTCTTCCTCGATTTCTTCAACCTGTCAACTTATCTCATCCCGCGCTCGCTGCTGCCGGCGCTGCCGGCCGAGCTGCGCGAGCAGCTCGGGTTCCGCTGGAATGCTTAAGCATCACTACAAGGTGTTTGCGGAGTCGATCGGCGACGTGCTGGACGCCACTGCGCACAGCCACCACCCGTGGCCGGATGTCACGCGCGCTGCGCATCTACGGTACTGGGAGGACTCGGCGCGGCTCACCAACCGCAAGTGGCAGGCGAAAGTCTTCGGCGAGGCGGTGCCGGAAGCGCAGCGCCACATCGCCGCGGCTTTGAGTCTGCCCGATCCGGCGCTCGTCGCCTTCGCGCCGAACACACACGAGTTCGTGTCGCGGCTCTACTCCTGCCTCGACTGGTCGCGCATCCCGCGGGTGCTCACGACGGGGAGCGAGTTCCACAGCTTCGGCCGCCAGACGCGCCGGCTCGAGGAGACCGGCCGTCTCGCGGTCACACGTGTCCCGGTCGAGCCGTACGCGAGCTTCCACGAGCGCTTCCACCATGCGCTCACGCATCGCTACGACATGGTGTTCCTCTCGCAGGTGTTCTTCGACTCCGCGTTCGTCGTCGAAGGCCTGGAGGCGTTGCTGTCGCGCGCCTCGCCCGAGGCGATCGTCGCGATCGACGGTTATCACGCTTTCATGGCGATCCCGGTCGATCTCGCACGCCTCGGCCCGCGGATCTTCTACCTGGCGGGCGGCTACAAGTACGCGCAGGCGGGCGAAGGCGCATGCTTCATGTCGATCCCGCAAGGCTGCGAGCTGAAGCCCGTCCACACCGGCTGGTTCTCCGACTTCGGACGATTGAGCGGTGCCCAGGGTGACGCGGTGGGGTACGGTGAGGCCGCGATGCGCTTCTGGGGCTCGACGTTCGACGCCTCGGGCCTCTACCGCTTCAACGCGGTGATGCGCTGGCTGCGCGACCTCGGCGTAACTCCCGTCGAGATCCACGCTCACGTCGAAGCGCTGCAGTACCGGTTTCTGGCGGGACTGGCGGACGCGCAGCTCTCCGCACTCCCGATCGACGCGCTCACGCCTCCGGCGGGCCTGCCGCGCGGTAACTTCCTCGCTTTCGATCTCGACGACGGCGAGGGTGTGGAGCGCCGGCTCGACGCGTGCGGGGTCCGGACCGACCGGCGCGGGCGGCGGATCCGGTTCGGTTTCGGCGTCTATCACGACCACGCGTTCATCGACGCGCTTCTCGCGCGGACGCAGGCGGCGTTTGGCTGATCCGTACGATCTCGTAGTCATCGGCGGCGGCATCAACGGCGTCGGGATCGCGCGCGACGCCGCCGGGCGTGGCCTGAGGGTGCTACTCGCCGAGCAGGGCGATCTCGGCGGGGCGACCTCGTCGGCGAGCACCAAGCTGATCCACGGCGGCCTGCGCTACCTCGAGCAGTTCGAGTTCCGGCTCGTCGCCGAGGCGCTGGCCGAGCGCGAGGTGCTGCTCCGCGTCGCGCCGCACCTCGTCTCGCCGCTCGAGTTCGTGCTCCCGCACGAGCCGCATTTGAGACCGCGCTGGATGATCCGCGCCGGCCTGTTCCTCTACGATCGCCTGGGAGGCAGAACGTCGCTCGCGCGCTCGCGCAGCGTCCGGCTCGCGCCGCAAGGGTACGGCGCTGGGCTGAAACCCGACTTCACGCACGGCTTCGCATATAGCGACTGCTGGGTTGACGACGCCCGGCTGGTGGTGCTGAACGCGCGCGGTGCCGCCGAGAAGGGTGCGCGCATCCTACCGCGCACGCGCTGCGTCGCCGGGCGGCGCGACGGCGGCCTGTGGCGCCTCACGCTGCGCGACGCCAGCGCGACGTTCGAAGTGCCGGCGCGCGCAGTCGTCAACGCCGCCGGTCCGTGGGTGCGCAGCGTTCTCGATCGAGAACTCCGCATCCGCACGCCCGGCGCGATCCGGCTCATCAAGGGCAGCCACATCGTCGTCCCGCGCCTGCACGACCGCGCGCACGCCTACATCCTGCAGAACCCCGACAAGCGCGTCGTCTTCATGATTCCGTACGAAGAGCGGTTCACCGAGATCGGCACGACCGACGTGGTGGTCGCCGATCCCGACGAGCCGGCACGGATCTCGCGCGACGAAACCGCTTATCTCTGCGCCGCGGCGAGCCGCTACGCGTTGCGGCCGGTTACTCCCGGCGACATCGCGTGGACCTGGAGCGGCGTGCGGCCACTCTACGACGACGGCTCCGCCGAGCCGTCCGAGGTTACACGCGACTACCACCTCGTGGTCGACGCGGACGGCCCCCCGCTCCTCTCGGTGTTCGGCGGCAAGCTCACCACCTATCGCAAGCTCGCCGAGGCCGCGCTCGAGCGGCTCGAGCGGTGGTTCCCCGACCGCCGGCGGTGGACTGCGACCGCGCCGCTGCCCGGCGGCGACTTCGGCGGCGAAAGCCTCGACGAGGTCATGCGGGCCTATCGCGCCCGCTATCCGAAGCTCGACCCGCGTTGGCTCGAGCGCCTGGTCCGTCGGCACGGGCTCTGCACCGCCGAGATTCTCGGCGACGCCCGCGAGCCGGCCGACCTCGGCGAGTCGTTTGGTGGCGGCTTGTACGAGCGCGAGCTCGACCATCTGGTCGAGCGCGAATGGGCGCGCGAGCCCGAAGACGTGCTCTGGCGGCGGACGAAGTGCGGGCTGCACATGAGCGCCGCCGAGCGCGAACGCCTCGGCGAGTTCATGTCGGTTCAGGCATGAAGCGAGTGTTCATGGGAGACGAGGGGGCACGCCCCTTCATGCTCTCCTAACTCAGCCATGAAACCGCTCGCCGAATTGCGTCCCGCCGGTCCGATCCGCGGCCTCTTCTTCGATATCGACGACACGCTCACGACCGCGGGCGTGCTCACTGCCGGCGCGTACGGCGCGTTGGAGCGGCTGTGCGACGCGGGCCTCACCGTGGTGCCAATCACCGGCCGTCCCGCCGGCTGGTGCGATCACATCGCGCGGATGTGGCCGGTCGACGGCGTGGTCGGGGAGAACGGCGCGTTCTACTTCTGCTACGACCGCGCGGCCGGCCGGCTGGTGAAGCGCTTCCGCGACGATGACGCCACGCGGGCCGCGAATCGCGCGCGGCTCGCCGCGGTCGGCGACCGCATCCTGCGCGCGGTGCGCGGTACGGCGCTCGCCTCCGACCAGGCCTACCGCGAGGCCGACCTGGCGATCGACTTCTGCGAAGACGTCCCGCGGCTCGCCGACGCCGCGATCGACCGCATCGCGGCGATCATGCGCGAGTCGGGCCTGACAGCGAAGGTCAGCTCGATCCACGTCAACGGCTGGTTCGGCGACTACGACAAGCTCGGGATGACGAAGACGTTCATGGACGAGCGCTTCGGGGTCGATCTCGACGCGGAGCGTGCGGCGTACGTCTTCATCGGCGACTCGCCGAACGATGCGCCGCTGTTCGCGTACTTTTCGCTCTCGGTCGGGGTGGCCAACGTCCGCGCCGCCGCGCATCGGATCGAGCATCCGCCAGCGTTCGTGACCGCGGCGGCGAGCGGTGCGGGCTTCGTCGAGCTTACCGAGCGGCTGCTCGCGTTGCGCCACGGATAGCCGCCGTGCCCGATGCGGCGGTGTGGCTGCTCGGCTATCTCGCGGTCGGCGCGGCGGTGGGCTTCTTCGCCGGCATGCTCAGGGAACGCACACTAATCGGGCCTTAGTTGCGCAGTGCATTCTTGTAGATCCTGCCGTCCTTCATGATGACGAGGAGGTTCTTTTCCGGATCTTCGAGCAGCTTGATGTTGGCAATCGGATCGCCGTCGACGAGCAGGAGGTCGGCGAGCGCGCCTTCCTCGACCAGGCCGAGCTTGCCGGGGTACGGATTGCGCTTCCCGGACAGCGCCAGCAGTTGGGCGTTGGTCCCGGTCGCCATCACGAGCGTCTCGGCGGGGGTGTACCAGCGGACCAGCTTGGCCAGCAGTTCCCCGTGACGCGGCGCCAGCCTCGGGGAGAACAGGATGTCGGTGCCGAACGCTGTCTTGATCTTGTACTTCTTCGCCAGCGCGAAGGTTCTGTCCGTACCGGCGAACACCTCCAACGCCTTGGCCCGCTCCAACGAGCCGGGCGGAAACGCTTCGGCCAATTCGTCGGGAAACGCCTGAGTGCTCAACCAGATGCCCTTCTCGGCGATCAGTTGCGCGGTTGGTTCGTCCATCAGGTGGCCGTGTTCGATGCACTTCACGCCGGCGGCGATCGCGCGCCGGATCGAGGCGGACGTGTACGCGTGCACGGTGACATAGGTGCCCCAGTTCTCGGCGGCTTCGACGGCCGCGCGCAGCTCGGCCTCGGTGAAGGTGGACGCGTCGAGCGGGCTGTGGGGCGACGCCACCCCCCCGCCCGCCGTTAGCTTGATCTGCGACGCACCCAGCATGAGCTGCTCGCGCACGCGCACGCGGACCTCATCCGGACTATCCGCGATCATGGCGGCTCCGGTCTGCTCGCCGCGAGACTGCGGAGCACCGAGGATGCGCGGCACTTCGAACGGCTGGCGGAAGTCACCGTGACCACTTGTGACGGTGATGATTGCGCCGGACGGGAAGATGCGCGGCCCAGCCACGGTGCCCTCGTCGATGGCGCGCTTGAGCCCGAAGGCCGGCCCGCCCATGTCGCGAACGGTCGTGAACCCGCGCATCAGCGTGGCCGTGGCCTCGGCGCCTGCGACGAGGTTGAGATGGCCGATGTCCCCCGTGAGCAGCGCTGCAGGCGTCGGCCGCACCAGCATCGTGTGCCAATGCATGTCGATCAGCCCGGGCATCAGCGTGCGCCCGCCGCCGTCGATGAGCACGGTGGTGGCGCTTCGATCGGTCGGGATCGGACCGGTGGAGATACGCTCGATCTGATTCCCGCGCACCAGGACGTTTCTCGGCGCTGCAAGAGTGCTGCTCTTGCCGTCGAAAATCCGGACGTTCTGAAATAGCGTGACCGCGCCGCCGGGCGGAGTGGAAGGACTCGCGCGCGGCGTTTCCTGTGCCTGGGCTGCTTGGCAAAGACCGATCAGGAGTGCCGCCAATAGCAACGGTCGATACTGCCAGCGGTTTAGCTGCTGGATCGTCGCCAGGCTGAACGATGCGAAGACTTGGGAAAGAGCTTCCACTGCTGCCATTGGGCCCATTTGCGCCAGACTACCTATTGAGATCATGTGTGTCGCATGCGCGTCTCGGGGACTTCGAGATCACGGCAGATCTTCCGCGCAAGGAAGTCGTTGATCTCACGATGACGCGGGATGGTTGATACCTTCCCGCTCAGACGATTGACGTACACGGAATGCCTTCCGCCCTCGCGAAGGAGAACGCATCCGTGCGTCTCAAGGTGCCGGATCAGATCACGGCGCTTCATTCAATCGCGAGGACCAGCGGCTCACGAATGACCTTCTTTTTTCCAATCGACTTCTTCGACAGGCTGCGGTTCGCCTGAAGGACGAGTTCGACTGCTTCGGCCAGGTTGGTCCGGGCTTGCTTGAGCGTCCGTGCTTGGGTGTTAGCGCCCGGCAATTCCTCGACGAAGCCGATATAGCCCTCGCGGACCTTCTGAAAGACAGCGGTGAGTTTCATGTTGAGCCTTGAGCTAGGCGTGCAAGCAGTGGAAGTATAACGGTGCCGTGATACTAGACGCCCAAAACGTCAAGATCACCGGCCCTGCGAAAGCGGGCGAAGCCCGCTGTAGCCGGTCCGGTTCATCGCCGGGTTGGGCGTCACATGCGCGCACATGATGGCAAGGCCAAGTACGGGTTACCTCTTGGCGAACACCTCGCGGAAGCAGCGCTCCGCCTCGAGGGCGTCGTCGGTGAAGACCACCGATTTCTGTTTCCCGACGGGATCGTGGATGAGACCCTTCTCGTGGAGCCGAGCCAACGCGTCCCAATCGACGGCTTCTCGCCGGCCACGCAGACGGGGATGACGAATGATTGGCTCACAGGGCAGGGCTTGGTCAGTCTCCGTGCGCATTGGATGAACGCCCATGGATATACGTGAGGCCGACGTGTGCTTCCTGTTCATGAACCGCCCGGTGCGGACCCGCATCCCGGCGTCGCCCGAGCCGAAGACGGTGGCGTACCGAGAGGCATACGCCCGCAGCAAGAGTGCGCCGCAAACGACGAGCAGAACGGCGAGCGGAATGCCCTGCGGATTGAGAAACAGGTGGAACAGCACGACGACGGTCATGATGGGAGAAAGAATCGCCAGACCGAAGGCGGGCGCCCGGTTCGACAGGAGGCAGCTTGCGCCGATGATCTCCACGACCTTCATCAGCAGCCAGAAGAAACCCGTTGCCTTCAGCGCGGCCTCAAATTGGAGTCCGCGATCCGATGTGGGGGGATGAAGGAGGTGGGTACCGGCGAAAATGAAAGAGAAACCGTCGATAGCGCCGGCGAGAAAAATGAGTCCGAGAACCACTCGCGGAACGGTTACTAGCCAGAAATTCGTCATTCGAACCCTCCAATCGTTTGCCGTACATGGTTTCCCTTGCGACGCAGGTCGGGACTGCTGTCCCGGCCGCCTCTCCTGCTATGCGGCGGTGCCGATGCCGTGCTCGGGCGGGATCCGGGCCGGGGGGCCGTCGGGCCGCGCGAGGAGCCGCGCTTCGGGCACTCCGGCGCGGAACTGCTCGGCAAGTTCCTCGGGGTCGAACTGCACGCCGATCGGGTTGGACGCAAACGCCTCGCTCAGCATGTAGGCGTTGGTCTCCTCCGTGCTAGCAAAGCTGTCGACCTGGAACTCCATGCGGTTGCCGTCGGGGTCCTTGTAATACAGGGAAAGCGTTGGGCCGTGGCGTATCGGCCAGTACGGCGCGATGCCTTGCCGCTTGAGACGCGCGTACGTGTCGAGAAGGTCACCGAGGCTCGCATAGGTGTAAGCCACGTGGTCGACGCCCACGTCGGCCCGGCCATCGCTTGCAGCGCCCGCGGGATCCAGCACCGACAGGTTGGCGAACGCGAAGCGGTGATGCTCGTCGTCACAGGTGAGAAAGGCTGGGCGTCGAAAACCGCGCGCAGGCCATCTTGCTCGCCCGCCGCAACGGCATGGGCGCGAGCACGCCTGCTGCGGCGCGGTAGTAGGCGATCCCGACTGTCCCGGTGGCAAGAAACGCACCTCTGGGGCTGGCGCCTCATGCGCCCGCCGCGTGCTTGCGGAAGCATGCCGCTCATCTCACCGAAAGGAGGCATGGCATGTCAAAACCTTTCAAGCTCGCTCACATGATCGCGGCGCGCGGGAGCGAATCCACGCCCGACGAATCCGCGCTCAAGCCGATCGACCGGGCTGCCCTCCGAGCCAGCGTCGACGCAACTGCCAGGGAACTGCTGGTTCCCGGCGCTGTGGTGCTCCTGCGCACGCCGCAGGGCGAGGTCACTGTCACATACGGCACCGCGGATCTCGGCGGCGCGACCCCGCCCAGGCCCGACAGCCACTTCCGGATCGGTTCGGTCACCAAGACAATGACTGGCGCAGTGATCCTGCAGTTGGCTCAGGAGGGGGCGCTCCGTCTCGACGACTCGGTTGCGATCTATCGGCCCGACGTGCCCAACGGCGCCAATATCACCATCGGCCAACTGCTCAACATGCGCAGCGGCCTCTACGACTTTGTCGGAGACCCTGAGTTCTGGCCAACGATCGAGCGCGAGCCCACCAAGGCGTGGAAGCCGGAAGAATTGCTGGCGATCGCATTCGGCCACGAGCACCGCGACCCCGGAGTGTTCGGGTACTGCAACACCAACACGGTGCTGCTCGGCCTCATCGCCGAACGGCTCGACCGCAAGCCGCTGTCGGACATCTTCCGGGATCGGCTCTTCGTCCCGCTGGGACTGACCGACACATTGCTCCCCGACGCCCACTCAACTGCCATTCCCGCTCCGCGCGCGCGCGGCTACGGATACGACAGCCTCCTCTACATGTTTAACAACGTGCCGTACCCGCCCCATATCCGGGCCGCGGCCAAGGCCGGCACGCTGACCCCGAGAGACTTCACCGACGTGAACCCATCGTTGGCGTGGGCTTCCGGGGCTGTTATCTCCACCGCGAGCGACCTTGCCAGGTGGATCGAAGCGCTCGTCGGCGGTCAGCTATTCAACGCCGCGTATCAGCGCACGTGGCGCGAGAGTCCGCAGCCGGCCAACCCGAGCAATCCTAACGGCGTGCGGTACGGGTACGGCATCGCGCAGCGGCCTGTCGGAGCGAACCGGATCTTTTTTCACAACGGAGAGGTGCCCGGCTACAACACGTTCGCATGCTACGACCCCATGAACCGGGTGACGCTGGTGGTGTGGACCGGCCTCGGCCTGTCGGTCGACGGTTCAGGGCCGGCCGAAACAATCGCGGAAGAACTCTTCGACAGCATCTACCTGGATTCACAGGATACGGTCGAACTGCATTACGAGCGTGCGCGAGGCGCTCCCGCAGCCCGTTGAGCACGTCGGAGCAGTGGTTAACGATAGACACGCCTGCCGCGTTCAGCTGGAAATTCCCCATGGGCAAAAAAAGCCGACACCTTGCGCAGGATTTCATTGGCCCGCTTCAGTTCACGATTCTTGCGCTCGAGCTCCGTGCGCCGGTCACGCTCCGAACTGGATAGACCGCTGCGCCTACCCTGATCGCGCTCGGCCTGCCGAACCCGTTTCCGCAAGGTCTCCGCTGTGCAGCCGATCTTGCTCGCAAGCGAACCGATCGCCGCCCACTGCGAGTCGTGCTCGCCTTCATGCTCGAGGACCAGCCGGACCGCACGTCCCCGGACTTCCGGGGAATACTTCTTCGATGTACTCGCGACTCCATCCTCTCAAGAAATGGAGTCTCCGGGAATCCCGGGGCGGTTCAAAACACGCTTTCGGGGAAGAAAACTGTCAGGCATGTCCCCGGACTCTTTTGTCAACGATGTCCCCGACCGCTCACCGTGCCGCGAAGAGGTGCGCGGCCAGCGAATTGGGCACGCGATCCATCAGGCACTACCGACGTTGCGCACACACTCGAGCAGTTGATGAACGTATAGATCTTCGATCTCTAGAGCCTTAAGTTGGCCAGCCAACTGCTCAAGATATTCGCGATTCGTGCCCATGACGCCAGAACCTCTTGCTATTAGATCCGCAGTCTCGTTGAGCGGCAGTTCTTCGACATGGCTGGAGTGCGCGGTATTTGCAGCAAAGACAAGTGCGGTGATTGTTCCTTGGGGCGTGCTCATTGAGACCAGCAGTGGTGAGTACCCACCCAGAAGCATCTCGCCTCCAAAGGATCGCGGATTCATCCTCCGCCAAATCGGCGGCAATACGAAAAGCGAGTCCTCGGCAGGAACCAGGCTGAGGCTGTAGCGAGAGCATGAGAGCGGGCCGGTCCGGCGAGCCTCGGCCAATGGTTATCTTGCTGGTGAAGCGGCGTTGATACCCATCGGCGTCCGCTAGTCTGACTTCTTCAAAGAGCAAGCCCGGATCCCACATCAGCGACACATAGGCATATACCCAAAGGTCCTCCCTACTGTCCCGGTCTCTGAGAACAGCGCGCCGGATCTCTTCGAGTCTCTCATCCGAGCGCCGCCAGTTCGGGGGGAGGCCCAGCTTGCGGGCACGTTCGTCCCACGAGGCAAGAACTTCCCGTGTCGCACGGTACTCGGACTTGTCCGGAGGTGTAAGCCTATCCCGAAGGCCCGGAAGATGTACGAACGGGTCTGCCTTCAAGGGCGGCTCCTAGTAGGTGCGGGTGATGGTGGCGCATGGAACGGCTTGAACCTGTCTCGCGAGCTTGCGTCCCTGGATGTGGTGTACGAAAG
>CAVWFR010000050.1:0-101941 GCA_963754305.1 uncultured beta proteobacterium | reverse complement strand
GAGCCTTGAGCTAGGCGTGCAAGCAGTGGAAGTATAACGGTGCCGTGATACTAGACGCCCAACGTCGCCCATCAGCGGACCCGCGCAGGCGGGCGAAGCGCGCCGGAGCGGGTCCGCTGCATGGGCTGGTTCGGCGTCGATCGCTTTCTAACCATGCAGGTCGAGTTCATTCGGGCTTCACTCCAACCTCACGAACAACCTTTCGCCAGACCTCGATCTCCTTTTTGATTGTCGCCAGGAACTGCTCGGGGGTGCCGCCGGCGGGCGCGGCGCCGTCGGCCTCGAGCCGCTCACCTGTCTCGCGCAACTTCAACACCATCGCCACCTCACTGTTGACGCGGTCCACGATCGGGCGCGGCAGCCCCTTCGGTCCGACCAAACCTAGCCAAAGAACCGCCTCATAACCCGGTGGGCCGCGTTCGGCAACGGTTGGAACGTCGGGCACAGCCGCAACGCGCTGGCTCGACGTGACGGCGATCGCACGGAGCTTTCCGGCACGTACGTGCGGCAGCACGCTGGCCATGGAGCCGAAGTAGAGGTCCGTGTGACCGGCGATCGTGTCTGTCACCGCCGGCCCGCCGCCTTTGTAGGGAACGTGATTCATCTTGATCCCTGTCACGCTCGCAAACAACTCAGTGGCGAGGTGACTCGGGGTGCCCTGCCCGGCGGAGGCGAAGTTGAGCTTTCCCGGTTTCTCTTTCGCGAGAGCGATGAGTTCCAGCGTGTTTGTGACCGGGATTAAGGGATGAACAACAATGAGCAGAGGCCCTTGCGAGAGTTGGATGATTGGCGTGATATCGGTTACAGGGTCGAATTTAAGCTGGTAGAGGCTCGGATATGCTGTGTAACTCGAGGTGATCTGCGTCAGGGCGTACCCATCGGCCGGAGACTTGATGCCAGCCTCGGTGCCGATCATTCCGCCTGCGCCGGGCTTGTTCTCGACGATGACCTGTTGTCCGAGCGTTGTTGTCAGTCGCTGCGCGATGAAGCGGCCGACCACGTCGCTCACGCCGCCCGGTGGAAACGGGACAACGATCTTGACGGGCTTGGTTGGGTACTGCTGAGCTAAGAGCGGTGGACACGCGGCGAGTGCAGCCACGCCTACAATCGCGATGCACAAATGGTTTAGCTGCAGGGTGCTCATGGAAAGCTAGCCTCGATGCAGCGCCGAACGTTACAGATCAGCGGCCCGTAGCAGCGGGCGCAAGCCCGCTGCTAAGCGGTCCGCTGCATCGGGTGGTTGGGCAGCGCCGCGGCCTCATGGTCGACCGCTCTCAGTTCAGTGAACATCGTCGTCATCTTCGTCGTCGTCATCGACGATCTCGTATCCACATAAGTCTTCCACGACAGTGTGATGTTCGATTGTGAACCACTCGCGGAATGTCGCGAGGTCGCGATTCACTGGCCATGCGGTCTCATCGGTGTGCCAGCCGTGCAGTTCGTTCTCGAACACCTCAAGATAGATCTGCTCGATTACCGAGTCTTCCTCGTCACGTGTTTCGAACGCAGGTATGAGGTAAACGGTTTGCTCACCCTCGACATTGGGAAGTAACCCCGAATCATCCAGGCCTGCCGCCCAATCGAGGAACGGCTGCTTCGGGCGGACGATCAAGACGGCTCGGTTGATCATGAGATGGCGTTCGACTGCGCTGCCCAACGTCGCGGTTCAAGGGCTGCGACAGCGGGGCGAAGCGAAGCGCAGCCGCGCTGGCAGGCGGTCCCCTGCAACCGCTGGTTAGCCGGCCACACCACCTAGAACCCTGCTTTCTAGCGCGGACTTGAGCCGGAGCGCGAGGTCGATGTAGTTCAAAACAGAATCGTAAGCGGGCGAGAACTCGGGAAGATGAACCGCTTGATTCCGGAGGGTCCGTAAGTCTTTGAAAAGGGCGACTTCGTCGCGGCTGAGGGTTTCATATCGATTTAGCGAGCGCAGAAGTGCAGATGACGATTGAAGCTCGCGAGCCGTTATCGAAGGATCTCGAGCCTCCACGACTCGTCGTGCCGCGAATTCGACGTTGTGCCACGCCTCGATGATGGCTGAACGTGGATTGAGCTCGGCGAGTTGGAGCAATTTTTGCCGCTCAGGCGACGATGGTGGAACAGAGGTCGGGGGTGGAAGCTGGCCTTCCGTTTCCCGCGTGAGCTCTCGCATTTCACGATCGAATTCAGCCTCGACTGGCCCGGCCTTTAGCTTCTTGACCAGTGACAGGAGCGTCTTGATCTCGCCGCGAAGAACGAGGACAACGATCAATACGGCCGTTGGCCAGGCCAAGGCATTTACCATCTGCGAGCTGAATGTCAAGGCATCCATGTCATCGGACGGCTAACGAGGATGTACAAAAACCCGTTTCTCGAACGTGCGCCGCGCACGATCGAGAATCAGCAGTTGTGTTCTGATCGTTTCAGCCCGCATCGAAGGTTCCGCGTCGGCGGGCGCGAGCCTGCCGCCCCGCCTTCCTATCTCCCATAACCATGATGCGCCAGCTTTTCGATGTTGTGAACCAGGCAGTACAGGTTCCACTGTGCGTTCACCTTGGGGCGCGTTCGTAGCGTAAAGCGATCCAGTCCCTTGTTGTGGCGCAGGTTCGCGAACACGGGTTCCACTGTCGCCATTCGCGCGCCGTAGAGTTTGCGTCCGCGCTCGCTGTCGATCGCCGCTTTCATGCGTTCGGTGAACTCCAGCGGCGAGCGCTGGTTCTTCTCGAAGAACGCCACCTGCCGGGTCGGGGTGCGCTCGGGGTGTCGTAGGCACCGCTGCCTCAGATGACAGGGCACGCAGTCGCGCTTCGCACCCTGGAACTTGTGGTGCCGCCGGCCGCTTGTCGTGCAGTGGCTGCCGGTGGAGTAGAGCTTCTTTCCCGCCGGACAGATGCAAGTGTTGGTGCTCGCGTCGTGGGCGAAGTCGGTCGGCTTGAACTTGACCGTCGATGGCTTTGCCCCCGCCGTCTTGTCCCAGAGCGAATCGGGCAGGGCCTTGTACTTCCCCTGGCCCGCGAAGCGCGGGTCGCGCCGGCGCAGCAGGCCGTCGGCGATCAGCGCCGGGACGCCGAGTTCGTAGAGCCCCTTCAGGTTCGCTTCGCTGTGATAGCCGGCATCGGCCGTGACCACGGTCTGGTCGGCGCGCAGGCGCTCGGTACGCTCCACCATCGGGAGGAGCACGCTTTGCTCGCTCCCCGACCCGTGCGCCTGGGCCGCGACGATGACCTGGGCCTTGCTGTCCACGGCGGCCACCGCCGTGTAGCCCTGGATTACACCCTTCGATGTCGCCATCTTGGCGCTGTCATTGTCAGTGACGTTGCTCTTTCGGACCGCGCCCTTCTCGGAGCGGCGCTCGGTGTGGGTGGCGAGGAACTCGCGGATCCTCTGCGCTTCGCTCTGCAAGCGCTCGATCCGGGACCGTTCCTTCGCAACGTCGTCTGCGGCGTCCTTGGCTTCGTCGCGCACGCGATGAGCCTCGAGCATCTTCGCCACAGCCTTCTCCATCCGCTCGGCTTCATGCAAGAGCTCGGCGTGGGTGCCGCTCCTTCGCTTGTCGGCGTTGCTCGGGAGCTTCACGCCATCGATCGCGAACATCTGCCGGCCGATCAGGCCCAGCCGGTCGCAAGTCAGAAGGACCTGGGTGAAGATCGCGCTGGCTTCATCGCCCAGCTCCCGAGTGAACGTCGCAATCGTCGTGAACCGCGGCGCGCTGTCGCCCGAGATCGCCATGAAGAGCACGTTCTCCCGGCACAGCCGTTCGATCGCACGGCTGGAGACGACGCCACGGCTGTAGGCAAGGAGCACGATCTTTAGCATCACCGCCGGATCGTAGGCGGGGGCGCCGGTGACGTCGTTACGAAAGCGCGCCTCGACCTCGGACAGATCGACCTCGGTGTCGACCAGGATGTCCAGCGCGTGCTCGAAGCTGCCGGGAATCAGTTGGGACTCCAGAACGATCGGAAGAAACCGCGGGCTTCGATCGACTGTCTTGTAGCGCGCCATCTTCCTTTTCTCCCTTCAATGCGTTCTCCATGAGTAACGCTCGAAGGAAAGCAACGACGACAGCGCAGGAAGCTTTTTGTACAGCCTCAACGCTAGAGATCACCGGCCCGCGAAGGCGGGCGAAGCCCGCTGTAGCGGGTCCGGTGCATCGACGGGTTGGGCGTCATGGCGCCTACGCTCGAACCTCGAGCGATAACCATCGCACGCTCGTTCCGTCGACCGCAACGTTGAACGTCGCGCGTGGCCAGACGTCGTCACGGAAAGTGAAGAGCAACTCAAGGGGGCGTCTCGGCCAATCAGGGATTCCAGAGGTGTCGGAATCCGGTTGCGACCACTTGATCGTAGGGCACCTCTTCGGTGAGGATGCCCAAGTCCCGGGCGAAGCGGTTAAGCGCGTCAACCGACTGTGTCGAGATGGCGGCGTCGTAGTAGGGCGCGTCGCGCCCGATGAGCTCGCCGATAAGCCCCGCCTCGGTCTCGGGGAACAGCCGCTTCGCCGCCTGCGGCGCGCGGCCTGGTTCACGCTTGAGTGCCTGCTGGGCTCCCACGAGCGCACGCACAGCGCCTGCGACGATGGCGGGTTGCTGCTCGATGGTCTTCTGTGTGGTGACGAAAGCGGCAAACGTGTAGTCGCGCGCCGACGCCGGACCATCGCCGCGCCGCGCATCGAGCACCAGCGTGCCGATGCCGCTGCGCACTGCCACCTCCGCGCCCATACCGTTCGCCCAGAAGCCGTCGAGCTCTCCTTCTTCGAGCGCCTTTGCCGCGGCGACGCCGAACGAGACTCCGGCATCCGCGCTGCGAGGCACCGGCCCAATTTTCACTTCGCGTTCCGGGTCGATACCGGATTCGACGAGCATGCGCTTCAGTCCGTCCACCGGGCCCGGCGCCGCGCCGATGCGCAGCCCTTTTACCGCGGCCAGATCGCCGCGCCCGGCTTCGAGGTCCTTGCGCAGCACCAGGAACCAGTACATATGCTGCGAGAGCGCGGCGAGAAGCCTGCACCCGTTCCAGTTCCGGAAAGCGTAGAGCGGCGCATGCGCGGCGCCGGCCACGAAGTCAAGGCGGCCGTCACGCAACTCCTCGTAGGTCCGGGTCACCGGGAACAGCAACTCTATCGTCGCGTCCAACCCTTCCCGCTTGAAGAAACCCAGCTCGACCGCCGCGATCGCCGGGAAGTAGGACGGCGAAATCAGGTCGGGTATCGCAACGCGCAACGGCATTTGGTGTCGAGTCCTGGTACGCGAGATGACGCGAAGAGCTTCATGACGCCCAACGACGCACTTCAGCCGCCGCCGAGGAGCGAAGCGACGAGGGAATCGCAAGCTCGCTTGCGACGGTCAGCTTGAGCGCCATGTTATGCGTCATTCGGGTGAATTGGCCTCTGATTATCTACGTCGGAGCGAATGGTCGGAGGCCTGGAAGAACGGCCGGCCAACCAGCCTCGTGGCGCGCCGGATAGCAGAGCCCGGTGCTACTTGACGGCTTCGGCTCCAGCCTTCGCTACAACCCCGTCCTGTTGTGCAGAGCCGCCGCTGATGCCGATCGCGCCTACCATTCTGCCGTTGACGACGATCGGCACCCCTCCCTCAATTGGAAGCGCACCGGGCAAGGCGAGGATGTAGGTTTGGCCCGCGGCGAGCCTATCCTCGAACGCCTTGGTGGGATTGCGAAACATGGCAGTCGAGCGTGCCTTCGCCGGCGCGACATTCAGAGAGCCGTACGGGGCGCCGTCCATCTTCGCCAAATAGACGAGGTTGCCGGACGGTTCGGCAATCGCGATTGCCATGTTCCAGTTGTTCTTCCTGGCTTCGGCCTCGGCACCAGCAGCGGCCATCTTGGCCTGCTCGAGCGTGATTGCCGTTCCGTAGGGAATGGCAATCGGCCCGGCGGGCGGCGGCGTTTGCTGCGCCAAGGAGTCGCGGCCGATCAGAACAGCGGCGCAAACAGCAAATGCGGTCAGCGAAAGGTTGCGCATCGGAAAACCTCCCTTACATTGAGATGGTGCGTACGACGGCCCTGGTGCTCGGCGATCCGCAGGCCAATCCGGAACAACCGAGTCTCCTTCAGATTCAACGATTCAACGAGGGCTTTCCGCCCCTCAGTCAAATCTCCCCGCTAAGCGATGGGCGGCTAGTCCGGATTCAGCGTAGGCATCACGGCTGTCCTCGCCGACCGCTACCGTTGGTGACGCATAACGTTCACGATCAGGGGCCGCGTCGGCGGGGCGTAGCGAAGCGAAGCCCCGCCGGCAAGCGGTCCCCTGCATCGTGGTGTTAGGCCGATAGCGTCGCACGCTGCTACCGGCTATTGCTTCGGGAAAATCACGGGAAGTGCGCGCTCGGCCGTAAACATGCAGCGTGCGCTGTGCCCACATGCGGCAACAACGAGCGTCTTGTGCTGCGCTCCGTGCATCTCGTTCGCATATCTTGCGTAGGCTAGGCCACGAGCCAGACGGGTAGGTCCCTGCGCCCCAGCGGAGCATGAGCTGTCAAAGCCGTAAAGGGGCAGGATATCCAGTTCGCCGAGAAGGTAGGTCGTAGGTCGGGCGGCCAGCTGCTTCTTCAACTCGTTATCGGTGAGCCTTGCGACGTAGCCCGTGCGTTTGGTCAAACCGTAGGGCCACTCATCGTACGCGGTGCAGTTTCGTGCATCCGCGAATGGAACGAAGGGAGCGGGCGGCTTAGCGGGAGGCGGCGGGATGTAGCCGGGTGAGGCAGCCGCGACGTCCGAAGGAACGGCACTTTGTGTGGGCCGCAGGCTATCGAGATAGGCGTAGCTCGATGGGTTTGCGACAACGTAGGTGATCACAATGCCAAGACTCTCATGCACTCGGTTAGTCAGCTGGTAGCGCTGAACGAATTGCCCGCCACCGGAATGACCGGCAACTACGATCCCCCGCAGGTTCGGGAAGAGCTCTTTCCGGGCGAGCTTGCGCAGGAGCTCGTCGATCGCGTCGAACGCCGCGATCTTGCCGTTATCTATGGCAGGGCCGCCCACGCGCCAGCCCTCAGGTGCTTGTAGACAGTTCCAGTTCAGTTCGTTAGGTGCGAGAGTGTCACGGCAATTGGTTCCGAAGTTGGAGGCGAAACGCGGTGCGAGAACAAGCGTGTCTTCCAACGCATTCGCCAAGAAGGCGCCGGCGAGCGCGTGTCGGAAGTAGTTGTCAGCATCGCGGCCCTGACCGTGCACCATAACCAGTGCCCTGGTGATGGTGTCGTTTCTAGCCTCCGGTGAGTATGTTCGATATACCAAGAGCCGCGAGGGCCCCCCGGCCACCGTAACCCACTCGGTGCACGCGGATTCGGCAGTGGTGCACGGGCCCGCCGATGCGCTGCCCGCAAGAAGAAAGAACGCCAGCAAAAGCCATGAGCGCAAGTTCCAGATCCCGTCCACCCGCATCACGGCAAGTCCTCCCTCTTTGCACGCCATGTGATGTGAGCCGATCTTAATCGGCCTAACCGTCATCCTTCAGCGGCGCGCCGCTTGCGGCGCGTCCGCTGCAAGGGGTTGTTCGGCGTCATGCGTGCCGCAGACTCGTCGCGGCCGTTCGCGGGCGGTGGCTCGACGGTCGACTTCAATATATCGAGCAGCCGACGGGCAGCGGGCGGCAGGTAAGCATCCTTCCGATAAATCGCTCCAACCGGGCGCGGCCGCGTCAATTCTTTGACCGGGAGCACGGCGAGGCGAAAACGCCCAGCGGCCTGCTGGAGAACGCGTTTCGAAACGTAGCCGAGGAGGTCCGAATGAGCCCAGGTTTGAAGCCTAACGCGCATCGAGCGTGTCTCGACTACGACCCGCGGCGCCGGCAGCGCGCTGTCCTCAAACGTTCGATGCAGGATTTGCTGGGGCGGGATATTGGCGCCCGATAGAGCCCACCGCTCCTGCACGAGGTCGGCCAGGCCGACCCGCTTCTGCTTTACCAAGCGATGATCGGCGGACGCGCAGACAACGTATTCGTCCTCATAGAGGTGCTCTTGGTCGAGGCCGTCGTATGGACGTTCAGGGATCAACGTGATGACCATGTCCAGCTCTCCCTTGCGCAGGAGCGGCAGCATCACGTCGGTGTCGGTGACGATGATCTCCAGGGTGAGTTTTGGTGCCTCGCGCAACAGAACGGCATAGGCTGCCGGCAGGTTCTCGCAATCCGCGGCGGTCGCACCGATGCGCAAGTGCCCGGCGCGGCCCTGGCTCAGGTCTGCGGCTTCTCGCCCGATGTCCTGTAGGGTCAAACGGAGCCGGCGTACCTGCGCAAGTAACGCGGAGCCGACGGCGGTGAGGGCAACGCCCTTGGGCGTACGTTCCACGAGCTTTGCCTGCATCGACTGTTCGAGCCGACGCAGGCTCTTGCTCACTGCGGTCGGGCTCAGCCCCAGGAATTCCGACGCACGTCTCACGTTGCTGTGCTCCGCGACGACGGCGAAATATTCGATGTCCCGCAGCTCCATCGTGTCAACCAAAATTCATCGCTAGGTGAAAGTTGAATAGTTGCAGGCGGCAGAACGTTCGGTCAAGATCAAGCGGCCTGACAACCTTCAAGGGGGGACGCCATGGGGGCTCTGCAGAAGGCTGTGGTTTCGTTGATCGCTGTAGGGGCAGCGACAATGCTCGTTCCGGCGGGCGCGCAGGACTACCCGAACCGCCCGGTCCGGATCCTTGCCGGGGCCCCGGGAACGCTGACGGAATCGGCGGCGCGTCAAGTCGGACAGCGGCTCAGCGAACGCTGGGGTAAGCCGGTCGTGGTGGAGAACCGCGCCACCAACACGATCGCCACCGGGGCCGCCGCCCAAGCGCCCGCTGACGGTTACACCCTGGTGATGTCAGACCGCACGGCGCTCGCGACCTTCCCCAGCCTTCAGAAAGCGTTGGGCTACGATCCGGTCAAGGATTTGGTGCCGATCACGCGGGTCGCCGTTGCGGCGATGGTTCTGGTTGCCCATCCGTCGGTGCCGGCCGCAACACTGCGCGAGTTCATCGAATACTCGAAGAAGCAACCGGGCATGGTCGATTTCGCGACTGCGGGCCCGGCTACTGCACCGCACCTGGCGAACGAGATGCTGAGGCTGATGACTGGGATCAATGTGCAGTCGGTTCAATACAAGGGGAGTGGCGCAGCGCAGCTGGCGATCCTAAGCGGCGACCCGAAAGTGGGATTCGTTCTTGCGAGCAATACCTGGTCGCTGGTTTCCGCTGGCAAGCTGAAAGCGTATGCAGTCACGACCGGAAAGCGCTTCTCGGGACAGCCGGAAATCCCGACTGCGTCCGAGGCCGGGCTGCCGGGATTCGAGTCGCTCTATTGGATAGGCATGCTGGCTCCGGCACGAACTCCGGGGGCGCTCGTCGACAAGCTGAACCGCGACGTCGTGGACATCCTGCAAACCCAGGCGCTGCAGGCAGCGCTCCTCGTGCAGGGTGCAGAATCCGCGCCCTCCACGCCGGAAGAGTTTGCCGCATTTATCAATAGCGAAACAGCGAAGCTCAACAGAGAGATCGAGTTGACCGGCGTGCGCGTGAACTGAGCACCGCCAGACGTCTGCTTCGTAAGCGTCCGGTCTGGGCCGTCCTTCCCGGTTGAGGCTGCGACCCTGACGATGGTGTCCACTACGAACGGTAGTGGACACCATGAAACCCGAGAACCGTAGAGTACCCGTTGAGCCGCTGCGGGTCAGCCGCAACGGCAAGCGCTTCTTCAGCGAAACCCACAAGCGAGCCGTCGTCGAGAAGTGCCTGGTTCCGGGCGCTTCGGTGTCGGCAGTCGCCCTGGCGCACGGGTTCAACACGAACCTGGTGCGCAAGTGGATCGTCAAGCATCAAGCAGCCCGGGCGCTCGCCCGAACCGCCGGGCCCCTCGTGCCCGTCAGCGTGATCGATGCCCCCGCGAGCTCGACGAGGACGCCCAGGCGTGGCGCCGGCAAGCGCGCGCCGGAACTGGCGAGCGGCTGGATCGAGATTGAGATCGGCGCTGCGCGCGTCATCGTGCGCGGCAGGGTCGAGGCGGGGCAACTTCGTCTCGTGCTCGACGCCCTGGGCGCTTGGCGATGATCACGCTGCCCGGGGGCACGCGGATCTGGCTCGCCGCTGGCATGACCGACATGAGGAAGGGCTTCGACGGGCTGGCCGCGCTGGTGCAAGGGACGCTCGCCGAGAACCCGTTCTCCGGCCACGTCTTCGTCTTCCGCGGACGCGCGGGGGATCGGGTGAAGGTGCTGTGGTGGGATGGCACGGGGCTGTGCCTATTCGCCAAGCGCCTTGAGCGCGGGCGCTTCGTGTGGCCGCAGGCGAATAGCGGTGCTGTGCACTTGAGCGTCGCGCAGCTCTCGATGCTGCTCGAAGGGATCGACTGGCGCCGTCCGGTGAGAACGCAGGCGCCGAGTCTCGCGTACTGATCGACGCGCATCGTCTCGCGCACGCAACGTGCGCAAAAAAAGTTCGCGCACATACTTCACTCGCACGAAGTGAGTTAGTACACTCGCGATGTGCTCAACGCATCGTGATCTGCCCGATGACATCGAGACGCTCAAGCGTCTGATCATCGAGAGTCAGACGAAGCTCGCCGAGCGCGACCACGAGATCGAGCACCTCAAGCTCCTCATCGCCAAGCTTCGGCGGCTGCAGTACGGTCGCTCCTCCGAGAAGCTCGACGCGAAGATCGGCCAGCTCGAGCTCCTGGTCGAGGAGCTGGAAGCCAACCGCGCGAGCCGGGAGGCGCGTGCGCCAGAGATTCCCTGCAGCCAAGCCCGAGCAGAAGGAACGCCCGGCACGTCGGCCGCTACCGGAACGCCTGCCGCGCGAGACGGTGGAACACGCCCCGGCCTGCACCTGCCCCGACTGCGGCGCGACGATGAAGAAGATCGGCGAGGACGTGGCCGAAGTCCTGGAGTACGTTCCGGCGAGCTTCAAGGTGATCCGGCACGTGCGTCCGAAGCTCGCCTGTGCGAGCGTGCCAGACAGATCGTGCAGGAACTTGCTCCGACGCCGCCCGATCGCGCGTGGGATTGCCGGGCCGGGGTTGCTCGCCCACATCCTGGTGGCCAAGTACGCCGATCACCTGCCGCTGTATCGGCAGTCGCAGATCTACGCCCGCGAGGGGGTGGCGCTCGAGCGCTCGACGCTCGCCGACTGCGTCGGAGGAGCCGCCGCGCTCCTCGATCCGCTGGTCGAGGCGCTCGCGCGCTACGTCGTGGCGAGCCCCTACCTGCACGGCGACGACACCCCGGTGCCGGTGCTCGAGCCCGGTCGCGGCAAGACCAAGACCGGGCGGCTCTGGACCTATGTCCGCGACGGTCGGCCGTGGGCCGATCAGCGCAGCCCCGGCGGTGCTGTTCCGCTACTCGCCCGACCGCAGAGGCGATCATCCCGAATCGCACCTGAAGTCGTTCTCCGGAATCCTGCAGGCCGACGGTTACGCCGGGTTCGATCGGCTCTACGAGGACAAGGACGAACGGATTCGGGAGGCGGCCTGCTGGGCGCACGTGCGGCGCAAGTTCTACGAGATCTACGAGTCGAACCGCTCGCCGGTGGCCGCCGAAGCGCTGGCGAGAATCGGCAAGCTCTACGAGATCGAGGAGGCGATCCGCGGCCGGGCGGCCGAGGAGCGGTGCACGGTGCGCAAGGCGCGCGCCGGGCCGGAACTGGAAGCGATCAAGGCCTGGTTCGAGGCGACCCTGGCGCAGGTGTCGACGAAGTCGGCGTTGGCGATCGCGATCCGCTACGCGCTCACGCGCTGGGCGGCACTGGTTCGCTACCGTGACGACGGCCACATCGACATCGACAACAACGCCGCCGAGCGCTCGCTGCGCGCGGTGGCGCTCGGGCGCAAGAACTACCTCTTCGCCGGCTCGGACGCCGGCGGCGAGCGCGCCGCGGCGATCTACAGCCTGATCGGCACGGCGAAGCTGAACGGCCTCGACCCCGAGGCCTATCTGCGCGAGGTGCTCGCGCGCATCGCCGAGCACCCGATCAACCGGGTCGAGGAACTGCTTCCGTGGCATCTCGCTCCCGAAAGCCAACTCCCCCTCCGCCGCGCCGCGTAAGAGCCGTACCGGCGGCGACCGCAGGCTCGTTCCTGCCGACGCTCGAGGACTTCGTGCTCAGCGGCGACGGGCCAGGTCTCGATTGGCTCCGATCGGACCGATCCCCTGCGCAGCCATCGCCAGTGACGAGCACAACATGCTCGCTGCCCTGATGCGTCGACCCGACGAAACACTGCAGCAGCTGCTCGAGCGTCTCGACCGGGCCGTTCAGCTGGCGCTGGAGGACGAGATCTTCACCGACGAGATCAACGCGCCCGTCAACCCCGACACGTCAAAACCTGCCCCCTCGTCAAGGCGGTGAACGCCGGACGCTTACTCTGCTTCTCGCCCCGCTAAACTTTGTGCTCGGTCATTTGAACGGACCGTTCTGGTCCCGCTTTGCTAGCCAGGGTCATCGATCGGTGGCTCATGACGCCGAACGATCACAATGACCGGCCGTTTGCCGGCGGGCGCAAGCCCGCTGGCAAACGGTCCGCGTCGATCGTGCGGTTAGGCCCCGATGTGAATGGCGCGAGCCGTGCGCGAATGACACTGACGTCCTGCGCGCGTCGGCGCAAGAGCCGTTTTCGTCCGTTGTGCGCGAACTCGGTGACGTTGAACTCAACAAGGCGCAATGCATTGCGGGGGAGCTCCTCCCGCCGGCGCTGGTCGTAAAGGGCTCGCTGAACCCCGCGAGAAACGCCACTCACGGTCTTGCGTCGGTCGAAAAAGGGCACCGACTCAACGTGCTGCCGCTCCCGGTACTCGATGACGAGGCTCAACTCTGAATAATAGGCGTCGACGGCGAGAGAGCGCCCGGTATCGCCACGAAGAAAAGCAAAACGGTGCTGTCGCGAGGATCGGCAGCCAAGCACCTCATCGCAGAGATTCAGGACGTACTCTTCGTCGCGCATGCCTGCGGGGCCGAACGCGGCGCTAAGCTGCCGCCGAGGAGCGAAGCGACGAGGGAATCGCAAGCTCGCTTGCGACGGTCAGCTTGAGCGCCATGTTATGCGTCATTCGGGTGAATTGGCCTCTTATTATCTGCGTCGGAGCGAATGGTCGGAGGCTTGGAGGAACGGCCGGCAACCAGCCTCGTGGCGCGCCGGATAACAGAGCCCCGGTGCTACTTGACGGCTTCAGCGCCAGCCTTGGCTACGACCCCGTCCTGTTGTGCAGAGCCGCCGCTGATGCCGATCGCGCCTACCATTCTGCCGTTGACGACGATCGGCACCCCTCCCTCAATTGGAAGCGCACCGGGCAAGGCGAGGATGTAGGTTTGGCCCGCGGCGAGCCTATCCTCGAACGACTTGGTGGGATTGCGAAACATTGCAGCCGACCGTGCCTTCGCCGGCGCGACATTCAGCGAGCCGTACGGGGCGCCGTCCATCTTCGCCAAATAGACGAGGTTGCCGGACGGTTCGGCAATCGCGATTGCCATGTTCCAGTTGTTCTTCCTGGCTTCGGCCTCGGCACCAGCAGCGGCCATCTTGGCCTGCTCGAGCGTGATTGCCGTTCCGTAGGGAATGGCAATCGGCCCGGCGGGCGGCGGCGTTTGCTGCGCCAAGGAGTCGCGGCCGATCAGAACAGCGGCGCAAACAGCAAATGCGGTCAGCGAAAGGTTGCGCATCGGAATACGTCCTTTAGGTTGAGATGGGGCGTACGACGAGCCGCGTGCTCGGCGATCCGCGGGCCAATTCGGAATGACCGAATGACCGAGTCTCCTTCAGATTCAACGAGGGCCTCCGCCCTCAGTTAAGTGTCCCCGCTAAGCGACCGGAGGCTAGTCCGGATTCAGCGTAGGCACCACGGCTGTCCTCGCCGATTGCTACCGCTGCATGCGCTGGTTATGTGGTTATGTGTCAACGCGTGAAGCTCCTAGAGTAGATTTGAATGCGCTCAAACCAGCAACTAGGTCCGAGCACAGCTTGGAGAACACGTCCGAGTAATTCGCGAGCTCAGACTCCTTGGGGAGAACCTTATGGTCAGCGTCTACGCGGTACTCGCCAACGTTGCGGATCGCGGTGGTGAGGGAGCCGCCCGCTTGCAACATTTGCTCCGCCAAGGACAGCAACTGAAGCGTGCTAAGAGGTCGCTTGGATTCGGTATGAATCAGCCGAGATTCCTCAATTCCCAGCGAAACCCTGAGCAACTTACGTAGAGTCGATTGATCCATGCCATCTGGACCAATGACCTTATATAGCTCACTGGAGCAGTCACAGAGTGCCTTGTACGTCTGCTCTACAGGAAAGCGCAGGTGCGTATTCTGGAGACGCTTGAAGAGTGTATCGGGGGCGAGCAGCTGGTTGACTTCAGCTAATCCGGCTAAGACGTGCGCGATGGGGTTTGGGTAGTCGACAAACTCGCCTTCGTAGGTCCTCGCCAGAAAACGATCGAAATTCTCATCGTTTGGCGCTAGCTTGGGGCGGTCAAGTTCGTATGAGTGCCAATAGCGCTGTTCCGCAGCGCTCATTAAGGCAAGATCCTTATAGATCGCCGTAACCGCAGTTTGTCCCAGCACTTGGCGACTCTTTCCGTAGCGGACGTACAACTGTCTGTCTTCAGAACCTGAGGAGTATGAGGTAATCTCGCCCCCCGCAAGCGAGTCGTTGACCTCATAGAGTTCCGGGTGACTCAAGTAGCGTGCGAGCACCTCTTCCGAGAAGAACACTAGCCCGACCTGATTTGCGCCTAGGTGCAGTCGCTTCTGATACTCGGGTAGGTTCCTCTGGGCAAGCTCAGAACTATAGAAGTCTGCATGCAGAAGGTCTTTCGACGGGAAGTAAATGTGTGTCTTGACTAGTTCGCGTGTGATGCCGGCGCGGCGCGCCATCGGGTTGAGCGTAACTTGGTAGAGCTCTACGTCGCGGTTGAGCCGGCCTTTCCCTTGCGCGCCGAGTTGTTCGAGGATTGCCCGCACATCTTCATGCGGAATCGACAACTTCGCGGCAATGTCAAGGGCGCTGGTGCCGGCAAAAGTCCTATGCCAGTTCTGGATCGCGTAGCTCACGACCCGTTGTGTGTGGTCAGTGCTCACCGTTCGCCTGACCTTTCAGTTGACACATAACGCTCGCCTTCAGCCGCCGCCGAGGAGCGAAGCGACGAGGGAACCGCAAGCGAAGCTTGCGGCGGTCGGCTGCAAGGCAGGGTTCGGCATCATGCTGCCAACGGCTTGGACCTGGACCAGTCGATCGCGTCTTCCAGCCGATCGTCACCCCAAAAGATCTCAGAACCCGACACGAACGTCGGTGAGCCAAAGATCCCGAGCTCCCTGGCGACTTGAGTTTCGGAGGCGTATCTGTCGCGAATTTCTTGAGTGTTCGCCCGCCCGATCGTTACCTCGGGGTCTCTCCCAAGCTTGATTAAAAGCGCAGGCAAGTACTGGAGATCGCCAGGCACTCTGTTCTCGAGGAACCAAGCCCGATAGGTCGCTATGGTGTATTCGGGACACCATCCATCGAGAGACGCCACGACAGCGACACGGTTCGCAAGCTCATCGGGGTCGACTGGATACTGCGGGATGGATTCAAAGGGAACCCCATGACGACGCGCTCGCCTCTCAAGGTCCCGCCACATGTACTTCATCTTGACCGGTTTTCCCCGGAAGGGGACATTGTTTTGCTCCGCCATGATCGTGCGGACGCTGAAAGGGCGCCAGCGGATCGAGATGCTTTCACGCGACGCCGCGTCCTGCACTCGGCTGACCGTTAAGTACGTGTAAGTGCTACCGATGAAAAAGAAAAGATCGAACTGTCGTGACATGAGGCCTCCTTCTGGCGAAGATGCACCCGCTCTCATGATGCCGAACGCTCGTCTTGAGCGGCGCGCCGCTTGCGGCGCGTCCGCTCAATTAAAGTTAGGAGATCATTTGGTTTGTGAGGGAGCTGCCACGCGAGTTCGCCGCAAACCAGCTGAACGAATCGCATCAGCAACTGCCCCGTTCGCCTTCGCTTCCTCGACAAACACTGCCACATATTCGGACGCGGCTGTTTTCCCTTGCGGCGTAGCAATGGCGTGCTGGATTACCGTGTACCTGCCGTCGAGCACGCGTGCGCCGGGTAGCCGATCAGCATAAAGCGATAGCATGTGTGCGTTCTCTGCGTAAGCATCGGCTTTGCCTGAGGTGAGCGCTTGTATGGCCGCTTCTGCGCCGCCGGGCAGACGGAGAACCTGCGCCGACGTGAGATGGCGGCTCAGAAATAGGTCGGGGGCACTTCTCTCGGGCACGGCGATAATCACCCCGGGGCGATCGGCACCTTCGACGGTTGCGACCTTTGAGTTCGCTGCTACGAGATAAGTGTTATCGACCTCCATGTACGGTGGAGAGAAGTCGACATCCTTGGCCCGTGCGGGATCGTAGGCCAGGAACGCGATGTCCCACTCGTTCGTGCCGAAGCTTTTCACGAGGGCGGCCGGATTGGCATAGCCGACCGGCTCGAACGGCACTCCGAGGCGCTGCGCCAGTGCCTTACCGAGATGAATCGTCACGCCGCGCAGCTCGCCCGTCGCGG
The DNA here is from genome assembly GCA_963754305.1 of uncultured beta proteobacterium. GTDB lineage: Bacteria > Pseudomonadota > Gammaproteobacteria > Burkholderiales > SG8-39 > DATEDA01. The sequence goes on along the minus strand of CAVWFR010000050.1, from coordinate 85,437 downwards.
AGTCTTTACTAACGAGGACCTGGTTGGAGAGTCTGGCCGACCCGCAGCTTGCCGGTGGGCGCGAGCTCGGTGCGTGCTGCTGGAGGGACGCTCGGTGCCGAGGCGCAACCGCTGATGAGCGCGAATGCGAGCAGTATCAACGGCCACGCGTCAAACTTTAGCGGTGAATGTCGAGGCGTCGTGCCAGCCATGTTCACCTCCTAACGTTCTCTTACCTTCCTAACAATGTGGACGAAAACAAGGGCTATCCATTTAGCTCCACCTACCCCAATATGTAGGGGTGAGCAAGTCGGCGATCACTCTGGTTTCCGGGCGAGACTATCCGCGCGACTGGAATCAGTTCTTAGACTGGTTCGCCGATGAGGAGGCTTGTCTGAGCTATCTTGAGCAGCTGCGTTGGCCTGAAGGGTTTGTCTGTCCGCGATGCGGTGAGGCGAGCGAGCCGTATCGGTCCAGTCGTGGCCGTTTGATGTGCCGTGGGTGTCGGTATCAGGGTACGGTGACCGCCGGAACGATGTTCGACAAGACGCGGACGCCGCTGAGGACCTGGTTTGCCGCCGCCTGGTACCTCACCAACCAGAAGTTCGGGGTGAGCGCCTTGGGGCTGCAGCGGGTGTTGGGACTGGGGAGCTACCAGACGAGCTGGGCGATGCTGCATCGGTTTCGCCGCGCAATGGTGCGTCCAGGTCGGGAGCGCTTGAACGGCAAGGTCGAAGTCGATGAGACCTATGTTGGGATCCGTGACCCGAGCGAACCTCTCAAAAGGGCGAGGCGTAAGAGCCAGACTTTCAAGACCTTGGTCGCGATCGCGATCGAGATGCAAGAGCCGAAGGGGTTCGGCCGGATCAGGTTGCGACGGGTACCGGCGGGCTCCGAAACGTACTTGCTCCCTTTCGTGGGCGAGGCCGTCGAACCCGGGGCAAGGGTGCACACCGACGGTTCGCCCGCCTATCGATCCTTGGCCGAGCATGGGTATGTTCACCATCAACGCGTGCAGCTACGTTCAGAGGACCCAGCGCATGTTTCGATGCCGGGGGTACATCGTGTGGCCTCGCTTCTCAAACGCTGGCTTCTCGGCACCCACCAAGGCGCCGTGCAGCCCACCCAACTCGACTATTACCTCGATGAATTCACATTCCGGTTCAACCGCCGGACATCACGCTCGCGCGGGCTGCTGTTCTATCGGTTGCTGGAGCAGGCGGTGGCCACTCAGCCAGTGACCTATCAGGACATCGCAACCCGCAACGGGTGACCACAACATCTTGGGGTCGGTGGAGCTAACTGGATAGCCCTTACGAAAACACAGGTATCTGAGGCATAATCAGACCAGAGGCCAAGTAAGTGTTTGATCCCGCAGGCGGGGTCGGAATTGGGGCTTCCTAATGTCAGGCTCTGAGATGTCGCTCGCCCTCCCGGGCCGAGGCTGCTCGATCTCCTCCGGGAGCGGCTGCGAGTGAAGCATTACAGCATTCGAACCGAGGAGCAATCCGTCTCCTGCGTTCGGCGGCGCTACATCCTCTTTCACGGGAAGCGGCATTCCCGGGAGATGGGGGGCGGGAGGTCGAGGCGTTTCTGACGCATCTCGCGGTGGCAGGAGGGCGAGTGCGTCGACGCAGAACCAGGCGAAGGCTGCGCTGCTGTTCTTGTACGCTCAGGTGCTTGGGGCAGAGTTCGGGTGGCTGGAGGGGGTGACCACCGCCAAATCTTCCCGCCGGCTTCCGACCGTTCTGACGGAGGAGGAGGTGCGGGCCCCTCTAAATCAGATGACGCCGTTGGCGCGCAGCCCGGCGATCTCGTCTTCCTGCATGCCCAGCACGCGGCGCAGGATCTCGTCGGCATGCTCGCCGAGGAGCGGCGGCGGCAGCTCGGGCTCGACCGGGGTCGCGGAGAACCGCATCGGGCTTCGCACCAGCGATACCTTTCCCGCCGTCGGATGTGCCATTTCCAGCCGCAGCCCGCGCGCGATCGCTTGGGGCTCGCGGAAGACCTGCTCGACGGTATTGATCGGGCCGTTCGGGACGCCGGCCGCCTCCAGCGCCTCCACCCAGTCCCGTGTCGTGCGGCCGGCGACGATCTCGTCGAGCATCCGCGTGAGCGCGACGCGATTCTCGACGCGCTTGCCGTTGGTGGCGTAGCGCGGGTCGTCGGCGAGATGCGCGCAGCCCGCCACACTGCAGAACTTCCGGAACAGGTTGTCATTGCCGCAGGCGAGGATCATGTCGCCGTCCGCGGTCTTGAACGTCTGGTAGGGCACGATGTTCGGATGCGCATTGCCGAGCCGCACCGGCGACTGGCCGGTGGCGAGGAAGTTCGCGGCCTGGTTGGCGAGCACCGCCGTCAGCGAGTCGAACAGCGCGAGGTCGAGATGCTGGCCGATGCCGCTCTCCGCGCGATGCGCTAAGGCGGCGCACACGGCGATCGTCGCGTACATGCCGGTCATGATGTCGGCGATGGGGATGCCCGCTTTCTGCGGTCCGCCGCCGGGCAGATCGTCGCGCTCGCCGGTCACGCTCATCAGCCCGGCCATGCCCTGGATCATGAAGTCGTAGCCGGGACGCTCGCGGTAGGGGCCGGTCTGGCCGAACCCGGTGACCGAGCAGTAGATGAGCCGCGGGTTGACGGTCTTCAGGTCGTCGTAGCCGAGCTTGTAGCGGGCGAGGTCGCCGAACTTGTAGTTCTCGAGCAGCACATCGGAGCGCACCGCGAGCTCGCGCACGATCTGCTGCCCGGCGGGCTTCGAGAGATCGACGGTGATCGACCTCTTGCCGCGGTTCGCGCAGGCGAAATACGCCGACTCGGTCGTTTCCTTGCCGCTCGCATCCTTCAGCCACGGCGGGCCGAAGGCGCGCGAGTCGTCGCCCTTCTTCGGACGCTCGACCTTGATCACCTCCGCGCCGAGGTCGGCGAGGTTCTGCCCGGTCCACGGCGCGGCGAGCACGCGCGAGAGATCGAGGACGCGTATGTGCGAGAGTGGGCCTGCCATGGTGCCAGCCTTTCTAGAGATCGATCTTGATGTTGGCGTCCTTCACCACTTTGCCCCAGCGGGCGATTTCCTGCTTGACGAGCGCGGCGAACTCCGCCGGCGGCATGCCGCCGAGCGCGGCGCCCTGGCCATCCCACACGAGCTTGATCTCGGGCGACTGCAACGCCTTCGCGATCTCCTGATACATCCTGTCGACGATCGGCTGCGGCGTTCCCCTGACGGCCCACACCGCGTACCAGGTCGTCAGCTCGTAGCCCTTGACCCCGGCTTCCCCCGCGGTCGGCACGTCGGGCAGCAGTGCGGAACGTGTCGCCGTCGTCACGGCGAGGGGGCGGAGCCGCCCGCTCTTGATGTGCGACGCCGAGCTGCCCAGACCGTCGAACGCGAGGTCGACCTGGCCGGCGAGCAGATCCTGCGTCAGCGGCCCCGCGCCCTTATACGGCACGTGAGTCAGTTCCGTGCCCGTGACCTGCTTGAACAGCTCGCCGGCGAGATGGTGCGTCGTGCCGTTGCCCGCCGAGCCGTAGTTGAGCTTGGCCGGGTTCTTCTTCGCGAACGCGATCATCTCATCCAGGCTCTTGAAGGGGTGTTTCGGGTTCACGACGATCACGTTCGGCACGGTGGCGATCACGGTGATCGGAACGAAGTCCCGCTCCAGGCGGTAGGGCAGCTTCGTGTAGAGCGTTTCGGCGATCGTGTGATGGACCGCGCCGATGAGGAACACGTAGCCGTCCGGGGCCTCTTTCGCCGCACGGGCGGCGCCGAGCGTGCCGCCGGCGCCGCCCAGGTTCTCGACGATGAACTGCTGGCCCATCGCCTGCGACAGGCGGGCGGCGAGCGGCCGCGCGAAAGTGTCGGTGCCGCCCCCGGGCGGGAACGGGTTGATCAGCCGAACCGGTTTCTGCGGCCAGCTCTGGGCCGCGGCGGTCGCGCTCAACGCAGCCGCGATGATCCCCGCCAGGAACGTGGTGAACCTTCGCATGAGGACGCCTCCTTTGGATTGAAACGGCGCCGCGCACGGCGGCACGTTGGGATCAGAGTAGTACGGTCACGTCGCGCGCGGCGGGGACGCGGCCGCGCACGAAAGCCTCGTGGTTGCGCTCGATATGGCGCAGGTCGTACAGATAGTTCACCATCAGCCCGCAGGACTCGCGCAGCCCGCGTGGCGACGGGTTGGCGAGGAAGTTCAGCCGCGCGAGCTGGGCGCCGTTGTGGAGGTGGAATTTCGCGACCGGGTCGCTGCCGCCGTCGGTCTCCAGCGTGCCGTTGAGATACGCCGCGCCGAGCCGCAGCAGCGCTTCACGCACGGCGGGGGTGGCGCCCTCGAGCGCGGTGCCGAGGTTCGAGGCGCCCTCGGCGAGCAGCGGCCGGATGCGCTCAAGCGCCTGTTCCAGCCGGCCCGATGGGCCCGGAGGCAGCCGCTCCGGCGGGAGCTGCGCGCCCCGCTGCATCCATTTTGCGAGGCCCGGAATCGGCGACAGCGTGCAGAACGTGCGCAGCCGCGGGAACTCCTCCTTGAGCACTTCGCACACCCGCTTGATCAGGAAATTGCCGAGCGAGACGCCGCGCAGCCCCGGCTGGCAGTTCGAGATCGAGTAGAACACCGCGCACGTCGCCCGGGCCGCTTCCGGGTCGACCCGCTCGTCGTCGAGGAGCGGCCCGATCGACGCCGGGATCCGGTGGACGAGGGCGACCTCGACGAAGATCAACGGGTCGTCGGGCAGCGCCGGGTGAAAGAACGCGAAGCAGCGCCGGTCGGGCTCGAGCCGCCGCCGCAGCGCGCTCCAGCTCCCGATCTCGTGCACCGCTTCGTAGCGGATGATCTTCTCGAGCAGAAGCGCTGGCGCGCGCCAGTCGACGCGCTCCAGCCGCAGGAACCCGGGGTTGAACCACGACGAGAGCAGGTGCTGAAGGTCGGCTTCCACCGCGGCGAGACGCGGCTTCGACTTCAGCTCCTGCAGCAGCTCGCGGCGCATCTCGAGGATGGTCGCGGTGCCCTCGGGCGCCCGGTTCAGCCTGCGGAGGAGCTCCTGCCGGGGCGGCTCCGCGGCGCGGATGAGATCGACGAGCGAATCGGGTGACCGGGTCTCGGCGTAGCGCTGCGCAGCGGCGACGACGCCGGTGGCATCCGGCGCGAATTCCTCCGCGAGCATGTCGAAGAAGGCGGTGCGGCCTTCCTTCCCGAGCTCGCGGTACTGCGCGACCGCAGCTTGCGCAAACTTCACGCTGTTCGCTTCGCCGCGCTCGCTCATGAGGGTGAGGCAGGACCGCCGCAGTGCGGCGAGCGAGGCGTCGCTGCGGCCCCGCCCGCGCGGTTCGCGCAGACGCTCAAGCACGCTTCTTCCTCCCCTGCGCGCGCCGCGCGGCCGGCGGCTTCGCGGGCGCCGACGCGAAGAGCGTCTCGACCGAGTGCTCCTGAGCGTGCAGATGATCGGCCATCACCCGTTCGGCGCGCAGCGCGTCGCGCGCCTTGATCGCTTTCATCAGGGCGCGATGCTCTGCGAGCGATTGGTCGCGGCGTCCCGGCACGCCGAGCTGCCGCCCGCGCAGCAGCCGCAGGAAGCGCCGTAGCTCGGACGTGACCCGCTGCAGCCAGCGGTTGCCCGAGAGCACTTCCAGGCGCACGTGGAACTGGTCGTTCGCCGCGTAGTAGCCCACGGCGTCGCCGGCGTCCGCGCACCGCTCGAGCTCGGCATGGATCGCCTCGAGCCCGCGGAGGTCGGCCGCCGTTGCTTTCTTCGTTGCCTCCAGCGCGCAGCGGGCCTCGAGCATCGCCATGATCGGGAAGAGCGCCTCGAGGTCTTCCGCGGAGAGCTCGGTGACGAACGAGCCCTGCCGCGGCACGTTCCGGACCAGCCCTTCCTTCTCCAGCACCTTCAAGGCCTCGCGGAGCGGCGTCCGCGAGAGCCCGAACGACTTTGCGAGCGCGAGCTCGTCGATCCAGCTGCCGGCCGGCAGGGTGCCGGCGTAGATCAGCTCCCGCAGCCGCGCGGCGACCTGCTGATAAAGCGGCTCGACGACGATCTCGCCCACGTGCGGCGTAAGGTCGCCGCCGGGACCGGGATTCTCGTCGTGATTAATAATTTCGTGATTCATAATTATAGATTACGAGCGTCCGGTGCATCTGTCAAGGGGCGGACCCAAAAAACAGAAAGCCCCGCCGGAGCGGGGCTTTGGATGGGACGGGCTCGTTGCTACAGGTCGACCTTGATCCCGGCGTCCTTGACCACCTTCGCCCACTTGTCGATCTCCGACTTGACGAACGCGCCGAACTCGGCCGGCGGCATGCCGCCCGCGTCCGCGCCCTGGCTCGCCCAGATCTCCTTGATGTCGGGCATCTGCATCACTTTCACGATCTCCGCGTACATGCGGTCGACGATCGGCTGCGGGGTGCCTCTCACCGCCCACACGGCATACCAGGTCGAGGAGATCGCAAAATCGACGCCCGCTTCCTTCATCGTCGGAGTGTCCGGAATCACGCGGTTGCGCGTTCCCGAGGTGACGGCGAGCGGCCGGAGCCTCCCCCCCTTGATCTGGGCCGCCGAAGTTCCCATGCCGTCGAAGGCCATGTCGACCTGGCCGGCGAGCAGATCCTGCATCATCGGCCCCGCGCCTTTGTACGGGACGTGGGTGAGGTCGACCTTGGCGGTCTGCTTGAACAGCTCGCCGATCATGTGGTGGCTCGTGCCGCTGCCGGCGGAACCGAAGTTGAGCCTGCCCGGGTTTGCCTTCGCGTAGGCGATGAGCTCCTGCAGCGTCTTGAAGTCGTGCTTGGGATGGATGACGACCACGTTCGGCACCAGCGCCAGGACCGTGACGGGGGCGAAGTCCCGCTCGAGGCCGTAGGGCAGCTTGGTGTAGAGCGACTCGGCAATCGTGTGATGGATCGCACCGATGAACCAGGTGTAGCCGTCGGGCGCTTCCTTGGCCGCGCGCGCAGCACCGACCGTACCGCCGGCCCCGCCCATGTTCTCGATCAGAACCTGCTGCCCGAGCGACTGCGTCAGCTTCGCGGCGAGCGGTCGCGCGAACGTGTCGGTGCCGCCGCCGGCCGGGAACGGGTTGATCATCCGGATCGGCTTCTGCGGCCAGGCCTGCGCCGGAACCTCGGCCGCGCCGAGCGCGAGTGCGACGGTGCAGAACGCGAGCACGAGCCCGCGGAACGGACGCCTCATGAATGCTCCTCTCGCTGGTGAGCGCCCGGCATGCTGTGAGACCCGCTGCCGGCTCTGGCGGAGGCGTAGTCTGACATGCCCGACCGCCGCGTCAACCTTGCGGCGCGGGGCTCAGGGCTTGACCAGCACCTCGAAGTCGGCGGTGCTCTGCTCCTTGCCGCCGGCGCCATAGACGCAGCCCGAGGCGGCCGTCTTCCCGATCTGGACGCTGCCGTCGACGAGCTTCGCACGGCAGAGGTGGAGCACGGTGCCGTCGGCGTCGCGACCGACCGGGTAGGCGCTCCTCGCGGCATCCGTCGAGGTCAGCCACTTGATCGTCTTCGGACCGTCGTCCCGCAGCACCTGGTAGGCGCCGATCGACCATTCCAGCCCGCCGAAGGTCACGGCGCAGCCGAGCATCGGCTCGCGGATCCGGCCCGGCTGTTCGCTGCCATTGGCGAGCCGCGCCCGGCAGGCGTACAGGGCATCCCCGTTGGTCCCTTTGCCCACGGCCAGGGACCCTTTCGGGATATTGCCGCGCGAGGCGAACACCCAGTTGAGCCCCGGCTCGTCCGCGGCCTGAGCGGCGCACGAGATCGCCGCCGCCGCGACAGCGGCGAGGAGCGCACGTCTCACCTTCTGCTCTTTCTCACGATACGGCGTAATGCCTTTGATCTTGCGACGGATCGTCGCACGGCGGGAAAAGCGCGTACCGGCACTCCGTCACTTGCCGCGGAACGCGGGCTTCTCTTTGGCGAGAAATGCCCGGTATCCGATGCGGAAGTCCTCGGTGCCGAAGCAGGCGTAGCTCTCCGCGTTCTCCTCGGGGGTCAGCGGCCGGGGGTCGGCCAGCCGGCGCGCGAACTTCTTGTGCCAGCGCGCCACCAGCGGCGCGCCCTCGGCGATACGGCGGGCGGTCGCAGCCGATTCTTCCTCGACCTTGTCGTCCGGAACCACCCGGTTCACGAGTCCCTTCTCGCGTGCCTCCTGCGCGCCGAACACCCGACCCTCCAGCGCGATCTCGAGCGCGACCGAGCGTCCGACCAGGTCGATCAGGCCCTTCATCTCGGCGTACGCCATCACGAGCCCCAGCCGCTTGACCGGTACGCCGAACCGGCTCGACTCGCCGCAGATCCGCATGTCGCACACGGCCGCCATCTCCAGCCCGCCGCCCACGCACACGCCGTGGATCATCGCGAGCACGGGATGGCGGCAATGCATGATGGCGTCCATCGCCCCGTGCGCGTAGTGCGCGTACGCGAGCGCCTGCGCGACGTCCTTGCGCTCGGTCTCGAACTCGGCGATGTCGGCGCCTGCCGCGAACGCCTTCTCGCCCGCGCCGCGCAGGATCACGCAGCGGAGCGACTCGTCGGCGTCGAGCCGCGTGAAGATCTCGCCGAGCGCGCCGAACATGCCGCGATCGAGCGCGTTCAGCCGCTCCGGCTTGTTCAGCGTGACGGTCGCGATCGGGCCGTCGCGGGCGACGAGGACCGACTCGCTATTCGACCCGGACATTCGCGTCCTTCACCAGCTTTTCGTACTTGGCGACCTCGGCCCGCATGAACGCCTCGAACTCCTCCGGCCGCGTCTCGCGCAGCTGCGTACCGACCTGCTCGAGCCGCGCCCGCACGTCGGGCTCGCGCATCGCCTTGTTGATGTCGGCATTGAGCTTCGCCACCACGTCGCGCGGAGTGCCCGCCGGCGCCATCACGCCGTACCAGTTGGTGACGTCGAACCCGGACATCCCTTCCTCTTCGAACGTCGGCACGTCGGGAAGCTGCTGGATTCGGCGCGGCGTCGAGATCGCGAGCGCACGCAGGCGACCGCCCTTGATGTGGTCGATCACCGGCGGCATCGTGTCGAAGTTCATCGCCACGGTGCCGGCGAGCAGATCGCCGATCGCCTGGCCGCTGCCCTTGTACGGGATGTGCACGATGTCGACGCCGGCGATCAGCTTGAACATCTCGCCCGCGAGGTGCTGCGTGCTACCGGTACCGGACGAGGCGTAGTTCAACCCGCCGGGCTTCGCTTTCGCGAGCGCGATCAGCTCCTTCATCGACCGCGCAGGCACCGACGGGTGCACCACCAGCACATTGGGCACGTAGCCGACATAGGACACTGCGGCGAAGTCGCGCAGCGCGTCGTACGGGAGCTTCTTGAAGAGATTGGGCGCGATCGCGTGCGAGTTCACGTGCCCCATGAGCAGCGTGTAACCGTCGGGCGGCGACTTGGCCACGACGTCGGCGCCGATCGTGCCGGTCGCCCCGGCGCGATTCTCCACCACCACGCCCTGGCCCCAGTATTCGCTGACCTTCTGCCCGATGACTCGCGCGACGACGTCGGTGCCGCCGCCGGGGGCGAAACCGACGATGATGCGGACCGGTTTAGACGGGTATTGCTGCGCCAGCGCGGGCGCGGCGAGCGCCACCGCGAGGAGCGAGACGATCGCGCCGAGCCTGGTTCGCAGATTCCATCGGCGCATCGGCCTGCCTCTTGGTTGTCAAGCGGCGGCGCGCTCGCGCCGCGCTGCGGCGGAGCGCTCCGCGAGATAGCTCATGGCGGCCTGGACACCACCCTTCTTGTGCGGCACCCCGGCCAGCTCGAGCCCCATCTCCACGCCGGCGAGCGTGCCGGCCAGCGTCAGGTCGTTGAAGTCGCCGAGATGGCCGATGCGGAAGACCTTGCCCGCGAGCTTGCCGAGACCCGTCCCGAGTGACATGTCGAAGGCCTGGAGGACAGTCTTGCGCAGATGATCGGCATCCTGGCCCGCCGGCATCATGAGGGCGGTGAGCGAGCTCGAATACTCCTCCGGTACCGCGCAGAGGATCTCGAGACCCCAGGCGCGCGCTCCACGGCGCGTCGCTTCGGCGTGCCGGTCGTGGCGGGCGAAGACGTTCTCCAGCCCTTCTTCGCGCAGCATCTTCAGCGCCTCGCGCAGCCCGTAAAGCAGGTTGGTCGCCGGCGTATAGGGAAAATAACCGGTCTTGTTGTTGGCGATGATCTCTTCCCATCCCCAGTAGGATTTCGGCAGTTTCGAGCTCTGCGCGCTCTTTCGCGCCTTCTCGCTGATGGCGTTGAACGACAGTCCTGGCGGGAGCATCAGCCCCTTCTGCGAGCCGGCGACGGTCACGTCGACGCCCCATTCGTCGTGCCGGTAGTCGATCGAACCGAGCGAGCTGATCGTGTCGACGAGGAAGAGCGCCGGGTGCCCGGCCGCATCGACCGCCCTCCGGATCGCCGCGATCCGGCTCGTCACACCGGTGGAGGTCTCGTTGTGGACGACGCACACCGCCTTGATGGTGTGTGCCTTGTCTTCCCGCAGCTTCGCCTCGACTGCCGTCGGATCGGCGCCACGCCGCCAGTCGGTCGCGACGAACTCCGGCGCGAGGCCGAGCTTGATCGCCATCTTCTGCCACAAGGTGGCGAAGTGGCCGGTCTCGAACATGAGGACCCGGTCGCCGGGCGAGAGCGTGTTGACCAGCGCCGCCTCCCAAGCGCCGGTGCCGGAGGCCGGATAGATCACCACCGGCTGCTGGGTCTGGAACACGTGCTTGAGCCCGTCGAGCACCTCGAGGCCGAGCACGCCAAACTCAGGCCCGCGATGATCCATCGTCGGCATGTCGATCGCGCGCAACACGCGGTCCGGCACGTTCGTCGGTCCGGGGATCTGGAGGAAATGACGGCCGGCGCGATGGGCCATGAGGGACACCTCGGAGGCGGGTGGCAGGCGAGGGATGGTAGGCTAACCATCCTCCCGCCGCAATGAGGCGGATCACTCCCTCACGGTGCTGGTATGAGCCTCGAAATCGATATCGTTTCCGACGTGGTGTGCCCCTGGTGCTTCATCGGCAAGCGCCGGATCGAGGGCGCGCTCGCCCTCTACGCCGGCGAGCGGCCCGCTGCTCCGCCCCCGACGGTGACCTGGCGGCCGTTCCAGCTGAACCCCGCGCTGCCCGCCGAGGGAATGTCGCGCGCCGACTACGTCGCGCGCAAGTTCGGCCCGCGCGGCGGCGCAGTCTACGACCGGGTCTCGGCGGTCGGGCGCGAGGTCGGGCTCGACTTCAAGTTCGACCGCATCAGCCGCCAGCCGAACACGCTCGCCGCGCATGGCCTGGTCGAACTCGCCGGCTCGCGCGGCGTCCAGGATGCCGTCGTGGAGGCGCTCTTCCGGGCCTATTTTCTAGACGGGGTCGACCTCACGGCGCACGCTAATCTGTCCGCGATCGCGGCCGCTGCCGGCCTCGACCGTGCCGAGGTCGACGAGTGGCTCGCCACCGCCGAAGCACGCGAGCTGGTGGCGGCCGAGGACCGGCGCGCGCGCGAGATGGGCGTAGAAGGCGTGCCGTTCTTCGTCTTCGGCAAGCGCCTTGCGGTCTCGGGCGCACAGCCGTCCGAGGTCCTGCTCGACGCGATGAAGCAGGCGGAGGCGGTCCCGCAGCCATGAACTTCCAGCAGCTCGAGTTCCAGCCCCGCGCGGGCGGCTCGAGCCTCGCGGCGCGGCTCCGGCGCGAGGTCGAGGGCGACGTGCTCTTCGACCGCGCGAGCCGCGGGCGCTACGCGACCGACGCGTCGATCTACCAGGTCGAGCCGGTCGGCGTCGTCGTGCCGAAGAGCGAGGCCGATGCGCTGCGCGCGATGCAGATCGCGATCGACGCCGGCGTGCCGGTCCTGCCGCGCGGCGCCGGCACCTCGCAGTGCGGGCAAACCGTCGGCGCCGCGCTCGTGATCGACAACTCGAAGCACCTGGGCGGGATCATCGAGTTCGATCCCGCCAACGCCACCGCCACGGTGCAGCCAGGCATCGTGCTCGACACGCTCAACGCCTTCCTGCGCCCGCACGGGCTCTGGTTTCCGGTCGACGTCTCGACCTCGGCGCAGGCGACGATCGGCGGCATGGCGGGGAACAACTCGTGCGGCTCGCGCTCGATCCGCTACGGCAACATGGTGCACAGCGTGCTGGCCGTCGACGCGGTGCTCGCCGACGGCGCGGCGTTCCGGTTCGGGCCGAGCGACGAGACGGCGAGCGGTCCGCCGGCGTATCGCGCGCTGGTGGGCGAGATCCACGCGATCATCCGCCGCGAGGCGGACGAGATCGCGGCGCGCTGGCCGACCGTGCTGCGGCGGGTGCAGGGCTACAACCTCGACATGGTGCAACCGCACCGATCGCACAACCTGGCCCACCTGCTGATCGGCTCCGAGGGCACGCTCGCCTACTCGCGCCGGCTCACGCTCAAGCTCGCGTCGATTCCTGCGCACAAGACGCTCGGCGTGTGCCACTTCCCGACGTTCCGGCAGGCGATGACCGCCGCGCAGCACATCGTCAAGCTCGACCCCGACGCCGTGGAGCTGGTCGATCGCACGATGATCGACCTGGCGCGCGCGAACCCGGCGTTCGAGCCCGTCGTCGCGCGCTTCATCCGCGGTGCGCCCGAGGCGATCCTGCTGGTCGAGTTCGCCGGCGCCGAGCGTGCGGCGCAGGTCGTGAAGCTCGCCGGGCTCGTCGAGCTCATGGGCGATCTCGGTCTGCCGGGCAGCGTCGTCGAGGTCCTCGACTCCAAGTTCCAGAAGGAGATCTGGGAGGTCCGCAAGGCGGGACTCAACATCATGATGTCGATGAAGGGCGACGGGAAGCCGGTGTCGTTCATCGAGGATTGCGCGGTCCCGCTCGAGCATCTCGACGAGTACACCGACCGCCTCACGCGGGTCTTCGAGAAGCACGGCACGAAGGGCACCTGGTACGCGCACGCGTCGGTCGGCACGCTGCACGTGCGGCCGGTGCTCAACATGAAAGGCGATGGCGCGAAGAAGATGCGCCGAATAGCCGAGGAAGCCTGTGCCATGGTGCGCGAGTTCAAGGGCGCGGCCTACTCCGGCGAGCACGGCGACGGCCTCGTCCGCTCGGAGTGGATCGAGCCCATCATCGGCCGCCGCCTCACCGGCGCGCTGGCGGAGATCAAGGCCCTGTTCGACCCGAAGGGCCTGATGAACCCCGGCAAGATCGTCCGGCCGTCGAAGATGGACGATGCCTCGCTCTTTCGCTTCAAGCCGGGCTATGCAACCCCGCGCCTGGACGCCGCGCTGGACTGGTCGGAGTGGGACGTGCCGGGTGCCGCGAGCCAGGGCTTCGCGGCGGCAGTGGAGATGTGCAACAACAACGGCCACTGCCGCAAGTTCGATGCCGGGACGATGTGCCCGTCGTTCCGCGCGACCGGCGATGAACAGCATCTCACGCGCGGCCGCGCGAACACGCTGCGGCTGGCGGTCTCGGGGCAGCTGGGCCCGGAGGCGCTCGCCTCGGACGCCGTGCACGACGCGATGGACCTTTGCGTCGGTTGCAAGGGCTGCAAGCGCGAGTGCCCGACCGGCGTCGACATGGCGCGGATGAAGATCGAGTTCCTGCATCATTACCACGGCCGCCACGGTTGGGGGTTGAAGGATCGCCTGGTCGCGTTCCTGCCGCGCTACGCGCCGATTGCCGCCCGGTTCGCGCCACTGGCAAACCTGCGCGACCGCGTGCCTTTCCTCGCGGCGGCAGGCGAGGCGCTCGTCGGTCTCTCGGCGAAACGAAGCCTGCCGCAGTGGCAGGCCCGCCCGTTCCTGCGCTCGGCCGCGGGCCGCTACCAGGTGCGACCGCCGGCGGACTGCGACGTCGTCCTGCTCGCCGACACCTTCAACAATTACTTCGAGCCGGAGAACGCGATCGCGGCATTGCGCGTGCTCGAAGCCGCCGGCTATCGCGTGCACGTCGCGCGCGCTGCGGACGACGGCCGGCCGCTGTGCTGCGGCCGCACGTTTCTCGCCGTCGGCATGGTGAACGAGGCGCGCCATGAGGCGGACCGCATGCGCGATGCGCTGGCGCCCTACGTCGCGCGCGGCGTCGCCGTCGTCGGGCTCGAACCCTCGTGCCTGCTCACCCTGCGCGACGAGCTCGGCGCAATGCTGCCCGGCGACCGCTCGGCGCAGCTCGCCGCGCATGCGCTGCTCTTCGAGGAATTTCTCGTGCGCGAGGCCGATGCCCGGCGGCTCCGGCTCGAGCTGAAGGCGCTGCCGCAACCGAAGGCGCTGCTGCACGGGCATTGCCACCAGAAGGCGTTCGGCGCGATGCCGGCGGTGGAGCGGGCGCTCGCGCTCGTTCCCGGGCTCGAGGTGGAGACGGTCGAGACCAGCTGCTGCGGCATGGCCGGCGCCTTCGGCTACGAGGCGGGCCACTACGACGTCTCGATGAAGATGGCCGAGCTCGCGCTGCTGCCCAAAGTGCGCGCCGCTGCACCGGAGACGATCGTCGTCGCCGACGGCACGAGCTGCCGGCACCAGATCGCCGACGGCGCGGGTCGCGAGGCCATACACGTGGCGCGCGTGCTCGAGCGGGCGCTCGGTTGAGCCCGCTGATGGTCCCGATGCGGCGCCGGCGCAGGCTCCGCCGGCCGCGTCGCGCGCGCTAGACTTGCTCCATGAACATCCCCAAGCCCACGCTCTTCAACCGCCTCGCCGGCTTCCTGCGCTTCGTTTTCTGGGGCCTGCTCATCCTCATCGTCGTGGGGATGTTCTTCAGCCGTGGCTCGGTCGAGGCGAGCCGCACCGAGGCGCTCGAGAGATTCCAGGCCGCCCGCGGCTCGCGCCTGATCGCCCTCATCCACCGCCAGGACAAGGTCAGCTTCCTCGGCGTGCCGGTCGCGAGCTACATCAACATCGACGATTCGGAGGCGGTGCTGCGTGCAATCCGCCTCACGCCCGACGACCAGGCGATCGACCTGATCCTCCACACGCCGGGCGGGCTGGTGCTCGCCTCCGAGCAGATCGCCCGGGCGCTGGTCGAGCACAAGGGCAAGGTGACGGTATTCGTTCCGCACTACGCGATGAGTGGCGGAACGATGATCGCGCTCGCGGCCGACGAGATCGTGATGGATCCGAACGCAGTCCTCGGGCCGGTGGACCCGCAGATCGGCGGCGCGCCGGCGGCCTCGATCATCAAGGCGGTCGAGCAGAAACCGATCGAACGCATCGCCGATACGACGCTGATCCTCGCCGACATCTCGCGCAAGGCGCAGGCACAGGTGCAGGCGTTCCTCACCGACCTTCTCACCGAGTCCGGCCAGATGACCGCCGACAAGGCGCGCGAGACTGCGAAGACGCTGAGCGAAGGCCGCTGGACGCACGACTTCCCGATCACCGCCAAGATGGCGCGCGAGCTCGGGCTCAAGGTCAGCACGACCATGCCGAAGGACGTCTACGCGCTGATGGACCTCTATCCGCAGGCCCCGGCGAAGCGTCCGACGGTGCTCTACGTCGAGCCCCCCGGCGGCATGCGTGACGGAGGTGGGAACGATGGTCCCACGCCGTCGCGGCCCTCCGCTCCGGCGCGTCAAGAGCCGCCGAAGTGAGTGCGGCCCGGGCCGCGGCGAACGGGTGTTAAACGGGTGTTAGCGTATGAGGGGATTCCTCCCCTCGTGGCGGTGATTCCGTCGGATGCACTGAACGCACGTTCCCTGCGGCGCGCGGCCGGGACCCTCGCTCGGCGCGAGCCGCGCTTCGCGGCGATCCTCGGGCGCCACGGACCCCCGCCGCTCTGGGCGCGTGAGCCCGGCTTCGCCACCCTGTTGTTCATCATCCTCGAGCAGCAGGTCTCGCTCGCCTCGGCGCGCGCGGCATTCCGCCGGCTCGAGGCGACCCTGGGCGTGGTGACGCCGGACGGCGTGCTCACGCTCTCGGACGCCCAGCTCAAGGCGGCCGGTTTCAGCCGCCAGAAAGCGCGTTACGCACGCCTACTCGCTGCCGCCTGCGACGCCGGTGAGCTCGATCTCGATGGCCTCGACCGGCTCGACGACGCGGCGCTCGAGCGCGAGCTGTGCAAGCTCACCGGCATCGGTCCGTGGACCGCCCAGATCTACGCACTGATGGCGCTGCGGCGTCCGGATGTCTTCCCCGCGTCGGATCTCGCGCTGATCGCTGCGATCCAGCGGCTGTGGCGGCTCCGCCAGCGGCCGGACGGGGCGCGCGTACTCGCGATCGCCGACGCCTGGCGGCCGTGGCGCGCGGTCGGGGCGCGCTTCCTCTGGCATGAGTATCTGTCGACGCCCAGGGGCTAGCATCGGTGCCGGACGACTACGGCACGTTTGCGGCGCTTGCGCTGATCGCCTTCGCGGGCGCGGTCGTATACGGCATCACCGGGTTCGGGTCGGCGCTGGTGACGATCCCGCTCGCGACCCATCTCGTGCCGCTTACCTTCGCGCTCGCGATGTTCGCGGTCGTCGACCTCGCGAACTCGCTCCGGGTCGGCCTCGAGAACCCGCGGCACGCGGTCAAGGGCGAAGTGCTCCGCATGGTGCCGATGGTCGTGGTCGGTATCGCGCTCGGCGTCACCGCGCTTGTCAATCTGCCGCGCCAGAGCGCCATGCTCGCGCTCGGCGTTTTCATCACGCTCTATGCGCTCTATTCGCTCGCGCGACGCGCGAGCGTGGGCACGGTCAGCCAGCGCTGGGCGTACGCAGCCGGGCTGAGTGGCGGCCTCACCGGTGCGCTTTTCGGCGCCGGCGGCCCGCCGTACGCGATCTACCTCTCCCATCGCCCGCTGACCAAGGAGCAGTTCCGCGCGACGCTGACGTTCACCTCGGTATTCAGCATCGCGCTGCGGGTTCTGGCGTTCATCACGACCGGGCTGCTCCTCGATCTGAAGGCCTGGATCGCCGCCGCGCTCGCGATCCCGGCGGCGCTCGCGGGCATCGCGGTCGCGACGCGCATCTTCCGCTGGATCTCGCGCGAGACGTTGACGAAGCTGGTGGCGCTGTTGCTGCTCGTGACCGGGATCTCGCTCGTAGTCCGGGCGGTCGGCTGACGAAGCAGCCGCGGATCGCCGGCGGCGCCGCCCCTACGCCGGAATATCCGGATCCATCTGCCGCTCGAGCCAGGCGACCTGGTCCTTCAGCAAGAGCTTGCGGCGCTTCAGGCGTTGGAGCTGCAGCTGGTCGCAGCCCGGCTGGTCGGCGAGCCGTCTGATCACGTCGTCAAGATCGCGGTGCTCGACCTTCAGCTGCAGCACCCGCTGCTCGAGCATTGCGCGCTCGACCTCGTCCATGGCGGGCGATTCTAGCCCTTCGTCCCGGCCCGCATGCTCCAGGCATAGAGTGCGATGCCGGCCGCAACCATCGGCACGCTCAGCCACTGGCCCATGCTCAGGCCGAGCGCGAGCAGTCCGAGGAAATCATCCGGTTCGCGGAAGAACTCCGCGACGAACCGCAGGACCCCGTACCCCATGAGGAAAAGCGCGCTGACGGCGCCGGTCCTGCGCGGCTTCGCCGAGTAGAGCCAGAGAATCGCGAACAGCGCCAGGCCCTCGAATGCGACCTGGTAGAGCTGCGAGGGGTGCCGCGGCAGCGGGCCGGCGGCCGGGTTCTGAAACACCATGGCCCAAGGAACATCGCTCACGCGTCCCCATAGCTCGCCGTTGATGAAGTTGCCCAACCGGCCTGCCGCCAGGCCAAGCGGGATGAGCGGCGCGAGAAAGTCCGTGACTTCCAGCCAGCCGAGCTGGTGTTTCCGCGCGACCCACCACACCGCGAGGAAGACGCCGAGAAGGCCGCCGTGGAACGCCATCCCGCCCTGCCAGACGGCGAGGATCTCCGCCGGGTGCTGCAGGTAGTACGCGGACTTGTAGAAGAGCACGTAGCCGAGCCGCCCGCCGACAATGACGCCGAGCACGACGAAGAACAGCAAGTCGTCGAGCACCGTCGCGTTGACGCGACCCGCCGCGCCACGCGCGATGCGCAGCCGCCCGAGCCCGTACGCGAGGCCGAACCCGACGAGGTACATGAGCCCGTACCAGCGGATCGCCAGCGGGCCGATCTGGATCGCGACCGGGTCGAAGTTCGGGTGGACGAGCACGGGGGACGGAGAAATGGGCGGTCGAAGGATGCCCGAACGCGCATCGCGGGTCGAGCGCGATGGCGTGGGGCTAGAATCCGCGGCCGATGATGCCCCGGTTCCGGTCTCGCGAAGATGCGCTCGCGCCGTTTCGGCTGCGGGATTACCGCCTGTTCTCGGTGATGGTGCTCGCAGGCGCGCTGGTCGAGCGATCCCAGGGCGTGGCGATCGGCTGGGACCTGTACGAGCGCACCGGATCGGCGCTCGCGCTCGGCTGGCTGGGCCTCGCGCAGTTCCTGCCGGTGATCCTGCTCTTCCTGCCCGCCGGTCACCTCGCCGATCGGTTCGACCGGCGCCGCGTGATCGTCGCGGGCTTCGCGGTGTGGGCGGTGGCGGTGGCGCTGCTCCTCGCCGCTGCGGTGCCGGGCGCGCCGCCGGGCTGGTTCTACCTCGCCGCGGCCGGCATCGGCACCGCTCAGGTGGCGAGCCGCCCTTCGCGCGATGCACTGCTCCCGCAGCTTCTCGAGCGCGATCTCCTCGGGCGCGCGGTGTCGTGGAACGCGAGCCTGCACCAGTTCGCTTCGATCGCCGGACCGACGGCGGCGGGGGCACTGATCGCGGCGACGGGGAGCGCCACGAGCGTGTACGTCGCAAACCTCGTGCTGATCGCGGTGGCTGCGATCGCCATCCTCCTCGTTCGCCGCCGAAGCATCGAGCCGTCAGGCCGCCCGCGCTCGCCGCGCGAGCTCCTGGCCGGCCTCGAGCACGTCTGGCGCACGAAGACGATCCTCGGCGTGATTACGCTCGATCTCTTCGCAGTGCTGTTCGGCGGCGCGGTTGCGCTGCTGCCGGTGTTCGCCAAGGACATCCTGCACGTCGGGCCGGCGGCGCTCGGCTGGCTCACCGCCGCGCCCGCGATCGGCGCGCTGGCGATGGCCGTCGCGCAGGGGCTCATGCCCCCGTTCCGCCGCTCGGGTCTGGTCTTCGTATGGTCGGTCGCCGGATTCGGGCTCGCGATCGTCGTCTTCGGGCTGTCGACGTGGTTTTGGCTGTCGCTCGCTGCGCTCGTCGTTGCCGGCGCGCTCGACAACGTGAGCGTCGTGATCCGCCAGACCGTCGTCCAGCTCCAGACGCCCGACGAGCTGCGCGGTCGGGTGTCGGCGGTGAACCGCGTTTTCATCAGCTCGTCGAACGAGCTCGGGGCGTTCGAGTCGGGGCTGCTCGCCGCGCTCATCGGACCGGTCCCGACGGTCGTGCTCGGCGGCTTGGCGACCGTCGCGTTCGTGCTCGGGGCGCTGCGGCTGTTCCCGGAGCTGCGCGTGATGGGAAGGCTGGGGCGGTAGTCCGTCACGCTGGCGCACGCCGGCGTCCGAGGGACGTAAGAACTGGATCGCGTCTGGACTACCCTACTCCGGGGTAACGACGCCGGGATGACGATCAATTCACCGTCGCGCCGGTGTCGCGCACGACCTTGCCCCATTTCTCGTACTCGGCGCGGATGAACGCACCGAGCGCGTCGGGGGCGAGCACGGTCGCTTCCACGCCGGCGGCGCGGAAACCCTGCTGCACCTCCGGGTCCTGCAGGACCTTCGCGGTTTCCGCGTAAAGCCGCTGCACGATCTCGGGCGGCGTGCCCGCGGGCGCGGAAAGGTTCAGCCACAGCGTTGCCTCGTAGCCCGGCACACCGCCCTCCGCAACCGTGGGCACGTCCGGGAGATCGGGCGAGCGCGCCGGCGTCGTCACCGCGAGCGCCCGCAAGCGGCCCGCTTTGACGTGCGGCATCACGTTCGGGATGCCGGCGAACGACACCTTCACCTGCCCGGACAACAGGTCCTGCATCGCCGGGCCACTCCCCTTGTAGGGCACATGGTTGAGGTCGACGCCCGCCATGGCGTTGAAGAGCGCGCCGACGAGATGCTGCGCGCTGCCGTTGCCCGAGCTGGCGAAGTCGATCTTTCCCGGCTGCGCCTTCGCCGCCGCGACGAGCTCGCGCACCGAGGCGACCGGGAGCTGCGGATTCACCACCAGCACGTAGGGGCCGGATGCAACCAGCGCGACGGGCGCGAAGTCCTTCAGCGCATCGTACGGCACGCTCTTGTAGAGCCACGGCGCGATCACGTGCGGCGTGCCGGTGAAGAGCAGCGTGTAGCCGTCCGGTTTCGACTTGGCGACCGAGTCCGTCCCTATCGTGCCGCCCGCGCCGGGCCGGTTATCGACGAACACCTGCTGCCCGAGCGCGGTGGACAGCCGGGGCGCGACGATGCGCGCCGGCACGTCGGCGAACCCGCCCGGCGAGAGCGGCACCACGACGCGCACCGGGCGGTTCGGATAGGGGTCTTTCGGAGACGGCGCTTGCGCCCACGCGCCCGCCGCGCATGCGAGCGCCAGCGCGAGGGCTGCAACGGGTAGCGGCCGCTCGCCCATCTCAGCCGCGGTACACCGGGTCGGGCTGGGTGAAGAAGGCGTGCAGGATGTGGTACGGGATGCGGTAGTTCTTCTGCTGGAAGCTCGCGTGCGAGATCCCGGGCATGACCGCGAACTGCTTGTCGGGGTTGGGCAGCCGCTTGAAGAACTCGAGCAGATCGTCGACGCCCGCGATGCCGTCCCACTGGCCGCGCATCACGATCGTCGGCGCGGTGATCTTCGCCGGGTCGACGAGCGGCAGCTTCGAGCACATGTCGACGTAAGTCCCGGTCGGCACCGAGTCGTCGAGCGCGAGGATCGCGTCGGCGAAAGAGTCGATCGTCGCCTCGTCCGCGGTGCCCGGATGGTCGCGGCTGAAGATGCTGTGCACGAACGCGCGGTCGATCGGCCGGCGGTTCTTCGCCGCGAACTCGGCCAGCTTCTTGCGCCGCTCGACGAGGGTCGGACTCCCCTCGCCGGTCCACACGAACGCATCGAGCGCGAGCCGCGCGACGCGCTCCGGATGGCGCTGGGCGAAGAGCGCGGCCTTGAGCGCCCCGGACGAGATGCCGTAAATGAGGAGCTGCTTGGCGCCCGTCATCTCGGCGATGTACCGTGTGCCCGCCTCGAGGTCGTCGGCGCCGTTGGCGATGTCGGCGTTGATCGGGCGGTGCTTGTCGGAGCGCCCGTAACCCTCGTTGTCCATGCACCAGGCATCGAAGCCGCGCGCGGCGAACCAGTCCATCACCGACGAATCGGGCCGCCCCGGGACGTGGAGATCGAACGTCGGCTGCGAGCCCATCGACGAGCCGTGGACGAAGAGGACGGTGCCCTGCTTCGCCGGGCCGCCGGCCGGGGGCTTTTGCCAGAGGAACAGCTTGACGTCGCCCTTGCGGGTCCAGTGGTCCTTGCCGGCGGTCTGTTGCGTCGCAGCGGTCTGCGTCATCGGCGTTGCTCCTCTCGTAGAGCGCGAGTCTAGCCGCGCGGCGAGAGCTTGGCAGCACTCCGGGCGAGCTCGAGGAAGGCATCCACGACCGGCGCATCGTCCCCGGCTCGCCACGCGATCCCGATCTCGACCCGCGCTTCGCGCTCGGCGAGCGGCCGATACGCGACGCCGGTGCGCCGCATGTGCTGGAGCGACGCCGGGACGAGCGCGACGCCCATGCCCGCGGCGACGAGGCTGACGATCGTTTGCATCTGCATCGCCTCCTGCTCGATGCGCGGCGCGAAGCCGGCGCTCCGGCAGGCGCCGACGATCGCGTCGTAGAGCGACGTGCCGACCTGCCGGGGGAACAGGATGAACGCTTCCTGCTCGAGGCCGGCGAGCCTCAGCGGTGCCTTGCCCCGCGCGTGCACGCTGCCCGCCGGGAGCGCCGCGACCAGCGTTTCGTGAAAGAGCGGCGCGTACGCGAGCCCCGGAGCATCGACCGGCGGCAGCAGTAGCGCGACGTCGAGCTCGCCCTGACGCAGCGCCGCGAGCAGAACGTCGCTGGTCCCCTCCTGCAGGGCGAGCTTGACGCCGGGATGGCGGCGGCGGAATGCCGGCGCGAGCGCGGGCAGCAGGTTGTACGCGGCGACGCTGATGAAACCGAGCGCGAGCGTGCCGACCTCGCCCGCGACGAGCCGCCGCGCGCCTGCTTTCAGGCCGTCCGCATCGCGCAAGAGGCGCCGCGCCGCGGGGAGGAGCGCCGCCCCCGCCGGCGTGAGCCGCACCGAGCGCTTGGTGCGCGTGAAGAGCGCGGTACCCAGTTCCTCCTCGAGCGCGCGGATCTGGCGGGAGAGCGGCGGCTGGGAAAGGTGAAGGCCGCGGGCCGCGCGGGCGAAGCTCAGGGCTTCGGCCACCGCGACGAAGTACCGCACATGGCGCAGCTCCACTGATACTCCCAGAGTATTAGCAGGGTGATTCTAATGTATTGGACGGTATCAGCGGCGGCGCTCAGAATCGCACTCCCCATGCCGCCGCCGCACCACGCCGCCGCCTACGCCGCGCTCGCGGTCACCTCGCTGCTGTGGTCCGGCAACACCATCGCCGGCCGCGCGCTGGCCGATGCGATTCCGCCGGCGGCGTTCTCGTTCTGGCGCTGGCTGCTCACCCTTGCGCTGCTCGCGCCGCTCGTCCGGGCCGAGCTCGCGAGGCAATGGCCGGTAATCCGGCGCTCATGGCGCACGCTCGCGGTCCTCGGGCTGATGAGCACCGGGCTCTACCACGCCTTGGTGTACTGGGCGCTGCACTACACGACCGCGATCAACGCCCAGCTTCTCAATTCCACCATCCCGCTCGGCGTGATGCTGATCGGCTGGCTGGCGTTTGGCGCGCGGCCGACGGGCCGCGAATGGCTCGGTTTCGCGGTTTCGTTCATGGGCGTCGCCACGATCCTGGGCCGCGGCGAGTTGCAGCGGCTCGCTGCGCTGGAGCTGAACCCGGGCGACCTGCTGGTCCTCGGTGCAATGGTGGTCTGGTCCACCTACACCCTGCTGCTGCCGCGCCGCCCGCTCGAGCTGTCCGCATTCGCGTACACGTTCGTGACCGGGGTGTTCGGGCTGGCCGGCCTGCTGCCGTTCTACCTGTGGGAGCTCGCGAGCGGACACGGCGGCTTCGCGGTGACGCCGGCGACGATCGCCGGCATCGCCTACTGCGCGATCTTCTCGTCCATCATTACCACCGTGACGCTCAACTACGGCATCGACCGCGTCGGTGCGACGCGGGCCTCGTTCTTCACCCATCTCGTGCCGGTGTTCGGCGCCGCGCTCGGGGTCGGGCTGCTCGGCGAGCGGCTCGGGCTCTATCACTTCGCCGGCTTCGCGTTCATCCTGGCCGGCATCGCGATCTCGAACGGCGCGCTGGCCGCCTTGGGCAGGGCGTTTCGAGCGGGCTAGAATTTCGACCGACTGCTACTACGGAGGAATCTCATGGCACAGAAGAAGAACGGGGGCGCACCGCTCAACTGGCGCTCGAAAACCATCACCGGCGGTGTCGCCCGATCGCCCAACCGCGCGATGCTGCGCGCGGTCGGTTTCGGCGACGGCGACTTCGAGAAGCCGATCGTCGGCGTCGCGAACGGGTACTCCACCATGAATCCCTGCAATGCCGGCATCCAGCCGCTCGTCGACAGGGCGATGGCGGCGCTGACGGCTGCAGGCGCGATGCCGCAGGTGTTCGGCGTGCCGACCATCACCGACGGCATCGGCATGGGCACCGAGGCGATGAAGTACTCGCTCGTCTCGCGCGAGATCATCGCCGATGCGATCGAGACGAGCGTGAACGGCCAGGCGATGGACGGGACGTTGGTCGTCGGCGGCTGCGACAAGAACATGCCCGGCGGAATGATGGCGATCGCCCGCATGAACGTGCCGGGGATCTACGTTTACGCCGGCACGATCCGGCCCGGCAAGTGGAAGGGGCAGGACCTCACCGTGGTGTCCGCGTTCGAGGCGGTCGGCGCCTACGCCGCCGGCAAGATGAGCGACGAGGACTTCATCGGCATCGAGAAGAACGCCTGTCCCTCGGTCGGCGCATGCGGCGGCATGTTCACGGCCAACACCATGTCGTCGTCGTTCGAGGCGCTCGGTATGAGCGTGCTCGGGTCGTCGCAGATGGCCTCCCCCGATGCGGAGAAGGCCGACTCGGCTGCCACCTCGGCGAGGGTCCTGGTGAACGCGATCAGGAACGACATCCGCCCGCGCGACATCATCACCCGCAAGGCGATCGAGAACGCGGTCACGCTCGTCATGGCAACCGGGGGCTCGACCAACGCGGTGCTGCATTACCTCGCGATTGCAGCCGCGGCCGGCGTGAAGTGGACGATCGACGACTTCGAGCGCGTGCGGCGCAAGGTGCCGGTGCTCTGCGATCTCAAGCCCTCGGGACGCTTCGTCGCGACCGATTTCCACAAAGCGGGGGGCGTGCCGCAGGTGCTCAAGCTGCTGCTCGCTCACGGCCTGCTGCACGGCGACTGCATGACCATCACCGGCCGCACCATGGCCGCAGAGCTGCAGGACATCCCGGACTCACCGCGTACCGACCAGGAGGTCATCCGGCCGTGGGACAAGCCGATGTACGCGCACGGCCATCTCGCGATCCTCAAGGGCAATCTCGCGCCCGAGGGCTGCGTCGCGAAGATCACCGGCCTCAAGAATCCGTCGATCACCGGCCCGGCGCGCGTGTTCGACTCCGAGAGCGCGTGCATGAAGGCGATCATGGCCCGCAAGATCAAGGCCGGCGACGTGATCGTGATCCGATACGAAGGACCGAAGGGCGGCCCGGGGATGCAGGAAATGCTCGCGCCGACGGCGGCGCTCATCGGCCAGGGGCTGGGTGAGACGGTGGGGCTCATCACCGACGGCCGCTTCTCCGGCGGCACGTGGGGCATGGTTGTCGGCCACGTCGCGCCCGAGGCGTTCGTCGGCGGCCCGATCGGCCTCGTGAAGGAAGGCGACTCGATCACGATCGATGCGAGGAAGCTGCTCCTGCAGCTCAACGTCGCCGCGAAAGAGCTGGCGGCGCGCCGCAAGAAATGGCGGCAACCCAAGCCGCGCTACACGACCGGTCTCATGGCGAAGTACGTGAAGCTCGTCTCGACCGCGAGCAAAGGCGCCATTACCGACGGCGCATAGCGCTTACCCTCCTCTCATGGGGAGGGGTGCCGGCGAAGCACGCGGCTGGTGCGGGTTCATGGCCCGTCCGCTCGCGGCGCGCCCTCGCCGGCTAGAGGCCACGGCCGCGACTACCGTCCCCTCCCGAAAACTGGAACAATCCCCGCGTCCACCGGGAGGGGGCCGTGCGGTCCGTATTGATCGCCAATCCGAAAGGCGGGAGCGGCAAGACGACGCTGTCGACGAACCTCGCCGGCGCGCTTGCGCAAGCGGGCGACAGCGTGTGCCTGTGGGACCTCGATCGCCAGCACTCGGCGCTCGAGTGGCTGAAGCTGAGGCCCGAGCATTTCCCGCGCATCATCCGCCTGGATGAGCACGCATCGGCGCCACGGCGCGCCGACTGGCTCGTCCTCGATTCGCCCGCCCGACTCCACGGCAAGCGCCTGGGCGAGCTCGTCAAGGACGCCAACAAGGTCCTGGTGCCGATCATGCCGTCGGTGTTCGACATCGCGGCGGTGCGCGAATTTCTGGCCGAGCTCGCGCAGGAGAAGGCGGTGCGCAAGCACAGGACCTTCGTCGGCGTGATCGGCATGCGCGTCGACCCGCGCACGCGCGCGGCGACTCAGCTCATTGCCTATGTTCGCGAGCACGACATGCCGCTCGTCGGCTGGCTGCGCGATACGCAGCTCTACGCCAACGCGGCATTCATGGGCCTGTCGATCTTCGACTTGCCCAACTGGCAGTCGGAGCGTGAGACGCCGTTCTGGCAGCCGATCCTCGACTGGGTGCGCGAAGAATGACCCCCGGTGAAGGGGGTCGGCAACACCGGCGAAAGCCGGAGGAAACAGGGGGCTTTCTCTGACGCCACTATTCAATCTGCCTGCGCCCGACCGCCGCCGACTCGCCGAGATCGGCCCGGTCTGGGGCACCGACATTCAGCACCACCGGGATATCGTCGTGGAGATCTATCGTCCGCTGCTCGCCGCCGCGCCGAAGGCGGGCATCGAGGTGCGCCGGGGCCTCGCTTACGGCGACCATCCGCGCCAGATCCTCGACCTCTACCGCCCGCGCGCCGCGGTGAATGCGCCGGTCGCGATCTTCGTCCACGGCGGCGCGTTCGTCCGGGGCGACAAGGACGTGAACGACGAGGTCTACGCCAACGTCTCCTACTACTTCGCGCGCCACGGCTGCCTTGCGTTGAATGTCGAGTATCGGCTTGCGCCCGCGTTCAAGTATCCGAGCGGCGCGGAGGACGTCGCGAGCGCAGTCGCATGGGCGAAGCAGCACGCCGCTAGTCACGGCGGCGATCCCGGGCGGATCTTCCTCATCGGCCACTCCGCGGGCGCGACGCATGTCGCGGCCTACGCCTGGGATCCGAACGTGCCGGTGCGCGCCGATCCGGCGGTCAAGGGGCTCGTGCTGATCAGCGGCCGGCTGCGCGCCGACGCGCGGCCCGACAACCCGAACGCCGCTGGCGTGCGCGCCTACTTCGGCGATGACGAGTCAAGGTACGAGGCGCGCTCACCGGTGACCTACGCTGCCGCCTCGCGACTGCCGGTTTTCCTCGCCACCGCCGAGTACGAGAACCCGCTGCTCGACGTCTACGGGGCTGAAACCCTGCATCGCATCGCCGTCGCTCGCGGTCACGCGCCGCGCTTCCTAAGACTGCCGCGCCACAACCACATCTCGATCGTCGCGCACATCAACACCGAAGAGGACACGCTCGGATGTGAGATGCGGGACTTCTTTGCGACCGAGGGCAGCGACGGCTGAAAGCCGGTGCCGCGACCTGGAGAAGAGCGCGCGCCAGCCGGGTGCTCACTACGCTGGGGACCGGCCGCGTGCCAAGACCTACAGAGCGTGCTTCGTCGGCGTCCAGCGGTGCGATGCGCACGTAGACGTCGAGCAGGGTACGTATCAGTGTACGTCGTCTCGCAACGAATCGATCAACTCGTTGGTCACAACGCCGCCCCGCGAGGGGAATGGGCGGAAACCATGGACCGGGCGCGGCTCGCGGACGGCCTGCGTTGCCCGCGGCGCGGTGAGCGCGTGCCGTG
Source organism: uncultured beta proteobacterium (assembly GCA_963754305.1). Classification (GTDB taxonomy): domain Bacteria; phylum Pseudomonadota; class Gammaproteobacteria; order Burkholderiales; family SG8-39; genus DATEDA01. Next base: position 58,390 of record CAVWFR010000050.1, on the reverse strand, counting down.
CGAGCGCCGAGATTACTTGACCGGCCGTTTTCTTCTCGCGCCGGGCGATCTCCTCGACAGCCTGCAGAACGTCTTCTTCGATGTCTAGGGTGGTACGCATCCGTCAAATGCTGATGTATCGCGCATCTTCGGTCAAGTCCGCGCACCGGCCCCTATCGTAAGGTTCGGCAAACGGCGGCGTTCGGTCAAGGAACCGTACCCGAGGCGCGCGACCGCCAAAGTCGCCTCGTAGCAATTGCCGCTCCCTCCGCCATCGCCGCGAGCTTCGCGTAGCAGATCTCCGGGTCGACCGGCCCGTCGCCCGCGAACGTCGAGAAGCCGCAGTCCGATCCCGCCATGACCCGCTCGCGCCCGACGATGTCGGCGAAACGGCAGAGCCGCTCGGCGATGAGCTCGGGGTGCTCGATGTAGTTCGATGTCGATTGGATCACGCCCGGCACCAAGATCTTAGCGTCGGGGATCTCGCGTTTTCGCTCCGCGAACACCGCCCACTCGTGCGCGTGGCGCGGGTTCGCCGCCTCGAAGACGAGCGCCTGCGGCTTGGCCTTCATCACCGTGCCGAAGATCTTCGCGAGCGGGATATCGCGGTGATGCGGTCCCTCATAGTTGCCCCAGCAGAGATGCAGGCGCACGCGTTCGGCGGGAATGCCCTCGAGCGCGTGGTTCAGCGCCTCGACCTGCTCCTCGGCGCGATGCATGAACTCGTCGTCGCTTGCCGCCTTGAACGCCAGGTGCCGGCCGAGCGCGAGATCCGGGCAGTCGATCTGCAGCACGAGCCCCGCATCGACGATCGCCTCGTACTCCTCGCGCATGACCGCCGCGAGCGCTTCCAGGTACGAGCCGTGCGACGGGTAGTGGCGGTTGGGCTGGAACACCGCGAGCACCCCCGGCGAGGCGGCGTTCATGAACCCCTCGATCGCGTCGCTCGCCGCGAGCGCACGCTTGAAGTTGTCGACGTCGAGCGCCACCGGCCGCGGGTCCTTGACCGAGATCGGCCCGGTACAGCACGGCCGGCGCAGCTTGATCGCGCTGCGCCGCGCCTTCAGTCGGTCGAAGAAGCCGGGGAAATCCGCGAGGTCGGCGCCCACGAGCGGCGGCGCTTCGCCGGAGAAGCCGTTCAGCCGGTGCCGGATATAGTTGGCGTAGCCGACTTTGCTCTGCTCGCCGTCGCTCACCACGTCGACGCCCGCGGCGCGCTGCCGGCCGACGATCTCCCCGACCGCGTTCCCCATCGCGGCGTAGAAGTCTTCGAGCCGCGCGACTTCGCCGTTCTCGTGCCGGACCAGCCAGTCGAGGGTCGTCTGCGCGCGCGGCAGCGACCCGACGTGGGTCGTGAGAATGCGCTCGGTGCTCGTCTTCATGCGCGGCGCTCCGGGTCGCGCGCACGCGACAGCGTCTGGCACTCCTCGAAGATGCGCACGGTGCAGCGCGCGCAGATCTCCCGGTCGAGACCTGCGAAGATCGTCTTGATCGCGTGGTACTTGGTCTCGAACACGTTCTCCTTGCCGATCACCGCCAGGTGGCCGGTTCGGACGAGGCGCTCGCGGATCGGCGGCCGGAGGCCGTGGAGGTAGAGGCCGCCGCGCTCCGCGCGCCGCCGGAGTGCTTCGGCGGCGAGCACCTCGCCGCCGGCGAGATCGACGTAGTTGACGCCCTTGCACAGCAGCAGCAGATGCTTCTGTTCCGGGTGCTCGGCGTGGAGCCGGTCGAGCACCTGCTCCGCGTGATCGACCGCACCGAAGTAGAGCCCGCCTTCGAGCCGCACCAGCTTCAGCTGCGGGCATTCGTCGAGGCCCGCGTGCAGCTCCACCGACTTTCGCGTCTCGGCGAGCGGGTCGGGCACGACCGGCACGAATCGCGGCTGCGAGGTCTTGTAGACGTAGATGCCGAGCGACAGCAGCACGCCGAAGAGGATCGCGACGTCGAGATTCATCAGCAAGGTCGCGGCGACCGTCACGCCGAGCACCGTCGCCTCGCCGCCCCGGGCGTGCACGATGTGCCGCATCTGCTCGAGGTCGACCAGCCGCCACGCGATCATGACCAGCACGCCGGCCATCGCCGCGTAAGGCAGGTACGCGACGAGCGGCGCCACGGCGAGCACGATCAGCACCAGGAACGCCGCGGCGGCCACCGCGGCGAGCGGCGTCTTCGCGCCGGCTTCGTAGTTCGCCATTGAGCGGTTGAACGAGCCGCACGACGGGAAGCCGGAGAAGAAGCTCGCGGCGAGGTTGGACAACCCCTGCCCGACGAACTCGCGGTTGGCGTCGAGCCGCTGGCCCGAGCGAACCGCGATCGACCGCGCCACCGAGATCGACTCGATCAGACATAGCGCGGTGACCGCGACCGCGACGCCGGCGATCGGCTGGATGAGGTCGAGCTGAAAGGTGGGATAGGAAAGCGGCGGCAGCGCGCCGGGCAGCGGGCCGAGCGTCCGGATGCCGGTGACGTCGACGCCGACCGCGACGTTGAGCCCAAACGCCGCCAGGCCGCCCGCCACGACTGCGACCAGCGGGTAGGGGACGCGCTTGATGAACCGCTGGGAAGCAAGCCCGACCGCGATCGTGATCGCCGCGACCAGCGTCGGGTACATGCCGATCTCGGCGAGATGGGTCAGGAAGTACTGCCAGGTCTTCAGGAACGCGCCGCGCGGGATCGTCATCCCGAACAGCTCGCCGAGCTGGGTGGTCGCGATCAGGATCCCCACGCCGGTCGAGAACGCGACCACGACGGTGTGCGAGATGAAGTTCGCCACTGCGCCGAGCCGGAACAGCCCGACCGCGAGCAGCGCGACGCCGACGATGAACGCCAGCGTGAGCACCGCCTGGAGGTACTCCGGGGAGCCGGGCGCGACGATCGGCGACAGCGTCGCGAACACCACCAGCGAGATCGCGTTGGTCGGGCCGGAGATCGAATGCCACGACGATCCGAAGAGCGCCGCAATGGCAGTCGGCACCATCGCGCAGTAGAGGCCATACTCCGGCGGCAGCCCGAGCAGCGTCGCGTACGCGATGCCCTGCGGCAGCACCACGATCGCGCCGATCAGCCCCGCCAGCAGGTCGGCGCGCAGGCTCTCGGGCGTGACCTTCGGCCACGTGCGCGCGAACGGGGAGAACGGGCTCCAGCGCGCCACGGTCGCGCGACTCAGGCCGGGAACTTCGCCCGCAGCTCCGCCACCTGCTCCGGCGTGAGCAGGCGCGCTTTCTCGCCGCGGAGCATGAGGAACAGCTTCGCCGTCGCCTCCAGCTCCTCGACCGCGTCGGCGGCGGCGGCGAGCGTGCTGCCGGCGACGACCGGGCCGTGGTTGGCGAGCAGCACGGCGTGATGCTTCCCGGCGAACCCGCGTACCGCGTCGGCGAGCTTCAGGTCGCCCGGCGCGTAGTACGGCACGAGCGGCAGCCGTCCGATGCGCATCACGTAGTAAGCGGTGAGCGGCGGCAGGACATCGCCGGCGTCGACGTCGGCGAGCACCGACACCGCCACCGAGTGCGTCGAGTGGAGATGCACCACTGCGCCGTTGCGCTCGCGCTCCTGGTACATCGCGAGATGCAGAAAGCTCTCCTTCGACGGCTGATCGCCGGCGAGGAGCTGGCCGTTCCAGTCGAGCTTGGAGAGCCGCGCCGGATCGAGCCGGCCGAGGTTCGACCCGGTCGGCGTCAGCAGCCAGCCGTCGTCGAGCTTCGCGCTGATATTGCCGGTCGAGCCGTGCGTGAGGCCGCGCTCGTAGATCGAGCGGCCGAGGAGCGCGATCTCTTCCCGCAGCTTCGATTCCGCGGTCACGGCATCATCCCCAGGGCCTTCTCGAAAAAATCCGGCGCGCCGAAGTTCCCGCTCTTCAGCGCGAGGGCGAGGCGCGGCGCCGGCCCGATGCTCATCGTCCACGGCACGCCGGGGTCGATCTGCGGGCCGATCGCGAGCGCTTCGACGCCGAGCGCCTTCACGACCGCGCCCGAAGTCTCGCCGCCGGCGACGACGAGCCGCCGCACGCCGCTCGCGACGAGCGTGCGCGCGATCTGCGCGAAAGCTCTCCTCGACCAGCTGCGCGGCCTGTTCCTGCCCGAGCTCCTGCTGCATCTCCGCGACCTTGGACGGCTCGGCGCTGGAGTAGATCAGGAACGGCCGACCGGCATCGAGCGCTTCGCCGACCGCCGCGAGCGCCCGCGCCGCCATCCGTGCCGGGTCGACGTCGCCGAGCACGTCGAGGGCGTAGGCGGGATGCCGCTGCGACATGATCCGGACCTGCTCGCGCGTCGCGGCCGAGCAGCTGCCAGCGAGCACCGCGGGTTTCCCGCCGGCCGGCTGGAGCGCGGCCGCATCGGCGCGCGGGGTGATGAGCCCGGCGGCGAAGTAGTTCTGCGGCAACCCGAGCGCGAGACCCGAGCCGGCGGTCACCAGCTCGAGGTTCGCGCACGCCGCGCCGATCGCGATGAGATCGTCGTCGGCGAGGGCGTCGACGATCGCGTACGCCGCGCCGGCGGCGCGCAGTGCGTCGAACCGGTCGCGGATCGCGCCGGCGCCGGCGGCGACGGTCTTGTGCTCCACCAGCCCGACCTGCCGCTGCGTCTGCTGCGCGAGGACCCGGACGAGATTCGCGTCGGTCATCGGCGTCAGCGGATGATTCCGCATCGGCGAGTCCGAGAGCAGCACGTCGCCGACGAAGAGATGGCCCTTGTAGATCGTCCGGCCGTTCTCCGGGAAGGCCGGACAGGCGATGGTGAACGCGGCGCCGAGCGCGTCGAGCAGGGCGTCGGCCACCGGCCCGATGTTGCCGGCCGCCGTCGAGTCGAAGGTCGAGCAATACTTGAAGTAGAGCTGCCGGGCGCCGCGGGCACGCAGCCACGCCGCCGCGGCGAGCGATTGCGAGACCGCCTCGGCGGCGGGGATCGTGCGCGACTTGAGCGCGATGACCACGGCGTCCGCGTCCGCGGCGAGCCCCGGATCCCGCGGCACGCCTATCGTCTGCACCGTGCGCATGCCGGCGCGCACGAGCATCAGCCCGAGATCGGTGGCGCCGGTGAAATCGTCGGCGATGCAGCCGAGGATCATTCGCGCCGTGCCCGAGTGGTGTGCGGGTCGCTCATCGCCGTCTCCTCGGTGCGGAGGGTAGCAGGGTTGCCGGCGCGCCCGAGCTCAACCCTTGACCGCGCCGGCGGTCAGCCCGGTGATGATCTGCTTCGCCGCCACGAACGTGAACACGAGCGGCGGCAAGGCGATCAGCACGCCTGCCGCCATGATCTTGCCCCACTCGACGCCGGTGTCGGTGATGTAGTTCGAGATCGACGCCGGCAGCGTGCGCGTGTAGCGGTTGGTGAGGATGAACGACAGGATGAACTCGTTCCACGCCAGCCGGAACGTGAAGATCGCCGCCGCGGCCAGGCCCGGCTTCACGAGCGGCAGGATGATGCGCCAGAACACTTCGAACGGCCCGCAGCCGTCGATCGCCGCGGCCTCCTCGAGCTCCTCCGGCACCTGCTCGATGAACCCGTACATCAGCCAGATCGTGAACGGGAGGTTGAGCGCGGTGTAAACGAGCACCACACCCGACCGGGTGTCGACGATGCCCCACGCGCTCCAGATGACGAACACGGGCACCGCCAGGACCGCCGGCGGTATGGTGCGCAGCACCAGGGTCCCGTAGGAGAGCGGCGATCGGCCGAGAAACCGGAAGCGCGCCAAAGCGTACGCGCTCAGGGTGCCAAGGCCTAGCGTCAGTACCGTGGACGCCACCGAGATCGCGATGCTGTTGCCGAGATAGCGGTCGATGTGTCCGTCGCGGATCACCGCCGTGTAGTTCGCGAGCGTCGGCACGAAGAACCACGACCAGCGCGGATCGAAGATCTGCGTCTCGGTCCGGAACGAGGTCATCGCCAGGATGATCACCGGCGCAAGGCAGATCGCCGACAGCACGATCAGCGCCGCGTAGTGGAGGGCCGCGTTAAGGCGCATTGCTATCGCGCCTCCGTGCGCTTGAGCGGATTGGAGAGCAACAGCACGCATAGCGCCAGCACGGTCACCATGACCAGCAGCAGGATCGAGAGCGCCGAGGCGTAGCCGAGCTTCTGACTGACGAACGCCGCCTTGTAGATGTGCAGCGAGAAGAGCTCGGTCGCCTGCCCGGGCCCGCCGAAGGTCATCACGTAGATCACCTCGAGCCCGCGGAAGGCATCGATCATCCGCATCAGCAGGGTCACGAGCAGGATCGGCTTGATGATCGGCAGCTTGACGAGAAAGGTGACCTGCCGCCAGCTCGCGCCGTCGATCTTCGCTGCCTCGATCAGCGAGGCGTCCATCCCCTGCAGCGCGGCGAGCGCCATGATGAAGACAAAGGGCGTCCACTGCCAGACGTCGGTCACCACCATCGCGAGAAACGCCAGCCCCGGCTCTGCCAGCCACGCCTGCGGCGCGAGGCCAAGCCAGCGGACGAGATGGTTGATCGGTCCGAACTGCGCATCGAAGAGATAGCGCCAGATCAGGCCGACGCAGATCGGCGCGATCATCATCGGCAGCACGAAGACGGTCCGGAAGGCGCGCATGCCGCGCACCGGCTTCTCCAGCAGCAGGGCGAGCGCGATGCCGAGACACATCTCGGCGACCACCGCGATCGCGACGAACGCGAGCGTCACGCCGACCGAGGTCCAGACCTGCGGGTGGACGAGCATCTCGCGAAACGCTTCGAGCCCGATCCACCGCGCGGTCGTCCACGGTGTTCCCATGCCCCAGTCGTACAGCGACAGGTGGAACGCCTCGACGATCGGATAGGCCAGCCCCGCGACCATCACCACCACGGCCGGGGCGATGTACGCGTACGGAACCAGGCGCGCGAGGCGCGCTGCGCCAACCATATTCAGGGACGCGGGGCTGAGCAGGGGCCGGCCGGCACCCGCGCACCAATGGCTCAGCCTTTGAGCCAGCCGCCCTTGCGCACGACGTCCTCGGCCTGCGGCACCATCGCCGCGAGCGCTTCCTTGGGCGCCTTCTTGCCGGTGATCACGTCGGCGAGGCCGATACCGAGGATCTGCTGGCTGATGTGGTCCCACTCGGGGATGAGCGGGCGCCAATCGGGGTTGGCGATCTTGAGCGCCTCCTTCAACACGGGGAATTCGGCCGCGTACTTCTGGCGCGCTTCGGCGTTGTCGAGCGTCGACCAGCGCGATGCGTTGCCGCCCAGCAGCGCGACCTTCACATCGTTCTGCTTGTTGGTCATCCACTGGATGAAGAGGAACGCCGCCTCCTTGTTCTTCGCGTTCTTCGGGATCGACATCCCGAAGCCGCCGGTCTGCGCCGAGTGCTTCACCGCCTTGGGATGGATGGTGTAGCCGACTTTCCCCACGATGCGCGACTTCGCCGGATCCTGCGCTGGACCGAAGACCGAGATCGAATCCAGGTAGAACGCCGCCTGACCCTGGAGGAACGCGTTCTGCATCTCGCCGAAGCCGTAGCTCGGAATCCCGGGCGGCCCGGTGTCGACGATCTGCTTCAGCACCTCGGCGGCCTTGATGCTCGGCTCTTTCTGGAACGCCGCGCGCCAGTTGGCGTCGAACACCTCGCCGCCGTGCGGCGTCAGATGCAGCAACCACGCCGCAGTCACCTGGTGGCCGGTCTGGCCGCGCGAGGTGAGACCGCCCATGCCGGGTTCCTTGTCCTTGATGAGCCGGCAGGCGGCGAGCAACTCGTCATAGGTCGCCGGCGGCTTGAGCTTGTACTTCTCGAGGAGATCGGCCCGATAAGCGAGCACGCCGGTCTCGGAGCCGTACGGCATGCAGTACAGCTTCGCGCCCGGACCGGGCAGGTACATTTTGGGCCCGCCCACCAGCCCCACGTTCTCGTAGTACGGCGTGATGATGTCCTTGATGTCGTAGCCCGGATCGGCGAGCGCCGCGTTGGCGAAGTACGGCTCGAGCGGCTCCAGGAAGTTCTTGGCGACGTACTCGGTCTTCCAGAACACGACCACGACCACGACGTCGTAGTCGCCCTGCGGCTTGCCCATCTCGAGCACCTGCTTGTCCTTCATGCGCAGGTACTGCATCTTGTCGCGCTCGACCTTGATGCCGGTTTCCTTGGTGAATTCCGCGAACAGCTTCTCCGCCTGGTCGTAGTGCGGATGCGCCGGGTAGTGCACGACGATCGTCGAGCCGCGGTACTTCGCGTAGCGGTCCTGCGCGCGCGCGGTGCGGATGAACGGGAACTGCAGGCCGGCCGTCGCGGCCGCACCGGCGCCGAGCGCCTGGAGTGCTGCTCTTCGCTTCATGATCCCTCCTTGGAAGTGTTCAAGTTACGAGAGGGCATGCCCCCCCGCGCTCCTCGACCTCAGGAGAATCGCCCCCTCGCGGCGGCGATCCCCTCGTTGGTTGTCTGCGTCGCCCAGAAATCCGGTCCGGCGGCCTCCATCCGCTTGATGGAGTTGACCAGGTGCCGCGACGCCGCCTTACGCGCCGCCGCCGCGTCGCCCGCGGAGATGGCGGCGAGGATCGCGGCGTGCTCGTCGTCGGTCTGGGCGATGAAGTCGTCGCGCCGGCTCGCGCGGGTCGCCCGCATCGTCCCGAGCAGGAACTGGCCGAGGAACTCGAGCACCGCGACGTAATAAGGATTGCGGGTCGCCTCCGCCATCAGATAGTGGAACCGCAGGTCTTCGGCGACGCCGCTGCCGCCGGCCGCCACCGAGCGCTCGAGCTCGGCGAGCGCCTGCTGCATGCGCACCAAGTCCTTGGGCGTGTGCCGCGTCGCGGCGAGCCCCGCCGCCTCGACCTCGATCGCCCGGCGCAGCTCGACGATCTGCACCGCGGTGTCGCGGGTCAGCCCGGTCTGCGGATCGAGCCGCAGCGGCCGCACCGGCGCCGCCTCCACGAACACGCCGCTGCCCTGGCGCGAGTCGAGCAGCTGCTCCGATTTCAGACGCGAGATCGCCTCGCGCACTACCGTCCGGCTCACGCCGAAGTCGCGGGCCAGCCGGGCTTCGGAGGGCAGCCGGGCACCCGGCCCGAACTGCCCCTGCGCGATGCGCTCGCGCAGCACCGCCGCTACCTGCTCGGAGAGCTTCGGGGAGGCGCCGAGGGTTGGAAGCCGCAGCGGATCGCTCAAATCGCTCACGTCGCGCTCACGTCGGCTTCGCGCCTGCAGTCTGCCCGGCAACTCGATCCCGGTCAGCGCCTGGAACATCTTGATCACCGCGGCGTCGTCCTCGCCGCCATGGCCGTGCGCGCTGGTGGCGAGAAACATCTGGTGCGCGGCGGAGGTGAGCGGCAGCGGAAACGTGAGCTTGCGCGCCGAATCCAGGACGATGCCGAGGTCCTTGACGAAGATGCTCACCGCCGAGAGCGGGGTGTAGTCGCCGGCGAGGATGTGAGGCGCGCGGTTCTGGAACATCCACGAGCTGCCGGCGGAGTTCGAGATCACCTCGTAGACGACGCTCGGGTCGCAGCCGGCGCGAATGCCGAGCGCCATCGCCTCCGCCATCGCCGCGATGTGCACGCCGGCGAGGAGCTGGTTGATCATCTTGATCTTCGAACCCTGGCCCGGCCGATCCCCGAGGCGGTAGACCTTGGTGGCGATCGCCCCCAGCACGTCTTCGCACGCGGCGAATACTTCCGGCGCGCCCGAGGCCATGATCGTCATCTCGCCCGCCGCGGCCTTGACGGCGCCGCCGGAAACGGGCGCGTCGAGGAGCAGGATCCCCCGCTCGGCGAGCCGCTCGCCGAGCCGCTCGACGTAATCCGGCGGCGCAGTGACGCACATGATCACGATGCTTCCCCGCGCCATCGCGCCCGCCGCGCCGTCCGCGCCGAACAGCACGCTTTCAGTCTGATCGGTGTTCACGACGAAGATCGCGACGCCTCGCATTTCGCCCCGAGCTCTGCCGGACTCGCGCACGCGGTGCCGCCCGCGGCAGCGAAGGCGTCGAGCGCCTCTCGGCGGACGTCGCAGGCATCAGTCGCAAAGCCCGGGCGCAGGAGCGAGCGCGCAGCGCCCATTCCCATCGAGCCGAGGCCGATGACGCCGACCGACGGCCGGCCAGTCGGTCCTCAGTCGAGCTTGACGAGTTGCCCGCGCCATCGAAGCCGACGCCGCGCGCCTTGGCGGCCTCGGCGAGCTTCGCGCCCATTCGTGGCCGGCTGCTTGCCGCCGATCGAGAGCAGCGTGGGGTCCGATCGTCGAGATTGCGGAAGCTCCGCATCACGAGCGGCGGGACGCTGATCACGTCGCGCTCCGCGAGCACGACCTGATGCTCGCCCTCGTCGCCCCAATGGACCGCCCACGTTCCGGTGATGGCGACAAACACTTCCTCGGTGTCGTGGCAGTGAAGCGCCGCGCCGCAGCCCGGCGGCGCGACGATATAGTCGACATGGAAGTTCTCCGCCGCGGCGACCGCGGGCTTGAAGTTCGGATCGTCGTGGACCCCGGAGCCGATGACGTTGTAGAGCACGCGCTCGTGACCCGGCACCCAGGTGTCCGCGAACGCCCGCTCGCTCGACGGGATCCGCCCCCAGCGGGCGATCCGTGCTTCCATCTGGGCGGGCGTGAACGGTTTGCTGGGCGCGACGTGCCGGTCCCAGTTGCCTAGCGCGGTCTGCTTGTCGATCATTGGACCTCCCCGCAGGCCGACCCACAGCCCGAGTCAGCAGGTTATCCTACAACCATACACCCGACGAGGCGCGACGCAGCATGGTGAATGCTATGGGCGAGTTCGGCATCGGCCAGTCCGTCCAGCGGTTCGAGGACCCGCGCCTCCTCCGCGGCCAGGGACGCTTCATCAACGACGTGAACCTGCCCCGCCAGGCGCACGCCTATGTCCTGCGCTCGCCGCACGCGCATGCGCGGCTCGGCGCCATCGACACCGCCGCCGCCGCGGCCGCGCCGGGCGTGATTGCGATCCTGACCGGCGACGACGTCGCCGCCGACGGTCTCGGCACGACCACGATGTCGCTCAAGCGCAAGCGCCCCGACGGCTCGCCGATGTTCGCGCCGGCGCACCCCGGCCTCGCGCGCGGGCGCGTGCGCTACGTCGGCGACCCGGTCGTCCTGGTCGTCGCCGAGACCCAGGCACAAGCGAAGGACGCCGCGGAGCTGATCGCGATCGATTACGACCCGCTGCCCTCGGTCACCGCGACGGCCGCGGCAACCGACGCAGGCAGCGCGCCGGTCTGGGACGAATGCCCGGACAACGTCTCCAACGTGTTCGAGATGGGCGATCGGGCGGCGACCGATGCCGCCTTCGCGCGGGCGGCGCATGTCGTACGGCGGCGCTACGTCATCACCCGCGTGCATGCCCAGTTCATCGAGCCGCGCGGGGCGATCGGCGATTACGACGCGGGCGAGGATCGCTACACGCTCTATGCCGACGTCCAGTACCCGCACCGGGTGCGCAACGTGCTCGCGGTCGACATCTTCCGCATCCCCGAGACCTCGATCCGCGTCGTCGCCGGCGACGTCGGCGGCAGCTTCGGCGCGAAGGGCTGGGCCTACGTGGAGCACCGCCTCGTCCTGTGGGCGGCGAAGAAGCTCGGCCGGCCGGTGAAATGGGCGTGCGAGCGGAGCGAAGCGATTCTCGCCGACGAGCATGCGCGCGACCGGATCAGCGAGGCCGAGCTCGCGCTCGACGCCGACGGCAAGTTCCTCGGCCTGCGCGTGCGGACCACGGCGAACGTGGGTGCCTACATCTCGTCGGAGCGCAACCTGCTCGGCACCTTCAGCCACATCGGCACGTTCGCCGGCGTGTATACGATCCCGGTCGCGCATGCGCAAGTGCTTTGCGTCCTGACCAACTCGAGTCCGACTGCGCCCTACCGCGGCAACGGGCGCCCCGAGTCGACGTACGTGATCGAGCGTCTCATCGACGATGCGGCGCGCGAGCTACGGTATGACCCGGCCGAACTGCGGCGCAGGAACCTGATCCCGGCCGCGGCGATGCCGTACAAGAACGCGTTCGGCTGGATCTACGACACCGGCGACTACGCGGCGAACATGGCCCAGGCGCTCGCCGCCGCCGACTCCGCCGGCTTCGGCGCGCGGCGCGAAGCGGCGGCGAACCGCGGCCGCCTGCTCGGGCTCGGGCTCGCCAACGCAATCGAGCGCGCCGCGGGGCCGGGTCTCGAGTACGCCGAAATCCGGTTCGATCCGAGCGGGACGGCGACGGTGTTGCTCGGCTCCAAGAGCCAGGGGCAGGGGCACGAGACGATGTTCAAGCAGATCGCGCACGCGCGCCTCGGGCTCGCGCCGGAGGACATCCGCTACATCGAGGGCGACACCGACAAGGTGGCGTTCGGCATCGGCTCGTTCGGCTCGCGGACGGCGGCGATCGGCGGCAGCGCGCTCCTGGTCGCGGCGGACAAAGTCATCGCGAAGGGCAAGCGGATCGCCGCCCATCTGCTCGAGGCGGCCGAGCCCGACCTCGAGTTCGCCGACGGCCGCTTCGCCGTCGCCGGCACCGATCGCGCGGTCTCGCTCAAGGAGGTGGCGAAAGCGGCGTTCAGCCACGACCGCTTGCCGCCCGGCGTCGAGCCCGGTTTCTACGAGAGCGGCACGTTCGCGCCCACCGCCTTCACCTACCCTGAGAGCTGCCACGTGTGCGAGGTGGAGATCGATCCCGAGACGGGTGAGACGGCGCTCGTCGCGTATACCGTCGTGGACGATGTCGGAACGGTGATCAACCCGCTCACGCTCAAGGGCCAGATCCACGGCGGCGTGGCGCAGGGCGTCGGCCAGGCGTTGATGGAGCAGGTGGTCTACGACCCGGAGTCGGGTCAGCTGCTGTCGGCGTCGTTCATGGACTACTGCATGCCGCGCGCCGACGACCTGTGCGCGATCGAGGTGACGGCCAATCCCGCCCCGACGCCGCTCAACCCGCTCGGCGCGAAGGGTGCGGGCGAGGCAGGCAACGTCGGCGCCCTGCCGGCGGTGGTGAATGCCGTGGTCGACGCGCTGGCGCAAGCCGGTGCGCCGTCGCTCGACATGCCGACGAGCCGCGAGCGCGTCTGGCGGGCGCTCCAGGGGGCGTCAGCGCGGTAAGCGGGCGCTCACTCGTCGGCGCGCGGGACGGCCTCCCGCACCGCCTTTACGGCTTCCTCGACGACGAGCGCCTGGCGCGCCGGATCGGCCGGCCCGCAGGTCGATTCGCAGCGCCAGTTGGTGGTGTCCTCGAAATCGCAGTGCGAGGCGCCGTCGATGCGCAGCGCCGCGCGCCGGTTGGCGAGCCAGCCGGCGATCCGCTTCGCGCTGCCGCCGACGTTGCAGGCGCCGGCCGGCGCGCGCAGCACCACCGCGGGGGCGGCGAGCTTGCGCGCCGCGTCCTCGCCGATACCGAACGTGTCGACCGGGTCGAGGCCGACCCACAGCGCGAGGCGCGGCACGCGCCCGGTCGCGAGCAGCGATGCGAGCCCGCCGGCCGAGGTGCCGATCAGCACCACCGGCAGCGAGTCGAGTCCGCGTTCCGGCTCGAGCAGCCCGACGAGATCCACGATCGCCTCCGCGTTGCCGTGATGGCGGGTCCAATACGGCAGGTCGGGCACCGCGACCAGGAAGCCTTCGCCGGCGAGCGCGCGCGCGAGGACGGCGTGCCGTCCGCGCGACCGCGTGAACCCGTGCGCGATCACCGCGAGACCGCGCGGCGCCGCGTCGGGCAGATACAGGTCGACCTCGGTCGCGTTCTCGGCGAGCGTCATCGGCCGGGTTTCCAGCCTGATCTCGGCAGCGTGCACGGCGGCCGCGGCGGCTAACGCGGCCACGAGGGCGAGCGATCGGAGTGGAAGCCGGAGCATGGCAGTCGAGAGCAAGGTCACCGGTAGCGCGAGCGTTTACCGCGTACGTGGACAAGTTGATAACGCGGCCCCAGTGCGCTCATAGCACCACACCAGATCCCCGTTGAGCCCAGCCGGGCACAAGCTTCCAAGCATCACGCATCATTCCGTGATGGGCGTAAGCAGCGCGATCTGCTTGACGCAAATACATCCAGAAACGGCTTGAGTGATTAGGTTCCACGAGGTGGCAAAGCTCATGGACCATTACATATCGCACCAGCTCGCGCGGAAGGAACAGCAGCTTGCAGTTCAAGCTGATACGCCCGCTGGGGGCGCAACTGCCCCACCGCGTGCGCTGGTTCTTGATGGAAAGTCCCGCGGGTTTCAGATCGCTCTGCTGAGCCACATTGTTTAACCACGGTGGCAGCGTTGCTGTGGCATGGCGAGCCAACCACCTGCGAAGTGCAGCTTGGCAGGCTTGGGCGTTGTCGATCGCGCCGGAGACGACGATGCGTTCCCGCTGATCGGTTCGGGCGCCAACGGTTTGGCTGCGGGTCGAACGGTACTCGACCCGCCAGCACTCCCCGAGCCCCGGCAGATCAAAGGCCTGCGGCCTGACCGGCGACGGCCTGCTGACCAGGTGGCGCACTGCATCGAACTCTGCCAACCGCGCCGAGATCCATTCCGCCTTGCTCGATACCAACTGCAGAACTCTCTCTCGCTTCAGACCCTTTGGAACCACGACCACCAACCCCTCGCGGACACCCATGCGCAGACGCGCCGAGCGCGCGCGCTCAGAGAAGCGAATCTCGTAGTCCAGCCGCCTGCCGCTTGGCAAGTCCAAGCGAGCACGTACCCCACCGTCAGTCAGTGCTGCCATCGTGGCCTGTACCTTCTGCGCTATGCGGTCTGTAGTGCCGCCGCTTGAGGGATTGCACCAGCGCCCCGATGAAACCCATTGCGTCGTCAGCAAGTAATCCGGCACTGGAGAAGCGCGTGGCGACCATCATCAGAAGTTCACGAGTGAGGTCGGGATCAATTGTGCTGCTGGCCCACCACCCTGGGAAGCAGTGCCGATTCGCCACTTCGAGCGTGGCGGCGGCGACATCAGCCGCAAGCGCATCCGCAATTGCTGCGTTGCGCGCCTTGACCTTCAGGGCCAGTTGTTGCGCGACCGGGCGATTCGCCTCTTCGACTGCAGCGCGCACTGCCTCAGTAAGTTTTTCCAACTCTTCGATCAGTGCAAGCCCAGCCAAAGTGCCTGCCCTCTTCTCATCGATCAAACGCTGCAGCTTCTCGGACAGCGAGCAGAATGCCTCGTCCTGATCCAAACGGATGCGCAGCTCGGCAGACAGCATGGCCTCTATGTCTAGCGCTTTGGCGTCCGGCTTCTTGTCCTTCAGCTTGGTGAGTAAGTGCTCGTCCAGCACATAGGTCGGGAACTCGGTTTCCAGTTCGTCCACATCGATGTGCTCGCGGATCAGTTCGCTAGTCCGTGCAGCATCCGCTTCGGTCGCCTCTACGCTCTTGCTCGCATCCGGATAGAACTTCTTCCGGTAAAGGATGTACAGCTTGGTCAGCCACGCGTAGGGCCGCACGTAGTCGCGCAACTGCTCGTCGGGCTGCAGAGCCTCATACAGCACGCGCAGGTTGCGATAGCCGCCGTCGAACTGCTTTTCAGCGCCCTCCACATCGCGCAGGATTTTCATCGCCGTGATGAAGGCGTCGTGCGAGCCATCTCGCGGCACGGTGTCTTGCGGAAACAAGTCCCAGATCTGATGAAAGGTCTTGCGGTAGTGCTCGCGGATGGTGTCGAACGGGAACGCCACGTCGCCCAGTTCATCCGGCCGGTAGTTGAGCGCCTCGTTCAGGTGGTCGAAGATGCCGTAGTAGTCGAGGACGAGACCGTGTCCCTTGAGGTCGTTGTACGGCCGATTCACCCGCGCAATGGTCTGCAGCAGCGAGTGGTTCAGAACTTCTTGTCCAGGTACAGCGCCTGCAGGATCGGGGCGTCGAAGCCAGTCAACAACATGTCGCAAACCACCAGAATTTGACCTTGCGGAGGGCTTTGTCGCGGTGTTCGTCCTGCTCGTACTGCGCTGAGATCAGGAACTCATTGAGCAGCTTCTTGCGCTTCGCCTCGCCCAAGTACAGGCCCTGTATGTCCTCTGGGTCGTTCTGCGGCGCCTCGGAGATCACGGGCATCACCACGTCAGCACCCAAGCGTTCGCGCAGCGCTGCCGTGTAGAGCTTGCTGCCTCCTTGTCTTTGCAAACCAGCATGCCCTTGAAGCTATTGGGGCGGACGTGTTCGATAAAGTGCGTGACGACATCATCGGCAATCTCGCTGATGCGGGTGGGATGGAACAGCAGCGCATCGAGCCGTGCCCCTTCGGTGGTCAGCTTGCTTTGCTCATCCTCCGGTAGGTGGCTAACTCACGCTTGAAAGCAAGATCCAGCTTGGTGCCGTGCAGTTGCCAGTCGGTTACTCGCGGCTGCCAGTGGATGGGCTTGACCACACCGTCCCGTAGGGCGTCGGTCACCGTATACGCCGGCCCATGTAACGCTCGATGGTGCCGTCGTCCTTCACGAAGCCCCAGGCTTTGAGCGTGTTGTGGTCGTCGTTCTCGATCTGCGTGCCGGTGAAGCCGAACATCGACGCACCCTCGACCGCCGACCGCATGTAGGTGCCCAGTTCGCGCTCTTGCGAGCGGTGTGCCTCGTCGGCCATCACGATCACGTTGGCGCGCTGCTTCGTCACCTGCTTTGGCATGCCATCGAACAGATGGACTGTGGTCAGGATCACGCCGCGATAGTCGCCAGTGAGCTTTGCCTCCAGGTCTCGCCTGCTCTCAGCGACGTGCACGTTGTCGGTGCCGGTGGTATTCAGCTCGCGATCCATCTGGTCGCCCAGTTGCTCGCGGTCCACCAGCAGGATCACGGTCGGCTGCTGCAGCTTGGGTCTTCCCAGAGGCTGCGTGCAGCATAGATCATCGTCAGCGTTTTGCCCGAGCCTTGGGTGTGCCAGATCAGTCCCCGTCGCTTCTCGGCCGGCAGCGTCAAGTCGGTAGCCCGGTTCAGGATGTCCTTCACCGCCATGTACTGCTGGTAGCGCACCACCACCTTCTCGGTCTTGCCCTCCTTGGTGACGAAGACGATGAAGTGACGGATGAAATCCAGCAGATTGCTGCGGTCGAATAGGCCGTACAACGAGACCTTCATCTCGTCGTACTCGTCAATTTCATGCGGCCAGGGGTCTCGCCATTGCAGCCAGAACTGCAAGCGCCGCCCCGGCACGCCGTACATCATCTTGGTTTCGTTCACGCCCACGCCATAGGCGTTGGTGTAGAAGAGCTGGTCGATCTCGTCGGCGTACATGCCCAGTTGCTTGGCGCCCTCTCGCCAATCCGGCTTACTGCGGCTGGCGGTCTTCGCCTCGATCACGACGATGGGGATGCCATTGATCAGCAGCACGATGTCCGGGCGGCGGGGCGAGCGGCCCTCCACCGGGAACTGGTTGGTCACCCACCAATCGTTGGCATCTAGGTTTTCGTAGTCGACTCAGCCGCACGTCCTGTGCGTTCTCGGCCGCGTCGAACTTGTAGTTGACACCCCCCTTCAACCACGCCAGCCATTGCTGCGTTGTCGCGGCAGCCGCGTAGTTTGGTGATGACGGCGTCTACGCGCGCGTCGTCTGTCAGCACCGTCTGGTTCAGCGCCTTGAGTTTTTCGCGCAGCACAGGTAGCAATAGCACGTCGCGCTCGTCGAGCCGGTACTCACGCGTTGCTCGCGCGAACGCCACGCCCAGCCCAATTTGGTCGCCCTCAGGTGCTCGATGATCTCGCGCTCTACGGTGTTTTCCTCGTTGTAGAGCGTACGTACCGTGTAGGCGACCAGCCCCTCTCTGACTTCAGGCATGGACAGCTCTCTCTGTAATTCTGATCTTCCCTGTCATCAGGCTATGCACTAGGGAGTGCTTTACTTCCATTGTAACAGCTTTACCTTCTTGGTTAATGTGCTCATCTAGCTGAGCCCTCTGTACGTGTCCTAGAAGCGAAACTATCTCACGCTTGCTCATCCAATAGCGATCGCTAGACATGCTAAACAGCTTTATATCTCTTTCTTCGATGTCTCGTTTTTGCTCATCATCCAAAGCCCGCTACCGTCTCAGCCTATTTGACTTGCTAATCGAGTTTCAAGAAAACACGTGACTGCCAGAGATAAGGTACATAGCGCTCTTGCGACTTGTTCACCGTTGGAAGCGCAGGCGAATCAGCTTTGTCGGAGTAGATCGTTTCTTTCGGTTAGCGATTTTCGCGGAGCTATAGCCGCCCTCCCAACGTAGTCTCTGTTTGCCATTTTTGCCTCTCAGCACGAAGAAATCGCCCATCCGCGCCCGGTGTCGCTGAACGTCTTCCGTTTCGGTACGTCGACATATGTCACATCGGCTGAACTGTCAGACACCCTCCTTCACGCAACTGACGTTGAGTATCGGGATGCCCGGGGGATCAGGATGATAGACAGCGGTGACGTGCCGCTGTCTGCCTTTCTCGGAAAGGACCGACCGGATCTGCCCTGATTATCGCCAGTCCTAGCGTATGAGATCTGAGCATCGTAGCTTCGACTTTTCCTCAAACTTCACGGTTGCGCTTGATCTCAGTCATTCCCTTTGACAAAGAGAAATTGTCATCAGCGACCGCTTCAGCTCTCTCGTTGCTTCTAATTCCGCTCTCGCGTTGTTGATGCAATCGTCTGCAAGCTTGAGAGCGGCGGCGATACGGCGCTGTTCGTCCTCCACTGGGAGATGAACGCGAACCTTGCGAATTTCGCGGCGCGAGGTTTCAAGAAAGGTTGTTCCTGCACCCAGTCGAAACAGCGTGGGACGCAAGATGTCGAGCAGATGGAACAGATACTCCGTTGAGCATCCGTCCTTCGCGCAAAGAGCGGCAAAGCCTTGATTTATCGTCCATGGGCACACGGTTGATCTTGGCTGCGCCGATAGTGGCGCGGCTTGTCATCAGAACCGAGTCCGCTGGAACAAGCGTCTATTGCTTCAACCCCGCCTTTGAGATCCCGCGCTCCGTCGCAAAGATCTCGTTGCCTTCGGTACCAGTAATATCGGTTGGTGTGGCCCACGGTACTTCGGGAGGCTCCCAGAGCTCCACGACGTTCGTATCAGGAGTCCCGCCACCGAGGACATCCGCGACTTCACCCAGAGTCCGTATCGGCCATGGACACTCTGCGCCGAACTGCTTGAGTGGAAGGTCGTAGATGACATCCCTTGCACGAGCGGTCATTGGACAATCTCCAAACCAATCGTCCGCAGCATTTCAATCAGTTGCGACTGCGCAGAAGCAGTAGCCGCAGCGGCGCGGGTAAGGTCTTCTTGTTGCCTGAGCAAGGGGAAGCACTTTCTCCGGATCAAAGGTATCCACGTAGCGCGGTAGATTGAGGTTGAACTCGTTTTCTTCGATTTCGGCCCTGCCGACTAGAGTGAAAAAGCGACGAGCCTCATCGTCGCTGCCGCAGATGCGCAGCAGATCAGCGGCCGCCTCGTGCAAGTGGACGATTTCTCGCTCGGCGGCGAGCTTGACTTCCTGCTCGCGCGCATCGCGTTCTTCCTTGAGCTTGCCCAGTCCTTGACCGCGCGGGCCACCTGCTTGTGGCGTCCCTTGATGGCGTCGATGAGCTTCTTGCGTGCGTCGTCGAATTTGGCCTTCGGCGTCACGAGCGCTGGTTTCAGTGCGGCCTTCTCGCCACGACCGGCTGCGGCGATCTCGCCCTCGATACGTTCGACCTCGGCCTGTAAGGGGGCCAGCGGGTGGAGATAGGGGTGCTCGTGCGCGATGGCGTCCTTGACTGACTGCACCTTCAGGTCCAGTGCATCGAGCGTCGCCAGTTCCGCTTCCAGCCGTGGCAAAGGCTCCAACACGGGGCCGTAGGCGTCCTCGATGTCGGCCAGCCGGTTGTCGCGCTGCTGCTCCACTTCAAGAATCAATTGTGCCTCGTGCTCGGCCACCAGGCGGCGGGAGATTTCCAGGTCACCAAAGGCACGCCATGGCACCAGGGTGCGCATCAGGTCCGAGGGCCGCAGCAGGTTCTGCGGGTTGCCCTTCTGGAAGTGACGCGACGCCCAGATCATCAGGATCTTGTCCTTGCGCGCCGCCGGCTTTGCCTTGTTGAGCAGCACCAGGCAGCCCGGCACGTTGTTGCCGTAGAACAGCTTGCCCGGCAGCACGACGATGGCTTCGATCAGGTCGGCCTCGATGAAACCCCGCCGGATCACGTACTCCGCATCGGCCTTCTGGTTCTGGCCGTCCTCTTCCTCAGTCTGCTCGGGCTGGCCGCGGAACAGCACGCCTTGCGACATCACGACCATGCCTTGGCCGCCGGCGCCTGTATCGGGGTCGGCTTCCTTCAGTGATTTGGCGATCTGTTGCAACCACGCCCAGTCGCCATTGCTCGTCGGCGGCATGCCGTAGGACAGCCGCCCGAACTTGTCGCCAGCCGCCACGGTGTCGTAACCCCAGTCCTCCAACGAGAACGGCGGGTTCATGATGATTCGGTCGAACTGCTTGAGCCGGCTCTCGGCGGTGAGGTGGCGCGGGTCGCGCAGGCTGTCGCCCTGCTTGTGCTCCCACACCGGGATGCCATGCAGGATCATGTTGATGCGCGAGATGTTGTAGGTGGCGACGTTGGATTCCTGCCCGTGCAGCTGGAGTTGACGTACATCGCCGCCATGCTTCTTGACGTGGCGGATGCACTGCAACAGCAGGCCGCCCGATCCGCTGGCCCAGTCGCAGATGGACATGCCGGCCCGCGGCTGCAGCACCTCGGCCATCAGGAACCCCACCTCGGCCGGGGTGTAGAACTCGCCGCTGGACTTGCCCGCTTTGCTGGCGAAGTTGCGGATCAGGTACTCGTAGGCGTTGCCAAACAGATCGTCGGACACATGCGCGCGGTCGAAGGTCTGGCTGCCGAAGTGGTTGATCAGGTTGACCAGCTTGTCGCGAGGCAGCTCGTCTTGCTTGTTGAAGTCGATCTTGCCGGTGAGGATGCCGTCGAAGTTGTTCTGCCGGTGGGCATTGGCGCGCTCGATGGCAAGCATCGCGTCGTTCAGGGCCTGACCGAGCTGGCCCTTCGCCGTGCGCACCACCGCGCCCCATGCCGCGGCCTCCGGCACGATGAAATGGTGGCTCTGCGGGTCGCGGGCGAGCAGTAAGGCCTGGTCTCGCGGCACGCCAGCCTTGATGAGCGCATCGGCCTGGGTGAGGACCTCTTCGTCGTAGCAGTCGTTGATGCGCTTATAGAACAGCAGCGCGAAGACGTAGCCGCGAAACTCGGAATGGTCGGCGTTGCCGCGCAGGATGTCGGCTGCCTTGTCGAGATAGGTTTCAAGCTCACCCTGGGTCATCCGCCGGGTGGGGCGGATGACGATCGGCAGTTCAAGGTTGGCAAGAAGTTCTTGGAGGTTCATTTCTTGTGGGCTATTTCTGCCGGTGTCGCCGCTCAGCCGAGAGGCGCGTCGATTGCGGTGCATCGAACCGGCATTTCGCAAGAACGATTTCGAGTCATGACAGCAGCCGAGGGTATCTGGGACGCAGCTGTGCAATCGCGTCGGCGCTGAGCCTCCAGCTGTCGCCCCGCAAACGAGCGATTAGCTGAGTCCACACGCCGCCAAAGGCATCGAGTGCTGTCTCTTCGTCGAACCGTATGCCGACAGGCAGCAGCGGCTCGATGTCTTCAATCAGGCTGCGAGTCAGCTTTTTCAGCATGCGCTCCTCAGCCTCGGCACGACTGATTGGGTGGCCTTCCAGCGAGAGGTAGTGCTCGAAACACGCGACGAGCTTGTCGGCATCGAGCGAGAGCTGTTTCATCCCATGATGCAGATCGAAGAGGTCGCGGCTCTTGCGCCGTTGCAGCAGCGCGCGCAGCTTGGTGCCGAAAACCTCTTCCGGTTCGAACGACATCAGTTCGGCGTTGCCGCTGTACCAATCGTTGGTGACCTCGAAAGGGTACGGCCGGATGCCGAGCAGGTTTTGGTGCTCCCTCGTGTTGATCTCGACCTTCAACTTCAACGTCGCCTGGTCGTCTGCCTCCGGCGTGAACTTGAAGATCAGGTGCATCGAGTGCCCGGCTTGCTCGCGATTGCACTTGCCAAGCCACGACAAGGCGGCTCGGATGGCATCCACCGTGGCGCCAATGGGTTCGGCTTGCGTTTGAACCAGGTCGATGTCCTCTGAGTAGCGCAGTGGCTGCTTGAACAAGAGCTTGTGGATGGCCGTACCGCCTCGGAACGCGATCTTGCCGGCCAGAGCCGGCGCGGTGAACAAGTCGCACAAGGCTCGGCAGATGATCAGGTCCTGCTCGACCTGTGCGTTGGTCGGCCAGGGCGCGTTCGAGCGCCAGGCTTGGGTGTACGCGAATGGGATCACGCATCCACCTCGACCAACTCATTCACTTCGAGCTTCCATTTCTGGTCTTTGCCGGACGCGTCTGCCAATGCGGCCACGAACGCCTTTGCAGCCGGATCGAGGGGCGCAAAGCTCTTTGCACTCCTGACAAAAGGCTCCAGAGCATTGGCCTGTCGCGCATGGCCCGACAGTTCAAGCAGATAGCCCAGGCGACGCACGGACGCGCCTTCGTAGCTAGCGGCGGCTTTGGCGAGCTTGCGAGGGTCCGCGCTGCTGCCGATGTCTTTCACGATCTGCGCCACCCCATTGATTCCGCCGGCGCGGTGCATGTAGCGGACGCAATCCAACAGTGTCAGCTCCGCGCCTGCCACCTTCGCAAAGCCGGCGGGCGTTTTGATGGCATCGAGCAGCTCTGCCCGATTGCACGCTTCGAAGTCGCGCGGCGTTTGGTACAGGAACTGGATGCGGTGGCGCCCGAGCATAAGTTCGCGCAGCTGTCTCGGTGCGACCACCTGGAAGACCATCGCAGCCTGGTGCGAAGAACCGTGGAATGCCGCCGCCCGCAGCAGCGAGACGCGGTAGTCCAGGTCTTGGTGCTTCATGAGCGGGTCGATCCATTGGGCCGGATCAGGCGCGCCCGCGATGCGATCTTCAGGACGCAGGATCAGGTAGAAGCCGTGCCGAGGATTGGCGAGCCTTCCCTTCTTGATCAAGCGCGTGACGGCCCCAGCGAGCGATCGTGCTGCCATACCTTGCGCGAGGGCATCCTCGCGCCTGAAGTAGGCACGGCCGGCGGCAAGCCGATCATCGACAAGTTGCTCCAGGCGGGGCATGCCGAATCATACGCAAAAAGCGCAGTAGAAAGGTGAGTTTTGCGTACGCACCGGGGTGCGATTTTGCGGCTGCCGGGGCGACAGAGGAGATTGCCTATGCGCGAAGGGCGCGCATCATCCGTCCGCGGCCCCGCATCGTAACGTTGCCGATGACGTCTCGTCATATCTTCCTCACCGGCGGCACCGGTTACATCGGGTCGCGGCTCGCCGCCGCGCTCGTTGCGCGCGGCCATCGTGTGCGCGCGCTCGCGCGCCCGTCGTCCGCGGTGAAGCTACCCGGAGGCTGCGAGCCGGTGCTTGGGGATGCGCTCGAAGCGGCGACCTATGCCGCGGCGGTTCCGCCCGCCGACACGTTCGTGCAGCTCGTCGGCGTGCCGCATCCCAGTCCCGCCAAGGCGGCGCAGTTCAGGACGATCGATCTCGCGTCCGCGCGTGCGGCAATCTATGCGGCGGCGCAAGCAGGCATCCGGCACTTCGTCTACGTCAGCGTCGCGCAGCCGGCGCCGGTGATGCGCGCCTATCTCGAGGTGCGCGCCGAGGCCGAGGCGGCGCTCCGCGCGAGCGGGCTGAACGCGACCATCCTCCGGCCCTGGTACGTCCTCGGTCCGGGGCACTGGTGGCCTTACGCGCTCGTACCTGCGTATTGGCTCGCCGAGCGGCTGCCGGCGACGCGCGAGACGGCGCAACGGCTGGGGCTCGTCACCGTCGGGCAGATGGTCGCGGCGCTGGTCACGGCGGTCGAGGCTCCCGCGTCGGGCGTGCGCATCGTCGGCGTGCAGGCGATGCGGCGATAATGCGCGATGGCCAATCGCCTCGCCCGCGAAACCAGTCCCTATCTGCAGCAGCACGCCGACAACCCCGTCGACTGGTACGCGTGGGGGGACGAGGCGCTCGCGCGCGCCCGCGCCGAGGACAAGCCGATCCTGCTCTCGGTCGGCTATTCGGCCTGCCACTGGTGCCACGTGATGGCGCACGAGTCGTTCGAGGATCCGGCGATCGCGGGGGTGATGAACGCGCTATTCGTGAACGTGAAGGTCGACCGCGAGGAGCGCCCCGACCTCGACCAGATCTATCAGGCCGCGCACCAGATGTTCAACCAGCGCGGCGGCGGCTGGCCGCTCACCGCGTTCCTCACGCCGGCGCAGATGCCGTACTTCGTCGGCACGTACTTTCCGAAGACCGCGCGCTACGGCATGCCGGCCTTTCCGGAGTTGCTCCAGAAGGTTGCCCGCTACTACCGCGAGCACAAGCGCGACATCGCGCGTCAGAACGAGTCGATCGCGGTCGCGTTCGAGCGCATGCGCCAGGACGGCGGCGCGCCCGGCGAAGCGCTCTCCGGCGAGGTGATTGCGGAGGCGATCGGGGCGCTCAAGCAGAGCTTCGACGCCGGGCACGGCGGGTTCGGCGGCGCGCCGAAGTTTCCGCACCCGACCGATCTCGAGCTCGCGCTCCGGCGCTACGCCGCGACCGGCGACAAGCAGGCGCTGCACGTCGCGGTGTTCACCCTCGAGCGCATGGCAGAGGGCGGGATCTACGACCAGCTCGGCGGCGGCTTCTGCCGCTACTCTGTGGATGCGACCTGGACCATCCCCCACTTCGAGAAAATGCTCTACGACAACGGCCCGCTGCTGCGGCTCTACGCCGAGGGCTGGGCGGCGACCGGGAAGCCGCTTTTCGCCCGCGTTGCCGGGGAGACCGCGGAGTGGACGATGCGCGAGATGCAGTCGCCGGAAGGCGGCTACTACTCGTCGCTCGACGCGGACTCCGAGCACGAGGAGGGCAAGTTCTACGTCTGGACGCCGGGCGAGGTCGCGCGGCTGCTGACGCCCGAGGAGTACGCCGTCGTCGCGCCGCACTACGGCCTCGACGGCCAGGCGAATTTCGAGGGCAGACACTGGCACCTCGCCGTCGCCGTGCCGCTCCGGGTCGTCGCCGCGGGGCTCGGCCGCGGCGAGGAGGAGTGCGCGGAGCTGCTGGATACGGCGCGGCAGAAGCTCTTCATCGCGCGCGCACCGCGCGTGCGGCCCGGCCGCGACGAGAAGATCCTCGTGAGCTGGAACGCGCTGATGATCCGCGGCATGGCGCGCGCCGCCGCGGTGTTCGGCCGCGATGACTGGCTCGACTCGGCCCGCCGCGCGCTCACGTTTCTCCGCGCCACGATGTGGCAGGACGGCGCGCTGTTCGCGACGTACAAGGACGGCCGCGCGCATCTCAACGCCTACCTCGACGACTACGCCTTCCTCCTCGATGCGGTGCTGGAGCTGCTGCAGACCGATTTTCGCGGTGCCGATCTCGCGTTCGCGCTCGAGCTCGCCGAGCGGTTGCTGGCGCGTTTCGAGGACACGGAAGGCGGCGGCTTCTTCTTCACCAGCCACGATCACGAGCGGCTGATCAACCGCACGAAACCCGGGCACGACAACGCGACGCCTTCAGGGAACGGCGTCGCTGCGTTCGCGCTCGGACGCCTCGGGCACCTCACCGGGGACGCGCGCTATCTCGACGCCGCGCGCCGTGCCGTCGCCGCGTTCCAACCCGCGATGCAGCGCCATCCGGGCGGGTTCGCCGCGCTGGCGATCGCGCTGGAGGAGCAGCTCGCGCCGCCGACCGTGATCGTGCTGCGCGGGCCGACGCCGCACATGCGGCCGTGGCTGAAGGCGCTTGCCCCCGGGTTCCGGCCGCATAGCGTGCTGGTGGGAATCGACGGCGCGGAGAGGAATCTGCCGGCCGGCCTCGACAAGCCGGTGGCCGCCGGGCGGGTCAACGCGTACGTGTGCCGGGGCGTTACTTGCCTCGAGCCGGTGTCGCGGATCGATGCGCTGCGCCCGCTGCTGGAAGCGAGCGGAATCAAGTAGCATCGCCGCTCCGGCGAGCTGTCCCGAGCCACCAGGAGGTCGAATGAAGGCATTTGTACCGGCCCTCGCCGCTGCAGCGCTTGCCGCGTTCGCCGCGACGCCCGCGCGCGCACAGAATGTGGACGATCTGCTCAAGAAATACGCCTGTCTCTCGTGCCACGCGGTGGACAAGCCGCTGGTCGGGCCGCCCTACAAGGAAATCGCGAAGAAGTACGGCGGCCAGAAGGACGCTCAGGCGAAGCTCGTCGAGAAGGTCAAAAAGGGCGGCGTGGGCGCGTGGGGCCAGATCCCGATGCCGCCGAACGCAAGCGTGTCCGATGCCGACCTGAACGCGATGGTGAAGTGGATCCTCGCCCAGAAGTAGTGATCACGGCGCCCGAGGCGCCGCGATAACTGTGCCGATTGAGCGTCGCAACCCTGCGACGCTCACGGGCCGGCCCCCTGGCGACCCGAAATCCCCGACTAGGTTAGATTGACAAGCCGGCGAAGCCGTCCGGATAATTTCGCGCTTCCCGCTCCCTACCCCAATCCCCATCCGGAGGACAACATGAACACTCGAATCGCCCCGCTTGCGCTCGCCGTCGCCGCTGCGCTCGGCCTCGTGGCGTGCGGTCAGGAAGAACCCAAGAAAGCGGCCGAGGCACCGAAGACCGCCGCCGCTGCGCCCCCGCCTTCCCCCCCCGGCATCACGATCATGATCGGGCACGTCGGACCGCTCACCGGCGGCATCGCCCATCTCGGCAAGGACAACGAGAACGGCGCGCGGCTTGCGGTCGAGCAGGCGAACGCGGCCAAGATCATGATCGACGGCAAGGAGGCGAAGTTCGTCCTCGTCGCCGAAGACGACCAAGCCGATCCCAAAGTCGGGACGACGGTGGCGCAGAAGCTCGTTGACGCGAAGGTCGCGGGCGTCGTCGGCCACTTGAACTCGGGGACCTCGATCCCGGCGTCGACGATCTACAACCAGGCCGGCATACCGGTGATCTCCGGCTCGGCTACGAACCCGAAGCTCACCGAGCAGGGCTTCAAGGTCCAGTTCCGCGTCGTCGGCCGCGACGACCAGCAGGGCCCGGCGATCGCGAACTATCTCGCGACCAACGCGAAGCCGAAGACGGTGGCGATCATCGACGACGCGACCGCGTATGGCGCCGGCCTTGCCGACGAGGTCGAGAAGACGCTGAAAGCGGCGGGCGTGAAGGTGCTCGCCCGCGAGAAAGGCACCGACAAGACCACCGATTGGAAGGCGGTGCTGACCAAGCTCAAAGGCCGCAGCCCCGACGCCGTGTTCTACGGCGGCATGGACGCGACCGGCGGCCCGCTGCTCAAGCAGGGCCGCGAGCTCGGCATCAAGGCGATATTCTCGTTCGGCGACGGCGCCTGCACCGACGAGATGCGCAAGCTCGCCGGCGACACTGCGGCCGAGGGCCTCCTCTGCTCGCAGGCCGGCATCCCGCCGCAGGCCGCGAGCAAGAAGTTCCTCGAGGCGTACAAGGCCAAGTACAACGTCGACCCGATCATCTACGCGCCGTTCACCTACGACGGTGCGAATCTGCTGATCGAGGCGATGAAGAAGGCCAACTCGCCCGACCCGGCGAAATACCTGCCGGAGCTCGCGAAGATCAGCTTCAACGGTGCCACCGGCCCGATCGCTTTCGACGACAAGGGCGACCGCAAGGACGCCGAGATCACGATCTTCAGCATGAAGGGCGGCAAGCTCGAGCCGACGGCGATCGTCAAGGGCGGAAAGACCCTTGCCTACAACGACTTTCTGCAGATGCTGACCGGCGCGGTCACCGCGGCGGGCGACGCTGCCAAAGCGGCGGTCGATTCGGCGGCGAAAGCCGCCGACAGCGCGGCCAAGGCGACCGGCGATGCGACGAAATCGGCGGCGGACGCGATGAAGAAGTGACCTCGCGTATCGGCCGCTTCGCGGCCACGAGCGAGGTCGCCCCGGCGAACGCCGGAGCCAGGAAAAAGCCGGCGTGAGCCGGCTTTTTTCTTTACCCCCTACGCCCGTGTTACCTTCCCCCCGTCCGGGCGGAGGGAAGCGGCGTGGACATCTTCATCCAGCAGGTCATCAACGGCCTCACCCTCGGCGCGGTGTATGCCGTCGTCGCCCTCGGCTACACGATGGTCTACGGCATCATCCAGCTCATCAACTTCGCGCACGGCGAGGTGGTGATGATCGGCGCGATGGTCGCCTTCAGCGTGATCGTCGCTCTGGTGCCCGCCGGACTACCGCCGTTTGTCGTCGTGCTGGTAGCGGCCGGTTGCGCGATCCCGGTGTGCATGGCGCTCGGCTACGCGATGGAGCGCATCGCGTACCGCCCGTTGCGCGGCGCCCCGCGCCTCGCGCCGCTCATCACCGCGATCGGCATTTCGATCATCCTGCAGCACGTCGCGATGATGATCTGGAGCCGCAACCCGCTCGCGTTCCCGCAGGTCGTCAAGTCGGTGTCCTACGATGTCGGCGGCGCGACCATCACCAACGTGCAGATCGCGATCCTCGTCATTTCCACGGCGATGATGGCCGGGCTCGCGCTGATGGTGTACCGCACGAAGCTCGGCGCCGCGATGCGCGCGACGGCGCAGAACCAGCAGGTCGCCGGGCTCATGGGCATCGATTCGAACCGGATCATCGCCGCGACGTTCGTGATCGGCGCGGCGATGGCCGCGGTCGCCGGCGTGATGGTCGCGAGCTACTACGGCATCGCGCACTACACGATGGGCGCGCCGCTCGGTCTCAAGGCGTTCTGCGCGGCGGTGCTCGGCGGCATCGGCAACCTCCCCGGGGCGATGCTCGGCGGCATTCTGCTCGGGGTCGTGGAAGCGCTCGGCGCCGGCTATATCGGCGATTTCACCGGGAACGTATTCGGCTCCAACTACCAGGACGTGTTCGCCTTCATCGTGCTGATCCTCGTGCTCGTCTTCCGGCCCCAGGGGCTGCTCGGCGAGCGCGTGGGCGACCGCGCCTAAAGTCATGATCGACGAGTCGCTCGCCCGCTGGAAGAAGCACCCGGCGGCGCTCTGGACGGGCGTCGCGCTGATCGCGATCGCGCTTGCCCTGCTGCCGTTCGCGCTCACCGCCAACCTGGGCACGACCTGGGTACGGATCACGAATCTCGCGATCCTCTACATCTTCCTCGCGCTCGGCCTCAACATCGTCGTCGGCTTCGCCGGGCTGCTGGATCTCGGCTACATCGCGTTCTACGCCGTCGGCGCGTACGTCTACGCGCTGCTCGCGTCGCCGCACTTCAACCTGCACCTGCCGTTCTGGGCGATCCTGCCGATCGGCGCGGCCGTGGCGGCGCTCTTCGGCATCGCGCTCGGCGCGCCGACGCTGAAGCTCCGCGGCGACTATCTCGCGATCGTAACGCTCGGCTTCGGCGAGATCATCCGCATTTTCCTCAACAATCTCGACCAGCCGCTCAACATCACCAACGGCCCGCGCGGGATCGCACGGATCGACCCGGTCCGCATCGACGGCATCGACTTCGGCAAGACCGACACCGTCGGCGCGCTCGCGTTCACGGGCCCGATCAAGTACTACTACCTGCTGCTCGTCATGGTCATCGCGGTGATCTTCATCAACGTGCGCCTGCAGAACTCGCGCATCGGCCGCGCCTGGGAGGCGATCCGCGAGGACGAGATCGCGGCGCGCGCGATGGGCATCAACACCACGAACGTGAAGCTGCTCGCCTTCGCCATGGGCGCCTGCTTCGGCGGCGTTGCGGGCGGCATGTTCTCGGCGATCCAGACCTTCATCAGCCCGGAGAGCTTCGTGCTGGTCGAGTCGGTCATGGTGCTCGCGATGGTGGTGCTCGGCGGCATGGGTAACATCTGGGGCGTGATCCTCGGCGCGGTGTTGCTCTCATTCGTGCCCGAGATTCTGCGGTTCACGGTCGAGCCGCTCCAGCGCCAGCTGTTCGGGCGGATGATCATCGAGCCGGAGGTGATCCGCATGCTCATCTTCGGGCTTGCGCTGGTGCTGATCATGATCCTGCGGCCCGGCGGGCTATGGCCCTCGGCGGTGCGGAAGCGCGAGCTCGCCGGCAGCCGGCGGGACTGACGGCGGGATTGACAGCAGGACTGACCGCGTGGCCGCCCTCCTCGACGCACGCAAGCTCACCCGGCGCTTCGGCGGCGTCCAGGCGCTCACCGACGTGAGCTTCGCGATCGAGCGCGGCGCCATCTACGGGCTGATCGGGCCGAACGGCGCCGGAAAGACGACGCTCTTCAACCTTCTCACCGGGATCTACGCCCCGGATGGCGGCGGCTTCGTCTTCGACGGCGCGTCGCTCGCCGGCCTGAAGGCGCACGAGGTCGCCGCACGCGGGATCGCGCGCACCTTCCAGAACATCCGGCTCTTCGCGAACCTCTCGGCGCTCGAGAACGTGATGATCGGCCGCCACGTGCGCACCCGCACCGGTGTCGTCGGGGCGATCCTGCGCCACCGCGCGGCGATCGACGAGGAGCGCGCGATCGAGCGCCGCGCCGCGGAGCTGCTCGATTACGTGGGCATCGCTGCGCGGGCGAACGATGCGGCCGGCAGCCTCCCCTACGGCGACCAGCGCCGGCTCGAGATCGCGCGCGCGCTCGCCACCGATCCGAAGCTCCTCGCGCTCGACGAGCCGGCCGCGGGCATGAACGCGTCCGAGACGCGTCTGCTCCGAACCCTGCTCGATGCGATCCGGCGCGACGGCGTCACAATCCTCCTCATCGAGCACGACGTGCGGCTGGTAATGGGGGTCTGCGACCGGGTGCTCGTGCTCGACCACGGCGAGCGGATCGCCGAGGGCCTGCCGGCCGACGTGCAGCGCGATCCGCAGGTGATCGAGGCCTATCTCGGAACGGCGCAAGCATGAGCCCGCACGGCCGCCCGAAGGGCTCATACCGGAGTGCGCAGCACGAAGGTACTCCAACGAGCTCGACGGGCCGCCCCAAGCGCGAAGGCCGAGCGCGGGACGCGCGAGGGTAGTTCGATGAGCCTGCTGGAAGTAAAGGGGCTCGAGGTCCGCTACGGCGGCATCCGTGCGGTGAAGGGCATCGATCTCGCGGTGGAGGACGGCGAGCTCGTCTGTCTGATCGGCGCCAACGGCGCGGGCAAGTCGTCGACGCTCCGCGCGATCTCCGGCCTGATGCCGGCCGCGCCGGGGACGGTGCGCTACGACGGCCGCGATCTCGCCGGCACACGCGCGTTCGAGCGCGTGCGCGCCGGGCTGGTGATGGTGCCCGAGGGCCGCGGCGTGTTCCCGCAGCTAACGGTGGAGGAGAATCTGGCGATGGGCGCCTATGCCCGGTCCGACGGCGAAGTCGATGCCGACCGCGAGCGCGTGCTCGGGCTCTTCCCACGCCTGCGCGAGCGCCGCGCGCAGACCGGGGGCACGCTCTCCGGCGGCGAGCAGCAGATGCTCGCGATCGGCCGCGCGATCATGTCGCGGCCGAAGCTCCTGCTGC
The DNA here is from genome assembly GCA_963754305.1 of uncultured beta proteobacterium. Classification (GTDB taxonomy): domain Bacteria; phylum Pseudomonadota; class Gammaproteobacteria; order Burkholderiales; family SG8-39; genus DATEDA01. Next base: position 27,107 of record CAVWFR010000050.1, on the reverse strand, counting down.
TCGACGAGCCGAGCATGGGGCTCGCGCCGATCGTCGTGCAGCTGATCTTCGAGGTGATCAGGGAGATCAACGCGAGCGGCGTCACGTGCCTGCTCGTCGAGCAGAACGCCCGAGCGGCGCTCGGGCTCGCGCGCCGCGCCTACGTGATGGAAAGCGGAGCGATCACGCTCTCCGGGCCGGCCGGCGAGCTGGCTCACGATCCCAAGGTCATCGAGGCCTACCTCGGGGGCGAGGCTGCCTGAGCTACTCCGCCTCGATCTGACCGGTGGCCCGCGCCCGGATCAGCGACCAAGAGAGGCCGATGCCGAGCACGACGCCGACGATCGCGAGCCCGATCCAGGCCAGCGCCGAGGGACTTTCGGCGCCGATCAGTTTCATGTCGACGAGGAGCCACACGCCGGCGGCGAGCAGCGCGAACCCGAGGATCAGGCCCAGCCAGCCGAGCGCAACGAACGCGGTGCGGAGGCAGACGACCCAGCCGATCAGCAGCAGCCAGCCCGAGGAACGCCTTGAGCGCGGTGATCCCAGGCGGCGGCGCCAGCGCCCAGTGATAGAAGGAATGGCCGCTGGGATTGTAGGTGAGCAGGACGAGCGTCACGGCGAAGACAACGCGCGCGAGCACGCCCGACCAGGAAATGCCCTGAACCGCCATGGCGCCGGATTCTAGCGCAGAGCGCTTGTGCTCCAGGACGTGCGCGCGACGAACCAGATCGTGAGCGCGCCGAAGACCGCCATCGCCACCGCAATCAGCGCGAAGAGCCAGCCGAGCGGGACGCCGACGCTCGCGGCGGCGATGCCGCCCGCGACCACGATCGCGAGCCGCGCCGTGCCCGCGAGCACCGGCAGCAGAACCCGGCCTGCGCCCTGCGACGCAAAGTAGAGGGCCATGCCGATGCCGAAGAGCGGATAAAACGGTCCGACGATGCGCAGATAGCTCGCGCCGGCGGCGCGCACCTCCACGTCCTGCGAGAAGAGCCGTACCCATGTGTCCGGCACGATCGCGACCGTCAGCCCGATCGCCAGACACACTGCCGCTGCCATCGCGGCACCGGTGAACGCGATCCGCTTCGCCCGTTCGGGCCGGCCGGCCCCGATGCTCGTCCCCACCAGCGCGACCATCGCCTGGCCGATGGCGAAGACCAGCGGGATCTGCAACAGCTCCAGCCGTACGCCGACACCGTAGCCGGCGAGCGCGGCCGCGCCGAACCCTGCGACCAAGCCGGTGACAATCACGGCGGTGAGCACGGTCTGCACCGACGAGACGACCGACAGCGCGCCGACGCGCAGGATCTCGGCGAAGAGCGGCCACTCGAAGCGCAGATCGGCGCGCGTGGGGCGCAGGCTGGCGGAGGGTCGCAGGCAGAGCACGAGCATGGCCGCGGCGGCGAGCGCGAAGTTGACGACGTAAGCGAGCGCCGCGCCGGTGATCCCGAGACGCGGGAACGGGCCCGCGCCGAGCACGAGCGCACCGCTCAGCGGCACGTGCAGGGTCGCGGCGAGCGAGAGCGCGATCGCCGGCGCGAGCATGTTGCCGCTGCCGCGCAGAATGCTCGCGAACGTGTTCGCGAACCAGACCGTCGCCGCGCCCGCGAACAGCACGTTCGAGTAAGCGAGCGCCTCGCCAAGCGTCGCGTCCCGGCCGCCGAGGAGCCGGTAGATCGTCGGGCCGCCGGCGAGCATCAGCACGGTGAACGCGAGGCCGAAGGCGGCCGCGATCGCGATTGCGTGCACCGCGAGCCGGCGGGCGAGCTCCGGCTTGCCAGCGCCGAGCGCGCGCGCGATCGACGACGCGACGCCGCCGCCCATCGCGCCGGCGGAGCTCATCTGCAGCAGCATCACCAGCGGGAACACGAGCGCGAGTCCCGCGAGCGAGCTCGTCCCCAGCCGGCCGACGAAGATCGTGTCACCGACGCTCACCGCCGTCTGGAACGCGACCAGCACGACACCGGGCAGGGCGAGACGCGCGATCGTCGGAACGATCGGCGCGGAGAGCAGCCGTTCGGTGCGCGCGGCGGTCGGGGCGGCCATCGCCCCGAAGGTAGCAGAGCGGGCTTATCCCACCCAGCGAAACAGCCCGAGCGCGATCAGCCCGCCCGCGTCACGCGCATCGACCGTCACGTTCACGCCGGGAGCGGCGAACGCGTACAGCCGCTTCGTCGCCGCGCCGATGTAGGTGACGCGCGCCGACCCGAGGTATCGCAGCACGACCTTCCCCAACGCCCGCGCCGGGGCCGGAGGTGTCTTAGCCTTCCGAGAAGTGGCTCGGGCGGCCGCCGTTCGCTTCGGTCCGCAACAGTTCATCTTTCGGTCCTCCCTCGATCCGCGGCTCGTGCGCCGCCAGGAAACGCTCGGCCAGCGACGCCGCACCGGCGAGCGCGAGCCACGCAACGAGCCACGCCGCCGCCGAGTCGGCGACGGCGAGCGCGATTGGCGCCGCGACCCAGAGCGCCGCGCAGTGAAAGCAGTCCATCGCCTGCCCGAGCAGGCCGTTCCCGGCCGCCATGCGCAGCGTGACCACGATGTCGCCGGGACCGTCCTCGCGGGCGAGGAGATGGGCGGTCCGCCAGGTGGCGAGCGCGCCCACGGCGAACAGCGACCAGAACGAGAGCTCGGTCATCAGCTCGACGCCGTGAAGCCGAAGGCCTGCGTGTCGGCCCGGTCGTTGTTGCTTCTGGTTGCCATCAAAGTCTCCGCGCGGGGAATCGGTTATGACGCTGGCAGCGTACCGGTCGCGGGCGGCCGGCGAATCCATCGGAGTGACTAGCCATAACGCCGATCGGCCGAACGGCCGACTACAATCGGACGGATTGCGGCGGGGAGCGAAGATGACGGAGCTGTCGGTAACGGTCGGTGCGCTGCGCCTGAAGAACCCGGTGATCTGCGCCGCGGGCGAGCATGTGCTGACCGCCGCCGGGATCCGCGCCGGGCTCGAGGCGGGCGCGGCCGTCGTGGTCGCGAAATCGGTCAACGAAACGGCCGCCGCGCGCGAGCAGCTCGCCCGCACCGACTATGCGCTGGTCGGCGACGGGTGGCGGCGCGAGCCGTGGCACACGCAGCGCTGGGCGGAGGCAAGCCTGCTGTGCCGCTCGGGGTTGCAGCCGATCGCGACCGGTGAATGGATCGAGAGCATCGCCGCGCTCGACCGGGAAGCGCGCGCGCGCGATGCCTACGTCGCGGCGAGCATCATCCTCGCCGATATCGGTCACGCGGTCGCGATCGCGCGGGAGGTCGAGGCGGCGGGGATACGGATCCTCGAGTTCAACATCGGGGCGCCGTACGGCGACGAGGCGGCGGGCGGAGCGATCGTGACCGAGCGCGCGGCCGGCCGGGTGCGCGAACACGTCCGGGCGGTGTGCGGTGCGGTGCGCATCCCGGTGTGGATCAAGCTCACGGGACAGAGCGAGAACGTCGCCGCGCTGGCCGCTGCCGCGCGCGAGGGCGGCGCCGCAGCGGTGGCGATGATCGGCCGCTCGCTCGGCCTCTTGCCGGACCTCGAGACGCACGATCCGCTGCTCGGAACGAATCTTGGCTACGGCGGCCGCTGGGCGCTGCCGCTGACGTGCTATTGGCTCGCACGCACGCGGCGAGAGCTCGGTCGGGACTTTTCCCTGCTCGGCACGAACGGTGCGCGGGGCGGGCTCGACGTCGTGCGCCTCATGCTCGCCGGTGCGTCCGCGTGCGAGCTGTGCACGGCGGTCATGACCGGCGGTTTCCGCGTGCTCGCGGATGCGATCGCCGAGATCGAGCGCTATCTCGCGGCGCGCGGAACGGCGGCGTCAGCGCTGGTCGGCATCACCGCCGATCGCGTCGCCAGTTTCGCGGCGCAGCCGCTGCGCCCGGATCACTGGCGCCGGTTCGTGCCGGCCGAGACGCTCGATTAACTCTTCTCCTGCAGCCCGAGCCGGTCGATGAGGGTCTTGAAGTACTTGTCCTCGCCGTCGAGCGTGGTGCGGAACTGCGCCGGCTCCATGAACATGATGCTGTTGTAGGTCTTGCGCATCAGGTCGATGAACTCGGGCGAGGCGGCGGCCTCGCGCATCGCCGCGGTGAGCTTCTGCGCCACCGCGGGCGGCGTGCCCTTCGGCGCGAGCATGCCGAACTTGGTCACGTCGACCACGTCGATCCCGGACTCCTTCAGCGTGGGCATGTCGTTGAGGAGATCGATCCGCGTCGGCCCGGTCGATGCCAGGGCGACGAGCTTTCCGCCCGCGACGTGCGGCATGATCGCGCTCGGCAGCCCGATCACCATGTTCACGTTGCCCCCCAGGATCGAGGTCACCGCCGGTCCGATGCCTTGATACGGTACGTGGACGAGCTTGATGCCGGCTGCCGACGCGAGCGCCTCGCCCGCCATGTGCGTGGTCGTCCCGGCGCCCGCCGAGCCATAGGTCGCCTTGTCGGGGTTGGCCTTCGCGTACGCCACCATCTCCTTCAACGTCTTGAACGGCGCGCTCGGGCTGGCGGCGACGACGAACGGGGTACCGGTCACGTTGGCGATCGGCAGAAAGTCGTCGAGCGAGTAGTTCTGCTTCCGCATGTTGGTGACGACGGTCAGTGCGCCGTTGCCGGTGTAGAGCAGCGTGTAGCCGTCGGGGGCGGACTCCTTGACGAAAGCCGCTCCGAGCGCGGCGCCGGCGCCCGCCTTGTTCTCGATCACCAGCGGCTGGCCGAGAATCTTCTGCAAGGCCGGCGCCATCGCCCGGATCTGCTGGTCGGTGCCGCCGGGCGCGTACGGCACGATCACGCGGATCGGCTTCGCGGGCCAATCTTGCGCGAGGCCGGCGAACGGCAGCGCTGCGGCGCCGGCGAGCGCCGCCAAGCGTACGAGTCGGTTGAAGTTCATCCTCTTTCTCCTCTCCTCCGGTCGGTTCAGGCGTCGAAAATCTGCGGCCGCAGGCGTTGCGCTTCGCGGCGCAGCGCCTGCCATTGCAGCTCGATGTTGGCCTCGTCGAAGAACCCTTTGGCGCGCCGTGCGGCGTCGTCGGGGATCCGCTTCACGGTCCCGACCTGCATTGCGGCGAGCTGGATCCCCGCGGCGCGTTCGAGCGCCACCGCGAGGTAGACGGCCTCGCCGACACTCTTCCCGACGACGAGCTGGCCGTGGTTCGCGAGCAGCACGGCCCGCTTGGATCCGAGCGTCCGCGCGATCGCCTGGCCCTCCGACCGGTCGGTCGCGACGCCTTCGTATTCGTCGAGAAAACCGCAGTCCTCGAAGAAAATCGTCGCGATCTGGGAGCAGGGCGCGAGCCCGGCACCGAGGGCGGTGAGCGCGGCGCAATTGGCGCCGTGGGTGTGCAGCACGGCGTTCACATCGGGCCGCGCCCGATAGATCTCGGTATGGATATGGAGCGTCGGATTCACGCGGCCCTCGCCGGTGAGGGTGCGGAGATCGAAATCCGCCTGGACGAGGGTGCGCCGGGTCACCTCGCCGAAGAAGAGCCCGAACCGGTGTCCCCACATGACCCGTTCGCCGGGGCGGCGCGCGGTGAGATGGCCGGCGAGCCCCGCGCCCTGTCCGTCCAGATCGAGCACATGGAACCCGCAGACGAGATCGTCCAGCATCGCGCCGATCGCACGGTCCCCGGCCTCGAGGTCCGCATCCAGGCTCGCGTTCACCGTCCCCTCCTTCCCGCTCCGGGCTTGACAACCACTCTACGCGTATCCTACCATTGTTCCGTTCACCGTGACAACGTTTCTAGGAACGGAACATGACCAAGACTCAAATGTACAACTGGAACACGCTTCCGCGGGAGTTCGTCCGGAACGGCATCGAGCGCGCCGGCTTCCGCGGCGAGGACGTGATCATGGTGATGAACTGGGTCGAGCCGAATATCCAGGTCAACCCCCACCAGCACACGTTCGAGCAACTCGCAATCTGCATCCAGGGAAGGTTCAACTACCACGTCGGCGACGAAGTGTTCGAGATGACGCCGGGCTCGCTGCTGCGCGTCCCGCCCAACACGCTGCATTACGTCGAGCCGATCGGGGACGAGGTCGCGCTCAACCTCGACGTCTTCGCGCCGATCCGCGACGACTACCGGCATCTCGCCGCGTATCAGGCCGCCGAGTTCGCCGAATCCGCCCGCAAGGAGGTCCCGTGATCCAAGCCGCCGCCGAGAAGACCCGCACCTGGCGCCAGACCGATCCCGGCATCGTCGACCGGCTGCTCGTCGGCGCGATCGACCTGCATTGCCACAGCGGTCCGTCGGTCATGCCGCGCTACTTCGATCACTACGAGGCGATGCAGGAGGCGAGCTCGGCCGGCATTCGCGCGTTGCTGATCAAGGATCACTACTACTCGGCGACGCCGGTCACCGAGACGCTCAACAAGCACTTCAAGCATCTCAAGGTGACGCTTCTCTCGGGCGTGCCGCTCAACAACACGGTGGGCGGGCTCAACATCCACGCCGTCGAGCACGGCATCAAGCTCGGGGCGAAGCTCGTATGGATGCCGACCTTCTCGTCGCGCAACCACCTCGACCATCATCGCAAGGACGAGCACTTCAAGGACAAGTTCCCGCAGACGAAGAAGAAGATGCTGGAGCCAATCCCGCTGACGGTGCTCGACGCGGGCGGCACGCTCCTGCCCGAGGTGGGGCCGATCCTGGACATGATCGCCGAGAACGGCATCGTGCTCTCCTCCGGCCACCTGCACATCAGCGAGATCTGGCCGCTCTTCGAGGAGGCGAAGAAGCGCGGGGTCACGAAGCTGCTCTGCAACCATCCGACGTACGTGATCGACGCCACGCACGACGACATCCGGCGGCTCATCCGCATGGGCGCGTACGTCGAGCATTCGATCTGCATGTTCATCGAGGGCTCGAAGTTCAAGTTCTACGAGCCCGCGGAGCTCGACGCTCTGATCGAGGCGGGCACGGTGGAGCGGACCATCCTCGGCTCCGATCTCGGCCAGCAGGGCAACCCGCGCCTCTCCGACGGCTTCCGCAACGTCATCGCGACCTGCCTCGACCTCGGGTACGGTGAGCCGCAGGTCCGGCGCATGATCTCGGGGAACGCCGCCGAGTTGATGGGGCTCTAGAGCCTTGCGCAAGCGTGCCGTCGAGCCGGACGACGGAACGCTCGAGTCCGTGGCGGTGGTCGTGCGCGTGCTCGATGAGCTCGCGCTGGCGCCGCACCCGATGGGCGTGACCGACCTCGCGCGCGCGCTCGGCTCGTCGAAGGCCCGCGTACACCGCTTTCTCAGCTCGCTCCGGCATCACGGCCTCGTCGACCAGGAGCATGCGACCGAGCGGTACCGGCTGGGGTGGAAGCTCTTCCAGCTCGGCGAGCGCGCGGGCCTTCAGTTCGATCTCAAGCAGCTCGCCGATCCGTACCTGAAGCGCTTGCGCGATCTCACCGCGCAGAGCGCGCTCCTCTCGGTGCCGCTGAACGGCGAGGCGATGGTGATCGCCACCGCGGACAACGACAGCTTCGTGAGCATCACGGTGAAGCCGGGTAACCGGCCGCCGGCCTACAGCTCGGCGCAGGGCCGCATCGCGCTCGCCTGGGCGACCGACGCCCAGCGCGACCGGCTGCTCGTGCGCGGGAAGCTCCGCGCGCTGACACCGCACTCGATCACCGATCCGGACGCGGTGCGCAAGCGCCTCGACCTCATCCGCCGGCGGCTGTACGAGACGGCGCCGAACGAGAGCCTGATCGGGATCAACGTGCTCTCGTCGCCGATCTTCCGCGACGGCAACGACCTCGTCGGAATGATCGGCCTCGTGGGGTCGATCCAGGACATCCCGTCCCCGCCGGACGCGCACCAGCTCGAGCTCGTGCACGGCTGCGCGGCGGCGCTGTCGGAGATGCTAGAGGGAACCGCGTACCGGGAACGCGGCATCGCGCTGCCGCGGGAGATCAAGGCGCTCGCGGCGCCGGGCGGCTGGGATTTACGCGAGGGGCATGACCCTCGCATCGTGAAACCTAGCCGGCAGCGAGATCGGCCTGGGTCGTGAACGAGTCGGCGAAGAACTCGTCGATCGGGAGCTTCCGCTCGTGCGTGAAGTCGCGGCGCGCCGAATCCACCATGATCGGGACGCCGCAGGCATAGACCTGGACGCCCGAGAGATCCGCGAAGTCCTCCATTACCGCGCGGTGGACGAAGCCCGAGCGGCCAGTCCAAGCGTCCTCGGGCAGCGCATCCGAGATCACCGGGACGTAGCTGAACTGCTCCGGCCGTTCCGCGGTCCACCGGCGCGCGAGATCGTCCAGATACAGATCCTTCGGCCGGCGCGCGCCCCAGTAGAGCGTCATCGGGCGATCGATCTCCTTCTTGAAGGCCGAGTCGATGATCGCCTTGATCGGCGCGAAGCCGGTCCCGCTCGCGACGAACACGATCGGCTTCTCGCTCTCGTGCAGGAAGAACGAGCCGAGCGGGCCCTCGAAGCGCAGGATGTCGCGCTCCTTCATCGTGTTGAAGACATGATCGGTGAACGCGCCGCCCGGCACGTGACGCACGTGGAGCTGCAGGAACTCGTCGTCGTGCGGCGCGTTCGCCATCGAGAAGCTGCGCCGCGAGCCGTCCTTCAGTATGAACTCGACGTACTGCCCGGCGAGGAACTGCAGCCGCTCGGTCGCCGGGAGCTTGAGGGACATGACCATGACGTCGTCGGTCGCGCGCTCCAGCTTGTGCACGCGGCAGGGCAGCTTCCTGACGACGATGTCCTTGACCGCGCCGATCTCGCGGCTCTCGATGGTGACGTCGGTGAGCGGCTTTCCGACACAGAAGAGCGCGTAGCCCGCGGCGCGCTCGTCTTCGGAGAGCGCTGTGTGCTGATACTTGCCGTAGTCGATCGAGCCGGCGACGAGCTTCCCCTTGCACGATCCGCAGGCGCCGTTCCGGCAGCCGTACGGCAGGTGAAAGCCCGCGCTCAGGCCGGCGGCGAGGATGGTGTCGCCCTCGGGCACCGGGAAGACGTTCCCGCTCGGCTGGATGGTGACCTGGTGGGCCATCGATAGGGCGAGGATTAGAATCCGGCCGTGGAGAGGTTGCTCATCATAGGTCCGGGCGATGTCGCCCGGCGCGCCCTGTCGCGGGCTTGCGTCACGGTACGCGACGACCGCGCTCGTCCGCAGCGACCGGACCGGACTCGAGACCGTGCGGACGGTTCACGGCGACCTCGATCGCCCCGACTCGCTCGCACCCCTCGCCGGCGCGGCCGAGGTCGTGCTTCACACCGCTCCGCCCGAGGAAACCGGCACTCGCGACGAGCGCACTCGCAGTCTCGTCGCGGCGCTTTCGGGCGCGGCGATGTTACCACGCAGGGTGGTGTATCTCAGCACTAGCGGCGTGTACGGGGACTGCCGCGGCGAGAGAGTCGACGAGACGCGAACGCCCGCGCCGCAGAGCGATCGCGCGCGCCGGCGCCTCGACGCCGAGCAGACGCTCGCCAAGTGGGGCGAGCGCCGCCGCATCGAGATCGTGATCCTCCGCGTCCCGGGAATCTACGCCGCCGACCGGCTGCCGCTCGAGCGGCTGCGCAAGCGCACGCCGGTCCTGCGCGCGGAGGACGACGGCTACACCAATCACGTGCACGCGGACGATCTCGCCGCGATCGCGGTCCGCGCGCTCGAGCCGGATGCGCCGGCCGGCGTGTACAACGCCGCCGACGACAGCGAGCTGAAGATGGGCGACTGGTTCGATCTCGTCGCCGACCGCTTCGGCCTGCCCCGCCCGCCACGCATCGCGCGCGTCGATGCCGAAACCGCGATGCCGCCGGCGCTGCTCTCGTTCATGCGCGAGTCGCGGCGGCTAGACAATCGGCGGATGAAGTCAGCGCTCGGTGTCCGGCTGCGCTATCCGACGGTGTTCGAGGGGGTGCCGCACGGCGCCGCCGCGACCGCGTGAAGGCGGATCATGGCGAACGAGACACTGCTGGTGATCACTAATCTGCCGGACCGCGCCGCGGCGGAGCGGCTCGCCAGGGCGCTGCTCGACCGGCGGGTCGCAGCGTGCGTGAACATCATGAGCCCGTGCACGTCGGTGTATCGCTGGCAAGGGGCGGTCGAGACCGCCGAAGAGCATCCGCTCTTCGCCAAGACCACCCGCGATCGGTACGAGCTCCTCGAGCGCGTGATCCGCGAGCTGCATCCCTACGAACTTCCCGAGATCATCGCTGTCCCACTCGCCGGCGGCCTGGCCGCCTATCTGGAATGGGTCGAGACCGAGACCCGCCCCTAGACTCGATGCTCCGTCCCCTGACATTGCTCGCCGCTCTCGCGCTCACCGCCCCCGCCTGGGGAGCGAACGCCGACGACCTGCTGGAGCCCGAGAAGGCCTTCCGCCTCTCCGCGCGCGCGCTAGACCCGACCGCGGTCGAGGTGCGCTTCCAGATCGCCGACGGCTACTACATGTACCGCGACAAGTTCCGCTTCGCGGTGACCGGTTCCGAGGTGAAGCTCGGCGCGCCGGAATTCCCGCCCGGCCAGCACAAGAAGGACGAGTTCTTCGGCGACGTCGAGACCTATCGCAAGCAGGTCGCGATCAGAGTGCCGGTGTCCGGGAACGCCGAGCGCCTGCGGCTCGAGGTGACTTCGCAGGGCTGCGCGGACGTCGGCGTGTGCTATCCGCCGCTCACGCAGAAAGCCGAGGTGAGTCTTGCCGGTCTCTCGCTCGGCGCAAGCGCGGCCGCGAGCGGACCGCTGGGCGGTGCGCCGCAGATGTCCACGCCCCAGCTCGGCGGCCGCGAGGTCAGCGGCGAGCCTGCGATCCTCGGCGACGAGGTGCGGTTCGAGCACGCCTTGGGGTCCGGCAACTTCCTGCTGACGCTCGCGCTCTTCTTCGGCGCCGGGGTCCTTCTCACGTTCACGCCGTGCGTGCTGCCGATGATTCCGATCCTTTCCGGCATCATCGTCGGCGAGAGCCGCGCGGTGACAAAGGCGCACGCATTGGCGCTGTCGGTGACGTACGTGCTCGGCATGGCGATAACCTACACGGCGATAGGCGTCGCCGCCGCGTTGAGTGGCGCTTTCATCGCCGCGGCGCTGCAGAGCCCGTGGGTACTCGGCACGTTCGCCGCGATCTTCGTCGTGCTCGCGCTCTCGATGTTCGGCCTCTACGACCTGCAGCTGCCCGCAAGCTTGCATTCGAAGGTCAGCGCGACCAGCTCAAAGCTGAAGGGCGGCACGCTCGGCGCGGTCGCGTTGATGGGCATGCTCTCGGCCGCGATCGTGAGCCCATGCGTCGCTGCGCCGCTCGCCGGCGCCCTCCTCTACATCAGCCAGACCCGCGATGCCCTCCTCGGCGGCGCGGCGCTCTTCTCGCTCGCGCTCGGGATGGGCGTGCCGCTCATCGTCATCGGCACCACCGAAGGCGCGCTGCTGCCGAAGTCGGGGCCGCTGATGGTGGGGGTGAAGCGATTCTTCGGCGCGCTGCTGCTCGGCGTCGCGATCTGGATCGTGTCACCGGTCATCCCGGTCGTCGGCGCAGATGCTCGCGTGGGCGGCGCTGGCGATCGTCGGCGCGATCTATCTCCGGGCGCTCGATCCGCTGCCGCACGACGCGCCGGGTTACGCGCGGTTCGCGAAGGGGGTCGGCGTCATCGCGCTGGTGGCGGGTGCCGCGCTCCTGGTCGGCGCGCTCTCGGGTGCGCGCGATCCGCTCCAGCCGCTCGCCGGTCTCCGCGCCGGGGTCGCTTCGGCGGCCGAGGTCCGATTCGAGCGCGTGCGCAGCCTCTCCGAGCTCGACGCCCGGCTCAAGACCGCGGGCCGGCCGGTGATGCTCGATTTCTATGCCGACTGGTGCGTGTCGTGCAAGGAGATGGAGCGCTTCACCTTTGCCGACGAGAAGGTCCGCGCGCAGCTCGCGAACATGGCGCTCCTGCAGGTGGACGTCACCGGCAATTCCCACGACGACCAGGCGCTGCTGAAGCGGTTTCGCCTGTTCGGTCCGCCGGGCATCGTCTTCTTCGACGCCTCCGGCCGCGAGATCCCGGGCTTGAGAGTCATCGGCTTCCAGTCGGCCGACCGCTTCCTCGAGACGCTGGCGCTCGCGCAGAAGTTCTGACAGACTGCCCGCCACAGAACAAGAACGACAACGTCCCGCAGTCTCATCTCAAGGAGGGTTGAATGTTGCGGTCACTCGCGCGCCCCGGCGTCGTCGCCGGCGCCATCCTCGCGGCGTTGTTCGCAGCGCCTGCCGCGGCGCAAAAAGAGATCAAGATCGGCGTCGTCTATGACCTCACCGGGCCGTTCGCCGCCGGCGGGTCGGAGGCGGCCTACCTCGGCAACAAGATCGCCATCGACATGATCAACGAGAAGGGCGGCGTCGAGGGCTACCGCATCCGCCCGATCTACGCTGATGCGCAGTCGAAGGCGGAGGTCGCGATCAGCGAGACCGAACGCCTGGTGGGCCAGGAGCGGGTCGACATGCTGATGGGCGTTTTCTCGAGCGCCCATTGCGTGCCGATGGCGCAGAAGACCGACGCGGCGAAGAAGTTCTTCTGGATGAACGTCTGCGTCGCCTCGGCGGTGCTCAAGGACAAGAAGCTGCAGTACGCCTTCCGGCCGCAGGTGCATTCGGACCAGTTCGGCGAGGCCTCGTGCGCCTTCCTCAACGAGAACTCGGAGAAGAAGATGGGCATCAAGCCCGCGAACCTCAAGGTCGCGATCATCTACGAGGACGGGCCCTACGGCACGGGGGTGGCGGCCGGCAACGAGGCGGCGTGCAAGAAGAACGGCATGCAGGTGGTGCTGAAGGAAGGCTACTCCGCCACCGCACCGGATCTGTCGAGCCTGGTCACCAAGCTCCGCCGCGCGAAGCCCGACATCCTGCTGCACACCGGCTACAACCCCGACATCACACTCTTCCTGCGCCAGTCGCGCGAGCAGAACCTGAAGTTCAAGGGCGTCATCGGCCACGGCGCGGGTTACGGCCAGATCGGGAAGCTGATGGAGACCTTCGGCACCGACGTGAACTACTTCTTCAACGTCGACCCGGTCGCGGCCCAGTTGCTCGATGCAAAAACGCTGAAGCCCGGGCTCGGGGACCTGACGAGCGAGATGGTGAAGCGCTACCAGGCGATCAAGGGGCCGAACGAGGTGCCGCCGCACACCAGCATGGGCTTCAACCAGGCGTGGATCTTCTTCACCGACGTGATGCCGCGGGCGATCAAGAAGCACGGCGGCATCGACGCCGAGGCGCTGCGCAAGAGCTCGCTCGAGACCGACATCCCGCTCGGCGGAACGATCCAGGGCTACGGCGTCAAGTTCTTCGGCCCGGGCACGCAGATGGCGGGGCAGAACGAGCGCTCCTCACCGGTGGTGATGCAGTACGTGAACGGGCGCACGTACATCGCCTGGCCGGCCCCGATCCGGACCACCGATCCGGTGCTGCCGTTCCCGAAAGGGCATCCGTACTCGCAGTGAGCGTCGCGCGGCTGGCGGCGGCGCGGTAGGGCGATGCTGGAGGTCGCACAGCTCACAAAGCGGTTCGGCGGGTTCACCGCCGTAACGGACGTCGCGTTCTCGGTCGCGCCGAGGCGAGATCCTCGGCCTGATCGGTCCCAACGGCTCGGGGAAGAGCACGACGTTCAACATGATCGCCGGCGCCTACGCGCCCAGCGCCGGCTCGATCCGGTTTCTCGGCGAGGAGATCGGCGGCCTCGCGCCCGCGGCGGTCTGCCACAAGGGTATCGGCCGAACGTTTCAGATTCCGCGGCCGTTCCGCCGGCTCTCGATCCTCGAAAACGTGGCGGTCGCGGCGTTCTACGGCCAGGCGGGGCGGGTCACGCGGTCCAGGGCGTGGGCGCAGGCCGACGAGGCGCTCGCGCTCGTCGGCCTGCCGTATGCGCCGGGGGCGAGCGTCGGCGGGCTGGGCGCGGCGGGACTGAAGAAGCTCGAGCTCGCGCGCGCGCTCGCGACGCAGCCGAAGCTGCTCCTTGCCGACGAGAGCCTCGGCGGGCTCGACGAGCACGAGATGAACCAGGCGGCCGACATGCTCGCGCGGATCCGCAACGAGCGCGGGATCACGATCATCTGGGTCGAGCACATCATGGGCGTGCTGATGCGCATCGTCGACCGCTGCATCGTGCTCGACCACGGCGAGAAGATCGCCGAGGGGCTGCCGCGCGAGGTCGCGGGCGACCCGAAAGTGGTCGAGGTCTATCTCGGCACCGACGCCGCGGCGTTGCAGGCGCAGGTGGCGGCTCGCGCGTGAGCGACCCTTGGTCATCCCGGCGGACGCCGGGACCCAGGAGTGGGGCATCGACGCCGGATCCCGCCCAGATTGCGGTCCTCCGGGGTGACGACGGCGGGATGACGATCGATGCTTGAGCTCAGGAACATCTCCGCCGGCTACGGCTCCTTCCAGGCGCTCTTCGACGTTTCGCTCAAGGTCGATGCCGGCGAGGCGGTCGCGGTCATCGGTCCGAACGGCGCGGGCAAGACGACGTTGCTCCGGGTCGATCTCGAAGCTCATCGAGCCCGCGAGCGGTGAAGCGCTGATGGAAGGGCGGCGCCTGAACGACGTCGAGCCGCACCGGGTGATCGAGCTCGGCATCGCGCACGTCCCCGAGAACCGGCGCCTCTTTCCCCGGTTGACCGTGGAAGAGAATCTGCGCATGGGCGCTTACCTGCCCGCGGCACGGGCACGCTTCGCGGAGCGGCTCGCGCGGGTCTACGCCCTTTTCCCGCGGCTGGCGGAGCGCCGCAGCCAGCTCGCGGGCACGATGTCCGGCGGCGAGCAGCAGATGTGCGCGATCGCCCGCGGGCTCATGTCCGGGCCGAAGCTTCTGCTCCTCGACGAGCCCTCGGCCGGCCTCGCGCCGGTGATCGTCCAGAAGATCTTCGCGGTGGTGCGCCAGATCCGCGACGAGGGCTACACCGTGCTGATCGTGGAGCAGAACGTGCAGCAGGTGCTGAAGGTCGTCGATCGCGCGTACCTGCTCGAGGTCGGGCGCATCAAGACGAGCGGCCGGTCGGCCGAGCTGGCGGCGAGCGACGAGATCCGTCGCGCCTACGTCGGACTCTGAGCCCCGCCATGCAGATTTTCGACGTGTTCTTCCTCGAGGCGGTCCTGAACGGCCTCCTCTTCGGCGGCGTGCTCGCCCTGCTCGCTTTGGGGCTCAATCTGGTGTTCGGCGTGATCGACGTGGTCTGGATCTGCTACGCCGAGCTGATGATGATCGGGATGTACACGGTGTATTTCCTCTACACCGTCTACAAGCTGCCGCTGGTGGTGGCGTTCGCCGCGGGCATCCTGGTAGTGGCGGTCTGCGGGGTGCTGCTGCATGTGCTCGTGATCCGGCCGGTGCTCAACACCGAGCCGATCAACCAGCTGCTCGTCACCGGCGGCGTGCTGTTCTTCCTGCAGGCGGCGGCGACGCTCGCCTTCGGCGTGCAGTTCCGCAACCTCGGCCTCGCGCTGCCCTCCCTCGAGCTCGGCGAGATCTTCCTTCCCTACTCGCGCATCTACGCTGCGCTCACGGCGTTGGTCGCGATGGTGGTGCTGTATCTCTTCCTCAAGAAGACCTACCTCGGCACGGCGATCCGCGCAATCAGCCAGGACCGCCAGATCATGCCGCTGATGGGTGTGAATCCCGGGCGGATCTACGTGATCACTTCCGCGATCGGGGGCGGGCTCGCGGGCCTGGGCGCGTGCCTGCTCGTGCTGCAATACGACGTGCACCCCGCGATCGGGCTCACGTTCGGGCCGATCACGTTCCTCATCTGCGTGCTCGGCGGGCTGGGGAACATGGTCGGCGGCTTTGTCGCCGCCTTCATCTTCGCGCAGTTCATCTCGGTGGGCGGGTTCCTGTTCCACATCGAGTGGGGCTACGTCATGGCGTTCGTGTTCTTCATCGTGATGATGTTCGTTCGCCCCCAGGGCCTGCTCGGAGGCAAAGGGTGATGCAGCGCGCGCTGCCGTGGGTGCTGGCGGCGGCGCTCGCCGTGGTGCCGCTCTTGGGCATCGGCAACTATCCGCTGCACCTCCTAATCATGATCCTGCTGTGGAGCTTCGTGTACACGAGCTGGTCGCTCATGGGCCGCTTCGGGCTGGTGTCGTTCGGGCACGGCGCGTTCATGGGGATCGGCGCCTACGTCGTCACGATGCTCTGGAACCACTTCGGGTTGACGCCGTGGCTCGGCATCCCGCTCGGTGTGGCGCTTGCGGCCGCGGTGGCGGTGCTCATCGGCTATCCGTGCTTCCGGTTCAAGATCACCGGACACTACTTCGCGCTCGTCACCCTCGCGCTCACCGAGGTCGCGCGCCTCGTGATCATCGCGCTGCGCGACCAGACCGGCGGATCGCTCGGCGTGACGCCGAAGACCGCGCTCGCCGGCGGGGAGCCGTTCTCGCTCTATGCGCTGCAGTTCGCGGACAAGGCGGCGTTTTTCTATATCGCGCTCGTTTTCTGGCTGGGTGCGCTCTGGGTCTGGGGGCGGGTCGACCGCAGCATGGCGCGCTATGCCATGGAAGCGATCAGTCAGGAAGAGGACGCCGCCGCATCGGTCGGGGTCAGCGTCACGCGCACCAAGCTCGCGATCACCGTGCTCTCGGCGGCGATGACCGCGCTCGGCGGCGCGCTCTACGGGCAATACCAGCTCTACGTCAATCCCGACACCGTGTCGGGGATCGGAATCTCGCTGCAGATCGTGTTCGCCGTCATCGCGGGCGGCATGTACGTCCAACTCGGGCCGACGGTCGGCGCGATGTTCACGCTGCTTCTCGCGGAGGGGCTACGCATCGCGGTGGGCCACGACGTGCACGGCCTCGATACGTTCATCTACGGCTTCCTGCTCGTGATCTTCATCATTTACATGCCGAGCGGCATCCTCGGCAAGCTCCTCGAGCGCCGGACAAAGCGCGGTGTCGGCCCGCGGCCGGCGGCAACGCCGGCGGGCTAGAACGCGAGCATCGCTGCCGCCGCAGCGGCAACCCCGGCGATTTCGGGGAGGACGCGGGGCGCCGCGAAGGGGCCTTGCCCGGTTGTATCGTGACAACCCGTTAGAATCCGCCGGTCGCAGCGCGGGCGATGAACCACGCGAGCAGCATGCCCGCCGCGATCGCGTGCGACCACTTGCCGGCCTGCACCCACTGCTCGTCCTCGGGCGCGAGCTTCCACGGGCCCACGACCCGGCGCGGGAGGATGCTCACCGGTCCCGACCCCCACTTCGCCTCGTTGACCTTGCTTGCGTTGAGATTCCTCATGACTCGTTCTCCACCGGTTTCATCGTAACTCGACACGATTCGAGCGTAGCGTCGCCGGGCGGGCGCGGGCGGCGAGTATTTACGGGGGGGTTGTGATGCATTCACCCCGCGGCTTAGGCGTGCCCTGCGCGCGTGACGGATTGCGCGCTTACGCGGAGGAAACGATCAGCCGGCGGAGTCGCTCAGCTCGCGCAGCGCGTCGGTCGTCAGCCGCAGGCGGCTGGAGAGATGACGGCCGAGGTTGAGGAGCACCTTGTTGGCGAGTGCCGGGTGCGACGCGGCGAGCGCATCCAGCGCCGGTCGCGACAGGCTGTAAACGACCGCGTCCTCGGCGACGACCGCGTTGGCGGAGCGCAGGCCGCCGTCGAGCATCGCCGCCTCGCCGAAGATCGAGCCCGGCGCGAACGTGACGATGCGATTGGCGCGGCGCGCATCGCCGATCGTGATCGAGACCGCGCCACGGGCGAGCACGTACACGTGGTTGCCGGGCTCGCCTTCGCGGAACAGCGTCTCCCCCGGATCAAGCTCCTTCGATGACCGCGGTCGCCATGCTCACGGCGGCCGTCAGCGGCTCGGCCGCGGCGAGCCACTCCAAAACGGGCTTGCGCAGCGTCTCGGGCGTGACGCCGAGCACGTGCGGCAGTTGCGAGAGCGCGATGAGGATCGCCACCCCCGTCATGAACCCGCCGATCACCGGATAGGGGACGAACTTCGCGAGATTGCCGAGGCGCAGCGCGCCGAAGGCGATCTGAAGCACCCCGGCCGCGGCCACGGAGAGGGTCGCGAGCGCAACCGTCCCGGCTGCCCCGAGCTCGGGATCGGCCGCGAGGGTGACGACGAACCCGGCGAGGATCAGGCTGGTCGAAGCGCGCGCACCGGTCGCCGGCAGCGGCGTGCCGGAGAGAAGGGTCGCGGCGATCCCGCCATAAACTGCCGCCGCGAAGCCGGCCCGGATCCCGATCTCGGCGCTGTCGGCGCCGAGCGGCGCGAATGCGAGGACGCCCAGGGTGAGCGCGTGCGCGAGACCCGGAATCGCGCTCGCGACGCCGCCGGCGAAATCGCCGCGAAGGGACTTGAGGCCAAGCGCCATGACGGGGTTGTCCGGAGGTGCGAGGGCGGCGCCTTGCCCGCGGCGCGGCGCGATCCTACCATCGTCGCGCGTACGAATCGGCCGTACAATCGTCCGCAACGCTTCGCACGACTCTTACGGGGAGCCGGCTTCCTTGACCAACGACGAGTCCGAGCGGCTGATCGCCGCGCTCGAGTCCCCCGCCTTGCGCGAGCTCGCGGCGCGCGGTCGCGTGCAGGGCTTCCGTAAGGACGTCGTCATCATCCAGGAAGGGGACTACGGCGACACGCTCTACATCGTCCTCGCCGGCCGGCTGAAGGTGTTCGCGACCGGCGACAACGACCGCGAGGTGGTGATCGACACCCACGGCCCGGGCGAGTATGTCGGCGAGATGGCCCTGGACGGCGGCCCGCGGTCGGCCTCGGTGATCACCCTCGAGGCGAGCGTATGCTCGGTCGTCACCCGCGTCACGCTGCGCGATCACATCGTGCAGCACCCGGACTTCGCCTTCGACATGCTGGCGAAGGTGATCCGCCGCGCGCGGCGCGCGACGATGAACGTGAAGAATCTCGCGCTGCTCGACGTCTACGGCCGCGTCGCGCGGCTGCTCACCGAGCTCTCGGTCGACCGCGACGGCACGCGGCTCGTCCCCGAGCGCCTGACGCACCAGGACATCGCCGACCGCGTCGGCTCCTCGCGCGAAATGATCAGCCGTCTCTTCAAGGACCTCACCACCGGCGGCTACCTGGAAGTGCAGGACCGCCTCATCACGCTGAAGAAGCCGCTGCCGCCGGCCTGGTAGCAGCGCGCGCGAGTTAATTCCTCACGCGAGCGCGGGCAATGCTGCCTGCCCGGGGCGCGTTCTCGCCTATACGCTGGCATCAGGTCGATCGCACCGATCGCACCGGCAAGTGAGCCGCGAAGGAGATCGAGATGGACGCTCGCAACAAAGACGAAGTACCGGACCCGTCGCTTACCCGTTGGGTGATGGCGGGCATTGCCGCCGCAGTGGTGATAGCGGCGGTGGTGATCGGCACCGGCGATCGGGACGGTAGCGGAGTGGTCGCGGAGGCGACCGCCGCGCCGCCCACCGCGGCGGGGTACCGCGATGACTACTTCCCGTCGCAGTTTCCGTCGCCGGTAGGCCCGCACGAGCCGCACATCGAAGCGTTCTAGGTGCTGGCGAACGGCCCGGCGGGCCGGAGCTCGGGGAACGGTTCCGTTCGAATCGCTTCGTTCGAGAATCGGTTTGGCGCGCCGGGAAAGCGATGGTCAACCGCCCGCCGGGCGACGGTCGAATGCCGCCCGGGCCATAACGGGCGCGCCGCGCCAGGCGCGGGGCCTGGGGTCGGGCCCGCGCGAGGTGAATAAATCACACGCCCCCGGCCAATGCTCACCGCTTTCGTTCCTCTCCGGCACCTACAGTGGCATCACGCCGATCGCGGTGATCGGCCCGACACCCGAGGAGCACGGAGATGACTACTCAGACAAAGCTGCGGATCGACGATGTCAACGGCGCGGCGGATACGAACTCCGACGCGCGCTCGACGGGCACGCTTGCCGGCGTGGTGAGGGGCGCGGTCGTGTGCGCGCTCATGGTCGGCGCGGTCCTGGTCGGGTCGGGAATGAATCGCGAAGGCGTGCTGGTGAAGGAAGCGGGCGCCGCCGCCCTGGCCGATAGCGCCGCCCCGGCCGGCTACTTCCCGGCGCAATTCCCGGCGCCCCAAGGCGCACCCGAGCCACACATCGAAGCGTTCTAGCAGAGCGCCATGGAAAGCCTCCTGAATCTTCTGTGCGCGGCCGGCGCCATCGGCTCGGTCGCGCTTCTGGCGTGGGGCATGGTCCTCTGCACGACTCAGGCGCTCGGCCGGCCCGAGCCGGCAGGCGACCGCGCCCGGTGGGCCGGACGAGATCTCCCTGCAGGGACGTCCCTCTAGCGTCCCGGCTCCTCTTGGCGGGCGATGGCGACATCGCCCGTTCTTCTTTCTTTGTTTCCCTTTGGCCCGGGGCGCGTCGGCGTCTCCGATGGACGTCGTTCCGGTGAATGAATCACAGGGCCGCCGGCAATTGTGGCCGCCTGCCCCCGCCGTCCTCTTCTAGGCTGACGACAGGATCGATCACCTGATCGGCCACAGTCGCGAGGAGGCGAACATGACCCTGCTTCTGGATATCCTCGTCGAGGTGATGCTCCTCGGCTCGATCGCGCTCTTGATCTGGGGCGGGCTGCTCACGCTCGGGCACCTGTTTGGTGCCCATCGCGGGGCCAAGGCGAGGCGAGCGTCGCCGGTCCGCCGCGGGCAGTCGGACACGACGCGTCACGCGGGGCTCGCAGTGATCGCGGTCGCGGCGGTGCTGTCGCTACCGACCGTCGAGGTGCGCGCGCAAGGCGATTTCGAGCGCGCGATGGAAGCGGCCGGCGTTAACGATTACGCCGGCGCTATCGAACCGCTGGGCCGCGCGGCGCGGGACGGCAACCTGCGGGCGCAGGAGATCCTCGGCCGCATGCTCCTGTACGGCGAACGCCTCTACGGCCAGGCGGTGAAGGCGGACGTGCGCGAAGGTGTCGCCTGGCTGCAGCGAGCGGAAGCGCAGGGCAGCGAGATAGCGCCGCACATGCTGTCGCAGCTCGACCGTCGGACGGCCGCGCTGGCTGCTGCGGACTGAAGCGGGGGCTCAAGCGCCCTTCACCTCGAGCACGATCTTGCCGATGTGCTGCGAGCTTTCCATGAGCTCGTGCGCGGCCCGGGCCTCGGCGAGCGGGAACGTCTTGTAGACGAAAGTCTTGAGGTGGCCGGACTCGAACAGCGGCCAGGCGCGCTCGCGCAACGCCCGCGCGATCGACGCCTTCTGCTCGACGGTGCGCGGCCGGAGGGTCGAACCGGTGAAGGTGAGCCGCTTGACCATGAGCGGCATCGCGTCGAAGTCGGCGATCTTGTTCTCCTTCAGGAACGCGATCTGGACCAGGCGACCCTCGAGCGCCAGCGAACGGATGTTCTTCATCACGTAGTCGCCCGCGACCATGTCGAGGACGACGTCCACGCCGCGCTTGCCGGTCAGGGCGGCGACCTCGGCCGCCCAGTCCTGCTCGCGGTAATTCAGGGCGACATCGGCGCCCATGCTGCGGCAGAACGCGGCCTTTTCGGCGCTCCCGACCGTGGTGTACACGGTTGCGCCCCCGAGCACCTTGGCGAGCTGGATCGCGGAGTAGCCGATGCCGCCGGAGCCGCCGTGGATCAGGATGGTCTCGCCCGCGTTCAGCCGGCCGCGCGTCATCACGTTGTCGTAGACGGTGAACCAGTTCTCCGGCAGCGACGCCGCCTCCTTTGCCGACAGGCCGTTCGGGATCGGGAGGCAGTGCGCGGCGGGTGTGGCGCAGTACTCCGCGTAGCCGCCGCCCGGCGTGAGCGCGCACACCGCGTCGTCGACCTTCCACTCGGTCACGTCCGGCGCGCTCTCGACGACCCGCCCCGCGACCTCGAGACCGAGGATCGGTGACGCCCCCGGCGGCGGCGGATAGCTGCCTGAGCGCTGCAGGACGTCGGGGCGGTTGACGCCGGCGTACTGCACCTCGATCAGCACCTCGCCCGCCTTCAGCGTGGGCTTGCGGCCCTCGGCGACCTGCATGACATCCGGCGGGCCGCCTTTTCCGTGGTCGATATAGCGCATGCGGGATCCTTTCGTTGGCCGCGCGAATGGTAGCGGATCGGCGCTGTATCATTCACGCGGGGGAAACCGATCCGTCTCGCGTGTGTTCAGGCGGAGAAGTTCGTCCGCGCGGAAACGGCGAAGTGGACGGAGGTGATCAAGCTCTCCGGCGCCAAGGCCGAGTAGCCTCGTAGATCCCCGGTCGGAACGGCGCGAGCCCTGCGTTGAACAAGGGGCAGGCCCCTTGTAGATCCCCCGAATCAGACCGGGGCCAGGATGTGCTCTGTCAGCGTCGCCCAGTAGCTCGCGCCGATCGGCAGGATGTCGTCGTTGAAGTCGTAGCGCGGATTGTGCAGCATGCACCCACCCTCACCCGGGCCGTTGCCGATCCACACGTAGCAGCCGGGTTTCGCCTGCAGCATGAACGCGAAGTCCTCCGCGCCCATCGTCGGCTGGAGATCGGTCAGAACGTTCTCGCGGCCGACCACCTTGGCGATCGCCGCCGTGGCGATGCCGGTCTCGCGCGCAGCGTTGATCGTCGGCGGATAGCGCCGCTCGTAGCGCACACTGCTAGAGGTGCCGTACGCGGCGTCGATGCCGGCGACCATGCGGCGGATGCCGGCTTCGATCGCGCTTTGCACCGCGGGTCGGAAAGCGCGCGTCGTGCCGCGGAGCCTTGCCTCGCCGGGGATCACGTTCCAGGTGTCGCCGGCATGGAACTGGGTCACGCTCACGACGGCCGCGTCGACCGGGTTCACGTTGCGGCTCGGGATCGTCTGCAGCGCCTGCACCAGCGCGGCGCCCGCAACGACCGGATCGATGCCGTCGTGCGGCATCGCGCCGTGCGCGCCGCGCCCGGTGATCACGATCTCGAAGATGTCGAACGAAGCCATGACCGGCCCCGGCATCGCGCCGAACTGGCCGACCGGCAGCCCGGGCCAGTTGTGCATGCCGTAGACCGCATCGCAGGGGAACTTCTCGAACAAACCCTCCTCG
This sequence comes from uncultured beta proteobacterium, assembly GCA_963754305.1. GTDB lineage: Bacteria > Pseudomonadota > Gammaproteobacteria > Burkholderiales > SG8-39 > DATEDA01. The sequence goes on along the minus strand of CAVWFR010000050.1, from coordinate 4,245 downwards.
ACCATCACGCGCCCGCCGCCCTCGTTCTCCTCGGCCGGCTGGAAGATGAAGTGTACGGTGCCGTCGAAGGTGCGCGTCGCGGCGAGATACTTCGCCGCGCCGAGCAGCATGGTGGTGTGCCCGTCGTGGCCGCACGCGTGCATCTTGCCGTCGTAGTTGGAGCGATGCGCGAAGGTGTTCTGCTCGCGGACATGGAGCGCGTCGAGATCGGCGCGCAGGCCGATCGCGCGCTTGCCGCTGCCCGCGCGCAGCGTGCCGACGACGCCGGTCTTCGCGAGCCCGCGGTGCACCTCGACGCCGAACGCGGTGAGCATGCCGGCCACTACATTCGCGGTGCGGTGCTCCTCGAACGCGGTTTCGGGATGAGCGTGGATGTCGCGCCGCCAGGCGGTCATCTCGCCCTGCAGTTCGCGGATGCGGTGGATGATCGGCATGATCGCGATGATATCATCGCGACTCCCGCCGTCCGCCTCCGCTCCTCGTTCATGCGCCAGTACATCCAGGGAATCGATCACGTGGTCGTAGTCGTCCGCGACCTCGACGCCGCGCGCGACAACTTCGCGCGCATGGGCTTCGCGGTCACGCCGCGCGGCCATCACACGCTCGGCTCGCAGAACCACTGCGTGATGTTCGGCGACGACTACATCGAGCTCTTGATGAGCCCGGAAGGCAATCCGCACCCGTCGCGGCAGTACTACACCGAGTTCGCCCGGACCGGAGAGGGTCTCGCCGGCGTCGCGCTCAAGTCCGCGAGCGCGAAGGGTGCGTACACCGAGTTGCTCTGGGCCGGATTCCAGCCAAGCGATCCGATGGAGTTTTCGCGACCGGTCGCGGCGCCGGAAGGCGCACGCGACGCGCGGTTCAGGGTCACCCAGCCGAAACCCGGCTCGACGCCGGGCGGCCGCACGTTCGTGTGCGAGCACATGACGCGCGACCTCGTCTGGCGGCCCGAGTACCGGCGACACGCAAACGGGGCCACCGGGCTCGCCGCGATCGCCATCGTCTGCGAGGATCCGGTGCGCACGGCAAAGCCGTACGAGCGCCTGTTCGATGCGAAGTCGAAGCCGATCGCCGAGGGGGTGCTGGTCGAGACCGGCGACACGCCGCTCGCGTTCGTGACCGCGCAGTCGCTCGCGAAGCGCCTGCCGAACGTCTGGATCAGCGCGCGGCCTGTCCCGCTCATGGCGGTGCTGTTCGTGCGCGTCGCCGACCGCGAGGCCGCTGCCGCGGCGCTCGCCGCGGGTGGATTGGAGCCGGCGCGGATGCCGGATGGGTCGGTCGCGGTCGGCGCCGATGCGGCGCACGGCGTGGCGCTCGTATTCGGCTGATCGGGTGCGGGCGTTATGCGACGCATGTCCGGAGCGAACAAGCTGCTGGCGGCGGCGGTGGCTCTGTCCATCGCGCTGCACGTGGCCGTGCTCTTCGCGCCGTCCCCGATCGATCTCGACTGGCGGTACGAGGCCCCGACGCCGATCGAGGTCACGCTCGTGCCGCCGGCGCCGGTCGCCATCGCGCCGCAGCCGGTCGCACGCACGGCGAAGAAACCCCGCGCGCGTCCCGCCGCGCGTGCGCCGCAGTCCCCCACGCCGGTCGCCGCCGTTTCAGCGCCCGGGTTGCTAACGGCGCCGCCCCCCGACGGCGAGCCCGCGACCGGTGAGACCGCAGTGGCCGAATCGCCTGCCTCGCCGGCCGACGTCGAATCGCCGCAGTCGCTCCCAGCCAATCCGGTCGCGGATGCCAAGCCTCCGGCCGAGTACCCATTGAAGCGCGCGCGCCTGCTCTACGATCTCTACTTCGCGACCGTGAACTCAGGGAACGGCGCAACGCGCGTCGGCAGCCTAACGCACACGTGGTCGCAGGACGGCGGGCGCTACGAAGCGGAAGCCGTCGCCGAGGCGTCGGGTCTCGTTTCGCTATTCTTCGGCGGCAAATTCATCCAGCGCTCGACCGGACAGTTCGGCGCGGGCGGACTCCTTCCGGACGAGTACACGCTCGATCGCGGTCGCGGCGAGCGGATCGAGGTGGCGCGCTTCGACTGGACGGAAGGCAAGCTCGCGCTCGCCTGGAAGAGCGAGGCGCGCACCGTCGCGCTGCCGCCGGGCGCCCAGGACCCGCTATCGATGCTGCATCAGCTTTACTTCATGCAGCCGCTTCCGGCGTCGGCGAGCGTCGACGTCGTCACGAGCCGCAAGCTCGGGCGCTACGTCTACCAGCTTACGGGAGAAGAAACGATCGCCACGCCGATCGGGAGCCTGCGCACGCTGCGATTTCGCCGGTACGAGCCCGACGGCACGACGATCGAGGTGTGGGTCGACGTGGCGCGCAACCTGCTGCCGGCGCGAATCTACGCCGTCGATCGCAAGGGCAACGTGCTCGATCAGGTGATCCGCGAGGTGCAGGCCGAGGTGCTCACGACCGCTACTCCGCCCTGAGCGCTCGCGCCGCGTCGCGCGCGAAGTACGTCAAGACGCCGTCCGCGCCCGCGCGCTTGAAGGCGAGCAGCGCCTCGAGCACGCACTTCGACTCGTCGAGCCACCCGTTCGCGAACGCGGCCTTGAGCATCGCGTACTCGCCGCTCACCTGGTAGACGAACGTCGGCGCCTTGAACTCGTCCTTCACTCGGCGAACGATGTCGAGGTAGGGCATGCCCGGCTTCACCATCACCATGTCGGCGCCTTCCTGCAGGTCGAGCCCGACCTCCCACAACGCCTCGTCCGAGTTGCCGGGGTCCATCTGGTAGACGAGCTTGTTGCTCTTGCCGAGCGCTGAGGCGGAGCCGACCGCGTCGCGGAACGGACCGTAGAAGCCCGAGGCGTACTTCGCCGAATAGGCCATGATCCGCGTGTGGATGAGCTGCCGCGCATCGAGCGCCGCGCGTATTGCGCCGATCCGGCCGTCCATCATGTCGGACGGGGCGACGATATCCACGCCGGCTGCGGCCTGCACGAGGGCTTGCCGCACCAGGATCGCGATCGTCTCATCGTTGAGGATGTAGCCCGACTCATCGATCAGCCCGTCCTGGCCGTGGCTCGTGTAAGGGTCCAGCGCGACGTCGGTCATCACCCCGAGCTCGGGAAACCGCTTCTTCAGCGCCCTCGCGACGCGCGGGATGAGGCCGTCGGGATTCGCTGCTTCCTTGCCGTCCGGCGTCTTTAGGGCCGGTTCGATCGCGGGGAACAAGGCCAGCGTGGGAATGCGGAGCGCGAGTGCTTCTTCGGCAATTGGAAGCAGGCGGTCGAGGGTGTAACGCACAATCCCCGGCATCGACGGCACCGGCTGCTCGATGTCCTTGCCCTCGATCACGAACACCGGCCAGATGAGATCGTTAGTAGTGAGCACATGCTCACGCATCATCCGCCGCGAGAAGTCGTTGCGGCGCATGCGCCTCATTCGCACGCTGGGGTAGCTACCGTGCACGTTCATCGCTTTGCTCCGACGCTGGTTTTTTCAGGAAGATCAATGCGCTGGGGTCCTATACCGCCGGGCATAGCGACTGCTTCAAGTCGGCGGGAACCTTTTCCGAGCCGTTCCACTCTCAAGAGTAGACGGTTTCGATCGTCTCCCGCTTCTCCTCCCTGAGCGGGTGCCTTAATCACTAAGGCATTTAGCCCCTGGCTTTCCCCTTTGGCCCGGGGCTTTTTTATTGTCCTCGCCCGGCGCTCGCGGCACCCTCCCCAGCCAGGCGGCAAGCACCGCTTCCGCTTCCTCGACCCCCGTCCGATGGAGGCTCGAGAAGAGCTGCGCGCTGCAATTCTCACCCAGTCGCCGCAGACGGTCCTCCACTCGCGCCAGTGTTGCAGCTGCCGCAGCGCGCGGGAGCTTGTCCGATTTCGTGAGCAGCACGTGGATCGGTCGGCCGGTGGGCTTGAACCAGGCGAGCATCCGTTCGTCGCGCTCCGCCAACGCGTGCCGGGCGTCCATTACGAGCGCCAGGCCGCACAGGCTGGCGCGCGTCTGCAGGTAGGTCGCGAGCGTCACTTCCCAGTGGCGGCGGAGGTCTTCCGGCACCTTCGCATAGCCGTAACCCGGCAGGTCGGCGAGGATGCCGCCGCCCGCGAGGCGAAAGAAGTTGATCTGCTGGGTACGGCCGGGCCGCTTGCTGACGAACGCGAGACGGGTGCGGTTCGCGAGCGCGTTGATCGCGCTCGACTTGCCGGCGTTCGAGCGGCCCGCGAACGCGATCTCGAGCTCGCCGGGCGGCGGCAGGTCCTGGAGGTGATGCGCAGAGGAGACGTAGGTTGCGTT
>CAVWFR010000049.1:0-298912 GCA_963754305.1 uncultured beta proteobacterium | reverse complement strand
GGCATGCGGGACTTCAACTCCGCCCGGGCTTGTACTGGATCGTGTCTAGGGGATACAGCGGAAGCTGAGTCACCTCCGCCAACTGCCTGGCCAGCGTCGAATTACCGCCGCCGGCGTTCCCAAAGACGGCAACCTTTCTCATACGACAACTTCCGTTATCACGGGGACTCTGCAAGGCGCCCGATGTCAGTTCGGCGTCACCACGCCCGACATCTAATACAAACGTGCTAAGTAATGTTACAAAGTCGCCGGAGCTTTCGGGCGTCCAGGCGCCGGTTGTTCGCTGCACGGTGTCCCAGACGTCGTCGAGTGTCTCGAACCAGCGGTTGGTGGTCGCCTCGTAGCGGATACGCCGCCAGATGCGCTCCTGCATGTTGAGCGCGGGTTGGTAGGCGGGCAGGTACCGCAGACGCAGCCGGGGTGGGTGCGCAGGAACTCGCGCACCGGCCCGCCCTTGTGCCAGCCGGCGCCGTCGACGTAGAGGGTGATGCGGTAGTGCTGGAGACGCCGATAGAGATGGCGCAGGACTTCCAGGAAGCCCTCGCGGTTGCCCTGCTGGGTGCGGATCATGCCGCGGCGACCGAGCAACGGGGCGACCCAGCCCGAGAGGTTGAGCCGGGCGTTGTGCTGGCTGGTGGTGGGCACGCGCAGGCGCTGGCCGCGCCGGGCCCAGCCGAAGCCCAGCCGCGGATGCAGGGTGAAGCCGGTCTCGTCCTGGAACACGACGGTCTCGTCCGGTTCAAGGCTGCGGAGTTTTTTTTAGAGCCCGCTGGAACCGGCGGGCATCCTCGGAGCGGGCTTGGAGGTAGGCGTGGCTGGCGCGCTTCATTCGGTAGCCCAGCCGATGCATCCAGTTTTGCGCCTGTCGGACCTTCAGCGAGACGCCGAAGCGGCGCTTCAGGTGCACCACCAGGGTCGGTCCATCCCACTGCACCCGGTTCAACCCGAACTCCTGCGGCGAGCGCTCAAGATGGGCCTCGAGCTCGCGTCGCACCTTGGGCGTCAGCGTCGCCGGCCGTCCCGGCTTGGGCTGCGGCACCAGGCTCTGCACGCCTTGTTCATTGACCGCGTGGATCCAGCGGCACAGGCTCATGCGCGTCAGTCCCAAACCTCGGCGATCCAGCCCGGACGCTGCCCCTCCACGATCAGCAGCAGTGCCGCGACCTTCATCCCGATCCACGCCCCAGGCACCTGCTCGGCCAGGGCGAGCAACTCCCCGCGCTTGGTCGCCGGATCTTCCAGACCCAGACTCGGAGGCCTCATGGCTACGCTCCCGAACAACGGACCTGCCGGCAGTGTAACCGAGACCGGAAACATTTGTAACATTCTCTAAGTGAGTTTGTAGAGGTCTTCCGGCGTGAGCCACGTGTGCTTGGCGATTCTAACGATAGAGGGACCTGCGCCCGCGTATTCTCATCCGGGCCAGAGCCACACCGTGCTCACCAACAGGCCGAATATAGACACGCAGTCCGTCCCGCCGTCGACGTTTCACTTCGCCTTGTAGAAACGGGGAGGGAGCCAGGGCGCTCCGCTTTGTCCATATAGGCAGGTTAGGCGCCGCCTTCAATGTATTCAACATTCGCAATCCAGTTTCGTTGACGCCGCGCGAGGCGAACCCCTTCGCCCTCCCCATCGAACGTCGCCGACGCGCGCCGAAGCAGCGTAGACGCAACACCTTCAAGGGCGTTGACGCTGACGACTGCGTAAAGACGATCCTCGATGCGACTGGTGACGACGGGCACGATGCCGCACCTAGAGCAGATGTGGAAGTGGGCAGTCTTCGTTCCGAAAGCGTACGTTGATACCAGCGATGCATCTTTGACATACACCGTGAGATGCCCAGTCGGGCAAGAAGTCCAAACTCCGCCGTGCTTGGTGCAGAACGAGCAAGTACATGCTCGAGCAGGAATCTCCGTAGGCTCGGGCTCCCACAAGAGCGCAAACGTGATGTTCCGGCAATGGCAGCTACCCGAGATCAGCATGTGTGCCTCTTGCGGCGCCTAAACGTTTGAGTTCACCTTCACAGCCTTCGCGGGCTTTCGTGGGAGGGGAGGTGGAGTTCATGCGGCCTAACCGTCCGCGTTGACCGGGAGCCGAGGCGCGAAGCGATGAGGGTACCGGACAGCGGCGCTGGCCGGCGCTCCGGTCGAACGCGTGGTTCGGCCACGACGATCGCACACCACCCTTGAGTGCTCCGGTGCGAGCTGCGGCCAACCGCATGTACGCGACACGGTATTGCGAGCCCGCAAACGCTCGCAGAGAGTAGAACACCCGCAGTTGTTGGCCCGAAGGCGTCCTTGGACGTTTGAACGAGGGCTCCGTAACCTCGTGCCAGTTCTGCACATCGACTCATTCGTGCAGAAACGCTTCGATTTCTGCGATGAAGGTCGACCACGCGGGCTCGTCTGGCATCGGCACGTGGTTTTCCGATTCGAGCGCCACGAATCTGGCATTGGGTATTGCCAAAGCCAGGCGGCGGCCTTCCTCGAAGGGAACTGCGTTGTCGTGCCTGCTGTGCAAGACCAGCGTCGGCGTCGACACCTTCGGCAGAAGATCGACGATATCGATGTCAGCGCTGGCCATGCGAAGCCTCACTGCAGTGTCCCCCGACATGGCCATGCGTTGCAGCTCTGCCGACGCTTTGAGCTCCTCAGCCGACGCGCTCGGGAAGTAGAGCATGCTGAACGTCCGCAAGAATGCCGAGTGCTCGTCCCCCCACCCATGACGCATCAGCGTAAGGTAGGCCTGCGCCGTCTCGTGGTCCTTCGCCGAGCCACGCTTGTTGCTGCCGAGCGCGAAGGCGCCGTTCAGCACCAGCTTGGACACCCGCTCGGGATAGCGCACGGCATGCGCGATGGCGATCGGAGCTCCCTGGGAGATGCCGAGGAGCGCGTAGCGCTGCAAGCGCAGCGCATCGACCACAGCCTCCAGATCGTGCTCGAACGTCGCAAAGGAGATCTCGGGAACATATCGGTCGGAGAGCCCGTTTCCACGGCCATCGTAGCGGATGAGTCGAAAACGCTCGGCCAGAAAATGGTAGAGCGCGCTGCGGAATTGCACGTGCCAGTCATATTCGAGGTGATTGAACCAGGTCGGCGGCCTCACGAGTGGCGAGCCCTGGCCAATCGATGCCATCGCCAGCTTGACCCCGTCCTTGGTGCGGCAGAACTGGATGTTCTGATCGGAGCGGGTTGGCGGGTGCTTGGCGAGCTGGGATGGCTCAACGGAAAAAAGATAGCCCCGGCGTGGGACGGTCTTGATGATCCGCTGATCCTCGTCGCACAATGCACGCCGCACATCTCTTACGCACTGGACCAGTGCATCGTCGGTGACGGAGAGGCCGGACCAAACTGCCTTGATCAGTTCGTCTTTGCCGATCACCCGGCCCCAATTCTCGACAAGATAGCGCAGGACGTCGAAGGCTTTTGGCCGCAGCTCAATAGGATCGTCGCCGCGTCGCAGCGAGCATCGCTGTACGTCCAAGGTGTAGACATCGAATCGCACGACGCTTGGGAAGGCGGTAGACATGCTCTGACCCCGGGGATGGCCTCCTGATTCACCCAAATTTCAGCGAACTCGCAGCGCGCTGTCGTTACTGGCTTCCGTCAGTTGGGCAACATAGCAAGACCCTAGGGAATGCGCCACGATGCAAGTCAACTGAGGGGAGGGTCATGAGAGTTCCGGAGATGAAATCTTTGGCTCCAACACGAGAAGGGACAGCCAGGATGATTGCCACCGCATCTTCCATCGACGATCTCTTGGCCGCACTCCCCGACTTGGCGGCCGAGGCGAGGGCTCGGTCTCTCGAGTTCGAAGAATGTCGCAGGCTTGCACCAGACTTCACGGACAAGCTCAAGCGCGCGGGCGTTTTCAAGCTCTTGATTCCTGCCGATGCGAAGGGACTCGGCGGATCTCTTCCCCAATTTCTGGAAATCCTCATGGCGCTGGCTGAGGCCGACGCATCCACGGGATGGGTATCCGCTCATGGCGGCATCTGTGCGGGACTGATCTATGCGTCCGCCGAGCCTCGGTTCCGCGATGAATTCTTCGCCGACCCGGGTGCCTACGCTGCGTGGAGCAATCTGCCGCGAGTAAAGATCAAAGAGCAGGACGACGGGATCCGCATTACGGGCAGCTGGGGTTTTGAGTCGGGATGCACCATGGCCACCTTCGTTGGAGGCATGGTAGCCCTCTCGCCGCTCGCCGAAGGGGGACCGCCTCGAATGGTCGCGGCACTAGCCCCCCTGAGCGAGGCGAAAATAGAAGAGACCTGGGATCCCGTGGGCCTCGCAGGGACGGGAAGTCACGATGTGCAGTTTGACGATGTTTTCGTCCCTTGGCATCGCACTTTCCCGTGGCCTTCCGGCATTGCCGTTTCGGCGTATCCGGCCGCGGTTTTCGTGCCGGGTCCATGGTTCATCGCGATCAGCGCCGCCGCGACCCATCTGGGCCTTGCACGTCGGGCGCTCGATGAGGCCCGCAACGAGTTGCGAGGCAAGACCGACCGCTATACGCAGAGACCGCTGCTCGAGCATCCAGCCACACAACGAAGCCTCGAGGCTGCCGAAGGGCTCTGGTTTGCCTGTCGCGCGGGCATGCGCGAGGCGCTAGCGGCGATATGGGAAAGCGGGTTGCGCGGTGAGCCCCCGACGGCGGACTTGCGTATCAATGCTCGCGTGGCAGCCGTGACGGCAGTGCAGAAAGGAGCGGAAATTGTCCGCATCGCCTACGATGCTTCAGGAGCGAGCGCCGTGCGCCGAGCTGGGGTATTGCAGCGTCTCATGCGTGAGGCCAGCTGCCTGACACATCACATATCGGCGAACCAAGTCTCCTACGAACTGACCGGCCGGGTGCGGTGCGGGATCGACAAGCTGAGCTTTCGCATCTAGCAGCAGGCAAGGTGTGCTCTACCAGGCGCTTTTCCAAGCTGGATGCGTGAATCGGGTCGATGCAAAAAAAGCCGGCGATAAGCTGAGCATTGATCTTGACTCGACGAAAACCAAGCCTCGCACATCACGTTACGGAACACGACCGACGGAAGCATCCAGGAAAAGGCGCGCGCCGAAGAGGGCGATGCCGACAAGCGGACCGCCGCTGAGAGGTTTCGGGCATGATCCGTGTTACTCATGCGCTGTGGGCCGAACGCCCCGCATCACCTGCCGGCGGAGGCGGGCGAAGCCCGCTGTAGCCGGTCAGGTGCATGCGGAGGTTGGGCGCCATTTCACCCCTGGCTGGCGTCATCGCCGGCCCTCGGATGTCGGCTGCAGCAAAGGGTCGGGCGTCACCTCGTTACGGCGCAATCTCCGCCTCGACGAGCTTGGCAAGGAGCGTAAGCGACTCTTGCCAGCCGAGATAACAAGCCTCGAGTGGAATGCCGGCGGGTATGCCTTCCTGCACGATGTTCAACTCAGTTCCGCAGGACACTTTCTTCAAGGACACTGTCACCTGCATCTGCCCGGGTAAATTCGGGTCGTCGAACTTGTCCGTGTAGCGAATGCGTTCGTGCGGCACCAGATCGAGATACTCTCCGCCGAACGAGTGGCTCTGGCCGGTCGTGAAGTTGGTGAACGACATCCTGTGGGTCCCGCCAACTTTGGCGTCCATTTGATGGACCTTGCCCGTGAAGCCGTTTGGTGGAAGCCATTTGGCCATGGCATCAGAATCGAGGAACGCCCGATACACACGCTCCGGCGTGGCACGGAGCACACGGTGAAGGCGGACGGTGTTAGTGGACATGGTTACTTCGCCTTTCGGTAAGTGGTGGAGCGGGCTGTCGAACCAGAACGAATGTGCCGACGAATGCGGCGTGACGCCGAACGTCGCCGTTCATCCGACCGAGGGACGGCGCGCAGCGCCGCTTCCGAGGGTCGGGTGCAACGGCTGGTTGGGCATAGCTCAGAGCCATTTCTTCAGAAACTCGGTTTGCACTCGACTTGCCTCATCGAACAGCTCACTTGGGCTATAGAGCAGCCCGAAATGCCCCCCGGGGATGTCGTACCACTGCTTGGGCCCGGGAATGAGTTCGTAGGCCTGCCTGGCGACCGAGTAATTGGCGTGCACCATCTCGTCCTCCGGCGCGACCATCAGCAGCGTGTGCGCCTTGACGAATGGCGCGCACAGCGCCGGGTGGTAAGGCACCGGCGTTTCCGGCAGCACCCGCGTGGCACTGTTAATCCACCGGGTGCCGGCGCGGCCTCCGTAGTCGATGAACCAGCGGAACGCCTGGATGGGCTTGAGTAGCGACGGCGTGCCGGCTTGGTCGAAGGAGACAACGGGCATGGGACCCATTGTCGTCTCGGGCGATCCACGGATATCACCCCGCGAAAGTGTCTCTTTGATGAGATCGAAATTGGCCCTGCTCGGCTCGACTGCCGGCGGCTCCGCGCCGAATACCGGACACTGTGCGACGATGACTTTGACTCGCTGCTCGATTGCGCCGACGACGATAACCTGGCCACCGGTATAGCTGTCCCCCCACAGTGCAATTCGCTCGGGATCGACTCCGTCCAGTCTCTCGGCGAAGTTCAGCGCATCACGGTAGCCTCGGCACTGAATCCAGGGATTTATCTCCTGCCGTGGCTCGCCGTCGCTCCTTCCGAAGTTCCGGTGGTCGTAGAGCAGGACCGCCAGGCCGGCACGGGAAAACGCCTCCGCATATTTGTCCGCCACCATGGTCACCGTGGCCGACGTTCCATGAGCCATGATGACGACCGGTGGCCTCTTGGTCTGCGACTCCGGCAAGAACAGCAGTCCTCGAAGCGTCGCCCCTTCGGACGGAAACTCAACGTCCTTGATCATTATCGACCCCGGATGATCTGCGGATGCCCAACGTCGCCCATCAACGGCCCGCGTAGGCGGGCGCAGCCCGCCGTAGCGGCGATGCATGGGCTGGTTGGGCGGCGATGTGCTCACGCGAAGTTGCCAAGTTTGCGGCGCCTTCCTGGCGATCGCACGACTCAATCATGCGCTCGGCGGCGCGGTCGCTGTGAACGATGGGCGGGCCGCGATCTGGGCGAACCAATCGCACACTTTCGGGTGCCCCGGCCGCCAACGAAGATCGGGATTGCGAACCTCAAGACCGCGAGCACAGCCGAGCGTTATCTGCACCACATTGAGTGCGCCGTGCATCAATGCAATGTCGATCTCAGCCTCTCAGAGGTCGGCCATGCGCCGGCTGCGCTGCGCTTCGTTCTGGAGGACTGTCGGTGACCGCTCGTTTTGAGGTCGCAGGATTCTCGCGCCCCCAAACCGCAAGGCCATCCAACATGCTTCTCGCCGACGCCTCGAGACGGCGCGCCTCCCACCCTTGGTCACCGACTGGCAAATCGAAGGCCGGCTTGCCATCGAGGTGATCGAGATAGGCGCAGATAAGAGAGGATTCCTCCAACCCGATGCCGTCGTCACGCATGAGATAGGGGACACGGCCCGATGGATTAACGCGGTAGTACGGACTGTCCGCATGACGTGTCTGTGCGACCACGATCTCGACTCGGCTCTCCAATCCCTTCTCGAGAACCACGATTCGTGCGATGCGCGCGTAGGGAGATCCCGGGGTGATATAGAGCTTCACGATGTGTAATCCTCAAAGCGCCGCCACGCCGCCCAACGCTTCCGATCAGCGGCGGCGAAGCAGCGGGCGATAGCCCGCTGTGAAGCGGTCCGCTGCATCGGACGGTTGGGCGTCAATCTCCACGGCGCTTCTTCGGGTCTGAAATCGGCCCAGAAGCTCACGCGCGGCGTGCCGGTGCATTGCGGGGCGGCGTTTGGTGATTCTTCGGCTTCGCTCAGGCGAAATCGTCGGGCGAGAGCTCGATCGGCCTGCCGTGCGGTGTGCGGCCGGCGGCGCGGTCCCAGGCGTCGCGGTAGCGCGCCAGCGTCGCTCGGCTCGCGACCCGCTTCTCCGTCACCAAGCGTTCGAGCGTGGCGAGCCAGTGCCGGTAGTAGGTCTCGCCGGTATCCGGATCGCCGAGTGGCCTGGGCGCGCTTGATCTCGTCGGCCAGGGTTGCCGCCCACTCGGTCCAAGTAAAGAGGCCGCGCTCATGCAGGGCGAGCGCTATGGCGAAGGCCTGCGCCTCCCACGGCTCGCGGAACACCGGGCCCTGCTCGTCACGCGGGATGCCGGGAACGGCGTCGGTGGCGCGGCGCGCCGCGGCCGGATCGACGGTCATGCCGGCTCCAGATACGGCTCGAAGGCCTCGACGGAGACCGTCAGGGTCGGATCGGCGTCCGCTCCCCAGAGCTGGCGGCCGTCGAACACCACGGTGTAGAGCCACTGCGGATTCTCGCCCTCGCCGGTCGTGACGGAGTCGGGAAACACGTGGCAGCCGCGCACCGCCTCGACGAAACCTTCACGGCCACGCGCGTAGCGGGGCAGGCGGGTGTGGGTCGGCGGGTGGATGTTCCTCGTGCGCACCCGGTCACCGGGCGCGAACCGGGCCAACTGCGCAGCCGGACGGCTGAACGAGCCGCGCAGGAACGCGTGACCAACATCGTTCCTCGTCATGACCCGCGCGACCGGCTTGCCCGGCCGCAGCGCGTGGCCGGCGGCGAGCTCATCGGCGTCGATCAATCCTTTCGCGATGGCGTTGGACTCCATGCCTAGCGCCCATCGCTCGTAATAGGACGCCGCCAGGTAGACGTGCGCCGGCAGCCGCTCCTGCGCATCGCGCGACATGTCGATGTTCCACGCGCGCGTGAATCTAATGGCTCGCTGCATGGCCAGCACGCGCCCCTCCCAAGGGGCGTGAAACGGGGGCTCGTTGGGCTCGGGCTCGACCTTGCCGAATCCGTGCATGCCGCCCATGTCGTGCACGCCGTTCATGGCGGGATCTCCTCGGGTCGCCTGGGCAGGCCGGTGCCGATCATGCAGTCGCGAGTGACGAGAGCGACTAGGCGCTCTTCGCTCCAGCCTTCGGTGCCGGCGGGGCGCAGCGGCACGACGAGGAAACGGGTTTCGGCCGTCGAGTCCCATACGCGGATCTCGGTGTCCGCCGGCAGCGTCACGCCGAAATCGGCGAGCACGCCACGCGGGTCCATCACGGCGCGCGAGCGGTAGGGCGCCGACTTGTACCAGACCGGCGGCAGGCCGAGCACGTCGTACGGGTAGCAGGAGCACAGCGTGCAGACGACCATGTTGTGGCGCCGGGGCGTGTTCTCGACCGCGATCAGGTGTTCGGCCGCGCCCTCGACAACGCCGAGCGCGGCGATCGCCTCGGTCGCATCCTGCCAGTAGCGCGGCCCTGAACCCCGGATCGACCCAGGCACGGGCGATGACGCGGGCTCCGATGTGAGGGCCGATCCTGGTCTCGTAGGTCTCGACGATGAGATCGAGCACCCCCGGATCGACATAGCCCTTCTCGGTCAGGATCGTTTCCAGGGCGCGCACCCGGAGCTGGGTCTCCGACAACTCGGAGTGTTCGTGGTGGTCGTCGGTGCTCATGCACGTAATCTAGCTCAGCCGTCAGCGCACGTGTAGTGGGACGGGACAGACGACCGACGTGGTCGAACGTGGCCTACGGGTCGAAAGCGTACCTTACGCACTCTTGACGCCCAACGTTCAGGTTGAGCGGGTCCGCTCCAACCGTGGGTTGGGCGCGGCGCTGACCGCCGAACCAGCAGCCGAAAGCACTGCGATCTCGGATCGCGCTGTCGCCGACGGCGCCGGGGACGAAGGCATTTGACCCCGATACTTGACGCGGGAGCGTGCGCGACTTGCCAAGGCACATGATCTCTCACGTCTTTCCTACGCTCGGTATCAGATGACCGCCTCAGGTGTGAGGTGCGCGATGCAGGAATAGCTCAATGGTTCGAACAAAAATGAACCCAAAGATGCAAAGAGCCCACGTTAGGACAACGGCGTAAGGGCCGACACTCGGTGGGAAGGGAATTCCTGCGACGTTGAGCCAGAGACCCGCAACCGCGAAGATTGAAACGGCGTAAATGATGACGACCCATGGGGGAAATCGGCCCGGCTCGACCGTACGGCGACGGCGGAATTGGATCAGGAGAACGAAGGTAAAGATCGAAGCAGCGGCCGCGCTGGACAGCGGCCAAGTGATGGGGTCAGGAATATGAAGGAGGTTTAAAAGTGTGGGAACCAAAGCCAGAGCGGTGACAAGAAGGCCACCTTCAATGTAGAGGCGCACGAGGCGGAGGTGCCGATCGGAGAGCTCGCCTCCCAGTGCACCTCGGAGGGTGACAACCACTGCCGAAAAACCGACAAATGACAACGAGAGGGTTGCGAGGCGAAGAAGGTAGTCAGACTCTGCGGGCGTCACGATCGCATTCCTCATAGGTATGTGTCTAAAGTTCAGGTTGAGCACGGCGCTGACCGAAGAACCAGCTGACGGAAGCACTGCGCTCTCGGAGCGCACTGGCGCCGACGGCGCCGAGGACGAAGGCATTGACCCCGATGCTTGGCGCGGGAGCGCGCGCGACTTGCGGGGCACATGATCTTCACGTCATTCCTAAGCTCGGAAGAGCACGCCAGAGCAAAGCTCGGCGTTGCCGCCGACCGTGCCCCGCATGCTTGAACGCCGAGCGTGACTTCGATGATGCACGCGGCGCGAGGCGGGCTGCTAAGCGGAGATGCTGAGAACGGCACCGAAGAGCCCGCGTCGCGACGCCCCGACAGGACGCGGGGGCATGGTCGGCTGCGCGCAAACTCAGAGACCGAGACGGACGTTGCATGTGCTCCTGCGTATCGAAACCGGAGCGCCCAACGCTAGAGATCACCGACCCGCGAAGGCGGGCGAAGCCTGCTGTAGCGGGTCCGGTGCATCGACGGGTGTACGCCCGACATGGGCATGAGTTGATGGGGTGAGAGTCCCCTGTGGGAGGACGTCATGGAATCAGGATAACTACTAGCCGAAGGCAAGGGCAAGTCCGCGAGGACTGGTCCGAAGGAAGCTGGAGGCAAAGGTGCGAGCCGACGAACAGAAATCGCATAGAAGGCTCAGCCCCGGGGCGAGCGAGCACCAGATCGCGAAGCCCGAGATGTCCGGGGGCAGGGTAAATGCGGCGGTTGTGCACTGAAGGCTCATGTTCTGATTCGGGGAGATCTGTGCGCGCGGCGCTCGGTGTTCGTCTATGGGAGCCGGACTGAGGCCCATTCCGAAAGGGGTGGAAACGCCACCGGACCCTGGGGCGGGTGCGGAGAGCGCGCACGCGAGCGATCGCGTGCGTGAACGCACAGAAGTCAGCAGAGGCCGTAGTAGCCGTAGCGATCTTGCGGTGAAGGGCCGAACAGGGATAGACAAGGAGGAGCCGTGAGCGACCCGCACTCGATGACGAACCCGGACGGGGGAATCGAGGGCGTGCGTCGGATCGCGCAGCCAGCCTTGCACGTTGCACTAATGGAAGAGGTGCTCGCGGCGGAGAACCTGCGCCGCGCGTGGAAGCGGGTGAAGGCCAACCGGGGTGCGCCGGGTATCGACGGCATGCCCATTGAGGACTTCGCCGCGTTCGCGCGCGAACGCTGGCCGACGATTCGCGCGCGCCTGAGTGATGGCAGCTAACGCTCGAAGGAAAGCAACGACGACGGCGCAGGAAACTTCTTGTACAGCTTCAACGTTCGCGTTAACCGGCGCGCCGCTTGCGGCGCGTCCGGTTGAACGCGGGGTTAGCGGGCACCAGGGTACGGTCCGGGGACATCCTTGACAGTTTAGTCCAGGGACATGGCTGACAGTTTGACCAAACTCTGGGCACCGCAGGAGGTGCCCAATGCCATGGAGTCAGACCACGCCTATGGACCAGAAGACGCAGTTCATCGCCGACTACCTTCGTGAGACCTTCTCGTTCACCGAGCTGTGCGCCCGCTTCGCAGTGAGCCGTGAGACCGGCTACAAACTGGTCGAGCGCTACCTCGAGCACGGCCCGCAGGGACTCGAGGGTCGATCCCGACGACCGCACAGCAGTCCGAATCAGACCGCGCCGCAGATCGTCGAGGCGTTGCTCGAGCTGCGTCGTCGCCACCCCGGCTGGGGTGCGAAGAAGCTGATCCCGATACTCGGTAAGCGTCATCCGAGCTGGGTGTTGCCCGCTCGCACGACCGTGTTCGAGATCCTGAATCGACACGGGATGGTGCCCAAGAAGCGCCGGCGCCGAGCGATCGGCCATCCGGGTCGACCGACGGGCCAGGTCCTGGCGCCCAACGACCTGTGGTGCGCGGACTTCAAGGGTCAGTTCAAGACCGGCGACGGGATCTACTGCTTTCCGTTGACGGCCACCGACCAGCACAGTCGCTACCTGCTCGGGTGCCAAGGGCTGTTGTCGACCTGCGTGGCCGAATCCAAACCGGTGTTCACGCGGCTCTTCAAGGAATACGGGCTCCCGGCGCGCATCCGCACCGACAACGGCGTGCCCTTCGCGACGAACACGCTCGCCCGGTTGTCGAGTCTTTCGGCGTGGTGGGTACGGCTGGGGGTGTTGCCGGAGCTGATCGAACCGGGCAAGCCGCAGCAGAACGGGCGACACGAGCGCATGCATCGCACGCTCAAAGCCGAGACGACACGCCCGCCGGCGGCGAGCTGTCAAGCGCAGCAGCGCAAGTTCAATCGCTTCCGGGAGGAGTTCAACCAGGAGCGCCCGCACGAGGCGCTGGACATGCGCACCCCGGCCTCCTGCTACGAGCCGTCGCGACGCGAGATGCCGAGCAAGCTGCCGCCGCTCGAGTACCCCGACCGGTTCGAAGTGCGCTACGTGAGCGCCAACGGCGGCATTCGTTGGAAGAATCACACTTGGGTGAACGTCTCCAGCGTGTGCGTCGGCGAATACGTGGGGCTGGAGGAGATCGACGACGGGGTGTGGGAGGTCTACTTCGGGCCACTCAGGCTCGGGCGCCTGCACGAGCGCCACATGCGCATTGAGGATGCCTACGGCCGGCTGCGGCGACACAGCCCCCCGCGAACGGCCGGCGACTGAGGCCAATTACAATGCCTCGTGCTGATCAGCGACTACGCTTCGCTTCGTCGTCGATTAGCACGACCGCTCGCTGTCGACAGAGGAGAAACACGCTTTCGGGGAAGAAATCTGTCAGGCATGTCCCCGGACTCTTTTGTCAACTATGTCCCCTACCGCTCACAGCACTCGAAACGCAACAACCGCTGCTCCTGCGAGCGTGGCTAGCGCGCCCAGCCCAAACACGGCCGCCGACAGCCAGAAGAAGAATGGATTGTCCGCGCGATACGCCGATAACTTGGAGCGGGACAAGGCAAGAACCTCCCCAGTCGCGAAACCTTGCACAGTAACGCTGAGGATGGCTAATGCAAGAGAGAAGAGCATTGCGGCGGTGAACAGGATCGCTGGTCGACCTCGACGTTTCAGATCTAGCCCGAGAAAAAGCGCTGGCGGCATAGTAATTAGAAGGCCCAGGATGCCGACGCGGGTGAACCGCCCCGGTTTTTCCGGAGAGCTCCCGGTTTGAGTCAGGCTGCCATCGGCAACTGACGCGTTGACTGACAGTACGATGCTTCGAGTTCCGCCGGCGGAATGTTACCGATCGGTTCCAGCACTCGACGATGGTTGAACCAGTCGATCCATTCCAGCGTCGCATATTCCACGGCCTCCAGATTGCGCCAGGGACCGCGGCGGTGAATGACTTCGGTCTTATAGAGTCCGATGATCGTCTCCGCGAGCGCGTTGTCGTAGGAATCGCCGACGCTGCCGACCGAGGGCTCGGCGCCCGCTTCGGCCAGACGCTCGGAATAGCGGATCGACAGATACTGACTGCCGCGATCGCTGTGATGCACGACACCTTCGATTCCGGAGCGCGACCACAGCGCTTGCTCGAGGGCGTCCAGCACAAGTTCCGCGTGCATCGAACGCGCGACGCGCCAGCCGATGATGCGGCGAGCGAATACATCAATTACAAAGGCGACGTAGACGAACCCGCTCCAGGTCGCGACGTAGGTAAAGTCCGCCACCCACAGCTGATTGGGATGGCTCGCCTCGAATTTCCGGTTCACCCGGTCGAGCGGTCTCACGGCACCATCATCAGAAGTCGTCGTGCGGCATTTACGCCCACGCACTACGCCTTCAAGGCCCAGCGAGCGCATGAGCCGCTCGATCGTGCAGCGAGCGACAACGAAATCCTCGCGTCCGAGCTGGCGCCACACCTTGCGCGCACCGTAGACGCCGAAATTCTCTTCGTAGACGCGCCGGATCTCAGGCGCCAAGGCCTGATCGCGCTGAAGCCGCGGCGGCACACGCTCAGGCTCAGCCTCTCGTGCCTTGTGCTCGTAATACAGCGAAGGGGCGATCGGCAACTGCGCGCAGATCGACTCGACCCCATACTGGGCCCGGTGGGAGTCGATGAACGACACCATCACTTCGGTCGGCGGTCGAGCTCCGCCTGGGCGAAAAAAGCCGACGCCTTGCGCAGAATCTCGTTCGCCCGCTTCAGCTCGCGATTCTCGCGCTCCAACTCCTTGAGCCGGTCACGCTCCGTGCTCGTCAAACCCGCACGCCGGCCTTGGTCGCGCTCTGCCTGGCGCACCCACTTACGCAGCGTCTCCGGCGTGCAACCCATCTTCGCGGCGATCGAGCCAATGGCAGCCCACTGCGAGTCATACTCGGCCTCGTGCTCAAATACGAGACGCACCGCCCGTTCCCGGACTTCCGGGGAATACCTCTTTGTCGTGTTCATAACTCCATCCTCTCAAGAAATGGAGTCTCCGGGAATCCCGGGGCGGTTCACGGGTGGCTGCGTGAGCGGTGTCGAGCACGGTCGTCTCCACCTGTGCCCTCTAACGTCGCCCATCAGCGGGCGCCTTCTTGGGCGTGGGACGACTCAATCATGCGCTGGGCGGCGCGGTCGCTGTGAACGACGGACGGGCCGCGATATGGGTGAACCAATCGCACAGTTTCGGGTGCCCCGGCCGCCAACCAAGATCGGGATTGCGAGCCTCAAGTCCGAGGGCACAGCCGAGCGTTATCTGCACCATATTGAGTGCGCCGTGCATCAATGCATTGTCGATCTCGGCCTCCCAGAGGTCGACCATGCGCCGGCTGCGCTGCGCTTCGTGCTGGAGGACTGTCGGTGACCGCTCGTTCTCAGGCCGCAGGATCTCGCGCCCCCAAACCGCAAGGCCGTCCAACATGCTTCTCGCCGACGCCTCGAGACGGCGCGCCTCCCACCCTTCGTCACCGGCTGGCAGATCGAAGGCCGGCTTGCCGTCGAGGTGATCGAGGTAAACGCAGATCACAGAGGATTCTTCCAACCCGATGCCGTCGTCACGTATGAGATAGGGGACACGACCCGATGGGTTAATGTTGTAGTAGGGACTGTCGGCACGACGTGTCTGTGCGAGCATGATCTCGACTCGGCTCTCCAATCCCTTCTCGAGCACCACGATTCGTGCGATGCGCGCGTACGGAGAACCCGGGGTGATATAGAGCTTCACGATGTGTAGTCCTCCGGGCTCCGCGCCGCCCAACGTCCGAAATCAGCGGCGCGCTTCAGCGCGTTCGCTGGAATGAGATGTTAGCCATGCAATCACCCGCCCCGCATCTGCGTCGGGCGGGAAAACCGGATAAAACACTTGTTCTATACGACCATCACGCGCGATCAGCGTGAGACGCTTGATAAGTTCAGCGCTCCCGACGGTAAAGGTCGGAAGTCGTAAAGCGCGCGCGAAGTGGAATCTGGCGTCGCTCAAGAGCGGGAATGGCAGGTGAAGCCTATCAATCGCCTCACTTTGATACTCGGTGTCTTGCGCGCTGAGGCCGTATACAGATGCGCCGAGGGAAGCCAGCTCCGCGTAGTGATCCCGGTAAGCACAGGATTGCGGCGTGCAGCCACGCGCGCCGGGGGTGGCGTTCCAGGCAGTTGCTCCGCCGAGCGGCTCTTGATCTGGGCGTCCTGTCCGCGGATAGCAGTAGACCACTAGCCAAGGTCTACCTTCTTTGGAGAGATCAACCGTTTGTCCCGATGTAGCCCTCAGGTCAATTGCAGGCAACATGAAACCGCGAAGATGATTACAAGCCCCGTCGTCTTGCGGTACAGGCAAGTCTTCGGGAACGGCGTAGAGATTGTCTGTTCGCATAGTGGCTAACGAATGAGATGAACTCCCCTAACGACAAGCTCAGGATGCCGCGCTTGCGCGGCATCCCTGCAGCGCTGGGTTGGACGTAGCGCGCATCCTAGCGAGGGTCAACAACCGCCTCGACCGCAGCGAAAACACTCTGAAGATCTGTGGCCAGCGCGACGACGCCAGGAGCTTATCGTGATCAAACGTCGCGCGATGGGGAAAAGGCAGGATGGGGCTCCTTGAGAAGAACTGGTAGGCCTCGGCTCGTTGCTCAGTCACTCGGGCGCTTTCGACAGTTACGCAGCCCAACGAACAGGATCTTGTGCGCCGTGCGGCAGCATGGCGCACAAGATTAGTTGAACGGAACCGCTGTGTTCAAGCCACGGCGGTTTGGGGATTGCAAGACGCCGCTGTTGGGTGGAGAGGGCGCGAGCGTGTGCTGAGGTGCACGGGATGCGGGTCCGGCGCGCGCGGCATGGGCAGGAAGGGCTGGTGATTGAGTGCTGGCGCACTATGGCAGAGCGACTGATTTGGGTCAACGCGAGGCGGCGGCTCGCGAGCGGGCCTCGCCGGGGCGATGCGTGCTCGATGTGCAGGAGGTCACAGCCGCGTGAGATGTTCATGGTGGACGGGGGCGAGGGCTGAGTTGTGGAGCGAGGGTGCCGATCGGCCGCAGCGTGCCGATGCGGCAGGCGGGGCAGCGCTCGATATCGATGCCGAGCACGCGCAGGCAGAAGGCCTGGACGGACTCGGTGGGGGCGAGGGTGGCGCGGGGCGGTTGAGGGCGGCACGGGCCTGGGCGAGGTGTTCGCGCTTGTGGCGGTTGGCGAGCAGGCCGTAGTGGCGGATGCGCATGAAGCCTGAGGGCAGCACGTGCAAGCAGGAAGCGATCGAGGAACTCGAGGGCGGGTAGGCGCATCGTCTTGCGTTGATTGGCGCGGGCGCGATCGCGCCAGGCGAAGCGAACGCTGCCCTGTTCGAAGGCGAGCAGGCGCTCGTTGGTGATGGCGACGCGCTGCACGTAGCGGCCGAGGTAATCGAGGACCTGCTCGGGGCCGGCGAGGGTGTGCTTGGCGTAGACGACCCAGGGCTTGGCGCGAAGCGCGGCGAGGAAGTTGCCTCGTGCGGCCGGTTCGGCGAGGGCGGCGGTGGAGCCGGCCAAGCGCAGTTCGCCCTTGGCGAACGCACCGGACAGGGCGGCGAGGAATTTGGCGCGGAAGACCTTCGAGAGCGCTTTGACGGGGAAGAGGAAGCCGCGCCGTGGGGAGATCCATCGACCGTCGCGACCGAGTGCGCCGCCGGCGACGAGGGCGTGCACGTGCAGGTGCTGGGTGAGGGTCTGGCCCCAGGTGTGTAGCACGACGGTAGGCGGCGATCTGGCCGCCGAGCCAGCGCGGGTTGGCGCCGAACTCGAGCAGGGTCTGGGAGGCGGCGGCGAAGAGCATGGTGTAGATCGGGCGCGGGTTGCCCTGGGCGAGGGCATTGAGCTCGTGCGGCAGGGTGAACACCAGGTGGAAATAGGGCACCGGCAAGAGCTCGGCGCGCCGGGCGGCGAGCCAGCGTTCCTTCGCCAGCGTCTGGCACTTCGGGCAGTGACGGTTGCGGCAGGAGTGGTAGACGTAGCGGGCCGCCCCGCAGTGATCGCACTGCGAGATCTGGCCGCCGAGGGCGGCGGTGCGGCAGCGCTCGATCGCGCGAAGCGCGCGTCGCTGCACGCGGGCGAGCCGAGCGCTCGCGAGCAACGCCGGGGCGTGCGCGCGCACGATGTCGGCGAGCTCGACTCTGGCCGCCGCCCCGCGCGCGCCATGCGCGGGTGCGCGCATGGCCTACAGTGGTGTGCGCTCGACGGGCTCGAGCAACTCCAGGGGTGAAGGGGTGGCCGCCAGATGGCGGTCGGCGAGATGGAAGTAGCGCAGCGTCGAGCCGATGTGGCCGTGACCCATGAGCCGCTGGATGGTGTGCACGTCGACGCCGGCTTCCAATAGGTGGGTGGCGAAGGCGTGGCGCAGCGCGTGGATGCCGCCGTGCTTGGTGATGCCGGCGCGCGCCTTGGCCGAGCGGTAGATGCGTTGCGCGGTGATGACCGCGATCGGCCGCTCCTCGCCGCCGTAGCGCTCGCCGACGAACAGCCAGTGCTTGGGCCGGTAGCCGAGCCAGTAGCGGCGAAGCTCGGCGAGCAGCCGCTCGGGGAGCAGCGTGTAGCGGTCCTTGGCGCCCTTGCCCTGCTCGACGCGGATCGTCATGCGCGCGGAATCGATGTCGCCGACCTTGAGGTGGCACAGCTCCGAGACGCGCAGCCCCGCCCCGTAGGCGGTCATGAGCATCGCCCGGTGCTTGGGGTTCTCGCTTGCCGCGAGCAGCCGCGCGACCTCCTCGCGGGCGAGGATCTGCGGCAGCTTCTGCGGCTGCTTGGGTCGCGGCAGCGCGAACTCCGCCGCCCTTCGCTTGAGGGTGACCCGGTAGAAGAACTGAAACGCGCTGGCGGCGACGTTGCAGCTGCTCGGGGCGAGCTTGCGCTCGGTGAGCAAGTGCAGAAGATAGCGCTGGATCTCTTCCTGGCTGATCCGATCGGGCGAGCGGCCGTAGTGCTTCGCCAGCGCGGCGACCGCGTCCGACGTAGGTCTCGCGTGTGCGCTCGGACATGCCGCGGATCGCCAGATCGTCCTCGAGCTGCTTGCGCAACGGGCTCATCGCGTGTCTCCTCAGGTGATCGCGGGAACATCCCCGCCGGATCACGCTGACACACGCGCGCAGCGCACGCCGCACGCGCCTCGAAACTCACTCGACTTCGAGGAACTTCAGCGAGCGCTGAAGCAGCGACCTTCCACCGCGAAGCGGTTTAGTTCAACAAGAAGTCGACATCCCATTGGCCGATTTGTAAAGCGGCTGGGAGGTGCATCCCCATACAGCTTTCGGAATACGACAGCTCGCAATCAATGGCTTAGACGGGAATAGGACGTCCCATACGCTGGCGAGAAAAGCAGCTCGCCGAAGTAGAGGTGCCTCTCGTGGAACCCGAAAAGCCACATGGCTGAGCACGAGGGTTGCCAACCCCCGGCTCTGGCTGGAGAGCAGGACACGGCGGCGATCGAAATAAAATGCAACATCGCGAGATGCACGTGGTCGCCGTCCGCGTAATCGCCGGTCCGCGGGGATTCCAACGGGTTCGGGCCGACGGCCTCACTTGCCCGGTCCGAGCGTTCTCACGGGACTCCCCGCGATCCAGCCCTTGATGTCCTCGACCGCCTGCGGGTAGAAGATCCGGTAGCTCTCCTCGGTGACATACCCGAGATGCGGCGTGGCGACGACGTTGTCGAGCTGCCGCAAGGGATGGTCGTTCGGCAGCGGCTCGCAATCGAAGACGTCGAGCCCGGCGCCGCCGATGCGCTTTTCGCGGAGCGCCGCGATCAGGGCCTGCTCATCGATGAGTGGCCCGCGCGAGGTGTTCACGAGATACGCATCGCGCTTCATGAGCGCCAACTCGCGCGCGCCGAGCAGCCCGCGCGATTTCTCGTTGAGGACGACGTGCAGCGTGACCACGTCGGAGGCGCGCAGCAACTCGTCCAGCGTCCCGGCGTGAGTGACGCCCAGCTCGGCGCAGCGCTCGCGGGTCAGGTTCGGGCTCCAGGCGAGCACCTTCATCTCGAATGCGAGCCCCACCTTGGCGACGCGCGCGCCGAGGTTGCCGAGGCCGATGACGCCCAGGGTCTTGCCGTTCACGCCGCGCCCGACGGTGGTCTGCCAGCGTCCGCCCGAACGGAAAAGTGCGTTCTCCTGCGGGATGCTGCGTGCCAGGGCGATGATCAGCCCCCACGCGAGCTCGGCGGTCGAGCCGACCGACCCCGCGGTTCCGCACACCGTCACGTCGTGCTTCGCCGCCGCGGCGAGATCGATCGACGGGTTGCGCATCCCCGTCGTGACGAGCAGCTTCAGCTTCGGCAGCCGGTCGAACAGCCACGCGTCAAAGGGCGTGCGCTCGCGCATCGCGACGATGATGTCGAAATCGGCGAGGGCCCGCGCCAGGGCTTCGCGGTCGGCGATGTGCTCGTTGAAAACGCGGACGGTCACCGCATCACCGAGCGTGCTCCAGTCGGCGAAGGTTGTGGCGACGTTCTGGTAGTCGTCGAGAATTGCGCAGGCGTGCATCGCGGCTCTCCGTCGTTGTCCACCCGCCGTGGGCGAGATGCCTGGAGGGCGGTCGGTGCGCTCGCCTGCGAGTATAGCGAGCGGCCCTTCCGCGACGCGGGGGGCGCCGGCGCTCGTGACCCCGGCGCGAAGCCGGGGGCAGCTGCGGTGCTTCAGGGGCCTGGATCCCGGCGTTCGCCGGATGACCGTGGTCAGCGAAGCGAGGCGTTGACCTTGTCGAGCGCCGCCGAGCCGGGGCACAGCTCGCGCTCGCCGAGCTTGTTGAGCGCGGTCTCGACCGTGTTGAGATGGGCGTGCAGGTCCTCCGGCTCGCGCTCGACGTAGAGCAGCCCGGTCGGGATCTCGCCCTTCGCCTGGTGATGGGCGAGATAGTTCATCGCTGCAACCCGGTCGTGGGCGTCGTACCCGTCGTGGAGCTTGCGCAGCACCACCGTGGAACCGTCGTGAAGCGTGACCGCCTGGACCGTCCCGGGATCGTACCGGGTGGTGATCGGCGCCCGCGGCGAAACGAAGTCGAGGAAGTTGACCGCGTCGTTGTGCTCGCGCACGTAGTCGTAGCTCTTGGTCGAGCCGGCGTGGTTGTTGAACGCGACGCACGGGCTGATGATGTCGATGAACGCCGCGCCCTGGTGCTCGATCGCCGCCCGGACGAGCGGCACGAGCTGGTCTTTGTCGCCCGAGAAGCCGCGCGCGACGAACGTCGCGCCGAGCTGCAGGGCGAGCATCACCATGTCGATCGAGGCATCGGTGTTCGCGACGCCGCGCTTGGATTTCGAGCCGCGGTCCGCGGTCGCGGAGAACTGGCCCTTGGTGAGGCCGTAGACGCCGTTGTTCTCGACCACGTAGACCATGTTGACGCCGCGGCGCATGCAGTGCGCGAACTGGCCGAGTCCGATCGACGCCGAGTCGCCGTCGCCGGACACGCCGAGATACAGCAGCTCGCGGTTGGCGAGGTTCGCCCCGGTCACCACCGCGGGCATGCGGCCGTGCACGCTGTTGAAGCCGTGCGAGTTGCCGAGGAAGTAATCCGGCGTCTTCGACGAGCAGCCGATGCCCGAGAGCTTGGCGACGCGGTGGGGCTCGATCGCGAGCTCCCAGCAGGCCTGGATGATCGCCGCGGAGATCGAGTCGTGGCCGCACCCGGCGCAAAGGGTCGAGATCTTGCCCTCGTAGTCGCGGCGGGTGTAGCCGAGACGGTTCTTCGGCAGGGTCGGGTGGTGGAGTTTGGGCTTGGCGAGGTAGGTCATTTGGCGACCCTCCGCAGCGGTTGCACGTTCAGTCGCTGGACCCGCTCGGCCACCGCCTCGGTGATGAAGCGTGCGGTGATGGGCGTGCCGTCGTAATGCAGGAGCGGGATCAGGCTGGCGGGGTTCACGCCGGCCTCGTTCACCAGCAAGGTCTTCAGCTGCGCGTCGCGGTTCTGCTCGACCACGAACACCTTGGTGTGCGAGGCGATGAATGCGGCGATCTCGTCCTGGAACGGGAAGCCCCGCACGCGGAGCGCGTTGACGTAGATCCCGCGCGCGGCGAGTGCCTCGAGCGCCTCGTGCATCGAGGCCGAGGTCGAGCCGTAATAGATCGCGCCGAAGCGCGCCGGATGGCTCGCCGGCGTCAGCACCGGCTTCGGCACCAGCGCCTTCGCGGTGTCGAACTTCTTGAGGAGCCGCTGCATGTTGTACATGTAGTCGGGCCCGGCCTCCGAGTAGATCGCATAGGCGTTCTTGCTCGTGCCGCGGGTGAAGTAGCTGCCGCGGGTCGGGTGCACGCCCGGATAAGTGCGGAAGGGGATCCCGTCGCCGTCGACGTCGAGATAGCGGCCGAACTCCTTGCCCGCCTCCAGCTCGTCGTGCGTCATGACCTTGCCGCGGTCGTAGCGGTGCGCGTCGTCCCAGACGAGCGGGTCCGTAAGCCGCTCGTTCATGCCGATGTCGAGGTCGAGCATGACGAATACCGGCGTCTGCAGCCGGTCGGCGAGGTCGAACGAGAGCGCCGCGAACTCGAACGACTCCTTCGCGTCATCCGGGAAGAGCAGCGGGTGCTTGGTGTCGCCGTGCGACGCGTACGCGCACGACAGCACGTCGGACTGCTGGGTGCGCGTCGGCATACCGGTCGAAGGACCGCCCCGCTGCACGTCGAAGATCACCGCCGGGATCTCGGCGAAGTACGCGAGGCCGATGAACTCCTGCATCAGCGAGATGCCCGGGCCGGAGGTGCAGGTGAACGCCCGCGCGCCGTTCCAGGCCGC
The DNA here is from genome assembly GCA_963754305.1 of uncultured beta proteobacterium. GTDB lineage: Bacteria > Pseudomonadota > Gammaproteobacteria > Burkholderiales > SG8-39 > DATEDA01. The sequence goes on along the minus strand of CAVWFR010000049.1, from coordinate 276,492 downwards.
GCCGATCACCATGCCGATCGACGCGAGCTCGTCCTCGCCCTGGATGATCGCGTAGCGCGCCTTGCCGCTCTGCGGATCGTGGCGGAACCGCTTGCAATGGCGCTGGAACGCCTCCGCCATGGAGGAGGACGGCGTGATCGGGTACCACGCCGCAACCGTCGCGCCGCCGTACACGCAGCCGAGCGCCGCCGCGTTGTTGCCCTCGATGAAGATCCTGTCGCCGACGGCATCGGCGCGCTGCACGCGCAGCCCGCTCGGGCAGGCGAGCTTGGCGAGCGCGTAGTCGCGGCCGAGCTGCAGCGCGTGGACGTTGGGCTTGAGCAGCGACTCCTTGCCCTTGTACTGCTCGCCGATCAGCTCGGCGATCACGCCCGCGTCGACGTCGAGCAGCGCCGACAGCGCGCCGACGTAGATGATGTTCTTGAAGAGCTGGCGCTGCCGCGGGTCGGTGTAGGTGTCGTTGCAAAGAGCGGTGAGCGGCATCCCGATCACCGTGATGTCGTCGCGGAACTTCGATTTCCGCAGCGGCTTGGTCGAGTCGTAGAAGAGATAGCCGCCCGGCTCGACCTCGGCGACGTCCCGGTCCCAGGTCTGCGGGTTCATCGCCACCATCATGTCCACGCCGCCGCGGCGCCCCAGGTGGCCCCGCTCCGATACGCGCACCTCGTACCAGGTCGGCAGCCCCTGGATGTTGGACGGGAAGATGTTGCGCGGGCTCACCGGCACGCCCATGCGCAGGATCGCTTTGGCGAAGAGCGTGTTCGCCGACGCGGAGCCGGAGCCGTTCACATTGGCGAACTTGACGACGAAGTCGTTGATCGCCTCGATAGGTTTGACCATTCTTCTTCCGTGGGATGCTGCTCGTTAGTGTCTGTAGCCCGGGTCCCTGCGCTCGACGATGCGCTCGAGCGCGGCGAACTCGAGCTCGCCCAGGCCGACCGCGCCGCGGCCGGTGAGGAACTCGTCACCCAGCTTCGCCGACTGCTCGCACACCTCCGGCGGCGGCAGATGCAACGCGCCGCCCGCCTGCGCCGCGAGCTGCACCTGGCAGGCGCGCTCGAGCCGCCACATGAGGATGAACGCCTCCGCTACCGTCCGTCCGGCGGTCAGCAACCCGTGGTTGCGCAGGATCAGGACCGGATGAGCGCCGAGGCTCGCGACGAGCCGCTGGCGCTCGCCGAGATTCATGCTCGGCCCCTCGAACTCGTGGTAGCCGACCCGGCCGTGGAAGTTGTGCGAGTACATGTGCACCGGCAGGAGGCCGCACGCCTGGGCCGAGACCGCCATGCCCGCGAGGGTGTGAGTGTGGAACACGCATTGAGCGTCGTCGCGGGCCATGTGCACTGCGCCGTGGATCACGAAACCCGCTTCGTTCGCCTGGTACGCGCCGTCGCCGACGGTCTTGCCGTCGGCATCGATCTTCACCAGGTTCGATGCCGTGACCTCGTCGAAGCGCAGGCCGTAGGGATTGATGAGGAAGTGATGCTCGGGCCCCGGCACCCGCAGGCTGATGTGGGTGTAGATCAGCTCCGACCAACCGAGATGATCGGCGATGCGATAGGCCGCGGCGAGCCGGACGCGGAGCGCCCATTCCTCCGCTCCGACCGATGGACGGACGCCGATCGCAGTGACGTTCGCCGCCGGCGCCGGTGCAGGTGCGTTCATCGTCGATCGTCCCTTCCGGCTACGCGACCTTGAGCGCGGGCCGGCGCGGGTCGCGGCAGGCCGGGCCGGACTGGGTCATCTCCAGCAGAAACTTCTGCATGTCCCAGGCCCCGGTCGGGCACCGCTCGGCGCACAGGCCGCAGTGCAGACACACGTCCTCGTCCTTCACCATCACCCGCGTCGTCTTCAGCGGCTCCGACACGTACAGGTCCTGGGTCGCGTTCGTAGCCGGCGCGCGGAGGCGCGCGCGTAGCTCCGGCTCCTCGGCATTAGGAACGAAGCTGATGCAGTCCATCGGGCAGATGTCGACGCACGCGTCGCACTCGATACAGAGCTTCTCCGCGAAGACCGTCTGCACGTCGCAGTTCAGGCAGCGCTGCGCCTCCTTGAAGGCGGTCGCCGGATCGAAGCCGAGCTCGACCTCGATCTTGATGTTCTTGAGCGTCTGACTCGCGTCGCGCCACGGCACCTTGTAGCGGGTGTCGAGCGCGACGTCGTTGTCGTAGCTCCACTCGTGGATGCCCATCTTCTGCGACAGCAGGTTCACCATCGGCGGCGGCCGCTTCGTGACGTCCTCGCCGTGGCAGTAGCGGTCGATCGAGATCGCGGCGTCGTGGCCGTGCGCCACCGCCCAGATGATGTTCTTGGGTCCGAGCGCGGCGTCGCCGCCGAAGAACACGTTCGGAAGGCTCGAGCCTAGCGTCACCGGTTCGATCTTCGGCATCCCCCACTGGTCGAACTCGATGCCGGCGTCGCGCTCGATCCAGGGGAAGGAGTTCTCCTGGCCCACCGCGACCAGGACGTCGTCGCACTCGAAGTGCTGCTCGGGCTCGTTGGTCGGGAGCAGGCTGCGCCGGCCCTTCGCGTCGTAGACGGCCTGGACCTTCTCGAAGGTGACGCCGGTCAGCTTGCCGTTTGCGTGCGTGAACGCTTTCGGCACCAGGTAGTTGAGGATCGGGATGCCCTCGTGCATCGCGTCCTCCTTCTCCCACGGGCTCGCCTTCATCTCCTCGAACCCGGAGCGGACGATCACCTTCACGTCGTCGCCGCCGAGCCGCTTCGAGGAGCGGCAGCAGTCCATCGCGGTGTTGCCGCCGCCGAGAACGATCACCCGCTTGCCGATCTGCGTGGTGTGCCCGAACGACACGCTCGAGAGCCAGTCGATCCCGATGTGGATGTTGGCCGCCGCCTCCTTTCGCCCGGGCAGGTCGAGGTCGCGCCCGCGCGGCGCGCCGCAGCCGACGAAGACCGCGTCGTAGCCCTCGCCGAGGAGCTGCTTGAGGGAGGAAACGTACGCGCCGCTCTGGAAGTCGACGCCGAGGTCGAGGACGTAGCCGACCTCCTCGTCGATGATTTCCTCGGGGAGCCGGAATTTCGGGATCTGGCTGCGGATCATGCCGCCGGCGCGCGCATCGCCGTCGTACACGACGACCTCGTAGCCGAGCGGGGCGAGATCGCGCGCGACGGTGAGGGAGGCGGGCCCTGCTCCGACGCACGCGACGCGCTTGCCGTTCTTCTGCAACGCCGGCTTCGGCAGGCGCGGCCGGATGTCTTCCTTGTAGTCGGCCGCGACCCGCTTCAGCCGGCAGATCGCGACCGGCTCTTTGGACTGTCCGTCCTCGACGCGCCCGCGGCGACAGGCCGGCTCGCAGGGGCGGTCGCAGGTCCGGCCGAGAATGCCGGGGAAGACGTTCGATTTCCAGTTGACCAGGTACGCATCGCCGTAGCGGCCGGCGGCGATCAGCCGGATGTACTCGGGGACCGCGGTGTGGGCGGGGCAGGCCCACTGGCAGTCGACGACCTTGTGGAAATAATCGGGATTGACGATATCCGTGGGCTTCACGCCACCTCCGCCGAAACGCCCGCCTTGTCAGCAACCGACCCGGCTAGCTCCGGGTTGCGGCGGGCAGGTCGCGAGCTTGTGAGCCCCAGTCTACTCTGCCGCTAGGCGCAGGAAAAGTGCCGCATTTTCAATCGACTGTCAAAAGTACCGTCATTTATGCGCGGTGCCGGGCATGAAAGGTTCAACGCGCAGGTCCCGCCGCCGCTGACGCCGATCCGCGATCGATGATCGGGCTGCGAAACGCGCGTCGCCCGCAGGCTGACACGGACTCTCCTCGGCGTAGCGGGGCTGCGCTTTGCGCTCCACCCCTGTTCTACTGCGCTGGCGGAGGCATCGCCTTCGGTCCTGCCTCCCGGTCGAGCGCCTCGTCGCGGTACGACGCCGGGTCCTCGATCGGCTCGAGGTGGGTGAAGACGCTCGCCGAGCGCACCGCGGCGCAGAGCTGCGATTCGATCTCCTCCAGCACGTCGTGTCCGCGCTGGACGGTCCACGCGCCCGGGACGAGTACGTGCAGCGACACGAACGAGCGCCCGGCCGCCGCGCGGGTGCGCAGCGCGTGAAAGTCGATGCCCTGCGCGCGGAACGAGTCGAGCACCGCCTCGATCGCGCGGCGGTCGGCGTCGGGCAGCGCGTGGTCGAGGAGGCCGAGCACGGAGCGCCGGACGAGCCGCACGCCCGCCCATACGATGTTCGCCGCGACGCCGAGCGCGATCACCGGGTCGAGCCACAGCCAGCCGGTGAGCGCGACGAGTGCCACCGCGACGACGACGCCGGCGGAGGTCCAGACGTCGATCATGAGGTGCTGGGCGTCGGCCTCGAGCGCGATCGACCGGTAGTGCTTGCCGGCGCGTGCGAGCACGCGCGCGGCGCCGAAGTTCACCGCCGAGGCTGCCAGCGACAACGCGAGGCCGATGCCGACGGCTGCGAGCGGCTGCGGCGCGCGGAGACGGTCGAGCGCGGCGTACGCGATGAGTGCCGCTGCGACCACGATCAGCGTGCCCTCGATTCCGCTCGCGAAATACTCCGCCTTCGAATAGCCGTAGGCGTACTCGTCGTCGGGCGGGCGCGCGGCGACGGTGAGCATCGCGAGCGTCACCCCCGCGGCCGCGAGGTTCACGAACGATTCGAGCGCGTCCGAAAGCAGCCCCACCGAGCCGGTGAGCCACCACGCCGCGCCCTTCAGCGCGATCGTCGCGACGGCGGCGAGGATCGACAGCCAGGCGAAGCGGACGAGCGAGCGCCGGCTCATGGCTGAACGGCGGCGAGGACGCGCGCGACAAAGCCTTCCTGGTCCCACGTGCCGACGCCTGCCGCATGGCCGAGCCGCACGATCACGAGCGAGCGCGACGGGATGACGGTGACGTACTGCCCCCCGTGACCCGCGGCGTGGAAGATGTCCGCGGGCAGTGCGACAGGCGGCGCACCCTCGGGCCGCTTGAGCGCGAGCCACCAGTGGGCACCGAATCGGCCTCCGGGCACGGCCGGCGTGGCCGAGTAGCGCATCCACCCGACGGGCAGGATGCGCCGACCGTTCCAGACGCCGTCGCCGAGGGCGAGGAGGCCGAATCGCGCCCAGTCGCGCGCGCTCGCGTACATGAACGACGACCCGACGAAGGTCCCGGAAGAGTCGGGTTCGAGCACCGCGCTCGCCATGCCGAGCGGCTCGAACAACGCGCCGCGCGGGAAGCGGGCGTACTCCGCGCCGAGGGTATCGCGCATGGCGCGCGCGAGGATGTTGGTCGTGCCGCTGGCGTAGTGCCAGTGCGCGCCAGGTGCGTGCGCGAGCGGCTTCGCGGCTGCGAACGCGCCCGTCTCTGCGCGCGCCCACAGCATCACATTCACGTCTGACAGGGGGTCGGCGTAGTGCTCGTCGAAGTCGAGGCCGTCCGTCATGCGCAGCATCGCGTCGAGCGTGATCGAGCCGCGCGGATCGCCGGGCGAGCGCCATTCCGGGACCGGCACTACGCCGTCGAGCCGCCAGAGGCCCCGCTCGACCAGGATGCCGGCGAGCGCACCCACTACGCTCTTGGTCATCGACCAGCCCGGCAGCGGGGTATCCGGTCCGAAGCCGGGCGCATACCGTTCGGCGGCGACCGTGCCGCGATGCAGGACGATGACCGCGCGGGTGCGGCGCAGCCGCTCGCGGTCGGGTTCGGCGAACGCCTCGTCGAGCACCGGCGCCAGCGTCGCGACGGGTACCGCGGGCAGGAACGCCGGCGCGACCGCTTGCGGCGGCGGCGCGGTTGGCGCGAGCGCCGCGATGGCGGTGCCGACGTCCAGCGTGCAGCCCAGTCCTTCACGGTGCACCGCCCGCCGCTGCGCGAGCCCGAGCACCGCAGCGCGCGCGACGCCGCCGTCGCGAGCGACCGTCACCCGGACCAGATCGAGGATCGGGTTGCGATAGGCGGCCAGATCCTCGGTGATCGCGGCCTCCGGCGTGCGGCCCGAGACGAAGACCGTCGAGCAGACGGTCTTCGCCGCGAACCCGGTGGCCACCTGCGCGACGCGCCATGCGTACCATCCCCCGGCCGCAAGCGCCGCGGCGGCCGTGAGCCAGATCGCGACGATGATCGCCGCGGCGACGCGGCTTCGCGGACGCGCGCCCGCGAGCTCGGCTCGCGCACGTTCGCGCGCATCGGCCATCACGCCGGTCGGGATGAGCCGCAGCGCGAGCGCGAGGCCGACCGGCAGCAGGATGAGTTCGTCGAGGTAGCCGAGCACCGGGATGAAATCCGGGATGAGGTCGATCGGCGACAGCGCGTAGGCGACGATCGCCGCGACGAGCAGGCGGGCGTACCAGGGAGTCCGCGGATCGCGCGCCGCGAGATACAGCGCCAGCGTCTCGGCCTTCAGCCGGCGGGCCCACTCGCGCACGGTCGCCATCGGCCGATACTAGCGCCGCGGGCCGGCGCCGGAAGACCGGGGAGGGGCTCGCTCTACTGCGAGACAGCGCCCGGCTGGGTCTCCATCCAGCGCGTCACGCCGGGCGAGGCGGCATGGCGGCGGAAGCCCGACGAAAGACAGACGCCGAGCGCGACGAGGTGCTCGAGCTCGCGAATGCCGGTCCAGGGCGCGTCGACGTCGATGCGCATCCCCTGCCAGTCGATCCAGACGCCCACGACGTTCTCCGGCGGCTCGCTCACACCGCCCCAGTCGGACAGGAGCGCCTCGGTCTTTTCGTCGAGGAGCGCCCGGCCGAGCCGGTGATTGCGCGCGAGGACCACGAAGCGCTCCCGGAAGGCGCGGCTGCCGACGTCCGCCGGCGGCGTGCGCTCGACGAACTCGGCGCGCGCCTGGGCGAGCGCGATGTCGCGCGGGCTGAGGATGAGGCTGGAGAGCTTCTCGATCACCGGTTCGACCAGCGCCTTGCCGCGGGCGTAGCGTTTCTTGCCGATCAGCCGGAGCTCGGTGGCCGAGCCCTGCACGCTGCGCGTCGCCCAGGTGAGGGTCGGGCGCTGGTCGGGGCGGGTCGGGTCTTCGCGGTAGCGGATCTTCCACTTCACACCCGCGCCCTCGCCCCGCAGCGTGAACACGGTGTCGCCGGCCGGTGTCGCGTCGTACGCCCAGCCGAGCTCCCGGGCCCGTCGTTCGCGCGCCCGCGGATCGTCGGCGGGCACGCTGCGCCGGCGCATCACCCACACCGCCGCCGGCGCGATCGCCGCGATCGCGCCGAGCACCGCGGCGGCGAGGAGGATGGGAGGGCCGGCGTCCATGGTCGTTCCCGCTGTCGAACCGCCGTGGGTACGGCGGGCTGCGGAACTCATGCTAATGACATAGCCGCGGGGCAAGCGCGGCACTGGTTCCGCTTTGGCGGAGGTGTCAGGACGTGCGGTGGAATTGTGCCGACGGGCGGTGGAGCGATCCGTGCTACCAGAACCGCAGGCAGTCGCCCTTCGCGACCACCGGTCCGGTCGGGAGCCCGGTCTTCGAACCGCCGGCCGGCTCGATGGTGAGGGCGAGCGCGGGGAAGTCCCTCAGCGTCGCGTCGGCCGCGGCCGCGAGCCTGATCGTGCCCTTCTCGTCGCGCGGCACCATGCCGAGCGATCGCGGCGGCTCGCCCGCTTTGTCGGGCAGGCCCCACAACTCATAGCCGTGCTCGGGCGGGGCGTCGCCGAGCGCGACTTTCTTCACCCACAGTTCGTCGGAGTGCCGGCCGGCGTAGGCGACGAACGCGAGCTGCTGCCCTTCCTTGGTGGAATGGAGGATCGCGACGTAGGAGGCCTGCATCTTGGCCGGCACTTCGACGATTTTCTCGACCTCCACCACCTGCGGCTCGCGCAGCGCGAGCGCGCCGATCAGCGCCGCCGTACATCCGGTCGCGACCAGGCCCCAGCCGCGCCAGAACGCGATGTTCTCCCAGATCCCCGGTTTCGCCGGCACGCCGGCGCCGCCGATCCGCGCGCTGATCGCGGCCCAGACTCGGCGCCTCGGCGGCACTTCGGCGACCCCGGCCGCCATCGGCGCGAGCCGGCTTTCCCACTCGGCGACCGTGCGCCGCAGCGTCGCGTCCGCCCGGAGCCAGGCCTGGAAGCGCAGGCGGGCGCGGCCGCGGAGCGTGCCGAGCACGTACTCCGCGGCCAACCGGTCCTGCAGCGCCGGGTTGTTCCGGTAATTCATCGTTCCCCTATGGCGTTCGCTACATCGTTCCGAGACAGCCCTTCAACCGCTCCAACCCGCGCCGCACCCAGGTCTTCACCGTTCCGAGCGGCTGCCGCATGTGCGCCGCCAGCTCCGAGTGGGACAACCCGTCGTAGAACGCGAGCATGATCGCTTGGCGCTGCTTCGGCTCCAGCCTCCCGAGACATCCGGCGAGCGCCTTGGCGTCGGCCGACCGCGCGAGATCGTCGAGCGGCCCCGGATCGTCGCTCGCGATCGCCTCCAGCGGGTCTTCATCGTCGCCGCGGTCGAGCACTACTTCCAGGTTTGGCCGCCGCAGCCAGTCGAGGCAGCGGTTGCGGACGATGCTGGTCATCCAGGTCATCGGCGCCGAAAGCCCCGCCGAGTAGCTCGCGGCGTGGTTCCAGATGTTGACGTAGCAGTCCTGCAGCACGTCCTCGGCCCAATCCTCCCGCCGCAATATACGTAGTGCGACCCCGAACAGTTTCGAGGAGGTGGTCTCGTACAAGCGGGCAAATGCCCGCTCGTCCTTGCGGGCGCACTCGCCGAGGAGGTCCTCCAGCAGCTTGTTCTGGGCCGGATCCACCGCTTCAGGTGCGCGGCCGGAAAAGGCGAGTCATCGATTCTTGCCCGGCTGCCACAGCACGTCCGTGCCGCCGCCGGCGCGGTTGAGCACCCGGCCGAGCACGAACAAGAGGTCGGAGAGGCGGTTGAGGTAGACGCGCCCGGGCCCCGGCAACGGTTCCACCCGGGCGAGGGCGACCAGCGAACGCTCCGCACGGCGGCACACGGTCCGGGCGAGGTGGGCGAGCGCGGCGGCGCGGGTGCCGCCGGGCAGGATGAACTCCTTCAGCGGCGCGAGCGTCGAGTTGAACGTCTCCACCAGCGTTTCGAGCTGCACCACCTGTGCGTCGGTCATCTTCGGCCGGCCCGGTACGGCGAGCTCGCCGCCGAGATCGAACAGATCGTGCTGGATGCCCACGAGCGCAATGCGGATCTCCGCGGGCAGCGCCTCGGTAAGCAGCACGCCGAGCGTCGAGTTCAGCTCGTCGACCTCGCCGAGCGCGGCCACGCGCGGGCTATCCTTGGGAACGCGCGAGCCGTCGGCGAGGCCGGTTTCTCCTGCATCGCCGGTGCGCGTGGTGATCTTCGATAGGCGGTGGCCCATGGGGGCGCAAAATATAGCACGCGGTCTCCCGGTTCCCGCCGCAACGCACCGCCTTCGCGCGTTACGAGCCCCCTTCTGCAGCGGCTTTGCGCTGATGTTCGTAATCGTGCCGCGCCGCATGGGCGCGGAAGTTTCTTCGCCGCGCGCGGCACGCGCGGAAGGCGAAGAAGAACCCCGCGCACGTTTCGTTGCGCGGGGTTGGAGGCGCCCACCCGGGGGAAGGCGGGCGTTGCGACGGAACGCTGAGGAGAACCGTCACCCGCTTGTACGCGGCTCCGCCGCGGTTGGATGCAAGCGTCGTCAAGGGCCGGGGCTGCATCCGGTCGCCGCAAAAACGCGGCCCGCACGCGCATCGCTTGCGGCGCGGCGAGTGCGTAAGGTCCAGGCAGCGTGCGTCGACCGAAGCTCTGTGCGAGCCGCGCCGCCGGGCCCGGGCGCGCGGACATTCTGCTAAGGTGCAACGTGCACGCGCGCTGCGCTCGCGCGCGTAGCCGACGCAAAGGAACCGACACGGTGCACGCCACGCTTCCGCTCCTCCGCAGCCGCGACTTTCCCGCGATTGCCCGCAAGCGCCTCGAGACGCTCCAGGTCAACGTCGGCTACAAGTGCAATCAGACCTGCGTGCACTGCCACGTGAACGCCGGGCCGACGCGCACCGAATCGATGCCGCGCGAGGTGGCCGACGAAGTGCTCGCTTTCCTGCGGGCGTCCGGGGTGAAGACCCTCGACATCACCGGCGGAGCGCCCGAGTTGAACCCGCACTTTCGCTACCTGGTCAAGGCAGCGCGCGCGCTCGGCGTGCACGTGATGGACCGCTGCAATCTCACCATCCTGAGCGAGCCGGGGCAGGAGGATCTCGCCGAGTTCCTGGCCGCACAGCGGGTCGAGATCGTGGCTTCGATGCCCTGCTATCTCGAGGACAACGTCGACCGCCAGCGCGGCAAGGGCGTCTTCAATGGCAGCATCGCGGGGCTGCGCAAGCTGAACGCGCTCGGCTTCGGGAGATCCGACACCGGGCTCGTGCTCAACCTCGTCTACAACCCGCAGGGACCCTCGCTCCCGCCGGCGCAGGCGCCGCTGGAGGACGCTTATCGCGCGCATCTGTGGCTCGAGTACGGCGTCGAGTTCAACCGGCTGTTCACGCTCGCCAACATGCCGATCGCGCGCTTCGGCTCGATGCTGATCTCCAAGGGCCAGTTCAACAGCTACATCACGCTCCTGCAGGCGAGCTACCGCGAGGAGAACCTGGACCAGGTGATGTGTCGTACGCTGCTGTCGGTCGACTGGCAGGGCTACGTGTACGACTGCGACTTCAACCAGATGCTCGAGCTGCCCGCCCGGCTGGGCGCGAAGCCGAAGACGCGGCTCCAGGATCTCGTCGGACAGGACCTCGCCGGACGGCCGATCGTCGTCGCCGATCATTGCTTCGGCTGCACCGCCGGGCAGGGCTCGAGCTGCGGCGGCGCCCTCGCCTAGAGCGCGCGGCACGAGGCGCGGTGACCGCCGAGGCGCCCGGACGCAACTGCCCGCTCGCGTACCGGGCGCCGGCCGCGGCGGCAGTCTGCCGATACGCCGCAGGGGCAGAATGAGCAAGGGCCGGCTCGTCCTGCTCTTCGTCATCGCGGCGGCGATCGCGGCCTTCGTCGTGTTCGACCTGAAGTCAGTCCTCAGCCTGGACTACTTCAAGGAGCAGCAGGCGGCAATCGGTGCCCGCTTCCAGGCGCACCCGTTGCAGACCGCGGCGATCTATTTCGCGATCTACGTCGCCGTGGCCGGGCTCTCGCTTCCCGGCGCCGCGCTGATGACGCTCGCCGGCGGGGCGATCTTCGGGTTGCTCTGGGGCACGCTCATCGTCTCGTTCGCTTCGGCGATCGGCGCCACCATCGCCTTCCTCGCCTCGCGCTTCCTGTTCCGCGATGCGATCCAGGCCAAGTTCGGCGACAAGCTCGGGGCGATCAACCGCGGCGTAGAGAAGGAAGGTGCCTTCTACCTCTTCGCGCTGCGTCTGGTGCCGGCGTTCCCGTTCTTCGTGGTCAACCTGCTCATGGGCCTCACGCCGATGAAAACGCGGGCGTTCTACTGGGTGAGCCAGCTCGGCATGCTCGCCGGCACGATCGTGTACGTGAATGCCGGGACGCAGATCGCGAAGATCGACTCGCTCGCCGGGCTGGTGTCGCCGGCGATCATCGGCTCGTTCGTCCTGCTCGGCATCTTCCCGCTCATCGCGAAGAAGATCGTCGAGGCGCTCAAGGCGCGCAGGGTGTACGCGAGGTGGGCGAAGCCCGCCCGGTTCGATCGCAACCTGGTCGTGATCGGCGCCGGCTCGGCCGGGCTCGTGTCGGCGTACATCGGCGCGGCGGTGAAGGCGAAGGTGACCTTGGTCGAGAAGCACAAGATGGGCGGCGACTGTCTCAATTTCGGTTGCGTGCCCTCCAAAGCGCTCATCCGGTCGGCGAAGTTCCTGTCGCACGTCAAGCGCGCGAACGAGTGGGGGATCCGGTCCGCATCCGCCGACTTCGAGTTCAAGGACGTGATGGATCGAGTCCACCGCGTCATCCGGACGGTCGAGCCGCACGACTCCGCCGAGCGCTACGCCGCGCTCGGCGTCGACGTCGTCCAGGGCGAGGCCAACATCACCTCGCCATGGACGGTGGAGATCGCCAGGCACGACGGGTCGAAGCAGACGCTCGCCAGCCGCGCGATCGTCATCGCCGCGGGGGCGGCGCCGTTCGTGCCGCCGATCCCGGGCATCGAAGAGGTGGGCTACGTCACCTCGGACACGCTCTGGGCGCTGCGCGAGCTGCCGCAGCGCCTCGTGGTGCTCGGTGGCGGGCCGATCGGCTGCGAGCTAGCGCAGTGCTTCGCGCGTCTCGGGGCGAAGGTCACGCAGGTCGAGATGCTGCCGCGGATCATGATCCGCGAAGACCCCGAGGTTTCCGCGCTGGTCGCGCACCGCTTCCGCGAGGAAGGGATCGACGTGAGAGTCGACACCAAGGCGAAGGCCTTCAAGCTCGTGAACGGCGAGAAGGTCATGGTCGCCGAGCACGCGGGCAAGGACATCGAGATTCCGTTCGACGTGCTGCTCTGCGCCGTGGGGCGCGTCGCGCGCACCAAGGGCTACGGCCTCGAAGAGCTCGGCATCCCGGTGACGAAGCAGCGCACGGTAGAGGTGAACGAGCATCTCCAGACGATCTACCCGAACATCTACGCCTGCGGCGACGTGGCCGGACCGTACCAGTTCACCCACACCGCCGCGCACATGGCGTGGTACTGCGCGGTGAATGCGCTGTTCGGCCGGTTCAAGAAATACAAGGTCGACTACTCGGTGATCCCGTGGGCCACGTTTACCGAGCCGGAGGTGGCGCGAGTGGGGCTGAACGAGATCGAGGCGAAGGAGAAGGGAATTCCCCACGAGGTCACCACCTACGGCCTCGACGATCTCGACCGCGCGATCGCCGACGGCGAAGCCGCAGGGCTGGTGAAGGTGCTCACGGTGCCGGGCAAGGACCGCATCCTCGGCGTCACGATCGCCGGCGAGCACGCGGGCGACCTGATCATCGAGTACGTCGCGGCGATGAAGCACGGCATCGGGCTCAACAAGATCCTCGGCACGATCCACATCTATCCAACGCTGGTCGAAGCGAACAAGTACGCGGCCGGAAACTGGAAGCGCGCGCACGCGCCGCAGCGGGTGCTGCGGTGGCTGGAGCGCTATCACGCGTGGATGCGCGGCGGGGGCGCCACCGCCGCGGCCGAGCCCCGGGGCGGCGCGGAGGAGAAGCACGCGTGAGGCGCTCGCTCGCGCTGCTCCTGCTGCTCGCGACGGCGCCCTTCGGCGCCGTTTTCGCACAGTTCGACCATACCCATGCCGCGTGGACCTCGCTCGCGAAGCAGCACGTCTTGCTTCTCGACGGCGGCAAGGCGTCGCAGGTGCGCTACGCCGGATTCGCCCAGGACCGCGCCGCTCTGAAGCGTTACCTCGACGGCCTGTCCGCGGTGAGCGAAGCCGAGTTCAAGCGCTGGTCGAAGCCGCAGCAGATGGCGTTCCTGATCAACGCCTACAACGCTTTCACCGTCGAGAAGATCCTGACGCGCTACCCCGACCTCAAGTCGATCCGCGATTTCGGCAAGGTGTTCGGCAACCCGTTCAAGGACCGCTTCTTCACGCTGTTCGGCCGTCCGTTCGCGCTGGACGACGTCGAGCACGGCTCGCTCCGCGCGCAGGGCGTCTACGACGAGCCGCGGGTCCACTTCGCCGTCAACTGCGCGTCGATCGGCTGCCCGATGCTGCGCGAGGAGGCCTACGTTGCCGAGCGTCTGGACACGCAGCTCGAGGAGCAGACGCGCCGTTTCCTATCCGACCGATCGCGCAACCGCTACAACGCTCAGACCGGCGCGCTCGAGGTGTCGCGGATCTTCGACTGGTACCAGGAGGACTGGCAGAGCGGCTACCGCGGCCTGGATGCGAAAACGTTGCCGATCACATCGCGCGAGCAGTACTTCGGGCGGTACGCGAAGCTCCTCGCCGACGATTCCTCCCAGCAGAAGACGATCGCGGACGGCAAGGCGGCGCTCGTGTTTCTCGAGTACGACTGGACCCTGAACGACGCGAAGCGCTGAGCCGCGCGCGGGCGGGCGCGGTTGACGTATCCTCGGTGCGTCCGCTCCGATCCCCGTGACGCAGCTCTCCGTCATCATCCCCGCCCTCGACGAAGCCGCCGGCATCGGCGTCGCGCTCGACCCGCTGCAGCCGCTGCGCGCGGCGGGGCACGAGGTGATCGTCGTCGACGGCGGCAGCCGCGACGGCACGCCAGAGCTCGCCCGGGCACTCGCCGATCGCGTGCTCGTGGCACCGCGCGGCCGGGCGAGCCAGTTGAACGCCGGCGCCGCGGCGGCGCGCGGCGAGGTGTTGCTCTTCCTGCACGCGGACACGCGCCTGCCTCCGGGCCCCGCACGGCTCGTGCTCGACGGCCTCGCGGCAGCCGGCCGGCAATGGGGCCGCTTCGACGTTCGAATCGACGGGCGGCATCCGCTGCTGCCGCTCATCGGATGGCTCATGAACCGACGCTCGCGGCTCAGCGGCATCGCGACCGGCGATCAAGCGATGTTCGTCCGTCGCGAGGCGTTCGCGCGGGCGGGCGGCTTCCCCGCGCTCGCGCTGATGGAGGACGTCGCGCTGAGCAAGCGCCTGAAGCGCATCTCGGCCCCGCTGTGCCTGCGCGACCGGGTCGTCACCTCCGGGCGGCGCTGGGAGTCGCGCGGCGTCGTCCGGACAATCGTGCTGATGTGGCGCCTGCGGCTCGGCTACTTCTTCGGTGCTTCGCCCGAGCGGTTGCACAAGCTCTACAACGCGCGGCGTTGACGACGCCGATCATCGTGTTCGCGAAGGCGCCGATCCCCGGCGAGGTCAAGACGCGCCTCATCCCGGTGCTCGGGGCTGCGGGCGCGGCCGCGCTGCACGAGCGCCTCGTCGACCGCACGCTCGCCACGGTGGCGGCGGCGGCGCTCGGGCCCGTCGAGCTGTGCTGCGCGCCCGATGCGACGCATCCGTTCCTCGTGTCGTGTGCCCGCGCGCACGGCGCCGGCCTCGGCGAGCAGGGGTCGGGCGACCTGGGGCAACGGATGCATCGCGCATTCGCGCGTGCGCCGGCTGCGATCCTCGTCGGCTGCGACTGCCCGGCGCTGACGCCGGACTATCTGGGTGCGGCGGCCGCGTCGCTCGCGGCGGGGAATGACGCGGTCCTCGGCCCGGCGGAGGACGGGGGCTACGTACTGATCGCGCTCACCCGCGCGGACCGGTCGCTGTTCGAACGCGTCGACTGGGGCGGTGCCGACGTGCTCGAGACCACGCGCGAACGTCTGCGCGGCCTGCGCTGGCGGTGGCGGGAGCTCGCGACGCTCTGGGACGTCGACCGGCCGGGGGATCTGCTGCGCCTCGAGCGCGAATTGCCCGGCGGCGCGCGTCTCCTCGGCGGCGCATGAAGCGCCTGGCGCTGATCGGCGGCGGCCATACCCACATCGAGGTGCTGCGCCGCTTCGGGGTCGCCCCGGTGCGCGGCGCGGAGCTGCTCCTGGTCAGCCCGCACCGGCTCACTGCGTACTCCGGCATGCTGCCCGGCCTCGTGGCCGGCCACTATCGCCACGACGCGGCGCACATCGACCTGGAGCGCGTCGCGCGCTTCGCCGGCGCGCGGAGGCTGGAGACGCGCGCGACCGGCATCGATCTCGATCGACGCGTGGTCACGCTCGCGCACGGGCCGTCGGTCGAGTTCGATATCGCTTCGCTCGACATCGGCTCGACGGCGGCGACCGCCGGTGTGCCCGGCGCCGGCGAGCACGCGATCGCACTGAAGCCGGCGGAGGCGTTCCTGCGCGCGTGGGATGCGCTGCGCGCGCGGGCGAGCGCGGGCGGGCTCGCGCGGCTCGCGGTGGTCGGCGGCGGCGCCGCCGGCGTCGAGACCCTCCTCGCGATGCAGTTCCGGCTCGCGCGCGAGGCGCGCGCAATCGCGTGCCGGCTCGTCACCGATGCCGACCGGCTGCTGCCGGCGCATCCGCCGCGAGTCGACGCCATCTTTCGCCGCGTCCTCGCCGCGCGCCGGATCCAGGTCGAGCTCGCGCGGCCCGCGAGCCGCGTCGAGGCCAGTGCGCTCCACCTCGCGAACGGCGAGCGGATCGAGGCCGACGCGATCGTGTGGGCGACCGGCGCAGCGGCGTCCCCGTGGCTGCGGGGGATCGGCGTCGCGCTCGACCCGGCGGGCTTCGTGGCGGTGAACGAATCGCTGCAGTCGGTCTCGCATGCGCACGTCTTCGCGGCCGGCGATTGCGCCACGATGCTGGGGCATCCGCGCCCGCGCTCGGGCGTCTACGCCGTGCGCCAGGGGCCACCGCTCGCGGCGAACCTGCGCGCGGCGCTCGAGGGGCGGGCGCTCGTCCGCTACGTCCCGCAGGCGCTCGCGCTCGCCCTCATCTCCACCGGCGACCGGTACGCGGTCGCGTCGCGCGGGGACTGGGCGCTGGAGGGCGCGTGGGTGTGGCGCTGGAAGGACTGGATCGACCGGCGGTTCGTGCGCCGGTTCGCGCGGTTCTAGCGGGGAACGGCGAGCAGGTTGCTTTCCAGCCGGCCGCCCCACACACTTTCGCCCCGGAGGAGCATCCGTGAAGATCACCCGCGTCGCCGCCACGCCGCTCAACGTCCCGGTCGAGATCGATGCGGGGGGCCTTGTCAAGAAGACCAGCTTCTCCTGCTGCCTCGTGGAGATCGAGGCCGGGGATGGCCGCGTCGGCCACGGCTTTACCGCCATCACCGAGGAAGAGGTCGTCGCGGCCGCAGTGAACGAGGTCGCCGCGCCCGCCCTCGTCGGCGCCGATCCGATGGCGCACGAGGCGGTGTGGGAGAAGCTCTACTGGCTGCTCAGCCCGCGCGGCCAGACCGGCTACGCGAGTCACACAATCGCGGCGCTCGACGTGGCGCTGTGGGACCTGAAGGGACAGGTGCTCGGCCTGCCGCTGTGGCGGCTGCTCGGCGGCGCCCGTTCGCGCGTGCCCGTCTACACCACGTTCGGCTTCAACGCCTACGACCGCGTCGAGCTCGCGGCCGCTGCGCGGCACTGGGTGGCGCAGGGCCACACGCGCCTGAAAATGACGGTGGGCCACCACGGCCTCGCGCGGCGCGACGAGCCGCGGCCGCTGGACGCCCTGATCGCCGAAGACGTCGAGCGCGTGCGCGCGGTGCGCGAGGCGATCGGCCCGGGCATCCCGCTCTACGTGGACGCCAACTGCAGCCTAGATGCCCTGCATGCGGGCGAGCTGGCGCAGCGCCTCGAGCCCTACGGCATCGCGTTCTTCGAGGAGCCGATCACGCAGAACGACGTGCGCCAGATGGCGGACCTGCGGCGGCGCACCCGGATCCCGCTCGCCTGCGGGCAGAACGAGGGGCTCGCGTACCGATTCCGCGACCTGATGCTCGGGCAGGCGGTCGACGTGGTGCAGCCGAACGTCGTGATCTCCGGCGGCTTCACCCAGTGCCTGCGCATCGCGGGCATGGCGCAGGCGTTCAACGTGGCGCTGGAGAACGGCGGCGCATGGCCGTTCCACAACATGCACCTGCACGGCGGCCTGGCGGCGGGCGGACTGGTCGAATATCACCTTCCGGCGGTGGCGGTGTGCGAAGCCGTGTATGGCCCGCTGCCGGAACCGCAGAACGGCTGGCTGGAGCTGCCCGAGGCGCCGGGACTGGGCTTCGCACCGGACCCCGCGCGCGTCCGGGAGCTGCGCCGGCACGGCACCTCCCATGGCAAGGGCAAAGCTTGATCCGAAGGAGGGGACGACGGATGAAGAAGGTACTGATCGCGCTGCTTGCAATGTGCGCGACGGCTCTTGCGGACCACGCGCAAGCGCAGGAGTACCCCTCCAGGCCGGTCCGGATGCTGGTGGGCTACGCCGCGGGCGGGGGCGCGGACGGGCTCGCGCGCATCCTCGCGCAGCGCCTCGGTACCGAGCTCGGGCAGCAGTTCGTCGTGGATAACCGGCCCGGCGCGGGCGGGACGATAGCGGCGGAGGCGCTGGCCAAGGCCTCACCCGACGGCTACACGCTCTACTTCGCCGATACGGCGATCCTGATCGCGCCGGTCGTGCAGCCGAAGCTCGGTTTCGACCCGGCCAAAGCGTTTACGCCGGTCGGCAGCGTCTGCTCGCTTCCGCTCGTGATCGTGGCGAACCTGCAGGCCCCGGCGCAGACAGTGCAGGACATCATCGCCTACGCGACCGCCAATCCCGGCAAGCTCTCCTACGGCTCGCCCGGCATCGGGACGGTGCAGCACCTCGCGATGGAGCTGTTCAAGTCCCGCGCCGGCGTGGACATCGTGCACGTCCCGTACAAGGGCGCGTCACCGATCCTGCCTGACCTCCTCTCGGGGCAGATCCCGCTCGCGGTGATCAGTGCCGCGCCGGCACTCGCGCAGGCGCGATCCGGGAAACTGAAACCCGTCGCCCTCACCACTGCGGGCAAGTTCGCCAACGCACCCGACTGGCCGGCGGTCGCCGACTCCTTCCCCGGCTTCGACGCCGCGCCAAAGCTCTTCGTCATCGCTCCGGGCGCCACACCCGCGCCCGTGGTGCAGCGCCTGTCGGGCGCCATGAAGGCGACGCTCGCTTCGCCGGAGGTGATCGATGCCATGGGCAAGCAGGGTGCGACGGTGCGCTGGAGCTCGCCGGATGCATTCGCGGCCGAGCTGGTGCAAGAGTCCGAAATCTGGCTCGGCGTTGCGCGCACGGCCGGCCTCAAGCCGGAATAGCAAGCGGAGCCCACAGCGCCGCTGTCCCGCCGGCTCGGAGCGGCGGTGGGCTTTCAGCGCACTCACTTCAGGTCGAGGCAGTTGGCGTAGTAGGTGACCGTCGCCGGCCAGTCGCTGAAGACGCCTAGGATGCCGACCTTCCGCGCGAGCGCGTCGAGCGCCTTATAGATGTCGCTGTCCTTCTGCACCGCTTTGCCCTCGGGGTCGAACAGGTAATAGAAGCCGGCGGTCGACGCGCCGCGGCGCAGGTCCGAGCGCTCCAGGGTCCAGGTGATGATGTCGAAGCCGACCCCCTTGATGTCCAGCGCGTACTGGGACGGGACGATCTCGCCCCCGGCGGTGACGGCGAGAAGCGCGAACGTCGGCGGCGCGAAGATCTTCACGCCCGCGGACCGCAATTTCTTGAGCTGATCGAGCGACAGCCGCGGGATCGGCGGGCTGACGGTCGGATCGATGCTGTCCAGATAGACCGCCTGCCGGCCGAACCGCGGCTCCTCCTTGATCCAGTGCAGGACGTCCTCCGGGTTGAACGACTGCGCCCAGACGTTCCGCGGCTTGACGTTGGCGGCCTTGAGCTCGTCGATCATCCGCTGCGCGTAGTTGGCCTGGCTGCCGAAGATCGCTTTGATGCGCTCGGGATCCCCGCTCTTGAGCTCGGGGGTGTGCTTCACGCCGAGCCGCTCGTTCAGCTCGATGCTCTCGCGCAGGGTGAGCAGCGTCCCCCGCCCGGTGTAGAGGTCGGTGCGCCACGGTGCCGTGCCGCCGAGATAGCCCTCGGGCGTGGCCGCGGCCGGATTGCTCGCATCCATCTTGCCGGTGAGGGTCCTGAACTGCGCGAGGGTGATGTCGCTCGCGCAGCACTTGGGATTCGAGTTCGGCCCGTTCCACGGCACGGTGCATTGTCCGTTGAGGTCCGTGGCGACGATGTTGGTCGTCGTGTGCAGGTCGCACTCCGCGTGGCGGCACACCAGCTCGCCGTCCTGCGTGAATGTGACGTCGCATTCGACGATGCCCGCGCCCATGCGCGCCGCGGCCTCGTAGGACTCCTTGGTGTGCTCGGGGAATTGGAGCGCGGCGCCGCGATGGCCGATGGAGAAATCGGTGCGGTAGAACGGCCCCGCCTTGCATTGCTGCAACTTGTCCTTGAGCCGCCCGTCGTCGAGGCCGTCGACCAGGTAGAACGGCCGCGGGCCGAGCTGGATGCCGGCGTCGCGCTTCCTGTCGTCGTATCGATCGTGGTGGCGGTCACGATCGTCATCGTCGCCCCGGTCGGCATGGGCGAGCGGGGCGAGGGCCGCGAGAGTGAAGAGCGCTGCCGTGACGGCGAGCGCACGGAATGCGTTGCGCATGCAGGTCTCCTTGGTCGGATCGGCGAGAGTGGAGAGGCGCGCCATCGCGCCCCGGCAGGGAGTCTATGCTCCCGACGTGTACTCGGTATGGCGACCGGGTGAAGGTTGCGTGACTGGCCGCCGCCCGCCGGCGCCATGGGTGCGGCCATCGGGGCGCGCCAGCTTCCACTGGACCGGCGGCCGGTACCTTCGCCTCAGCGCACGTCGGTTTCCAGCAAGACTGCCGCGATCGCCGCCCACTCGGCCTCGAGCGTACCGTCGAACTCCGGCTGCCTGGCCGCCCGATACCAGTAACGCGCGTTGGGAAGATCGCCTTCCTTGCGATGCAGGTAGGCGTGCACCCAGGCGGCGTCGCGACCTTTGGCGTTCATTACCACCTCGTGCGCGCGCGCCCAGTCGCCGTGCGCATCGTGCCAGAGCGCCGTGAGCGGTGCGCCGATGCGCGCGGGCGGCTCCGGCGCCGCCAGCGAACCGCGCAACTCGTCCAGGGTCATTCGAAGCACCCGGGGATTATGGCCGCATTGCAGGACGCGGGCGGATTCGCCAAACTTCCGCCATGACCACCGCGCTGCTTTTCCGGGATGACGCCTACCTCCGCCGTTGCGAGACCGTCGTGACCGCCGTCGACGATCGCGGCATCCGCCTAGCTCACACGGTTTTCTATTCCGCGGGCGGCGGGCAACCGGGGGACACCGGTTTGCTTCGCGTCGCCGGCGGGGAGATCGCGATCATCGACACGGTGAAAGGCGAGGGCGCCGACGAGATCATCCACGTGCCCGCCCCGGGCGCAGCGCTGCCGGAACCGGGCGCTGCCGTCGCCGCCGAGATCGACTGGGAGCGGCGCTATCGACACATGCGCTTCCACACTTGTCTCCACCTGCTGTGCGCCGCGGTGCCCTATCCGGTAACCGGCGGACGCATCGCGGCCGACAAGGCGCATCTCGACTTCGATCTCCAAGGCGCGACGGTCGAGAAGGAGGCGATCGAGGCGAAGCTGAACGCGCTCGTGCTGGCCGGCCATCGGGTCGCGCCGCGGTGGATCACCGACGACGAGCTGGCCGCGAGCCCCGAGCTCGTGCGCACGATGTCGGTCGCGCCGCCTATGGGGCAGGGCCGCGTGCGCCTGCTCGAGGTGGACGGCGTCGATCTGCAGGCCTGCGGCGGGACGCACATCGCTAACACGGCCGAGATCGGACCGGTCGCGGTGCTGAAGATCCGCAGCGAAGGCAAGCGAAACAAGCGGATCACGATCGGATTCGCCGGCGAGGCGGTTGCATGAGCGCGCGGCCCATGGCGCCGGGCGTCACCGCGCGGCCGGCGGCCGAGAGCGACCTGCCGCGGATCGCGGCGATCTACGCCCATCACGTGCTCACCGGCTTCGCATCATTCGAGACCGATCCGCCCGATCCGGCCGAGATGGCCCGCCGGCGCGCGGACGTGGTCGCCCGCGGGCTGCCGTACGTGGTCGCGGACGCCGGCGGCGAGGTCCTCGGTTACGCGTATGCGGCACCCTACCGCCTGCGCCCGGCCTACCGCTACACGGTCGAGGATTCGATTTACGTCGACCGGAGCGCCGTCGGGCGCGGCGTCGGTCGCCTCCTGCTCGAGCGCCTGATCGCCGAGTGCGCGGCGCGCGGCTGCCGCCAGATGGTGGCGGTGATCGGCGGCAGCGACAATCACGGCTCGATCGCCCTGCACAAGGCCTGCGGCTTCTTCCCCGCCGGCGTGCTCCCCGCGGTAGGGTTCAAGTTCGGCCGCTGGGCCGACAGCGTGCTGATGCAGCGCGCGCTCGGCGCGGGCGATTCGACGCTGCCGGAAGGCGAAGGAGCGGGAGCATGAGAAGTCATCACGACATGGGCGGCTCGCCCGGTGGGACGGTGGTGCGCGACGAGCACGAGTACGAGCAGTGGGAGAACCGAGTCGATGCGTTGATGGCGCTGCTCTCGCACCAGGACCGCCAGCTGCTGAAGGTGGACGAGCTCCGGCGTAACATCGAGAGCCTCGGCGCGGACGCTTACGACCGCCTGGGCTACTACGAGCGCTGGATGCACTCGATCGCGCAGGTGCTGATCCAGCGCGGCGTGATCTCGATCGACGAGCTCGGCCGCAAGCTCGCGGAGCGGCAAAGTGGCGACGAGCGCTGACGCGGCGCCGGCGCGCTTCGGTCCGGGCGACCGCGTGCGCGTGCGCGAGGCGCACCCGCCCGGCCACGTGCGGACGCCCTGGTACTGCCGCGGACACATCGGGGTGATCGAGCGGCTCTGCGGCGCATTTCCGAACCCTGAGGAGCTCGCCTACAACCGCCCGGGCCTGCCGGCGCAGCCGCTGTACCGCGTACGCTTCAGGTCGGCCGAGCTCTGGCCGGACTATCGCGAGCACCCCGACGACGTCGTGGAGATCGAGATCTATCAGCACTGGCTGGAGGAAGCACGATGAACAAGCCGGCGGACCTCGGCGGCGAGGCTAGCCGCGGCTACTACCGGCGCCTGCAATCCGCGGTGGAGGAGCTGCTGATCCTGAAGGGCATCGTAGCGGCGGGCGACGTCGACCGGCAGGTCGAGATGATGGCCGAGCGCAGTCCCGCCCGCGGCGCGAAGATGGTTGCGCGCGCCTGGGTCGATCCCGCGTACAAGGCGCGCGCGCTCGCCGACGGCTCGGCGGCGGCCGAGGAGCTCGGCCTAGAGGTGGGACCCTTGCGCCTGGTCGTCGTAGAGAACACGCCCGAAGCGCACAACGTGATCGTGTGCACGCTGTGCTCCTGCTACCCGCGCATGCTGCTCGGCATCCCGCCCGAGTGGTACAAGAGCCGCGCGTACCGCTCGCGCGTCGTGCGCGATCCGCGCGCGGTGCTCGCCGAGTTCGGGACCGAAATTCCCGACGGCGTTCGCATCCGCGTCCACGACTCCACGGCCGACATGCGCTACATCGTGCTGCCGATGAGGCCGGGGCGAACGGAGGACTGGAACGAGGAGCGCCTGGCCGCGCTCGTCGGCCGCGACGACCTGATCGGCGTCGCGCGCTTGCCGGACGCGGTCTAGGCCGGCGCCGAGCGCGTAGCATCGGCCTCCCGCGGTCGCGGGGACGACAAAGGAGGCGTGCCATGGCCGATACGATCCGCAAGCTCGACTACTTCGCACTGCAGGTGCCCGACAAGCCGGGTGAGGGTGCCCGCATCCTGCAGGGACTCGGCAGGGAGGGCGTGAACCTCGTCGCCTTCTCCGGCTTTCCGAGCGGCAGGAGGGCCCAGGTCGATCTGGTGCCGGAGGATGCCGCGGCGCTCAAGGCGGCAGCGAAGAAGCTGAAGCTGAGCCTGGGGGCGAAGAAGCTCTGCTTCATCATCCACGGCGACGATAGGGTCGGCGCGCTCGCCGATACGTTTGCGCGCCTCGCCGAGGCGCAGATCAACGTCACCGCCTCGCAGGCCGTCACCGCCGGGATGGGTCGCTACGGCGCGATCTTCTGGGTCAAACCGCGCGACGCGAACAAGACCGCAAAGCTGCTCGCCGTGGCTTGAAGACCCCGGACCGGGGAATGACTTGCTCGCTTCGCGCCTCGTGCGTGGTTGAGACGAAGACGGACGCGGGGGCGTCAGCCCCCTCGTTCAAGCCCGGGGAATATACAAAGGGGGTACCCCCTTTGTTCGTATGACAGCGAGTTTCTTGGCCTGCGGCCAAAAAAATTCCTCGGGGCAACTGAGGAGGAGGGGTGCCGCCCCGAGGGTCCACAGGAGAGGAGGAGCCCGACGCCGCTCCGTGGTGAGCGCGCGGCGGGTAACGATGAAACCTTTCACTTCGTCCGGAGCAGGGCTTTCGCCCGTGCTCCAACCTTGAGACCCAGTCTAGTGCGCCGCAGGATATCCGTCCAATCGATCGCATGAATTCCGCCAATCGACCGCAGGGATAATGCCTGCGTCATCCGCGCTAGCGGAACAGGAGCTCCGCCCCCATCGGCAGCGTCAGCGACAACCGCGCCACCGAGCGCGTCGGCCAGCAGCCACGCCGCGCCCAGCGCCGCCGCGCCGACGGCAACGTACAGCGCGGTACCTAGGAGGAGGCCGTCGGGTCGCGGGAACATCCGTCTCACCTTGAAAGTCGAAGCGCGCAGCGCGTATGCGCCGCTCCTTTCAAGATAGTGCGTCCGAGGATATCCTTCAAATCGATCTTTCCGATGTGATTCATCCGCGCCATGGATATCCGCTCGGTCGACCTCAACCTGCTCGTCGCGCTCGACGCGCTCCTTTCGGAGCGCAACGTCACGCGCGCGGCGGGGCGGCTCAGCCTGTCGCAGTCGGCGATGAGCGCCACGCTCGGACGGCTGCGCGCGCTGTTCGGCGACCCGCTGCTGCTCCGCACGGCCGGCGGGATGCTGCCGACGTCGAAGGGCCTCGAGCTGGCCGCGCCGGTGAAGCAGCTCCTCGGCGACATCGGGCGGCTCGTCCAGCAGGCCGGCGCGTTTGATCCGGCGTCGGCGCAGCTCACCTTCACGATCGCCGCGTCCGATTACGTGGAGTACGCGATCCTGCCGCAGCTCGTGGATCGGCTCGAGGCCGCCGCGCCGCTCGCGCGCCTGGCGGTGCGGCCGATGGACTTCGGCGCGGTCGCGCGGCAGCTCGAGGCGGCGGAGATCGACCTCGGCATTCTCGGCGCCGGCTTCGCCCCGCCGAACGCGCGCTCGCGGCCGCTGTTTCTCGAGCGTTTCGTCTGCGTCGTCCGCCGCGACCACCGGCAGGTCGGCGAGCGGCTGTCGCTCGACTCTTTCTGCGCGCTCGACCACCTGCTCGTCTCGACCTCCGGCAGCTCGTTCACGGCGCCCGCCGACGACGTGCTCGCGGCGATGGGACGCCACCGCCGGGTGCGCCTCTCGGTGCCCCACTTCCTGCTGGTGCCCGAGATCCTGACCCGGTCCGACATGATCGCGGTGCTCCCCGAACGCCTTGCGCGCGGGTACAGCGATCGCTTGCGGGTGTTCGAGCTGCCGTTCGAGATGCCGCCGTTCACGATCGCCGAGGTCTGGCACGAGCGGACGCATCGCGATCCGGCGCTCGTGTGGCTCCGCCAGACGCTGGCCGAGCTGACCCACGGCAGCGCCGTCCAGCCCGGCCCCCCCGTACGCCGTCGCACGCCGGTTCCGCGCCGCCGCTGAAGTGCGCGTCGCGCCGGCTTGATCCGTTGGCACCGGGCGTCTAGGATCTTCTCGCGCCGCTGGCGAAGTTGCTGGCGAAGTACGAGGTTCGCGCGTGTCCATCGCTACTCGAGTGCCGCGGGGAAGCGGAACGCGCGCTCCGCCGGCGCGATCCGCGCGAGGTCCTTCTGCGACGCGCCCCAGTGGTCGATGCGTCCCGGCGGCCACTTCCAGTCGTCGGGGCCGCCGACCCGATAGTCGTCGCCGACCTCCGCGATCTCGGCGGTGTACTCGATCACGGCGCCGAAGGGGGCGATGAAATAGCCGAAAACGTTGTTGCCGGGACCGTGACGCCCGGGTCCCCACACCGGCTCGTACCCGGCATCCCGCATCCGCCCGAATCCCCGCATCACCGCGTCGATGTCCGCCATCTCGAACGCGACGTGGTTGAGCGACGACGCGTCCGAATGGGCGAAAGCAATCGCGTGATGCTTCCGGTTGCAGCGGACGAAGGTCATCGCCCGCGTCCGGTCGGAGACCTTGAAGCCGAGCACCTCCACCGCGAAGCGCTCGCTCGCAGCGACGTCGATCGCATTGACGACGGCGTGCGTGATCCGGATCGGCTGGTCGCGATCCGCGCGGAGGGCGGGCGTGTCCGTCTCGCTCACGAACCGATAGGCCTGTGCCTCGGGGCCCTGCACGGTCAAGCCCGCGCCGCCGCCCGGGCTGTCGAGCGCCGTGATGGCGTTCCTCGGCGTGCCAGCGCGGTCCGCCCGCAACCGCACGCCCTCGATCTCCTCGGGCGAAGCGGAGAACGTGATCGCCAACACTGCCGGTGAATCGCCCTGGCGCAGGGAGAGGAGGTAGGGCTGATCGCCGGTGCCGCGCAGGTATCGCGTGCCGCGGCTCGCGCTCACCGGCAAGAGCCCCCAGATGCGCTCGAGGAAATCGGCCGCCTCGGCGGCGCTTGTCACCTGCAGCTCGACGCCGCGCAATCTCATGCCAACTCCCGTTCGGGTTGGAGTGCCGCGGCGATCGACTCGAGCTGCCGGTCGAGCGTGCTCGCCGTCGCCGCGACACCGTAGACATAGTGATCGGGCCGGACGATGACCGCCGAACACTCGTTCCGTGCGAACCAGGCGGCGAGCACCCCATCGGCCTCGATGACCGTGAGGACGTCGCCGCAAACGTCACTGCGCTCGATCCCGAAGCGGACGATGCGCGCGCCGAGCCGCTCGATCAGGTCCCGCCGCGCGAGCAGGGCGAGCGGCAGCCGGTCGTCCACGACGACCCGGAACGACGTGCCGGCGACCGCATCGAGAAGGGCGAGGTCTTCCCCTTGCCGCACGCGGGGCTGCGGGAAGATCGTCCCGTTGGCAGGATGGGGCATCGGCGAGAGCAAGCCCCGCTCGATCGGCGGGATCAGCTCTTGGCGCGGAACCGTGGCGACCGTCCCCCCGGCTTCTGCGAGCAGCCGCTCATCCCGCGCCCGGGCCGCGATCGGGTCACGCTCGCAGATCAGGCGTCCGATGCCCTTGACGAGCGTGGTCAGGCGCTTGACGTGCGCGCTCCGCTCGGTCGCGTAGGTATCGAGCACTGCATCGGTCGCCTCGCCCGTCAGGACGCGGTGCAGCTTCCAGCTCAGGTTCGCAACGTCGCGCACGCCCTGGCACATCCCCTGCCCGGTGAACGGCGGCTGCTGGTGCGCTGCATCGCCGGCGATGAACACCCGCCCGCGCCGCCACTCGCGCGCCACCAGCGCATGGAAGCGATAACTCGCCCGGCGCCACAGGGTCGCATCGTCCGGCGTGATCCAGCGCGACAGCAGGCGCCAGACGTGCGCCTCCTCTTCGAGCTCACGACGGTCCTCGCCGGGCAGGACCATGATCTCCCAGCGTCGGTGTCCGCCCGGTCCGATCAGATAGGTGCTCGGGCGCGACGGATCGCAGTACTGGACGCTCACCTCGGGCAGCTTGGCGAGACCGCGTTCGTTCACCAGCATGTCGACGACCAGCCAGGGCTCGTCGAACTCGAGGTCCTCGTACTCGATGCCGAGGAGACCTCGGACGGTGCTCGACGCGCCGTCGCAGCCGACGACGTACCGGGCGCTCACGCTGCGGTGCTCGCCGGTATCGTTTTCGAGCTGCAGCGTGACCGCATCGTCGGCTTGCGCGAGGGCCACGAGCGTGGTCCCCAGCGCGACCTCCACTGCCGGATGCTCGCTCGCCCGCCCGCGCAGCGCCGCCTCGACGGGCGGCTGGGTGAATACCATGTTCGGCGGCCAGCCGAGCGGGTACGGCGGCGGAACGCTGCCGAGCCGCTTGATCAGCTGTCCGGTGGCACCGTAGTACTCCGACGGCGTGAACGGCGCGGTGTGCGGCGCGACGGCCGCGGCGAGACCGAGCTCCTGGAACACCCGCATGATCTCGTGATCGAGCGCGAAGGCGCGCGGCTTGTCGTAGACGGTGCGCGATCGGTCGACGACGAGCGTCCGGATCCCGCGGCGCCCCAGCAGGTTGGCGCACACGGCTCCGGACGGCCCGAAACCCACGACGACGACGTCGAAGCGTTCGGTCATCGTCTTCGCCGCCCGGTCGCTCATTCCGGGACGACGCCGAGGTTCTTGGCGAGCTTCGCCCACCGCGCATGCTCGGCGCGCAGGAACTCGTCGAGTTGCTCGGGCGTCCCCGCACCGGCATCGGCGACGATGCCGAGATCGAGGAGGCGCTTCACGATGTCCGGGCTCTTGAGCACGCTGTCGAGATCCCGGTTTACGCGCTGGATCACCTGGGCGGGCGTCCCTTGCGGCGCGACGATCGCGTGCCAGCCGACGTACTCGAACCCGGAGAAGCTCTCGCCGAGCGTCGGGACTTGCTCGAGCCCGGGCACCCGCTTCGCCGAGGTGACCGCTATGGGACGCAGCGCGCCGCGGTTGAGATAGCTCGACATCGCGGCGACGGCCTGCACGGTGAGCTGGGTCCGCCCGGCGACCGTATCCTGGATCCCCGGCGTCAC
Organism: uncultured beta proteobacterium; assembly: GCA_963754305.1. Lineage (GTDB taxonomy): Bacteria > Pseudomonadota > Gammaproteobacteria > Burkholderiales > SG8-39 > DATEDA01. Next base: position 248,421 of record CAVWFR010000049.1, on the reverse strand, counting down.
GCCGCTGTAGGGAACGTGCACCATCTTCACGCCGGCAGTGGCCGCGAACATATCGGCCATCATCCCGGAGAAGGTCTTGGTGCCCTCGGTCGCCATCGAGATCTTGTCCGGGTTGGCTTTCGCATACGCGAGGAGCTCGGCGAGTGTCTTCGCGGGCACCTCCGGATTCACGGCGACGACGAACGGGCTCTGGCCGATCATGCCGACCGGCGCGAAGTCCCTAAGGGGGTCGTATGGCAGCGACTTGAACGTGTACGCGTTGATCACGAGCGCCGCCGTCGTCGCGTAATAAAACGTGTACCCGTCCGGCGGCGCCTTCGCCGCGAGTTGCGCGCCGATCACGTTCTGCCCGCCGGGGCGGTTCTCGACGACGATCGCTTGGTCCCAGAGCTTGGACAACCGGTCCGCGAGCAGCCGGGCGACGATGTCCGGGCTCGAGCCTGGTGGCTGCGACAGGACGAGCCGGACCGGCTTCGACGGCCAGGCTTGCGCGAGAGCGGGCGCGGCGGCCGCCATGGCGAGCGGCAGCAGAAGCAACGCGAGTGTGAGGCAGGCCCTCTCCGCAGCGGAGTTCAGGGCACGACGAGCGAGCTTGAGCATGCGTCCTCCTGGTGAGCTGCGGTTCGGCGATCATCGCCTACTGCAGGGATGCTAACGGCCGCGTGATTATTCGAAAAGGGGATTATCCGGATACGCAGAATCCAAGTCTTGGCTATCGCCAGGGTCGCACGCGTATGCTTCAAGAGGTCGCGACGCTACTGTTCCGCCTTCACCCCCGCCGTCGTGATCACCTTCCCCCATTTCGCGATCTCGGCCTCGAGAAACTGCCGCGCCTGCTCGGGAGTGCTACCCACACCCTCGATGCCGAGCTGATCGAGCCGGCCCTTGAGATCGGGCGTCCCTACCGCTTTTGCGGTTTCGGCCGACAGGCGCTGCACGATCTCGCGCGGCGTGTTCGGCGGTGCGAGGAACATCACCCACGTCGACGACTCGATCGCCGGTCCGCCGGCTTCGACGACGGTCGGCACTTCGGCGGCACCCGCGATGCGCTGCGGCGAGAACATCGCGAGCGCCTTGATTTTTCCGCCGCGCACGTGCGTCATCATCGTCGAAGGGACGTCGATCAAGATCTGAATGTCGCCCGCGATCAAGCCCTGCAAGGCCGGCGCGGTGCCCTTGTACGGCACGTGAACGATGTCGATGCCCGCCGTCTGCTTGAGCAACTCGCTCGTGAGGTGCGCTGCGGCGCCGATCCCCGACGAGCCGTAGGAAACCTTGCCCGGATTCCTTTTCGCGTACTCGATCAGCTCTTTCACGTCCTTCGCCGGGAAGTTGTTGGTGGCCGTCAAGATGAGCGGCGCGATGCCGACGAGCGACACCGGCGCAAAACCCTTGACCGGATCGAATGGAAGCTTGCCCGAATAGAGCGTCGCATTCGCCGCATGCGCGGCGATGACCGTCAGCAGCGTGTAACCGTCCGGGGTCGCGCGCGACACGATCTCGGCGCCGATGATCGAATTCGCGCCGGGGCGGTTCTCGACCACGACCGGTTGGCCAATGCTCTCCTGGATTTTCTGCGTTACCAGTCGCGTCACGTTATCGGTCAGACCGCCCGGCGTGTACGGCACGATCCAGCGGATGGGCTTCGCCGGGTAGCTTTGCGCGTGGACCGTGCCGACCCCCAGCAATCCCGCTGCGATCAGTGCGACGGCCTGCCAAAGAGTCATGCTGTTCTCCCCATGGAATTCTGATCGGCGTGCGGCTTTCACCCCATACCGGCCGCTAGCTTAGTCCAATCGATGTTGGGCCGGCCGAGATCGAAGAGTGCTTTCGATGCGCGTGTGGCGAGGATCGCTGGGGTCACAGCGCCCCGTCCAGCGCGCGGAACGTCCGCTCCAGGCCGCGCACCACCCGCGCGAGACGCTCGTAGTCGACCTTGTCCGGCGTGTCTTGCGGCGTGTGGTAGTGCGGGTAGCGGAACGGCGCGGTGTCGGTGACCATGATCGCCGGATAGCCCTCGTCCCAGAACGAGCCGTGATCGGACCAGTTGACCCCCGGGATGAACGGCGGCGCGGCGACACCGTCGGAGGGGAACTGCGACTCGGTGCGAAACGTCGCGATCGTCCGGTGCAGCAGCGCGCGCGACGCGAGGTTGGCGACGAACGCGAGGAAGTTGCCGCGATCGGGGTAGAACCAGCCGAACGGGAACGGATAGTGCTGGCTCCCGGGGGAGTCGGAATAGAAACCGATGGTCTCGAGCGAGTACATCGCCACGATCCGTTCGCCTGCAGCGCGCGCTCGCTCGGCATGCACGCGGCTTCCCATCTGAGCGGTCCTGAAGAACGGCGGTTCCTCGTTGACGAACAGCACGAGGCGCCAGGTGCGAGTCGGTTGCCACCTCCGAAAGCTCCGCGCGAGCTCGAGCACCGCGGCGACGCCCGTCGCGTTGTCGTTCGCGCCGGGTGCGCCCCGCACGGAGTCGTAATGCGCACCGACGACGACGATCTCGTCGGGGTGCGCGCCGCCCTTGATCTCGACCACCAGATTGCGCACCGGCGCGATGTCGCTGCGGTACTCCTCGCGCCGGACGGTGTACCCCGAGCCGGCGAGCTCGCGCTCGAGGTATTGCGCGGCGGCTTCGAGCTCGGCGAGCGCCCAGACGTTGTGCTCGCGCGCGCCGATCGTCTGGACGTGCACGCGGAGGCGTCCAGCGAGGCGCTGTTCCTCAGGGGTGAGCGGCGGCATCGGGCCCGACCAGGAGCGGCCCGGGACGACGACCATGTACCAGAGGAGCGCGCCGATGAGCGCCGCGGCGACGGCGAGCGCCGCCATGGAAGCGACCTTCAGAACTGCTCCGCCCAGGGGCGGAGATCGACCTCGAAGGTCCACGCCGAGCGCGGCTGCTGATGGATCTGCCAGTAAGCCTCGGCGATGTCGTCGGGTCGCAACATGCCTTCGGGCGGAAGCTTGGCGATCCGATCCGCGAAGCGCTCGCGCACGCGCGGCGAGTCGATCATGCCGTCGATGATGACGGAGGCGACGTGGATCCCCTGCGGCCCGAGCTCGCGCGCCATCGACTGCGCCACCTGCCGCAGGCCACCCTTCGCCGCCGCGAACGCGGCGAAGTGCGACGACCCGCGCACGCTGGCGGTCGCGCCCGTGAAGAGGATCGTGCCCTGGCCGCGCGGCACCATGTGGCGCGCCGCCTCGCGCCCGACCAGAAAACCGGCATAGCAGCCGAGCCGCCACACCTTCTCGAACATGTCGGTCGGGGTGTCGAGGATGGAGGCGCGGTAGTTCGCGCCGGTGTTGAAGACAGTGACATCGATCGGCCCGATCTGGGCCTCGACGTCGTCGAAGAGTTTGTTCACCGCCGATTTCTCGCGGAGGTCGGCGACGTACGCGATGCCGCGCCCGCCCTCGACCTCGATCTCGGCTGCGATGCGGGCGAGCCGGTCGGCGCTCCGCGCGACGAGCACGGTGGGATGACCCCCGCGGGCGAAGCGGCGCGCGACTGCGCCGCCGAGACCGTCGCCGACGCCGGCGACGAGTGCGACGTTGACCTTTCCTGTCATGGCTTGCTCCCGGTCGACCAGTGCGGCCGGCGAGCTTAGTGGATTCCGCGGACGAGCTCGGTATCCTCGTGCGAGTACGCCGGGCTGCAGCAGCAGAGGATCTTCAGCGGTTCGTCGCCGATGTTCCGGATCCGGTGCGGCGTCCCGGGCGGGATGCACACCGTTTCGCCGGTACGCAGCTCGAACGTCTCGACGCCGAGCGTCATGAGACCCACGCCCTGCGTCACGTGATAGAGCTCTTCGGTGACGCGATGCACGTGGAGCAGCGTTTCCCCACCCGGCGGAACGGTTGCCTCGGCGAGGCTCTGTGCGCGATTGCCGTGCACCGCGGGATGCATCAGCTCGCGGATCTCCGAGCCGTCCTTCGTGACGAAGCTTTCGAGCGCGCTGTAAGTGGTCTTCATCGGATCGCCTGCACTTTCTCGAGCAGCCCGGTCATGGTCGCGGACCCGGCGCGGCGAGCCACGCCGATCACCCGGCCTGCTCCGGGGCGAGGTGCGGTGCGCGCGGCGCGGCGCCGGGCGCCTGGAACAAGGGGAACGCCGTACGATCGAAGTCGGGATCGGTCACTCGCGCCGCGAGCGCGGCGAGCGCCTGGTTCTCGTCGACGAACAGATTCTCCGCGCCGATCGGGGTTGCGATACCGCCGGCGTCGAAGACGTCGCGCACCTGCTTCTTCAGGCCGCTGAACGCAAGCGTGACGCCGCTTGCGCGCAGGCGCTCCGCGAGGAGCCGCACCGCCTCGACGCCGGAGGCGTCGATCTGGTTGATGCCGTCGGCGACCACGAGGATCGAGTGCGCCTTCGGGAACCGCGCCGAGACGCCGAGCAGCGAGTCCTCGAAGTAGGGGACGTTCGCGAAGTAGAGCTGACCGTCGAACCGGACGGCGACGACGTGCTCGCTCAAGGCGAGCCCGTGTACCGCCGCGTCGCGCAGCGCGCCGTCGGGGTGCCGCCCCAGGACGGCGACGCGCGGGCGCATCGTCCGATAGAGGAAGAGGCCGATCGAGAGCGCCGCCCCCGCGAGCAGGGCGAGATCGAGGTGCGGGGCGAGCGCGAGCGCGGCGAGGAACGTCACCGCGCCGGCGATCCCGTCGTGAGGCTGGATACGCCAGGCGTGCACGATGTCGCCGAGCCGCACGAGCGCAGTCACCGCCAGCATGATCACTGCAGCGAGGACCGCCTGCGGGAGGTGGTACAGCAGAGGGGTGAGCGCGAGGAGCGTCGCCATGACGAGCATCGCCGCCACGACCGACGACAGGCCGGTGCGCGCGCCGGCCTGGTGGTTGACCGCGGAGCGCGAGAACGAGCCGCTCGCCGGGTAGCACTGCGCGAAGCTGCCCGCGAGGTTCGCGAGCCCCTGCCCGACGAGCTCCTGGTTCACGTCGAGCCGCTCGCGGGTGCGCGCCGCGATCGCCTTCGCGATCGAGATCGCCTCCATGAAGCCCACGAGCGAAATGACCAGCGCCGTCGAGAGGAGGAGCGCGATGGTCGAAGCGTCGAGCTGCGGTGCGCGGAGCTCCGGCAGGCCCGAAGGTATTGCGCCGACGACCTCGCCGCCGCCCGCGAGCCGCAGGCCCCGGCCGTCGACCGACTGGATCCGCCACCTGACCCGATCGCCGGCAGGGGCCGCGCCGAACGGGTACACGCGCGTGGTGCCATCCCCGGCTCGCCCCAGCTCGAAGGTGAGCTTGCGCAGCAGGCGCAGCCGCCGGCCGTTCTCGGCTTCGAGGTCCGCGATCTGCAGGCCGAGCAGCTCGACCTGGTAGCCGAGCGCGAGCGCGTGCTGCCCGCCGCCGACGGGTGCGCGATCGATGCGCGCGAGCTCGGTCTGCTTCGCCGCGCGCTCGGCGGCGAGCGCGGCGAGGCGGCCGCGAGACTCGAGGACGTCGGTGGCGAGCACGCGAGCCTCGGGGTCGTCGAGGCTCGCGACCGTCGCGGTCGCGCTCCGGTCGAACCCGATTGCGGCGCTCAAGGCCGTCGCTACGGCGACTGTGATCAGCACGCCCGGGAGGCGCGGGAGCCAGCGCCGGAACGCGAGCATGGCAGCGAGCGAGCCGACGCCGAACGCAAGCGTGGGCCAGTGAGCGTCGCCGAGCTGTTGCAGCACGCCCCAGACGTCGGCCATGAAGACCTGGCTCCGCGGCATCGGGACGCCAAGCAGCTTGTTGAGCTGCGACAGCGCGATGATGATCGCCGCCGCGCTCGCGAACCCGGCGATCACCGGATGCGACAGGAAGTTCACGACGAAGCCGAGCCGGAAGACGCCGAGCGCGAGCTGGATGCAGCCGACGAGGAACGCGAGCCCGATCGCGAGCGCGACGTAGCCTTCCGAACCCTGCGCGGCGATCGGCGTCAGCGCCGCTGCCGTGAGCAGCGACACCACGGCGACAGGTCCGGTGGCGAGCTGTCCGGACGAGCCCCAGAGCCCTGCGACCAGCACCGGGACGAACGCCGTGTAGAGACCGTAGTGGGCGGGCAAACCGGCGAGTTGCGCGTAGGCCATCGACTGCGGCACGAGGACGAGCGCCACGGTGATGCCGGCGACGAGATCGGCGCGCAACGTGGCGCGCGCGATCGGGAACCACGCGAGAAAAGGCAGGAACCGCTCGAGCCTGCTCATGGCAGGCCGCACTTTAGCAGCGCGATGCAAATGCGGATTGACGGTACTCGCGGGCCGCGTCTAGCATCGGACTCCGACCCGGAACCACTCCATGCCCAGCTTCGCCGCCAACATCAGCTTGCTCTTCACCGAGGTGGCGTTCCTGGAACGCTTCGGGGCGGCGCGGGCGGCCGGTTTTCGCGGCGTCGAGTTCCATTTCCCGTACGCGTACGCCCATGCCGATCTCCAGCACGCGGTCCACGCGGCCGATGTCGAGGTCGTGCTCTTCAACCTGCCGCCGGGCGACTGGGACCAGGGCGAGCGCGGCATCGCGTGCCACCCGGACCGGGTGCCCGAGTTCCGGGACGGCGTCGCGCAGGCGCTCGAGTACGCCCGCGTCCTGCGCTGCCCGCGGATGAACTGCCTCGCCGGCATCGCACCGGCGGACGCCGATCCCGACCAGGTGCTCACGACCTTCGTGGAGAACCTACGCTACGCGGCGGAGGCCGCCGGCGAGGCGGGGCTCACGCTGGTGATGGAGCCGATCAACACCCGCTCGGTGCCCGGCTTCTACCTGAACACGACCGCGCAGGCACTCGAGGTCATCCGCGAGGTTGGCGCCGACAACCTCAAGATCCAGTACGACGTCTTCCACATGCAGATCATGGAGGGCGATTTGGCGAAGACCATCGAGGCGGAGCTCGACGATATCGGACACATCCAGTTCGCCGATGTGCCCGACCGGCACGAGCCGGGCTCGGGCGAGGTGAACTTCCCGTGGCTGTTCGCCTGGATCGACCGCGTCGGCTATCGCGGGTGGGTGAGCGCGGAGTACATTCCTGCCGGAGGCACGCTGGAGGGCCTCGGCTGGCTGAAACCGTACCTATAGTGTGGAGGTGCAAGTGGCGAAGCTCGGATTCATCGGTCTAGGCATCATGGGCAAGCCCATGGCGGGGCATCTCGTCGCGGCGGGTCACGAGGTGTTCCTCGCCAGCCGCTCGGGCGTTCCGCAGGAGCTGAAGGAGAAGGGCAAAGCCTGCGCGTCGGCGAAGGAGGTCGCGCAGAATGCCGACGTGATCTTCCTGATGCTGCCCGACACACCCGACGTCGAGAAGGTGCTGTTCGGCGGGGGCGGCGTCGCGGAGGGCGTGTCGAAGGGCAAGACCGTGGTCGACATGAGCTCGATCGCGCCGCTCGCGACGAAAGAATTCGCGCAGCGGATCAACGCGCTCGGCTGCGATTATCTCGACGCCCCGGTATCGGGCGGCGAGGTCGGTGCCAAGGGCGCTTCGCTCACGATCATGGTGGGCGGGACGGAAGCCGCGTTCGCGCGGGTCAAGGCGTTCTTCGAGCTGATGGGCAAGAACATCACGCTCGTCGGTGGCGTCGGCGACGGGCAGACCTGCAAAGTCGCCAACCAGATCATCGTCGCGCTCACGATCGAAGCGGTCGGCGAGGCGCTGCTGTTCGCATCGAAGGCCGGCGCCGACCCGGCGAAGGTGCGCCAGGCGCTGATGGGCGGCTTCGCCGCCTCGCGGATCCTGGAGGTCCACGGCGAGCGCATGATCAAGCGCAACTTCCAGCCGGGTTTCCGGATCGAGCTGCATCAGAAGGATCTCAGCCTCGCGCTCGCGGGCGCACGCACGCTGGGGCTCTCGCTGCCGAACACCGCGTCGGCGCAGCAGCTCTTCAGCGCGTGCGTCGCGAACGGCGGCGCGGCGTGGGACCACTCCGGAATGGTGAAAGCGCTCGAGCTGATGGGCAAGCACGAAGTGGCGAAGGGGTGAGGACCGTGCGATGAACGTCCGCGCCCAGGGCATCGACTTTCTTCGCCAGGCCGAGGTCGTCGGCCGGCTGAAGTCGCGCCTGCCGGCCGACGCAGTGCTCCACCAGCAGGAGGACACGCGGCCCTACGAGTGCGACGGACTTTCCGCTTATCGCGCGCTGCCGATGGTGGTCGCACTTCCCGCGAGCGAAGAGGAGGTGCAGTTCGTTCTCAGGACGTGCCACGAGCTGAAGGTGGAGGTGATCGCGCGCGGCGCGGGCACCGGACTCTCGGGCGGCGCGCTGCCGTCGGGGGAAGGGGTGCTGCTCTCGCTCGCGAAGATGAAGCGCATCCTCGCCGTCGACCCGGTCGCGCGGATCGCGCGCGTGCAGCCGGGCGTGCGGAACCTCGCGATCAGCGAGGCCGCCGCGCCCTACGGGCTGTTCTACGCACCGGATCCCTCGTCGCAGATCGCGTGCACGATCGGCGGCAACGTCGCCGAGAACTCCGGCGGCGTGCACTGCCTGAAGTACGGGCTCACCGTGCACAACGTTCTCCGGATACGCGGCTTCACGATCGAGGGCGCGCCGGTGGAGTTCGGCGCCGAGGCGCTCGATGCGCCCGGCTACGATCTCCTCGCGCTCGTGACCGGCTCCGAGGGGATGCTCGCCGTCACGACCGAGGTGACGGTGAAGCTCGTAGCCAAACCGGAGGCCGCCCGCGTGATCCTCGCGTCGTTCGACGACGTCGGCAAGGCCGGCGACGCCGTGGCCGCGATCATCGCCGCCGGCATCATTCCCGCCGGTTTGGAGATGATGGACAAGCCGATGACGCGGGCGGTGGAAGAGTTCGTGCACGCCGGTTACGACCTCGACGCAGCTGCGATCCTGCTGTGCGAATCCGACGGCACGCCGGAAGAGGTCGCCGAGGAGATCGACCGCATGACCGCGGTGCTGGAGCGCTCGGGCGCCACCGCGACGCGGGTGTCGCAGAGCGAGGCGGAGCGACAGCGCTTCTGGGCCGGACGCAAGGCGGCGTTCCCGGCAGTCGGGCGCATCTCGCCCGATTACTACTGCATGGACGGCACGATCCCGCGCCGCAGCCTCGGGCCGATGCTCAAGTTCATCGCCGAGATGGAGCGGAAGTACGAGCTGCGCTGCCCGAACGTTTTTCACGCCGGCGACGGCAACCTGCACCCGCTGATCCTGTTCGATGCGAACGATCCGGCCGAGCTGCACCGCACGGAGCTCTTCGCGGCCGAGGTGCTCGAGCAGTGCATCGCCGTCGGCGGCACCATCACCGGCGAGCACGGCGTCGGCATCGAGAAGATCAACCAGATGTGCTCCCAGTTCACCGCGCCCGAGCTGGAGTGCTTCCGCGGCGTGAAGCGCGCGTTCGATCCGGCGGGGCTGCTCAACCCCGGCAAGAACATTCCGACCTTGCACCGGTGCGCGGAGCACGGACAGATGGTCGTTCGCGGGGGCGCCTTGCCGCACCCGGACCTGCCGCGCTTCTGACGCATGTCCGACGCGCTCGCCGCGCTGGCGGAAACGATCCGCGCTGCCGGGGCGGGGGATAAGCGCCTGCGCGTCCGCGGCGGCGGCACCAAGGATTTCTACGGCCAGTCGCTCGAGGGCGAGGTGCTCGACACGCGGGGGTACGCCGGCATCGTCGCGTACGATCCGACCGAGCTGGTGATCACGGTGCGCGGCGGCACGAAGCTCGTCGAGGTCGAGGCGGCACTCGCGGGCGAGCGGCAGATGCTCGCGTTCGAGCCGCCGCACTTCGGTCGGGCGGCGACGATCGGCGGCGTCGTCGCCGCGGGGTTGTCGGGTCCGCGGCGCGCTGCGTCGGGCGGAGTGCGCGACTTCGTGCTCGGCGTGCGGCTGATCGACGGCCGCGGGCAGGATCTCACCTTCGGCGGCCAGGTCATGAAGAACGTCGCGGGCTACGACGTCTCGCGCGTGATGGCGGGCGCGCTCGGCACGCTCGGCGTCATCGTAGAGGTCTCGCTCAAAGTGCTGCCGCTCCCGGTCGCCGAAGCGACGCTCAAGTTCGAGCTGCCCGCGGACAAGGCGATCGAGGCGGTCAACCGCTGGGCCGGCAAGCCGCTCGCGATCAGCGCGATCGTCCACACCGAGGGCGATCTAACGGTCCGGCTCTCGGGCGCCGCCGCCGCCGTAAAGGAGGCCTGCGCGAAGCTCGGCGGCGAGCGCATCGCGGCGGAGCAGGCGGTGAGCTTCTGGACCGGCATCCGCGAGCAGACCGATCCCTTCTTCGCCGGCGACGAGCCGCTATGGCGGCTCGCCGTGCCCTCCACGACGCCGCCGCTCGCGCTGGAAGGAAGGACGCTCATCGAGTGGGGCGGGAGCGAACGCTGGCTGAAGACCCGCGCGGAGGCGCGGACCATCCGCGATGCCGCGGCGCGCGCCGGCGGGCATGCGACGCTCTTTCGCGGCGGCGACAAGTCGGCGGGCGTGTTCCATCCGCTTGCGCCGGCGCTCGCGACGATCCATCGGCGGCTGAAGGGCGAGTTCGATCCGCACGGGGTGCTGAATCGCGGGCGGATGTATTCCGATTGGTAGTTTCAACGCAAGCTGATCTGGGGGATTAACAAGGGGGTGTGCCCCCTTGTTCCACAACCCTTTGCAGACGAATCTCGCCGACTGGGTCAAGGACTCGCCCGAGGGCAAGGCGGCCGACGCCATCCTCCGCAAGTGCGTGCATTGCGGGTTCTGCAACGCGACCTGTCCGACCTATCAGCTCCTCGGCGACGAGCTGGACGGCCCGCGCGGGCGGATCTATCTGATCAAGCAGGTGGTCGAAGGCGCCGAAGTCACCGCGAAGACGCAGCTCCACCTCGATCGCTGCCTCACCTGCCGCAACTGCGAGACGACGTGTCCGTCGGGGGTGCAGTACGGACACTTGGTCGATATCGGCCGCAAGCTCGTCGATGAGAAGGTCGGACGGCCGGCCGCGGAGCGGGCGATGCGGCGCGTCGCCGCCAGCGTGTTCCCCTCCAGCGGTGCGTTCGGGCTGGCGGCAAAGCTGGGGCAGCTCGCGCAGCCGCTGCTGCCGTCCGCACTCCGGGGAAAGCTACCGGCGACGGCGCCGAGCGCGGGCAAGTGGCCCGCAGCGCGGCATGCGCGGAAGATGGTCGCGCTCGCGGGCTGTGTCCAGCCCGCGTTGACGCCGGACACGAACGCCGCCGCGGCGAGAGTTCTCGACCGGCTCGGCATCTCGCTCGTCGAGGCACCGCGCGCGGGCTGCTGCGGGGCGCTGCGCTTCCATCTGAACTATCAGGACGAGGGGCTCGAGGACATGCGTCGCGTCATCGACGCTTGGTGGCCGTACGTGGAGCAGGGCGTGGAGGGCTTCGCGATGACCGCGACCGGCTGCGGCGCGACGGTGCGCGAGTACGGCTACCACCTCGCCCGTGACCCGAAGTACGCGGCCAAGGCGCGCCGCATCAGCGAGATGACCCGGGATCTCGCCGAGATCGTCGCCGGCGAAGTGGACCGGCTGGTGCCGCTCCTCGCCGGGCGGAAGCTGCCGAAGGTGGCGTTTCATCCGCCGTGCACGATGCAGCACTGGCAGCAGCTCGGCGGCGTGGGAGAAGGCCTGCTCGCGCGGCTGGGCTACGGGCTGACGCCGGTTCCCGACGCGCACCTGTGCTGCGGCTCGGCGGGAACCTATTCGCTGACCCAGCCGGAGCTCGCCTCGCGGCTAAAGCAGAACAAGGTCACCGCGCTGCAGTCGGGTCTGCCGGAGCTGATTCTCACCGCGAACGTGGGCTGCCAGACCCACCTTGCTTCAGGGGCAAGCGTGCCGGTCAAGCATTGGATCGTGGAGGTCGACGATCGGCTGACGGGCGCGTGAATGCCCCAGGAATGTGAAATCGAGCGGGTGCCTGGCGAGACGCGCGGGTGATCGAGGGGAGCACCTTGCGCGACCGCCTGCGCAAGCCCGGCATCCGCAAGCCTTCCGGGGCGCCCGGGCGGCAGCCTCCAACTTGACCATACAAGTTGACCATGTTAGGTTTTCGCGATGGAAACGATTCCCGTCTCGAAGTTCAAGGCGACGTGCCTGGCGGTCGTGCAGCGGGTCAAGCGAACCGGGCGTCCGGTACTCATCACGCGGTTCGGCGAGCCGATGGCCGAAGTGGTGCCGCCTAGCCGGCGCGCGAGCAAGGGCGCTTGGCTCGGTTCCATGCAGGGCAGCGTCGAAGTGCTTGGCGACGAGATCGGGCCAGCGCTGGATGCGAAGCGCTGGCACGCCCTGCGCAAGTAGGTGAGGCTCCTCCTCGACACGCACATCTGGCGGTGGAGCGTGTCCGCGCCCGAGAAGCTCGGCAAGCGGCTCCGCGCGACCCTCGGCCGCGCCGCAACCGAGCTCTGGCTGTCGCCGATCAGCGTCTGGGAGCTGCTCGTTCTGGCGGAACGAGGCCGGATCAGGTTCGGTTCGGAGCCTCGACGCTGGATGGCCGAAGCGCTGAGCAGGACGCCCGCACAGGAGGCGCCGCTCAATCACGAGGTCGCGATCCGCAGCCGCGAGATCCTGCCCGCACATCAGGATCCCGCCGATCGCTTTCTCGTCGCGACCGCGCTCGTGTACGACCTCACCCTCGCCACGGCCGACGAAGAGCTGATCCGGCTCAAGCCCTGCTCGATCCTGCCGAACCGCTGATGCGCTTTTCGAACTGTGCCTGGGGCGAAGCGAAGGACGCGGCTGCGGCGCGGACCTCGGCGCCGACCCGATCAAGCTCACCGGCTAGTCCGTCCCGGGGAAACGTCGCGCGCCCCCTGCAGTGCGTCACGCTCGTGCGACGCCAGGGCGTTGCGGCGTGCGGCATTGGCGCATAGGCTCGGCTGGTCCCGATTCAATCGCCAGGAGCCACGGATGCCGTCGCAAACCCTCAAGCTCGCCGCGCTCGCCGGCATGCTCGCCCTCGGCGCGCCCGCCGCCGCGCAGCAGGGCCCGCAGATCCGCCCCGGTCTGTGGGAGTTCACCATGACGGGCCTGCCGCAGAAGCAGACGACCTGCTTCACCCAGGAGATGGTCAAGGACATGAAGAACCTGTCGCAGCAGCAGACGCCCGACAGCGATTGCAAGTCCTCCGGCGAATCGGTGTCGGGCAACACGCGCGTCTTCAACGTCTCGTGCACCAAGCCGAACAAGTACGACGCGAAGATCAGCATCACGGTCAACAGCGCCGACAATTTCACGATGAAGCAGGACTACTCGGTGGCGCAGGGCGGCAAGGCGCAATCCGGGACGATGACGATGAACTACCGGCGGCTGGGGGATTGCAAGTAGCATCCGGGGGTGAGCCTCCCGCCATCGCCGACCCCTTGACCGACGTCGCCGCACGCCCCGTCCCGCCCGCGGGCGTCTGGGGCTGGATCGACCGCAACATCCTCGGCCTCGGCCGGGAGATGCGGCTCTCGTATCTGCCGCCGCTCATGGTGTATGTCGCGGCGGGCATCTCCGGACTGACCGGCATCGTCGGCACGTTCTTCGTCAAGGACTATCTCGGCCTCTCGGCCGAGTTCCTGGCGGCGCTCGGTTTCTGGGCCGGCCTGCCCTGGGCGCTGAAGATGCCGCTCGGCCACATCGTCGATCTCGTCTGGAAGCGCAAGGCCGGGCTCGTCTACCTCGGCGCCTCGCTCATCGCCGCGAGTCTCCTCGTGATGCTCGGCCTGCTCTCCGACCGCGCCGCGATGGAGCGGATGATGCCGGCCGAGGCGTGGTTCATCCTCTCGGCGCTGCTGGCGCCGATCGGCTACGTGCTGCAGGACGTCGTCGCCGACGCGATGACGGTGGAGGCGGTGCCGAGAATCGACGAGGCCGGGCAGCCGATCCCGCCGGAGGAGCGGCGGCTGATGCACACCACGATGCAGACGCTCGGCCGCGTCGCGATCATCGGCGGCGGGGTGCTCGTGTCGGCGATGAACGTGTGGCTCTTCGCCGGCGCCGCGGCGATGCCCGAGGCGCAGAAGGTGGCGACCTACGTCCGGGTGTACGAGCTCGCGCTCATCATCCCGATGGTGTCGATGTTCGGGGTGCTGCTCGCCGGCGTCATCCGCCGGCGCGACGTGCGGCGGCTCGTTGCGCGTGGCTTCGCCGCGGAACAGGCGGCGGCGATGCTCAACCCGCACCCGGAACGACCGCCGGTGAACTGGTGGATCCTCGGCGGCGGGCTCGCTTTCACCGTCGTCTCGCTGACCGTCGGGTTGGGCAACGTGCCGGCCGCGCAGGAGATCGTGTTCGCGGCGTCGATGGCGATCGTGCTGTTTCTGATGTGGAAGCTCGTGAGCGAGCTCGAGCCCGCGGCGCGCAACACGCTCGTCGGCACGGCGCTCGTCGATCTTCGTGTTCCGCGCGCTGCCCGGCCCCGGCGCCGGCTCGACCTGGTGGATGATCGACGAGCTGAAGTTCGACCAGCAGTTCCTGGCGCTGCTCGGACTGATCTCGAGCGTGCTGACGCTGGTCGGGCTGTTCCTCTTCCGGCGGTTCATGGGCGAGCGGTCGATCGCCTACATCGTCGGCTTCCTCACCATCGCCGGCACGATCCTCGGGCTCCCGATCCTCGGCATGTACTACGGCCTGCACGAGTGGACCGCGGCCCACACCGGCGGGGTGGTCGACGCGCGGTTCATCGCGCTCATGGACACCGCGCTCGAGTCGCCGCTCGGACAGATCGCGATGGTGCCGATGCTCGCCTGGATCGCGAACTCCGCGCCGGAGAAACTGAAGGCGACGTACTTCGCGGTGATGGCGTCGTTCACCAACCTCGCGCTCTCGGCCTCGCAGCTCGGCACGAAGTACCTCAACCAGCTCTTCGTCGTGAAGCGCGAGGTGAAGGACGCCGCGACCGGGGCGGTCAAGATGGCCGCCGACTACAGCCAGCTCGGCGAGCTCCTGATCCTCACCACCCTGCTCGGCTTCGCGGTGCCGATGCTCGCCATCTTGTTCGTCAAGACGACGCGGTTCCGAAGCGCGTAGGGCGGGGGTCGCGGCAGAGGCAGAGGTTAGAATCCGGGTTCTCGCGTGATCGCTTGGATCCTCCGTGGCTGCCCCTAAGGTCGGCGTCCTCCGCCGGCTCGTCGCCTTCCTCGCACCGTACAAGCGCCGCATCGCGGGCGCGCTCGTCGCGCTCGTGGTGGCTGCGGGCAGCGTCCTCGCGCTCGGCCAGGGGCTGAAATACGTGATCGACGCCGGCTTCTCGAGCGGCGATCCGGGGCTCCTCGACCGCGCGCTCGCGGGCGTGATCGCCGTCGCGCTCGTCATGTCGGCCGCGACGTGGGCGCGCTTCTACCTGATGATGACCACCGGCGAGCGCGTCATCACCGACATCCGGCGCGCGGTGTACGGCCATCTCCTCGCGCTCGAGCCGGCGTTCTTCGAGCAGATTCGCACCGGCGAGGTGATCTCGCGGCTCACGAACGACGTCACCCAGCTGCAGGCGGTGATCGGCTTCGGCGTATCGATGTTCCTGCGCAACGCGTTGATGGGGCTCGGCGCGCTCGCGATGCTCGTCGCCACGAGCGGAAAGCTCGCGGCGCTGGTGGTCCTCGGCGTGCCGGCGACGCTGGTGCCGATCCTGCTCCTCGGCCGCAAGGTGCGCCGGCTCTCGCGCGACAACCAGGACCGGGTGGCCGAGGTCTCGGCCTATGTCGACGAGTCGATCCACGAGATCCGCACGGTGCAGGCCTACGGCCACGAGGCGGCCGACCGCCGGTTCTTCGGCGATCGCGCGGAGGCCGCGTATGCCTCCGGCGTCGCGCGGATCGGCAACAAGGCGTTCCTCATCTCCGCGGTGATGCTGATCGCGTTCTGCGCCGTCGGCCTCATTCTGTGGATCGGCGGTCACGATGTCCTCGCGGGGCGGATCACCGCCGGCGAGCTGTCGGCGTTCGTCTTTTACGCGATGGTGGTCGCGACCGCAGCCGGGGCGATCTCGGAGACCTGGGGCGAGCTGCAGCGCGCGGCGGGCTCCACCGAGCGGCTGATGGAGCTGCTCGACACCGAGCCGCGGCTCGTCGTGCCGGCGAACCCGCGGGCGCTGCCGGTGCCGCCGCGGGGCGAGGTCAAGCTCGACCGGGTGACGTTCCACTACCCGGCGCGGCCCGAGGTGCCGGCCCTCGCCGAGCTCACGCTCGCCGTCGCGCCGGGGGAGAGAGTCGCGCTCGTCGGTCCGTCGGGCGCGGGGAAGTCGACGGTGTTCCAGCTCCTCCTCCGCTTCTACGATCCGGACGCCGGCCGGGTGCTCGTCGACGGCGTCGACGCGCGCGAGTGCGATCCGCGTGACCTCCGCGGCAGGCTCGCGCTGGTGCCGCAGGAGCCCGTCCTGTTCGCCGCGAGCGTCGCCGAGAACGTGCGCTACGGCCGTCCCGAAGCTACCGATGCCCAGGTCCGCGCCGCCTGCGAGGCGGCGTACGCGCTCGAGTTCATCGAGCGCCTGCCACAGGGGTTCGAGACGTTTCTCGGCGAGCGCGGGGTGCGGCTTTCCGGCGGGCAGCGGCAGCGGCTGTCGATCGCCCGGGCGCTGCTCGCGGCGCGGCCGGTGTTGCTCCTCGACGAGGCGACCAGCTCCCTCGACGCCGCGAGCGAGCGCTTCGTCCAGCTCGCGCTCGAAGGGCTGATGCGCGGGCGGACGACGCTGATCATCGCGCACCGCTTGGCGACCGTGCAGAGCGCCGACCGCATCGTCGTCCTCGATCACGGCCGCACCGTTGCGGAAGGCACACACGTCCAGCTTCTGCGGCAGGGCGGGCTCTATGCGCATCTCGCCGAGCTGCAGTTCCTCGGCGGCGACGAGCGGGTGACCGAGGCGGCGTGAGCCCGCCGAGCCGCCGCAAGGGCGAACGCCCGAGCGCTGGATGCGCGAGGGTAGTCCAATGAACGCTGCGGCGCGATGGCTCGCCGCCATCGCTCTCGGCGTGGCCGCGCCGGTGTACGCCGAGAGCCTTACCGTCGGATCGAAGCGATTCACCGAGTCGTACATCCTCGGCGAGATCCTGCGCGAGGCCGCGGCGCGTGCGGGTACCGCGGCCGAGCACAAGCCGGGACTCGGCAACACCGGCATCGTGTTCGCGGCGCTGAAGGCGGGCGCGATCGACGTCTACCCGGAATACACCGGCACGATCGCGCGCGAGATCCTGAAGCTCGACGGCAGCCCACCGGTTGCCGAGCTCGACCGGCGGCTCGCGCCGATGGGGTTCGGGGTCGGCGTCCCGCTCGGGTTCAACAATACCTACGCGCTGGCGATGCGCGACGAGCAGGCGGCGAAGCTCGGGATCCGGACGCTCGCCGATCTCGCGCGGCATCCGGGGCTGAGGCTCGGCCTCTCGCAGGAGTTCATCGGCCGCGCCGACGGCTGGCCGGGGCTCCAGCGCGCCTACGGGCTGCCGCACCCGACGCCCTCCGGGCTCGACCACGGTCTTGCCTACGAAGCGATCGCAGCCGGCCGGATCGACGTGATGGACATCTACTCGACCGACGCGAAGATCGAGCGCTTCGGCCTGCGGGTGCTGGAGGACGACCGCGCGTTCTTTCCGAAGTACGACGCGGTGCTTCTCTACCGGCGCGACCTCCCGCAGCGCGCGCCGGAGGCTTGGCGGGCGCTCGCCGCGCTCGAGGGGAAGATCGACGCGCGCCGGATGATCCGGCTGAATGCGGCCGCCGAGCTCGAAGGGCTCGCGTTCCGTCAAGCAGCCGCGACGTTCTTCGACGGTGACACCGCCGCGCCGGCGCGCCGGCGAAGCCTGCTCGACACGCTTGCCGGCCCCGATCTCGGCAAGCTCACGCGTGAGCACCTGTTCCTGGTCGCGGTCTCGCTCGCGCTGGCGGTGGCGGTGGGGGTGCCGCTCGGGGTGCTGGCGTTCAGAGTGCCCGCCGCGGGCCAGGCGATCCTGGCGTTGGTGGGCATGATTCAGACCATCCCGGCACTCGCGCTGCTGGCCTTCCTGATCGCCGCCCTCGACCGGATCGGCACGCTCCCGGCGCTCGTCGCGCTCTTCCTGTATGCGCTGCTGCCGATCGTCCGCAACACCCATTCCGGGCTCGCCGGGATCCGCCCCGGCATGCGCCAGGCCGCGCTCGCGCTGGGGCTCTCGGAGCGCGATCGGCTCCTCGCGATCGAGTTGCCGCTCGCCGCCCCCACGATCCTCGCCGGGGTGAAGACGTCGGCCGTGATCAACGTCGGCACCGCGACCATCGCCGCCTTCATCGGCGCCGGCGGCTACGGCGAGCGCATCGTGCAGGGGCTCGCGCTCAACGACAACGCGCTGCTCGTCGCGGGCGCGGTGCCCGCCGCGCTGCTCGCGCTCGCCGTGCAAGGTGCGTTCGAGCTCGCGGAGCGGCGGATCGGCTGGATCGCGGCGGGCCGCGAGCGCTGAGTCGAGCGAACTCGGAGAGCGCGACGGGGCGTGCCCCCTCGTGTCGTTCCGACCAGCGACGCGCGGTGCGAATGACGTGCCGAGCCTCGCGCGGTATCATCCGCGCTCTGCCGCGCCGGCGCTTCGACAACACACCAAGCCGGCACACCTGGCGACAAGGGGACCTTCCATGCGCATCGGCATTCCCGCCGAGATCCGTCCGGGCGAGACGCGCGTCGCCGCAACGCCCGAAACCGTAAAGAAGCTCGCGGCGGGCGGCAAGCACACGCTGCTCGTGCAGCAGGGCGCCGGCGTCGGCGCCGCGTTCCGGGATGCCGACTATCAGGCCGCGGGCGCCACCATTGTCGCCGCCGCAGCCGACGCGTACGGGCAGTCGGACATCGTGCTGAAAGTCCGTGCGCCGGACGCGGGCGAGCTTGGTCTCCTCAGACGCGGTGCGATCCTCATCGGGCTCCTCAATCCTTACGACGCGGCCGGCATCGACACGCTGGCGAAATCCGGCGCCACCGGATTCGCTATGGAGTGGCTGCCGCGGACCACGCGCGCGCAGTCGATGGACGTTCTTTCCTCGCAGGCGAACATCGCCGGCTACAAGGCGGTCGTTGTCGCCGCCGACGAGTACGGCCGGTTCATGCCGATGCTGATGACCGCGGCCGGCACGGTGAAGGCGGCCCGCGTACTCGTGCTCGGCGCGGGCGTGGCGGGCCTGCAGGCGATCGCGACCGCCAAGCGCCTCGGCGCGGTGATCGAGGCCTTCGACGTGCGGCCGGCGGTGAAGGAGCAGGTCGAATCGCTGGGCGCGAAGTTCGTCGAGGTGGCGGTCTCCGAAGAAGAGAAGAAGCAGGCCGAGACCGCGGGCGGCTACGCACGCGAGATGAGCGAGGACTACAAGCGCCGCCAGGCAGCCCTGATCGCCGAGCGGGCCAAGGCCGCCGACATCATCATCACCACCGCGCTGATCCCGGGGCGACCGGCGCCGGTCCTGGTCACCGAGGAGACCGTCCGCGGCATGAAGGCCGGGTCGGTGATCGTCGATCTCGCGGTGGAGCAGGGCGGGAACTGCCCCTTGAGCGAGCGCGACAAGATCGTGGTGAAGCATGACGTGAAGCTCGTGGGCCACACCAACCTCGCGGCGATGGTCGCCACCGACGCCTCGAGCCTGTACGCGCGGAACCTGCTCAACTTCCTCGTGCTCCTCGTCGACCCGAAAACGGGCGAGCTGAAGCTCGACCGGGAGGACGAGATCATCGCGGGGTCGCTCGTGTGCATCGACGGCGCCGTGGTCAAGAAGGGCTGAGCAGGGTGTTGAAAAAGGGGCATGCCCCTATCTGGATCCCAAGTCAGCGGACTAAAGGGAGTAGGCCATGACCGGCACGATCGACCCGACCGTCGTCAACCTCACCGTGTTCGTGCTGGCGATCTTCGTCGGCTATCACGTGGTGTGGGGCGTCACCCCCGCGCTGCACACCCCGCTCATGAGCGTCACCAACGCGATCAGCTCGGTGATCATGGTCGGCGCGATTCTCGCCGCCGGGCCGGGCGAGCTCGATCTCGGCTCGATCCTCGGCGCGCTGGCCGTCGGTCTGGTGGCGATCAACACCTTCGGTGGATTCCTCGTGACCCGACGGATGCTGGAGATGTTCAAGCGCAAGGCACCTAGGGTGGAGAAAAAAGCCTAGCAGGGTGTCGAAAGGTGTAACGAGATCATGCTCACGATGCGTTCTTCAACAGCCTGTTGACCGATGTCCGCCAATCAAGTCGCCCTCTGGTACCTGGTCGCGAGTGTCCTCTTCATCCTGGCGCTGAAGGGGCTGTCGAACCCCGAATCCGCGCGCCGGGGAAACTGGTTCGGCATCGTCGGGATGCTCATCGCGGTCGGCACCACGCTCGCGATCACCAGGCGGATCGACCTGATCCTGCTCGCGATCCTGATCGGCGGGTCGATCGGCGCGCTCGTCGCCCGCCGGGTCGAGATGACGCAGATGCCCGAGCTGGTGGCGGCGATGCACTCGCTCGTGGGCCTGGCCGCGGTCCTGATCGCGGTCGCGATCGTGCGCAATCCCGCGGCCTTCAACCTGCCCGATCCACTGCCGTCCGGCAGCCGCCTCGAGCTCTTCATCGGGACGTTCGTCGGCGCGCTCACCTTCTCCGGGTCGGTCATCGCCTTCGGCAAGCTCGCCGGCCTCGGCAAGCACTTCCGGCTCTTCTCCAGTGCGCCGGTGGTGTTCAAGGGACAGCACCTCCTGAACCTCGTGCTGGCGATCCTGATGATCGGCTTCGGGGTGGCGTTTTTCCTCGCCGCGAAGGACGCGCAGTGGCCGCCGTTCATCATCATGACGGCGATCGCGTTCGCGCTCGGGCTGCTGATCATCATCCCGATCGGCGGGGCCGACATGCCGGTGGTGATCTCGATGCTGAACAGCTACTCCGGGTGGGCCGCCGCCGGCATCGGCTTCTCGCTCGGGAATTCCATGCTGATCGTCGCCGGATCGCTCGTCGGCTCGTCGGGCGCGATCCTGTCCTACATCATGTGCCGGGCGATGAACCGCTCGTTCTTCAACGTGCTGCTCGGCGGGTTCGGCGCGGCCGAGGGCACGGTCGCGGCCGGCGGCGAGCAGAAGCAGGTGAAGTCGGGCTCCGCGGAGGACGTCGCCTTCCTCCTCGGCAACGCCGAAAGCGTCGTCATCATCCCCGGGTACGGTCTCGCCGTGGCGCGCGCGCAGCACGCGGTGAAGGAAATGGCGCAGAAGCTCCAGGCAAAGGGCGTGAACGTGCGCTACGCGATCCATCCGGTGGCCGGCCGGATGCCTGGCCACATGAACGTGCTCCTCGCCGAGGCCGAGGTGCCCTACGACCAGGTGTTCGAGATGGAGGACATCAACTCCGACTTCGGCACCACCGACATCGCGTTCGTGCTCGGCGCGAACGACGTCGTGAATCCGCTCGCCGAGGAGAAGGGCAGCCCGATCTACGGCATGCCGATCCTGGAGGCGCACAAGGCCCGCACGGTGATGGTGAACAAGCGGTCGATGGCGGCCGGCTACGCCGGGCTCGACAACCCGCTCTTCTACATGGACAAGACCATGATGGTGTTTGGCGACGCGAAGAAGGTCGTCGAAGACATCGTGAAGGCGATCGAGTAGCGCCCATGGGGCTAGGAGCACCGGCTTGAGTCTCCTCGGCAGCGACAAGGCGAGAGCGGCCATCCTCGCCCGCATCCGCGAGCGGCAGGGCCGCGGCGCGGCGAGCCGGCCGTCGCAGGCCGAGCTGGAGGCGATCGAGACTTACATCGCACGTCACCCTGCCGGCCCGTTGCCGGAGGTCGAGAGCGATGTCGTCGGGCGGTTCCGCGCCCGGGCCGAAGCCATGCAGAGCACGACGGAGATGGTGGGCGCGCTCGCCGAGGTGCCGGCGGCAGTGGCGCGGTATTTGAGCGCGAACGGCCTCCCGCTCGCCGGCTGCGTCTGGCCACGGCTCGCGCATCTCGATTGGGCCCGCGCGGCGCTCTCGCTCGAGGCGCGGGCGGCGAACGAGCGCGATCCGGTCGGCGTCACCGGCGTATTTGCGGCGCTCGCGGAGACCGGTACGCTGATGCTCCTCTCCGGGCCCGACTCCCCGGCGAACGCGAGCCTGCTGCCCGAAACCCACGTCGCGATCGTACCGGCCGGACGCATCGTGAAGCGCATGGAAGACGGCTGGGCGCTCGCGCGCGCGGAATTGGGCGAGCTCCCGCGCGCGGTGAGCTTCGTGTCCGGACCTTCGCGCACCGCCGACATCGACCAGACGCTCGTTCTCGGCGCGCACGGTCCGTATCGCCTGCACATGGTGCTCGTCCGCGACGGCGGCTGAGCCGGACGGAAGCGCGGAACCCACCCGCCGGTCCGCGCTCCAATTCTGTTGAGCCTAGGGCCCGAGGCCGGCATCCGCACCGGCCGTCCGCGGATTCGCGGACGAGCCCCCGAGAACATGCTTCCGCGCACGTGCTTCCGGGTACCGGTTCCCCGGTACGTGATTCCGCAACCGCTTCGACAAGCGCCGCATGGACGATCTCGCTTTCCTCCCGCAATGGCCGCCGCTCGCGAACCAGATGGTTTGGGTCGGGGTGCTGCTCGCGGCCGGCCTTGCCGGCGGCGAACTGGTGCAGCGGCTGATGCGCCTGCCGCGCGTCACCGGTTACGCCGCGGCGGGGCTCGCGCTCGGGCCGGGCGGCTGGGCGCTGATCGGGCGGCCGCTGCTCGACGAGCTGACGGTCTTCGCCGACATCGCGATCGGCCTCGTGCTGTTCGAGCTCGGCACCCGGCTCGATCTCGCCTGGCTGCGCCGCTCGCCCGCGCTCGCGGTGATGGGCGTCGCCGAGGCGCTGGGCGCCGCGGTGCTGGTGTTCGTCACGCTGACCCATTACTTCGACCACGATCCGCTCGTGGCGGCGGTCGCCGCGGCCATCGCGATGTCGACCTCGCCGGCGGTGCTGATCCGCGTCGCCGCAGATATGCGGGCGGAGGGCCAGGTCACCGAGCGCGCCCTTCTCCTCACTGCGATCAACGGCGTGATGGCGTTCCTCGCCCTCACCGTGCTCATCCCCTGGCTGCATCTCGAGTATCGCGGCGGCTGGCTCACGATCCTCACCCAGCCGCTTTATCTCCTCGGCGGGTCGCTCGTCGTCGCCGCGCTCGCCGCGCAGGCGACGCTCAAGCTCGCGCAGCTCGTCGGCAAGCAGGCCGAGCGGCAGTTCATCGTGGTCATCGCGCTGGTCGTGCTCACGGTCGGCGCCGCGGTCATGCTGAAGCTGTCGGTCCTGCTTACGCTGCTCGCGATGGGCACGATGGTGCGCAACGCCGATCGCGAGCGCCACTTCATCGTCGTCGATTCGGGTACTGCCGGGCAGCTCTTCTATGTCATCCTGTTCGTCATCGCCGGGGCGCAGCTCGATCTCGGGCTCATCGCGACCGCCGGCGCAGCGGGCCTCGCGTTCGTGCTGGTGCGTTTTGCCGGCAAGGCGCTCGGAGTGGTCGCGCTGGCGCCCTTCGTCGGGCTCAGGTTGCGCCACGCGGGGCTCGTCGCGCTAGCGCTGATGCCGATGTCCGGTCTCGCGGTGGTGATGGTGCACGAGACGGCGGCGCTCTATCCCGAGGTGCGCGCGAGCGTCGCCCCGGTCGTGCTCGCCGCGGTGGTGATCCTCGAGCTCCTCGGACCGATCGCGACGCAGTTCGCGATCAGCCAGGCCGGCGAAGCCGGCGCAGAATCATGACCTCCGACCGGGCCTAGGCGCGCCGTGACGCTCGAGTTCAGATCCTCGGAACCGCTCACCCTCGGCGTGGAGCTCGAGCTCCAGCTCGTCAATACCCGCGACTACAACCTGACGCGCGGTGCGTCCGATCTGCTCGCCGCGGTCGCCAAGCGCAAGCACCCGGGCGACATCAAGCCCGAGATCACCGAGAGCATGATCGAGATGAGCACCTCGGTCTGCTCCGGGCCGGAGCAGATCCGCGCCGAGCTGGAGGCGATGCGCGCGGTGGTCGCCGACGCGGCGGCGAAGCTCAATCTGGGCGTCGCCGGCGGCGGCACTCATCCGTTCCAGCGGTGGAGCGAGCGACGGATCTACGACACGCCGCGTTTTCGGCACGTCTCCGAGCTCTACGGCTATCTCGCCAAGCAGTTCACCGTGTTCGGCCAGCACGTCCATATCGGCGTGCGCTCGGGCGACGAGGCGGTGCGGCTCACCCACGCGCTCGCCCGCTACGTGCCGCATTTCATCGCGCTCTCGGCCTCGTCGCCGTTCGCAGGCGGGGCCGATACGCAGTTCGACTCCTCGCGGCTGAACGTCGTCAACGCCTTCCCGCTCGCCGGCTGCATGCCCTTCGTCGCCGACTGGGACGAGTTCGAGCACTACTTCGGCGAGATGCTCGCGTTCGGGATCGTCGAGAGCATGAAGGACTTCTACTGGGACATCCGGCCGAAGCCGGAGTACGGCACGGTGGAGGTCCGGGTGTTCGACACGCCGCTCACCGTGGCGCGCGCGGCCGATCTCGCGGCCTACACGCAGGCGCTGGCCGCGGCCGCGCGCGACGACCGGAGCTCGGCGCCTCACCCGAGCCTGTACCTCGTGTACAGCTACAACCGGTTCCACGCCTGCCGATTCGGCTTCGGCGCCGCGATCGTCGATCCTTCGACGCGCGAGCAAGTGTCGCTTGCCGACGAGATCGTCGCCACGCTCACGCGAGTGGCGCCGCACGCCGAGCGGCTCGGCGGCGGCCCGGCAATCGGCCGCTTGCTCGCGTGTGCGGCGGCGCGCACGAACGACGCCAAGACGCTGCGCGAGGTGCTCGAGAAGCGCGGCTCCCTCCCCGACGTGGTGCGCGCGGCGTGTGCGGCTTGGCAGCGGTCCTGATGCGCCGCTGACCCCGCACCCATGGGGCGCACCGGCGTCGCGGCCAGTTGACACTCCCCGCGAAGTCGGGCTTACTTCATGCGTTCGGCCCGCGCCCGGGACGCGTGAAAGGCGTGGCGAGCCGGGGCGGCGCGGGATGGGGGTCTCGCGGCCGTGCTACGGCCCGGCGGAAGTGGTCTCCGCACGGCGGCGCGAGCGAAGGACCGACAGTTCACCCGAGGAGGAGGAGAGTCATGCTTCATTCACCACGATGGTCGCGCGTCTGCGCGGCTGCGGTCGCCGCGCTCGCGTTCGGCGCGGCAACGGCCCAGGCTCAGACGACGACCCTGAAGATGCAGGCCACGTGGCCCGCGTCGCTCACGCTGTACGAAAACTTCACGTTCTGGGCCGACCGGGTCAGCAAGCTCTCCGGCGGCTCGCTCAAGATCGACACCATGCCCGCCGGCCAGGTCGTGCCGGCGTTCGAGGTGCTCGACGCGACCCACAAGAAAGTCCTCGACGGCGCCCACGCCTGGGCCGGCTACTGGGTCGGCAAGAACAAGGCCGCGATCCTCGTCACCGGCGGCCCCGGCGGCACGTTCGGGATGGACTTCATCGACTACATGGGCTGGGTCCACAACGGCGGCGGGTTCGAGCTGCTGACCGAGTTCTACCAGAAAGAGCTCAAGCTCAACGTCGTCTGGCTGCCGATCCTTCCGTCGGGACCGCAGGCGTTCGGCTGGTTCAAGCGGCCGATCAAGAACCTCGCCGACTTCAAGGGCATGAAGTGCCGGCAGACCGGGATGGCGGCCGAAGTGTGGCAGCGCATGGGCATGACGACGGTCAACATGCCGGGCGGCGAGATCATCCCGTCCGCGCAGCGCGGCGTGATCGACTGCGCCGAGTGGGTCGGCGGCGTCGAGGACCTGCGGCTCGGCTTCCACAACGTGTGGAAGTACCACTACACCCCGGGCGTGCACGAGAACACCACCGTCGGCGAGCTGCTGTTCAACGGCGACGTGTGGAAGGCGCTTTCGCCGACGCACCAGGAGATCATCAAGTCCGCCGCCAACGAGACGTACCTGATCTGGTGGGCGAAATGGCAGCGGCAGAACGCCGACGCGATCAAGGAGATGCAGGAGAAGCACGGCGTGCAGATCCTGCGCACCCCGCCCGACATCCTGATCGAGTTCCTGAAGACCTGGGACATCATCGCGAAGGAAGAGTCGGAGAAGAGCCCGTACTTCAAGAAGGTGCTGGAGTCGCAGCGCGCGTATGCGTCGATCGTCGTGCCGGCGAAGCGGTTCATGTTCCCGCCGTACTCCTTCGTCGCGAACTACTACTTCCCGGAGAAGGGCGCAGCGCCGGCGGGCAAGGCAGCTCCGGCGGCAGCGAACAAATAGCGGCGCGAGCGCTGCCTCGGCGGCCGAGGCGACGCTACCGCCTGAACGCCGCCCGGCCCGCCGCTCACGCGGCGGGCCGGTTTTTTGACGAGGCCAGGATCCACGGGGAGGCCTTTCATGCGTGAGCCGTCGCCAGCCCTCATCAGGCTCGTCCGGGCGATCGACAAGTTCACCGATACGACGGGCGGGTGGATCTCCTGGATCTCGATCCCGCTCGTCGGCGCGGTGACCTACGAGGTCATCGCGCGCTACTTCTTCAACGCGCCGACGATCTGGTCGTTCG
The DNA here is from genome assembly GCA_963754305.1 of uncultured beta proteobacterium. Classification (GTDB taxonomy): domain Bacteria; phylum Pseudomonadota; class Gammaproteobacteria; order Burkholderiales; family SG8-39; genus DATEDA01. Next base: position 222,027 of record CAVWFR010000049.1, on the reverse strand, counting down.
ACGTGACGTTCATGCTGTACGGCACGCTCTTCATGCTCGGCTGCGCGTACGCGCTGCACAAGGGCGCGCACATCCGGACCGACTTCTTCTTCGAGCGGTGGTCGGTCAAGACCAAGGGCATCATCGACTCGATCGCGTACCTCGTGTTCTTCTTCCCGTCGTTCATCCTGCTCTTCTTCATCAGCTGGAACGAGGGCTGGTATGCGTTCGAGATCGGCGAGACGTCCGAGCAGACGCCGTGGCGGCCGATCCTGTGGCCGTTCAAGATGGTGGTGCCGCTCACCTGCCTGCTGCTCCTGATCCAGGGCGTCTCGGAGACGATCAAGAGCGTGTGGGCCGCGCGCACCGGCATCGAGCTCGAGCACAAGGAGAAGGTGGAAATATGACCGGCGGCGCGCTGCTCGGCCTGGTCATGCTGATCGTGATGATCGGCGCGATCTTCATCGGCTTCCCGATCAGCTTCACGCTGCTCTTCCTCGCGCTCGCGTTCGGCTACTTCGGCCTGGGCGGGCATACGGTGTTCGACCTCGCCTACTTCCAGATCATCGGCATGATGAAGGAGGAGCTGCTGGCCGCGGTGCCGCTCTTCATCTTCATGGGCTTCATCACCGAGCAGGCCGGGCTGATGGAGCGGTTGTTCACCGCGTTCCGGCTCCTGCTCGCGCCGGTGCGCGGGGCGCTGTTCCTGGTCGTGATCCTCACCGCCACGGTCTTCGCGATGGCGACCGGCATCGTCGGCGCGGCGGTGACCGTGCTCGGCATCATGGCCGCGCCGATCATGGTCAGGACCGGCTACGACCCCCAGCTGTCCGCGGGCACGATCACCGCCGGCGGCACGCTCGGCATCCTCATCCCGCCGTCGGTGATGCTGATCGTGATGGGGCCGGTGCTCGGCGTTTCGGTGGCCGATCTCTACGCGGCCGCGTTCGGGCCGGGGTTCCTGCTCGCCGGCCTCTACATCCTCTACCTGATGATCCGCAGTTTCATCAACCCGAAGCTCGGCCCGCCGGTGCCGAAAGAGGAGCGGGTCCACTCGCTCCCGACGATGCTCAAGGAGGTGGCGGTCGGCGTCCTCCCGCTGATCGGCCTGATCACCGCCACGCTCGGCACGATCCTCGCCGGCTGGGCGACGCCGACCGAAGCTTCGGGGATCGGTGCGTTCGGTGCGCTCCTCCTGGCGGTCGCCTACCGCAAAGCCACGCTCGCGGGCCTGAAGCGTGCGCTGCTGAGCACGATGGCGACCTCGAGCATGGTGCTGCTGCTCGCCGCCACCTCGAACGTCTTCGGCGCGGTGTTCGCGCGGCTCGGCACGGCGAACTGGATCACCGAAACGCTGGTCGCGCTGCCGCTGCCGCCGATCGTGATGCTGGTCATGGTGATCGTCCTGATCTTCCTGCTCGGCTGGCCGTTCGAGTGGCCGGCGATCATCCTCGTCTTCCTGCCGATCTTCTACCCGGTGGTCGCGGCGCTGAAGTTCGATCTCGTCTGGTTCGGCGCGCTCGTCGCGGTGACGCTGCAGACGGCGTTCCTGTCGCCGCCGGTGGCGATGTCGGCGTACTACCTCAAGCAGGTCGTGAAGGACTGGTCGCTCGGGACGATCTACAAGGGCATGTTCCAGTTCATGATCCTGCAGGTCGTCGCGATCGCGCTCATCATCATCTTCCCGCAGATCGCGACCGCGTTTCCCGAGTATCTGCAGAAGGTGGCGCGCGAGACGCCGGTGGAGATCATCAAGGACGACGCCCCGAGCCTCGAGCAGGACACGATGGAGAACATGCAGGAGAAGTCGGACGCGGACGCGAAGGAGCGCGACGACCTCGAGAAGGGCGGCGACAAGCCGAAAGTTATTCCGTCACCTGCGGCGACGGAATAACTGCGCGAGTTGAAGCGACAAAGAGCGCGTCCGCTTAACTCGCGCGTCCTCGAGGACGGATTCGGCTCATGAAGATCACCGCCGTCGAGACGATCCGGCTCGGAGAGTTCCCCAACGTCCTCTGGGTCCGGGTCCACGCCGACGAAGGCCTCGTCGGACTGGGCGAGACCTTCTACGGGGTCGCGCCGGTCGAGGCGCACATCCACGAAACCTGCGCGCCCTATCTCCTCGGGAAGGATCCGCTCGAGATCGAGCGTCACAGCCGCAACTTCCTGAACGGGTATCTCGGGTTCAAGTCGGTCGGCGCCGAGATGCGCGCGGCGTCCGCGATCGACATCGCGCTGTGGGATCTCTTCGGCAAGGCGTCCGGGCAGCCGCTCTACCAGCTGCTCGGCGGGAAGTGCCGCGACCGGATCCGCGTCTACAACACCTGCGCCGGCTACCGCTACGTGCGCGCGAAGCCGGTGCAGACGACCGCGAACTGGGGCCTGCCCGCCGGCGGCAAGTCGGCGGACCGAGCCGTACGAAGACCTCGACGCCTTCCTCAACCGCGCCGACGAGCTGGCGCTCTCGCTGCAGGGCGAGGGCTACACCGGCATGAAGATCTGGCCCTTCGACGAGTACGCGGAACGCTCGAACGGCACGCGGATCGCGCCCGCGGACCTGAAGCGGGCGCTCGTCCCGTTCGAGAAGATCCGCCGGGCGGTCGGCGACGACATGGACATCCACGTCGAGTTCCACTCGCTCTGGGACCTGCCGACGGCGATCGAGATCGCGCAGGCGCTCGCGCCGTACCGCCCGTACTGGTTCGAGGACCCGATCAAGATGACGAACCTCGACGCGCTCGCCGACTATCGCCGGCGGACGAACGTCCGCGTGACCGCGAGCGAGACGCTCGGCACGCGCTGGGCGTTCCGGGAGCTCTTCGAGCGGCAGGCGGTCGAGCGTGGCGATGCTCGACGTCGCCTGGTGCGGCGGCATCTCGGAGGCGAAGAAGATCGCCACGATGGCCGAGGCCTATCACCTACCGATCGCACCGCACGATTGCACCGGCCCGGTCGTGCTCACCGCTTCGGTGCATCTCGCCCTCAACTGCGCCGAACGCGCTTGGTCCAGGAGGTGGTCCGGGCGTTCTACTCCGACTGGTATCGGGAGCTGGTCACCGAGCTTCCGCCGCTCGATCGGGGATTCATCACCGCCCCCGAGGGCCCGGGGCTCGGCATCGACCTGCTCCCCGACCTCGTCCGGCGTCCCGACGCGACTGTGCGGACCAGCCGGTTGTAAGGCTTACCCGCCCTCATTGACAGGCGCGGCGAGGCCGTTCCTACCATGCGCGGCGGCGCCGCGCCGTCCACACGCGGTCCGTCCATCCACAAGGAGAACGACCATGCGACAACCGATCCTGAAAGCCGCCGTCGCGGGCTTCGCCGCGGCGTTCCTCGCCGGCGGCGCTGCCGCGCAGCAGCCGGCGGCGGGTCCAAGAACCTGAAATTCCAGTCCACCTGGCCCGCGAGCCTGACCCTGCAGGACAACTTCAAGTACTTCGCCGAGAAAGTCGACAAGCTGACGGCAGGGCAGGTCAAGATCGAGGCGCTGGCCGCCGGCCAGATCGTTCCCCCGTTCGAGATCCTGGACGCCACCCAGCAAGAAGGTGATCGACGGCGGCCACGGCATCTCCTACTACTGGGTCGGCAAGAACAAGGCCGCGACGCTCTTCTCCAACACCCCCGCCGGCATCGTCGGCATGGACCACATGGACTACCTCGGGTGGATCTACGAGGGCGGCGGCCTGGATCTGTGGTGGGAGTTCTACCAGAAGGAGCTGAAGCTCAACGTCGTCGCGTTCCCGATCCTGCCCGCGAGCCCGCAGGCGCTCGGCTGGTTCAAGCGGCCGATCAAGAACCTCGCCGACTTCAAGGGCATGAAGTGCCGCCAGACCGGCATCGTCGCCGAGATCTACCAGCGCATGGGCATGCAGACGGTCAACATGCCCGGCGGCGAGATCGTGCCCTCGGCGCAGCGCGGCGTGATCGACTGCGCCGAGTGGGTCGGCGGCATCGAAGACCTGCGCCTCGGCCTGCCGCAGGTGTGGAAGTACCACTACACGCCGGGCATGCACGAGAGCGCGTCGATCGGCGAGCTGATCATCAACTCCGAGGTCTGGGCGGGCTTCACCCCGCAGCAGCAGGAGGTGGTGCGCGTCTCGGTCAACGACACGTTCGTGCGCTGGTGGGTGAAGTGGCAGAAGCAGAACGCGGAGGCGATCGAGGAGATGCGCACCAAGCATGGCACCCAGCTCAGCCGCACGCAGCCCGAGATCCTGATCGCGTTCTTCAAGGCCTGGGACGAGATCGCCAAGGAGGAGTCGGCGAAGAACCCGTTCTTCAAGAAGGTGATCGACTCGCAGAAGGCGTACGCGGCGAAGGTCGTGCCGGCGAAGCGCTTCATGTTCCCGCCGTACTCGTTCGCGGCGAATTACTACTTCCCGGAGACGAAGCCTGCAGCAGCAGCAGCAGCGGCGGCGCCCGCGGCGGCGAAGAAGTGACGCGGCGTTAGCGCGCCAAGGCCGCTGCATCGGCCTTGGCGTTCGCCGGGAGCCCGTCAGAGAACCGGACCCTGGGTCCGGTTTTCTTTTCCCCCCGGCGCGCTCGCCGGGGCTTGTGGGGCGAGCTTCAGCGCCGCGCGCGCGATCATCAGCGCGGACACCGGCGCGGTCACGAAGAGAAACAGCGCGACGAGCAGTTCGTGCACGACGAAGCGGCCGCTCCCGGCGAGATAGAGCATCGAGGCAAGGAGCACGCTGCCCACGCCGAGCGTGGTGGCCTTGGTCGGGGCGTGTAGCCGCATCAGTGTGTCGGGGAGCCGAACGATGCCGATCGCACCGATCAGGGTGAACAGCCCCCCCGCCGCGAGACAGAACGAGATTGCGACCTCCAGCGCTGCGCGCATCGCCCGCGCCTCCTTCAATCCATGACGTCGCCGCGCTCGGCGAAGCGAGCGAGCGCCACGGTCGCCACGAACCCGAGCACCGCGATGAGCAGCGCCGCCTCGAAGTAGGCGAAGCTGTCGTAGCGGATGCCGAGGAGGACCGCCGCGGCCGCGGTGTTCACGTAGAGCGCATCGAGCGCAACGATCCGGTCGGCGATGCCCGGCCCCAGCAGGACGCGGAGCGCGGCGAGCGCGGTCGCCGCCGCGAGCGCGACGAACGCGAAAGCGAGGGCGTGATCTAGCATCCGAAGATCTCCTTGAGCGGCCGCTCGTAGCGCTGCTTGATGCCGGCGACGAGCGCCGCCCCGTCGTGATCCGGGCCGAGGTCGAGCACGTGCACCAGGATGCGCGTGCGCGCGTCGTCCACGTCCGCAGCGACCGTTCCCGGCGTCATCGTGATGATGCTCGCGAGGAGCGCCACGGCATCGGGGTGCGACGTGGCGAGCGGCACTTCCACGAACCCGGGCCGCAGCCGGCCGAGCGGTCCGAGGATGCGCCGCGCGACCGCGAGGTTGGCGACCACGATGTCCCACAGCACGACGAGCGCGAGGCGGAGCGCAGCCGCAGGCCTGCGGATGCGAACCGCATCTTCCAGCGCGACCCCGAGCGCGAGCGGCAGGAGCACCGCGGCGGCGAACGCGGCGAGGAGGTGGATCGGTGCCACGCTGGAATTGAGCGCGAGCCACGTCGCCCCGACGAAGCCCGACACGATCGGATGCGGGACGAGCCGCTTCACCGGCGTTCCTGTGGGAAGGGCCGGGTCGTCTGCGGCCCCGACTCGTGCAGCACCCGCGGCGCATAGAGGCGCCAGTCGGCGAGCTGGCGCGCCGCGGCGTCGGTGTAGCGCTTGACCGGCGCGGCGAAGACCGCCAGCGCGAGCCCGCAGGCGAGGAGCGCGGCAATAGGTGCGAGCGCAATCACGCCGGCGCGGGACGCGGCCGGGCCGGCGCCAGTCACCGCGGCTCCGGCGTCGGGTGCGGGGGGAGGACCGACGGACGTCTTCCAGAACACTGTGCTACCGGCCCGGGCGAAGGCAACCGTGGCGAGCAATCCGACCCCGAGCAGTACCGCCCACAGGAGCGGCGTGGCCGGCAGGCCGCCGGTCGCTTGCAGGAGCGCGAGCTTGGCGACGAAGCCCGAGAGCGGCGGCAGGCCGGCGATCGACATCGCGGCGACGACGAGCACGCCGCCGAGCACCGCGGGTTGCGCCACGGGCGGAGCGGGCGCGAGCTGGTCGCCGCCGCGCTGCACCGCGATGCGCTCTACGAGCAGGAAGAGCGCGGCCACGACTAGGGTCGAGTGGACGAGGTAGTACAGCGCGGCGCCGAGGCTCGCGCTCGAGAACAGGGCAACGCCGATGAGCAGCGTTCCCACCGAAGCGACGGTGAGGTACGCCACCATGCGGGCGAGGCTCGCCGCGGCATAGGCCCCGAGCACGCCGAGCACTGCCGTCGCGACCGCCCCGGACAGCAGCCAGGGGCCCGCGACGAAGGCGGCGGGACCCGCGTCCGGCCCGAATACGAGCCCGTGGACGCGCACGATCGCGTAGACGCCGACCTTGGTCATGATCGCGAACAGCGCCGCGACCGGCGCCGGTGCGGCCGCGTACGCGCGCGGGAGCCAGAGATACAGCGGGAACACGGCCGCCTTCACGGCGAACACCGCGAGCAGCATCAGAGCCGCGGCGCGCACCATCGGGACGTCCCCCGGCGCGACTCTCGGTACCCGCAGCGCGAGGTCGGCGAGGTTGAGCGTCCCGGTCGCGGCGTAGAGCGCGGCGATCGCGAGCAGGAACAGCGCCGAGGCGGCCAGGTTGACGGCGACGTAGTGGAAGCTCGCGCGCAGCCGTTCCGCGCCGCGACCGTGCGCGAGCAGGCAGTACGAGGCGACGAGCAGCACCTCGAAGAACACGAAGAGATTGAAGAGATCGCCAGTCAGGAATGCACCGTTGAGCCCCATCAGCTGGAACTGAAAGAAAGAGTGGAACGAACGGCCGCGCCGGTCCCACGGCTCGGAGCCGGTCATCGCCGCCACGAGGGTGGCGAGCGCCACGACCGCGGTGAGCGCCAGCATGAGCGCAGCCAGCCGGTCGAGCACCAGCGGGATCCCAAACGGGGCCGGCCAGTCGCCGAGGCGATAGACCTCGATCGCGCCCAGGGACGTGTGCGCGAGCGCCGCGACGGCGAGCACGGCGAGCGCGGCCGTGGAGATCACCGCGAGCGCGCGCTGCAGTCCGGGCCGGCGCTCGCCCGCCAGGAGCATCAGCACCGCGCATGCGGCGGGGAGGAGCACCGGCAGGACGACGGCGTGGTTCACCGCCGGAACTCCTCGCCGTCGACGTGGTCCGTGCCTGTGGCTTCCCGCAACGCGATCGCGAGCGCGATCGCGAACCCGGTGGCGCCGAAGCCGATCACGATCGCGGTGAGGACGAGCGCCTGGGGCAGCGGATCGGCGTATCCGGCGGCCCCCTCGGCGACCAGCGGCGGCATCGCGACCCACAGGCGGCCCGCCGCGACGATGAAGAGGTTGACCGCATACGACAGCAGCACGAGCCCGAGCACGACCGGAAACGTGCGCGCGCGCAGCATCAGGTAGATGCCGCAGGCCGTGAGGATCGCGATCGCGCCGGCGACCAGGAACTCCATTCAAGCTCTCCGGCGCGACGGCGCAGGGGGCGCAAGGAAGCCCGTCATGCCCGTCCTCGCGCTGTTGCGGTGGTCGCCGGGAGCGAAGCGCCGGCGAGCGTCGTCAACGTCAGCATCGTCGTCCCCACGACGGTGAGGTACACCCCGATATCGAAGAGTCCCGCCGAGGCCAGCGGCAGCGCGCCGAGCACCGGCAGCACCGGCTCGCCGTGCGCGCTCGTCAGGAAGGGCTTGCCGAAGAACCAGGCGCCCACCCCCGTCGCGCCCGCGACGAGCAGGCCGGCGCCGGTGAGCCGGGCGTAGTCGAGCCGGACGCGCGCGGCGCCGCCGGCCAACCCGTGCGCGAGATGCTGCAGGACCAGCGCGACCGCGGTGAGCAGTCCGGCGACGAAACCGCCGCCCGGCGCGTTGTGGCCGCGCACGAGGAGGTAGATCGAGACGGTGAGCGCGAGCGGCAGCAGCCACCGCGCGGCGACGGCGAGCAGCAGCGGCGGTGGGGCTGGCACCTGCGCGCTGGGTGTAAGGCGCGGCCCGGCCATCAGCGCCGCGACGCCGAGGGCCGCGATCGCGAGCACGGTCAGCTCGCCGAAGGTGTCGTACCCGCGAAAGTCCACCAGGATGACGTTGACGACGTTGGCGCCGCCGCCCGCGGGCACGCTTGCCTCCATGAAGAACCGCGAGATGGTCTCGGGCTTCCGCGTCATCGCCGCCAGCGCGACGAAGCCCGCGCCCAGCCCCACCGCGCCGGCGACGATCGCATCGCGCCCGCGGCGGAGCGGTGAGGATTCCGGGGCGCTGGTACGCGGCAGGGAAGCGAGCGCGGTGAGCAGCAGCACCGTGGCCACGACTTCGACCGAGAACTGCGTCAAGGCGAGGTCGGGCGCCGAGAAGTAGAGGAAGGCGAGCGAGACGACGAGACCCACGACCCCGGCGAGGATGACCGCGACCAGCCGATCGCGATGACGGGCGACGCAGCCGAGCGCGGCCGCCGCGAGCACGGCCGCCGCCACCGCACCGAAGAGGTTGATCGGCGCTAGCGGCCGTCCGCCGGCGGGGATGCCGCTGCCGAGGAGCGGGATGGCGGCGAGCACGAGCGCGGTCGCGAACAAGAGCACGAGCGAGCGCTGCAACGAGCCGGTGTCTACGCGGGCGGTCACGCGGGCGGCGAAAGCGGCAAGCGCATCCATGCCCTTCCGGAACGCGAGCCGGCCGGTCCAGCCGGAGGGCACGTGCAGGTGCAGGTCGTACTTGCGCGCGAGCGCCCAGTACATCAGGCCGCCAGCGGCGAACGCCGCCGCGCTCAAGGCGAGCGGCAGCGCGAAGCCGTGCCAGATCGCGATCGTGTGCGGCGGCAGCGGGCCGCCGAGCATCGCGCGTGCTGCGGCATCGACGAGCGGCTGCACCGTCAGCACCGGTGCCACGCCGACCGCGATGCAGACCGCGACGAGAATCTCGACCGGCACCTTCATGAACCGGGGCGGCTCGTGCGGCGTCCGCGGGAGGCCGCGGGGCTCGCCGTTCCAGAAGACATCGTGGACGAAGCGGATCGAGTACGCGACGCCGAACGCGCCGCCGGCGACGACCGCCCACGGCGCGACCGCGCCGAGAAATCCGCGGCCGCCGAGATCCAGGGCCTCGGCGAAGAACATCTCCTTCGACAGGAAGCCGTTCAGGAGCGGCACGCCGGCCATCGCCGCCGCGGCGACGATCGCCAGCGTCGCGGTGTGCGGCATGTACTTCCACAGGCCGTTGATCCGCCGCATGTCGCGCGTGCCGCATTCGTGGTCGATGATGCCCGCGGCCATGAAGAGCGAGGCCTTGAACGTGGCGTGGTTGACGATGTGGAACACCGCCGCCACCGCCGAGAGCGGCGAGTCGAGCCCGATCAGGAAAGTGATCAGCCCGAGGTGGCTGATCGTGGAGTAGGCGAGCAGGCCTTTGAGGTCGTGCTTGAACACCGCGACGTAGGCGGCGAAGACGAAGGTCACCAGCCCGACCGTCGCGACGATGGACACGAAGAGCGGCGTGCCGCCGAGGATCGGATAGAGGCGCGCGAGGAGGAAGACCCCGGCCTTCACCATCGTCGCCGAGTGGAGATAGGCCGACACCGGCGTCGGCGCCGCCATCGCCTCGGGCAGCCAGAAATGGAACGGGAACTGCGCGCTCTTGGTGAACGCGCCGGCAAGCACCAGGACGAGGGCCGCCGCGTAGCGGGGATCGGCGACGATCCGGTCGTGCAGGCCCGCGATCGCCGAGATCTCGTAGGTCCCGGCGATCTGGCCGAGCAGCAGGAACCCCGCGAGCATCGCGAGGCCGCCTGCGCCGGTCACCGCGAGCGCCATGCGCGAACCCTGGCGGGCATCGGCCCGCGTGTGCCAGTAGCCGATCAGCAGGAACGAGGCGACGCTCGTCAGCTCCCAGAACACCGCGAGCAGCAGCAGGTTGTCGGCGAGCGCCACGCCGAGCATCGCCGCCATGAACAGCGCGAGCTGGCCGTAGAACTTGCCCGGCGGGTCGGCCGCGCCGAGGTAGTAGCGGGCGTAGAGGATGACCAGCAGCCCGATGCCCAGGATCAGAATTGCGAAGAGCGCGGCGAGCGCGTCGAGCCGGAACGAGACGTTGAGCCCGAGGTCGGGCACCCAGTGCCAGAACACGGCGACGGACTCGCCAGCGAGGACTGCAGGCAGCGCGGCGAGCACGAGCGCGAGCGCGCCGGCGGTCACCGCGGCGAGTGCCCAGGCTGCCGCGCTCGCCGAACGCCGGCCGGCGAGGACGGCGAGCGTGGTGCCGGCGACGAGCGGCAGCGCGATGACGAGCGGAAGCGCGAGGTCGGGGGCGATCACCGCGCCGGATTCTACGGGAAGCGCCGCACGTATAATCCCGCTTCCGCAGCGGCGCACAAATCAGGGGGGAGCAGGGAGAAGATGCCGTCGCCGTTCAAGGTCCTCGCGCGCCTGGCGCGCCAGGGAAGCGGGTCTCTTCGCCGGCGCGATCGTCCTCGCCGGCATCGCGGCCGCGCTCGGCGTGCCGTTCGACTTCGTGCTGTTCGGCTTGACACTGGCCGGTGTCGCGCTCTTTCACCACCACACGCTGCAGGTCGCACTGGCCGGCCTTGCCGTCATCGTGGTCTACAAGCTCGCGTTCGCCGGCTTCAAGACCGGGCCCGGTGTCGGTGGGCTCGCGGCGCATATGGCGCACGAGTGGGTCATCCTCGTCAATCTGCTGTGCCTGCTGGTGGGATTCGCGCTGCTCTCCAAGCACTTCGAGGACAGCGAGGTGCCGAAGATCCTGCCGAAGTTCCTCCCGGACGACTGGAAGGGTTGCTTCGTCCTGCTCGTCATGGTGTTCGTGCTCTCGGCCTTCCTGGACAACATCGCCGCCGCACTGATCGGGGGTGCGATGGCGCATACCGTGTTCCGCGGCAACGTCCACATCGGTTATCTCGCTGCGATCGTCGCCTGCTCGAACGCCGGCGGCTCGGGCAGCGTCGTCGGCGATACGACGACGACGATGATGTGGCTCGACGGCGTGAGTCCGCTCGCGGTGCTCGACGCCTACGTGGCCGCCGTGGTCGCCTTGGTCGTGTGCGGCATCCCGGCGGCGCTGCAGCAGCACAGGCACTCGCCGATCATGAGGGATACGCCGCCGGGCACCCACGTCGACTGGGCGCGGCTGGGAATCGTAGCGTTCATCCTCGTCGCGGCGATCGTCGCGAACGTGACGACCAACCTCAGGTTCCCTCAGATCGCCGACCGCTTCCCGGTGATCGGCGTCGCGGTCTGGGTCGCCATCCTCCTCTCCATCCCGCTCCGCCGGCCCGACTGGAGCCTCATTCCGGGGGCGGTCAAGGGATCGGTGTTTCTGCTCGCGCTCGTGACCTGCGCGTCGCTGATGCCGGTCGAGAAGCTGCCGCCGGCCTCCTGGCAGACCGCCTTCACGCTCGGCTTCGTGTCCGCGGTGTTCGACAACATCCCGCTCACCGCGCTCGCGCTGAAGCAGGACGGCTACGACTGGGGGATGCTCGCGTACACCGTGGGTTTCGGGGGGTCGATGATCTGGTTCGGCTCGTCGGCCGGGGTCGCGATCTCGAACATGTACGCGGAGGCGAAGTCGGTGGGCCGCTGGTTGCGCCACGGCTGGCACGTGACGGTCGCGTATATCGTCGGCTTCCTCGTGATGCTCGCCCTGAGCGGCTGGCATCCCTCGCCGAAGCGCGCGTCCGCGCCCGCCGGCGCGCCGCCTGCGGCGACCGTTCCGGCACCGCAAAGATAGCCTTGCGACGGCGTCTTGGCTTGCCCGGGAGGTGTTTCGGGACTACCATTCGCGGGCCATTTTCGTCGGGGAGGAATCAGGCATCCCGCGCCGCAACAGCGGCGCGCCGCGGAATACCCAATCATGCCGAGCTGTTGCGCAACGTACGCAGCAGCGTCCCGGCGAGCAGTCAAATAACCATCTCCACCGAAGGAGCACTTTCCGATGAGCAAGGAGCAGATGAGCACGAACCGCGCCGGCGATCGCGCCGCAAGTTCCTCGCCGGCGCGGCGGCAACGGCGGGTGCGGCGAGCCTCGGGTTCCCGATGATCGTCAAGGCGCAGGGCCCGATCAGCATGCGCTGGCAGTGCACCTGGCCGGCGAAAGACATCTTCCACGAGTACGCGAACGATTTCGCCAAGAAGGTGAATGACATGACCGGCGGCGACCTCAAGATCGAGGTGCTGCCCGCCGGCGCGGTCGTCCCGGCGTTCGGCCTGCTCGACGCGGTGTCGAAGGGCACGCTGGACGGCGGCCACGGCGTGCTCGTCTACCACTACGGCAAGCAGAACGCGCTCGCGCTGTGGGGCTCGGGCCCGGCGTTCGGCATGGACGCCCAACATGCTGCTCGCCTGGCACAAGTATGGCGGCGGGAAAGAGCTGCTCAACAAGCTCTATGCCTCGATCGGCGCCAACGTGGTGTCGTTCCCGTACGGGCCGATGCCGACGCAGCCGCTCGGCTGGTTCAAGAAGCCGATCACCAAGAGCGACGACTTCAAGGGCCTCAAGTTCCGCACCGTCGGGCATCTCGATCGACGTCTTCACCGGTCTCGGCGCGGCGGTGAACGCACTGCCCGGCGGCGAGATCGTGCCGGCGATGGACCGCGGGCTGCTCGATGCGGCCGAGTTCAACAACGCCAGCTCCGACCGCATCCTCGGTTTCGCCGACGTCTCCAAGGTGTGCATGCTCCAGAGCTACCACCAGAACGCCGAGCAGTTCGAGATCACGTTCAACAAGACGAAGTACGACGCTCTGCCCGCGAAGATGAAGCTCGATCATCGAGAACGCGGTGGAAGCGTCGTCGCAGGATATGACCTGGAAGGCGATCGACCGCTACTCGAAGGACTACGTCGAGCTCCAGACCAAGGACAAGGTGCAGCTTCTACAAGACGCCCGACTCGGTGCTCCAGAAGCAGCTCGAAGTCTACGATGCCGCGACCAAGAAGCGCGCCGACAACGTGTTCTTCCAGGAGATCGAGGCGTCGCAGCGGATGTTCGCCGAGCGCGCAGTGCGCTGGTACCTGGACACCCAGGTGAATCCGCGGATGGCGTACAACCACTACTTCGGCCAGAAGCCGGGCGCCGCCAAGAAGGCCTGACGGAGGAGACACGCGCGCGACACCATCCGGCGGCACCGGATGGTGTCTTTTTTTCCCGGAGCGTCAGGTTCCCGCGCAACCCGCCGCGGCATAGACTCTCGAAGCGATGCAAAAGATCCTGCTCTTCGTCGACAAGGTGAGCACCTGGGTGGGGCACGCTTTCTCGTTCCTCATCGTCGGGCTCACGCTGCTCATCAGCTGGGAGGTGTTCTCCCGCTACGTGCTCGACGCCCCGCACGCGTGGGCGTTCGACGTGATGATCATGCTGTACGGCACGATGTTCATGATGGCCGGCGCCTACACCCTGGCGAAGAACGGCCACGTGCGCGGCGACGTGCTGTACGGCTTCTTCGAGCCCCGCACCCAGGCGACGATCGACCTCACGCTCTACCTCGTGTTCTTCATCCCCGGGGTCTTCGCCCTCACCTACGCGGGATACTTCTACGCCGCCGAGTCGTGGGCGATCAACGAGCACTCGAACATCACCGCCGACGGCCCGCCGGTCTACCCGTTCAAGACCGTCATCCCGATCGCCGGCGCGATCCTGCTCGCGCAGGGAATCGTCGAGATCATCCGCTGCGTCATCTGCCTCAAGCAGGGCTACTGGCCCTCGCGCGAGGCGGACGTCGAGGAGGTCGACGTCGACAAGCTGAAGGAGATGGTCCACGTCAAGGACGAGGACATCCAGAGCCTCGACAAGCTGGTGGTTCAAGCGGAGTCGCGCAAGTGAGGATCCGCAAGGAGCTCTGGTTCGGCTTCGCACTGATGGCGGTGATCATCCTGACGGTGGTCGTCTTCACGCCCTGGGGCCACCTCACGAACGGTTACCTCGGGCTGCTCATGCTCGCGCTGATCGTCGTGGCCATCATGCTCGGGTTCCCGACCGCCTTCACCCTGATGGGGATGGGCGTGTTCTTTGGCTGGCTCGCGTACCGGAGCGTGAACCCGGACCTCGCCGTCCGGCAGGTGCTGGACCTGATGGTCCAGCGCGCCTACGCCGTGATGTCGAACGACGTGCTGATCGCGATCCCGCTGTTCGTGTTCATGGGCTATCTGGTCGAGCGTGCGGCGCTGATCGACCGGCTGTTCAAGAGCCTGCATCTCGCGATGTCGCGCGTGCCGGGCTCGCTCGCGGTTGCGACGATCATCACCTGCGCGATTTTCGCCACCGCCACCGGCATCGTGGGGGCGGTCGTGACGCTGATGGGACTGCTCGCGTTCCCGGCGATGCTGCGCGCGGGCTACAACATCAAGGTCTCGGCTGGGGCGATCACGGCCGGCGGCTGCCTCGGCATCCTGATCCCGCCGTCGGTGCTGCTGATCGTCTACGGCGCGACCGCGGGGGTCTCCGTAGTTCAGCTTTATGCGGGCGCATTCTTCCCCGGCTTCATGCTCGCCGGGCTGTATCTCGCGTACGTCATCATCCTCGCGAAGCTCAAGCCCTCGCTGATGCCGCCGCTGCCGGAGAGCGAGCGGGTGGTGCCGCTGCCGCCGCTCGCGCAATCGCTCGCGAGCCGCGGGCGCAACGCGATGACGGGGCTCACGCGTGCTCTCGGCGGCGCCGCCGGCGCCGGCCGTATCAGCGTCGTCAGCCAGTTCTTCGTCAGCCTGTTGCCGGCGCTCGTCATCGTTGCGGCGCTCGGCCTCATGTTTAGAGCGGCTACCTCACCGGTGATCGAGGCGAGCACGGCCGGACTGGTCCAGGCGGGCGGTGCCATCGCCGCTGACATCAAGGAGGAGTCGACCGGCCTCATCGGTCAGCCGCCGGCAGAGAGCGGAACGGGACTCGCGGAGCCCCCGGCCGAGGAGGCGAAGGAAGGTGCGCAGCCGGCAGGCACGGAGGCGCCGAAGGCGGAGGAGGCGAAGCCGCCGGCGGCGACTGCGGCGGCAAAACCGGCCGAGACGCCGGGGGAGCCCGAGCGGCTCCCGGTGCCGACCTGGTACTGGATCGTGCTCGCGATCGGCGCTGCGGCGCTCGTCGGGCTCTACGCGTTCTGGAGCTGGGAGCGGCTCGAGGTCTTCAAGTACCTGCTCGCCTCGTTCTTCCCGCTCGCGATCCTGATCATCGCGGTGCTCGGCTCGATCGTGTTCGGGCTGGCGACGCCGACCGAAGCGGCCGCGGTCGGCGCGTTCGGCGGGGTCATCCTGGCGGCGGCGTACCGCTTCACGGCGCACTCGCAGGAGGAGGGCGCAGGCACGGGCCGCGCCGTCGCGACGACGGTGAAGGACCTCGGTTCGATCGTGAAGGAGTCGTCGTTCCTGACCGCGAAAACCAGTGCGATGGTGTGCTGGCTCTTCGTCGGCTCATCCATCTTCTCGGCGGCCTTCGCGCTGCTCGGGGGGCAGGAGGTCATCAACAGCTGGGTGCTGTCGATGGACCTCACGCCGCTGCAGTTCATGATTCTCGCCCAGTTCATCATCTTCATCCTCGGCTGGCCGCTCGAGTGGACCGAGATCATCGTCATCTTCATGCCGATCTTCATCCCGCTGCTTGCGCACTTCAACATCGACCCGCTCTTCTTCGGCCTCCTGGTCGCGCTCAACCTGCAGACCGCGTTCCTGTCGCCGCCGGTGGCGATGGCGGCGTTCTACCTCAAGGGCGTCTCGCCGCCGCACGTCACGCTGAACCAGATCTTCGCGGGAATGCTGCCGTTCATGGGGATACAGCTCATTGCGCTGGTGCTGCTGTATGTGTTCCCGGAGATCGGGTTGTGGTTGCCGCAGGTGCTCTACAAATAGCGTTATCCCGTCGCACCCTGCGGGGTGCGGCGGGATAACTGCCCGCGTTGGAACGTCGGCTGCGCCGACGCTCAACGCGGGCGGTCCCGTGGGAGGGTACGGCGGTGCGCGGGGCGGAGCTTCTGCGGCGCGAGAAGGCCGAAGGCCGTCATGGCGCTGGAATCAGGGTTCGGACTGCACGCCCCGCGAGCGCCCGGTCCCGGGCCAGCGGCTTCGAAGGCGGCCCAACTGCCGTAGACTCCGCCTTTCGCGGGCTGTCCAGCCCGCTCGCCCCGCGATCGGGGCGCAAGGAGGTTCGTGGATCAGACTGCACAGGCTGGCAAGTCAAGAGTATTCGAGCTGTTCCTCATCAAGCCATCCCACTACGATGATGAGGGCTATGTCATCCAGTGGCTCCGATCGTCGATCCCGGCGAACACGCTGGCGACGCTGAACGGCCTCGCGCTCGACTGCGCCGCGCGACGGGTGCTCGGGCGAGGACGTCGAGATCCGGATCACGGTCCAGGACGAGACCAACACCCGCATCCGGCCCGAAGCGATCATCCGGCAGATCCGCGCATCGGGCGGGCGGGGCCTCGTCGGCCTGGTCGGCGTGCAGACCAACCAGTTCCCGCGCGCCGTGGACATCGCCCGGCCGCTCGTCGCCGCCGGGATCCCGGTCTGCATCGGCGGGTTTCACGTCAGCGGTTGCCTCGCGATGCTGCCGGACGTTCCGCCGGAGCTTCGCGACGCGATGGAGCTCGGCATCACGCTCTTCGCCGGTGAAGCGGAGGGACGCTTCGACGAGCTGCTGCGAGCCGCCGATCGCCGCGAGCTGAAGCCGCTCTACAACTACATGAGCGATCTCCCGGGGCTGGAGGGCGTGCCGACGCCGTATCTGCCGGTGGAGGTCGTGACGCGGACCGCCGGCATGCGCACGAGCTTCGACGCCGGCCGCGGCTGCCCGTTCAGCTGCAGCTTCTGCACGATCATCAACGTCCAGGGGCGCAAGTCGCGCGCTCGAAACGCCGACGACGTCGAGCGCCTCGTGCGCGCCAATCTCGCCCAGGGCGTGCACAACTTCTTCATCACCGACGACAACCTGGCGCGCAACCAGAACTGGGAGGCGATTTTCGACCGCCTGATCCACATGCGCGAGGTCGAGGGCGAGCGCATCTACGTGGTGGCCCAGGTCGACATGGCGGTGCACAAGATCCGCGGCTTCATCGAGAAGGCGGCGCGCGCCGGGGTGAACCGGGTGTTCCTCGGTCTGGAGAGCATCAACCCGGAAACGCTCAAGCACACCCAGAAGGGGCAGAACCGCATCACCGAGTACCGGGCGATGCTGCAGGCCTGGCACCGGGTGGGGACGCTCACGTTCGCCGGCTACATCCTCGGTTTCCCGG
The DNA here is from genome assembly GCA_963754305.1 of uncultured beta proteobacterium. Classification (GTDB taxonomy): domain Bacteria; phylum Pseudomonadota; class Gammaproteobacteria; order Burkholderiales; family SG8-39; genus DATEDA01. The sequence continues at coordinate 204,766 of CAVWFR010000049.1, read as the reverse complement.
GCGACACGCCGGCCTCGATCGAGCGCGAGATCCGCATCATCCAGCGGGAGCTGCCGATCGATCTCCTCGAGTTCTTCATCCTCACGCCGCTGCCCGGCTCCGCCGACCACAAGAAGCTCCATCTCGCGGGCGTGCCGATGGAGCGCGACCTCAACCGCTACGACGTGGTCCACGTCACCACTAGCCACGGGACGATGTCGGACGAGGAGCTGCTCGCGATCTACAAGAAGGCCTGGAACCTCTATTACTCGCCCGACCACATCGAGCGCGTCCTACGCCGGAGCCAGGTCTGGGGCTACGACCTCGCCAACATGCGGTCGAAGATGTTCAGCTTCCAGGCGCCGCCCATGATCGAGGGGATCCATCCCCTGGAGGGCGGCGTCTTCCGCCGCAAGTACCGCCGCGACCGCCGTCCGGGAATGCGGCGCGAGAACCCGATCGTGTTCTACGCGCGCTATGGCGCGGAGATCGTGTCCAAGCTCGCGCGGTACGGCGCGCTGTATTGGCGGTACCGGCGCATCCTCGAGCACGTCCGCCGCACCCCGGGAGTCGAGGTGGACGTAGCGATGCAGCCGGTGCAGGACGCCGACCTCGACGCGCTCGAGCTGTTTACGGCAACCGCGGGTGCCCGGGTAGCGGCCGACAAGCAGCGCCAGCGGAAGCGCGCCCTTGCTACCGCCGAGACCTGAACGTCGCGGCCGAGGCGCCGCGGAGCGTTGAGCCACGCGAGGCGGAATGCAGGTCGGACCGGTCGGGAGGTGAATCATGGCGGCTTACGTGGTGTTCGACGTCGAGATCCGCGACATGCCGCGGTATCAGACGTACATGCAGCAGGTGAAGCCGGCGCTCGAGGCGGCAGGAGGGCGGTATCTCGCGCGAGGCGGGGCGTTCAAGGTGTACGAGGGGGATTGGGCGCCGCGCCGCATGGTGCTGCTCGAGTTCCCGTCGGTCGCGGCGTGGGAGTCGTTCTACTACGGGTCCACGTATGCGGCGCTGAAAGAGATCCGGGAGGCGTCGAGCTCCGCGCGGCTGATCCTCGTCGAAGGCTTGGCGGCGTGATTCGACGGTAGCGGCCAGGCCTCCTCTTCGCCGAACCGCCACCATGGACGCACTCGAATGCGGGGAAGCGGCCTTCGTTCCGCTGTACCCGATGCGTGCGGCTCGTTCGGCACGGCGGGAAAGAGACGCCCGATGAAACGGAGAATTTCAGCTCACCCGCGCATGACCCGATAGCCGCTCATGGCCGAAGGCTACCGCAGCTGGCAACCGGTTCTTGATCGCCCGCAAAGCGGGTCCCGATTTGTCGAGCTGCACGACGAGAGCGACAGGCGCCAGTGCGCGCGAGCCGTGCGGGTAGCTCAATGAGCCCGCACGCTCCGGCTTGATCGCGACCGCCACGCCGGCGGCCCGGCGCGCGCTCGTCCTCGGCCTCGCGATCCTCGCGTACATGCTGGGGCTCTTTCATCGCGTCGCACCCGCGGCGCTCGCCTCCGACCTCGTGCAGGCATTCGCGACCAGCGCCGTGGCCTTAGGCGTGCTCGCGGCGACGTACTTCTGGGTCTACACCGCGATGCAGCTGCCGTGCGGCGTGCTCGCCGATACGCTGGGACCCAGGCGTCTCCTCTTCGGCGGCGGACTGATCGCCGCAGCGGGGGCGGCGATCTTCGGCCTCGCCCCCGCATTCGCGTGGGCGGTTATCGGGCGCACGCTCGTCGGGTTCGGCACTGCGGTGGCGTTCGTCGCCGCACTCAAGCTGATCGCCACGTGGTTCGACGAGCGGCGCTTCGCCACGCTCACCGGCGTCGTGGTGCTCGCCGGCAACCTCTCCTCGGCCGCCGCCGGCGGACCGTTCGCGTGGGTGCTGCAGGCGCTGCCCTGGCGCACGGTGATGCTCGCGCTGGCGGCGCTGTCGCTCGCGGTGGCGCTCGGCGCGCTCTTTTTCGTCCGCGATGCGCCGCCGGGCCATGCCGGGGTGCGCCTCGCCTCCGGCGACTGGCGCAAGGGGCTCGCGGCCGTGGTCGCGAACCGCGCGAGCTGGCCGGGCTTCTTCGCGAACCTCGGCATGGGTGGCGCGGTCCTCGGCTTCGCGGGGCTGTGGGCGGTGCCTTACTTCGTGGACGTGCACGGGATGACGCGCGTGCAGGCCGCGAACCACTGCAGCCTCATCCTCGCGAGCTTCGCCTGCGGCGGATTCGTGTGGGGCGCACTCTCGGACCGGCTTCGCCTGCGCCGCCCGGTGTTCGTGCTCGGTGCAGCGCTCCTCGCGCTCTGCTGGATCCCGCTCCTGGCGGGGCTCGAGCTGCCGTCGGCGGAGGGCTATGCGCTCTGCGTCGCGATCGGGCTCGGGGCCGCCGGGCTGACGATCAGCTGGGCCTGCGCGAAGGAGGTCAACCGGCCGCAGTACTCGGGCATCGCGACCGCGCTCGTGAACACCGGGTGCTTTCTCGGCCCGGCGCTGATGCAGCCCGTCTTCGGCTGGGTGCTCGATTGGGATCGCGCGGCCGCCGTGCCGGGGGCGCACACGCTCGCCGAATGGCAGCGGGGACTGTGGGTGATCCTCGGCTTCTCGCTGTTCGGTCTCGCGTCCGCGCTGTTCGTGCGCGAGACCCGCGCCCGTCAGGCGCCTTGAGCCCGCGCGGGCGAGTGAATTCTGGTTGCGCAAACTTGTGCGTCCGAGGAGCGCCGTCTGTCGCGCAAGCCAGGGAAGCTCTGCGAATGGACGAGGCTGAGAGAGAAAGACGCATCGAGCGGTCGAATTGATACCCGCGGTGCGGAATAGCCATGCAGCTCGCCGCGTTTACCCGGCTGAGCTCGGAGGGTGAACGGAGGCGTCCAACACCGTTGAGACGGCCGTTGCGAGTTCACGGTGATATAGTCCCGCGCGCCGGCTTCTGCCCCGCCGCCATGCGCTCGCTACGCACCTCGGCCCGCTCGCTGCTGACGCTCGCGCTGTTGCTGCTCGCGTGCCTTGCACAGCAGCTTGGCGCCGCTGCGCATGGCGTCATGCTCGTGCGTACCGGCATGCCGGCGGGCATGCTCCACGAAGTCTGCACCAGCGCCGGATTGGTGCGAGTCCCCGAGGCGCCCGACCCGGCGAAGCGGCCGCGGAACGCAGGCGGCATCTGCGACCTCTGCGCGACGGCGATGATGGCGTCGCTTCCCGCGGCGCCCGCGAACGGGTTCGCCGTCGCGCCAACCCTCCGCGACGAGCCAGCGGCCGCACCAGTTCCGCCTCCCGCCTCGCCTGCGCAGCGCGCGTACCATTCGCGCGCCCCGCCCGTCTTCCTTTCCGCCTGACCTCGCAACATGTTCGCGCCGCGCCCTGCCCGGGCGCCGCGCGCGTTGCCGTTGTTCTCGGAGGGAGACCCATGCCGCGCACACCTTCGTGCCTGCGCCGACTGCGTCCCGTTGCCGCTGCGCTCGCGCTCGGGGCGGTAGCCACCGCCCACGCCCAGACCGCAGAAAGGCCACAACGCCTCGAACCCGTCGTCGTCCGCGCCGACGCGGAAAAATCGCTGACCGTTCCATCGATCGACCGCGCCGAACGGGAGATCCGGCTCATCCCGGGCGGTGCTTCGGTCGTCGATCCGAAAACCTACGAGACCGGCCGCAGCTCGACCTTGTCGGACGCGCTCTCCTACGCGCCGGGCGTGTTCGTGCAGCCGCGCTTCGGCGCCGACGAGGCGCGCATCGCGATCCGCGGCTCCGGCATCCAGCGCACGTTCCACGGCCGCGGCATCATCCTCCTGCAGGACGGCGTCCCGCTCAACCTCGCCGACGGCAGCTTCGACATGCAGGCGGTGGAGCCGCTCGGCCTGCAGTACATCGAAGTGTTCCGCGGCGCCAACGCACTGCAGTACGGCGCGACCACGCTCGGCGGCGCGATCAACTTCGTCGCGAACACCGGCTACACCTCGGACCTCCTGCGGGTGCGCGGCGAGCTGGGCAGCTACGACTACTACAAGATGTTCGGTTCGACCGGGGGCGTGACCGGCAACGTCGACTACAACCTCATGGCGTCCTACGCCTCGCGGGACGGCTATCGCGACTGGGCACAGCAGGAGAATCTCCGGTTCTTCGGCAACGTGGGCTTCCGGATCAATCCCGACCTCGAGACGCGCTTCTACTTCACGGCGCTCAACAGCGATTCGCAGCTGCCGGGCACGCTCACGAAGGCGCAAGCGCAGACGAACCCGCGGCTGGCGAATGCGGGCAACCTCGCCGGCCAGCAGAAGCGCGACTTCCCGCTCTACCGGATCGCGAACAAGACCGCCTATCGGATGGGCGAGGGCGTGCTCGAGGCGAGCGCCTTCTACTCTTACAAAGACCTGTGGCACCCGATCTTCCAGGTGCTCGACCAGCTGTCCCACGACTATGGCATCTCGCTCAGGTACGTCACCGACGCGCCGCTCGCGGGCCATCAGAACCGCTTCGTCGTCGGCTTCATCCCGCAGTGGGGCACCGTGAACGACAATCGCTTCGTGAACGTGCGGGGCCAGGCGGGCGCGCGGACCGGAGAGTGGACGCAGGACTCGTCGAACTACGTGCTCTACGCGGAGAACAGTTTCTACGTCACACCGCAGTGGGCGGGTGTCCTGGGCCTGCAGGGGACGCGCGCGCAGCGCAAGCTCGACGACCTGTTCCTCCAGGACGGGAACCAGAGCGTGAACCAGCGTTACGAGCAGCTCTCGCCCAAGGTCGGGGTGCTCTACAAATGGTCGCCGGCGGTCGACGTGTTCGCCAATTACAGCGGCAGCTATGAGCCGCCGACCTTCGGCGAGCTGACCGGCGGGCCGAACGTGACGCCGTTGAGCGCGCAGAAAGGCAGGACGTTGGAAGTCGGCACGCGCGGCTTCCTGCCCGCGGTGCAATGGGACGTCGCGTACTACTACACCGATCTCGACAACGAGCTGCTGTCGCTCAACAGCCCGACCGGCCAGCCGCTCGGCACCGTCAATGCGCCGAGCACGCTGCACCAGGGAATCGAGGTCGGGCTCGTCGTGACGTTCGCCGAGCGGGTCGTGTGGCGGAGCTCGTACCTCTGGAACGACTTCCGGTTCCGCGGCAACGCCGTCTTCGGCGACAACCGGCTGCCCGGCATCCCGCCGCAGTTCCTGCGTAGCGAATTACTGTACCAGCCCGCGGCGGGCTGGTACGTCGGTCCCACCCTCGAGTGGTCGCCGCAGAGCACCCCGATCGACATGGCGAATACGCTCTCCGCCGACGGCTATGCGATCTGGGGCCTGAAGGGCGGGCGGCAAATTGCGAAGGGGCTGTCGTTCTTCGTCGAGGGCCGCAACCTCGGCAACAAGAAGTACATCGCCACCACCGGCGTGATCGCGGATGCTCGCCGGCTCGACCAGCCGCAGTTCTGGCCGGGCGACGGCCGCTCGGTCTACGCCGGGCTGGAGTGGCGGATGTAGCGTGCCGGTTCGGGCGCGGCCGGGCCCTCTAGAAGGTCATGCTCACGCTCACGCGAACCGCCCTGCTCTCGACCGGGTGGAAGTGCTTGTCGGCGACCCCCTCGAGCGGCTCCCCGGGCAGGCGCGAGACATAGAAATAGTCGATGTCGTGGGACTTCGAGTTGAAGGTGTTGAACACGTCGAGCCAGGCGCGGATGTTCTTGGTGAACATGTAGCCGACGCGGGCCGTGAGGAGCGAGGTCGACTCCGATCGGACCGAATTGTCTTCGATGAGCGCGCGCGAGCCGAAGTAGCGCCAGCGCAAGCTGCCGAACCAGCCGTTCAGGTTGTCGAGCGTCATCCCGGCCGAGGCGACCGCGTCGGGCGCGCCCGGGATGCGGTTGCCCGCCGGATCGTCGTCGTCGAACCTCGCCCGGGTGAATGCCGCCGTCAGATCGAACGCAAGCCAGGGCCGCGGCACGTACTGGAGCACCCACTCGACGCCGGTGCGCTTCGATGGCCGGCTCGCCTCGGTGGTGCCGGCGTCGCCGACGAACAGGAGCTCCGAGTCCTGCCTGAGCTGCCAGATCGCGAGCGACGTCGTCAGGCCGGGCAGGACCAGGCTCCGCAGGCCCGCCTCGTAACCGGTCGTGCGCACGAGCGGATCGACCCGCTGCGCCGGATCGCCGGTCTTGGGGTCGACCGTGATCGTGGTGCCCCGCGCATCGTTGCTGTGGAAGCCCTGCCCCCAGTTCAGGAAGTATTCGGTGTTCCGCCACGGCCCGAAGATCAGCGAAAGCTTCGGGGAGACGATGGCGTCGTGCTCCTTGCCGGAGTTCTCCGGAGTATTGCTGTCCACGTCGAAGCTGAAGAAGTCGGCGCGCACGCCCGCGATGGTGCGAAACCAGTTCGTCCACTCGACGGTATTGGAGAAGTAAGGCGAGACGCTGGCGACGTTCACCCGGTCCTCGCGCGTCGTCGACAGTCGCTGGCGCGCCTCGGTGCTGTAGAGGGCGACCGGCCGCAGTCTGTCGCCCCGCAATTGCAGCCCGAGCGTGTTCCACATGTGACGGTCGCCCCAGTGGGTGAACCACGTCTGGCTCGCCTCGCCGCCGAGAACGACGCGCTCCTCGGCCTGCTGGAACTGGTCGCCGTTCACCGGGTTGTCGAGGAAGTACGTGAAGTTGGAGAACAGGTTGAGCTTCGACTTGATCGCGTACAGGCTCGCCGCCCGGCTGATGTTCCCCTCCGACTGCCGCCACTCGCCGGACAGGCTGTAGCGGTACTGGTCGCCGCCGTCGGTCGGGTCGAGCGTGCCGAAGAGGCCGATCAAGCCGGAGTCGACCGCGCGTTGCGGGATCTGGTCGGTCGCGTTCCAGTCCGCCTTGTACCCCATCGCGGTGATGTTGAAGCCGTTTGCCGGCGTCCCCTGCGCGTAGCGCAGCACGCCGTTGTACTTCGCGAACCGGTTGGGCCGCTCCCAGGGGCCGTCGGACTGCTGGTATTCGAGGCCGTAGACGAGGTTGCCGCGGCCGACCTCCGGGCGCGCCGGCGAAAAGCGCGCGCGCATAGTCGAACGATCCGTAGGTCAAGGTCGCCACGTTCGACGGCAGGCGGTCGGCGTACAGGATCCGCGCCGATCCCACCGAGGCGAAGTCGCCGTCCTGGGCGAAGTACGGCCCCTTGGTGTAGACGACTCGCGAGATCAGCTCGGGAATGAGGAAGTTGAGGTCCGTATAGCCCTGTCCGTGCGCGTGCGTCGGCATGTTGACCGGCATGCCGGCGACCCAGGTGGCGAAGTCGGTGCCGTGGTCGAGGTTGTAGCCGCGCAGGAAGAACTGGTTTGCCTTGCCGTCGCCCGAGTGCTGCGTGACGACCATGCCGGGCACGGCCTCGAGCACTTCGCCGGGACGAAGCAGGGGCTGCTTCCGGATCGTGTCGCCGGTCACCGCGCCCTGACTGGCGGAGTCCCAGATCCCCACGTCGTTCTCGTAGCGGGAGACGACTTCGACCGGAGGCAGCTTGGTCGGCTCGTCCGCGTGAGCAGCGAACGCGGCGACAGAGAGCGTCGCGGCGAGGGTTGTGACGGTGATCGATTGCGCCGCCGTAGGCGCCGCGGTCGGACGTTTAGAACTGGCCAGGGGTGACTCCCCGGCCGACGGGGCAACTGGGCGAATCATCGCGTTTCCCTCCTCGGATCGTCGAGCCGATGCCAAGCACCGCGGCCGTGGTCGAAGACGCCACCGGTTGCGGGCGATTCCGCTCGCACGCGTACAAGTGCGAACTGCGGCGCCGCTGGATCGAGACCGGTGGACGTTTCGACCGGGTCGGGTCGCGTGCGGTCGCACGCCGCGCTCGCAAGCGAGTGCGCGACGGACCGCCCGAACGCTAGACGAGGTCGATGCGGGGTGGACGCTCGAGGCGTCCGAGGAAGCGGGACTTCAGGAGTGGTTCGCGCCCCGGAACGATGCCGTCGGAGCAGCCGGGGCGGATGCAACGCCGCGCGCGCCGACACCAGCGCGACGCACATGCTGGCGGACCAGCCCGAAGCGGTGCTCTCTTCCGGCGCTTGCGAGGCGAGCGCGGCGTCGTCTTCGACGGTTACGACGGTCGGGTGGTCCGCAGGGTGGTGGTGGCGCTCGGAATGGTCGTGGCCGTGGCGATGGGAATGTCCCGTGCACGTCTTCGTGCGCCTCGTCATCGAGGTGGAAATGCGCGGGCCCCAGACGATCGAGATACACCGCGGTCAGCGCGTGAAAGGGCATGGCGAGCAGCACCAGCCAAGCGATCGCGGGACGGATGCGGCGCATCACCGCGTCGTCCCGTCAACCCTAAGACGGGAACTGGCCGGTGCGCCCGCCCGGTGCGCGATCGCGGGGCGGAGTGCCTCTCGCGCCGGCGATTCTGTGTTTCGTAGCGTCACGGCCTCAACGGATCGCTTCGGCAAGAGATTACTCCCTGCGGCGAGCGCCGTGTCGATCTTTCGCTTGGCTGCTACCGGGCGACCGCGGCTACCGATCCCGGCGCGGCGGGGTTGCGCCGGCAAGCGCGCGCCGCACGGCCGCCGCGACGTCCGAGCGCGGATTGATCTCGAGCGAGGCTTGGAAGTGACGCCGCGCCGCAGCACGGTCGCCGCCCCGTTGCGCGATTACGCCGGCGCGATGAAGCATCGCGGCGTCCCGCACGCCGACCGCGAGCGCGCGGTCGATCGCGGCGCGCGCCTCCCGATGGCGGCCATCGGCCGACAGCGCCCATGCGAGCGCGTCGAGGGTCAGCACGTCCTGCCGGCGTGCCGCTTCCAGTTGCGCGATGGCAAGCGCCTTACGCGGCGTGCGGGCGTGGTCGACGTAGTAGACGACCAGCTCGCGGTTGGCGTTGTCGACGCCGCGGCTTTCGGCGAGGGCGGCGGTCTCGAACTCGGCGAATGCCGTGCGAGCCTCTCGGGCGCGCCCTGCCTGCGCGAACGCGACGCCGAGCAGATAGAGATTCTCCGGATGCGGCGCGGCCGCGTAGTGGCGCTTCCGCGCCGCCAGCGCATCGTCGAACCGGCGCTGCTGGGTGCGGAGGGCCGCAAGCGTCGCGAGCGCGTAGTGGTACTCGGGAAAGAGTTCGAGCGAGTGGGCGACGAGCTTCTCCGCCGGGTCGAGTCGTCCCTGCGCCAGTTGCAGCTGCGCGATGTGCGCCGCGATCCACGCGCGATCCTCGCGCTCGGCGGGCGGCGTGCGCTGATACGCTTTCTCCATCAGCTCGATCGCGCCCTCGTGATCGCCGAAGAGCTCGCGCAGGTACGCCGCGCGCGTCATGCCGGGAACATTGCCGGCCCGCAGGTCGAGCATCCACTGCACGGCCTGCTCGGCCTCGTCGTAGCGCCCGAGCTCGACGGCCGCATCGGCGAGGTAGCCGTAGACCAGCACGTCGTCGGGCACCTGCTTGTTGAGCGCCTTGGCTTCGTCGTAGGCGTTGGCGAAGTCGTGCCGGCCCAGGCGGACCCATACACGGACCTTGCGGCCCTCGAAATTGTCGGGCGCGGCGGCGAAGGACTTCTGGAGCGCCGCTTCCGCCCGCTCGTAGAACGCAATGTCGGCCGTCTCGCGCGCGCGCCGGGCGAGCGCCATCGCGAGCGCGTTGTAGCCGTCGGCGCGGTCGGGATGCTTCGCGATGAAGCGTTCGGCCTCGGCGATCTTCTCCTCCGCCGGCGAAGGCGCAGGGCTCTGCGCCCAGCCGCATGCGGCCAGGGCGCAGAGCACGATTGCGGCGACGAGACGCATCGCCTAGTTCGGGCAGGGCGTGCCGCCGCCGGCGGTGCAGCCCGGCTCGCCGGGATCGATGTGGCGGCGGTCGCGGCCGCTCGGCGCGCTGCCGAGATAGGGGAAGTCGTCGCGGTACGGGACATCGTTCACGTTGACGCCATCGCCGAGCCGCCCGCCGATCGCGGGATTGAACCCGGGGAAGGGCGCGGCCAGTACGCCGCCGACGACGAGGCGCAGCGCGATGTCGGTCACGTCGTCGAACACCCGGCGTCCGTTCGGAAAGCCGCCGGTGTCCCCGCCGAGCAGCCCGAGTCGGCTCCCCGGCGACCGGTGGCGCCGGCGTGACGCCGGTGTTGAGGCGCAGGAGGTCGGCGATCGGCCCCGCCGGCGTGCCCGGCGCGGCGATCGGCGGCGCGTACGTCACGACGGGCAGCAGATCGGTACGCGGCGGTGCCGGAATCGCCACGACGCCGCCCGTCAGCGCGTTGACCACGCGGGCGAGAGCCGGGTCGAGGAAGAACGGGGCGAACTGAGAGTCGTTCTTCGGTTGGTCCATGCTGAACCGGTCCTTGGAGCCGGTCCCCACCAGCAATTCGTTGATCAGCGGGTTGCCCATGCGCTGGACCTGCGAGTAGTTGCCTTGTCCCACTGCCGGCAGCGGCGCGCGGCGCACCGTGACCCGCGGCCGCGACGTCGTCGCCCAGACCCCGATGGTCGCCGCCGGCGAATTGGCGGGCTCGACGTAGCCCGTCCTCGTGAGCAGGGCGACCGGCACCTCGATCGCGATCGAGTTCACCGCATAGCCTGAAACCGTGTCCGAGGCGAAGTTCTGAGCGGCCGAGTCCTGCATGGCCGACAGCGCGCCCGGCGCCACGCCAGCGCGGAGGTTCAGCGTATCGAAGGCCGCCCCGAGATCGATCCAGAACGCGTCGTCGGTCGTGCCCGCGAAGACCTTGATGTCCCCGCCGAGCGAGTAGGTGCCGAGGTCGAACAGCGCTTCGTAATCCATCGTGCGCGGGCCCGGATTGGCGGGCACGGCGTAGAACGGCGTCGGACCCGTGAGCGGCGTCGCGACGCCGTTCTTGACCATGGTGACGCTATAGCGCTGCCGCAGGCCGAGTCCGGGATCGTCGAACGTCTTGATCTGGTGGGGCACGATCAGCGTGCCGGGCGCGACCGGCGCCGGCGAGTTGGCCGGTGCGACGGCGCCACCGGGGACGCCCGCATAGACCTGGAACAGGTTGGGGAGTCGCTGCTTGGTCTTGAACCGGAACTGAAAGACGACGTCCTCGACCGCGTCGTTGTCGTTGTCGACCTTGAGCTCGTAGAGGATGTCGTCGTCGAACGGAAAGTAGTTCGGCCCGTTCGCGGGCTCGAGGAGCGGATCGACCGACATGATCAGGGTCACGCGCGGCGTCGAGCTCGTCCCGCCGTAGCTGCGGAAGGCGTAGACGTCGGTGATGTCCGCCTTGTGGTCGAGCGCGGTGATCGGCGCTTCGCGATGGTTGGCGGCGAATCCGGCCGCGGGCAGGCAAAGCAGCGATGCAATGGTGACGGCGAGAAGCTTCTTCAGACGCATGACAGCCTCCTTCAAGGGGATCAAAGCGGGAGCGACAAGATCGGGCTCAGCGCTGCGCGCTTGCGCCGGCGCACCAGCGCGAGGGCGGCGAGCCCGACCGCGAGGAGCGTAAACGTGGCCGGTTCGGGAACCGCGGTGACGTTGAAGCGCAGATCGGCGCTGGCGAGGCTTGCCGAACCGGCGAATCCGCCATCGATGAATACCTCGCCGATCGCGCCGATGGGCGTGGCGAGGTCGAACGTGGAGCCGGTGGAGCCGCTACCTAGGAGCACCTGCGAGTCGAGTGTGCCGCCGCAAGCCAGGGTATCCGGGTTGGAGAAACCGCTTCCCAGGCACAGATCGGTGAACAAGCCCACCGCGCCGTTGCCCGTCGACGCGCCCATGAGGGACGACATCGCGCCGGTGAAGGCGAAACCCGGCAGTCCGGCGGCGAGGAAGCCTACGCGCAACCCGAGGGATTGATTTGCGGCAGCGCTTTGCTGGAACAGGAACGAGAAGCCGGTGCCGGTCGCGCTCTGCGCCGGGACAACCTGCACCGCGGACAGCGCGATCGGATCGTCCGCATTGGCCACGGCAGGCAGTGAGAAGCCGGAGAACTGCGCGTTACCTATAGTGCAGCCGTCGGCGCCGAGGCCGAGGTAGGCACCGAGGCTGCCGGTCATGCACGGCACCGCTTGTGCGGCACCGCATAAGAGCATCGCCAGCGCGGCGAAGCCAACACGAAGCTTGCGTCCCATCGCCTGTCCTCCTTCGTTGATCGCGCACCGCCCGCAAACCGGCGGGCAGCCGGTGCTTTCGAAACGACTATGCCCCCGCGCGGGAGACGGATGCAGTCAGCGCGATGCGGGCGCAAATTTTTCTTGCGGATGCGACCCGGATAGTCCGTCCGCCTGACGCCACTCACGTTGCTGCAAGGAAGCGCCGGGCCGGCCGGTACGTCCATGGGAGCCGCCATGGGCACGAGGAGCAGGCGCCCGGCCGGATCGGCCCGAGCGACCCAGCCCACGTTGCGATGCACTGTCCCTAGCGCCGAGCCGGGCTCGATGGCCTATGCGGCGCCGGAGAAGCCGATCAGCCGATCCCCCAAGGCCCGCGAGGGCCCACCCCCCACCCGGCGGAGCTGGCCGGGACGATCAAGGGGGGCCGAGGGGGCGTGGTATGTTCGGCGCGCCATGCGGACGCGCGTCCTCGTCACCCGCGAGAACTTTCCCGAGGTGCTCGCGTACCTGCGCGACCGCTTCGAGGTCGAAGACAACCAGGCCGACACGCCGTTCTCGCCCGACGAGCTGCGCGCGCGCCTGGCCGAGAAGGACGGCGCGCTCATCACCGGCCTCGACCGCGTCGACGCGGCGCTCCTCGATGCGAGCCCGCGCCTCGCGGCGGCGTGCAGCATCGCCGCCGGGTACGACAACATGGATCTCGCGGCGTGCACCGACCGCGGCGTCCTCGCGACCAACGCCCCGGACGTTCTGAACGAGACGACTGCCGATCTCGCCTTCGCGCTGCTCATGGCGGCGGCCCGCCGGGTGACCGAGTCCGAGCGTTGGCTCCGCGCCGGTCATTGGCGCGGCTGGAAGGTCGACCAGTTCCTCGGCCAGGACGTCCATCACGCGACGCTCGGCATCGTCGGCATGGGACGGATCGGACAGGCGATCGCGCGCCGCGGCCGCGGCTTCGACATGACGATCCTGTACAACAATCGCAGCCGCGTGCCGCCCGAGATCGAGTCCGCGCTCGGCGCCACGCGGGTCGATCTTGTCGAGTTGCTGCGAGTGAGCGACTTCGTCTGCCTCGTGTTGCCCTACACCTCCGAATCGCACCACCTGATCGGCGCACGGGAGCTCGCGCTGATGAAGCCGACGGCGATCCTCGTCAACATCGCGCGCGGGGGCATCGTCGACGACTCTGCGCTCGTCGCGGCGCTTCAGGCGCGGCGGATCGCCGGTGCCGGGCTCGATGTCTTCGAAGGCGAACCGGCGCTCGATCCCGGCTTCCTCTCGCTCGACAACGTCGCCCTCGCGCCCCACATCGGCAGCGCGTCGCGCGCGACCCGCCTCGCCATGGGCATGACCGCCGCGCGCAACCTGATCGCGGCGCTGGCCGGGGAGCGGCCGCCGAACCTGCTCAATCCGGATGCGTGGGACCGGCGGCGCGCGCTGGCACTCCGGCGCACTGCGCCCGAGGCGGGGCGCTAGTGCCTGCCAGCCTGATCGAGACCGCGCGCGCGCTCGCCACGGGCGCGCTCTCCGCGCGCGGCTACACCGAGCATCTGCTCGCGCGCATCCGCGAACGCGACGGCCGCATCCAAGTTTGGGCGGCGCTCGATGAGGCTCGCGCGCTCGCGCTCGCCGTCGAGTGCGATCGCCGGCGCGCGAGCGAGCCCGAGCACGGCGCGCTCCACGGCGTACCGGTCGGGGTCAAGGACATCATCGCCACCGCTGATCTCCCGACCGAGATGGGCTCGCCCGCGTTCGCCGGCAACCGGCCCGGGCGGGATGCGGTCGCGGTCGAGCGGCTCAAGCGCGCCGGCGCGTTCGTGCTCGGCAAGACGGTCACGACGGAGCTCGCGTTCATGCACCCCGGCAAGACGCGCAACCCCTGGCACGCCGATCACACTCCCGGCGGTTCATCCTCGGGATCGGCGGCGGCGGTTGCCGCGGGGTTCGTGCCGGCGGCGCTGGGGACGCAGACCAACGGCTCGGTGATCAGGCCGGCGGCGTTCTGCGGCGTGGTGGGCTTCAAGCCGACGTTCGGCATCCTGCCGTTCGCCGGCACCGCGCTGTTCAGCGAGACGCTCGACCAGCTGGGCACCTTCACCCGCAGCGTCGCGGACGCGGCGCTCTTCGCCGCGCCGCTCGCCGAGGGCGAGTTCATCCCGGCGGAGATCGCCCCGCTCGACCGGGGCCCGCGGATCGGCGTCATCGCGCGCTTTCCGTGGAACGACATCGAAGGGAACGCGCGCATTCACTTCGAGGCCGTGCTCGATGCATGCCGCGCGAACGGCGCAGCCGTCCAGCGGCTGGCAGTGCCCCAGGCGTTCGGCGACGCGAACATCGTCCACCGCACGATCATGCTGTCGGAGGCCGCGCGCAACCTGGCGGGGCTGCAGGCGCGCGCGCGGCCGCTCCTGAGCGGCACGCTGAACACGGGTCTCGACGAGGGTCGTGCCATCTCGAGCGCCGCGTATCGCGCCGCGGTCGCAATGCGCGCCGCGCTCGGCGAGCGCGCGCACGATCTTTTCGAGCGCTGCGACGTGATCGTGTCGCCGAGCGCACCGGGCACGGCGCCGCGCCGGCTCGACATCACCGGCGATCCGAGCTTCTGCACGCTATGGTCGCTCCTCGGCGTGCCGGCGATCTCGGTGCCGAGCGGGCTCGATCGCGCCGGGCTGCCCTACGGCCTGCAGCTCGCCTGCGACATCGGCGGCGATGCGCATCTCCTGCGCGTCGCCCGGTGGTTCGAGCGCCTGCTGCGCTTCGAGGGGCTGGCGTGAGCGCGCCGGCGGGCATCGTCCTGTTCGCGCACGGCAGTCGCGACCCGGGCTGGCCGGCGCCGTTCGAGCGGCTTGCGCAGGCGGTCCGCGCCAGGCGGCCCGCCGCCGCGGTCGCGATCGCCTATCTGGAGCTCACGCCACCCACGCTCGACGAGGCGGTGGCGTCGCTGGTCGCCGGCGGCGCCGCCGAGATCGTCGTCGCGCCGGTGTTTCTCGCGCCTGGGGGCCATGTGCGGCGCGACCTGCCGCTGATGGTCGAGCGGCTGCGCGCGCGCTACCCGGCGGTTGCGATGCGCGTGTTGCCGACGCTGGGCGAGGCCGCGCCGCTCCTCGACGCGATCGCCGGGTGGATCGTCGGCGCAGCCGGGCCGGACGCGTGACGCGGGTGCCGCAATTTCCGCTACCATCCGCCGCCGATGAAGCGCGCGACTTTCCCCACGCCGCAGGACGCCGAGGCCGCCTTCTACGAGGCCCTGGAGCGGTACGACCTCGAAGCGATGATGGAGGTGTGGGCCGAGGACGAGGAGATCGTCTGCATCCACCCGGCCGGGCCGCGGCTCACCGGCTACGAGCAGGTGCGCGAGAGCTGGTCCCAGATGTTCAAGTCGCGCCAGCGGCTGCACGTCCAGCTCGCCAACCAAGTGTACGTGCAGGGAATGATGCTGTCGATCCACAGCGTCCACGAGCACATCGCGGTCGCCGGCGAGAGCAATCCGCGGCCGCCGATGGTCGCGACCAACGTCTATCTGCGCACCGGCAACGGCTGGCGGATCCTCGTCCATCACGCGTCGCCCGCCCCGGCGGCACCGGCGCCCGCGGCGGGTGCGGCCGACGGGCCGAAGGTGCTGCACTGAGGGCTGTGGCTTGATGCGGGGTGCAACGGCCGCGTGGCCGGCCGCCACGGCGGCGCGAGCGGAGGACCCCGGCCCCTACCGCGCGCCGAGGTGGCTGCCCGGGGGCAACGCACAGACGCTTTATGCGGCGCTCTTCGCCCGTGTCCCGCGACCCGCGGTCCGGCGCGAGCGATGGGACGCGCCCGACAGCGACTTCGTCGACGTCGATCGGGTCGACGGGCCGCGCGACGCGCCGCTGCTCGCGCTCTTCCACGGACTCGAAGGCAGCACCGCGAGCCACTACGCGCGAGCGCTGCTCGCGGCGGCGCGGGAGCGGGGCTGGCGCGCGGCGCTGCCGCACTTTCGCGGCTGCAGCGGCGAGCTGAACCGGCTACCCCGGGCGTACCACTCCGGCGACTCGGCCGAGATCGACTGGATCCTACGCCGTCTCGCAGCCGAATCGGATGCACCGCTCTACGCGGCCGGCGTATCGCTCGGGGGCAACGCGCTGCTCAAATGGCTGGGGGAGCATGGGGTGGCGGCGCGCAGCGTCGTGCGCGCCGCGGCGGCGGTGTCGGCGCCGGTCGATCTGACCGCTGCGGGGAACGCGCTCGAGCGGGGCTTCAACATGCTCTACACGCGCAACTTCCTGGGGACGATGAAGCGCAAGAGTGCGCTCAAGCTCGAGCGCTTCCCGGATCTATTCGATCGCGAAAGAGTCGCGCGCTCGCGCACCCTGCGCGAGTTCGACGATCTCGTGACCGCGCCGCTGCACGGCTTCCGCGACGTGGCGGATTACTGGCTGCGGGCCAGTGCGAAGCCGGTGCTGGCCGGCATCGCGGTGCCGACGCTCGTGCTGAATGCGCGCAACGATCCGTTCCTGCCCGCCGCACATCTCCCGCACCCCGGCGAAGCGTCGGCGTCCGTGCGGCTCGAGTTCCCGGCGACGGGCGGACACGTCGGTTTCGTCAGTGGCCCGTTTCCGGGCCGGTACGATTGGTTGCCGCGGCGGATCGTCGCGTTTTTCGAGGAGTCGCAGCGATGAGCCAGGTCCCGCCCGAGATCTTCAAGGCCTACGACATCCGCGGCGTCGTCGGGCGCCAGCTCGGTGCCGGGACGGTCGAGCTGATCGGCCGGGCGATCGGCACCGAGGTCCGCCACGCGGGCGGCAGCGCCATCGCGATCGGCCGCGACGGGCGCCTCTCCGGGCCCGAGCTATCCCAGGCGCTGGCGCGGGGCTTGCGCGCGAGCGGGGTCGACGTACACGACGTCGGCATGGTGACGACGCCGATGGCGTACTTCGCCGCGCACCACCTCGGCGTCGGCAGCACGGTCGCGGTGACGGGCAGCCATAACCCGCCCGACTACAACGGGCTGAAGATGGTGGTGGCCGGCACGACGCTCGCCGGAGATGCCGTGCAGGGGCTGCGCGCCCGGATCGAGCGCGACGATTTCGCGAGCGGCGCGGGCAGCTACCGGACCGTCGACATCACCGAGGCGTATCTCGCGCGCATCGCCGGCGACGTGAAGCTCGCGCGGCCGATGAAGATCGTCGTCGATTGCGGCAACGGCGTCGCGGGCGCGACCGCGCCGGCGCTCTATCGCCGGCTCGGCTGCGAGGTGATCGAGCTCTTCTGCGACGTCGACGGCACGTTCCCGAACCATCATCCCGACCCCACCCAGCCGCAGAACCTGCAGGACGTGATCCGGACGCTCGGTGCTTCCGATGCGGAGATCGGGCTCGCGTTCGACGGCGACGGCGACCGGCTCGGGGTGGTCACGAAGGACGGCGGCATCATCTACGCCGACCGGCAGCTGATGCTGTTCGCCGCCGACGTCCTCGGTCGCATTCCCGGCGCCGAGATCGTCTACGACGTGAAGTGCACCGGCAACCTCGCGCCCTGGATCAGGCGGCACGGCGGCAAACCGGTGCTGTGGAAGACCGGGCACTCGCTGATCAAGGCCAAGCTGAAGGCGCTCGGCGCGCCGCTCGGCGGCGAGATGAGCGGACACATCTTCTTCGTCGAGCGCTGGTACGGGTTCGACGACGGCTCGTACGCCGGTGCGCGGCTGCTCGAGATCCTCGCGCGCGCCGCCGACCCGAGCGCGGTGCTGAACGCGCTCCCCGACTCGGTCACGACGCCCGAGCTGCACTGGCAGCTCGCCGAGGGCGAGCCGCATCGCCTCATCGCCGAGATGCAGCGCACGGCGCAGTTCCCCGCTGCCCGGGAGGTGATCAAGCTCGACGGGCTGAGAGTCGAGTACGCCGACGGCTTCGGCCTCGCGCGCGCGTCCAACACCACGCCGGTGATCGTGCTCCGGTTCGAGGCGCAGGATGCGGGTGGGCTCGCGCGGATCCAGGCCGACTTCCGGCGCGTCCTCGCCGCCGCGAAGCCCGACGCTACGCTGCCGTTTTGAGCGTCACTCCTGGCGAAAGCCGGGGTCAGGGGCGGACCCAACGCAGTACTGGATCCCGGCGCAAGCCGGGGGGACCGCGTAAGCGCGAGCGGTGCTCGCGCTACTGCGCGGTCACTTGTTTGCGCGTTCGAAGCGCCGCAGGAGATCGTTGCCGCGCTTGACCGCGTCGTCGAGTGCCTGCTTGGGCGGCTTCACGGCGGCCCACGCCTGCTCGAGCTCCTCGTCGACGACGGCGCGGATCAGGAGGTGGTTGCCGAGCCGGATGCCGCGCGAGAACGCCTGCGGGACGCGTTTCGCGGCGAGCAGCTCGCGCATCGCGCACGTCGGTACCGGGGTTCTTCTCGTAGTAGCCGGATTTGCGCGTCAGGTCGTACGCCGCGCGCGTGATCGGAAGATAGCCCGTGTTCTGGTGCCACGCCGCCTGCACCTCCGCCTGCGAGAGATAGGCGAAGAGGCGTGCCACGCCTTTGTACTCCGCGGCGGTCTTGCCGGTCATCGCCCACAGGCTGGCGCCGCCCATGAGGGTGTTGTACGGCGCCTCGTTGATGTCGTCGTAATAGGGCAGCGGCAGCACGGCGAGATCGAACTTGACGCCGCGCACGAGATTGCCGTACGACGCCGATGACGCGGTGAGCATGGAGCAGTCGCCGCGTGCGAACCGCCGCTCGCCTTCGTCGCGCCGCCCGGAATAGCTGAAGATCTTGCCCTTGGTCCACGCCGTCATGAGCGATACGTGCCGGATCGCGAGGCGGGTGTTGAAGGTCAGCTGGGCATCGACGCCGTCGTAGCCGTTGTTGCGCGACGCGTACTCCTCGTTGTGCCAGGCGAGCAGGTTCTCGAGCATCACCCACGACGGCCAGGTGGTCGTGAGCCCGCAATTCTCGGGGTATTTTTCGCGCACCTCGAGCAGCGCTTCCTGCAGCTGGTACCAGGTCTTGAGCTCGGCGCCGGGCTTGACGCCGCCCGCCTTGAGGAGATCGCGGTTCACGTACAGCACCGGCGTCGAGGTGTTGAACGGTAGCGACTGCAGGTTGCCCTTCGCGTCGGAGTAGAAGCTCGCGACCGCCGGCACGTACTCCTTCGGATCGAATTTCTGGCCCGCGTCGCGCATGAGCTGGTGCAGCGGCTTCGTCACGCGCTTGGCGGACATCATGTTCGCCGTGCCCACCTCGTACACCTGGAGGATGTGCGGGGCCTTGCCGGCGAGCGAGGCGGCGATCCCGGCGGCGAAGGTGTCGTCGTAGCTGCCCTTGTACACCGGCACCACGACGTAATCTTTCTGGCCGGCGTTGAACTGGCTCCACGATGACCTTCAGCTGCTCACCGAGCGCAGCGTCCATCGCGTGCCAGAACTGGATCTCGGTGGCGGCGCGGACCGGGGAGCCGGCAAGCGCGGCCACCGCGATGAAGACGAAGCAAACGCGTACGCCCAGGGCGCGCAGGAATTTCATCGGGATCCTTGGGCCGGGCGAGCGCCGCGACCGTTTGCGGAGGTGATGGGGCGTGCACTATAGCCCCGGGCTCCGGGACTCCGCAAGTACCCGCGGCCCGGGGCCCGGCGATGAAACGCGGACTAGGTCACGCCAATGCCATTGTCATGAGAGGGGCGGCGTTTGGGTGGCGGGGCCGCTGCGGGGCGCGAACCGCGCGCAAGGGTCGGGCCGCTCGGTCCGCGCGGTGAGCGCCGCGAAATCGAACTGCGGCGCGTCCCCCGCGACCGGTGCGACATAGGCCGCGGGCTCGCACGCTCCGCTCTCCACCTCGAGCATGCCGATGGCGAGCGCGGCGCGCCGCGGCGCGAGCCGCTCCAGGTGCACCGGCACGCCGAGATCGCGCCGTACGTGGCCGTTTCCGGCGACGAGCACCGCGCCCGCGCCCGAGCGCGCGAGCAGCGCCTCCGCCATCACCGCGTCGCGCGCGATCTGTGCCGCGGCCATGCGCGGCACGATGCGCTCCGGGAGCTTGCCGCAATGACCGTCGCGGATCGCGGCCTCGATCGCGGCGACGCGCGCGGCGTCCAACGGCTCGGCGAGCCCGAGCTTCGCCGCATCGGACCCGAGCGCCTCGAAGCCCCGCTCGACGACCGCGAACGCGTCGCGGCGCGACAGGTTCGCCGCGACGAGCGGCAGCTCGTGACGCAGGGCGAGTGCGACGATCGGCTCGTAGTAGCGCCATTCCCAGCCCTTGGCGTCGAAGCGCGCGGCCTCCGCGACGTACGCGGCGTCGAGCGGTCGCTCCACGCGCGCGCGGTCGATCTCGGCCTGATGCTCGCGGTCGAACTGCTCCATCGCGATCGCCGGCCTGCGTCCGGCGGCGACGAGCGCCGCGATCAGGTCGAGCTGGAGGCGATGGTGATCGGGGTTGTCGTGCGTCTCGCCGAGGAGCAGAAGATCCGCCCGGACGCTCGCCGCCTCCAGCGCCGCGCGCGTCGCCCGGCGCTGCTCGCGCGCGTCCCAGATCGTACCGATGAGCGGATGGTCCCCGGCTCGGGCACGAGTGGCCAGCAGCGCGGGAAGCGAGACGAGCGCGACGAGCGCGGCGCGGCGGGAGGTCATCCGGAGGGAACGGGGACGCGTGGAAAGCCTCTAAGATAGGCCTTCTCACGGAAGCTTTCCGCAATGCCGTCGCGCCGTACACGTTTCCCGATCGCCGCCTTCCTCGCCGCCGCTCTCGTCGCTGGCTGCGCGTTGAATCAGCCACAGCTACCGCCGCCGCCGACGACCGCCGAGATCGTGCAGATGGCGAAGGAGGGGGATTCCGCCGAGACGATCATCGCCCGCATCGATGCGTTGCGCGGCGTATATCCGCTATCGGCCTCGGAGTTCGCGAAGCTGCGCGAGCAGGGCGTGCCGGACAAGGTCATCGACCACATGCAGCGCACCTACATCGAGGCGGTGCGCTTCGACGAGTTTCTGCGGGCTCGCGACGCATATTTCCTGTACGGCTGGCCGTACTACCGCGGCGTCTACCCGTTTCCGTTCGGTCCATACGGCGGTTATCCGTACTGGCCCGGCCGGTAGCCTTCTCGCACGAGCCAGAGCACGCTGACGCCGTCGCGGGCGCCGCACGACCCGAGAGCGGTTGCGCGCGCATCCGGCGACGACGGCATCCGCTCGGATGGGTGCGAAAGCTGCCGACGGCGACCCGCGCGCGAAACGCGCCAGGGGCGCGGTCGATCTGGGTATTCTTGCCGCGGCGCGTGCTCGCCACGACGAGAAGGAAGCAAGCGATGACGATCGAAACACGCCCGATCCCGCGCACCGGCGAACGCATCCCGGCGGTAGGGCTGGGCACCTGGGAGGCATTCGACGTGCCCCGCAACGGCCGCGAACGGGCGGCGGCCCGGGAGACCTTACGGACGCTGGTCGAGCTCGGCGGCACGGTGGTCGACGCCTCCCCGATGTACGGCGCCGCCGAGCAGGTGGTCGGCGAGCTTTCGGCGGAACTGGGTCTCGCCGGCAAGCTCTTCGTCGCCACCAAGGTCTGGACCTTCGGCCGCGACGCCGGCATTCGTCAGATGGAGGCGTCTTTCGCCAAGCTCGGCGTCGAGCGGCTCGACCTACTGCAGGTCCACAACCTCGTCGACACCGACACCCACCTCGCCACGCTCGCCGGATGGAAGAGCGAGGGCAGGGTGCGCTACCTCGGGGTCACGCACTACATCGCGAGCGCGCATCCGGCGCTCGAGGCCGCGGTCAAAACCTGCCGGCCCGACTTCGTGCAGCTCAACTACTCGCTGGCGGACCGCGAGGCCGAGCGGACGCTGCTGCCGCTGGCGCAAGCCGAAGGCGTCGCGGTGCTCGTGAACCGGCCGCTGGGACAGGGCCGGATGTTCGGGCGGACGAAGGGGAAGCCGCTTCCGGACTGGGCGCGCGAGATCGATTGCGCGAACTGGGCGCAGTTCTTCCTGAAGTTCATCCTCGGCCATCCGGCGGTGACCTGCGTCATTCCCGGGACGCGGAACGCGCAGCATCTCGCCCAGAACCTCGGCGCGGCGCGGGGCCGGCTGCCCGATGCCGCGATGCGACTTCGGATGGCGAAAGTCTTCGACGGCCTCTAGTTTTGTGGCTGCACGGCCCGCTTCACAGCCCCTAGGCCGAACGCCTCGTCAGGCGAGCACCCCGAGCAGGCGCAAGAGCCGCCGGTCCGGGCCGGCCGGATCGTGCAGCGCCCGCCACACCGTCGCGACGTGCTCTAGCACCTCGGCGTCGGTCGCGGGCCGCGCCTCGCCCGCGGGAGCGAGCCGGTCGACCGGGTGTCCGAACGCGCGCAGGCGCGCGAGCACGCTGCCCGCGGCGTCATCGGGGTGGTCGTGTCCTGCCGTGGCTTCGATCGCGGCGGCGTGCACGATCTCCGTATAGGTCGCCGAGCCGATCGCCGGCGACGCGAGCGGGATTCGCTGGCGCTGCTCGCGCAGGCCGGCCTCGACGAGCACGGAGTTGATCGACATCCAGCCCGGGGCTGCCCGCACCGGCGTGCACGGCGCAAGGTGACCCGCGACCACGAGCTGCTGAATCAGGAACGAGGTTTCCCCCTCGGCACCGGTGCCCGCCGCGCGATGAATGTCGGCGGCCAGGGCGGGACCCGTCGCTAGGAATGCATGGATCGCCCGGACGGGCGCGGCCTGATCCGCGAGATCGAAGTCCAGCGCCCCGTGCGTCTGCTTGAGCGGTAGTCGATCGGGGAGGCCGGTCAGGCAGAACGCGGTGTGTCCCAGGCGCTCGAGCGGGAGATCGTCCGGCAGCCCGGCCTGGGGCTGGGCGGCGTAGAGATCCTGTCGGAAGCTCGTGTTGAGCACGAAGTCGCGCTGCGTCTCGAGCGCGGCGCGGTCCGGCGCGGCGGCGAGGAGGCGCCGGAACGGCTCCGGCACCATCAGGTCCGGGTAGTTGTCGGCCGGGGTCATGCTGCCTGCGAACGCGAGCCCGATGGCACGCATCGGCGCCGCGACCTCGGCGAAGTAGAACGGGTCGCCGTGCGGGGTGAGGTACTCGTGCGCGACGTAGCGGATGTCCTGCTTGCGGATGCGCTCGAGATGCGCCGCCGCCGCGGGCAGCGTTGCGAAGTAGCCGGCGCCGTTCTGCGCCAGGAACTCGACGTGGGCGAACGCGGCGCGCGCCTTGTCGAGCGAGTCCCCGGGCGCGCCGTCGGCCCAGGCGCGCATCATGCGGCGGATCGGCTCGATGTGCGCCCAGCCGGGCAGCGCGTTGTAGCTGACCAGGACCAGCCCGCCCGGTTTCAGCCGGCGACGGATGAGCGCGCGGATCTCGCCCCGCACCGCATCGGGCACCCAGCTGTAGACGCCGTGCAGGACGATGAAGTCGAACGCCGGCAGCTCGGCGTCGAGCATCTGCGCGAAGCTCCGCGGATGGAAGTGCGCGTTCGACACGCCCGCAGCGCGGCGGAGCCGCTCCGCGTACTCGATGTGCGCCGGGTTGAAGTCGCACGCGTGGAAGTCGCCGGTCGGATGCGTCGCCGCGAGGAGGAGCGTCGTGAGCCCCTTGCCGCAACCCAGCTCGCACCAGGTGAACCCGCCGCTCAGCGGCGGTGCCGCGTAGCCGTTGATCGCGGCGATGTAGGCGAGCCACGCCGGCGCCAGCTGCGGAAAGAAATCGCCGGTGTACTCGACGTCGGTCAGGTAGCCGCCGTCGGTCCCGCTCAAGGTTCCGCCCACATCCGCAGGAGGTTGTGATAGCACGCCGTGAGCGACACGAGCGAGGCGTGGCCGGGGACGTCGCGGGTGAGCCGGACGATCGCCATGTCGAGATCGAAGAGGAGGGTGCGGCGGGCGTCATCCGCGACCATGCTCTGGATCCAGAAGAACGACGAGGTGCGCGCGCCGCGCGTCACCGGCGTGACGCGGTGCAGGCTGCTCGCCGGATAGAGCACCATGTCGCCGGCCGGCAGCTTCGTCGTGTGCACGCCGTAGTTGTCCTCGACGAGAAGCTCGCCGCCGTCGTACGCCTCCGGCGGCGTGAGGAAGAGCGTCGCCGACAGATCGGTACGAATGCGCGTGCCCGAGAGCGCGTGCACGCGGATCGCGCTGTCGACGTGGCTGCCGAACTCCATGCCGCCGCGGTAGCGGTTGAAGAGCGGCGGGAACACGCGGCTCGGCAGCGCGGCGGAGATGAACAGGGGGTGGCGCTCGACCGCGGCGGCGATGGCCGCGCCCATCTCCCGCGCCACCGCCGAGTCCTCGGGCAGCTGCTCGTTCGACTTCATGCGCGCCGACTGGTGCCCGGAGGTGACGTTGCCGTCCACCCACTGCGCGGCCTCGACGCGCGCGCGGCAGTGGGCCGCCTGCTCGGGCGACAGCACTTGCGGGATTCGTACGAGCATTTCGGCTGGCTGCCTTGCGGGTCAGCTGGCGCGCGGCCGGCGTCAGTAGAAGCGATACCGGAAGGTGAGCAGCGCGGTGGCCGACTGGGCCGGCAGCACGCGGACCGGGTTGTTCTGATAGCCGCCGACGTAATACACCTTGTCGAAGATGTTGAAGACGTTGAGCTGGATGTCGTAGCTCCGCTGGATGTAGCCGACCATCCCGTCGAAGCGCGCCCACCCGGGAATCTTGGCGCGGTTCTGCTCGTCGAGCCAGCGGGAGGTCGAGGCGAACACCCCGGCCCCGATCTGCCAGCCGCCGCCCAGGCGGTAGACGCTCCAGACGTTACCGGACCAGGGAGCGACGGTCATGTGCTTGCCGGTCGTGAGCAGATCACTTTTGATGATCTTGCCGTCCATGTACGCGCCGCCGGCGTAGATGTCCCAGTTGGTGGAGATCGAGCCGGCGAGCTCCGCCTCCACACCGTCGACGCGACGCTCGCCCCCGAGCTTCACGACGCCGTCCGCCGGATCGGTGAACCGCGCGTTCTGCTTCTCGGTGCGGAACACCGCCGTGCGCAGCCGCAGCGCGTTCGTGAAGTCCCATTGCGCGCCCACCTCGTAGTTCTCGGTCTCCTCTGGCTCGAGCAAAGCGGTGACGGCGGTGAGGTTCGTCGCCGACGCCCCGTAAACGCCAAGCTCGCCCGAGGGGTTGTACGCGTTGCCCCACGAGACGTAGTACGACTGCGCTTGCGTCGGCTGCCAGATGGCGCCCAGGCGGCCGCTCCACAGGTTGTCGGTGCGCGAGAACGGGCCGACGTTCGTGCCGATGTTGTTGAGCGAGTTCTGCTGCGTCTGCGAGTCATACCACTCGTAGCGCAGGCCGGCGACGAGCTTCCACTGCGGCGAGAGCTCGATCTGGTCGAGCCCGTAGACCGCGACCGTGTCCCCCTTCGACACGTTCTCGTTTTGTGGCGTCTTGGTGTAAGAGATGTTGGTGTAGGGATCGGGCGTCAGCAGCGGAGTGTTCGACGTCGGTGCCTGGATCCCCGGCGCGACCGGGTTCCCGTCGAAGGCGAAGGTGGTGCGGTTGAGGCGCTCCGCCGCGAGCGCCAGGCCGCCGGTGACGGTGTGCTTGATCGCGCCGGTCTGGACCTTCCACGTGACGTCGGTCTGGTTGATGAGCACGTCGTCGTCGTTGTCGCGCGCCTTGTTGTGCGTGCGCGTCACGAGCAGCTGATCGTAGGGTGTGGCGGTGGTCACGGCCTTGCCGAGCGAATTGACCGTGGCGAGCACGCCCTGGGTCGCTTCCCCCTTGCGCTTGTAGTTCGCCCAGCGGGTCGTGTTGCGGAGGCTGAACGCATCGCTGAACCGGTGATCGATCGTGGCCGTCGCGATGTTGGTCGTCAGGTCGGTGTAATCGTAGTTCGAAAGCCCGTAATACCGCTTCGCGTTGACCGGCGGCATGGCGAAGTTGAACGTCGGCCCGAGAGTCGGCTGGCCGTAGTCCGTCTTGGTGTTGGTGTAGAGGAACTCGTACGCGAGCATCACTTCGGTCGCCGAGCCGATGCCGAAGCGCAGCGTCGGCGCGAAGCCGGCCTGGTGGTTCTGGATCGTGTCGCGGTAGGTCTCGGAATACTCGCCGAGCGCGTTGATGCGAAGCGCGTTGCCTTCGCCGATGATGGTATTCATGTCGCCGACGAGCCGCGCCTCGCCGTTCGTTCCGACGCTGAGGCCTACTTCCGTGCGCTGCAGCAACTCGGGCACCTTGCTGACCTGGTTGATGACCCCGCCCGTCGATCCGCGGCCGAACGTGAGCGCCGACGGCCCCTTCAACACCTCCACCTGCTGGATGTTGAAGAGATCGCGGTTGTACTCGCCGACGTCGCGCACGCCGTCGAGGAACAGATCGCCTGCGACCGGAAATCCGCGCAGCCACAGAATCGACGACGCGGTGACGCCGCCCTCCGCAGCGGTGTACGTAATGCCGGGGACGTTGCGCAGCGCGTCGGCGAGCGAAGTCGCTGCCTCCTGCCGGAGCAGGGTCTCGGGCACCACGTTCATGAATTGCGGAATGTCGCGCAGCGGCGTCTCGGTGCGTAGCGGCCCGCGGCTTGGTTCGACCTTGAAGCCCTGCCCGCCGTCCGGGGGCGCGGTCACTTTCACTTCCGGCATCGTTTGCGTCGGCGCCTGGGCCGCCTCAGGGGCCGCCGGTTGCTGCGCGAGCGCCGCCCCGGCGCCGGAGAACATCAGGATGACGGCGGCGGCGATCGGCCGCCGGGGAAACCGAGCCATGGAACCCCCCAAGTCGTTGCATTGACTGGCTAAACCTGGGCTTGCTGGGTTGGACCTCGGTCCCCTGGCTGGCTCCCTGCGGGCCTGTTTCTCAAGCTCCCGTTGTGCGAATGCTAAGCGTTCTCAATTGCATTTGTAAAGGACTGTCGAGGAAGCCGAAGCACCGCACGCACCGCGGGCAGTGATCGCCGCCGTAAAGCGGTGTCGCAGCGGAGCGTGGCTCGGGACGGTAAGCGGGCGCAGCGGGGAGACGGGCGTGCGGCGCGTATGATGATCGCTGCCGCACGTCATCCGCCGCGGCGCGATCCGGCCGGAATACGTGCGGCGCCTGCCCCGTTCACCGGACATCCGGCGCCAGTCCCTGGGGAAGCGAACATGCGAACGAACCGTCTGCTCTGCCTCTTGGCCCTCGCGCTGGCGTGCATGCCGGCCGCAGCCGCCGGACCGGTGCAGGTCGTGTACGTCGATCCGAAGTCATTCACCGATCTGCGCGACGGCGCTCTGCCGTCCCCTGCGGCGCGCAACCTGTACCTCGCGGAGCTCAAGCGATACCTCGAGGCGCGGGGAGCGGCCCGGGTACCCGCCGGCGAGACGCTCGTCGTGACGATCACCGACATCAACCTCGCGGGTACCTTCGAGCCGCTGCGCCATCCGCCGGCGGCGAGCGTCCGCGTGATCAGCGACGTGTACCCGGCGCGAATCGACCTGCAGTTCAGGCTCGCGCGTCCGGACGGCACGATCGTGCGGGAAGGTGAGCGCCGGTTGCGCAGCGTCGCCTACCCGACCGCCGTCGGCATCACTCCCTCCGACCCGCTGCGATACGAGAAGGTGCTCCTCGACGATTGGCTCGGCGAGGAGTTCCCGCGCCCGGTGCGCCCCTGACGCGCACGCCGTACGCCGCCTGAGCCTGCGTCGCACTCGCGACGCGCTGTCTTTCAACTGCCCGTCAGGATCGTCTGCGCGCCCTCGTCGGCCCGCGCGGGCGCGTGGATGAACGCGACGGCGCAGACGAGCGCGGCGAGCAGCCGCATCGTCGCGCGCCGGGCGCCACCGCGATGACGGTCGCGCCCGGAGGGATCGAGGCTCCGGGCGGGGCGAACTCCGGCTTCGGCTGCGCGAATCGCCGTGCGCCCCTACCGCGGTTCGTTCGGGTCCGAGACGAATCCGATGCGCGTGAGGCCCGCTGCCGCGGCGTCGGCGATCACCTCGGCGACCGACCGATACTGCGCCGTCTGGTCGGCGCGCAGGTGGATCTCGGGCTGCGGCGCCTGCCGGGAGGCGGCCTGCAGGCGCGCGCGCAGCCCGGCGCGGTCGACCTGCTCGCCGTTCCAGAACAGCACCCCGGCGGCGTCGATCGCGAGCTGGATGTGGTCGGGCTTGGCGACGTTCGGCACGCTCGCCGCCTTGGGCAGGTCGAGCTTCACCGCGTGGGTGAGGAGCGGCGCGGTGATGATGAAGATGACGAGCAGCACCAGCATCACGTCGATCAGCGGGATCATGTTGATCTCCGCCATCGGGCGATGCCCGCTGACGCTCGAATCGAAGCCGCCGAAGGCCATCGCTACGTGCCCGCCTTGACGACGCGGGGCGCGGGCGGCCGCGCCGGCGGCGAGTCGGCTTCGCCGTAGTGCGCGCCGGTGGTGAGAAACGCGAACAGGTCATGGGCGAACGCGTCGAGCCGCGCGAGCACGATGCGGTTGCGGCGCCCGAAGGCGTTGTAGGCGAGCACCGCGGGAATCGCGACCGCGAGCCCGAGCGCGGTCATGATCAGCGCCTCGCCGACCGGGCCCGCCACCTTGTCGAGCGTGCCCTGGCCGCTCATGCCGATCGCGACGAGCGCGTGATACACGCCCCACACCGTCCCGAACAGCCCGACGAAGGGCGCGGTGCTGCCGACGGAAGCGAGCACGGCGAGGCCCGACTCGAGCCGCGTCGTCTCCTCGTCGATCACGCGGCGCATGGCGCGGGTGAGGAAGTCCGCCGCGCTGCCGGCCTCGTTCAGCCGGTCGGCGCCGTGCCGCGCGTGATGGCGCGACGAGACGATCGCGTGATAGGCGAGATGGGAAAACGGCTCGTCGGGGTGGTGCTCCTCGAGCCGCCGCTCGACGGCCGCGAGCGACGGCGCGTCCCAGAACATCGCGAGGAACCGCCCGGTGCGCCGTTTCGCGGCGAGCGCCTGCAGGCTCTTCACCATGATGAGATACCAGGTCGCGACCGACATCGCGACGAGGATGATCAGGATCGCCCGGCCGACGACGTCGGTCTGCGCGAGAAAGTGGGCGAAGCCCAGGCCGTGGATCGGTTCCATGCTTTCCTGTCGTTGCCGCGGAACGGTTCGAGCGCTCGTTCGCGAGCCGCCTAGCCCTGAAGCGAGAAAAAGATCGGGACGAGCACCCACGCCGCGACCGGCTGGCTGCCCTGGCGCGCCGGCACGAATTTCCAGCGCTTGACCGTATCGAGCGCCGACTCGTCGAGCCGCGCCGAGCCGCTCGAGGTGCGCAGCTCGACCTTCTCCGGCACGCCGTCGCTCGAGACCAGCACCCGCAGGATCACGCGGCCTTGCTCGCCCATGCGGCGCGCGAGCGGCGGATAGCTCGGCGCCGGATTCTGCAAGTAGTCGGCGTTGTAGCGCGGCGGGACGATCGGCGCCGGGGGAGGCGCGGCCTCGGCTTTCGGCGCGGCCTCGATCGGCGACGGGGGCTGGGGCGCCGGCGCCGCCGGCGCGACGAACGTCGAGGGCGTTTCCGTCGGCGCGGTGATGATCGGCGGGGGCTCGACCGCCTGGGGCTGCGGACGCGGACGGAGTTGCGGCTTCGGTTTCACCGGTTCGGGCGGCTTTGGCGGCGCGACGGCGACCTGCGGCGGCGAGATCAGATTGACCATGATCGGCGCTGCGAGAACGAGTTCCCGCCGCACGCTTTCGAATTGCAGCAACCAGACGATCGCCGCGACGTGCAGGCCGACGGCAAACGCGATTCCCGGGAGCCGGGTGCGCAGGTCGCGTGGCGGCGGCGCCGGACGCAACCGGGAGGCATTACGGAGATCGAGCGACGAGGCGGCCAAGCGCGCTTCACTTTCCTCGAAGCGCCTGGCTGGCTTCACCCGTGGGTGTGGCTGGCTGGGCGCGAGCCTTCGGCCGGCGCACGACGCGCCCGACCGGTCGGCTCAGCGGAAGGTCGCGCCGCCGCAGCATGCGAGTGCTGGGCAGCGCAAGATGGCTTGAACGATAACCGTTCTCATTCAGATGGTCAAGGAAGGCCGCCGGGGGGCGCTCACTTTGCTCGGGCTGCAGCGACCGCGAGCGGGAAGAGCCTTTCGACGGTGGCCTGCCACTCCGGCATCTCCGGCAGACCGGGCTTGCGCTTCCCGAACAGCATGGCAATCGTTTCACCGGCGGCGTCGAACAGCTCGAGCGACGTCACGGTGCCGTCGACTGTGGGCTTCTTGACCACCCATGCCGATGCGATCCGGTCTTCGCGCAGATGGAGGTTGAACCCGGGATCGAGCACGTTCAACCAGTGCTCCATGAGCTTCACGTTCTTCACCGGTCCGGTATGGATCTGGATGCAGCCGGGATTGCCGACGAAGATCATGATCGGCAGCCCGCTCGCGGATGCTTCTTGGAGCAGCCGCCGCGCGCCGTCCACGGCTGCCGGGTAAGCGAACTCGTGACCGGCGAGACGGAGCGCCTGCATGCGCATTAGGCCGAACTTCTTCAACATGCCGAAGAACTCGTGCGTATCCCGAAGGCCGGCCCATGCCGCGCGCAACCCGGGAGTGTCGATTGCCCCGTCCGGGCGCTCCAGCGCGCGGGCAACGCGCGGCGACACCTCGAGCCCGGGAGCCTGCTCGGGCGCGGCGAAGTCGTGGACGATGCGCTCGTACGCGGCGACATCGCCGCCGTCCTTGAGGAATATCTTGTGCACCGCCTGGCCGGCGGCGTCGTAGATCTGGAGGCTCCGCATCGGTCCGTGCGCGCCGGGCTCGGCGACGGCGAAGCCGTGCTGCCAGTGCGCGAAGAAGAGCCGCAAGTCGATGTCTTCGCCGAGCGCGAGTCCCATCTTTCCGGAGACGTCGAGGTTCGCATAGACGCCGGTCTTCTCGTGCACGCACGATTCGTTGCGGGTGAGGGCCATGACGCGCCCGAGCTCCGGCGCGCGCTTGAGCACCCGGCGCATGTCGCCCTCGAGGCGCGTCACGCGGTCGCCGACTCCGGTTGCGAGCAGCTCGGCCTCGGACACGCCGAGGATCTCGGCGGCGTCGCGCTGGCGAACCTTTCGTTCCGATCTCAGCTCCCGCCATGCCGCACGAAGTCTCGCGGCGTCGTTGTGGCGGATAGCCGAGCCCGTCATATGGGTGCTCAGTGAAGGCTCGATCGGGGAGCCGCGGCTCTGGCCGCGCTCCCCCATTCTTCGCGCATCCCCGCGCAGACCTCCCGGATCGTGCGGTCGGCATGAGGATGCGCCGCCAGGCAATCGAGATGCGCGGCGACGCACGCGGCGATGCGCGGGCAGCTGGTGCGCTTGTAGGCGGTCATCAGGTAGAGCACCGCGCCAAGGACGGTCTCGAGTCGGCTGTGCTGGGGGTCGGGGATGTTCATCGAATCGCTCCGCGCACGCCTGGAATAGTGGCCCCGAAGGTCGTCGGATGGTTGCGAGGAGCCAATCTGCGAACTGTTTGTGGGATTGCCAGCTTTCCCTGGATGAGACGACGCTGGCCGGGTCCGGCCGGGCCTGGCTGGCGGGTTGGCACGTCGGCGCGCGACGGGCGGGCTCACGCGGTCAGGATCAACTTTCCGTTCTGAGTGATTCGCAGCCGATACTCCCGCCCTTGATGCTCGATTACGAGCTCGGTCCGGCCGCCGAACAGCACTTCGCTTCGGATGCGCGGGGTGGTCCCGCGCGCTGAGGCGCCGGGCTTGATCCCTGGGGGAGCGCGATCGGTTCCGTCCGAGCGGTGTTGCATGGCAAGAACGATAACGATTCTCATTTGTTTCGTCAAGTACGTCACAGAAGGTAAAAATCATTTGAATCAGTAAATTGTGAAAATAGACCACTCCTAGAGCAGGTAAGGTCTTGCCAAGGCCGGCGCCATTGGATGATAATCAGTCGCATTCACACCTACTACGCGCCGCCCATCATGTACATCTGCATCTGCAACGCCGTCACCGATCGGGAAATCCGGCAGTGCGCCGAGCTCGGCGCCTGCAGCCTGGACGACCTTCGCGACGGACTCGGCGTTGCCGCCTGCTGCGGTAAGTGCGAGCCGACCGCGCGGCAGGTTCTCGCCGAGTCGCGCACCCAGCGCGCGATTCACGCGGAAGCAGCCTAGCGTCCGCGCGCGCCGGGGCGCGCGACCGGTTCTCGTTCTCGTTCGCGTTTTCCTTCTGCCCCTTCATCGCGGCGCTTTGCCCCGTTGCGCGGCGGTGCTAACGTCCCGCGCGGGCGCAGCCTGCGCGGCGACGGAGAACAGCGATGAAGGGCGACAAGCAGGTCGTGCAGTTCCTGAACAAGGTCCTCACGAACGAGCTCACGGCGATCAACCAGTACTTCCTGCATGCGAAGATGTTCAAGCACTGGGGCTATAAAGAACTCGCCGAGCACGAGCACAAGGAATCGATCGACGAGATGAAGCACGCCGACAAGCTCATCGAGCGGATCCTGTTTCTCGAAGGCCTGCCCAATCTCCAGGATCTGGGCAAGCTGCTGGTCGGCGAAAGCGTCCAGGAGGCGCTCGCCTGTGATCTCGAGCTCGAGATGAATGCGCATCCGGTCCTCAAGGAGGCGATCGCGCACGCCGAGTCGGTGGGCGACTACATCTCGCGCGAGCTCTTCGAAGACATCCTCGAGGGCGAGGAGGAGCACATCGACTGGCTCGAGACCCAGCTCGGGCTCGTCAAGGAAGTCGGGCTGCAGAATTATCTGCAGTCGCAGATGAGCTAAGACCGGATCAGGCCCCGAACCCCCAGTTCCGTCCCGGCGCCGCCGCAAACAGGCTCCGCGTGTACTCGTGCCGCGGCCGCTCGAACACCTCGCGCGCCGTACCGTACTCGACCACGCGCCCCTGCGACATCACCGCGACGGTGTCGCACACCTGCGCCGCGACGCGCAAGTCGTGCGTGATGAAGAGCATCGCGAGCTGCAGCCGCTCACGGATCTCCGCGAGCAGGGCGAGCACCTGCGACTGGACCGACACGTCGAGCGCCGAGACCGGCTCGTCGGCGACGAGCAGCTCGGGTTCCATCGCGAGCGCCCGGGCGATCGATACACGCTGGCGCTGCCCGCCGGAGAACTCGTGCGGGTAGCGGTCGAGCGAGCCCGGGTCGAGCCGCACCAGCTCGAACAGGCGCCGCGCGCGGGCGAGCGCCTCGGCGCGCGGCACGCCGTAGTTGAGGGGGCCTTCGATCACCGCCTCGCCTACTCGCCGCCGCGGGTTGAGCGAGCGGTAGGGATCCTGGAACACGATCTGCACCCGGCGGCGGAACTCGCGGAGCCGCCGCGCGCGGAGCGCCGCGATGTCAACGCCGTCGAGCAGGATCGAGCCCGCGCTCGGGTCGACGAGGCGGACGATGCAGCGGGCGACCGTCGACTTGCCCGACCCCGACTCGCCGACGATGCCGAGCGTCTGGCCCCGCCGCACCTCGAGCGACACGTCGGCTGCCGCCGCGACCGCCGCGCGCTTGCGGAACCATCCCCCGGCGACGTAGGTCTTCGCGAGCCCGCGCGTCGCGAGGATCACCGGCGCCGCGGGGTCCACGGGGCGCTCGTGCGGCGTCAAGCCCGGGACCGATGCGATGAGCATCCGCGTGTAATCGTGCTGCGGCCGCCGCAACACGTCGTCGCGCGTCCCGAGCTCGACCAGCTCGCCCCGGCGCAGCACCGCTACCCGGTGTGCGATCTCCGCGACGACGCCGAAATCGTGGGTGATGAAGAGCACGCCGGTCCCGTGTCGCGCCTGCAGCTCGGCGACGAGCCTGAGGATCTGCGCCTGGGTCGTGACGTCGAGAGCGGTGGTCGGTTCGTCCGCGATCAGAAGCGCCGGCTCGAGCACCAGCGCCATCGCGATCATGATCCGCTGGCGCTGGCCGCCGGAGAGCTGGTGCGGATAGGACGCGACGATCCGCTCCGGGTCGGGCAGGTGCACCTCGCGCACGATGTCGAGGATCTTCGCGCGGCGCGCGGCCGGCGCGAGTCCGGTGTGGCTGCGCACGACCTCGTCGATCTGCTCGCCGCAGCGCATGACCGGATTCAGCGCCGTCATCGGCTCCTGGAAGATCATCGACATCCGCGTCGCGCGCAGCTCGCGCAGGCGGCCGCCGCTCGCACGCGCGAGATCCTCGCCTTCGAGCCGGATCGCGCCGCCGCTTCGCGGGAGTGTCTTCGGCAGCAGCCCCATCACGCTTTGCGCGATGACCGACTTGCCCGAGCCGGACTCGCCGACCAGGCACAGGATCTCGCCGCGGGCGATGGAGAACGAAACGCCGGAAACGGCTTCGGCGCGATCCGCGCCCGGGGGGAGGGCGATCGTAAGGCCCGCGACTTCGAGAACGCCGTTGCCGCGCATCAGAGTCGCCGCGCCATCCGGGGATCGAGGGTGTCGCGCAGCCCGTCGCCGAGGATGTTCACCGCGAGCACGGTGATCGCGAGGAAGATGCCGGGGAAGAAGACGTTGTGCGGATAGGCGATGAACTGCACCCGGCCCTCGGCCATGATGTTGCCCCAAGTCGGGATGTCGGGCGGCAGGCCGACGCCGAGAAACGACAGGATCGATTCCACGAGGATCGCGGCGGCGCAGATGTACGTGCCCTGCACGACGAGCGGCGCGATGGTGTTCGGCAAGATGTGGCCGAACATGATCTTCGGCGTCGATGTGCCGAGCGCGACTGCGGCCTCGACGTAGGGCTCCTCGCGGATCGTCAGCACGAGCGAGCGCACGAGCCGCGTCACGCGGGGGATCTCGGGGATGGCGATCGCTACGATCACCGTCAGGAGGCTCGCTTTCCATAGCGCGACCAGCGCGATCGCGAGCAGGATCGCCGGGATCGCCATCAGGCCGTCCATCACGCGCATGAGCGGTCCGTCGAGCCGGCGCAGATATCCGGCGCTCAACCCCAGCACTATTCCGAACCCGAGGGCGACCAGCGCCGAGGAGATGCCGACCAGCAGCGAGATCCGCGTGCCATAGACGACGCGGCTGTAGATGTCGCGCCCGAACGAGTCCGAGCCCATCAGGAACCTGTGCTGCACGTTCTCGCCGTCGAGGTCGGTGATCTCGCCCGACTCGCCCGGGCGCAGATCGCGGCTCGCCGCGTCGAAGAGCGTCGGGTCCACCGTGCCGAGGAGCGGCGCGGCGAGCGCGATGAGGACGAGGAGCGCGAGGGCGGCGCCGCCGAGCCGCACCGACCAGCTCGCGCGCAGCCGCCGCCAAGCGTTCTGCTGCACAACGACCGCGGCCGCCTCGATCGGCAGTGCGTCGGGACCCGGGGCGTTCATCAGTACCGGATCCGCGGGTCGAAGAACACGTAGGAGAGATCCACGGCCAGATTGACGAGGACGTACGCGAAGGAGAAGAGCAGGATCACGCCCTGGATCGTCGGGAAGTCGCGCGCCAGGACCGCGTCGACGGTCAGCCGCCCGAGGCCGGGGATGGCATAGACCGATTCGGTGACGACCACACCGCCGATCAGCAGCGCGACGCCGAGGCCGATCACGGTCGCGATCGGCACGGCGGCGTTGGCGAGCGCGTGGCGCACCAGCACGCGCATCTCGGACAGGCCCTTGGCGCGCGCGGTGCGGATGTAGTCCTCGCCGAGGGCTTCGAGCATCGAGGCCCGCGTCACGCGCGCGATCAGCGCGATGTACACCACCGACAGCGTGATGGCGGGCAGGATGAGATGCCGCAGGAACGGCACGAAGCCGTTCTCCAGCCGCTGGTAGCCCTGCACCGGGAGCCACCCGAGCTTCAGCGACACGATGTAGATGAGGATGTAGGCGAGCACGAACACCGGCACCGAGAAGCCGAGCACCGAGAACCCCATCAGCGCGCGATCGAGCCAGCCGCCGAAGCGCCACGCCGCGGCCACGCCGAGCGGCACCGCGACGAGCACTGCGATCAGGATCGTGAGCGTGGCGAGCGCGAGCGTGGGCTCCAGGCGCTGGGCGATCAGCGAGGTGACCTTCATCCGGAAGTAGAACGACTCGCCGAGATCGCCGGCGAGCAGGTTCGCGAACCAGATGCCGAACTGCACGACGATCGGCTGGTCGAGGCCGAGCCCGGCGCGGATGCGCTCGATCTGCTCGGCGTTCGCCGCGTCGCCCGCCAGGATCGCCGCCGGATCGCCGGGGGTGAGGCGAAGCAGGAGGAAAACCAGATACCGCGACGACGAGCAGGACCGGGATCGTCGCGAGGATGCGTCGGGCTATGAACGCCAACATGATTCGGAAAACGAAACGGCCCCGGTCGTCGTCCCGAGGCCGTCCGCGGTGCCTGCCGCGCTCAGTTCTTCTTGATGTTCCAGTAGATGTTGCCCGGGCCGATCACGAAGCCCGACACGTTCTTTCGCGCGGCGAGCGGGTTCGCGTACTCGCCGAGCGGGGCGTGCGTCGCGACCTCGAAGGCGCGCGCCTGGACCGCCTCGGCGAGGGCCTTCTTCTTCGCCTCGTCGGTCTCGCGTGCGAACTGGTCGCGGAGCTTCTCGATCTCCGCATCGTTCGGCCAGCCGAACCAGGATTTCTCGCCGAGCGCGCCGATCGCCGGGTTGGTGAGCGGATTCCAGATGTCGGGCGCGACCCAGGCGGTGAGGAACATGTTCCAGCCGCCGGCGCTCGGTGCCTCCTTCTTCGCGCGCCGCGAAACGACCGTGTTCCAGTCCATCGCCTGAAGGTCGACCTTGAAGCCCGCCTGTCGCAGGAGCTGCGCCGCCACGTCGGGGAGCTTCTGGATCGCCGCGAGATCGGTCGGCTTGAGGATCACCACCGGCGTGCCGTCGTAGCCCGAGGCCTTCAACAGCTCCTGCGCCTTCTTCAGGTTGGACTTCGACTGGATCTCGCTGCCCTTTGCGCTACCGTAGGGCGTGTTGCAGGTGAACATGGACGCGCAGCTGCGGTAGTACTCTTTCACGCCGACCTGCGCGCGCAGAAACGGCTCCTGCGTCATCGCGGCAAGCGCGGCCTGGCGCACCTTCTGGTTGTTGAACGGCGGGTGCAGGTGGTTGAAGCGGCCCATGTACTGAAAACCGAGCGGGTTGGAATTCACGATCTGGATGCCCTTGTCGCTTTGCAGCGCCGGGTAGCTCTCGAATGCCGGTTGCTCGATGATGTCGACCTCGCCCTTCGCCAGCGCGTTCACCTGCGACTGCGCATCGCGGAGCGCGAGGTTCCACTCGACCCGATCGATGTAGACGTTCTTGCCGCCGGCGGTGCCGGAGGGCGCTTCCTTGCGCGGGACGTACTTCGCGTTCTTCACGTAGACCGCCCTGTCGCCCGGCTTGAACTCGTCGCGCTTGAACACGTACGGCCCGCTGCCGATGTGCTCCTCGATCTGCTTGTCGGCCGGCGTGTCGGCGACGCGCTTGGGCATGATGAACGGCACGTTCGACGAGGGCTTGCCGAGCGCCTCCAGCACGAACCCGCACGCCTCGCGCAGGAAGATGCCGAACGGTCTTCGGGTTGGGCGAATCCATGCGGTCGACGAAGGTCATCAGCTTCTGCCCCATCGCGTCGCGCTTGCCCCAGCGCTGGATCGAGGCGATCACGTCCTCGCCGGTCACCGGCGCGCCGTCGTGGAACTCTAGCCCGGTGCGCAGGGTGAACGTCCACAGCCGGTTGTCCGGGCTCACCGACCAGGTCTCGACCATCTGCGGCTTGACCTGGCTCTTCTCGTCCGTCCCGAACAGCGTGTCGTAGATCATGTACCCGTGGTTCCGAGCCATGTACTGCGTGGTCCAGATCGGGTCGAGAATGTTCAGGTTCGAGTGCGGAACGATCCGCAGCACCTTGGGGTCGGTGCTCTGCCCCTGAGCGAGGCCCGCGAGGGCGGCGAGCGCGAGGAGTGCGAGCGTGCGGACGGCGGGCATGACGGACCTCTCCTTCGGCAGGCAGCAAGCGAGGACGATAGCCGAAGGAACTGCCGGCTACAAGGAGGCTCCCGAACGGTGCGCTCGTTGTCCAGCGTGGTGAATCTGCGCTAGGCTCGCCGCACCGTGAGGAGAAGTCGCCGCGTTGGCGGCGACTTCTCCTCGGGCAGCACGAGTGGGTGTGCCCCCTCGTCGCGCTACAAACTCCAGGACGGGTCGCACGGATGGCGCGCATCGCGGTCGGCGGGTTCCAGCACGAGACCAATACCTTCGCGCCGAGCAAGGCCGGGTATGAAGCATTCGAGAAGGGCGGCGGCTGGCCGGGCGTGTGCTTCGGCGCCGCGATCGCGCCCACGGTGGACGGGGCCAACATCCCGGCGGCCGGCGCGCTCCGTGAGCTGGCCGCGATGGGGCATGCCTGCACCGGGCTCGCGTGGGCGGCCGCGAGCCCGTCGGCGCACGTGACGCGCGACGCGTACGAGCGGATCGCCGGCGAGATCGTGCGGCGGCTCGAGACGGAAGGCCCGTTCGACGGCGTTTACCTCGACCTCCACGGCGCGATGGTGACCGAGCATCTCGACGACGGCGAGGGCGAGCTGCTCGCGCGGATCCGCCGCGCCGTCGGGGCGCGCGTGCCGGTCGTCGCGAGCCTCGATCTCCACGCGAACGTCACGCGGGCGATGGTGGAGCGCTGCGACGGCCTCGTTGCCTATCGCACCTACCCGCACGTCGACATGGCCGCGACCGGTGCGCGCGCGGCGAAGGCTGCTCGATGCGACGCTGCGCGCCGGCCGGCCGTTCGCGAAGAGCCACGGCATGCTCGACTATCTCACCGGCATTCCGTCGCAGTGCACGTTCATGGCGCCGGCAAAGGGACTCTACGAAACGCTCGCCGCGCTGGAATCGAAGCACGGCGCGACGCTGTCGTTCACGCCCGGCTTCCCGATGGCGGACATCCCCGAGTGCGGCATGGCCGCGTTCGGCTACGGCGCCGAC
Source organism: uncultured beta proteobacterium (assembly GCA_963754305.1). GTDB lineage: Bacteria > Pseudomonadota > Gammaproteobacteria > Burkholderiales > SG8-39 > DATEDA01. Next base: position 166,111 of record CAVWFR010000049.1, on the reverse strand, counting down.
GAGGGGGCGGTGCGCGCGGCCACGCGCGGGCTCCACGGCGCGATCGCCGACGCCGAGCCCGACTTCGCGCTCGAGCTGCACGAGCCCGATGAGGCGGTGCGGCGCGCGATGATGCGCGGCGAGCCCGGGCGACCGGTCGTGCTCGCCGACACGCAGGACAACCCGGGCGCCGGCGGGAACGGCGATACGACCGGGCTGCTGGACGCGCTCATCCGGCATCGCGCGGAAGCCGCAGTGCTCGGGATGCTGATCGATCCGCTCTCGGCCGCGCGGGCCCACGAGATCGGGGTCGGCGGCACGGCGCGGTTCGCGCTCGGCGAGATCTCGGGCGTGCCCGGCACGCCCGCGCTCGAAGGTGAATTCACGGTCGAAGCGCTCGGCGACGGGCAGTTCACCTGCACCGGGCCGATGTTCAAGGGCTTTCGCATGCGCTTGGGGCGCATGGCGCTCGTCGCGAGCCGCGCAGCGCCGGGGGTGCGCGTGGTGCTCGCGTCGGTGAAGTGCCAGGCGGCCGACCAGGAGATGTTCCGCCACGTCGGCGTCGAGCCGCGGCGCGAGCGCATCGTCGCGCTCAAGAGCTCGGTGCATTTCCGCGCCGATTTCCAGCCGATCGCGCGCGAGGTGCTCGTGGTGCGCGCGCCCGGTCCGGCGCTTGCCGACCCGGCGGAGTTCAACTGGACGCGGCTGCGGCGGGGAGTGCGGCTGCGGCCGCTCGGTCCGGCCTTCGCCGGGTGAGCGCCGTGAAGCGCTTCGTCATCGCGCAGATCAAGCACGAGACCAACACGTTCTCGCCGATCGACACGCCGCTCGCGTCCTTCGGTCACGGCGAAGGGCCGCTCCACGGCGAGGACGCGAAGGCGGCGTTCGCGGGCACCAATTCGCCGTTCGCCGCGTTCCTCGAGATCGCGGCGCGCGAGGGTGCGGAAGCGGTGACACCGATCGCCGCCGAGTCGTGGCCGTCGAACAAGGCCTCGCGGTCGACCTTCGAGACGCTGGTGGCGCCGCTCGAGGACGCGGTGCGCCGCGGCTGCGACGCCGTGCTGCTCGATCTGCACGGCGCGATGGTGGTGGGAGGGTTCGACGACGCCGAGGGCGAGATCCTGCGCCGCGTGCGCGCGATCGCGCCGGGGGTGCCGGTCGCGGTCGCCTTCGACTACCACACCAATCTCTCGCCCGAGACGGTCGCGAACGCCACGATCATCACCGGCTACAAGACCTATCCGCACGTCGACATGTACGAGGCGGGGCGGCTGGCCGGCGAGATCCTCGCGCGCACGCTGCGCGGCGAGGTCGAGCCGGTCATAGCTTGGGGCTGGCTGCCGCTCGTGCCCTCGATCATGCGGCACGCGCCGGAGGACGGGCCGTCCGGCGACATCGTCGCGCTCGCGCGCGAGGCCGAGCGCGACGGCCGCGTGCTCGCGGCGACGCTGCTGCCGGCGTTTGCGCACGCCGACACGCCATTCACCGGCTGCTCGGCGGTCGTCATGGGCGATGCGCGTCAGGGCGGGAAGGAAGCGGCGCAAGCCGTCTGCGATGCGATGCTGAAGATCGCGTGGGACCGGCGGGAGGAGTACGTCTACCGCCCGCAGCCGCTGGCCGAGTCGGTCGCGCGCGCGAACGAGTTGGGCAAGCACCACCCTCCGGGCCCGGTGCTGCTGATCGACCACTGCGACAACTGCGGCTCCGGCGGCGCGCAGGACGTGATGACGGTGGTCGCCGAGATCCTCCGGCAGGGGCTCGACGACGTGGCCATCGCTCCGATCCGCGATCCGCAGGCGGTGGCGAAGATGGTCGCTGCCGGCAGCGGCGCAACCGTGACGCTCGCGCTTGGCGGCAGGACCGACATGCCGTCGATCGGCCTCCGAGGGAAGCCGCTCGAGATCTCGGGCCGCGTCGGCGCCATCACGGACGGCGAGGTCGTGTTCACCGGCCCGATGTACACCGGCGTGAAGTCGCACCTGGGGCGCACTGCCGTCCTCGACACCGGCCGCGCGCGGATCGTCGTGACCGAGCGGCACCACGAACCTTTCGACCTCGTCGTGTTCCGGCACTGCGGGATCGAGCCGACCCGCGCCCGCTACATCATGCTCAAGTCGCGGGTGCACTACCGCGCCGGGTTCAAACCGATCGCCTCGCACATCGTCGAGTGCCAGGGCGAGGGTGTGACCAACGCTGATCTTTCGGTGTACCGGTACGAGAAGCTGAAGCGGCCGATCTATCCGCTCGACCCGCTCTAGCCATCGATTCGATGGTAGCGGTAACGTCGCATCCGCGATATGATCGCTGCATGCCACGCCGCACCCGAGCCGCCCCTGTCCGTGCGCGCCGCGCCCGGCGCGGGACCGGCCGCATCACCCTCGCCGACGTCGCGAAGCTCGCCGGCGTTTCGGCGATCACGGCTTCGCGCGCGCTGAATACGCCGGACCGCGTGTCCCCCGAGACACTGCAGCGGGTACGCGGCGCGATCGAGCGAACCGGCTACGTGCCGAACATGCTCGCCGGGGGGCTCGCCTCGACGCACAGCCGGCTGGTGGCGGCGCTCGTTCCGACCATCGCCGGCCCGGTCTTCCTCGAGACGATCCAGGCGCTGACGGAAGGGCTCGCCGAATCGGGTTATCAGCTGATGCTGGGCCAGGCGGGGTATGCGCACTCCCGCGAGGATGCGCTGCTCGGCGCGATCATCGGGCGCCGCCCGGACGGCATCGTGCTCACGGGAATCATGCACTCGGCGGAGGGCCGCCGGCGCCTGCTCGCGGCCGGGATACCGGTGGTGGAAACCTGGGATCTGACGCCCACGCCGATCGATATGCTGGTCGGTTTCTCCCATGAGAAGGTGGGGGCGGCGGTGGCGGAGTACCTCCACGCGCGTGGCCGGCGACGAATCGCCATCGTCACCGCCGACGACCCGCGCGCCGGGCTGCGCCGCGAGAGCTTCGTCCGGGCCGCGGGGCGCCTCGGCAGCCCGGAGGTGCCGACCTGTGTCGTTGCGGCCCCGAGCACGCTCGGCCACGGGCGCAGCGGGCTCGCCGACCTGCTCGCACGCCGGCCCGATATCGACGCAGTCTTCTGCAGCTCCGACGTGCTCGCGCTCGGCGCGATTACCGAGGCGCAGGCGCGGGGCATTCCGGTGCCTGGGCGGCTGGCCGTGTTCGGCTTCGGCGACTTTGCCTTCGCGGCCGACACCCATCCGGCGCTCAGCACCGTTCGCATCGACGGCACCGGCATCGGCCGGCAGGCCGCACGGTTCATCGTCGACCGCGCCGAGGGCCGGCCGGTCGGCGACCGGGTGGTCGACATCGGGTTCTCGATCGTGGAGCGCGCCAGCACTTAGCCGGTCCGGTGATGGCGGGGGGATTCGAGACCGCCGCTTGACACCCGTTTATGATAGCGCTACCATAAACCATCCGAGAACTAGCGCCCACCAGAACCCAGCCTCACGTACCCCCACCAATGCCCCCCACGACCAACCTCGCCTCCGTTAACGACGACGCCTCCGGCTACCCCACACGCGATGCTCTCGCGGCCCGCGAAGGGTTGACCCGAACCGAGCAGGAGATCCTGGGTCTCGTGGCACGCGGGCTCTTCAACCAGGAAATCGCGGCGCAGCTGGGGATCGTCGTCGGGACGGTCAAGTGGCATCTGCATCAGATCTTCTCGAAGCTTGGCGCACGCAACCGGACCGAGGCCGTCGCCAGGGCCCGGGATCGCGGGGAGCTGGCGTCGCGCCAGCCCTGATCGCCGGACCCTAACTTTGGATAGGCGACGCACCGGGGGTACGGGACTAGAGTCATCGCCCGGCGACCCGTCCGGGCGCCGCGATGACGGGTGACGGCGCGCGATCTCGAGGCGTAGATTTGCCAACCCAGCCGGAATGCGCGGGCCCGCGAGGCCCGTCCGCTCCCGGGTCCCGCAATCGAACGAATAGGAGGCGGTCGTATGGGCACCAAGCCCCGCAAGAACCCGGAGGATCTGCGCAGTCACCGCTGGTACGGCGTCAACGACATGCGCTCCTTCGGCCATCGCTCCCGTACCGCGCAGATGGGTTACCACCGCTCCGACTACGCCGGGAAACCGGTCATCGCGATCATCAACACCTGGAGCGACATCAATTCCTGCCACAGCCACTTCCGCCAGCGCGCCGAGGAAGTGAAGCGCGGCATCTGGCAGGCGGGCGGCTTTCCGGTCGAGATGCCGGCCATCTCCCTGGCCGAGCCGTTCCAGAAGCCGACCACGATGCTCTACCGGAACCTCCTTGCGATGGAGACCGAAGAGCTCCTGCGCAGCTACCCCGCGGACGGCTGCGTGCTGATGGGCGGTTGCGACAAGACGACGCCTGCGCTCGTGATGGGCGCGCTGTCGGTCAACCTGCCCACGATCTTCGTCCCTGCCGGTCCCATGTTGCGCGGCGACTTCAAGGGCAACTTCCTCGGTAGCGGCAGCGACACCTGGAAGTACTGGGCGGAGCTACGTGCCGGCAACATCACCGAGGACGAATGGCGCGGGGTCGAGGACGGCATCGCGCGCTCGCCCGGGCACTGCATGACGATGGGCACCGCCTCGACGATGACGAGCGCCACCGAAGCCATGGGCCTGACGCTGCCCGGCTTCGCATCCATACCGGCGCCCGACTCCCGGCATGCGCAGATGGCGACGCTGTCGGGCAAGCGCATCGTGGAGATGGTCTGGGAAGACCTCTGCGTGCGCGATATCGTCGACGCCCGCGCGATCGACAACGCAGTCACCGCGGTGCTCGCGCTGGGCGGCTCGACGAACGCCGTCGTGCACCTGATCGCCGTGGCGCGACGCGCCGGCGTGCCGCTGAATCTCGAGCGCTTCGACGCGCTTGCGCGCCGCACGCCCGTACTGGCGAACATCCGGCCGTCGGGCAAATACCTAATGGAGGATTTCTACTACGCCGGCGGCCTGCGCGGTCTGCTGTCGCAGCTCACCGATCTCCTCGATACGACGGCGCTCACCGTCAACGGCCGCCCCCTGGGCGAGAACCTTGCGGGCGCCGACATCTATAACGACGACGTGATCCGTCCGCGGACGAAGCCGCTGGTCGAGCGCGATGGGCTCGCGGTGCTGCGCGGCAACCTCGCGCCCGACGGCGCGGTGATCAAGCCCGCGGCGATGGAAGCGCACCTGCAACGCCACACCGGCCGCGCGGTCGTGTTCCGCGACTACAACGACATGGCCAAGCGCATCGACGATCCGGCGCTCGAGGTCGACAAGGACTCGGTCATCGTCCTGCAGAGCGCCGGCCCGCAGGGCGCGCCCGGCTTCCCCGAGTGGGGCCAGCTGCCGATTCCGAAGAAGCTGCTGCAGCAGGGCGTGCGCGACATGCTGCGCATCTCGGACGCGCGCATGAGCGGCACGAGCTATGGCGCCTGCGTGCTCCACGTCGCGCCCGAATCCTTCATCGGCGGGCCGCTCGCGCTCGTGCGCGATGGCGACGCGATCGAACTCGATGTCCCGGGGCGCAAGCTCACGCTCAAGGTGAGCGATGCCGAGCTCGAGGAGCGCCGCGCCGCCTGGAAGCAGCCCAAGCCGCACTACATCCGCGGGTTCGGCACGCTGTACCTGAAGCACGTCACCCAAGCGAACGAAGGTTGCGACTTCGATTTCCTCGAGGCCGGCGCCGCGACGGGTGAGCCCGAAATCCACTAAGCGCCCGCGCCAAGGAGACCGCCATGAACCGACGCATGCCCCTCATCGCGCTGGCCGCCGCGGTCCTCGCGTGTGGTCCGCTCGCCGCGGTCGCGCAGACCTGGCCGACGCGCCCCATCACCTACGTCGTGCCGTTCACGCCCGGGGGCTCGACCGACGTGATCGGCCGCACGGTCGCGCAATCGCTCGCGACTTCGCTGGCCCAGCCGGTGGTGGTGGAGAACAAGCCGGGCGCGGCGGGCGCGGTCGGCGCGGGCTCCGTCGCGCGGGCGAAACCCGACGGCTACACGCTGCTCGGCGGCACGATCAGCACGCACGCGATCAACGCGAGCCTCTATAAGGACCTCCCGTACGACCCGCTCAAGGATTTCGAGCCGATCACGCTCGTCGGCTACGTCCCGAACGCCCTGTTCGTCAGTCCGCAACTCGGGGTGAATTCGGTGCCGGAGCTCATCGCGCTGCTCAAGAAAGACCCTTCCAAGCGTACCTTCGCCTCGTCCGGGGCCGGCACCTCGACCCACCTCGCGGGCGAGCTGTTCGCCGACCTCATCGGGGTGGAGCTGACGCACGTGCCCTACAAGGGCAGCCCCCAGGCGCTGCAGGACGTCGTGGGCGGTCAGGTGCCGATCACCTTCGACCAGCTGACCGCCGGCGCGGCGCTTGCGAAGGCGGGCAAGCTGAAGCTGCTCGCGGTGACGACGCCGAAGCGCACGCCGCTGGCGCCCGACACGCCGACGATGATCGAAGCCGGCGTAAAGGGATTCGAGCTGGTTTCGTGGCAGGCGATCTATGCGCCGAAAGGCACGCCGCAGCCGATCGTCCAACGGCTGAACACGGAGATCGTCAAGGCGCTCAAGACGCCGGACGTCCGCGACAAGCTTACCGCCCAGATGGGCATGGAGGTCGTGGGCAGCTCGCCCCAGGAGCTCACGGCGCTGATGCAACGCGAGATCCCGCGCTGGGCGGAGCTGGTGAAGAAGTCGGGCGCAACCCCCAACTGACCGGAGGACATCCATGGAACTCAAGGGCGACACGATCAAGCGCCTGCGCGAGGTCAGCACGGCGACGCTGTGCACGCAGCTCTTCAAGCGCGGCCTTCGCAACGTCTACATCCAGGGCATCAAGCGCCTCACCACCCCTTCGGGGGGCAACCTGGTCGGCCCGGCGTTCACGGTGCGCAACATCCCGGCACGCGAGGACATCGACCAGCTCAGCGCGTTCGACAACCCCGAGCACCCGCAGCGCAAGGCGATCGAAAGCGTTCCGCCGGGCCACGTGCTGGTCCTCGATACGCGCGGCGAGAAGCGCGTGGCGTCCGGCGGCCAGATCTTGACCACCCGCCTCAAGGTGCGCGGCGCGGCGGGCCTGGTGTCCGACGGACCGGTGCGCGACAGCGGCGAGATCGCGAAGATGGACTTCGCCGTCTTCTGCGCCGGCGGCAGCGCGCCGCTCAACCTCATCCATCACCACGCCATCGACCTCAACGTGCCCATCGGCTGCGGTGGGGTGGCCGTCTATCCCGGCGACGTCATCGTCGGCGACGAGGAGGGTGTGGTCGTGATCCCGGCTCATCTCGCCGATGAGGTCGCCACCGACGCCGCCGAGCAGGAGAAGCTGGAGATCTTCCTCCTCGAGCGCGTGCAGAACGGCGCCGCGCTCCCCGGGACCTATCCGCCGAACGCCGCCACTCGCGCCGCTTACGAGGAATGGCGCAAGAAGCACAACGCCTGACGGGCGAGGAGACATCGTGCGTCGCCTGTTCACGCGACGCGGACCGTCCCGATCGCGAGCCTGCGCGGATGGCGCCGCTCTACGCGGCAGCGATCGCCCGCGCCGCAACGCCGGCCTCACAGCTCCGAAGGAGGAAGTGATGAAGCACCTGCTCGTCGTCACGCTGGCCGCCGTGTGCGCGGCGGGATCGGCGCTCGCGCAAGACGCGAAGTGGCCGCAGAAGCCGGTCACCTTCATCGTGCCGTTCTCACCTGGGGGCGGCACCGACATCGCGGCGCGCACCGTGGCGGCCAAGCTCACCGCGCTGTGGAGCAAGTCGGGTGGTTCGACCGTGCTGGTGGAGAATCGCGGGGGTGCCGGGGGCATTCTCGGCGCCGACGCGGTGGCCAAGGCCCGCCCCGACGGCTACACGCTGCTGATCGCCAATGTGGGCACACAGTCGATCAATCCGTCGCTTTACCCCAAGCTGCCCTACAACCCGGACACGGCCTTCGCGCCGGTGTCGCTCATCTGCGAGCTGCCGTTCGTGCTGATGGCGAGCCCCTCGTTCGCACCCAAGACGGTCAAGGAGCTCGTGGACTTCGCCAAGGCCAATCCCGACAAGGTGACCTACGCCAGCTCCGGAAGCGGCGGCTCTCCACACCTGACCGCGGAGATCTTCCAGCTCGCCACGGGCACGCGGCTGCTGCACGTGCCGTACAAGGGCGGCGGCCCGGCCATGACCGATCTCATGGCCGGCCACGTCGATCTGCTGTTTGCCTCGGTGCTGGAATCCTCCGGCAGCATCAAGCAGGGCAAGCTCAAGGGGCTCGCGGTGACGCACGCCAAGCGCTCACCCGCGCTTCCCGACGTCCCGACGCTCGCCGAAGCGGGCGTGAAGAACGCCGAATCGGGGTCGTGGATCGCGCTGCTCGCGCCGGCAGGCACCCCCGCGGCGATCGTCGACAAGCTTGCCGCCGACGTGAAGGCGGTGGTAGCGGACGCCGAGGTGCGCGAGAAGCTGGTCGCGCAAGGCGCCGTGCCGCAATCGAGTACGCCGGCCCAGCTCCAGGCCCTGATCGATGCCGACCGCGCCCGCTACGGTCGGATCATCCGCGACAAGGGCCTGAAGGTGGAGTGATGCCGCCGGTGGCCGACCGTAGCCCATCATCCATGGCGACGCGTTGCTTCGCTATAGACGGTCTTACCGTCTTCGCGGCCGCGCTGTTCGAGGCGGTCGGGATGGAGCATGGAAAAGCCGCCACCGTCGGGCGTCTCCTCGTCCTTACCGACATGATGGGACGGCGCACGCACGGCCTCGCGATGGCGCCGACGTACCTCGCGGAGATCGCGAAGGGCGGCATGCGGATCGCCGGCGAGCCGGAGGTGGTTCGCGACACGGGCGCGACCGTCGTCTGGGACGGCGGTTACCTGCCGGGGCTGTGGCTGGTCGACCGCGCCATCGAGCTCGCGCTGCCGCGCGCGGCGGAGCTCGGCGCGGTGTCGTTCGCGATCCGGAAGAGCCACCACATAGGGTGCCTCGCGGCACTGGTGAAGCAGGCCGCGGACAAGGGCTTCGTGGCGATCATTGCCAACTCCGATCCATCGGGCCGGAGAGTCGCGCCGTACGGCGGCACCGAGGCGCTCTTCACGCCGAATCCGTTCGCGATCGGCTACCCCGGCGCGGATCATCCGGTGCTGGTCGACATTTCCGCGTCGATCACGACCACCTCGATGACGCGGCAGAAACTCGCCGCGGGCGAGGAGTTCGAGCACCCGTGGCTGCTCGACCCGCAGGGCGTACCGACTCGGGATCCCGCCGTGCTGGAGCAATCCGAGCCCCGCGGTTCGCTGCAGTTGATCGGCGGACAGGAATACGGCCATAAGGGCTTCGGCTTCGCGTTGATGATCGAAGCCCTGTCGCAAGGCCTGTCGGGGCATGGCCGGCACGATGCACCCGAGCGCTGGGGCGGAAACGTCTTTCTGCAGGTCCTGGATCCGGATTTCTTCGCCAGCCGCGCCGAGTTCGGGCGCCAGATGAACCACCTGTCGGACCGGTGCCGCTCGAACAGGCCGATCCGCGCGGACCGTCCGGTCCGGATGCCGGGCGATCAGGCGGCACGAAGCATCGCCGATGCCCTCGCGAACGGGGTCGCTTACGACCAGGCGACGTGGCGGGCCATCGGCGGCTGGGCCGACAAGCTGGGGGTGAGCGCGCCTGCGGCGCGCTGATCGCCCAATCATTCGAGGAGAAAGCAATGAAACGGCTGATCGGTGTATTCGCGCTCGCGCTGGGATTCCCGCTCTTCGCCGGCGCGCAGGCGCAGAAGTTCCCCACGAAGCCGGTGCGCATCATCGTTCCCTACGCCGCGGGCGGCGCCTCCGACATCCTCGCGCGGCTGATCGGCACGGGGCTCCGGGAAGAGTGGGGCCAGCCGGCGATCGTCGAGAACAAGACCGGCGCCGGCGGCATGATCGGCACCGATTTCGTGGCGAAGTCCGCACGCGACGGCTACACGCTGGTCGTCAGCGACCTCGGGACGCTCACGATTGCGCCGTCGCTCGTCAAGAACATGCCGTTCGACCTGCACAAGGATCTCGCCCCGATCACTTCGCTCACCTATTCTCCGTACCTCGTCGTCGTGACGCCGAGCTCGCCGGTGAAGTCGCTGAAAGAGCTGGTCGAGTACTCCAAGGCGAATCCCGGCAAGCTGAACTACGCCACCCCCGGCCTCGGCAGCAATGTGCACCTCGCGGGATTGCAGTTCGCACACGCGCTCGGCATCCAGTGGACCTACATTCCCAGCAAGGGCGGTGCGCAGGCAATCCAGGACGTCGCCGGCGGCCACGCGGACGTGCTCTTCAACAGCATGCTCGCCACCGCTCCGCACGTGAAGAGCGGCAGTCTGCGACTCCTCGGGGTGACCAGCACGAAGCGCGTCGGCGCGTTCCCCGACGCGCCCTTGGTCAGCGACATCCTGCCGGGCTTTACGGCCGGCAGCTACCAGGGCGTCTTCACCGCCGGCGGCACGCCGCGCGACATCGTCGCCAAGCTCAATGCCGACATCGTCAAGCTTCTCAACACACCGGAGATGAAAGAGAAGATCCTCGGCTTCGGCGCCGAGCCGATCGGCAACTCGCCCGAGCAGATGGACAAGTTCTTGCGCGAAGACCGCGAACGCTGGGCCAAACTGATCAAGCAGACCGGATTCAAGCTCGAGCCGTGACGCCGGCCCCTGAACACCGAAGGAGAACGCAATGAAGCACCTGATCGTCATCACGCTGGCCGCCCTGTGCGCGGCGGGACCGGCGCTCGCGCAAGACGCGAAGTGGCCGCAGAAGCCGGTCACCTACATCGTGCCGTTCCCGCCGGGCGGGACGACCGACATCCTCGCGCGCGTCATCGCGCTGAAGCTGGGACCCGCCCTCGGCACGACGATCGTCGTCGAGAACAAGCCGGGCGCCGGCGGCAACATCGGTTCGGACTTCGTCGCCAAGGCGAAGCCGGACGGCTACACGATCCTCGGCGGGACCATCAGCTCGCACGCGATCAACCCGAGCATCTACGCGAAGATGCCGTACGACGCGATCAAGTCGTTTCAGCCGATTACGCTGATCGGTACCAATGCGAACGTGCTCGTCGTCGGCGCCGACAGCCCCTACAAGACCGTGAAAGACGTGATCGCGGCCGCGAAAGCCAAGCCCGGCAGCATCTCGTTCGCCTCGGCGGGCAACGGCACCTCGCAGCACCTCTCGGGCGAGCTGTTCAAGTCGCTGGCGGGCATTAGCATGGAGCACGTGCCCTACAAGGGGAGCGGCCCCGCGATCCAGGACGTGATGGCCGGGCACGTGCCGATGATGTTCGACACGACGGTGGTGGCCGCGCCGCACATCCAGTCGGGCAAGGTCCGCGCGCTCGCGGTCACGTCGGCGAAGCGCGTCAAGAGCCTGCCCAACGTGCCGACGATGATAGAAGCCGGCGTGCCGGGGTACGAGCTCGTGTCGTGGCAGGGCATCTTCGCGCCGGCGGGCACGCCGAAGGATGTCGTTCAGCGCTTGAACGCCGAGATCGTGAAGATCCTGAAGATGCCCGACGTCCGCGAGCGGCTGGAAGGTCTGGGCCTCGACCCGGCCGGCAACACGCCGGAGGAGTTCGCCGCATTCCAGAAGGCCGAGATCGCCAAGTGGGCGAAGGTCGTCAAGGACGGGAATATCAAGGCCGACTGACGCCCCATCGGGAGCAACTATGCGCAGCAACTACATCGCCGGCGAGTGGGTCGCTGGGGCCGGCGCGACGCCCAACATCAACCCCTCGGACGTCACCGACGTGATCGATCAGTACGCGGTGGGCGATGCGACGGCGGTGGAGCGTGCGGTCTCCGCGGCCCGCGCGGCATTCCCCAAATGGTCGCTCGCGACGCCGCAACAGCGCTTCGACGCGCTCGATGCGGTCGGCACCGAGATCCTCGCGCGTCGCGCCGAGCTGGGCGAGCTGCTCTCCCGCGAGGAAGGCAAGACCCTGCCCGAGGGCATCGGCGAGGTGGTCCGCGGCGGCTCGATCTTCAAGTTCTTCGCCGGCGAGGCGCTGCGGACGGGCGGCGAGGTCGTGCCGTCGGTTCGTCCGGGCATCGGCGTCGAGATCACCCGCGAGCCCGTCGGCGTGGTGGCGCTCATCGCGCCGTGGAACTTCCCGATCGCCATTCCCGCGTGGAAGGTCGCCCCGGCGCTCGCCTACGGGAACTGCGTCGTGTTCAAGCCCGCCGAGCTGGTGCCGGGGTCGGCGTGGGCGCTCGCCGAGATCCTGAGCCGCTCGGGGCTTCCGGCCGGAGTGTTCAACCTCGTGATGGGTCGGGGATCGGTGATCGGGCAGGCCATGATCGATCACCCCGGCGTCGACGCCATCAGTTTCACCGGCTCGGTAGGCACCGGCCGCCGGGTGGCCGAAGCGGCGCTGAAGCGCATGGCGAAGATGCAGCTCGAGATGGGCGGCAAGAATCCGCTCGTGGTGCTCGACGACGCCGATCTCGAGCAGGCGCTCGAGGTGGCGGTGCAGGGGTCGTACTACTCGACCGGTCAGCGGTGCACCGCGTCCAGCCGCATCATCGTCACCGCCGGGATTCACGACTCGTTCGTGACGCGCCTCACCGAGCGGACGAAGGCCCTGGTCGTGGGCGATGCGCGCGACGCGAAGACCCAGATCGGCCCGGTGGTGGACGAGCGGCAGCTCGAGCAGGACGAGCGCTACATCGCGCTCGGCAAGGACGAAGGCGCACGACTCGTTGCCGGCGGCGAACGGCTCAAGCGCGACAAGCAAGGCTTCTACCTCTCACCCGCGCTCTTCACCGACTGCTCGAACGCGATGCGCATCTGCCGCGAGGAGATCTTCGGGCCGGTGGCCGCCGTGGTGCGCGTCAAGGACTACGACGAGGCGCTGGCGCTCGCCAACGACACGCCGTTCGGGCTGACTGCGGGGATCTGCACCACCTCGCTCAAGCACGCGACGCACTTCAAGCGGCACGCGCAGGCGGGGATGCTGATGGTGAATGTGCCCACCGCCGGGGTCGACTACCACGTGCCCTTCGGCGGGCGCAAAGGCTCGAGCTACGGCCCGCGCGAGCAGGGGCGGTATGCCGCCGAGTTCTACACCACGGTAAAGACGGTCTACACGCTCGCTTGACGAGAGCAAAGCACGCTCCGAGCAGGGCCGTTCCTGCAACGCACTCTCAAGGAGAGGTCCCGTGAAGCTCAAACCGGTTGTCGCCGTTGTGCTATCCGCCGCGAACCTCGCTCTCGCCGGCGGTGCACTCGCGCAAGGCGCGGCGCAGGCGTTCCCGAACCGAGGCATCACCATCGTCATCCCGGCCACCCCCGGCGGCGCGATCGACCTCACCGCGCGCGTGATGGGGCCGAAGCTCACCGACGCCTGGGGCAAGCCGGTCGTCGTCGAGAACAAGGCCGGTGCGACCGGGATCATCGGCACCGAGTTCATCGCCAAGGCCGCGCCCGACGGCCACACCCTCGTGCTCGTCGCGAGCAGCCATGCGATCAACCCGAGCATGTTCAAGAAACTGCCGTACGACACGGTCAAGAGCTTCGAGCCGGTCGTCCTGACGCATGTGCTGCCGCTGATGCTCGTGGTGCATCCGTCGCTGCCGGTGAAGAACGTGCAGGAGCTCATCGCTTACGGCCAGGCCAATCCCGGCAAGCTCAGCTTCGCCTCGAGCGGACCGGGGGGCGCACCGCACATGTCCGGCGAGCTGTTCAAGAGCATGGCGGGGATCGACATGCTGCACGTGCCGTACAAGGGGAGCACCGCGGCCCACGCCGATCTGCTGAGCGGCCGAACGACGCTGATGTTCGACACCGTGACCGCGATCAACCCCCACGTAAAGAGCGGCGCGGTGCGCGCGCTGGCCGTGACGACCGCCAAGCGCTCGGCCTCGGCGCCGGATGTGCCGACGATGGCCGAGGCCGGGATGAAGGGGTACGAGACGAGCACCTGGGGCGGCATCCTCGCGCCGGCCGGAACGCCGAAGGACGTCGTCGACAAGCTGAACGCAGAGATGAACAAGGCGCTCGCCGCGCCCGACGTGCGCCAGCGGATGCTGGATGCCGGGATCGAGCCGGCGGGCGGCACGCCGCAGCAGTTCTCGAGCTTCATCCAGTCGGAAATGGCGAAGTGGGGCAAGGTCGCCAAGACCGCCGGGATTCAACCCGAATAGTCGCGAGGAGAAGCGCATGACGACGATCGACGCCAGACTGAGAAACGCCCTCGCGGGAATCTCCGGGATTCTCGTCACGCCGTTCGATTCTGCAGATCGCCTGGCTCCCGCGCGGCTCGAGCCGATCGTGGACCGCGCCGTCGCCGCCGGGGTCCACGCGCTGGTGGCGAACGGCAACACCGGGGAGTTCTACGGACTGACGACGAAAGAAGCCGAGACCATGGTTCACGCCGTGGCGGAGCAGACCGCGCGGCGATGCGTACTGGTCGGCGGCGTCGGCCGGAGCATCAACGATGCCTGCGCGCTGGCGAAGGCATCGCGCGCCGCTGGAGCGGACGCGCTCATGGTGCATCAACCGCCCGATCCATTCGTATCGCCCCGCGGCGTGGTGAGCTACATCCAGCGGATCGCGGACGCGGCCGAAGGATTGCCGATCATGCTCTACCTGCGCAACGACGGCATCGGTCTCGACGCCATCGAGAAGCTTTGCGGTGTGCCCGGCGTCGCGGGCGTCAAGTGGGCGTGTCCGACGCCGCTGCGGCTGGCGGAGGCGATCCGGCGCTGCAGTCCGGAGATCGTCTGGGTGGATGGCCTGGCCGAGCCTTGGGCGCCCCCGTTCTTTGCCGTCGGCGCCCGCGGCTTCACATCGGGCCTGATCAACGTCTGGCCCGAGCACTCCGTCGCCATCCATTCGGCCCTGGAAGCGGGCGACTTCAGCCTGGCGCGGCGCCTGATCGACGTCATGGCGCCGTTCGAGGACCTGCGGGCGGAAGAGCAGAACGGGACCAACGTCACCGTGGTGAAGGCCGCCCTGCAGCTGATGGGCGAAGACTGTGGGCCGACGCGACCCCCCTCCGCGTGGCCGCTGACGGAATCGCAGCTGGCCAAGCTGCGAACACAGCTCGCGGCGTGGGGCGTGGGGCGTTCGGCGGCCGCAGTCGCCCGGCGCTAGACACTCCGCTCAAGGTCCCGCGCGCGGCCCGGCGCATGCGCGTGGGGTACACTCCCCGCCCGCGATGGCCACGACACCCTATAACCTGCTCGTCGACGTCGGCAACACGTTCGTGAAGTGGGGCCGGTATCGTGCGACCGGCGAGGGGGTTGCCGCGGACAACTGCATCGAGTCCGGCCACGCGCTACTTGCGGAAATCCCGGAGCTCGCCGCGGCCTGGCGTAAGTTTCCCGCCCCGCATCGCATCGTCATCTCCAACGTCGCCGGCACGCGCGCGCGCTCGACGATGATACGTGTGCTCGAGGTGTGGCCCGCGGCGCCGGCGCCGCTCTGGCTCGTCTCGCAGCCCGAGCAGTGCGGCGTGCGGAACGGCTACCGCAACCCGGCCCAGCTCGGCTCGGACCGTTGGGCGGCGATGATCGGCGCGCGGGCCCTGGTGGGCGGCAAGCCGGTGCTCGTCGTCGTGTGCGGCACGGCGACGACGATCGACTTCGTCGACGCGGGCGGCACGTTCGCCGGCGGCGTGATCCTGCCGGGAATCGGCCTCATGATCCGATCGCTGCACGAGGGCACCGCTGCGCTGCCCGATGCCGACGGCCAGTACGTCGATTCTCCGAACCAGACCGTCGATGCGATCGTGAGCGGCAGCCATCACGCGCTCGCGGGCGCAGTCGAGCGCGTGTACCGGATGCATCACGGCGGACACCCGGCGCTGATCTGCCTGCTCTCCGGGGGCGCGGCGCGGGCGGTCGCGCCGCGGCTCTCGATTCCGTTCCGCCTCCACGACAACCTCGTGCTCGAAGGCCTGCATCGGATCGCGCACGGCTGACCGCCGCTCGCCCGACCGGCCGGCCGCCCGGGGCGGCGCGCACGAGCGCTGTGCTAGCATCGCTGCTCGTTCCCCGGGCCTTGGTTACGCTTTCGTCCGCTGCCATCCCCGCTCTTGTCCCAGGTTCGGTTCCCGGTTTGGTTCCTGGTTTGGTTCCTATAGTGCGCAGCTCCAGCTTCGACGTTCTCAGGTTCCTCGCGGACGGGCGGAACCGCTCCGGCGAAGAGATCGCGGCCGTGCTGGGGCTCGCGCGCGCAGCCGTCGCGCAGGCGATCTGCGAGCTCGAGGGGCAGGGGCTCGCCGTGGAGCGGCCACTCGGGCGCGGCTACCGCTTGGCCGCGCGGTTCGACGCGCTGGACGCTGCGGCCATCCGCGCCGCGCTCGACGCGCGCGCGAGCGCGATCGGTCTCGAAGTTCTCGACGATTGCGCGTCGACCAATGCGGCCCTCGCGGCGCGTGCAGCGTGCGGCGCGCCCTCCGGCATGGCGCTCGTCTGCGAGCTGCAGCATGCCGGACGCGGGCGGCGCGGCGCACGCTGGTATTCGGGACTGGGGACGAGCCTCACCCTCTCGCTTCTGTGGCGGTTCGAGCGGGATGCAGCGGCGCTCGGCGGACTCTCGCTCGCAGCCGGGGTCGCGTGCGTGCGCGCCCTCGAGGCGCTGGGCGTGACGGGCGCGGCGCTCAAGTGGCCGAACGACGTCCTGCTCGGGGGCGCCAAGCTCGGGGGCGTCCTCGGCGAGGTCTCGAGCTGCGAGCGCGGCGCCGCGGCCGTCATCGGGGTCGGACTCAACGTTCGTCTTCCAGCGGCGGCGCGGCAGACACTCGGCCGGCCGGTTGCCGACCTCGTCGACGCGGGGGCGGCGCCGTCGCGCAATGCGCTCGCCGGACGAGTTCTGTCGGAGCTCGCCGGCGCCGCGACCGTGTTCGCGCGCGACGGCTTCAGCGCCTTCCGCGAAGACTGGTTGCGGCGCCACGCGTGGCAGGGGCAGCGTGTGCGACTGTCGGTCGCGCCCGAACGCACGGTCGAGGGGGTCGCTTCGGGGGTGGCGGAGGACGGAGCGTTGATCGTCGACACCGCCGGCGGACCGGAGCGGTTCCACTCCGCCGAGGTGAGCCTGCGCCGCGCGGCATGAGAACGGCGTTCTTGGCGTTGCTGTTCGCGAACGTCATGTACTTCGCGTACCGTTACTACGTGACGCAATATCCATCCGCTTCCGGCGATCCGACCGGGCAGCAGCTTCAGCCGGAGCGCATTCGGCTGGTTCCGCCCGCGGAGCTCGCGCGGCTCACGGCGTCGCGCCGCGGGATCGCGTGCCTCGAGCTCGGGCCGCTGGCCCCCGCCGACGCGGCGCGCGCGGAAGAGGCGGTCGCCGCGCTCGCGGGCGGGCTGAAGGTCGCGCAGCGGCGGTCGGACGACGCGGCGCGGTGGTGGGTGTACATCGCGCCGCTCCCGACGCGGGTCGCGGCGGCGCAGCGCGCCGCCGAGTTGAAGAAACTGGGCGTCGACGATTCGCTGGTCATCAGCGACGAGCCGCAGTGGCGCAACGCGATCTCGCTCGGCGTGTTCCGCACCGAGGACGCCGCCAATACCCGCGCGGACGTTTTGCGCAAGCGGGGCGTACAGGGCGCGCAGGTCGGGCCGCGCGACGGCTCGGGGGCGCGCGTCTTCGTGCAGCTCCGCGATGCGCCGGAGCCGGTGCGGCTGCGGTTTGCCGCGCTGAAGGACGGATTTGCCGGGTCCGATGTGCGCGAGTGCCCGGGCTGAGGAGGAGAAGGATGTACACCCCGCCCCATAATCGCGTCGACGATCGCCCGACGCTCGTCGCGTTCATGCGCGCGCATTCCTTCGCGGCGCTCGTCTCCCACGGCGAGGCCGGTCTGCGCGCGACGCACCTGCCGATCGGTGTGGACGTCGACGGCGACGAGGTGCGCCTGCTCGCGCACATCGCCCGGGCCAACCCGCAGTGGCGCGACTTCGCCGGTGGACGGGAGGCCATGACGATCTTCGCCGAGCCGCACGCGTACGTCTCGCCGAGCCACTACGAGCGCGCCGAGTCGGTGCCGACGTGGAACTACGTCGCGGTGCACGCGTACGGCCCCGTCCGGATCATCGAGGACCGTGACGAGAAGCATGCGCAGCAGGCGAAACTCTGCGCTCTGCACGATCCGTCCTACGCGGCGCGCTTCCCGGATATGCGGCGCGAGTACATCGACCGGATGCTGGGCGCGATCGTCGCGTTCACGATCGAGGTGACGAGACTCGACGCGCGCTTCAAGCTGTCGCAGGAGAAGCTCCCGGTCGAGCGCGAGCGGATCATCGCGACGCTCGACGCCGCGCAGGAGAGCTGGGCCGTCGAGACTGCGGCGCTGATGCGCAGGCACGGTGAGCGCGAGACGCCGTGAGCCCGCCGGGCCGTCCCAAGGGCGAACCCCTGAGCGCTGGAGGCGCGAGGGTAGTCCAATGAGCGAGCTGCTCGTCCCGCCGTACGCGATCGTCGACGCGGCCAACCCACCGCGGCTGGACGACGTGCGGCGCCTCTTCCGCGACTACGCGGAGTGGATCGGCGTCGACCTCGGCTTCCAGGATTTCGAGCAGGAGCTCGCGACCCTGCCGGGCAAATACGCGGCGCCCAAGGGCCGGCTGCTGCTCCTGGTGCGCGGCGAGGAGGCCGTGGGTTGCATCGCGCTCCGGCGTTTCGACAAGAGCTCGGGCGAGGTGAAGCGGCTCTACGTGCGTCCGGCCGAGCGTGGGCGCGGCCTGGGCAAGGCGCTCGCAGCGGCCGTCGTGGACGCCGCGCGGACGATCGGCTACCGCCGCCTGATGCTCGACACGCTGGAGCCGATGATGGAAGCGCGCGAGCTCTACCGCTCGTTCGGCTTCGCCGAGATCCCGGCCTATTACAGCAATCCGCTGCCGGGGGCGATCTACATGGAGCTCAAGCTCTAGAACGCTGTTGCGAGACGGGCACTGTCCGCGCGCTGCACGATGCCCATCAGCTTGTAGACGAGAAAGGCCGCGGCGAAGTCGAAGGCGTGAAACCCCGGGATCGGCGCGAACTCGAGCAGATCGAACCCGATGATCCGCCGCTGCCGCGCGACCGACTCGAAGAGCCCGAGCGTCTGGTACCAGCCCAGGCCCCCGGGCACCGGTGTCCCGGTGGCGGGCAGCACCGACGGGTCGATGCCGTCGACGTCGAGGGTGAAGAACACCCGCTCGGGGAAGTCGTCGGGCAGAGTAATCGAATCGATGCGCGCCGGCACGAGCTGGTCGGCGTCCAGGTAGCGGACGTTGTAGCGCGCGCGCGCTTCCCGTTCCTCCTCGGAGTAGGCGCGGTTGCCGAGCTGGAAGAGCGGAATGCCCGCCTCGACCACTCTGCGCATCACCGAAGCGTGGCTGAGCGGATCGCCCTCGTAGCGGTCGCGCAGATCCGCATGCGCGTCGATCTGCACCACGCCGAAGTCGCGGATGCCGGCGTCGAGGTAGCCGCGGACGACCCCACCGGTGACGGTGTGCTCGCCGCCGAGCACGACCGGCATCTTTCCGAGCGCCAAGATGCGCGCCACCGAGGCAGCGATCGCGGCGATGACGTTCTCGGCCTTCGGTCTGCAATCGATGGCGGGCCAGGTGTAGATGCCCTGTGCGCCCGGGTCGCTGCGGCCGTCCCAGCGCTCGAGCTGGCCCGACGCGGCGAGAATCGCGGCGGGCCCTTTCGCGGTGCCGCCGCCGTACGACACCGTCTTCTCGTACGGCACGGGCAGGACATGAAAGCGCGCCGCCTCCGGCGCGATGTCTTCGAGCTCGGTGCCGAGAAAGCGCAAGTGCGCCGGCCGTCTCCGGCGCGGGCTCGCCGCCGGCGCGGGAACGCGCTCGCGTTTCACGACAATCGCCCCTTGAATTCCTCGTACCCGAACTCGCGCACGATGCGGAGCCGGTCGGTCTCCGAGTTCCACACTGCGATGCTCGGCAGTCGGATGCCGTTGAAGGTCGTCGTCTTGACCATCGAGTAGATCGCCATGTCCTCGAACACGAGGCGGCTGCCGACATGGAGCGGCGCCGCGAACGAGTAATCGCCGATCACGTCGCCGGCGAGGCAGGTCTGGCCGCCGAGGCGGTAAGTGTGCGGCGCCGCGCCGGGGCCGCCGGCGTCGATGATCCGCGGGCGGTAGGGCGCCTCGATCACGTCCGGCATGTGGCAGGTGGCGGACGTGTCGAGGATGGCGAGCGGCATGCCGTTCCACGGGAGGTCCAGCACCTCGGCGACGAGCACGCCGGCGTCGAGCGCGATCGCCTCGCCCGGCTCGAGGTACAGCTCGACCCCGTGCCGGGCGCGGAAGTCGCGCAGCAGCCGGACGAGGTCGTCCACCTGGTAGTCGGGGCGCGTGATGTGATGCCCGCCGCCGAAGTTCACCCATTCCATGCCGGGCAGGAATTCGCCGAATTTCTCCTCGAACGCCTCGACGGTCCGTGCGAGCGGCGGGAAGTCCTGCTCGCAGAGGGTGTGGAAGTGCAGCCCGCTGATGCCGGCGAGGTCGCCTCGAAACTGCGAGCGCGGGATGCCGAGCCGCGAGTACGGCGCGCTCGGATCGTAGAGCGGATTCTCGCCCTCCGAGCGCTCCGGATTCACGCGCAAGCCGTAGCGGAGCCGCGGCCGGCGCTCGCGCGCCGCCCGCACGAGCGGCTGGAACCGCTCCCATTGCGCGAAGGAGTTGAACACCACGTGGTCGGAGATCTCCAGGATCTCCGCTAGATCGCGCTCGGTATAGGCGGCCGAGAAGGTATGCACCTCGCCGCCGAACGCCTCGCGCCCGAGCCGTGCCTCGTGCAGGCCGCTCGCGCAGGTGCCGGCGAGGTATCTCGCGACGAGCGGCGCGAGGTGCCACATCGAGAACGCCTTGAGCGCGAGCAGGACCTTCGCCCCGCTCGCCCGCTGGACGCGCTCGAGCACGCGCAGGTTCTCCTCGACCGCCCACTCGTCGACGACGAAGCAAGGCGAGGGGACCCGGTGCGGATCGAGCCGCCGGAACCGCTCAGTTCGCACCCGAGTGCGCACCCCAGTACGCCCACCGGGCCGGCCGGCGGGCCTCAGCCCATCGGCGCATCGGGCTCGATCACCGTCCAGGGCAGTCCGTGGCGGTTCATGTCGGCCATGAACGGGTCGGGGTCGAACTGCTCGAGGTTGAACACGCCCTTGCCTCGCCACTGGCCGGTGACCATCAGCTTGGCCCCGATCATCGCCGGCACGCCGGTGGTGTAGGAGATCGCCTGCGCCTGGACCTCGCGATACGTCTCCTCGTGATCGCAGATGTTGTAGACGAACGCGAGCTTCTCCTTGCCGTCCTTGTGCCCGCGCACCAGGCACCCGATGCAGGTCCTGCCCTTGGTCAACGGACCGAGGCTCGCGGGATCGGGTAGCAGGGCCTTGAGGAACTGCAGCGGAACGATCTCCTGGCCCTGGAACGGGACCGGCTTGATCGAGGTCATGCCGACGTTGCCGAGCACGCGCAAGTGGGTCAGGTAGTTCTCGGAGAACGTCATCCAGAACCGCGCGCGGCGCAGGGTCGGGAAGTGCCTCACGATCGATTCGAGCTCCTCGTGATACAGCAGGAAGATTTTCTTCGGACCGATGCCCTCGGGAAAGTCGTGCATGCGGCTCACCGCGAGCGGCTCGGTCGTCTTCCAGGCGCCGTCCTCCCAGTAGCGGCCGGGCGACGTGATCTCGCGGATGTTGATCTCGGGGTTGAAGTTGGTCGCGAACGGCTGGCCGTGATCGCCGGCGTTGCAGTCGATGATATCGAGCTCTTCGATCGTGTCGAAGTGGTGCTTCGCCAGGTAGGCGGTGAACACGTTGGTCGCGCCCGGGTCGAAGCCGCTGCCGAGAAGCGCCATGATTCCGCGTTCGCGGTAGCGGTCGTGGTAGGCCCACTGCCAGCCGTATTCGAACTTGGCCGTGTCGCGCGGCTCGTAGTTCGCGGTGTCCAGGTAATCCACGCCGGTCGCCAGGCAAGCGTCCATGATCGGCAGGTCCTGGTAGGGCAGCGCGACGTTGATCACGATCGCCGGCTTCTCGCGCTCGATCAGCGCGCTCATCTGCCCGACGTCGTCGGCGTCCACCTGCGCGGTCTTGATCGGCCGCTCGATCTGCGCGGCGATGCGCTTGCACTTCTCCTCGGTGCGGCTCGCGAGCACGATCTCGCCGAACACCTCGGGGACCTGCGCGCACTTGTGCGTGACGACCTGGCCGACGCCGCCGGCGCCGACGATCAACACCTTGGCCATGTCGCGGACCCTCCGGCTTCAGTCTTCGTAGTAGGTGTAGCCGCGCAGGCTCGCCGCGAAGCCTTCCATCACCGCCTGCCGCTCGGCCACCGAGATGCGGCCCTTCCGGACCGCCTGCTCGGCGGTCTTGCGGAACTGCTCGAGGAGCTGCTGGGGCTGGTATTCGACGTAGCTCAGGACATCGGAAATGCTGTCCCCGCTGATCTCCCGCACGAAATCGAACGTGCTGTCGGCGTTGATACGCACGCTCACGACGTTGGTGTCGCCCATCAGATTGTGCAGGTCGCCGAGGGTCTCCTGATAGGCGCCCACCAGGAACACGCCGAAATAGTAGGGCTGGCCGTCCACGAGGGGGTGGACCGGCAGCGTCTTGCGGATGCCGCGCGTGTCGATGAACTGGTCGATCTTCCCGTCGGAGTCGCAGGTGATGTCGGCGATGATCGCGGCCCGCGTCGGCGGCTCGCCATGGCGATGGACCGGCATGACCGGGAAGATCTGCTCGATCGCCCACACGTCGGGCAGCGACTGGAACACCGAAAAGTTGCCGTAGTAGATGTCCGAAAGCGACTGCTCCAGGCCGTCGAGCCCTGGCGGCACGCGCTTCACGCTCTGGAGCTCCTTGACGATCGAGCGCACGATCTCGAGGAAGATGTCCTCGGCGAGCGACAGCTCGCGCAAGCGGGTCTGGCCGCGTTTGAAGAGCTCGCGCAGCTCCTCGCGGTAGTACACCGCGTCGTTGTAGCACTCCTGGAGGTTGCGGGGATTGATGCTCTTCAGCGACTCGCGCAGGTTGCCGATCAGCTCGTGCTCGTGATGGCTCGCGGCCGGCGCGGGTACCTCGGCCGGCTCGAAGCGCGTCACGTCGAGGATGTTGAAGAGGAGCACCGACGAGTAGGCGACGGTCGCGCGGCCCGACTCGGTGATGATGACCGGGTGCTCGATCCCCAGCGGGTCGAGCACGCTCATGATCTGCTCGACCACGTCGAGGCAGTATTCGTCGAGCGAATAGTTCTTGCTGTAGTCGTAGTTCGTCTGCGAGCCATCGTAGTCCACGGCCAGGCCGCCGCCGAGGTCGAGGAACCCGAGCGGTGCGCCTTCCTGCTTCAGGTCGACGTAGTACCGGCCGGCCTCGAGCACGCCGCTCCGGATGTCGCGGATGTTCGGGATCTGCGAGCCGAGGTGGTAGTGCAGGAGCTGCAGGCAGTCGAGCATCTCGTGGCGCTTGAGCGAATCGATCAGCTCGACGATCTGCGAGGTGGTGAGACCGAAGATGCTGCGGTCGCCGCTCGACTCGTTCCACGCGCCGCCGACGCGGGAGGCGAGCTTCACGCGCATCCCGAGCATCGGCCGGATGCCGAGCGCGCGGCTCGTCTCCAGGACGATCGGCAGCTCGGTCGGCGTCTCGAGCACGAAGAAACAGCGATAGCCGAGCTTGATCGCCTGCAGGCCGAGCGTGATGAACTCGGTGTCCTTGTAGCCGTTGCAGACGATGTAGCCCGACTCCGGCTCCATCGTGGCGAGCGCGATGAGAAGCTCGGCCTTGCTGCCGGCCTCGAGGCCATGGTTGTAGCGCGCGCCGAAGTGCGCGATTTCCTCGATCACCATGGCCTGCTGGTTGACCTTGATCGGGAACACGCCGCGGTAGCTGCCGCGGTAGTCGAGCGAGCGCATCGCCCGGCCGAAGCTCTCGTTCAGGAGCGACACCTGGGCATCGAGGATGTTCTCGATGCGGAGCAGGACCGGCATCTGCAGGCCGCGCTGCTGCATGCCGGCGATGATGTCGAGCAGGCTCACCCGCGCGCGGCTGCCGTTGAACGGGATGCTGACCGCGACCGTGCCGTCGTCGGCGAGATCGAAGTAGCCCGCCCCCCACCGCCGGATGCCGTAGAGCTCGGCCGACTCGGCCACGCTCCAGCTCGTTGCGAGGTGTGCTTTCAGTTCGCTTGCTCCAGGTTCGCGGCTGGACGGTCGCGCCCGTCGCGTGGCCCGGATCTTGCCTACCGGAGTACTAAAGATCAAGCGCGGAGTCCGATGTTTTCTCAGGGGAAAGCTCGGGATAGCGCGGGCTGAGGCAACGCCCCTCACGCCGGCAGCCGGCGGCAGATCGGCAGTATCCGCTCCCCAGGTGACAGTTCCGCGTTGTGCCCGGCGGGCAAACCTGCCGCCGGGCACGCCAGCTGCTGTCCCGAAGGACATGGACACCGCGATTCTCCGTCGCATCGCCCGTGACGAGCGCTTCAAGGCCGACGGGCTCGTGGCTCGCATCGCCGTGGATTACCTGGAGCCGCTCGTGAAGGAGCTCCTGATGCACCATCGGCCGGCGGAAGTCCGGGCGGCCGTCAGTCGGCGCCTCAAGCAGGGTTCGCCGGAGAACCGCGAGAGAGTCGCCGCGGTGTTCCTCCAGTGTTGTGCGCCGACGCGCTGTGCCGAGATCGACTGGCGCGCGAGCCGCGCATGAGCAAGCGGCTCAGCGTCAGGACCGGGCAGGCGTCTCCCACCCTCACGCGCGCCGCCTTCGCCGAACGCTTCGCGGCATCGTTCGTCGACCCGGAATTCGATGCCGAGCGCGCGGCGATCGGGCGCCTCGGGGAGATCGCGTGGCAGAACTACAACGCGGGTCGAAAAGCGCCGCTTACCCGCAAGGCCGGCAAGGGTTACGCCGACCCCGACTACGACCTTTCGCTCGATTGGCTGGACGCTCGCGATCGCATCCGCACCGCGGAGACTGCAGGAAGAGGTACGCAATGTCGCGCGAGCGGTGGCCAACGCGGTAACGCAGGCCCGGGCCCAGCGGCTGTCGGTGCCCGACGCGAAACTGGAGAGCCCGCGGCCGAAGTGAGCGCCTCAGCTGCGCCGGATCTGCGCGAGGAGCGCGGTGGTCGAGCGCTCGTGCTCGAAGGGGATGGCGAGGACGGCACCGCCCCAGCCGCGCACTTCGCGCGCGCCGACGATGTCGCCGGGCTGCCAGTCGCCGCCCTTGACGAGCACGTCCGGGCGGGCCGCGACGATCAGTGCGAGCGGCGTGTCCTCGTCGAACGGCGTCACGAGGCTCGTCGCCTCGAGCGCCGCCAGCACCGCCATGCGGTCGGCGAGTGCGTTCAGCGGCCGGTCATCGCCCTTGCCGAGTCGTTTCACCGAGGCATCCGAGTTGACGCCGACGACGAGACTTGCGCCGAGCGTGCGCGCCTGGGCGAGATACGTCACGTGCCCGCGGTGCAGAATGTCGAAGACGCCGTTGGTGAAGACGAGCGGACGTGGGAGCGCGGCGACCCGCGCGGCGAAACCGTCCGGCGCAGCGATCTTGCGCTCGAAGCCGGATGCGGCGTGCGGGGTCACTTCCAATGCGCGGGCCAGGTCTTGGTGAAGAACGGCAGGATCTCCACGCCCTGCATCCAGGCGTTGATCCGCGCCGGCATCCGGTCGAGCAAGCCGAGGTCCGGCTTCTTCTTCTCGCATCGGAGAGCGAGCGCGATCATCGGATAGAGCGTGAAGTCGGCGGCCGACAGCGTGCCGGCGAGATAGTCGCCGCGAATCCCGCCTGCCCACCGCTCGAGCTCGCCCGCCAGCTCATCGCGCGCGCTCGCGATCCGCTCGGCGTTCCACTCCTCCTGCTTCGTGAAGAGCACGAGACGCGCGAGCCGGTTCATCGCCGGCGCGAAGTAGCTGTCGGCCTCGCACACGAAGCGCCGGACGAGCGCGCGGTCGCCCGCCGCGCCGGGGAAAAGGCGCTTGCCGTAATCGGGGTAGGCGTCGTCGAGGTATTCGACGATCGCGGCAGACTCGTACAGCCGCAGGTCGCCGTCGACGATGGCGGGCACCCGGCCGCGCGGATTGACGGCGAGGAACGCCGGCTGCTTGAGATCCCCGTCGGCGAACGACAGCACCTTGCGTTCGTGGGGGATCGCTTTGTGCTCGAGCGCGAGCCAGACGCGCCAAGTGTAAGGAGACCCTGCGCCGTAGTAGAAGGTCAGCGGCATGCGAGGCAGTGTAGCAGAGGGGTTCCGTCATCCCGGCGTACGCCGCGATCCGGAAAGCGCGCCTGAACCCCGACGAACGCCGGGGCGACGACCGCTCAGGCGACCTTGAGCTTGGCGGCCTGCCGCCCGAGCGACTTGCGGTACCGGTTGAGCTCCTGCACCGTGAGGATCGGCCGGTTGAAAAGGAGCGAGAGATTGCGCAGGATCGACTGCACGACCTTCGCCTCCCAGCGCTTGTCGAACCGGATCTGCTCGTCGAGCCAGTGTTCGAGCCACTCCGGGTCGGGCAGCTTCGACTGCACCGTGTCGTGCGGGAACATGTCCCGGTTCACGTGCAGGTTGGTCGGGTGGAGCGGCTTGCCGCTGCGTCCCGGGCTCGCCATCAGCATCCCGATCTTGGCGAATGCCGCGCGCGCGTCGTCGCCGCGCCGCTCGATGGCGCGGGTCATGTACTGCCGGTACGCGCCGCCGTGCCGCGCCTCGTCCTTCGAGATGAGTTGATAGATCGCTCTGATGACCGGCTCGGTGTGCCAGTGCTCGGCGCAGCGGTACCAGTGGTTCAACCGGATCTCGCCGCAGAAATGCAGCATGAGGGTCTCGAGCGGCGGTGCGGCGTCGAACAGGAACCGCACCGCGTGCAGTTCGTCCTCGCTCGGCACCAGGTCGGGGCAGAAGCGCTTCAGATACTCGATGAGGACGAGCGAGTGCTTCTGCTCCTCGAAGAACCAGACCGACATGAACGCCGAGAAATCACTGTCGTCGGCGTTGTCGCGCAGGAACATCTCGGTAGCCGGGAGGGCGGCCCACTCGGTGATGGCGTTCATCTTGATCGTCTGCGCCTGCTCGTCGGACAGCGCGGCCCGATCGAAGCTCTCCCAGGGCACGTCGTCCGCCATGCTCCAGCGCACCCGCTCGAGGGACTTGAAGATCTCGGGATAGAGCATCGGCGACGCCATGACGCCGAGAAGTTTATCAAACGGTTTGTTGAAATCTCTCGGAGATTTACCCCATTTTCCAGAGAGTTCCCCCTAGAAGTCGCCGGGGGCCGCCCGGGGGCCGGGATGCGCACCGCTTCTAGAGGGCGTCCTGCCGGTCGAGGATGGCCGCTAGCTTAAGGTTGATCGGCGCGGAGATCGCCGAGCGCCAGGCGAACGGGTGTCCGTCCACATCGCCTCCCGATAGGGCCCAAAGGCGCCGAGCCGGTGGGCGACGAAATCCTGGAGCGCGGCGCGGGCGTCCGCCCGCGTGACCGGCCACGCGAACTCGTCGAGCGACCCCGGCGCGATCCGGGAAGCGCTGCCGCATCGCGTCCAGCGCGGCGCGAGTGATCGCTTCGGGCGCGAAGCGGCGCGGCGGCGGGATGCGGACCGGATTACCGGGCGCGTTGCGCAGGCGCCCTCATCCGCCTCCGCGGATCGTGCGTAGAACCGGGGGTGGCGCGAAAGCGCCCGATCAGGAGGTCGCCGGATGCTTCTCGACTGCGAGCGACTCGGGCCATCAGCTGCGCTCGTGCGCGGCGCGCCATCGTGCGACGAGCACCGGGATCGTCGCGAGCTCCGGTATCGCAGTGACCCCGGCGACCGGCCGGCGCACGATCCCGGGGTTCGTCCCGCCCGCCCAGATCTCGATGCCGCGCGGCAACCGCGCGCGCAGCTCCTCCAGCCCCTCGAGCGCCTGGTTGACGGGGTAGGACAGGCTGAACGAGAGCGCGACCACGTCGCCCTGCTGGCTCGTCGTCGCGGCCGCGATCTCGCGGATCGGCGTTTGCGTGCCGAGCGCAATGCTGGTCGCGCCCTCGAGCGCGAACATGCCCTCGGCCATCAGCAGCCCGAGCCCGTGCAGCTCGTTCGGGAACGTCGTGAGCACGAGCCGCGGCGGCCGATCGTGACGCGGCACCGACGCGATCGCGTTGCGGAGCACCCCTTGCAGCGTCTCGCTGTACAGATGCTCCTCGAACACTTCCAGGCCGCCGCGCATCCAGCTGTCGCCGATCGCCTGCGTGAGCGGCCCCACGGTCTCGATGAGGAACTGGGCGAACCCCTGACGCATCAGCTGCTGGCCGAGCGCCTGCCGCAGCTCGCCGACACGATGGGCGCGGACCATCTCGATCATCGGGTCGAGGCCGCGGCTCGCGGGCGGTGCGGCCGTCGCGGGAGCGCGCTCGATCAAGTCGATCAGGGCGTCCATCGAGCAGCCGATGATCTTGCTCGGACGATGGCCGCGATCGATCAGGCGCTTGAGGGCGCGGAGCTTTTCCACCTGCGCCCGCGAGTAAGCCCGCTCGCCGTGCTCGTCGCGTTCCGGCACCGGGAAACGGTAGCGCCGCTCCCAGACCCGCAACGTGTCCTTCGAGATGCCGGTATCGCGCTCCACTGCGCTGATGGACAGCGGCGCTTCGTCCAGGTCCCGGACATCGGTCATCGCCATTGGAAGTCCGTTTGACATGGACAAATTCAGTTTGCCATAGACAGATCATTGACAGACGGCCGCCACGGACGTAACTTAGCAAAGAATACCTCTAATGCCTAGGACAAACATGGTTTTCGCGGGGCTCCTCGGTACTCCGGTCGGTATCCCGCTCGTCCTCCTCATGGCCGTGGCGGGTGCCGTCTCGGCCGCGCCGGAGGGCGCCGCGAGCGGTGGCGTATGCCCGGCGTTGCTCGACCGCAAGCTCGTCAACCTGCAGGACGAGTCGACCTCGCTCTGCCAGTTCCGCGGCAAGGTCCTGCTGATCGTCAATACGGCGAGCGAGTGCGGCTACACGCCGCAGTACCAGGGCCTGGAGCAACTCTACCGGCGCTACCGCGACCGGGGCCTGGTCGTCCTCGGTTTCCCCGCCAACGACTTCGGCGGGCAGGAGCCGGGCTCCAACCGGCAGATCGCTGACTTCTGCCAGGTCAACTACGGCGTGAGCTTCCCGCTGTTCGCGAAGTCCTCGGTCGCCGGCGCGGGCGCAAACCCGCTCTTCCGTGACCTGGCCTCGAAGACCGGCAAACCGCCGCGGTGGAACTTCCACAAATACCTGGTCGATCGCGACGGCGCGACGGTCGTGTCGTTCGACACCCGCACCGAGCCTCTGGACCGCAAGCTGACCGGCGAGATCGAGCGGCTGCTCGCCCGCTGACCCGCTCCCCGCGCTTACCCCGCGCAACGCTCACCGTAACCCTTCCTCTGCGGAGCCATGAACGCCCCACTCGATCTCCTTTTGCCCGACGTCCAGGCGCTGCCCGACGAGCGCTCGATCCGCATCGACCGAGTCGGCGTCCGACGGGTGCGTCACCCGGTCACCGTGGGGTGCGCGGACGGCTCGGTCCAGGCGACGGTCGCGACTTTCGAAATGGCGGTCGGTCTGCCGGCGCACCTCAAGGGCACCCATATGTCGCGATTCGTCGAGTTGCTGCCGGGCGCCGCCCAGCCGCTCGGCGTGACCGCGTTCCGGACGCTCGCCGGCCGGATGCTCGAGCGGCTCGGTGCCGATTCGGGGTGGCTCGACGCGCGCTTTCCCTTCTTTCTCTCCAAGGCCGCGCCGGTCTCGGGGGTGACGAGCCTGATGGACTACTCGGCGGGGCTGAGCGCCGAAGCGCGACCGGGACGCTGCCGAGTCACGCTGACCGTCGAGGTGCCGGTAACGAGCCTCTGCCCGTGCTCGAAACAGATCTCGCAATACGGCGCGCACAACCAGCGGTCGCACGTGACGATCGCCGCCACCCTCGCGGGCCCGGACGCCTCGCGCGCGGCCGGCGAGCTCGCGATCGAGGATCTCGTCGCGGTCGCGGAGCGGCATGCCTCGTGTCAGCTCTGGGGGCTGCTCAAGCGGCCCGACGAGAAGTTCGTGACCGAGACGGCGTACGACAACCCCAAGTTCGTCGAGGACCTGGTGCGCGACGTCGCGCTCGATCTCGCACGCGATGGCCGGATCGAAGCGTTCACCGTCGAGTGCGAGAACTTCGAGTCGATCCACAACCACTCCGCCTACGCGGTAATCACCCACGACCGGCGGGACGGCTGAGCGCGGGTTGGACGTGGTTGGACATGACGGTCGGACGTGACGGCTCGGCCATGCGCATAGCGGTCGTCGGCGCCGGCATCGCCGGCCTCGCAATCGCCGCACCTACCCGAACCTCTGCGCGCTCTTCGCGCACCTCGTCGGTCGAGGACATCGGTCGGTACTACGCGGTGGATGCGTTCTTCAAAGATCCGTTCAACGAGGTCACCGGCGTCGCCGGGGTGCAGCAGGCGTACGCGCATATGTTCGACCAGCTGAGCGAGCCGAGCTTTTCCGTGCTCGAGCGCTGGGAGCACACGCGGGGCGCGACGCTCGCCCGACGGCCGGATCAGCTATCACCGCGACTATTGGGACGCGGCCGAGGAGCTCTACGCGAAGCTGCCGGTGCTCGGGGGCCTGATGAGGTTCCTGCAGCGGCGGCTGCGGGCGTAGCCGTCACGCTCTCGCGGCGACCGCGGCCGGCTTTCGCCGGGGCGACAGGGCGTCAGGTCTTCGGCGCTGGCTTCGCCGGCGGCGGGTCGGGGATGTACTCGAACACGCGCACCACCCGCTTCACGCCGCTGACGTGGCGCGCGATGTTGGTTGCCTCGTCGGCTTCCTTTCGCGTCACGAGCCCCATGAGGTACACGACCCCGTTCTCGGTGATCACCTTGACGTACACGGGGTTGAACTTCTGCTCGCCGACGAAGCGCGCCTTTATCACGCTCGTCAGGTAGGCGTCGTGCGAGCGCGAGCTGAGCGGCGTGAGCGGACCGATCGCGATCTCGTTCACGACGTCCCTCACGCCGGCCGCCCCGGCGGCGAGCTTGCCGACTTCCTGCTTCAGCGCCTCGGTCGTCGTCTCGCCGGTGAGGAGCACGGTCTTGTTGTAGCTCGTAATGTTCACGTGGCCCTGCTCGAGGATCTTTTCGCCGATCCACTTGGAGGCGCTGAACTCGATGCGTTCGTCGGCGAGCTGCGTATCGGCGGTGCGGCGGTCCATCGCGACGGCCGTGCCGCCCACGGCGGCCGCGCCCACGACGACCGGCACGCACCCCGACGCGAGGAAGGCGGCGACGAGCACGAGCAGGATCGCGGGCAGGAGAGTGGAGCCTGGCGGGACAAGTCGATTCATGCGGGGGTTCACTCCGTTCCCAATAGCAGACAGTCGATACCGTCGCACAGGCAGTGCAGCGCGAGGAGGTGCACCTCCTGGATGCGCGCGGTCACCGCGTGCGGGACGCAGATGTGGATGTCGGCGGACGCGAGCTGCTTCCCGGCCTCGCCGCCGCCTTTGCCGGTGAGGGCGACCACCTTCATGTCGCGCTCGTGAGCGGCGCGGATGGCGGCGATCACGTTCGGGGAGTTGCCGCTCGTCGAGATCGCGAGCAGCACGTCGCCGGGCTGGCCGAGCGCGAGCACCTGCTTCGAGAACACCTGGTGGAAATCGTAATCGTTGGCGATCGAGGTGAGCGTCGAGGTATCTGTGGTGAGTGCCATCGCCGCGAGACCGGGGCGCTCGCGCTCGAACCGGTTCAGGAGCTCGGCCGCGAAGTGCTGCGAGTCGGCGGCCGAGCCGCCGTTGCCGCAGGCGAGGATCTTGCCGTTCGCCATCAAGCAGGCGACCATCACCTCGGTCGCGCGCACGATCGGCGGCGCGAGCGCGTCGACCGCGGCGAGCTTGGTCTGCGCGCTGTCCGAGAAGTGCCTGCCGACCCGGGCGGCGAGATCGATTGACATCGGCTAAAGGCGATCCTCGTGGGTTCTCCGTGAGCTTTCCGCCGGCGTCGGCGTCGGTGGCCGCGGCAAGGGCCCGGGGCGCGAGTTTACTCCACGAACACCTCGAGCTCGATGCGCAGCCGCGGGTTGCGGTGGTCGCGAAGCAGGCTGATGCGTGCGCCGACCGGCTCGCCGCGGTCCATCGCCCAGGCGAGCGCCGCGTTCTCGCTGCGCGGCACGTAACCGAGCTGCCGCCCGCGCCACTCGACGCGCACGGCGTTCGCGTCGTGCGGATTCGCCGGCTCGCGCACGAGATCGAGGCGATCGCCGACCTGCAACTCCTTCCAGACGCTCGCCGCCTCGTGATAGCGGAAGCCCGCGAGCGGCGAGCTCTGAACGAGGAGCCGCACGCTCTGGGCGTGGGCAGCCGTCGCGAGGGCGAAGGCGCAGACGAGGCCGACGAGGCGGCTACTCGCCGAACGCATCGCGCAGCCATTCGATGCGCGTCGTATCCAGTCGGTCGAGCAGGACGACGTCGCAACGGCCGGCGGTGTCCGGATGCGCGGCGAGGTAGAGGCGCGCCGCCAGCAGGATGCGGCGCTGCTTGTGCGCGTCGATGCTCGCGCGCGCGCCGCCGAATGCCGCCGAGCCCCGCAGCCGTACCTCGACGAACACCAGCGTCTTCCCGTCGCGCGCCACGAGGTCGATCTCGCCGCCGCGACAGCGCCAGTTGCGCTCGACGATCGCCAGCCCTTTGCGCTCGAGGAACTTCGCCGCGAGGTCTTCCGCGGCGTCGCCGGTGCGCTGGCGCTCGGAGGTCATGTCAGTCGCGACGTCCCGAGAGGGGAGGTGCGCTTCGCGGCGCCCCCTCGTCCTGCCCCAAGCCAGGAAAGCGCTGCCGCCGGCATCGGTTTCATCTCAGTCGAGCGCGACGCCGCGTCCGTCGCGGAACGTCGCCGCGGTGGGCCGCCGCTCCACCACGCCGCCGCCCTGGACGACGATGCGGCCGGTGACACCGGGAAACTCGAACGCACGCCCGCCGTCGAGTAGACGCTCGGCGATGCGGTAGGCGTCGATACCGAGCGCGTAGAAGCGCGCGAGATCGCCGTCCAGGCCCTCCGGGCGCGCATAGCGCGACATCGCCGGATCGTCCGGCCGCACGAGCCACGGCATGTCGGCAAAGCGCACGCCGTTCAGGTCGAGGTTGCGCGCCGGGTCGGCCTGGGTGTTGATCTGCGAGGTCGCGTATACCGGCATCTGACTGCCGACATAGGGTCGCAGGAGGCGCGCGCGGTCCCCCGACTCGGCGAGGAAGACGAACTGCGGCGGGTTGCGGTCGATCACTTCCCGGATCTGGATCGGATCGACGCCGGCGCGGAGCTCTACGACATCGGTCACCCGCCCGCCGAGCAGCAGAAACTCGTCGCTGAACGCCTCGCGGCTGCGCTGCGAGAGCGGCGACGTCGTCCCCACGGCGGCGGCAGTGCGCATGCTGTCGGCCCACGCCTGGCGCGCGATCTGCCGCGCCTCGGCGTCGACGCCGAGACCGAACACGTAGAGCGAGGCGGGGAGCGGCCCGCCGCCGTCCGGCTGGTTCAGCGCGAGCGTCGGTACCTGGACTTTGCGGTTGCGCACGAGCGTGGCGACGCCGCTTCGCGTCATCGGGCCGACGACTAGCCGCGATCCGGCGTCGACCGCGGCCTGGTACTCCCCGAGCACCCGGTCGTCGGAGGCATTGGTGCGGCGGACGACGACGTCGAGCTTGCGTCCTTCTGTCGCCATCGCGGCGAAAAATCCCTGGCGCACCGCTTCGGCGGCAGTGCGGAACTCGGCTGCGTCGAGCGGGAGGAGCAGCGTGACTGCGATCGCCGGGGAAGCGGGCGCCGGCGGCGGTGCGGCTGCGGCGGGTTTCGACTCTGGCGTCGGCGCCGAGGGCGGCGCGGGGGCGGGCGTCGGCGCCGGCGGCTCGACCGGCATGCGGATCGCGGGCCGCTCCGGCGCGGTTGCGGGGCGGGGGGACGCACAGGAGAATGCGACGCTGGCGGCGAGAAGCGCGAGAGCGATTGCGCGCGAGCGACGATGGATGGAAAGCATGGCGAAGTGAAACGTGGTCGATTATATGTGGTCGCCACGCCGATCGGGAATCTGGGCGACATCACCGGCCGCGCGCTCGAGACGCTGCGCGGAGCGGCGTTCGTGTTCGCCGAGGACACCCGGCACACGCGTACGCTGCTCGCGCATCACGGCATCGCCGCGAAGCTCGCCGCGCTGCACGAGCACAACGAGCGCGAGGCCGCGAGCACCGTACTCGAACGCCTCGGCGAGGGCCACGACGTCGCGCTGGTCTCCGACGCCGGTACGCCGGCGATCTCCGACCCCGGCGCATACGCCGTCGCGGCTGCGCGCGAAGCCGGCTTCGACGTCGTGCCGATTCCGGGTCCGAACGCTGCAGTGGCCGCGCTGTCGGTCGCGGGGTTGCCGGGTCCGTTCGGCTTCGCCGGCTTTCTGCCCGCGAAGCCGGCCGCGCGACGCAAGGCGCTCGCGGCGTGGCGCGATTTCCCGCACACGCTGGTGTTCTACGAGGCGCCACACCGCATCCTCGAGTGCATCGCCGATCTCGCGCAAGTCTTCGGGCAAACGCGCACGGTCGTCCTCGCGCGCGAGCTGACCAAGGCGTTCGAAAGCGTGCACGTCTGCCCGCTCGGCGCAGCAGGCGCGTGGCTCGAAGCCGATCCGAACCGCGTGCGCGGCGAGTTCGTCGTGATCGTGTCGGGCGCCCCCGCGCCCGCGCGGGACGATCGGGAAGGCGAGCGCGTGCTCGCCGCGCTGCTCGTGGACGTGCCGGTGAAAACCGCGGTGAAGCTCGCGGCGGCGATCACCGGCGCGCCGCGGAATGCGCTCTACGCGAGCGCGCTACGGCTGAAGGATCCGGCGTCGGCGTCCAAACGGCGCCGGACGCGCTGACGTCGCTCCGGCGAAAGCCCGAGTCCAGGTGGCGCCGCGGCGGATCCCGGCTTGCGCCCCGGATGACAGCCGTCGATTCAGGCGCTCGCACGCAGCGCATCGAGCGCTCGATCGACGAAATCGAGCCGGTCCTGCCCCCAGAAGCGCTCGCCGTTCAACACGAACGTCGGCGCGCCGAACACCCCGAGCGCTTCGGCTTCCTCGCTGTTTCGGCGATAGATCGATTGCACCGGCTCGCTCGTCTCCGCGAGCAGCAGCGCGTCGCCG
This sequence comes from uncultured beta proteobacterium, assembly GCA_963754305.1. Taxonomy (GTDB): domain Bacteria; phylum Pseudomonadota; class Gammaproteobacteria; order Burkholderiales; family SG8-39; genus DATEDA01. The sequence continues at coordinate 131,039 of CAVWFR010000049.1, read as the reverse complement.
TCGAAGCCGTTCTCGATCGCGATGGCACGCCGCACGCCGGGATTCGCGGTGTCGCACTCCTCCGCCCAGAGCGCGCGCAGCAGCGCATGCGAGAGTCGCAGCGCGTCGCCGCCGGCCGCCTGGGCGGCGATCACCATCCAGCCCGCCGGCTTGTTCCAGCCGAGCGGCCGGCCGTCCTTCGGGTAGTGGCGCGGCTCGAGTTGAAGCGGCATGCCGAGATATTTCCGCCACCGGTCGAGCTCGAGTGCGTGATACGTGCGGCGCGGCTCGGGGCGCGTGCGGAGCGGGACGCCGCCGGTGCGCGGCACCACGTCCTGGAAGTCGAAGGGCTTCAGGACGAGCGCGACGCGGTGCCGCCGCACGATGTCCTGCAGACGCGGCCCTGCGAAGTAGGCCCAGGGCGACGATAGGCTGTAGAAGCAGTCGAGTTGGATCACTGGTCGTCGGGGATAATCGGCCCATGCCGGACGCCCCGATTATCGAGCAATCGGTCGACGGGCCCGCGACCGCCGCGACGCCCCTGGGGCTCGCTGCGCTCGAGGCCGCGGTGCGCCGCGATCTCGCGCTCCTCAACCATCCGCCGGGGAACTGGGTGCCGTCGCGGGACGGCCCGGACGGCCGTCCGGTGCTGGATGTGCTCGTGGTCGGCGCCGGCATGTGCGGTCAGACGGTAGCGTTCGCGCTCGCGCGCGAAGGCGTGCGCAACATCCGCGTCGTCGACCGGAGCGCCGCCGGCCGCGAAGGGCCGTGGGGCACGTTCGCGCGGATGGACACGCTGCGCTCGCCGAAGCATCTCACCGGGCCGGATCTCGGCATTCCTTCGCTCACCTTCCGGTCGTGGTTCGAGGCGCAGTATGGTGCGGCGGCCTGGGCGTCGCTGCACAAGGTGGCGCGGCTCGACTGGCTCGAGTACCTCCTGTGGGTGCGTCGTGTCGCCGGTGTCGTCGTGGAGAACGGCGTCGAGGTCACCGCGCTTGCGCTCGAGGGCGACCTGGTGCGCGCCGCGCTGCGGGGATCGGGCGGCGCGGAGACGGTCTTCGCGCGGAAAGCCGTGCTCGCGATGGGCCGCGACGGCAGCGGCGCGGCGCGCCGGCTCGCGTTTCCGTCCCTCGCAGCGGGCGCTCCGCGCGTTTTTCATTCCGCCGACGAAGTCGACTTCGCCGCGTTGGCCGACCGGCGCCTCGGCGTGCTCGGCGCCGGCGCCTCCGCATTCGACAACGCGGCGACGGCCCTGGAGGCGGGCGCGCGCGAGGCGGTCGTGTTCGTGCGGCGGCGGTTCCTGCCGCAGGTGAACAAGTCCAAGTGGACCGCCTTCCCGGGGTTCCTGCGCGGCTTCGCATCGCTCGACGACGCGACGCGGTGGCGCTTCTACACCTACATCTTCGACGAGCAGGTGCCGCCGCCTTTCGAATCGGTGCTTCGCTGCGAGCGGCATCCCGGCTTTTCGATCCGCTTCGCGGAGGCATGGACGGATGTCCGGGCCGACGATGCCGGCGTGACGGTGACGACGGCCAAGGGCGAGCATCGGTTCGACGCGGTGGTGATCGCGACCGGCTTCGACGTCGATCTCGCGCAGCGGGCCGAGCTCGTGTCCGTGCGCGACGCGATCGCCACCTGGGCGGACCGCGTCCCGGCCGCAGCGGCGCGCGCACATCCGGAGGCGGCGCGCTTCCCCTACCTGGGGCCCGGCTTCGAGCTCATCGAGCGCCGCCCGGGCAGCTTGCCCGGGCTCCGCAACCTGCACCTATACAACTGGGGATCGACGATGAGCCATGGCGCGATCGCCGGCGACATCCCGGGGCTCGGGCTCGGAGCGCAGCGCCTCGCCGAAGCCATCGTGCGCGACCTCTTCCTCGCCGACGCGGGTCTCCACTATACGAAGCTCCTGGCGCACGAGGATCCCGAGCTCGAGCCGACGCCGTACTACGTCGCGCCGGCCGATCGCCGCTGACGCCGGCGGAAGTTCGACTCGGCGTGGCCGCCTCAGTCGACCTTCGCGCCTGAGGCTTTCACCACTTCCGCCCACCGCGCGCGGTCGGCCTTCACCGTCGCGCGAAACTGCTCGACCGTTTCGTAGCGCGGCGTGTTGCCGAGCTCGGCGAACCGCTGGCGCACAGTCGGCGCTTCCAGGGCCTTGCGCACCGCCGCGTTGACCTTGACCACGATCTGCGGATCGAGTCCCTTCGGACCGAAGAGGCCGAACCAGATGTAGCTCTCGAATCCCGGCACGCCGGCGTCCGCGATCGCAGGGACGTCGGGAATGGCGGCCACGCGGGTCTTCGTCGAGACGCCGAGGAGGCGCACCTTCCCGGCCCGCGCCTGCGGGAGCACCGTCTGCACCTGGTTGAAGATGCAGCAGGCGTCGCCGCGCAGCACGCCCTGGAGCGCCTCCGGTCCGCCCTTGTACGGAATGTGCTGCATCTCCAGACCGGCTCTCGTGTTGAACTCCGCGAACGCGAGATGCGTCCCGGTCCCGTTTCCGGTGGACGCGTAGTTGTACTTGCCGGGGTTCGCCTTGACCTTCTCGATGAACTCGCGGACCGTCTTCACGTCGATTACGTCGGGGTTGATCGTGAGGACGTTCGAGACGTCGACGAGCGGCGCGATCGGCGTGAAGTCGGCCTCGACGTCGAACGGCAGCTTGCGATAGAGCGCGGCGTTCACGCCGTGAGTCGCAGCCGTGCCGAGGAGCAGGGTGTGGCCGTCGGGGCGCGCTCGCGCGACCAGCTCCGAGGCGAGATTGCCGCCGGCGCCGGTGCGGTAGTCGGTGACGATCTTCGCGCCCAGCGCCTGCTCGAGCGGCTCCTGGAGCGTGCGGGCGACCACGTCGACGCCGGAGCCGGCGGGGAAGCCCATGACGATGGTGATCGGGGCGCCGGCGGGCCACTCCTGGGCGAGCGCGACGGCGGGAAGCCAGAGCAGCGCGGCAAGGTACCCTGCGAGACGCGGGCGTGCGGGCGGGGCGAAAGGCATGTCGGCTGATGGATCGGCTGAATGCGAGCCCGGATGATACGGGCGGGCGGTCGATCCGCGAAAGAACTTCCGGGCAGCTGCATATTGCGCGGGCTGCGTTTAGACTTTCCCGATGAACCGATCGGCACTCGCTGGAGCCTCCGCACGCGCCCCGCGTTCCGGCCTGTCCGCCGCCCCGGAGCTCGCGCGTTGACCGACAAGGAGCGGATGCTCGCCGGCGAGCTCTACTTGGCGTCGGATCCGGAGCTACTACGCGACCGCGCCCGTGCCGCTGCGCTGGTCCGGGATTACAACCAGGCGGTTGTGGACGAGCAACCGCGTCTCCTGCAAGAGCTGCTTGGCGCCGTCGGCGCGCACACGGTCGTGAGATCACCGTTCTTCTGCGACTACGGCTTCAACATCCGTCTCGGCGCCAACGTCTTTCTCAACTTCGGTTGCGTGCTGCTGGACGTGGTCGAGATCGAAATCGGCGACGGCACGCAGATCGGACCGTGCGTGCAGGTCTACGCGGCCGACCATCCGCGCGATCCGGCGGTGCGCCGGCAAGGGCTCGAGAATGGGCGCCCGGTCCACGTGGGTCGCAATGTCTGGATCGGCGGCGCTGCCGTGCTGCTGCCGGGTGTGCGGGTCGGCGACGATGCGATCATCGGCGCGGGCGCGATCGTCACGCGGGACGTGCCGGAGGGCTGGACGGTCGCCGGAAATCCCGCGCGACGAATCGAGCGCCGCCAAGGCGACCGGACGGGCGACTGAACGGCGCGCCGCCTGATCTGGATTCTCCGCATGGACCGCCTGACGATCACGACGCCCGACGACTGGCATCTGCACCTGCGCGACGGCGCCGCGCTGGAGAGCGTCGTCGCGCTCAGCGCGCGGCAGTTCGCGCGCGCGATCGTGATGCCCAACCTGAAGCCGCCGGTAACGACGGTCGAAGCCGCGCGCGCGTACCGCGATCGGATCGTGGGGGCGCTCGCGAGAGCGGATGAGGGGCGCCCGTTCGAGCCGCTGATGACGCTGTACCTCACCGACAACACCGCGCCGGAGGAGATCGCGCGAGCGAAGCAAAGCGGTTTCGTCCATGCGGTGAAGTACTACCCTGCAGGCGCGACCACGAACTCCGATGCAGGCGTCTCGGGCCTCGAACGCACCTACCCTGCGCTCGAGGCGATGGCCCGCCATGACGTGCCGCTGCTCGTTCACGGCGAGGTGACCGACCCGGACGTCGACCTGTTCGATCGCGAGCGGGTGTTCATCGACACGATCCTCGCCGCGGTCGTGCAGCGGTTCCCGGGCTTGCGGATCGTTTTCGAGCACATCACGACCCGCGAGGCTGCGCAGTACGTCGAATCGGCAGGGCCGACGATCGCGGCGACGATCACCGCCCATCATCTGCTCTACAACCGCAACGCGATCTTCCGCGGCGGCATCCGGCCGCACTTCTATTGTTTGCCGGTGCTCAAGCGCGAGATTCATCGCGCAGAGCTGGTGCGCGCGGCGACCGGCGGCAGCCCGAAGTTCTTCCTCGGCACCGACAGCGCGCCGCATCCGCGGGGCGAGAAGGAGTCGGCGTGCGGCTGCGCAGGCTGCTTCACCGCGCATGCGGCTCTCGAGCTGTATGCCGAGGCGTTCGACCGCGCCGGCGCACTCGCGCGGCTCGAGGCGTTCGCGAGCTTCAACGGACCGGACTTCTACCGGCTCCCGCGGAACCGCTCGCGCGTGACGCTGGTTCGCGAGCCGTGGACCGCGCCGGCCGAGCTTGCATTCGGCGCCGCGACGCTGGTGCCGCTCCGCGCGGGCGAGCAGCTCGGCTGGCGGCTCGCCTGATGTGACTGCCGCGGCGTGGGATCGGGATGCGCTCCTCGCGTCGCCGTGGTTCGCGGCCGTGCGCCCGCTCGTCGAGCGGCTCCCGGCGGACCGTTTTCCCTCGCTCGACGACTTGAACGCGCTCGCTCGCGAGCGCGGGGTGCGCAGCGGTGGCGAGGCGCCGCTCGTGTTCGTTCCACCGGGGAGCGGGCCGCGCGCGGCAACCGATCGCTACGAGGTCAGGATCTTCCGCACCGGCGAGGTCGAGACGCGCGACGGGAGCCGGCACGATCTCTACAACGCGCTCGCGTGGCTCGCATTCCCCCGGACCAAAGCACTCTTCAACCGGGTTCACCATGACGAGCTGGGGCGGCGCGGCGCCGGCTCGACGCGCGGCACTGCGCGCGACGTGCTCACGCTGTTCGACGAAGGCGGCGTCATCGTCGCCTGCGCCGACCCGGCGCTCGCCCGGCTGCTCGAAGGCTTTCACTGGAAGCGGCTCTTCTGGAATCAGCGCGTCGAGGTCGCCCGCTCGATGCGCTTCTTCGTCTTCGGTCACGCGATCCTGGAGCATGCGCTCGCCCCGTTCAAGGGCGTCACGGCGAAGGCGCTCGTGATCGAGATTGGACCCGACGCGCCCGCGCTCGTCGACCATCTCGACGCCGCTGCGGCCGCGCACTTCGCCCGGCCGGAGTCGCTCGCCTCGACGCGCGCGCTCCAGCCGCTGCCGGTACTGGGGATCCCGGGCTGGGCCGCCGAGAACGAAGACCCGGCGTTTTACGACGATGTGGCCGTGTTCCGTCCGGGGCGTGCGCCCAAGCCACGTTGTCAAGGCTAGGGCAGAAACTGGGTCCAACGCCAGAACCGGCGCCAAAACGCCGGCGCCCGCCAGAAAAGAAACAGGCCCCCATCTGGGGGCCTGCTGAGCGCCTGGGCGAAGCCCCGCGCTCTCCAACGCCGCGGTTAGCGGCGCGAATGCCGGAGCATGCGCTCCGGCGGCAAGCACGCTATGGAAACGCCGGCATCGTCGGCTCGACCGCGCCGCCGCTCGCTTCCGGGTGACGCTTGTGGACGAGCTCGCGGATCGTCTCGATGCGCGACGGCGGCACGTCGACCATCAACAGCACGCGGCCCGCCTCGATATCGGCCGCGTACCGCTTCAGGCGGGAATTGGGGACCGCGGCGCCGACGAGGCTGGCGATCCAGGCCCCGAGCAGCGCGCCACCGAGCGAGGTCGCGAGGACCGTCGCGAGCTCCAGCGTCAATCCCTCGGGCGGGGAGAAGATGACGAACAGTCCCAGCAACAAACCGCCGACGCCGCCGATCACCAGGCCGATCTCGGCGCCATGGACGAGATCGGTTTTCTGCAGCGGGTTCGCCTCGTGCAAGTCGCCGAGATCGGCGCCGCGGCGCGCGAGAACGTGCATATGCCGATCCTCGACTCTCGCGAGCAGCAGATCGTCCACCGTGTGCCGCGCGCTCGGCACGTCCGGGAGCAGGAAGTAGAGTCTGCGTCGCATCGCCGCCTTCTCTCGGGTCACTCCGCCGCGTTCTTTCGTTCTAGGCCGCGCGGCGGCCGAAATCAAGGCGCCGGGGAACTTTCGGTGCCGGGCAGTATCATTAGGGTGCAAAGCTGGCCAGACGGTCGCTGCGGCGCGATTTTCGTCGCCGTAGAGGAAAGTCCGGGCTCCGCAGGGCAGGGTGCTGGGTAACGCCCAGGCGCCGTGAGGCGACGGAAAGTGGAACAGAAAGCACACCGCCGATGGCCCGAATGGCGGCGAAAGCTGCCGGACGGGATCAGGCAAGGGTGAAAAGGTGCGGTAAGAGCGCACCGCGGACGTGGCGACACGGACGGCACGCTAAACCCCACCCGGAGCAACACCGAATAGGCAGGCGTTGTGCGGTTGCTACCCCGATCGCCCCAGCGGCGAGAGACCGGTCGCGCGGCACTGAAGAGCGGCTCGCTCGAGCTTGCGGGTAGGTGGCTAGAGCCGCGGGGTAACCCGCGGCCCAGATGAATGACCGTTCTCGACAGAACCCGGCTTATCGGCCGGCTTTGCATTCACACCGCTTCGCGCGAATTTCCCGACCCTTGGCCGCCGCGCGGCCAAGGGTCGTACGCGTTCATGCGCCGGCGAAGCTGTGCGTCTCTACCGCCGCGATCGCCTTCGCCTGGTTCAGATCCGCCGTGAGCCCGGCGCCGTAGAGGCAGCACGCCACTTCGTTCACGATCGGCATCGGCAGCGGCATCGCGCCGTCCATGATGCGCCGGATGTAGTCGGCGGTCGATTTCGCGCTGCGCGCTTCCGGCGCGTTCGCCGGGGCGTCGGTCGTCGCATGCTCCTCCCCGAACAGCACCACGCTCGCCCCGTCGTCGATCAGCTCGAGCTGCGGGCGCTGGCGCGGATCGGCGAACGGCTCGTCCTCGGTCCCGCGCAACACGATCGCACGCTCTCCGGTCGCCAGGACGAGCGCCTGGACGCGCTCGCGCTCGGCGGCATTCGAAACGCCGACTAGCCGCAGGCTCGCGCCGGGGAGCGGATCGACGAGCCGCGCGAGGAGATGCGCGGTGCTCGGCACGCCGAGACGGCTGCGCAAGCTGGTGAGCGCGGCGAGCCCCGGCGCGAACACCGCGGTCGGCACGAACGCGAGCTGGTCCGCGTCGAGCGCACCTTGCGCCTGCGCGAGCGTCGCGCACGGCAGCACGCCCAGCTCGCGAAAGACGTACGCCGCGGCGATACGACCCTGGCCTTCGAGCGCGCCGTGGACCATGACCGGCACGCCCATCCGCCGCAGCACGAACGCGACGAGCGGCGTGAGGTTAGGCTGTCCGCGCGTGCCTTCTCCGGCGCCGATGACGACCGTGCGCGGGCCCGCCGCTGGCGGCTGAAGCTGGTGCACTCGGGCCGCGAGCGCCGCATAAGCGCCGAGCAGTTCATCCGCCGACTCGCCCTTCATCCGCAGCGCGATGAGGAGCGCGCCCAGCTCGAGCTCCGGGATACCGCCGTCGAGCATCGCGCCGAAAACGAGCGCCGCGTCCTCCGGGGCGAGGTCGCCGCCGGCGTCGGCCCTGCACGCGATCTGCTTGATCGTTGCCGCGAAGCTCATTGTCGCGCAGTCATTGTCACTGCCTGCGTGCTGCCGCAGGCCGCGGCGTAACGCCGCAGCTCCGGCACGCAGGACCCGCACTGCGTGCCGCACCCGAGCCGCGCCTGCACCTCGGGGAGCGAACGGGTCGCGGCGAGCGCACCGACGATGTCCGCCTCCGCCACGTCCAGACAGTTGCACACTATCCGCCCGCGCGACGGCGCCATCGCGGGCACGCGGTCGACCGGCGCCGCGGCGAGCCGCCGCAGGCCCGGATCGGCCGCGCCGCGCAGCATCGCCTCCCGCAGCCACGGCGCGGCGCGCGTCTCGCCGGCGAGCCGCACCGCGACGATCCGGCCCGCGTCGAAGCGGATGCGCTTCCCGATGCCGCGGGCGGCGTCATCGTAGCGCAGCTCGCGTCCCTCGGCGACGAAGCCGAGCGCGTCGTCGAGCGCGGCGAGCGTGGCCGCGTCGACCGCCGTAGCCGCGCGCCCGACGAGCTCGGCGAGCGCGTCGTCGCGGCCGGCAGGCACAAGCGTCGCGTACGCGAATCGTTCGAGCAGCGGGCGCAGACGCTCGAACGCAGCGAGCCCGCGGTCGAGACGAACGATGCCGACGACCTCGTACGGGAGATCGACCCGCGTCGCCTCGATCGCCGCCAACTTCAGCTCCGGCTGCTTCGAATAGGGATCGAACGCCGACACCGTCAGCGCATTCGCGCCCGCACCCCGCATGAACCGGCTGCCCCAGTGCATCGCCATGAACGCTTCGCCGGGCCGCACGTCGGTGCTCGAGGCGACCGCCACGATGAGCTCGCCGCGCCGGCTCGCAACCCGCGCGAGGTCGCCGGCGCGCAAACCTCGCGCGGCGAGATCGTCGGGATGCATGTCGAGCGCCGGACGCGGCGCGTGCCCGAAGAGCCGCGCGACGGTGCCGGTCCGGCTCATGCCGTGCCACTGGTCGCGGAGGCGGCCGGTGTTGAGCAGCAGCGGGAAGCGGCTGTCGGCGTTTTCAGCCGGCGCGAGGTGTCGGGTGTCCGCAAACCGCGCGCGACCGCTCGCGGTCGGGAACACGCCGTCGGCGTAGAGGCGCGTGCGTCCCGCCGCGGCGCCCACCGGCAGCGGCCACTGCTGCGGTCCGTCGCGCTCGAGCTTCGCGTAGTCGAGCCCGCCGATGTCGAGGTCGCGGCCGAGAGTCGTCGCGCGGTGCTCGTCGAAAATCGCCGCCGGCGAGTGCCACCCGAAGAGCCGCGGCGCGTCCGTGCGGCCGAGCCGCTCGCCGAGTCGCTGCGCGAAATCGGCGGCGATCGCCCAGTCGGCGCGGGCCTCGCCGGGCGGCGGCACCACAGCGCGCACGCGGGTGATGCGGCGCTCGGAGTTGGTCACGGTGCCGTCCTTCTCGGCCCAGCTCGCCGCCGGGAGCAACACGTCGGCGAATCCCGCGGTGTCGGTGTCGCCATACGCCTCCTGCAGAACCACGAGCTCTGCGCGTCGGAGCGCGGCGCGCACCAATCGCTGATCGGGCAGCGACTGGGCGGGGTTCGTGCACGCGATCCACAGCGCCTTGATCTCGCCGGCCGCTATCGCCTCGAACATCTCGACCGCGGTCTTGCCGGGCCGTGCGGGAAGCTCTGCGATGTCCCAGAGCGCCGCGATCGCCGCGCGATCCGCGGGATTCGCCGGGTCGCGATGCCCAGGCAAGAGCGTCGCCATGCCGCCGACCTCGCGGCCGCCCATCGCGTTCGGCTGGCCGGTGAGCGAGAACGGGCCGGCCCCGGGGCGGCCGATCTGGCCGGTCGCGAGGTGAAGATTCACGATCGCGGCATTGTTGTGCGTGCCGTGCGTCGACTGGTTGAGCCCCTGGCAGTAGAGCGAGAGCGCGGCCCGGGCGCGCCCGAACAGGCGCGCCGCGGCGATGATCTCGTCCGCGCCGACGCCGCAGATGCGTGCGGCGGCGCGCGGCGAGTAGTCGCGCACGGTACGTTCGAGCGCCGCGAAACCCTCGGTGTGCGCTTCGATGTAGGCGCGCTCGACGAGCCCGTCGGCGAGCAGCACGTGCAGCAGTGCGTTGCAAAGCGCGATGTCGGTGCCGGGCCGGATCGCGAGGTGGAGGTCGGCCGCGGCCGCCGTATCCGTGCGCCGCGGGTCGACGACGACCAGCTTCGCCTCGGGAGTCCGCGCGCGGGCGTCCTCGATCCGACGGAACAGGATCGGATGCGCCCAAGCGGTGTTCGAGCCGCTCACGAAATAGAGGTCGGCGTGGTCGATGTCCTCGTAGCAGGCGGGGGGTGCGTCGGCGCCGAGCGTGAGCTTGTATCCGGCGACCGCCGAAGACATGCAGAGTCGCGAGTTGGTGTCGACGTTGTTGGTGCCGACCAGGGCGCGGGCGAGCTTGTTGAAGACGTAGTAGTCCTCGGTAAGGAGCTGGCCGGAGATGTAGAACCCGACCGCGTCGGGACCGTGCTCGCGGATGATCGAGGCGAACCGTCCCGCGGCGAAGTCGAGCGCCTCGCCCCAGCTCGCGCGGCTCCGGGGCGTGGCGCGGTTGCGCCGGAGCTCGGGGTGGTGGGCGCGGGTGTCGTGTCGCGCCGAGAGATGCAGCGTCGCGCCCTTCGTGCACAGGCGGCCGAAGTTCGCCGGATGAGCGGGATCGCCGCGCACGTCGGTCACGCGGCCGTCGTCGGCCGTGATGATCACGCCGCAGCCCACCCCGCAGTAGCAGCAGGTGGACCTGGTCTCGCTCATGTCTTCGACTCCGCCCTTCTACGTGATGTGCGGGGTCGGTTAGCAACGCACGTGCCACGACCAAGACGCGGCGATGACGCGGCGATGCGGGTGAGGCACCACCCCCTGCGGCTGCGCGCGCGCAAGCTCCTAGTGCACGCGGCTCGGAATTCGCCTCCGCGTGGTGCGAGGGATGCCGACGCCATTCGCATCGCCCGGGCGCGGTGGCCCTCACCCGGGGTTCGCTGCGCGCTGGCACGCATGTTGCAGCGCGTCACCGCAGTAGTTGAAAGGGCCGTGAATGCTGCGTGTCCTGGTCGTCGACGAGTCCGCGGAGCGTGCGGACATCCTGCGTGAGGGGCTCGCGCTTGCGGGCCACGAGGTCGCCGCGACGCTGAGCTCGCCGCTAGAGCTGCTGCACGCGGTCGAGCGGGTGCGTCCGGACGTGATCATCATCGATACCGAGTCGCCCTCGCGGGATGTGCTGGAGCACATCGTCGTCGTCTCGCGCGACCAACCGCGGCCGATCGTGATGTTCGCGCGCGACGACGCGATCGAAACGATCCGCGAGGTGACGCGCGCGGGGGTTGCCGCCTATGTCGTCGACGGACTCGACGCCGCGCGCGTCAAGCCGATCATCGACGCGGCGTGCGCGCGCTTCGAGGCATTTCAGGCGCTGCGTGAAGAGCTCGCCGCGACGCAGGCGCTCCTCGCCGAGCGCAAGGTGATCGAGCGCGCAAAGGGACTGCTCATGAAAGCGAAAGGGCTCGACGAGGAGGCGGCGTACGCGCAGCTCCGCCGCCTCGCGATGAGCCGCGGCAAGCGGCTGGCCGAGCTCGCGCAGAGTCTCGTCGATGCGGCCGATCTGCTCGCATGAGTCCGCCATGCGATCGGTCGTGTCGGTCCATCGAATAGTGCGGCCGGCGGTGCCAGCGCACCGCGCGGGTGCGGTGAACGAGCGTGGATCGACCGGAGCGCGAAGCGTAGCGCGTTGAATTCGCGCGCGAACCTGCGCTCGTCGCAGCCGTGGCACGTCTGTTGCATTGCTACCAGCGGTACGCAATCAATGGCGATTGCGTGCTCCCGAACAGAGGCGTTCAAGTGCGGATGGCGATCATCCGCGGTTGAGCGCCTTTTTCTTTTGCATGCGTTGCATTTCCGGAGCGCGAGATGGATGACCAGCCGACCGACGACAAGCTCCGCCACCGCCGCAATTTCCTCGCGCAGGCGGGCGCGGTCTCGATCATGAGCCTCGTGCCGGACGCGGTGCGCAACGCGGCGTGGGCCGCCGGATCGGACGCGCCGGAGAAAAAGGAAGTGAAGATCGGCTTCATCCCGCTCACCGACTGCTCGTCGGTGGTGGTCGCCGCGGTGATGGAGATGGACAAGAAGTACGGCATCAAGATCGTGCCGAGCAAGGAAGCGTCCTGGGCCGCCGTACGCGACAAGCTCGTGAACGGCGAGAACGACGCGAGCCACGTCCTCTACGGCCTGATCTACGGCGTGCACATGGGCGTCGGCGGTCCGAAGAAGGACATGGCGATCCTGATGAACCTGAACCACAACGGCCAGGCCGTCACGCTGTCGGCGAAGCTGCGCGAGAAGGGCGTCACCGACGGCAAGAGCCTCAAGGCGCTGCTGGAGCGGGAGAAGCGCGAGTACACCTTCGCGCATACCTTCCCGACCGGCACGCACGCGATGTGGATCTACTACTGGCTCGCCGCGCAGGGCATCAACCCCTTCACCGACGTGAAGACGATCACCGTCCCGCCGCCGCAGATGGTCGCCAACATGCGCGTCGGCAACATGGACGGGTTCTGCGTCGGCGAGCCGTGGAACTACCGCGCCATCGTCGACAAGATCGGCTTCACCGCCGAGACCACGCAATCGATCTGGAAGGACCACCCGGAGAAAGTGCTCGGCTGCACCGCGGAGTTCGTGCAGAAGTATCCGAACACCGCGCGCGCGATGACCGCGGCGGTGATCGACGCCGGGCGGTGGATAGACGCGTCGCTAGTGAACCGACAGAAGACCGCCGAGATCGTCGCCGACAAGGCCTACGTCAACACCGACAAGGACGTGATCGTCGCCCGCATGCTCGGCCGCTACGACAACGGGATCGGCAAAACCTGGGACGACCCCGACTCCATGAAGTTCTACAACGACGGGTTCGTGACGTTCCCGTTCCTGTCCGACGGCATGTGGTTCCTGACGCAGCACCGCCGCTGGGGGTTGCTCAAGCAGGACCCCGACTATCTGGCGGTCGCGAAGCAAGTCAACCGGATCGACGTCTATAAGGACGCCGCGGCGGCGGCCAAGGCGTCGCTGCCCAAGGACCCGATGCGCGTCTCGAAGCTGATCGACGGCGTCGTATGGGACGGACGGGACCCGAAGCGGTACGCCGAGTCGTTCAAGGTCCGGGTCGCATGAAGGAGCAGTCGATGAGCGCAGTCAATCTCGCCCCGGAGTCGTTCCAGAACGTGCTGGCGAAGGGCGCGGCGCCGAGCACGGTCCGCTCCGCCGTGGCGGCGAACGAGCCGGTGACGGCCGCACCCGCCTCGCCACCCGATAAACCGCTCTACGTTCGAGCGCGCGCGCCCGAGTGGGTAGTACGCGTACTGGCGATGGCGACCGGGATCGCGGTCTTCGTCGCGCTCTGGGCGGTGCTCGCCAAAGCGGGTGGGCAGTTGCCCGATCCGGGGTCGACGTTCGACGCCGCGCTCAAGCTCTTCAGCGATCCCTTCTATCGCAAGAGCCCGAACGACCAGGGGATCGGCTGGAACGTGCTCACTTCGCTCGGCCGCGTGGGTCTCGGCTTCGGGCTCGCGGCGCTCGTCGGCATCCCGCTCGGCTTCATGCTCGGGCGCTTTCGCTTCCTCTCCGACATGGCGGCGCCGGTGATCAGCCTGCTGCGCCCGGTGAGCCCGCTCGCGTGGCTGCCGATCGGCCTCCTCGTCTTCAAGGCGGCCAACCCCGCCGCGATCTACGTGATCTTCATCTGCAGCCTGTGGCCGATGATCATCAACACCGCGGTCGGCGTGCGGCAGGTGCCTCAGGACTACCTGAACGTGGCGCGCGTGCTGAGCCTGTCCGAGTGGAAAGTGTTCACCAAGATCCTGTTCCCGGCAGTGCTGCCCTACATGCTCACCGGCGTGCGGCTCTCGATCGGCGTCGCGTGGCTGGTGATCGTCGCGGCCGAGATGCTGACCGGCGGCGTCGGCATCGGCTTCTGGGTCTGGGACGAGTGGAACAACCTGAACGTGAAGCACATCATCGTCGCGATCTTCGTCGTGGGAATCGTCGGGCTGGCGCTGGAGCAGCTGCTGCTGCTCCTCGCGAAGCGGTTCAGCTACACGTAGGTTCAGGTAGTCCTCAGGAGGCGCTCCGTCATGGAGAAGTATCTGGCAATCGAGGGCATCGGGATGCGCTTCGAGACGCGGAAGGGACCGTTCGTCGCGCTCACCGACATCGATCTCACCGTGCGGCAGGGCGAGTTCGTTGCGCTGATCGGGCACTCGGGCTGCGGCAAGTCGACGCTGCTCAACCTCGTCGCCGGGCTGCTCGCGCCGACCGCCGGCACGATGCTGCTCGCCAACCGCGAGATCGCCGGCCCGGGGCCCGACCGCGGCGTGGTGTTCCAGAACCACTCGCTGCTGCCCTGGCTCACCTGCTTCGAGAACGTGCATCTCGCCGTCGAGCGCGTGTTCGGCGCCGCCGAGCCCAAGACGAAGCTGAGGGAACGGGTGCACCGCGCGCTCGAGATGGTGCACCTCGACCACGCCGGCGAGAAGTATCCGCACGAGATCTCCGGCGGGATGAAGCAGCGAGTCGGCATCGCGCGCGCGCTCGCGATGGAACCCAAGGTGCTGCTGCTCGACGAGCCGTTCGGCGCGCTCGACGCGCTTACGCGGGCGCATCTCCAGGACGAGCTGGCGAAGCTCGTCGACGCGACCGGCAGCACGGTGGTGATGGTGACCCACGACGTCGACGAGGCGGTGCTGCTTTCCGACAGAGTCGTGATGATGACGAACGGTCCGGCCGCGCGCATCGGCGAAGTCGTCGAGGTCGACCTCTCGCGGCCGCGAGACCGCCTGGCGCTCGCCACCGACGCGCGCTACCTGCGGCTGCGGACGCAGGTGCTCCAGTTCCTCTATCGCAAGCAGCTCAGGGAGGCCGCCTGATCATGACGCCGCGGCAGATCGAGCTTGTGCAGACCTCGTTCAGGAAGGTGGTGCCTATCGGCGACACCGCGGCCGAGCTCTTCTACGCTCGCCTCTTCGAGCTCGACCCCGCCATCGAGCCGCTGTTCGAGGTCGACCTGAAGGAGCAGGGCCGCAAACTGCTGGGGATGATCGGGCTGGCCGTCACGGGCCTGAACGACTTCTCGCGCCTCGCGCCGGTGGTCGCCGACCTGGGGCGCAGGCACGTCGGCTACGGCGTGAAGCCGAGTCACTACGACACCGTCGGCGCGGCGCTGGTGTGGACGCTCGAGCGCGGGCTCGAGGATGCGTTCACCCCGGAGGTGAAGGACGCGTGGGTGGCCGCGTACGGCCTGCTGGCTGGAACGATGAAGCAGGCGGCGTACGGGAGCGCGGCCGCGGCCGCGTGAGCGGCGCGCGATGCTCGTTGAACGCGCACGTTGAATCAGCAATGGCACACCGCGCTTTCGCAACGCGTTCGAGCCGGCCGGGAAAAGTGGTGCTCGTCGGCGCCGGCCCGGGCGATCCGGAGCTGCTGACTTTCAAGGCGGCGCGCGCGATCGGCGCTGCGGACTGGCTCCTCGTCGACGATCTGGTGGCCGACGGCGTGCTCGCACACGCGCAGCCCGGTGCGCGGACCGTCCGCGTCGGCAAGCGCGGCGGCTGCCGCTCGACCCCGCAGGCGTTCATCGAACGGCTGATGATCCGGCTCGCGCGGCGCGGGCTCATCGTCGCGCGGGTGAAGGGCGGCGACCCGTTCGTCTTCGGCCGCGGCGGCGAGGAGCTCGCGGCGCTCGGCGCCGCCGGAATTGCGGTCGAGGTCGTTCCGGGCGTGACCGCGGGGATCGCCGCGCCGGCAGCGCTCGGCATCCCGATCACGCACCGTGGACTCGCGCGCGGCGCCATCTTCGTCACCGGCCATGCCGCCGGCGCGGACGAACCGCGCATGGAAGAACCGCGCCCTGAAGAACCCCGCGTTGCAGAACCTGATTGGGAGCGGCTTGCAGGCTGCGGGCTGACGCTCGTCATCTACATGGGGCTCACGCGGATGGCGGCGATCGCTTCCCGGCTGCGGGCGGGCGGTCTCTCAGCCGGGACGCCCGCCGCCCTGATCCGGATCGGGACCGGTGGCCAGGCGCTGGTGACGACGCTCGATGCGCTGCCGGCGGCGGCCGCCACGTTCGCCGGCCCGGCGACCGTCGTCATCGGCGAGGTCGTGGGCCTCGCGTCGCTCGCGGCGGGGCGGCTCGCCGACGCCGCATGACGCGACCGCGGCTGGTCGTCGTCGGCAACGGCATGGCGGGCGTCCGCACGCTCGAGGAGCTGCTGCGCATCGCGCCGGACCGCTACGAGATCACCGTCTTCGGCGCCGAGCCGCATCCGAACTACAACCGCATCCTGCTCTCGCCGGTGCTCGCCGGCGAGCTCGCGACCGACGCGATCGTGCTGAACGGCCTCGACTGGTACGCAGCGCACGGCATCGGGCTGCATCTCGGCCGGCGCGCGGTGCGCGTCGATCGCCTGCGGCGCGTGGTCGTGGCCGACGACGGCACCGAGGCGCCCTATGACCGCCTGCTGCTCGCCACCGGCTCGGCGCCGATCGTGCTGCCGGTGCCCGGCGCCGATCTGCCCGGCGTGCGCACCTATCGCGATCTCGCCGACACCGACGCGATGATCCGCGCGGCGGAACGCTACGCGAGCGCGGTGGTGATCGGCGGCGGGCTGCTGGGTCTCGAAGCGGCGAATGGCCTCCGCGCGCGCGGCATGGCGGTAACGGTGGTGCACCTCATGCCGTGGCTGATGGAGCGGCAGCTCGACGCGATCGCGGCGGAGATGCTGCGCGCAGCGCTCGCGGCGCGGGGGATCGGATTCCGGCTGGCGGCGAAGACCGAGGCGATCGTCGGCGGCGAAGACGGAAGAGTGGGTGGCGTCAGGCTCGAGGGCGGCGAGGTGCTCGATGCGGGCCTGGTGGTGATGGCGGCCGGCATCCGCCCGAACGTCGACCTCGCGCGCACTGCCGGACTGTATTGCGGCCGCGGGATCGTGGTCAACGACACGATGCAGACCTACGATCCGCGCATCTACGCCGTCGGGGAATGCGTCGCGCACCGCGGCGTGGCGTACGGGCTGGTGGCCCCGCTCTACGACATGGCGCGGGTTTGCGCGACGCACCTCGCCGGCTTCGGCATCGGCCGCTACCAGGGCTCGGTCGTATCGACCCGGCTCAAGGTCACCGGGATCGATCTCTTCTCGGCCGGTGACTTCATGGGCGGGGCGGGTACCGAGGCGATCACGCTGCACGACCCCGACGACGGCCGCTACCGCAAGATCGTGCTGCACGACGATCGGGTCGCCGGCGCGCTGCTCTTCGGCGACACCGAAGGCGCGGGCTGGCTCCTCGATTTGATCGGCGCGAGGACCGACGTGTCGGCGATCCGCGACGCCCTCGCCTTCGGGCCTGAAATCGCGGCGCTCGTCGCGCCGCCCGCCACGCCGGCGGTTGCCGGCGACGCGCTGCTCAAAGTGGCTTGAGCATGAGCGACTCCGACGCGTTCAACGACGAGCAGAAGCGCTACCTCGAAGGGTTCGTGAGCGGCCAGGCGGCGGCGCGCGCGGCGAAGGGGCTCGGCCCGCTCTTTCCAGTTTCCGGCGGCGGAGACGCGGCGCCGTCGGGACCCGAGGCGATCCACTTCCGCGCTCAAGCCCGAGTCATGGCCGAGGGCCGGAAGCTCGTGCCCGAGGAGGAGGCGAAGCGGAGCAAGAACCCGCTCGACATGTGGGACGAGCTGGCGGCGAATGCGCGCGCCGGCCGTTTCCCCAAGTCGACCGACGTCTTCCGCTACAAGTTCCACGGCCTCTTCCACGTCGCACCGGCGCAGGACGCTTTCATGTGCCGCCTGCGGATCCCGAACGGGATCCTCGACTCTTGCCAGCTGCGGGCGGTGGCCGATCTCGCCGAACGCTATGGCGGCGGCTACGCGCACGTGACCACTCGCGCGAATCTCCAGATCCGGGAGATCCGGCCGGAGAACGCGTTGAACGTTCTCACCGGCCTGGCCGCGGCCGGGCTCACCTCGCGCGGCGCGGGTGCCGACAACATCCGCAACATCACCGGCAACCCTACCGCCGGGATCGATCCGCAGGAGCTGTACGACACCCGGGCGCTGGGACTGGAGCTGCATCATGCGATCCTCAACCATCGCGAGCTCTACGGCCTGCCGCGCAAGTTCAACATCGCGTTCGACGGCGGCGGCAAGGTCGCGTCGCTCGAGGACACGAACGACATCGGGTTCACCGCCGTCCGGGCCGAGACGGGCGCCGGCTTCCGCGTCGCGGTCGGCGGCATCACCGGGCATCGCGATTTCGCGCGCGATCTCGGCGTGCTGATCGCGCCGGAGGACTGCGTGCCGGTCGCGATCGCGCTCGTGCGCGTCTTCATCGAGCACGGCGACCGCACCGATCGGACGAAAGCGCGCATGAAGTACGTGCTGGACCGGCTCGGTCTGGACGCGTATCTCGCCGCCGCCGAGAAGCATCTGGGCCGCGAGCTGCCGCGCGTCGCGCTGGCCGAATGCGTCCCGCGGCCGCCGCTCGATCGCCTCGGCCACATCGGCTTTCACCCGCAATCGCAGCCCGGGAAGGTCTATGCCGGTGTGGTGTTGCCGGTGGGGAAGCTCACGGTCGCGCAGATGCGCGGACTCGCCGGCGTTGCGAAGCACCGTGGCGACGGCGACATCCGGCTCACGGTCTGGCAGAACCTGTTGCTCTCCGGCATCGATGCCACCGGGGTGGACGCGTTGAAACGGGAAATCGAGGGGTCGGGCCTCGGCTGGCGCGCCACGAGCGTTCGCGCCGGTCTGGTCGCGTGCACCGGCAACACCGGTTGCAAGTTCTCGGCGAGCGACACCAAGCGGCACGCGCTGGCGATCGCCGACCACTGCGACCGCCGGATCGCGCTCGACGTCCCGGTCAACGTGCACCTCACCGGCTGTCACCACTCGTGCGCGCAGCATTACATCGGCGACGTCGGCCTGCTGGCCGCGAAGGTATCGGTCTCCGACGACGCCGAGGTCGAGGGGTATCACGTCTATGTCGGCGGGGGCTACGGCGCCGACCGCACGATCGCGCGCGAGGTGCTGCGGGACGTGACGGCCGACCGCGTCCCGGCGGTGATCGAGCGCCTGCTGGCCGCTTATCTCGAGCAGCGCCGGGATGCCGACGAACCGTTCCACACGTTCGTGCAGCGACATAGCGTCGAGCAGCTACGTGCCTGGTGCGAGGCGACCGAGGCAGCGGCGGTATGAGCGAACCATGAGCGAAATACCGGTCGTCCCTGAAACCGCGCCGTTCTCGCCGGCGCAGCGCGCGTGGCTGAACGGCTTCTTCGCCGGGTTGATGTCGTCCGCTCCGCTGCCCGCGCCGGCCGCGCCGGAGGTCGAAGAGGATTTCCCCTGGCACGACCCGACGCTTGCGCTCGATGAGCGGATGAAGCTCGCCGACGGGCTCCAGCCGGCGCGCCGGATGATGGCCGCGATGGGCCAGCTCGACTGCGGTCAGTGCGGGTATCTCTGCAAGACCTACGCGGAAGCGATTGCAACGGGCACCGAGAAAGACCTGACGCGCTGCGTCCCCGGCGGCAAACCCACCGCGAAGCTGCTCAAAGTGCTGATCGCCGAGGCGCCGCCGCCGGCGGTGAGCGCTGTGCCCGCAGTGAGGGCAGCGGCCGGCCGCGGCGGCCGGTGCCGCCAGACCGGCGACCCGCGATGAGCCGGCCACGGCCCGACTCCTCCGCAGCGAGCCGCTGAACCGTCCCGGCGCGGAGAAGCAGACGCAGAACGTGGTGCTGTCGCTCGCCGGCACCGGGATCGACTACGCGCCGGGGGACTCGCTCGGCGTCTGGCCGGTGAACCACGGCGAGGAGGTGGAGCTGCTGCTCGCGATCCTGCGTGCCAAAGGCTCCGAATCGGTCGCCTTGCCTTCGGGCCCCACGCTCACCGTGCGCGAGGCGCTCCTGCGCCGCTGCAACCTGCGCGAGCCGGGCGAAGAGCTGCTGCGACTCCTGTCGCGCTCGGCCCGCGACGATATCGAAGCGACGCGGCTCGCGCGCATGGCCGACGACGACGTGGCGCTTGCGGCGGCAGGCGTGCACGATGTGTTCGACCTGCTGGTGAAGTTCCGCTCGGCGCGACCAGCCGTGGCGGATTTCGTTCAGGCGCTCACGCCGCTGCAGCCGCGCCTCTACTCGATCGCGTCTTCGCTCAAGTGCCACCCCGGTGAAGTGCATCTGACCGTGGCGGTGGTCCGCTACGAACTGAACACGCGCGGCTACCAGGGCGTCGCGTCGTGCTTCTTCGCCGACCGGCTGCGGCGCGGCGCCCGCGTGCCGATCTACGTGCAGCGGTCGCACGGGTTCGCGCTGCCTGCGGATCCCCAGGCGCCGATCGTCATGATCGGGCCAGGCACCGGCGTCGCGCCGTTCCGTGCGTTTCTCCAGGAGCGCGCCGCGACCGGCGCGGCGGGGCGGAGCTGGCTCTTCTTCGGCAACACCCGGCAGGAACTGGATTTCCTCTACCGCGGCGAGCTCGAGGGCTACGCGCGGAAAGGCGCGCTCGCACGCCTCGACACCGCGTTCTCGCGCGACCAGCGGCAGAAGGTCTATGTCCAGCACCGGATGCGCGAGCAGGGCGCCGAGTTGTGGCGCTGGCTGCAGGACGGCGCGTATCTCTATGTATGCGGCGACGCGCAACGGATGGCGAAGGACGTGGATGACGCGCTGAAGGAGATCGTGGCGACGCACGGCGGAATGAGCGCCGACGGCGCCGCCGAGCACGTCGCGCGCTCGCGAAGCGGGACGGTATGCGCGCGATGTCTCTGAGCAGTTCGAGCCTGCTCTTTGCGAGCGCCTTCTTCTTCCAAAGCTCCCATGTGCGCACCTATCAGACCAGATCCGCGGGACGGCACCGTCCTGGTGCGAACTCCTGGTGTCGAGACGCTCAAACGCGACTCCAGGCGTGCGGAATTCGCGTCAACGTGCGTCCGCCAAGATCGAGGAGGGTGCGGAACTCAGCTTCCGTCCGCTCCCGGCCGCCGTGGCCGACAAACCTGCTCAGCTCCAGCCGCGCGAATAGGCGATGCCGCGAGGAGGGTTCGAACCGCTCCGGCATTATTCGTTCGACGAGCAGAAGCTTTCCGCCCGGCGGGATTGCGCGCCGGCAACTGCGAAGGATGTCGACGCTGCGCTCGTCGTCCCAGTCGTGGATGATGCTCTTTAGAACGTAGGCGTCTGCGCCGGCCGGGACCGACTCGAAAAAACTGCCCGCGACGAGCTCGCACCGGGTCGCCAGTCCGGCACCCGCCAGATGCGCCCGCGCGCCTTCGATCGCGTGCGGAAGATCGTAGAGCACGCCGTGCGCATCCGGATAGGCTTCGAGGATCGCCGCCAGCAGCGCACCGTATCCGCCGCCGATATCGACGATCCGCCGCATTTCGGCGAAGTCGTACGCGTGCGTCACTTGACGCGCAACAAGACGGGTCAGCTCCAGCATCGCGCGATTGAATACCGCCGCGGCCTCTTCGTCCTGTTCGACGTCGTCGAAGCCGTCGATTCCGGCAACGAGGCTTCTAGCGCTTTGCCCGGTCTTCACGCTTTGAAGAAGATTCCCCCAGAGCGGCCACAAGTACCGGCCGGACCAGAGGGCCAAAGACCGCACCGAATCCGGCGCATCCGCGCGCAGAAACACCCCCAGCGGAGCGAGCTCGAACGAGCCGTCTTCGCGCTCGCTGCAGAGCGCCAGCGAGACCAGCGCCCGCATGAAGCGATGCAGCGACGGCGCATGGCAATCCGTGGCCCGCGCGAGTTCGTCCACGCTCTTGGGTCCGCCCGCCAGGACGTCCGCGATCTTAAGCTCGGCGGCGACGAAGACCGCCCGCGACATCCATACGCTATTGATCAGGGTGATTAGCTCAGTCGCGTCCTCCGGAGCGCTCGGTGTCAGCCGCTTCGCTGTGCTTCGTCATGGCAACTCACACCGTGGACAGTCCAGGAACACGCAGGATCACTCAGGCGTCATCCCGGTGTCACGGATGACCTGTCGCCATGTATCCAGTTCCTGCTTGAGGAACATTGCCAGCGCTTGCGGCGTCGATCCTTCCGCCACGACGACGTGCCGCTCGAAGTGCGCGCGCACCTCCGGCAGATCGAGGGCGAGATTGATCTCGCGCGACAGCCGCTCGACGACGTCCGGCGGCAATCCGGCCGGTCCGAAAAGTCCTATCCAGAACGTGACCGTCGCGATCGGAAAGCCTGCCTCGGCGAAGGTCGGGACATCGGGGGCGGCCGGGCTGCGGCGGGGAAGCAAGGTCGCCAGCACGCGCAAGCGTCCATCCTTGACTTGGGGCAAACCCACCGAGGCAGCGAAGAACCCCAGCTGCAGCCGGCCTGCAACGAGATCCGGAATCGCCGAATTCCCGCCCTTGTACGGCACCCGCACCATGCTGATCCCGGCGGCGTTCGAGAACTGCGTCGCCACGATCCATTCGCCGATCGAGTTTGTCGAGTAGTTGACCCTGCCCGGGTTCGCGCGTGCGTACTCGACGAGCTGCGCCAGGGATTGCGCAGGCACCCCTGGGTAGGCGAACAGGCACGCCGCTATGCGACCAACGAGCGACACCGGCGTGAAGTCGGTCACCGAGTCGTAGGGCGGGTTCCGGCGCGTGAGCGGCACCCCGACCAACGGGGTGGGCAGGCCCCAGAGCAGCGTGTAGCCGTCGGGCGCCGAATTGCGCACCGCTTCGGCCGCGATCGCGCCGTCGGCCCCAGGCTTGTTCTCGACAACGACCGGTTGCCCGAGCGCCCGAGAGAGAGGCTCCGCGACGGCGCGGGCCGTGCCATCGGCGGGGCCGCCGGGAGCGAGCGATACGATTATCCGGATCGGTTTGACGGGGTACTGGCCCGCGGCCGGCTGCGCAGCGGTCAGGGCGCCGAGAAGCGCGGTTACGGCGATGGAGGCTTTCATAGGTGCTCCGCAGGTGGGTGCGTTCTGCGCGCGAGCTCGCGCCAGATGAGCGTAAGCCTAGCCGGTGCCGGTAGCGACGAAAATTGATATATTGGAATGGAGCCCATAACAGACGGTTATCGCGACGACCATGCGCTGGGATCAAAAAATCGGCCGCCGGTTGAAGCTGCGCGATCTCCACACCCTGCTTGCCGTGGCCGAGCGGAAGAGCATGGGGAAAGCCGCGCGCGATCTTGCGCTCACACAGCCCGCCGTGACCAAGGCGATCGCCGAGATGGAGCGCACGCTCGGCGTGCGGCTGCTCGATCGCACCTCGCGCGGCGTCGAGCCGACGCCGTACGGCCGCGCGCTGCTCAAATGGTGCGGCGTGATCTTCGACGACCTGCATCAAGCCGTTCAGGAGATCGACTTCCTCGCGGACCCGGCGACGGGTGAACTACGGATTGGGGCCCTCGAGGGGATCCTTCTCGGGCTACTCCCCGCCGTTCTCGATCGCCTCTCGCGCCAGTACCCGCGAGTCGCGTTACACGTGACGTCGTCGCGCTCCACCGCCGATCAGTACCGCGAAATGCGCAACCGGAACATCGATCTCATCATCGGTCGGGTCGTGAAGCCCGCCGGTGGAGATGACCTCGACACGGAGATTCTCCTCCGCGATTCGTTTCACGTGGTGGCGGGAGCACGGAGCCGCTGGACGCGCCGCCGGAGCATTCGGCTCGCCGAGCTCGCAAACGAATCCTGGCTCCTGCCGCAGCCGGACAGCGTGGTCTGGCCCGCCGTAGAGGAAGCTTTCCGCGCGAGCGGGCTGGATGTTCCGCGGGCGAGCGTCGTCTTCCAGCTCCGTTCCGCTGCACGCTGCGATGCTCTCGAGCGGCCGCTATCTCGGGATGCTTTCCAGCTCGACGATGTCGTTCGGCGGCGCGCGGCTGGGGCTCAAGGTGCTGCCGGTTGAACTGCCAGTTCGCATCCCGCCGATCGGAATCGTGACCTTGAAGAACCGGACGATCAGCCCGCTGGCACGGCTATTCATCGAGTGTGCGCACTCGGTCGCGAAGCCGCTGGCTGACCGTTCCTAGATCCACATATGCGGCGACGCGCAGCGGACGGCGAAGGACGTCGACTACACGCTCAAGGCGATCGTGGCGCGATACCGCGCCGCACACAATCCAGGCAAGGGCCGCGCCTCGGTGCAGCACTAGCACGACTGCCGGCCTTCGGGTCCCGCTGCTTTGCCGCGGCCTCTCGGCGTTCCAGCCTTCTATACAACCACTTAGCGGGTGTGCCGACTTTGGCACACGAGGTGCTAAGGCGTAGTCGGTTCGCGACCAACGTCCAGCACAGAGGGGGTACACCGACATGTCTCGCAGGCACTTCATCAAAGCATCCGTAGCCGCAGCAGCGATCGCATTCGCCGGCGTCGCCGGTGCGCAGTCCAAGGACCCGATCAAGGTCGGCGTCCTGCACTCGCTGTCGGGAACGATGGCGATCTCGGAGACGGCGTTGAAGGACGTCGCCCTCATGACGATCGAGGAGATCAATGCCGGCGGCGGCGTGCTGGGCCGCAAGCTCGAGGCGGTCGTCGTCGATCCGGCCTCGAACTGGCCGCTCTTCGCCGAGAAGGCGCGCCAGCTCCTTACCCAGGACAAGGTCGCGGTGGTGTTCGGCTGCTGGACCTCGGTGTCGCGGAAGTCGGTGCTGCCGGTGTTCAAGGAGCTGAACGGCCTCCTCTTCTACCCGGTGCAGTACGAAGGCGAGGAGCTGGAGAAGAACGTGTTCTATACCGGCGCCGCGCCCAACCAGCAGGCGATCCCCGCGACCGAGTACCTGATGAGCAAGGAAGGCGGCGGGGCCAAGCGGTTCTTCCTCCTCGGCACCGACTACGTGTACCCGCGCACCACCAACAAGATCCTGCGGGCGTTTCTCAAGTCGAAGGGCGTCGCCGACAAGGACATCGAGGAGGTCTACACGCCGTTCGGGCACAGCGACTACCAGACGATCGTCGCCAACATCAAGAAGTTCGCCGGCGGCGGCAAGACGGCGGTGATCTCCACGATCAACGGCGACTCGAACGTGCCGTTCTACAAGGAGCTCGGCAACCAGGGCCTGAAGGCGACCGACGTGCCGGTGGTCGCGTTCTCGGTCGGCGAAGAGGAGCTGCGCGGCGTCGACACGAAGCCGCTCGTCGGCCACCTCGCGGCCTGGAACTACTTCATGTCGCTCAAGAACGCCGAGAACGAGGCCTTCATCAAGAAGTACCGCGCCTTCGCCGCGGCGAAGAAGCTGCCGAACGCCGACAAGGTCGTGACCAACGACCCGATGGAGGCGACCTACGTCGGCATCTACATGTGGAAGCAGGCGGTCGAGGCGGCGAAGTCGACCGACCCCGACAAGGTGATCGCCGCGATGGGCGGCCAGACCTTCAAGGCCCCCTCGGGCTTCATGCTGACGATGGACAAGACCAACCATCACCTGCACCGCCCGGTCTACATCGGCGAGATCCGTCCCGACGGCCAGTTCAACGTCGTCTGGAAGACGAAGGCGCCGGTCCGCGCCCAGCCGTGGAGCCCCTTCATCGCCGGCAACGACGGCAAGCAGAAGATGTGAGTTCGCGCGCCCCCGCTTGCCCTTCCGCTCGCGTGCCGGGAAGGGCGGGGGCGATGCGCGCACGCGCACCCCGGGCCAGTGATCGGATGACCGCCTGCCTCACCCGGGTTCGCAACCTAGCTGGAACTTTCGCGCTCGCACTCGCCGTCGCGGCCGCCGCGTTCCCGGCGCTCGCCGCGCTCGATCCGGCAGCGGTCCGCAAGCTCGGCGCCGAGGAAACCGACGACAAGCTCGCCGGCATCGCCGCACTCGCCGAGTCGGCCGACCCGGCGGCGTTCAAGGTGCTCCAGGCGCTCGCCGACGAGAACCTCGCCGTGCTCAAGAACGGCCGGGTGATCATCGTCGAGGGCGCCGCCGCGCGCGACGCCGCCACCGGCGCGACCGTGACTGCGGCGGCCGCCGACCGCGAAGCGATCACCATCAACAACCGCGTGCGCCGGGCGCTGGACGTGGCGCTCGCGGCGCTCAAGCTCGGTTCGCCGGAGCGCGACGTGCGCCTCGCGTCCGCGCGGGCGCTGCAGAAGGAGGCGGGGCCGGAGCTGCTGCCCCTCATCAGCCGCGCCGCGGACAAGGAGTCGGACGAGGAGATCAAGCGCCTGCTCGTCGTGGCCGCCGCAGCGCTGCAGCTCCAGGATCCCGCTCCCAGGGTGCGGCTCGAGGCGGTCAGGCGCCTCGCCTCGAGCGACAGTCCCGACATCAGGCTCCTCCTCAGCACGCTCGCGGAGAAGAAGACCGACGGCTCGTTCAGCGAGCCCGATGCGGACGTGCGTGCGGAGATCGCGACCTCGCTCCGCGGGATCGATTCGCGACTCGGGCGGCTGGAGCTCGTCGGAGCCGTCTTCAGCGGCGTCTCGCTCGGGAGCGTGCTGCTCCTCGCCTCGCTCGGCCTCGCGATCACCTTCGGCCTCATGGGCATCATCAACATGGCCCACGGCGAGCTGTTGATGATCGGGGCGTACGCCACCTACGTGGTGCAGAGCCTCTTCCGCGCGTACGCCCCGGGCGCGATCGACTGGTATCTCGCCGCGGCGATCCCGGCGGGATTCCTCGCAGCGGCGCTGATCGGGATCATCCTCGAGCGCAGCGTGATCCGCTGGCTCTACGGGCGGCCGCTCGAGACGCTGCTCGCGACCTGGGGCATCAGCCTCCTCCTCATCCAGCTCGTCCGGTCGGCGTTCGGCGCGCAGAACGTGGAGGTCGCCAACCCGTCGTGGATGTCGGGCGGCATCGCGCTCGCGGGCGGGCTCGTGCTCCCGTACAACCGCATCGCGATCATCGTCTTCGCGGCGCTGGTGCTCGTGGCGGTGTGGCTCATGCTCAACCGGACGCGGCTCGGCCTCTTCGTGCGCACGGTGACGCAGAACCGCAAGATGGCCGACTGCGTGGGCGTGCCGACCTCGAGAGTCGACACGCTCACGTTCGGGCTGGGCTCCGGAATCGCGGGGCTAGGCGGCGTCGCGCTGTCGCAGGTGGGTAACGTCGGACCCGACCTCGGCCAGAGCTACATCGTCGACTCGTTCATGGTCGTCGTCCTGGGCGGGGTCGGCCAGCTCGCGGGGACGGTGATCGCAGCGCTCGGACTGGGCGTGGTCAACAAGTTTCTCGAGCCGTTCGCGGGCGCGGTGCTGGCGAAGATCGCGGTGCTGGTGTTCATCATCATCTTCATCCAGAAGCGGCCGCAGGGGCTGTTCGCGCTGCGGGGCCGGAGCGCCGAAGCATGAACGCCGCCGTTCCCGCCACCGCGGAGCTATCCGCGCCGCGGCCCGAGTTCGTCGGGCCGTCGCCGGCCGGCCGGCTGCGCTCCTTGTACGGGGGGCGAGGCTGGCTCACGCTCGCTGTGCTTCTAGTCGTCACCGCAGTTATCCTGCCGTCGCTCTATCTCGTGCTGCCCGCCGATCATCCATTCCACGTTTCGGCGTTCTGGATCGCGCTCATCGGCAAGATCATGTGCTACGCGATGCTCGCGGTCGCGCTCGACCTCGTGTGGGGCTACACCGGCATCCTCTCCCTGGGCCACGGGTTGTTCTTCGCGCTCGGCGGCTACGCGATCGGCATGTATCTCATGCGCTCGATCGGGCGGGACGGCGTATACCAGAGCGACCTCCCCGACTTCATGGTGTTTCTCGACTGGAAGGAGTACCCCTGGTACTGGGCGGGCACCGAGCACTTCTTCTATGCGGCGGCGCTCGTCGTGCTGGTGCCGGGCGTGCTCGCATTCGTGTTCGGCTTCTTCGCCTTCCGCTCGCGCATCAAGGGGGTCTACTTCTCGATCATCACCCAGGCGCTGACGTTCGCCTTCATGCTGCTCTTCTTCCGCAACAACACCGGCTTCGGCGGCAACAACGGGTTCACCGACTTCAAGCGGCTCCTCGGCTTCACGATCACCTCGCCCGAGACCCGGGCGGCGCTCTTCGTCATCACCGCGCTCGCGCTCGCCGCGACGCTGCTCTCTTGCCGCTACATCGTCACCTCGAAGCTCGGGCGGGTCCTGACCGCGATCCGCGATTCGGAGTCGCGGCTCGCGTTCTGCGGCTACAACACGCTCTGGTACAAGCTCTTCGTCTGGACCTTCTCGGCGGTGCTGGCGGGCATCGCAGGCGCGCTCTACGTGCCGCAGGTGGGGATCATCAACCCGAGCGAGATGTCGCCGGCGAACTCGATCGAGGCGGCGATCTGGGTCGCGGTCGGCGGCCGCGGCACCTTGGTGGGCGCGATCGCCGGCGCGTTTCTCGTCAACGGCGCGAAGAGCTGGTTCACGGTCGCATTCCCCGAGTACTGGCTGTTCTTCCTCGGCGCGATCTTCATCCTGGTGACCCTGTTCCTCCCGCGGGGCGTGGTCGGGCTATGGGCGCAGCCGAAAGCGCGCCGCTCGTGAGCGCACTCGCAGCCGAAGTTGCCGAGCAGCCCGGCGCCGCGGGCGGGGCGCTGCCCGAGTACGGGCGCGTTTACCAGCCCGGTGCGCTCGACGTCACGCACGGGGCGATCCTCTATCTCGACGGGATCACCGTCTCGTTCGACGGCTTCAAGGCGCTCAACGCTCTCTCGCTCGACATCTCGGTCGGCGAGCTGCGCTGCATCATCGGGCCGAACGGGGCCGGCAAGACGACCATGATGGACGTCATCACCGGCAAGACGCGGCCCGACGCCGGGAGCGCGTTCTTCGGCCAGACGCTGGATCTCACGCGCATGACCGAGGCCGAGATCGCGCACGCCGGCATCGGCCGGAAGTTCCAGCGGCCGACGGTGTTCGAGAACCACAGCGTGTTCGAGAATCTCGAGCTGGCGATGAAAACGGACAAGCGCGTGCGCCCGACGCTCTTCGCCCGGCTCACCGGCGCGCAGGCCGCGGCGATCGACCGGACGCTCGAGCTGATCGGGCTCACCGGGGTTGCGAGCCGGCCGGCGGGCCTGCTCTCGCACGGGCAGAAGCAGTGGCTCGAGATCGGCATCCTGCTCCTCGGCGAGCCGCGGCTGCTCCTCCTCGACGAGCCGGTCGCAGGCATGACCGACAGCGAGACCGAGCGCACCGCCGAGCTGCTCCTCGGGCTCGCGGGGAAGCACTCGGTGGTGGTCGTCGAGCACGACATGGAGTTCGTCACGCGGATCGCGCGCAAGGTCACCGTGCTGCACGAGGGGTCGGTGCTGGCCGAAGGCGACATGGAAACGATCCAAGCGAACGAGCGCGTGATCGAGGTGTACCTTGGGCGCTGACCGCTGCCGATGACCACCCTCAGGATCGACGCCCTCAACCAGTACTACGGCGGCAGCCA
This sequence comes from uncultured beta proteobacterium, assembly GCA_963754305.1. GTDB lineage: Bacteria > Pseudomonadota > Gammaproteobacteria > Burkholderiales > SG8-39 > DATEDA01. The sequence continues at coordinate 101,865 of CAVWFR010000049.1, read as the reverse complement.
CATCCTGCGCGACGTCGGGTTCAGCGTGAGCGCGGGGAAGTGCACCGCGGTGCTGGGGCGAAACGGCGTGGGCAAGACCACGCTGCTCAAATGCGTGATGGGCCTCCTGCCGGCCGCGTCGGGGAGCATCTCGTTTGCCGGCGAGGATCTCGGCCGGCTGCCGCCGCACCGGCGCGCCGCGCTCGGGCTGGGCTACGTGCCCCAGGGCCGCGAGATCTTCGCGCGGCTGTCGGTGGAGGAGAACCTCTACACCGGCATGGCCACCAAGCCCGCGGCGCAAGCGCGCCTCATCCCCCCTGGGGTCTTCGAGATGTTCCCGGTGCTCGGGCAGATGCTGCGCCGGCGCGGCGGCGATCTCTCGGGCGGGCAGCAGCAGCAGCTCGCCATCGCGCGCGCGCTCGTCGCCGATCCGCGCGTGCTGATCCTCGACGAGCCGACCGAGGGCATCCAGCCGTCGATCATCAAGGACATCGAGCGCGTGATCCGCAGCCTGCTCGCGCGCGGCAACATCGCCATCCTGCTCGTCGAGCAGTACTACGATTTCGCGAAAGCGCTCGCCGACGATTACGTGGTCATGTCGCGCGGCGAGGTCGTGGCGCGCGGCGAAGGCAGGAACATGGATGCCGACGGCGTGCGCCGGCACCTCGCCGTATAGCGCTCGGATTCTCTGCGATACTCGGCGCCCTTCGGCAGCGGGTGGGGCGCGATTGAAGGCGGAGGACATCGAGCTTCGAGCGGGCGCCTGGCACGCGCGCCTCGAGCTGGCGTGCGAGCGGCGCGCCGGCCGCAGCGTGCTCTCCGGACGCCGTCATGAGGGCCTGCTGGTCGTCCAGAAGCCGCTCTATCCGGAAGGTGTCGACGAGATCGTGCGGTTCGTCGAGGAGCAGGGGCTGCTCGCCGCCAGCCGCTAGCCGGCTCAGGACGCGAGCGCAGGGTCGACGAGGCGGATCTCCGCGAGCACGCGCTCCGGCGCGAGGTCGTTCATGCACTTGAAATGCCCGAGCGGGCACTCGCGCTGGAAGCACGGGCTGCATTCGATGCCGAGGCTGACGAGGCGCGCCGGGGCTAGCGGCGGCGTGTGGGCCGGGCTCGACGAGCCGTACAACGCCACCAGCGGCCGGCCGAGCGCGGCGGCGACGTGCATCAGGCCCGAGTCGTTCGACACGACCGCCTCGGTCGCGGCGAGGAGGTCGATCGCGGCGCCGAGGTCGGTGCGGCCGCATAGGTTGATCGCCGCGCCGTCGGTGAGCGCGGCGATCTCAGCGCCGGTGGGACGATCGGCGGGCGAGCCGATGAGCCACACGCGGCGCCCCCGCGCCGCGAGCGCGCGGGCGAGCGCCGCGAAGTGCCGGGCCGGCCAGCGCTTCGACGGGCCGAACTCCGCGCCCGGGCAGAACGCGACGACCGGGCGCGAGCGGTCGAGACCGAGGCGCGCGATCGTGATGGCGAGGTTCGCCTGGTCGACCTCGAGGCGGGGCAGGGCAAGCGGCCAAGCGGGCGGCGATCCAGGCGCTTCCGCGAGCTGCGCATAGCGCTCGGCCATCAGCGGCGTCGCCTGCTCGTCGAGCGGGTGGACGACGTTGAGGAGCGCGTAGCGCGCCTCCCCACGGAATCCGACGCGCCGCGGGATGCCCGCGAGGAACGGCGCCAACGCCGACTTCCAGCTGTTCGGGAGGACGATCGCCTCGTCGTAGCGGCGCTCGCGCAGCGCCGCCGCGAGCCGCAACCGCGCGCCGAGCTGGATCCGCCCGTGAACGAGCGGCGTCTCGAAGACCGTCTCGATCTCCGGCATGCGCCGCAGCACCGGCGCGGTCCATGCCGGCGCAGCGGCCTCGAGCGCGAGCCCCGGCCGGAGCGCGTGCAGCCGCGCGAACAACGGTTGCGCGAGCAGCGTGTCGCCGATCCAGTTCGGTGCGACGATGAGGAGGCGCATCGCCAGGCGTTGCTAGTGACCGCCCCTGCGGGCACCCTTCAGGATGTACACGGTGCTGCAGTAGGGACAGCGGATCTCGCCCGTGTCGGCCACATCGAGAAACACCCGCGGATGATAGGACCAGACGGGTGTCCGTGGAGTCGGGCAGTGCAGCGGCAGATCGTCGGCGGTGATCTCGACGACGGTTTCGGTCGGAGCCGGGGCGGCCATCACTTCCCGCCCTTCTTCGCCGCGCCACGCTTCCCGTCGTACACCGGCGTAAGCCACTGCTTGTGCTGTTTGTTCTTCCCGTTCACCAGCTCGAAGAACGCCTTCTGAATCTTCGCGGTGACCGGGCCGCGGCGGCCGGCGCCGATCGTGCGGCCATCGACCTCGCGGATCGGCGTCACCTCGGCGGCGGTGCCGGTGAAGAACGCCTCGTCGGCGATGTAGAGGTCGTCGCGCGTGATGCGCCGTGCCGTGACCTCGTAGCCCAGATCGGCGGCGAGCTGGATCACCGTGTCGCGCGTGATCCCGATCAGCGCGCTCGTCAGCTCCGGCTCGTAGATGCGCCCGTTCTTGATCATGAAGAGATTCTCGCCCGCGCCCTCGGCGACAAAGCCGTCGACGTCGAGCAGCAGCCCCTCGTCGTAGCCGTGGTCGGTCGCCTCGAGATTGGCCAGGATCGAATTGGCGTAGGTGCCCGAGTATTTCGCGCGGCACATCGAGACGTTGACGTGGTGGCGCGCGTACGAGGAAGTCTTCACGCGAATGCCCTTCTCGATCCCGTCGGCGCCGAGATAGGCGCCCCACGGCCACGCGGCGATCGAGACGTGCACCGTCGCGCCCTTCGGGCTCACGCCCATTTTCTCCGAGCCGTAGAAAGCGATCGGGCGGATGTAGCAGGCGTCGAGCTTGTTCGCGCGCACCACCTCGCGCTGCGCCTCGATCAGGACCGCCCGGCTGTAGGGGATCTTCATCAGGTAGATGTGCGCCGAGTTGAAGAGACGCTCGGTGTGCTCTTTCACGCGGAAGATCGCGGTGCCGTCGACGGTGTGGTAAGCCCGCACGCCCTCGAAGACCGCGAGGCCGTAATGGAGCGAATGGGTGAGGACGTGGGTGGTGGCGCTGCGCCAGGGCACGAGCTTGCCGTCGTGCCAGATCCAGCCGTCGCGGTCGGCCATCGACGCCATCGTGTCGGTCTCCGGGTGGGGGAAAGGAGCGCGGATTCTAGCAGTCAGGCTATAAACTCGGCCTCGACGGAGGCCTCGATGACGATCGCATTCTGGTGCGTGCTGCTCGCCGCGCTCGCGCCCTACCTCACCATCGCGCCGGCGAAAGTGCGCGAGGATTTCGACAACAACGCTCCGCGCGCCTGGGAGGCCCGGCTCGACGGCTGGCGTGCGCGCCTGCACGCCGCGCATCTCAACGGCTTCGAGGCGTTCCCGCCGTTCGCGGCCGGCGTGATCATCGCGCACCTCGCGCGCGCGCCGCAGTCGCGCATCGACGCGCTCGCGGTCGCGTTCGTCGCGCTCCGGGTAGCGTATGTCTGGCTCTACCACGCCGACAAGGCGGGCCTGCGGTCGGTGATATGGTCGATCGGCATGCTGTGCGTGATCGGGCTCTTCGTCGTCGCCGCGATCGGGTGAAAGGGAGACCATGAGCGCAACCTATCCCGCTGCCGCGCTGCGCGAGTTCGCCGCCACGCTGCTCGAGCGAGCCGGGCTCGCGACCGATCCGTCGCGGTCGGTGGCCGATATCCTCGTCGAGGGCGACCTCATGGGTCACACGACTCACGGTCTGCAGCTCCTCGGCCCTTATCTCAAGGCGATCGAGGACGGTGCGATGACTCGCCTGGGCGAGCCGACGGTGATCGCCGATCGGGGCGCCGCGGTCACCTGGGACGGCGGCTTCCTGCCGGGACCGTGGCTCGTGCTGCGCGCGATGGCGCTCGCGTTCGAGCGCGTCCCGCAGCACCCCGTCGTGACCGTCGCCATCCGGCGCTCGAGCCACATCGGCTGCCTCGCCGCGTATCTCAAGCGCGCGACCGATCGCGGGCTGGTGATGCTGCTCCTCTGCTCCGACCCGTCCGTCGCATCCGTCGCCCCCTTCGGCGCGCGCGCCGCGCGCTACACGCCGAATCCGCTGGCGCTGGGATATCCGACCGGCGGGTTGCCGGTGCTCATCGACATCAGCGCGTCGACGACGACCAACGGGCTGGTCGGACGGTTGAATCGCACCGGCAAGGGCGAGCGTCTCCCGGGTCCGTGGCTGATCGACAACGCCGGGAATGCGACCGACGATGCGGCCGCGCTGCTCGCCGATCCGTCCGGCGCGATCCTGCCGCTCGGCGGTATCGATCTCGGGCACAAGGGCTTCGGCCTCGGGTTGCTCGTCGAGGCGCTGACCTCGGCGCTCACGGGGTACGGCCGGGCGGACGGCGAAACACGCTGGGGTGCGTCGGTCTTCCTGCAGGTGATCGACCCGGGGGCGTTCGGCGGCCGCGAAGCGTTCGCGCGCGAGTCCGGGTGGCTGGCGAACGCGTGCCGGACGGCGCCGGTGAAAGCGGGCAACCCGCCCGTTCGTATGCCCGGCGAGCGGGGGCTGAAGCTGCGCGAGCGGCAGCTCGCCGGAGGCGTCGCGCTCCATTCGGAGATCATGCCGTCGCTCTCGGCGTGGGCGGAGAAGCTCGGCGTGGCGTTGCCCGGCACCACCGTGTCGCGTGCTTGACCCTCAATGATGAGGAGTGCCTTGACGCATACATATAATGTATATACCGTCATGGCATGCGGGTCGAGTTTGACCCGGATAAAGCGGCCGAGAACTTTGAGAAGCACAGCACGTCGTTTGCCGACGCGGAAGGCGTGTTTGAAGATCCGTTGGCGGTCCACCGCCCTGATCCAGACGCACAAGGTGAGGACAGGTCTGTCGCCGTCGGCTTGGGTAGCGCGGGTCGAGTTCTCGTGGTCGTGTACTCCACGCGTGGGGAGGACATCCGTCTGATCTCCGTGCGCCGCGCAACGAAACGCGAGGTGAAGGACTATGAGGGCTGAGTACGACTTCTCCAAGGGTAAGCGCGGGGCCCTGATCCCCCAGAAGGGCAAGACGCGCATCTCCATCTTCATCGACAACGCGGTGCTTGATGCATTCCGGGCGCGGGCCGACAAAGCTGGGACCGGGTACCAGACCATGATGAACGAGGCCCTCCGTCAGTATGTCGGGGAGACGGATCGCCCGGTCACCGAAGATCGCCTGCGTCAAATACTGCGCGAAGAGATAACGCCGGCACAAACACGGTCATCAGCGCGCGGACGACTAACCCGCGGGTCGACAAGGACGCTGAGCAAGCGGGCTTAACCTCGCGCTCGGAGGGCCGGCTTTAGCACTCAGCATGACACAGACGGAGCCGATGCTGGCGATCGACCGCAAGCGCCAAGCGCTGTTGCAACGTCTCCAAGAAGTCTATGCCGCCGCAACTGAGCGACCGAGTCAGGCGTAACCAGCGGTCGGAGCGGATCCGTGGAAGAGAGCTTCGCCCGCTCGCACAGCCCGCTCAACCGCAGCTTCTAATCCGATCCGAACACCGCCCGCCAGAGCGCCCGCGTCCCCTCGATGTGATCGGCCACGCGCGCGGCCTCGATCCGCGCGAACGCCGCACCGTTCAGCCGCAGGCCGTGCTGGAGCCGGCGGTACTCGCGGTAGGCGTCGGCGACGCGGTGGGCGAGCTCGGCGGGAACGAGCCCCAGCGCGCCCGCCATGTGCAGCAGCGCGATGTTGCCGAGGTTGCCGGTGAGCTCATAGTGCGTGCGCGAGTGCGCGAGCACGAGGTACTGCACGATGAACTCGATGTCGACCATGCCGCCGCGGTCGTGCTTGAGGTCGAAGAGGCCGGACGGATTCGGATGCCCGTCCAGCATGCGCTTGCGCATCGCGAGCACCTCGGCGGAGAGCTTCGCCGGTGTCGCGCTCGGCGGTCAGCACCTCGCGCCGTAGCGCCTCGAACACGGCACCGATCGCGGCGTCGCCTGCGCAGAAGCGCGCGCGCGTGAGCGCCTGGTGCTCCCACGTCCACGCCGACTCGAACTGGTAGCGGCGGAAGGCCGACACCGACGAGACGAGGAGCCCCGATCCGCCGCTCGGCCGCAGCGCGAGATCGGTCTCGAACAGCACGCCCGCGCTCGTCCGGCTCGAGAGCCACGCGCTCATCCGCTGCGCGAGCCGCGCATAGTGCTCCGCCGCCGACTCGTGCGGATCATCGTAGAGGAACACGATGTCGAGATCGGAGGCGTAGCCGAGCTCTTTGCCGCCGAGCTTCCCGTAGCCGACCACGGCAAACCGCGGCATCTCGGTGTGGCGCGCGCGCACGAGCTTCCAGCACGCCTCTACGGTGACCTGCAGCACCAGGTCGGCGGCGAGCGACAGGTGGTCGGCGAGCCGCTCGACGGTGAGGAGCCCCGCCAGATCCTGGGTGAGCAGGCGAAAGACGTGCGCATGATGGATCTCCCGCATGAGATCCATCTGGCGCTCGAGATCGCCGTCGTGCGCCGCCATCTCGCGCCGTAGCGCCGTGGTGAACGCGCTCCAGTCGGGCGGCTCCGCGAGGACGCGCGGATCGAGCAGCTCGTCGAGCAGGATCGGATGCCGCGTCAGGTACTCGGCGGCCCAGGAGGAGCTCGCCAGCAGATCGGCCACCTTTGCCAGCGCCTGCGGCTGCTCGGCTAGCAGCGCGAGATACGCGGCGCGCCGGCTGACCGCGTCGACGAAATCCAGGCAGCGCGCGAGCGCGACCTCGGGCGCTGCAGGCGGCGCGTGCCCCACGCGCGCCTGCGGCCGTCCGCAGGCGTCGATCAACCGCGGCACGAGCTGGTCGAGGCGGTCGCGGCTCGCGGCCGGGAGCTGCTGATAGCGGGCGCCGGTCCGCAGCGCCTTCAAGCGCGCGATCAGCTCGCGCGGCGCGCCGTAGCCCTTGGCCGCGAGCTCGCGTTCGGCCGCATCCTGGTCGAGGGTGCCGAGCCACACGGGTGCCACGTCGTCCGGGGGCCCGGCGGCGGCAAAGACGTCCTCGAAGTGGCGTGTCACCGCCTCGCGGTGCGCCTGGAACGAAGCCGCGAACCCCGCCCAGTCCGCGTAGCCCATGCTCTCCGCCACGAGCTTGCGGTCGGTCTCGGACGCGGGGAGGCGGTGGGTCTGCTGATCCTCGAGATACTGCAGCCGGTGCTCGAGCCGGCGGAAGTAGACGTACGCGTTCGAGAGCTCCGCCACCACCGCCGGCGCGAGCGTGCGCTTCGCCTCGAGGATCGCGAGGATGCCGAGGGTCGAGCGCGCCTGCAGGTCCGGGTCGCGCCCGCCGCGGATGAGCTGGAACGCCTGCGCGATGAACTCGATCTCGCGGATGCCGCCGGGGCCGAGCTTGACGTCGTCCGCGAGGTCGCGGCGCGCGACTTCCTGCCGGATCTGCGCGTGCAGCTGGCGCACCGCGGCGATCGTGCCGTAGTCGAGATACTTGCGGAATACGAACGGGCGCACGATCTCGCCGAGCGCCGCGGCCAGCCGTGGGTCGCCGCCGGCGACCACGCGCGCCTTGATCCACGCGTAGCGCTCCCACTCGCGGCCGTGGGCGAGGAAGTACTGCTCGAGCGCGTCGAAGCTCGCGGCGAGCGGACCGGAGTCGCCCCAGGGCCGCAGGCGCATGTCGACCCGGAACACCTGCCCGTCCGGAGTGAGCTCGTCGAGCGCGCGGATCACGCGCTGTCCGAGCTTCACGAAGAATTCGTGGTTCGACAGCGCGCGCGGTCCCGCCGTCTCGCCTTCGTCCGGATACGCGAAGACGAGATCGATATCCGAGGAGACGTTCAACTCGCACCCGCCGAGCTTCCCCATCCCCACGATCAGCAGGTCGCCCCCGCCGCCGGGGGCGCCGTGCTCGCGCTCGAGTTGCGCGCGATGGTGGCGGTGCGCCGCCGCGAGCGTCACCTCGGCGAGATCGCTCATCGTCTTCACCACTTCCGCGAGCGGCGCGAGCCCGGCGAGGTCGCGCGCCGCCACGCGGAGCCAGACGCGCGCGCGGAGCTCGCGGAGCGCCGTCGCGAGCGCGGTGTCGGTCGCCGGCTCGCGCCCGGCGAGGAGCTCGCGCATCGCGACCGCGCTCCAGGTCGCGGTCGCCGCCAGCTCGACCTCGGACGCGAGCTGCGGCCGCGCAGCGAGGAGGCGCGCGGCGTAGCGCGAGAACTTGAGCGCGGCCTGCGGCGAGCCCGGGGGGCGGGCCGCGGATTGCGCCGCGGATTCCGCTAGTGGGCCCGGCATAAGTCGTTCACCCCGCAGGACAAAGCGCGGTGCCGGGGCGGGTACGGCACGGGGTGCGTACCCGGAGTGCAGAACACGGGGTGCGGTGCATGGTGCAGTACAATCGGCCTCCGGCGCTCGAAGCGGCTGGTTGGAGGTGTGTGGGGTGCACGAAGTTCGTTCGATTGTAGGCGTGCCCACCCACTCCGGCCAACGCTCTGGCGGCGCGCTCGCCAAGCGAGCGTGCACCCATCCGATCCAACCCCTGTCGCCTTTCGGTTTCCTCTCCGACTATCGATGAGCGTGCTGCACCACGACGCGCGCGACGAAGCCATGGAGGCGCAGCTCGCACCCCGCGAGCGCCGCTGGCTGAAGTGGCTGCGCCGCGCGGGGTGGTCGCTCGTCGGGCTGTATTTCCTGATCGCCGTGGCGATGCTCGTCCTGCGCTTTCTGGTGCTGCCGGGGGTGGCCGAGCACAAGCCGCAGATCGAAGCCGCGGTCTCGCGCGCGATGGGGCAGCGCGTCGAGATCGGGGAGATCTCCGCCGAGTGGTTCGGATTGCGCCCGCGGCTCGAGCTCACCGCGGTGAAAATCTTCGACGCCGGCGGCCGGGAGGCACTGGGCCTCCCCTACGTGGGCGTGACCTTGGGCTGGACCACGCTCGTCGCCGGCGAGCTGCGGTTCAAGTCGATCGTGCTCGAGCGTCCCCAGCTCGTCGTGCGGCGCGATCCGGAGGGGCGGGTCTTCGTCGCCGGTCTGGAGATGAAGCCCGACGAGCGCGAGCACGACGGCGTCGCGGGCGACTGGCTGTTCAAGCAGAACGAGGTGGTGATCCGCGAGGGGGTGGTCGAGTGGCAGGACGAGCGGCGCCGCGCGGCGCCGTTGCGGCTCGAGGGGGTCGATTTCCTGCTGCAGAACGACGGCCGGCATCACCGCTTCGCGCTGCGTGCGCAGCCGCCGCGCGAGCTCGGCTCGGCACTCGAGCTCCGCGGCGATCTCGTCGGCCGCACGGTCGCCGAGCTCGAAAGCTGGAACGGGAAGCTCTATGCCGCCTTCGACTACGTGGACCTCGCGGCCTGGCACGCCTGGGTCGACTACCCGTTCGAAGTGCGCAGCGGCCGCGGCGCGCTCCGGCTCTGGCTCGGATTCGCCGACCGGGCGCTGACCGAGCTCGCCGCCGATGTCAGGCTCGAGGACGTCGCCGGCCGTTTCTCCCGGGAGCTGCCGCTGCTCGAGATGCAATCGATGCGCGGCCAGTTCGGCGTGAAGCAGCGGGCGAGCTTCGAGCTGATCGACCTCGACGGCAAGCCGGATATCGTCTACGACGCGTTCGCGCGGCAGCTCGCCCTGGTCGCAACGGGCGAGGTCGCTCTCGCGCCCGCGGATTTCACCGCGCAGTGGCGACCGGCGCAGGGCAACGCGCCGGCGCGCGGCGAGATGCTCGTGCGCTCGATCGAGCTCGGGCCGCTCGCGCATTTGGCCGAGCACGTGCCGCTCCCTGCGGCGGCGCGAAAAGCCCTCGTCGCCGCCGCGCCGCACGGGCGGCTCAACGACGTCGCATTCAACTGGACGGGCGAGATCGAGCGTCCGGCGACCTACGTCGCGCGCGGGAAGTTCGCCGATCTGGGCATGAAGCCCTACGCGCAAGCCCCCGGGTTCGAGGGAATCTCCGGCTCGCTCGATGTGACCGACAAGGGCGGTACCGTGACGCTGGCGGCGAGCGGCGGCAGCGTGGACTACCCGTGGCTGTTTGCCGAGAGGACGGTCGCGCTCGACTCGCTCGCCGCGCGCGTGAGCTGGACTTTTCCCCAGGGCAACCTCGCGGTGAAGCTCGAGGACGTCGCCTTCGCCAATGCCGATCTCGCCGGCGCGGTCCAGGGCACCTACCGCGCGGGTGAGAAGGGCGTGCGGGGAGTGGATCTCACCGGACGCTTTGCACGCGCCGACGGCAAGCGCGTCTATCGGTATATCCCGCAGCTCGGTCCGGAGATCGCCGAGTGGCTCAAGACGCGCATCCAGTCCGGCACGCTGGGCGAGACGAAGTTCCGCCTGCGCGGCGATCTCGACGACTTTCCGTTCCGAGACGGCAAGAGCGGCGAGTTCAAGATCAGCGGCCGCGTCACCGGCGGCACGCTCGAGTTCGCGGACGGCTGGCCGAAGCTCACCGACATGACCGCCGATCTCGCCTTCGACGGTCCCGCGCTGAAGATCAGCAGCCCGCGGGCGAGCACGCTGGGGATGCCGCTCGCGAACGTCGTCGCGACGCTGCCGGATCTCTATGGCGACAACACCCGGGTGATCGTCGACGGGGAGGTGCAGGCGCCGCTCGGCGAGTTCCTGAAATACATCGTGCAGAGCCCGGTGAACGGCATGATCGACAGGCTCACCGAGCAGTGGACGGGCGAGGGGCGCGCGAACCTCAAGCTGCATCTCGACCTCGTGCCGGTGGCGATGCAGAAGTCGAAGATCGCGGGCAGCCTCCAGTTGGCGGGCAACGCGATCGGGCTGGGTCCCGCCGAGCCGCCGCTGGCGCAGGTGAACGGCCGCGTCGAGTTCACGGAGTCGGGCGCCTCCGTGCGCGGCATTACCGCGCAGACGCTCGGCGGCAACATCAACCTGCAGCTCGGCACGCGCGAGGGGGCGACGACGGTCAGCGTCCAGGGGACGGTCGAGAGCCGCGAGCTCGCGCGCATCGTCGATCTCCCGATCGTCGACCGCGTGCGCGGACCGATGGCGTTCAAGTACACCTCGACCGCCAAGCGCCCGCACCCGGGGACGAGCGCGTTCGAGTCGCCGCTCACCGGGGTGACGATCGACTTGCCGCCGCCCTTCGCCAAGACCGCGGCGGAGAGCTGGCCATTGCGCATCGACCGCGCGCCGCTCCCCGGCGCGACCGCCGACCATCGGCGCGAGAACATCGTTTTCGCGCTGGGGAGCCTCCTCAACGCCCAGGCGCATGTGCAATACGACGGTGCTCGGATGATCGTCGACCGCGCCGGCGTGGGCGTCGGCGATGTCGGCGTGACGATGCCGGAGCGCCCGGGCGTGCTCATCACCGGCCAGCTGAAGACGCTCGATTTGGACCGGCTGCTCGCGGCGGCGACTGCCCACGGCGAGCGGGCGGGCGGGGCGGACTTCACCGTTACCGCGCTCAATCTCCGGGCGGGCTCGCTCGTCGCGCTCGGCCGCGAGTTCCACGACGTCGCGGTGCGCGCGCAGTTCGACGGGCGGCGGACGTGGCGGGCAGACGTCACCGCGCGCGAGCTCGCGGGCGAGCTCGCGTGGCGATCCGAAGGGCAGGGACTGCTGCGCGCGCGTCTCAAGCACCTCATCCACCCGGAGCGCGCGCCGGGCGCGTCGGCGGAGGACCTCTCGACCGAGCTGCCGGCGCTGACGATCGTCGCCGACAGCTACACGATCAACGGACACGAGCTCGGGCGGCTCGAGCTGCGCGCGGTGAACGAGCAGAAGGGATGGCGTCTCGACAAGCTCGAGCTGGCCGCCGCCGAGGGCACGCTGTCCGCGACCGGGATGTGGGACCCGGCGCCACGCGGCGCCGGACACACCCAGCTCGATCTCAAGGCCGACGTCAAGAACATCGGCAAGTACCTCGAGCGCTTCGGCTATCCGGAGACGGTGGCGAAGGGCACCGCCACGCTCGGCGGCGCCGTGCAGTGGGCCGGCCCGGTCTACCGCATCGACTACGCCTCGCTCGCCGGCAGCCTCGACGTAAAGGCGGAGAGCGGCCAATTCCTCAAGGTGAAGCCGGGCGTGGGCAGGCTCCTCGGCGTGCTCTCGCTCCAGTCGCTGCCGCGCCGGCTGTCGCTCGACTTCAACGACGTCTTCACCGAGGGGTTCGCGTTCGACGCCATCAGCGGCTCGGCGAAGATCGCCCGCGGCGTCGCGAGCACCGAGAACCTGGCGATGACCGGACCGGCGGCGAGCGTCGCCATCAGCGGACAGGCCGATCTCGCGAAGGAGACGCAGGACATCAACGTGCGCGTGGTGCCGGTGCTCGGCGACAGCGTCGCGGTCGCCGCCGGCATCGCGCTGCTGAACCCGCTCATCGGCGCGGGCGCGTTGATCGCGCAGCGGCTCTTCAAAGATCCGCTGGGGCAGATGTTCTCGTACGAGTTCCAGATCAGCGGCAGCTGGGAGGATCCCAAGGTGATCAAGCTGCGCGCACCCGATTCGCCGGGTGCGGGCGGCACGGCCGCCGGCGAAGAGTCGGGTGTGCCGCGATGACGCCGTTCCGCGTTGCCGCCGTGCAGATGGTGTCGGAGCCGTCGGTGGCGGCAAACCTCGCCGCCGCCGGGGCGCTCGTCGCGGAGGCCGCACGCGCGGGCGCCCGGCTGGTCGTGCTGCCGGAGTGGTTCTGCCTGATGGGCCGTACCGAGCGCGACAAGCTCGCGATCCGCGAGCGCGACGGCGATGGTCCGATCCAGGCGTTCCTCGGCGGTGCGGCGGAGCGGCACGGGCTCTGGCTGATCGCCGGCACGGTTCCGCTCGAGGCCGCCGATCCGGAGAAGGTCCGCAACAGCTCGGTCGTCTACGACGAGCGCGGCCGGCGCGTGGCGCGTTACGACAAGATCCACCTGTTCGACTTCACCGGCGCGGACGAGAAATACCGGGAGTCGAACACGATCGAGCCCGGCACGACGCCGGTCGCCATCGACTCGCCGTTCGGACGTATCGCGCTCTCGATCTGCTACGACGTGCGGTTCCCGGAGCTCTATCGACGCCTCGCGCCGATGGACCTCATCACGATTCCCTCGGCCTTCACCGCCACGACCGGCGCCGCGCACTGGGACGTGCTCGTACGCGCCCGCGCAGTCGAGAACCTCGCGTGGGTGATCGCGCCGGCGCAGGGGGGCGAGCATCCGAACGGCCGCCGCACCCACGGCCACACCATGATCGTCGACCCGTGGGGTGCCGTCGTCGCGAGCTGCGCCACCGGCGCCGGGGTTGTGGTGGCCGACATCGACCCCAGCTACCGGGACAGGGTGCGCGCGAGCCTGCCCGCGCTCGGTCACCGCGTCTTGTGACGAACCGACCTCCGAACCGAGATCTCCAGGTATGCCGCCCATGCAAACCCAGACCGAGCTCCTGCGCACCGCCAGCCAGACGCTGCTCACGCCGTACGACCTCGAGGCGCCGCAGCTCTCGCAGGTGTTCGGCGCGATCATGACCCACGACATCGACTACGCGGACCTCTACTTCCAGTACCTGCGCACCGAGGGCTGGAGCCTGGAGGAGGGCATCGTCAAGTCGGGCAGCTTCAACATCGATCAGGGCGTGGGCGTGCGCGCGATCGCGGGCGAAAAGACCGCGTTCGCGTACTCCGACGAGATCAGCCTGGCGGCGCTTAACGACGCCGCGGGCGCGACCCGCGCGATCGCCCGGATCGGCGGCAAGAGCACCCTGCCGGTCACCCGGGCCGGCGAAGGGCGCAAGCTCTATCCGGCGATCGATCCGCTCGCCTCCCTCGGCGACACGCAGAAGGTCGAGTGCCTCGAGCGCCTCGAGCGCATCTGCCGCGCCCGCGATCCGCGGATCGTCCAGGTCATGGCGACGCTCGCGGGCGTATACGAGGTGGTCCTGGTCGCGCGCGCGGACGGCGTGACGGCCGCCGACGTGCGGCCGCTCGTACGGCTTTCGGTGCAAGTGATCGCCGAGCAGAATGGCCGCCGCGAGCAGGGCTCGAGCGGCGGGGGCGGGCGCTTCGACTACGCCTACTTCACCGACGCGGTGCTCGCCGACTATGCCGCGAAGGCGGTGGACCAGGCGCTCCTCAACCTCGACTCGCGGCCGACGCCGGCGGGGACGATGACGGTCGTGCTCGGGCCGGGCTGGCCGGGCGTGCTCCTCCACGAGGCGATCGGCCACGGACTCGAGGGCGATTTCAACCGGAAGGGGTCCTCGGCGTTCACCGGTCGCATGGGCGAACGGGTCGCCTCGCCGGGGGTGACGGTCGTCGACGACGGCACGCTCCCGTCGCGACGCGGCTCGCTCAACGTCGACGACGAGGGCACGCCGACGCAATGCACGACGCTGATCGAGAACGGCGTGCTGCGCGGCTACATCCAGGACAGCCTCAACGCGCGGCTGATGAAGATGCCGCTCACCGGCAACGGTCGCCGCGAGAGTTACCAGCACGTCGTGATGCCGCGCATGACCAACACCTACATGCTGCCGGGCGAGCGCGATCCGCAGGAGATCGTCGCCTCGGTCAAGCGCGGCATCTACGCGGTCAACTTCGGCGGCGGCCAGGTCGATATCACCAACGGCAAGTTCGTGTTCTCGATGTCCGAGGCCTACATGATCGAGAACGGCAAGGTGACGTATCCGCTGAAGGGCGCCACGCTGATCGGCAACGGTCCGGACGCGCTCACGCGCGTGAAGATGATCGGCAACGACCTCCAGCTCGACACCGGCGTGGGGACCTGCGGCAAGGACGGCCAGTCGGTGCCGGTCGGCGTCGGCCAGCCCACCTTGCGGATCGACGGGCTCACGGTGGGCGGGACGGCGTAGGCCGCGGCGCGTGGCGCCCCGGACGTGCTCGACCTCGCCTACCCGCCGCGCGTCCTCGATCGGCTGAAAGCGGAGGTCCTCAAAGGCGCCGGGCGGGTGATCGACCTCGGCTGCGGCGCGCGCAAGTTCCCCGGGGCGATCGGCGTCGAGGCGGCCGCGGGGCCCGCGGTCGACGTAGTGCACGACCTCGATCGCACGCCCTATCCGTTCGACGCCGCGAGCGCCGATCTCGTCATCCTGCGTCACGTGATCGAGCATCTCGAGGACGTCCCGCG
Organism: uncultured beta proteobacterium; assembly: GCA_963754305.1. Classification (GTDB taxonomy): domain Bacteria; phylum Pseudomonadota; class Gammaproteobacteria; order Burkholderiales; family SG8-39; genus DATEDA01. The sequence continues at coordinate 86,865 of CAVWFR010000049.1, read as the reverse complement.
CACGGTGCGGGAATGCGCCGCATCCTCCGCCCCGGCGGCCATGTGCTCGCGCTGACGCCGCACTTTTCCGACGCCGCCTCGTGGATCGACCCGGAGCACCGCTGGCACCTCGCCACCCGGAGCCTGGAGACGGCGGCGAAAGGCGTGCTCGAACTGCGGCTCGTCTACGTGAAGCTCCGCAAGCCCTGGCGGCGCCTGGGCGTGGAGCGCTGGCTGAACCGCCGCCCGTTCCAGTCCCGGGTCCCGCGGCCGCTCGTCAGCTGGGAGAACGACTGGTGTTTCCTCGTCCGGGGCGGCGAGATGCTCTGCCTGCTGCGCAAGCCCGGCCACGGGCCCGACTGAGGCCGTCCCGGCGCCGGCGGGGTACCCGCCCCGCGGCAGATAGTATAGTTTGGGGACCAAACAATTGGGGTGCTCCACGGGACGGAGTCGGAGCCATGAGCGCAACTGTGAGCCGCGTCCCTGTGCCCCGCACCAACGTGCGGCTCGGCCTGCGCGTCAACGGCGAGGAATTCGAAGCCGTCGTTCGCCCCGTACAAGACGCTGCTCGAAGTTCTGCGCGAAGACCTCGCGCTCACCGGCACCAAGCACGGCTGCGAGCTCGGCGAGTGCGGCGCCTGCGCCGTGCTCGTCGACGGCGCGCCGGTGCTCTCCTGCCTCGTGCTCGCGCTCGAGTGCGAGGGCGCGGCGATCGAGACCGTCGAAGGCCTCGCCCGCGGCCCCGAGCTGCATCCGCTGCAGGCTGCGTTCGCGGACCTGGGCGCCGCCCAGTGCGGCTATTGCACCCCCGGCATCCTGATGACGGCGAAAGCGCTGCTGGACGCCGAGCCGAACCCGAGCCGCGACCGGATCAAGGAGGCGCTCGCCGGCAATCTCTGCCGCTGCACCGGCTATCTGCAGATCTTCGAGGGCGTCGAGGCGGCCGCGGAGCGCCTGCGGGAGGAACGGAAATGAGCGCGAAGCGCCGGTTCGCGGTCATCGGCAAGCCGCGCCGGCGAGTCGACGGCCGGGCGAAGGTCACCGGGCAGACGCGCTTCGCCGACGACATCGCGCTCCCGCGGATGCTCCACTGCAAGCTGCTGCGCTCGCCGCTGCCGCACGCGCTGATCGCGTCGATCGACGTCGCGCGCGCCGCCGCCCATCCCGGCGTGCAGCTCGTGCTCACCGGGCAGGGACTTCCCGATCGCGTTCGGCATCCTCCCGGTGACGCAGGACGAATATCCGCTCGCGCCCGAGCACGTCCGCTATGTCGGCGACCCGGTCGCGGCGGTGATCGCGAAGGACGAGCTGACGGCGTTCGAGGCGCTCGACCTGATCGACGTGAAGTACACGCCGCTCGCGACCATCGCCACGCCCGAGGAGGCGCTCGCCCGCCCCGAGCCGCGGATCCACGACTACGGCGAGCGGGGGAACATCCATCGCCTCCAGGCGTTCGAGTTCGGCGACGTCGGGGAGGCGCTCGCCGGGGCCGACCACGTCTTCGAGGATCTCTTCTTCTTCGAGGGCAACACCCATCTCCCGATCGAGCAGCACGCCTCGGTCGCGGCGCTGGATGCCGATGGCAAGCTCACGCTGTGGTCGAGCACTCAGGTTCCGCACTACGTGCATCGCATGCTCGCCCGCGTGCTGCGCGTCCCCGCCGCGCACCTGCGCGTGATCGCGGCGCCGAACGGCGGCGGCTTCGGCGGCAAGTGCGACGTGTGCAATCACGAGGCGGTGGTCGCGAAAGCGGCGTTGATGCTCGGCCGCCCGGTGAAGATCTGCCTCACGCGCGAGGAAGTCTTCTACATGCACCGCGGCCGGCATCCGGTGCTGATGAGATTCCGCACCGGCGTGATGAATGACGGCAAGCTCGCCGGGATGCATCTGCAGACGCTGGTCGACGGCGGCGGCTACGGGTCGTACGGCGTCGCGAGCACCTTCTACACCGGCGCATTGCAGACGGTGACCTACGAGCTGCCCCGCTACCGCTTCGAGGCCTGCCGCGTCTTCACCAACAAGCCGCCCTGCGGACCCAAGCGCGGCCACGGCACGCCGCAGCCGCGCTTCGGCCAGGAAGTGCAGCTCGACAAGATCGCCGAGAAGCTCGGACTCGACCCGGCCGAGCTGCGGCTCCGGATCGTCGCCAAACCGAACTCGCTCACCGCGAATTGGCTGCAGATCGGCTCGATCGGGCTCGCCGAGTGCATCCACAAGGTGGTCGAGCTCTCCGACTGGAAGACCCGGTTCCGCAAGCTGCCCGAAGGCCGCGGCCTCGGGATCGCGTGCGGGTCGTATCTCTGCGGCGCGGGCCTGCCGATCTACTGGAACAAGATGCCGCAGTCGGGCGTGCAACTCCTTGTCGACCGCAGCGGCCAAGTCACCGTGTTTTGCGGCGCGACCGAGATCGGGCAGGGGTCGGACGACGTGCTCGCCGCGATCGTCGCCGAGGTGCTCGGCATCGACGCGTTCGACGTCCGCCTCGTGACCGGCGACACCGGGACGACGCCGGTCGATCTCGGCTCCTACTCGAGCCGCGTCACCGTGATGATGGGTCACGCCGCGATCCAGGCCGCGGAGAGCGTGCGCGAGCGCGTTGCAGATGCCGCAGGGGAGCATCTCGAGGTTTCCCCGGAGCGGATCGTTCTTGCGCAGGGCCGCGTGTTCCTCGCCGAGGATCCGGCACGCGGCATGAGCTTCGCCGAGGCGGTCGTGCTGGCCGAGACGAAGTTCGGGACGCTGGGCGCAGTGGGCTCCTACAAGCCGCCGAAGGCGCCGGCGAAGTTCAAGGGCGGCGGCGTCGGCCCGTCGCCGGCGTATTCCTACACCGCGTGCGTGGTCGAGGTCGACGTCGATCCGGCGACCGGCTGGATCACGGTGCCGAAGATCTGGATCGCGCACGACATCGGCCGCACGATCAACCCGGTGCTGGCGCGGGGCCAGGTGGAAGGCAGCGTCTACATGGGTCTCGGCGAGGCGCTCATGGAGGAGCAGATCTTCCGGCGCCTGCCGCCGAAACTCTCGAATGCGCTCGTGCACAAGATCCCCTCGCTGCTCGAGTACAAGAGCCTGACCGCGCTCGACATGCCCGACATGGTCACCGCGCTCATCGAGGATCCCGATCCGAACTGTCCGTTCGGCGCGAAGGAGGTCGGGCAGGGGCCGCTGCTGCCGGTGATGCCCGCGCTCGCGAATGCCATCTACGACGCGGTCGGCGTGCGCATCGATGAGGTACCGATCACGCCGGACAAGGTCCTGCGGGCGCTCGAGCGGAAGGCGAAAGGCGAGACGCCGCGTGTCGGCCCGGACCGTTTTCCGGCGGTGCCCTATCCCGAGCCGATGTTCGTGCCGCCGCCCTGGGAAGGCGGGGACGGGAACGCGGTGAAGGAGCGCAAGCGCAAGCCGGAGGGAGCGCCTGCGTCATGATGCGTCTGCCCTGGTTCGGCTACCGCGCGCCGCGGACGCTCGCCGAGGCGGCGAGCATCCTCGCCGGCGAAGGCCCGAACGCGATGGCGATCGCCGGCGGCACCGACCTGCTGCCGAACATGAAGCGCCGGCAGCAGGTGCCGGCGACGCTGGTCTCGCTGCGGCACGTCGAAGGCATGAAAAGAGTCCACAACGGCGCGGGTCTCACGCTCGGTGCCGGGCTGACGCTGAGCGCGGTCGTCGATTCGCCGCTGGTGCGCGAGCAGCACCGGGCGCTGTGGCAAGCGGCGGCACAGGTCGCCACGCCCCAGCTGAGGAACATGGGCACGCTCGGCGGCAACCTGTGCCTCGATACGCGCTGCAACTACTACAACCAGAGCTACGAATGGCGGAAGGCGATCGAGTTCTGCCTCAAGAAGGATGGCGAGATCTGCTGGGTCGCGACCGCGAGCAAGCGCTGCGTCGCGGTGTCCTCGACCGACTGCGCGCCGGCGCTGATCGCCCTCGACGCGAGGGTGTTGCTCGTCTCCGCGGCGGGCGAGCGCGAGCTGACCGCGGCCGACCTGTACCGCAACGACGGCATCGACTACCTCGCGCGTCGGCCCGACGAGATCCTCGCCGAAGTCCGGCTGCCGCCGGCGGAGGGCTGGAAGTCGAGCTACTGGAAGCTCCGGCGGCGGGGCGCGTTCGACTTCCCGGTGCTGGGGGTCGCGGCGGCCGTGCGCACTGGGCCCGACGGCACCGTCGAGGACGCGCGGATCGTGCTCGGGGCGGTCGCATCCCGTCCCTTCGTCGCCAAGGGCGGCGAAGCGCTCATCGGCAAGCGGCTCACCGACGACGCGATCGTCGAGGCCGGAACGAAGGTCGCCGCCCGTGCGAAACCCCTCGACAACGCGGACCTCGACATATACTGGCGCAAGGAGGTGGTCGGTGCGTTCGTCGGCTATGCGCTGCGGGAGATCCGCGGTGACGACATGCGGGCGACACGGCGCCGCATCGCGCGGCACGAGCTCTAGTCCTGCCCGCCTTACAAGGCGGGTCCTGGGCATCGGCGCGCCGGGGGGTTGCGCACCCGTTAGACCCCTGCTCCGTCTCACTTCGCAGCCCCCTTTGGGGCGTGGCCGATTGGAGGAGTGTCATGAGAGCGTTCGCGCTGTCCATACTGATCGCTGTGGCTTCGGCAATCACCGCCTCCCCCGCCGCGGCGCAAGGCACGCCCGCCTACCCCGCGAAGCCGATCCGCCTGATCATCCCGTTCGCCCCCGGCGGCGCGTCCGATCTCGTCGGCCGCATCATCGCGCCGCGCTGGAGCGAGCTCGCCGGCCAGAACATCCTGGTCGAGAACCGGGCCGGCGCTTCGGGCAACATCGGCCTCGAGACCGCAGCGAAGGCGGCACCCGACGGCTACACGCTCTTCCTCGGCAACGTCGGCACCACGGCGATCAACCCGAGCCTCTTCAAGACCTCGCTCGGCGTCGTGCCGATGCGCGATTTCGTGTCGATCACGCAGGTCGTGGACGTGCCGAGCGCGCTGGTCGCGAATCCGTCGTTCCCGCCGAACACCGCGCGCGAGCTCATCGACTACGTGAAGCCCGCGCCGGGCAAGTTCTTCTTCGCCTCGCCCGGCGCCGGGAGCGCGAACCGGCTGGAGATGGAGCGCTTCATGAAGTCGAGCGGCATCCAGATGGTCCACGTGCCCTACAAGGGGGGCGCAGGGCCGGCGATCGCCGGGCTCCTGGGCGGCGAGACCTCGGTCATGTTCGTGACGCTGTCGTCCGCGGCGAGCCAGGTGCGCGGCGGCAAGCTGAAGCTGCTCGCGATCGCCGCGCCGCAGCGGGTGCCGGCGTTCCCCAACACGCCGACGCTCTCCGAGGAGGGTCTCCCGGAGATGACCAACGGGTCGTGGCAGGGCGTGTTTGCACCGACGGGCACGCCGCCGGACGTCGTGGCGAGGCTCTATGCGACGCTCACGCAGGTCATGGAAACCCCCGACGTCAAGAAACGTCTGAATGATGCCGGCGTCGACGTCGTGACGAGCAAGTCGCCCGACGAGTTCGCCGCTTTCCTGCGTGCCGAGACCGAGCGCTGGGCGCAGGTCGTGAAGGATTCGGGCGCGACGGTGGACTGAACGTCGGGGGCGGTCACTGCGGCGGTCGGACGCCGTCCTTGCTCACCTGCAGGCGTGCCGCCGTCAGCTTCCCGTCCGGCGCGACCTGGGCGATGCAGAACACATACTCGCCCGGGACGAGCAACGAGCGGTCCGCCGCGACGGTGGTGACCAGCGGGATCCCGTCCGGCACGATGACCTTGGTCGAGTTCCCCTTGTAGTCGAGGGTGAGCTCGCGTCCCCCGGTCGCCTGGACCGAGGCCGAGACGATCGCATTGGTCATCGTGGCGCCGGGCTGCATGTCGGTGGGGGACTGACCCTCGTTCACCACGCCGCGCAGGTCGGCGGGGAACGTGTGGATCTCGAGCGCGACGTGCGAGCCGTCGGCGCGCTTGATCGTGGTCGTGCCGAGGAAGTCGCCGGGCTTGATGTCGGCAAGCGTGATCGCCTTCGCGTAGCGCACCTCGGCCTTGTCGGCGAGGTGGATCTTCAGCGCCGCGCCGTCCCGCGTCGTCACCGCGAGGACGTTCCCGTCGAGCCCGGTGATGATGGCGCGCACGCGCTGGGTCTGAGCTTCGGTGCCGGCGCTCGCCATGGCGAGTGCGCCGAAGAGCGCTGCTGCGCAGAGCTTGTTCATGGACTCCTCCCGTAGGGTTGGCGGCTAAGTGAATCCGTACAGCCGCGCGGCGTTCGTCGCGAACAGGGGTTCGCGCATCGAGTCCCCCGGCAGCCAGCTCTCGACCAGATCCAGCAGATCCGCATCGTTCGGCATGAACGCGGCGAGCCCGGGATGCGGCCAGTTCGTCCCCCACACGCAGCGGTCGGGCCGCTCCGCGAGCAGCGTCTGCGCGACCGGCCGCATGTCGTCGAAGTGCGGCGGCCCGCTGTCGGAGAGCCGGTAGAAGCTCGCTCCACCTGGCTCAGGTCCGCGATGTCGACGCCCATCGACCGGAACCGCTCGCGCACGCCGTCGTCCGCCAGCGCCTTGCGGAGTGCGAGGTACAGCCGCTCCGACACCGGGGGCGGAACGCCGGCCGGCCCGAAGAGTCCGGTAAACGTGCTCGCCTCGTAGCCGGCGATGCCCAGCTCGTCGAGCGTCGGCACGTTAGGGAGCGATGGCGAGCGGCTCCGCGACGTGACCGCCAGCGCCTTCATCCGGCCCTCGCGGATGTGCCCGATCGAAGCGTTCAGCTGATCCATCATCGTCTCGACCTGGCTCCCGAGGAGATCGGTGATCGCGGGCCCGCTGCCCTTGTAGGGGACGTGCACGAGATCGAGCTTCCCCTGGCGCATCAGCAGCTCGATCGCGAGGTGGTTGGACGACCCGTTGCCCGCGGAGGCGATGCTCACCTGGCCAGGCCTCGCCCGCGCGTACACGACGAGTTCCTGGAAGCTCGCGACCGGCGTCTTCGTCGCCGCGGTCAGGACCAGGGGCCGGCTGCCGATATACCGGCTCGGTGTCGTCCGCGTTCGTGAACGAGTCGCCGCGGCGGACGCACGATAGCGAGCCGGCGCGCGAGCGGGCATGACTGGCGCTGCCGGCTATCCCTGCCGCGGATCGAGCGCGTCGCGCAACCCGTCGCCGAGCAGGTTGAACGACAGCACGAGCATGAAGATCGAGAGGCCCGGCCAGATCGCCATCCAGGGGGCGTGGTCGACGTAGCTCCGCGCCGTGTTCAGCATGCTGCCCCAGCTCGGCGCCGGCGGCTGCTGGCCTAGTCCGAGGAACGACAGGCTTGCCTCCGCGATGATCGCCGCGGCGATCGCGAGCGTCGTCTGCACGATCACCGGCGCGACGATGTTGGGCAGGATGTGGCGCAGCGCGATGCGCAGGTGCGGATTGCCGATCGCGCGCGCCGCCTCGACGTAGTCCTCGACCTTCACCGCCAGCACTTGGGCGCGCGTGAGGCGGATGAACACCGGCGTCGCCGAGATGCCGATGGCGATCATCGCGTTGGTGAGGCTGGGGCCGAGGAACGCGGCGAGCGCGATCGCGAGGATGAGGAACGGGCAGGCGAGCATCGCATCGGTGATGCGCGAAATCAGCGCGTCGGGCCAGCGGCCGAGATAGCCGGCGGCGAGGCCGATCGGAACGCCGAGGGCGAGCGAGATGCACACCGACACGAGACCCGCCAGCAGCGAGGCGCGCGCGCCCCAGACGACGCGGGAGAGGACATCGCGCCCGATCTCGTCGGTGCCGAAGAGGTGGGCCGCGCTCGGCGGTTTGCGGATTGCGGTCCAGCTCGTCTGCAGCGGGTCGAGGGGCGCGATGTACGGCGCAAGGAGCGCGAGCAGGACGAAGAACACGACGAAGGCGAGACCGACCATGGCGCCCTTCCGCCGTGCGAGCCGCCGCAGCGCGCGCTGTGCGGGGCCCAGCTCGGGTGGGGCGAGTACGACGTCGGCGGCGACGGCGGCCATTCGCTACCCCCTCATCCTCGGATTCACCGCGAAGTACGCCACATCCGCCAGCAGATTGAGCGTGATGTAAACCGTCGCCGTAAACAGCACCACCCCTTGCACCACGAGGTAGTCCCGATTGAACACCGCATCGACGATCAACTTCCCGAACCCCGGGATCGAGAACACCTGCTCGGTCAGCACGGCGCCCGACAGCAGCGTTCCGAACTCCAACGCCCCCAATGTGATGATCGGAACCAGCGCATTGCGCAACGCGTGCTTGAGCACGACCACCCGCTCGGCCAGCCCCTTCGCCCGCGCCGTGCGCACATAGTCCGCATTCAACACTTGCAGCATCGCGCTCCGCGTGTGCCGCATGAGCACCGCGGCGATCGCGTTCCCGAGCACGAACGCCGGCATGATCATCGCCGCGAGGTTCGCCCTCAGGTCCTCGAACGGGCTCACGTAGCCCGACGCCGGCAGCCAGCCGAGCGAGACCGAGAACACGAGGATCAGCATGATCCCGAGCCAGAAGTTCGGCGTGGACAATCCCCAGAGCGCGACGGCGTTGGCGGCGTAGTCCCAGACGCTGTCCTTCAGGACCGCGGAAACGATGCCGGCGGTGATCCCGATCACGATCGCGATGAGGAATGCCATCGTCGCGAGCTGCACGGTGACCGGCAGCTTTTCGAGGATCAGATCGAGGACCGGCTTCTGGATGCGGAGCGACTCTCCGAGATCGCCCCTCACCACGCCGCCGAGCCAGTACAGGTAGCGCATCGGCAGCGGCTCGTCGAGATGGAACTTGCCCCGGAGGTACGCGACGACGTTCGGGTCGCGGTCTTCGCCGGCGAGGACGATCGCCGGGTCGCCGGGGAGCAGCTGCTGGAGGCCGAAGATGATGATCGAGACGAAGAACAGCGTCGGGACGATCGTGGCGATGCGGTGGGTGAGGAAGTTGAGCATCGGCGATGAGGGTCAGGAGAAAAGCATCGGCACGTCCGTCCGGCGCGCGTCCAAGGTCCTCACTCCTGCCCGCCATCGGTACGGTCGCGAGCCGGAAGAGAATCGCGAAAGGCATCGAACGTCTTCCACGCCGGAACCGGCGGCGTGTACTCAGGGCGCGGCGCATATACCGAGTGTTCGATGAGCTCCATCTTGTGTATGTAACGAGGGCAGTTTGGAAACACTTTCGTTGCCGTGACGCGAACAATGAACACCGACCCGGGGTAATGAGTGCGGAGAGGATCATCCTCCCTGACCTGAGCTGTGCCGTTCACACGGATTCGCTTCGGGTGCTCGAAGTCCAGGAACAGTAGCCCAACGTGGGGATTGACGAGCACGTTTCCCCAAGTTCGGTACATGCCATTACCGTCGTAGTCAGGAATAGCAAGGGTACGATCGTCCAGCACGCGCACGAACCCCGGTAAGCCACCCTTGTAAGAGCAGTCAGGATGGCCATGCGCATCGGCTGTCGCGATGAAGAACATCGGGCAACGCTGGATAAACGCGCGATCCTCGTCGGTAAATGCCGTGCGAACGGTTACCTGCTCCAGGCGGTCGGCTAGGGGCCGCGTTTCACGCGCGTCTTGAAGCTGCCGCATTCCATCGTGATACAGCGGATCGTCAGCCACCAATCCTCCCCATAGACCTATCTTCCCGACCAGCGATGCAAGGCAACGTCCAGCGCTGGATCGCGCGCCTGGTGTTCGGCCTACGACCGCTCCACGACCTTCTCAATTCATGCCCCGCCCCTGAATAAGATCGTCTGGCACCGGCAGTCACGCGCCGAACACCGAGAGATCGAGCTGCGCCGGCTCGCCCAACCACGACGCATGGGCCGTGTGGTCTTCGAGGTCGTTGCCCGTGAGCCCGTGCACGAGAATCGTCAGTCCCTCGCGATGCGCGTCGAGCCAGGGGATCAGCGCGTCGAACTGCGCGGAATCGAACGCGAGCTGGCAGCTCCACCGCGGATGCGGGCCGACCAGCTTCTGGTGCACTCTGCCCATCGCCACACCGAACTCGCTCGCCGCCGTGCGGCAGAGCTGTTGCGCCTGCTCCACCGAGCTCGCATCGAAGTACACATGCGCGTGGTACCTGGCGTAGAGGTTCTGTGGCCGCTTGATCACGGTGTGGATTCCGACGACGGCGGGGGAATCGCCCGACTCAGTTCATCTTCAGTCCCTGCACCCTGACCAACCCATCCGGCACCGTCCTCAATCCGCTCAACTTCGAGTTGTAGGCCCACAGCCAGTGCCGATGAAACAGATAGATGATCGGCCGCTCCTTCGCCGCGATCGCCGCGATCTTCTCGTACACCTGCAGCCGCTTCTTCGGATCGAGCTCGGTGCGTGACTGGTTGATCAGCTCGTCCACCTCCTTGGTGCAGAACCCGCTGTAGTTGTTCGGGGCATTGCAGGTGTAGAACTGTTGCAGATTCCCGTCGGGATCGGCGCGCCCGCTCCACCCGAGGACGTACGCTTCCATCTGCCCCTTGTCGGCGAGGCCGAGCGAGGTGGCGAACTCCGTCGACTGGATCTTGACGTCGAAACCGGCCTCTTTCACCATCGCCTGCACGACCTGGGCGATCTTCTGCGCATCCGAGGTCGTCGGCGTCATCAGCGTGAAGCTCGGATTGGTGACGCCCGCTTCCTTGAGCAGCGCCTTCGCGCGGTTCAGGTCGCGCTTCGGCACCGGCACGTTCTTGGCGTAGTAGGGACTCGACTGCGACACCCACTGGTTGCCGACGTCGGCCTGGCCCTCCATCACGACCTGGACGATGGCGTCGCGGTCGAGCGCGAGCTCGAACGCCTCGCGCACCCTGGCGTCCTTGCCGAGCGGATTCTTCTGCGCGAGGTCGCTCTTGCCGATGTTGATCGAGATGCCCTGGTAGCCGATCTCGACGATCTTCGAGATCTTGAACCGGTTATCGCTCTTGAGTGCCGGGACGTCGGAGGCCGCGAGGCGCTCGATGAAGTCGAGCTGACCCGAACGCAGGTTCGCGAGGCGGACGGTCGCGTCGACGATCGGGAGGTACACGATCCGGTCGAACTGCACCTCGCCCTTGTTCCAGTAGCCGGGGTAGCGCTCGAACACCATCCGGTCCTGGGCGACCCGCTCGACGAAACGATAGGGGCCCGAACAGACCGGCTTGGTGCCGAACTTGTCGCCCGCACCTTGCGCCGCCTTGGGCGACACCATCATCCCGGAGCGATCGGCCAGCACCGCGAGCAGCGGGGCGAACGGCGCCGAGAGATTCAGCCGCACCGTGTTGTCGTCGATGACGTCGACGCTCGTCACCTGCGTCAACTCGGTGCGCCGGTTCGAGCCCGGCATTGTCTTGTGGCGCTCGAGGTTGAATTTGACCGCCGCGGCGTCGAACTTTTCGCCGTCGTGGAACGTCACGCCCTGCCGCAGCTTCATCACCAGCGACTTGTTGTCGGCCGACCACTGGTAGGAGGTCGCGAGCTGCGGCACGATGCCGAGCTTCTCGTCGAGGTCGAGCAGCTTGTCGCAGAGCGCCGCGAACACGATGCGGCCGACGAAGGTGCGGGCGAGCGTCGGGTCCAGAACGTCGGGATCCTCGGCGAGGCCGACGCGGAGCGTCTGCTGCGCCTGGGCGGCTGCGGTTACACCGGCCGCAAGCGCCAGCGCGAGGGCGCCGCGGCGGATGGAGGGGGTGAGTGTCATGGGGTGGCCTCTCTTCCTGTCGTTGCCGTGGGATGTTATCCCTGGGGAAGACAAGGTCAAGCGCCGAGCGGGCGGAGAGTCCGGGGCGGGGAGGGTCAGCTCAGGGCCGCGCGAACGCCGCCTGCAGTTTCTCGAGCCGCGGGTTGATGGGCACCGTCTCGGGTACCAGCGCCGCGGGCGGCCCGATCTCTTCCCAGTAGTGACACGCAACCGCGTGCCCGTCGCGGACGGTCAGCGGCGGATCCTCGACCGCGCAGCGCTCGCGCGCATGCGGACAGCGCGTGCGGAACCGGCAGCCCGGCGGCGGATCGATCGGGCTGGCGACGTCGCCCTGCAGGATGATCCGGCGCCGGCGCAGCCTCGGCTCGGGGACCGGAATCGCCGACAGCAGCGCCTGCGTATACGGGTGGCGCGGCTGCGCGAACAGTTCGTGCTTCGCGGCCAGCTCGACGATCTTCCCGAGATACATCACGGCGACCCGCGTCGCGATGTGCTTCACCACCGCGAGATCGTGCGCGATGAAGAGGTAGGCGAGTCCGAAGCGCCGCTGCAGATCCTGCAGCAGGTTGATTACCTGCGCCTGGATCGAGACGTCGAGCGCCGACACCGGCTCGTCGCACACCACGAGACGCGGCTCGACGGCGAGCGCGCGTGCGATGCCGATGCGCTGGCGCTGGCCACCGGAGAACTCGTGCGGATAGCGCCGCGCGTGCGCGGGCGCGAGCCCGACCAGCGCCAGTAGCTCGGCGACGCGCTCCTGGTGCCGTCCCGGTGCAAGCCCATGCAGCGCGAGCGGCTCGGCGAGCATCTGGCCGACGGTCATGCGCGGGTTGAGCGAGCCGTACGGGTCCTGGAAGATGATCTGCATCTCGCGCCGTAGGCCGCGCAGCTCGTCCCCGCCGAGCGCGGCGAGATCGCGGCCGTCGAACCGCACCGTGCCCGAGGTCGGCTCGAGCAGGCGCAGGACGAGGCGTCCCGTCGTCGACTTGCCGCACCCCGACTCGCCGACGAGCGCGAGCGTCTCGCCGCCCGCGAGCTCGAAGCTCACGCCGTCGACGGCGTGCACCGCGCCGGTGTGACGGCCAAAGAGACCCGCGCGCACCGGGAAGTGCTTGACCAGGTTCTCCACCCGGACGAGCGGCGGCGCGACGACGCTCATGCCGGCAGCGGCGCTTTCCAACACGCCGCTTCATGAGCGTTCGCGAGACGGACGAGCGCCGGCTCTTCGCGGCGGCACTGCGCTTCGGCGAACGGGCAGCGCGGATGGAACTGGCAGCCGGCGACGCGAATGCTCGGCACCTGGCCCTCGATCGCCGCGAGCCGGTCCTGCGCGAGGTTCACCTTCGGGATCGAGCCGAGCAGCCCGATCGTGTAGGGATGCTGCGGCTCGGCGAAGAGGCGATCGACCGGCGCGCGCTCGACGATCCTTCCGGAATACATCACCACGACGTCGTCGGCGAGCTCGGCGACGACGCCCAGATCGTGCGTAATGAGGATGATCGCGGTACCGGTCTCCGCGCGCAGCGTGCGCATCAGGTCGAGGATCTGCGCCTGGATCGTCACGTCGAGCGCGGTCGTCGGCTCGTCTGCGATCAGGAGCCGCGGCTCGCACGCGAGCGCCATCGCGATCATCGCCCGCTGCCGCATGCCGCCCGAGAGCCGGTGCGGATAGTCGTCGAAGCGCCGCTCGGGCGACGGGATGCGCACCCGGCGCAGCATCTCGATCGCGTGCGCCTTCGCCGCCTCGCGGCCGATCCGACGGTGGCACAGGATGCCCTCGACGATCTGCTCGCCGACGGTGAACGCCGGGTTGAGCGAGCTCATCGGCTCCTGGAAGATCATCGAGATCCGGTCGCCGCGCAGCTCGCGCATCGCCGCCGCCGGCAGCTCGAGCAGATCGGTGCCCTCGAACCGGATCTCGCCGCCGGCGATGCGGCCCGGCGGCCGCGGCACGAGTCCCATGATCGACAGTGCGGTGACGCTCTTGCCGCAGCCGGACTCGCCGACGATGCCGAGCGTGCGGCCCGACTCCAGCGTGAAGCTCACGCCGTCGACGGCGCGGAACTCGCCGCCTTCGACGTCGAAACGGGTGCTGAGATCACGGACCTCGAGCAGCGGGCTCATCGGCCCCGCGCCGCGCGGAAGCGCTCGATCTCCGCTTCGATCGCCGCGCGATCCGTGACGCCGGCGGGACGCGCGCGGCTCGGCAGGCAGGCGACGAACGGCTGGAACCGCTCGAGGCTCGTCTCGTACAGCCGGCCGAGCTCGGCGACCGGTTCCGCGTGGTCGTCGACCCGCAGGCTCAGGCTCGGATAGTCCTCGGCGGTGCAGACGACGAGCGCCGCCGCCTGCTTGCCGCGCTTGTCGCCGCCGGCCGCTTCACCGGCAGCGAGCGCGACGATGAGGCGCTCGGCGAATGCCAGCTCGCCGCGAGCCGCGTAGGCCGCGGCGGTGTCGTCGATCACCTTCGGCCCGGCGAGCATGTTGCCCGCGACCGAGAAGCCGTCGCCGATCAGCTGGCCGCACCAATCGACGCACGCCGCCCCGGTGTAGGCCGCGCCGCGTCCGTGCGCATCGACCAGGTGGAGCTGGCGATGGTCGCGGCCGTCATCGGCAGCGGTGAGACGGGTGACGACTGCGGTCGGATGAACACCGCTCGCCAGCAGATCGAGGCCGCGCGGCCCGTAGAGCGGGTTGACCAGCGCCTGCGTCGCGAGCGCACCGACGCCGCTCCGCGCGTGGGGACACAGTGCTCCGACCGCGAGGAACCGGCTTGCCACCGCGACGCCGAGTGCGCCGGTGCGGTCGCGCGCGACGATCGACCAGGTCAAGCGCGCTACCCCGGCGGATCAGGCGACGGGCGCCGTCGCCTTCATCGACTCCCGCGCCGCGAACCCTTCGTACCAGCGCGCGAGCGCCGGCCGCCCAACACGCCAGTTGTCGTCGCCGTAACGGAAGTCGAGCCAGCCGAGCACGCAAGCGGCGGTGATGCTGCCGATGGTCGGCTCGCCTTCGAGCGACCGGCTCTTCCGATCGAGGAAATCGAGCCCACCGTGCCACTTTTCCCGCTGTCCGTTCAGCCAATCGGCCCATTGCAGTTCTTTCGGCCGCAGCATCGTCTCATACCGGGTCAGAATTCCCGCATCCAGGATGCCGTCGGCCGCGGCCTGGATCGTGAGCGCCGTCCAACGTGCCTCGCCGGAGGCGGGGAAGAGCTTCTTTCCCGAGTGCAGGCTATCGAGGTACTCGCAGATCACCGGCGAGTCGAAAAGCGCCGTGCCATCGTCGAGCACGAGCGTCGGCACCTTCATCAACGGGTTCGCGCGGCGGACGTCGGCGTTGGGCTGGATCGGCGAGACGGTGGCGAGAACTTCCTCGACGCGGGGGGCGAGGCTGGTCTCACGCGCGACGACGCGCGCTTTGCGGGCGAACGGGGATTGGGGGCTGATGTAGAGCTTCATTGGTGCGATCTCCGTGTTGTCCGTCATGCCGGCGCAAGCCGGGACGACGTCATTTCTTGATCATCCCGATCCGTCGCAGGATCTCGGTGTGCAGCTTGTATTCCCGCCACAGGTCGGCGCGGAGCTGGATGCCGGGTCGATAGTCGACGTCGATCCCGCGGCTCGCCATCGCCTCGCGGAAGGTCGACTCCTCCATCGCCGCGCGCGCCGCGTCGTGCAGGTACTGCAGGATCGGCGCCGGCGTCCCCTTCGGCGCGGCGAGCAGGAACCACACCCCGTTCGCGACCTCCCACCCGAGCTCTTTCGCCGTCGGCGTCTCGGGAAACAGCGGGTGGCGCTGCTCCTGGAACACCATGAGCAGGCGCATCCGCTTGCCGTCGACCTGTGGTTTGACCTCGCCGGGCTGGGCGACGACCGCCTCGATGTGCCCGCCGAGCAGCGCTGGCGAGGATTGCCCCCAGCCGGCGAACGGCACATGCGTGACCTGGATGCCGGCCTTGAACATCAGCTCCTCGAGGTTGAGGTGGCTCGAGGTGCCCTCGCCCGGCGATCCGACCCGGAGCTTGCCCGGACTTCCCTTGGCCTCGGCCACGAACTCCGGCCCGGTCTTGAGCGGCGACTCGGTCCGCACCGCCAGCATCGGGTAGTAGGACACGACGTTGATGAACGGCTCGTAGTCGTCAGGCGTCTTGTACGCGATCTCGCTCACCTGCGGAACGATGACGAGCGCCGAGAGCGGCGTGAGGATGATGGTGTAGCCGTCGGGCCTGGCGCGGACCACCTCGGACATGCCGACCGAGCCGCCGGCGCCAGCGCGATTCACGACGATGACGCCGGCCGCGAAACGCTTCTTCATGCCCTCGGCCAGCGTACGGGCGACGATATCGACCATGCCGCCGGCGGGGTAGCCCGAGATGAGCGTGAGCGGCCGGTCGGGGTACTGCGCCGCTGCGGGCAGGGCGGCGACGAGCGCGAGTGCGGCGACCACTATGCTGCGGATCATGGACCTCCTCCTTCCGTGAGCGGCGCGTCGGGGATCGTACCAAGAGCGGCGGTCGGCAGGGGAAGCCGGTAGACTGCGCAAGAAAAGGCAGGGCACATAGGAGGACGACATGAGAGTGCTGATTGGCGCCGCCGTGCTCCTTGCCGCCGCGACTGCGGCGGCGCAGGGCACCTTCCCCAGCCGATCGATCACGCTCATCGTCGGCTTCGCGCCCGGCGGCGGGACGGACATCGCGGCGCGCATCATTGCGAAGCCGCTGGCGGCGAACCTGCAGCAGTCGGTCGTCGTCGAAAACCGGGCGGGCGCCGGCGGTGCGATCGCGACCGGCATGGTGGCGCGGGCGGTTCCCGACGGCTATACGATCGCGCTCGCCACCATCAGCTCGCTCACGGTCCAGCCGCATCTCAACTCGAAGCTGCCGTACGACCCGCGCCGCGATTTCGCGCCGCTCACCATGGGCGTCGTGTTCGCGAACGTCCTCGTGGTGCATCCGTCGGTGCCGGCGACCACGGTCGCCGAGCTCGTGAGCCTCGCCCGCGCGAAACCCGACACGATCGGTTACGGCACGTCCGGCATCGGCACGACCGGGCACCTCGCCGGTGAGCTGTTCCGCACGATGGCGAAGGCCTCGATCGTGCACGTGCCGTACAAGGGCGGCGGGCCGGCGATGACCGATCTGCTCGCTGGGCAGATCCCGGCCAGCTTCGCATCGGCGCCCTCGGCCCTGCCGCATGTCAAGGCCGGCAAGATCCGCGCGCTTGCGACCACCGGTGCCGCGCGGTCCTCGTTCCTGCCGGACGTACCGACTATCGCCGAGTCGGGCTATCCGGGGTACGAGGCGACGAACTGGTACGCGTTCATCGCGCCGGCCAGGACACCGAAGGATGTGGTGGAGCGGCTCAACCGCGAGCTGGTGAACGTTCTCGATACCCCGGAGGTCCGCGAGCAGCTCCTCGCCAGCGGCATGGAGCCGCAGCCCTCGACGCCGGAGGAGCTGGCGAAGTACATCGACCGCGAGCTCGCGGTCTGGGGCCGGGTGGTGAAGGAGGCCGACATCAAGGCCGAGTAAGTGCGCTCAGGTGACGCTGACCACGATCTTTCCGAGATGGGCGTCCGATTCCATGTGCGCCTTCGCCGCGGGCAGGTCGGCGAGCGGGAAGACCCTGTCGATCACCGGCCGGATGCGTCCGTCGGCGAGCGCCGGCAGCACGTCGCGCACGAACCCGCTCACGGTTTCCGCGCGCTCGGGCGCGCTGCGCAGCTTGTTCGACACGCCGAAGAGGTGCAGCCGCTTCTGGTGCAGCGCCTCGAGATCGATCTCGCTCCGCATCACGCCGTCGACATAGCCCACGGTCGCGAGCCGCCCGCGGTAGGCGAGCGCGCGGAGGCACTCGGCGAAGACGGTGCCGCCGACGTTGTTCACGACGAGATTCGCGCCCTTGCCGTCGGTCGCCTGCCGCACCGCCTCGACGAACCCGCCGCCGCGAACGTTCAGACCGAGGTCGAGGCCGAGCGCCCGCAGCCGCTCGAGCTTCGCGGCCGAGCCCGACGTCCCGATCACGCGCGCGCCGATGAGCTTCGCGAGCTGCAGCGAGGCGACGCCGACGCCGGAGGAAGCGCCCATGACGAGCAACCACTCGTCGGGCGCGAGCCGTCCGCCCCGATACAGCATGTCGTAGCTCACGAGGAAGACGAGCGGCACCGCCGCGGCTTCTTCCCACGCCAGCCGTGCGGGCACCGCCATCGCTTCGCGCGCGTCCATGATCGCCTGCTCCGCAAACCCGCCCGGTGCCCGCCCCATCACGCGATCGCCCGGCGCGAAACCCGCGACGCCGTCGCCGACCTCGATCACCTCGCCGGCGCATTCCTGGCCAGCCGGTTTTGCGGCCGCGCCGGGGGCATGCAGGCCGTGCGCGGCGATGAACTCGCCGCGATTGAGGGCCGCGGCGCGAACGCGCACCAGGAGCTGGCCGGCCGCCGGCTTTGGCGCTGCAACATCGCGCACGTCGATCGCCGTCTTGCCGTCTGCCGAGCGGATCCACCAGGCTTTCATCGCGTCTCTTTCCTCGCCATCTTTGGCCCACCATCGTAGCGCGAGTCGGCATACAATCGATTGCATAAATCCGATTGCATAAATCCCGGCGCAAAATGAGGAGAGGCGAGCGGCGGGGTGGATCACAACAGGAGGAGTGGATCATGCGTCACGCGTCCGCGTTCGTCCGCCGTACGTCACTGCCGCTCATCACCGCCGTCGCGCTTGCTGCTGCCGCGTCCGCGCAGGCGCAGGACAAGCCCGCGCCGCCCCCGGCATGGCATCAGGGGAAACCACCGGCGATGGCGCCGTCGAAGCTCGCGCCGCACGCCGGCAAGATGACCGAGACCGGACGAGGCGACATCCCGATCGACAAGCTCAATCTGCCGCCGGGCTTCGCGGTCGAGATCTGGGCGACCGGGCTCACCGGCGGGCGCGCGATGGCGCGGGGCGACGACGGCAAGATCTACGTGGGCACGCGCGGGATCGGGCGGGTCTACGAGGTCACCGATCAGGGCGACCGGCGCACGAGCCGGGTCGTCGTCGACAAGCTCACCCAGCCGGCCGGCGTCGCGTTCGCGAACGGCGCGCTCTACGTCATGGCCATCGACCGGGTGCTCCGTTTCGACGGCATCGAGAAGAATCCGGGCGTTCAGCCGGTGGATCTGACCGCGAAGTTCGACCTGCCGCCCCAGCAGCACCACAACTGGAAGTACATCGCTTTCGGGCCCGACAAGAAGCTCTACGTCCCGTTCGGCTCGCCGTGCAACATCTGCGAGCCGCCGCCGGAGTACGGACAGATCCGGCGCTACAACGCCGACGGGTCCGGCATGGAGGTCCTCGCGCGCGGCGTGCGCAACACGGTCGGGTTCGCCTGGCATCCCAAGACCGGCGAGCTGTGGTTCACCGACCACGGCCGCGACTGGATGGGTGACGACGGCCCGCAGGACGAGTTGAACCGCATGGCGAAGCCGGGACTGAACTTCGGCTTCCCCTACTGCCATGCGCAAGGCGTGCCCGACCAGGACATCAAGAAAGCCAACCCGTGCGACGGCGTCACGAAACCGGTAGCGCTCATGGGCCCGCACTCGGCGGTGATGGGCATCCTCTTCTACACCGGCAACATGTTCCCCGCGCAGTACAAGGACACGATCTTCGTCGCGCGCAAGGGCTCGTGGAACCGCACCAAGCCGTTCGGCTTCGACGTCGTGAACATCAAGGTCGGCGCCGAAGGCCAGAATCCGAAGGTGACGCCGTTCCTGACCGGCTTCATCAGCGCCAAGGCCGGCGAGTACAACTTCTGGGGCCGGCCGGCGTACCTGCTGCAGATGCCCGATGGCGCGCTACTCGTCTCCGACGAGCAGCTCGGGGCGATCTACCGCGTGAGCTACGTCAAGTAAGCCAGTAACCCGCGGGTGACGGCAGCGCGCCTCGGGCGGCGGTGGGCTCTGCTCACCGCGCTCGTCGCCGCGGACCTTCTGTCCGCGGCGGCCGCACAGGATAGTGCGGCGCTCTGCGAAGCGTGCCACGGCGCCGGCGGTAACTCGCAGACCGCCGGCATTCCGTCGATTGCCGGGCAGCCGCAGCTCTTCCTCGAGAATCAGCTCGTGTTCTTCCGCGAGGGGCTGCGGGTCTCGCCGCCGATGCAGGCGGCGGTGACTGCGCTGACCGACAAGGAGATCACTCGTCTCGCCGCGCGCTTCGCGGCGCTGCCCGCACGACCGTCCGCGGAGGGGCCCCCCGACGCCGCGCTCGCGAAGCAGGGGACCGCGGCCGCGCAGAAGCTCCACTGCGGGTCGTGTCATCTGCCCGATTACCGCGGACAGAAGCAGATCCCGCGCCTCGCCACCCAGCGCGAGGACTATCTCGTCGAGGCGATGCTCGCCTACCGCGACAACCGCCGCACCGGCGGCGACACCATCATGGCGGCGGCGCTCTACGGCGTCCCGGACGCCGATATCCGGGCGATGGCGCACTACCTCGCGCGCCTGCGCTGAGGCGGGCAATCCCGATCGTGCCGGCGCCGAGATCCGGCCGCGGCGATAGGATGCAGCGGCCGCGACGCGTCGGATCGGACGTGCAAATACAATGGCGCTACGATTCGCTGAACCCATGGTGGTCCGTGTCCCGCCCGGCATCCTTCTTCAGGCTCGCACTGGCGGCGTTCCTCGCGCCGTCCGCGTTCGGCTCCGAGCCGTTCGCGTACGCGGGAATCGGTCTCGACGCGACCGCGGCCAGCCTCAAGGCCAGGTTCCCGAACTCGAAGCTCGCCGGCAACACCTTGACCGTCGCGCCGAAGGACAGCCGGGACCATGTGTACGGGGTGGAGCTGGCGGCGCCCGGCATCCCGCGCATCGTGCGCATCAGCTTCGAGCGCCCGGCCGGCGGCGGGGGCGGCCCGGCGGCGGCCTACCCGAAGTGCAAGGTGCTGGAGGCGCGCTTGCGCGCGGCCAACGGCGCCGCCGACGAGATCCGCAAGGCGCCCGAAGCGCGCCCGCCGCGCGCCGATCGAGTATGGAAACGGGACCGGCAAACCCTGACGCTCATCTGCTTTGCCGGTCCGGGCGGCGAATCGCTGGCCGAAGCGGTTGTCATCGCCGAGCGCTGACCTGCGTTACCGGTTGACTGGACGGAGCCGACGGGAAGCGCGCTGCGATGAACCGCGACGAGATGGAAATTCACTGCCCGAAGTGCGGCTGGCGGCCCGCGGCCGAGGACCGCTGGGGGTGCGAGCCGAAGTGCGGCACCGTTTGGAACACGTTCTGGACGCGCGGCATGTGTCCCGGCTGCCGCAAGCTGTGGACGGTGACCCAGTGCCTCGCGTGCCGGCAGTTCTCGCCGCACAAGCAGTGGTATCACCCGCCGAGCCGGGAGCGGACTGTCAGGCGGAAGAAGCGGTCGACGGATACGGTTACGTGATCGTGATGCCGGCGAACGCCGGTATCCAAAGCCTGGGCCCCGGCGTTCGCCGGGCCGATGAAGGGCGCCTGGGCCTCGTCCGTCGCCGTGGCGACGAACGTCAATCCTCTTCCTGCTGTCCCCGCGACGCGCGGTACTCGGTCGCGAGCTGGGCCTGCACGTTCGGCGGCACCGGCTCGTAGTGCGAGAGCTCCATCGAGTAGGAACCCTGCCCGCCGGTGACCGACTTCAGCCGGTTCGCATAGCCGTTCAGCTCCGACAGCGGCACCGTGCCGTTCACGGCCACCACCCCCGGCGAGAGCGAGTTCGTGCCGGTGATCTGCCCGCGCTTGCCCGAGATGTCGCCGGTGATGTCGCCCATGTTGCCCTCGGGGCAGATGATCTCGACGTTGACGATCGGCTCGAGCACGATCGGCCGCGCCTTGTCGAGCGCATCGAGGAACGCCTTCCGCCCGGCGGAGACGAACGCGACCTCCTTCGAGTCCACCGCGTGATGCTTGCCGTCGTAGACCGTCACGCGGAGATCCTGCATCGGGTAGCCGGCAACCGCGCCCGCGGCGAGCACCTGCTCGACGCCTTTCTCGACCGCCGGGATGAACTGGTTGGGGATGACGCCGCCCTTCACCGCGTCGACGAACTCGAAGCCCTCGCCGCGCGCGAGCGGCTCGACCCTGAGATAGACCTCGCCGAACTGCCCGGCACCGCCGGTCTGCTTCTTGTGCCGGGCGTGACCTTCGGCCTTCGCGGTGATCGTCTCCCGGAAGGGAATACGCGGCGGACGCGTGCTCACCTCGACCCTGAACTGCGTCGCCATGCGCTCGAGGATCGAGCGCACGTGCAGGTCGCCCAGCCCGCGGATCACCGTCTCGTGCGTGATCGAGTCGTGATCGACGCGGAAGGTCGGGTCCTCGGCGGTGATCTTGTGGATCGCCTCCGAGATCCGCTGCTCCTCGCCGCGCTTCTTCGGCTCGATCGCGAGCCCGAACATCGGCGTCGGGAATTCGAGCGGCCGCATGTGGATCCCGTCCTCGTCGTGCGAGTCGTGCAGGACGCAGTCGAACTCGATCTCGTCGACCTTCGCCACCGCTGCGATGTCACCCGGCACCGCCTCCGGCGTCTCGACATGGTCCTTGCCCTGCAGGACGAAGAGGTGGCCGACCTTGAAGGGCTTCCGGCTCTCGCCGATGTAGAGCTGGGTGTCCTTGGTGACCGTTCCCTGGTGCACGCGGAAGACGCCGAGCTTGCCGACGTACGGATCGTTCACGACCTTGAAGACGTGCGCGAGCACGTGCTTCTTCGGGTCCGGCACCGAGTTGAACTCGCCTGCCCGCTCGCCCTCGCCCTTGTAGAAGAGCGGCGGGTTGCCCTCGGCGGGATTCGGCAGCAGCTTGACGAAGACCTCCGCCAGCTCCTTCACGCCGGCGCCGTTGCGCGCCGAGACGAAGCAGACCGGCACGAGATGGCCCTCGCGGAGCGCCTTCTCGAACGGCGCGTGCAGCTCTTCCGGCGCGACCTCGCCCTTGTCGAGATAGACGGCCATCAGTTCCTCGTCGACCTCGACCACCTGGTCGACCAGCGCCCGGTGCGCCGCCTCCACCGAGGAGAAATCCGATTCGCCCGACGGGTTGAAGAAGCAATCGACGACTCTCTTGCCGCCGTCGGCCGGCAGGTTGATCGGCAGGCACTCCTTGCCGAAGGCTTCCTGCAGGCTCGCGAGCACGCGCGGGAGATCGACGTTCTCGGCGTCGATCTTGTTGACGATCAGGACGCGGCAGAGCTTCCGCTTCGCCGCCCAGCTCATCATGCGGTTGGTGATCATTTCCACGCCGTTCTGGGCGTTGACCACGACCGCGGCGGTCTCGACAGCATCGAGCGCGCCGATCGCCTGGCCGATGAAGTCGGGAAAGCCGGGGGTGTCGATGAGATGGGTGCGGGCACTCGCGTAGTCGAGATGGACGATCGAGGAGCGCAGGCTGTGCAGGTATTGCTTCTCGAGCGGATCGAAGTCGCAGACCGTCGAGCCGCGCTCGACCGATCCGGCGGCCTGGATCATGCCCGCGGCCTTGAGCAACGCCTCGGTTAGTGTGGTCTTGCCCGACGCGCCGTGACCCACGAGCGCGACGGTACGCAGTGCCTCCGTGTTGAACTTCGCCATGACGCCTCCTTGGAGCGAGAGCCGAGCTGAAGGGTGTCGGAATGCGCGGGCGGTGCGCTGCCGCCGATCGGTCCAATCTTATGCCAAGCGCGCGGACGGCGGCGAGCGCCGGATGGATGACCGGGCGCTCGCGCGGACCGGTGCGCGATTCCGCCGCACGAAACGCGAGGCCGCTAGCGCGCGGGCGCCTGCGCCGGTGCCGCGTCAAGCTGCTAATCCGATTCGGACGCCGCCCAGCGCTTCGTTCGGTCTACCGCGCGCAGCCAGCCGGCGAGCCGCGCCTGCGCTTCGTCGCGCGAGATGCCCGGTGCGAAGCTGCGCTCGCGCTGCCATTGCGCCGCGATCTCCGCGCTCGTCTTCCAGACTCCGGTCGCGAGTCCGGCGAGGTAAGCCGCGCCGAGCGCGGTGGTCTCCGTGACGCGCGGCCGCACCACCGGGACGCCGAGCAGATCGGCCTGGAACTGCATCAGAAGGTCATTGGCCGTCGCGCCGCCGTCCACTCGGAGCTCGGCGAGCCGGATGCCGGCGTCGCGCTGCATCGCGATCAAGACCTCGGCCGACTGGAATGCGATCGCCTCGAGCGCCGCGCGCGCGAGATGGGCGGCGGTGGTGCCCCGCGTAAGCCCGAGCGCCGCGCCGCGGGCGTAGGCATCCCAGTGCGGCGCGCCGAGCCCGGCGAACGCCGGCACCAGATAAACACCCCCCGCATCGGGCACGGTCGCCGCGAGCGTTTCGATCTCGCCCGAGGAGCGGATCAGGCCCAGTCCGTCCCGCAGCCACTGCACCACGGCGCCGCCGACGAACACGCTGCCCTCGAGCGCGTACTCGGCCGCGGCCCCCGCCGATGCCGCCCGCGTCGCGAGCAGGCCGTGCCGCGACTCTATCCGCTCGGTCCCGGTGTGGAGCAGCATGAAGCAGCCGGTGCCGTAGGTGTTCTTCGCCATGCCCGGTGCGTGGCAGCCCTGGCCGAACAGCGCCGCCTGCTGATCACCGGCTATGCCGGCGATCGGGAGTTCGACGTCGAGCAGCCGGGCGTCGGTCGTTCCGAGCACGCCGCTCGAGCGCCGCACCTCGGGCAGCACGACGCGCGGCACGTCGAAAAGCGCGAGGAGTTCGTCGTCCCAGTCGCCGCTGCCGATGTCGTAGAGCAAGGTCCGCGAGGCGTTCGACGGGTCGGTGATGTGTAACCGGCCGCCGGTGAGCTTCCACGCGAGCCACGTATCGATCGTGCCGAACGCGAGCTCGCCCCGCACCGCCCGATCGCGCGCGCCCGGGATGTGATCGAGGAGCCACACCAGCTTCGTCGCCGAGAAGTAGGGATCGATCACGAGCCCGGTTTTCGCCCCGATCCGCGGCGCGTGCCCCGCGCGCTCCAGACGCGCGCACTCGTCGGCGGTGCGGCGGTCCTGCCAGACGATCGCGTTGGCGAGCGGCGCACCCGTCGCGCGGTCCCACAGGACGGTGGTCTCGCGCTGGTTGGCGATGCCGATCGCGGCGACTTCGCGCGCGCTGATGCGGGCGTTCGCGATCGCGGCACGCGCGACGTCGAGCTGCGTTCGCCAGATCTCCTCCGGATCGTGCTCGACCCAGCCGGGCTGCGGGAAGATCTGCCGGAACTCCGCTTGGGCCACGCCACGAATTGCGCCTGTCTCGTCGAAGACGATCGCGCGTGAACTGGTAGTACCCTGATCGAGCGCGAGGACGAAGGCCATACCGCTCTAGTTTAGCCGTGCCGCGTACGCGAACAGCCTGTAGAATCGCCGCAGTGCAACATCAGGCGCGATCGATCGCCGACTCTTCATGCCGCTACCCCCCCTGACCGTTTCCCGCTCACTGGTCCATACGCGCCGCCTGCGCTTCGAGGCTTACAAGCGCGAGGACGGCCGCTGGGATATCGAAGCCCAGCTCACCGACATCAAGCCGTTCGACTACCGGCTCTCGAGCGGCATCCGCGCCGCGGGTGTGCCGGTGCACGACATGTGGATCCGGCTCACGGTCGATCCTGCGCTCGCGGTCGTCGACGCGGAGGTCCGCACGGAAGCGATGCCGTACCCCGGCGAATGCAGCGCCATCACGCCGGAATACGCCAAGCGGCTCGTCGGCCTCAACCTTGCGCGCGGCTTCCGCAAACGCGTGCAGGAGCGGCTCGGCGACACCGCCGGCTGTACCCATCTCAACGAGATCCTCGCGCAGTTTCCGACCGCGGCCATCCAGGCGCTGGCGGGCGACAAGCGGGACAACGAGGACGACGGGACGCGCCCGTTCCAGCTCGATCGCTGCCATGCGCTCGACACGCGCGGCGAAGCCGTGCGACGCTTCTACCCGCGCTGGCACCGCGGAACGAAGACCGGTACCGACTGACCGGCGCAGGAATTTGAGCCGCGTCAATGCGGCGGCGGTGCGGCGCGCGCGAGACTTGCCGCCCGCGCTCACCGGCGTGGAAGGAGTGCAGCAGCGATGAAGATCCACGAGTACCAGGCTAAAGAGGTGCTGCGCAAGTACGGCGTGGCGACGCCGCGCTCGGTGCCCTGCTTCTCGGTCGACGAAGCGGTGCAGGCAGCGAAGACGCTCGGCGGCCCGATGTGGGTGGTGAAGGCGCAGATCCACGCCGGCGGCCGCGGCAAGGGCGGCGGCGTGAAGCTCGCGCGCTCGGTCGACGAGGTGAAGACGCTCGCCGGGCAGATCCTCGGCATGCAGCTCGTTACTCACCAGACCGGTCCGCAAGGCCAGAAGGTGCGGCGGCTGCTGATCGAAGAGGGCGCCGACATCAAGCAGGAGTATTACGTCGGTATGGTCGTCGATCGCGGTAGCCAGAAGGTCGCGCTGATGGCCTCCTCTGAGGGCGGCATGGACATCGAGGAGGTCGCGGCCAGCCACCCGGAGAAGATCCATACGGCGTTCGTGGATCCCGACTCGGGCCTCACGGATGGCGAGGCCGATGGCATCGCGCGCAAGATCGGCGTGCCCGAGGCGAGCCTCGCCTCCGCGCGCGCGGTGCTGCAGGGCCTCTATCGGGCGTTCTGGGAAACCGACGCATCGCTCGCCGAGGTCAATCCGATGATTTTGACCGGCGACGGCAAGGTGGTCGCGCTCGACGCCAAAATCAACTTCGACGACAACGCGCTCTTCCGTCATCCCGAGGTGGTGGCGATGCGCGACCTCGACGAGGAGGACCCGGCCGAGGTCGAGGCTTCGAAGTTCGATCTCAACTACATCCAGCTCGACGGCAACATCGGCTGCCTGGTGAACGGCGCCGGGCTCGCCATGGCGACGATGGACATCATCAAGTTCTACGGCGGCGCGCCCGCCAACTTCCTCGACGTCGGCGGCGGCGCGACCACCGAGAAGGTCACCGAGGCCTTCAAGATCATGCTCCGCAACCCGGAGCTGAAGGCGATCCTCGTCAACATCTTCGGGGGCATCATGAAGTGCGACGTGATCGCGACTGCGCTCGTCGCGGCGGCGAAGGTCGTGAGCCTCAGGGTGCCGCTCGTAGTGCGGCTCGAGGGAACGAACGTCGAGCTCGGCAAGCAGATCCTCGCCGACTCGGCGCTGCCGATCATCTCGGCGGCGGACATGGCCGATGCGGCGCAAAAGGTGGTCGCCGCCGCCAAGGGCAAGTAGCGGGAGCGGGCGATGTCGATTCTCATCAATCGCAACACCAGGGTCGTCACCCAAGGGATCACCGGCAAGACCGGGCAGTTCCACACCCGGATGTGCCGCGACTACGCGAACGGGAAGAGCTGCTTCGTCGCCGGCGTGAATCCGAAGAAAGCGGGCGAAAGCTTCGAGGGCATCCCGATCTTCGCGAGCGTGGTCGAGGCGAAGGCGAACACGGGCGCGACCGTCTCGGTGATCTACGTGCCGCCGCCCGCCGCCGCGCAGGCGATCTGGGAGGCGGTGGATGCCGACCTGGAGCTCGTGATCTGCATCACCGAGGGCATCCCGGTGCGCGACATGATCGAAGTGCGCAACCGCATGCGCAAGCTCGGGAAGAAGACGCTGCTGGTCGGGCCGAACTGCCCCGGCGTCATCACGCCCGACGAGATCAAGATCGGCATCATGCCCGGCCACATCCACAAGAAGGGCCGCATCGGGGTCGTGTCGCGCTCGGGCACGCTGACCTACGAGGCCGTGTGGCAGCTCAGCGCGGTGGGATTGGGGCAGTCGAGCGCGGTGGGGACCGGCGGCGACCCGGTGAACGGCATGAAGCACGTCGACGTCCTGCAGCGCTTCAACGACGACCCCGAGACCGAGGCGGTGATCATGATCGGCGAGATCGGCGGGTCGGACGAGGAGGACGCCGCGCGCTGGGTCAAGGCGAACATGAAGAAGCCGGTCGTAGGCTTCATCGCCGGCGTCACCGCGCCGCCCGGAAAGCGCATGGGGCACGCGGGCGCAATCATCTCTGGCGGCAAGGGCACTGCGCAGGAGAAGCTCGCGGTGATGGAGGAATGCGGGATCGCGGTGACCCGCAACCCGGCGGAAATGGGCAAGCTGCTGAAGTCGGTGCTGAAGGCCTGATCGCCGGCGTTAGCCTGCGCCGAGCATGAGCATCCGCCGCTCGCGCGAGATAGCGCCCCGCATCGCGCTCATTCACGCCGTTCGGGTGGCGATGGATCCGATCGCTGCAGCGTTCGCGCGCGGGTGGCCCGAGGCCGAAACGGTCAATCTCCTGGACGACGGGCTGAGCCGCGACCTCGAGACCCGCGGCACGCTCGCCGGGCCGATGACCGAGCGCATCGTGGCGCTCGCCGGTTATGCGGCCAGCTTCGGCGCCGACGGCATCCTGTACACCTGCTCGGCGTTCGGCGCCGCGATCGACGCCGCGCGCGCGGCGGCGTACATCCCGGTGCTGAAGCCCAACGAGGCGATGCTCGAGGCCGCGCTCGACGCCGGCCGGCGGATCGCGATCGTCGCGACGTTCGCGCCGACGCTGCCTTCGATGACCGGTGAGTTGCGCGCGCTTGCGGCGGCGCGGCGGATGGACGCCGCGATCACGCCGGTGTTCGTGCCGGAGGCGATGCAAGCACTGAACGCGGGCAACGGCGCGGAGCACGATCGCCTCGTCGCCGCGGCGGCGGCCTCGCTCGGCGGTCACGACGCCGTGCTGCTCGCACAGTTCTCGATGGCACGAGCAGCGCCCGCGGTCGCCGCGGCGATCGGCGGGAACGTCCTCACGAGCCCGGAGACGGCCGTCGCGAAGCTCCGACGCTTGGTGGAGACTTGAGCCGGCGTCGACAGCGCGGCGCAGACGAGCAGCCCGCAGCGACCGCAATGCGTTTGATGATCGACACCATGTTGGTCGTATCAGGACGGTGACGCTCGCTCAGCGCACCGAATCGAACCGGGGTCGTTCTGCGGAAGAGCGACCAGACGTATCGCCTCGCGAAACCCGTCGCGAGCCCCCGCTGGAGATCCGACCTGTCGCGCGGGTAAGATGGAGTCCGCCGTGCCGAATACCCCACGCATCGACCTTTCGCGCCGCCGCTTCCTCGCCGCCGGCTCCACGCTCACCCTCGCCGCCTGCGCCGGTCCCGGCGGATCCGACCCGTTCGGATCGAAGCGCTCGAGCGGATTGGCCGACGTCAACGGCACGCGGCTTTACTACGAGGCCGCGGGGATCGGCGAGCCGGTCGTGCTGGTGCACGCGTTCACGCTCGACACGCGCATGTGGGACGACCAGTTCGAGGTCCTCGCGCGCGATTACCGCGTGATCCGGTACGACGCGCGCGGCTTCGGGAAGTCGGCGCTGCCGGTCGTCGGCCAGCCGTACTCGAATGCCGAGGATCTCGCCGCGCTCGCCGAACATCTCGGCGCGCGCCGGCCGCATCTCGTCGGCCTGTCGATGGGCGGGCGCTTCGCGCTCGACTACGCGATCACCTATCCCGACGGCCTGCGGACGCTCACCGTGATCGGCGGGGTGATCGGCGGCTGGCAATGGTCGCGGGAGTGGGTGGCGGCCTACGCGCCGGTCGTCGACGCGGCGCGGCGGGGGGATATCGCCGCGGCGAAATCGCTCTGGCTTGGCCTGCCGCTGTTCGCCCCGGCGCGCGAGAACCCGGCGGTCGCTGCCCGCCTGAAGCGGATGGTGGACGATTACTCCGGCTGGCACTTCGTCAACCAGAACCCGGAGCGGCCGGTCTCGCCGCCCGCGGCGACGCGGCTCGGCGGCGATACGCGCGCCCACTCTTGCGATCGTGGGCGACCGGGATCTGGCGGATTTTCAGCGCATGTCCGAGACGTTGGCCCGCGAGATTCCCGGCGCGCGCCGCGTGACCGTGCCCACCGCGGGGCACATGTCGAACATGGAAGCGCCCGCGGCGGTCAACGGCGCGCTCCAGGGCTTTCTCTCGCGCGCTTGATTCCCGCGCTCGAGCGCGGCGCTTGACCCGCGTCAATGTCGACGCGGCAAGGCTGCGTGATACGCTAGCTCGCGATGAACGACCGGCTGCAGGTGCCCTCTCCGATCCGCGATTCCAAGGTCCGTCCCACGCCGAAAGGCCGCCGAGTCGACCGCGCGGCGCTCGCCGAGGTGCGTGCGCTGCTCGGTGATGCACCGCGGCGACGCGATCTGCTCATCGAGCATCTGCACCGGGTCCAGGACCGCTACGGCCATCTCGCCGCCCGTCATCTCGTCGCGCTCGCGGAGGAGATGAAGCTCGCGATGACCGAAGTGTACGAGGTCGCGACCTTCTACCACCACTTCGACGTGGTGAAGGACGGCGCCGCCGCTCCGCCGGCGATCACGGTGCGCGTCTGCGATTCGATCGCGTGCGAGCTGGCGGGCGCGCACGCGCTGCTCGCGAGCCTGCCCGAGCGGCTCGGTCCCGGCGTGCGCGTCCTGCACGCGCCGTGCCTAGGGCGGTGCGAGCAGGCGCCGGCAGCGACCGTGGGGCAACATCCGGTGCCTTGTGCGACGCCTGAGCGCATCCAGGCGCTCGTCGTCCGCCGCGATATCGTGCATCCGCCGTCGAAGGACGGCGCACGCTTCACGCCCGCGTCATTCATCGAGGCGAAGAACACGCCGGGTGTGGTCCGCGAGACGAACCCCGACTACGTGGGCTACGACACCTATCGGAACGCTGGCGGCTATCGCCTGATCCAGGATTGCCTGGAGGGCAAGCACGATCCCGCGCGGATCATCGAGCAGATGGAGCACTCGGGCCTGCGCGGGCTCGGCGGCGCGGGGTTTCCGGCCGGACGCAAATGGCGCGTGGTACGCGCCGAGCCGCAGCCGAAGGTCGTGGCGATCAACATCGACGAGGGCGAGCCGGGCACCTTCAAGGATCGCGCCTACCTCGAGCGCGATCCGCACCGCTTCATCGAAGGGATGCTCGTCGCCGCGTGGGCGGTGCAGGCCGGCGCCTGCTACGTGTATCTCCGCGACGAGTACCATGGCTGCCGCGCGATCCTGGAGCGCGAGCTCGCGAGGCTCGCGGCCGATCCGCCCTGCGCGCTCCCGCCGATCGATCTTCGACGCGGCGCGGGCGCCTACATCTGCGGCGAAGAATCGGCGATGATCGAGTCGATCGAGGGCAAGCGTGGCATGCCGCGCCTGCGCCCGCCGTACGTCGCGCAGGTCGGGCTCTTCGGCTTCCCGACGCTCGAGCACAACATGGAGACCGTGTACTGGGTGCGCGACATCGTAGAGCGCGGCGCCGAGTGGTTCGCCGGCTTCGGCCGCAACGGCCGCAAGGGTCTGCGCTCGTTCTCCGTCTCGGGCCGGGTGAAGCGGCCCGGCGTACATCTCGCGCCGGCCGGGATCACGGCGGCGGAGCTCATCGACGAGTACTGCGGCGGCATGCTCGACGGGCACGCGCTCTACGGCTATCTCCCCGGCGGCGCCTCGGGCGGAATTCTCCCCGCGTCGCTCGCGCACCTGCCGCTCGACTTCGACACGCTGCAGGCCTACGGGTCGTTCATCGGCTCGGCCGCAGTGGTGGTGCTGTCGGATAAGGACCGCGCGGCTGCTGCGGCGCGCAACCTGATGCGCTTCTTCAAGGACGAGTCGTGCGGCCAATGCACGCCATGCCGCGTCGGGACCGCGAAGGCGCTCGCCCTCATGGCGGGCGAACGCTGGAACCCGGAGTTGCTCACCGAGCTTTCGGGCGCGATGATGGACGCATCGATCTGCGGCCTGGGCCAGGCGGCGCCGAACCCGGTCCTGTCGGTCCTGAAATACTTCCCGCAAGAGCTTTCGTGAACGGGGTTCGCGTATGACGGCGATCACCAGAGAGGAAGTCGCGGCGCTGCCGATCGAGTTCAAGCTGAACGGCCGCACCGTGGTCGGCCGCGCCGACGAGCCGATCATCGCGACCGCGCGCAAGAACGGCGTCGTCATCCCGCATCTCTGCTACGGCGGCCGCATCCGCTCCGACGGCAACTGCCGCGCGTGCATGGTCGAGATCAAGGGCGAGCGCGTCCTCGCGCCGTCGTGCTGCCGCTATCCGAAGGACGGGATGGAGGTCGCGACCGACAGCGAGCGCGCGCTCAAGTCGCAGCGGCTGGTGATCGAGCTCCTGCTCGCCGACATGCCTGAGAAGCGCTACACGAAGCGGAACAAGGTCGATGCATGGGCGAAGCGCCTGGGAGTGGGGCGGCCGCGCTTTCCGGCGCGCGAGCAGCCGCGGGCCGATCTATCGCATCCGGCGATTGCAGTCAATCTCGACGCTTGCATCCAGTGCACGCGCTGCGTGCGCGCCTGCCGAGAGGAGCAGGTGAATGACGTGATCGGCTACGCGTTCCGCGGCGATCACTCGGCCATCGTGTTCGACCTCGACGATCCGATGGGTGCGTCCACCTGCGTCGCCTGCGGCGAATGCGTCCAGGTGTGCCCCACCGGAGCGCTGATGCCGGCGCGCGAGGTCGGGCTGGCCGAGGTCGACAGCAAGGTGGACTCGGTCTGCCCGTACTGCGGCGTCGGGTGTCTGCTGACGTACCACATCAAGGACAACCGGATCCTCCAGGTCGAAGGCGCCGACGGCCCGGCGAACTCGGGGCGGCTGTGCGTCAAGGGCCGCTACGGCTTCGATTACGTCAACCACAAGCAGCGGCTGACGAAGCCGCTCGTGCGCAAGCCCGGAGTGCCGAAGACGAAAGACTTCGTCGTCGATCCCGACCGCTGGCAGGACGCGTTCCGCGAGGCGACCTGGGATGAAGCGCTCGACCTCGCGGCGAACGGCCTGCGCGCGATCCGCGACGGCCGGGGCCCGCGGGCGCTGGCCGGGTTCGGCTCGGCGAAGGGCACGAACGAGGAGGCCTACCTCTTCCAGAAACTCGTGCGCACCGGGTTCGGCTCGAACAACGTCGACCATTGCACGCGCCTCTGCCACGCCTCCAGCGTCGCCGCGCTGATGGAAGGCATCAACTCGGGCGCCGTATCGAACCAGGTCCGCGACGTCGCAAACGCCGAAGTGGTGCTCGTCATCGGCGCGAACCCGACCGGCAATCACCCGGTCGCCGCGACGTGGATGAAGAACGCGGCGAAGCGCGGCGTGAAACTGATCGTCGCCGATCCGCGGCGCACCGATCTCGCCCGGCACGCGACCCACTTCCTGCAGTTCAACCCCGACACCGACGTCGCGCTGCTCAACGCGATGCTGTACACGATCGTCGAGGAGGGGCTGGTCAACGAGGCGTTCGTCCGCGAGCGGACCGCCAACTTCGAAGCCCTGCAGGAGAACGTCCGGAAGTACTCGCCGGAGAAGATGGCGCCGATCTGTGGCATCTCCGCCGCGACGATCCGCGAGGTCGCGCGTCTCTACGCCACGTCGAAAGGCTCGATGATCCTCTGGGGCATGGGGATCTCGCAGCACATCCACGGCACCGACAACGCGCGCTGCCTGATCGCGCTCACGCTCGTCACCGGTCAGATCGGCCGGCCGGGCACCGGTCTCCACCCGTTGCGCGGGCAGAACAACGTCCAGGGCGCCTCCGATTCGGGCTTGATCCCGATGGTCTTCCCCGACTACCAGCGCGTCGACAACCCGGAAGCGCAGCAGCGTTTCGAGCGGCTCTGGGGACAGCCGCTGGACGCGAGACCCGGCCTCACCGTGGTCGAGATCATGAACGCGGCGAAGCAAGGCGAGATCCGCGGGATGTACGTCATGGGCGAGAACCCGGCGATGTCCGACCCGGACGTCGACCACGCGCGCGAGGCGCTCGCGGCGCTCGATCACCTGGTCGTGCAGGACATCTTCCTCACCGAGACCGCCTACCTCGCCGACGTGGTGCTGCCGGCGACCGCGTGGCCAGAGAAGGTCGGCACCGTGACCAACACCGACCGCATGGTGCAGCTCGGCCGCAAGGCGGTCGAGCCGCCGGGAGAGGCGAAGGAGGACCTGTGGATCATCCAGGAGCTCGCGCGGCGCATGGGGCTCGACTGGCAGTACGCGCATCCGCGCGACGTGTTCAACGAGATGCGCCAGTGCATGGACTCGATCGCCGGCATCACCTATGAGCGCCTGGAGCGCGATTCGTCGGTGACCTATCCGTGCGAGAACGAGGGCGATCCCGGGCAGCCGGTGGTGTTCACCGAGCACTTCCCGACCGCGACCGGCCGCGCCAAGTTCGTGCCGGCGGACATCATCCCCGCCGACGAGCGGCCCGACGACGCGTACCCGCTGGTGCTGATCACCGGCCGCCAGCTCGAGCACTGGCACACCGGGGCGATCACGCGCCGCGCCGGCGTGCTCGACGCGATCGAGCCGGAGCCGGTGGCGAGCATCCACCCGCTCGATCTGGAGCGGCTAGGGGTGACGCCGGGCGAGGTGGTGACGGTGGAGTCGCGGCGCGGGGCGATCTCGCTTTACGCGCGGGTCGACGAGGGCACGCCGCAGGGCGCGGTATTCATCCCGTTCTGCTACTACGAGGCGGCGGCGAACAAGCTCACCAACCCGGTGCTCGACCCGTTCGGCAAGATTCCAGAGTTCAAGTACTGCGCGATCCGCGTGCGCCGCGGCGGCGCGATACCGAAGCAGGCGAGCTTCGGCGGCGGACAGACGCCCCTTGCCGTCGCTCGCCTGAAGGGCATTGCGCCCGGAGCGACGCTCTCGCGCTTTCGTGGTGAAATCGGCGCATGGCCGCGCCGCCGTCCGAAGAGCTCCTCGACGCGCTCGAGCGGCTCGGCCTCGTCCCGCCGGGCGCGCGAGTGATCGTCACGCCGCTCGAGGGCGGGGTGTCCTCGGATATCTCGCGGATCGACGTCGCGGGCGGCAGCTTCTGCGTCAAGCAGGCGCTCGCGAAGCTGAAGGTCGCGGCCGACTGGCGCGCGCCGGTGGCGCGCAACCACAGCGAGGCCGAATGGATGCGAGTCGCCGGCGAGATCGCGCCCGACGCTGTGCCCCGCCTCATGGGGGAGGACCGCGCGGCCGGGCTCTTCGCGATGGGCTGGCTCCCGCCCGAGCAGTACCCGGTGTGGAAGGGCGAGCTCCGCGACGGACGGATCGATGCGAGCGTCGCCGCCGAGGTCGGGCGCCGGATCGTCCTCGTCCACGCCGCGACCGCAGGGAGAGTCGACGTCGCGGGCCGCTTCGCCAACGACGACATCTTCCGGTCGATCCGGATCGAGCCGTATCTCCTCGCCACGGCCGAGCGGCACCCCGACTGCGCGACCGTCGCTGCGCAAGCTCGCCGACACCACCTGCCAGGCTAGGCTTGCGCTGGTCCATGGCGACGTGAGCCCGAAGAACATCCTGATCGGGCCGCGCGGCCCGGTGTTCCTCGACGCCGAGTGCGCCTGGTACGGCGATCCGGCGTTCGACCTCGCGTTCTGCCTGAACCACCTGCTGCTCAAATGCGCATGGCGGCCGCAATGGCGAGCACGCTATCTCGAGTCCTTCCGCGCGCTCGCCGAAGCCTATCTCGCCGGCGTCAGCTGGGAGCCGCGCGACGTGTTCGAGGCGCGGTGCGCGTGGCTGCTGCCCGGGCTCATGCTCGCGCGGATCGATGGGAAGTCGCCGGTCGAGTACCTCACCGAGGCGGCCGACCGCGACCGCGTGCGCGCATGCGCGAAGCCGTTGCTCGCCGCCCCGCGTACCCGCCTCGCCGAGGTCGGCGAGGCATGGCGGCAGGCCATGGTGAACGCTTGAAGACCGCGATCGCGGCGGTCACCGGCCGGCGCGTCTGGGACTCGCGCGGCCGGCCGACCGTCGAGGCGGAAGTGACGCTCGCCGGTGGCGCGCGCGGCCGCGCGATTGCGCCGGCGGGCGCCTCGCGCGGTGCGAACGAGGCGGCCGACCGGCGCGACGGCGGCGCGCGGCTCGGCGGGATGGACGTCGCTGGTGCGGTGGCAAACGTGAACGGCGCGATCGCCCGCGCACTAGCCGGCATGGACGCGCTCGAGCAGGCGGCAGTCGATGCGGCGCTCGTTTCGCTCGACGGCACCCCGAACCTCGCGCGGCTCGGCGGCAATGCGACGACGGCGGTGTCGCTAGCCGTGCTCCAGGCCGCGGCAGCCGCAGCCGGCGCGCCGCTGTACCGATACCTCGCCGGTACGGGTGCCGTGTGGCTGCCGTTGCCGGAGATTCAGATCTTCGGCGGCGGCGCGCACGCCGGCCGCAGAGTCGACGTCCAGGACTTCATGGTGATGCCGCTCGGCGCGGCGAGCTTCGACGCGGCGCTCGAGATGACCGCGGAGGTCTATCGCGCCGCCGGCGAGCTGATGCGCGACGCCGGGAAGCTGGCGGGCGTTGCCGACGAGGGCGGCTGGTGGCCGGCGTTCGACACGAACGAGGAGGCGCTCGACTGGCTGGTGCGCGCGATCGAGCGCGCGGGCTTCGCGCCGGGCGCAGAGGTGGCGATCTCGCTCGATATCGCCGCATCGGAATTCGGGCGCGGCGGGACTTACCGGCTGGGTCTCGAGGGCCGTACGCTCGATTCGGACGGGATGAGCGAGATGCTCGAGCGGTGGCTCGCGCGCTATCCCATCGTGTCGATCGAAGACCCGCTCGCGGAGGACGATGCCGAGGGTCTCGCGCGGTTCACGCGCGCGGTGGGTGCGCGCGTGCAGGTCATCGGCGACGATTTCCTGGTCACGAACGCCCGGCGCGTGGCCGCCGCCGCGGCGCGGGGTGCCTGCAACGCGGTGCTGGTGAAGCCCAACCAGGCCGGTACCGTCACCGCCGCGCACGCGGCGCTCACGGCGGGCAAGCGCGCGGGCTGGGGCACCATCGTCTCGGCGCGTTCGGGCGAAAGCGAGGACGTGGCGATCGCCCACCTCGCGGTGGGGTGGGACGCAGGGCAGCTCAAGGTCGGCTCGTTCGCACGCTCCGAGCGCATGGCGAAGTGGAACGAGGTGCTGCGGATCGAAGCGGGGGAGGGCGCGAACGCGCGCTTCGCCGGGCGCGCGGCGCTGCCGCAGTTCCGGTCTTGACGGCAGTCAATGTCGCTCGACCGTACGCGCACCTAACCTACCCCCGACTTGAACGCATTTCAGGGAGACCTCATGCCGTCGGATATCGAGATTGCCCAGGCCGCGAAGCTCGAGCGCATCGCCAAGGTCGCGCTCGACCGGCTCGGGATCGAGGAGGAGCACCTCGAGCCGTACGGCCACTACAAGGCGAAGGTCTCGCTGAAATACCTCGACTCGCTCCAGGGCCGGCCCGACGGCAAGCTCGTCCTGGTGACGGCGATGACCCCAACCCCGGCGGGCGAGGGCAAGACGACCACCACGGTCGGGCTCGGCGACGCGCTGAACCACATCGGCAAGAAGGCGGTCATCTGTCTCCGCGAGCCCTCGCTCGGGCCGGTGTTCGGCGTGAAGGGCGGGGCCGCGGGCGGCGGCTACGCCCAGGTCGTGCCGATGGAGGACATCAATCTCCACTTCACCGGCGACTTCAGCGCGATCGCGCTCGCGAACAACCTGCTCGCGGCGCTCCTCGACAACCACATCAACCACGGCAACGAGCTCGGGATCGATCTCCGCCGCATCCAGTGGAAGCGCGTGGTCGACATGAACGACCGGGCGCTTCGCGGCATCGTCGTCGCGCTCGGCGGGACGGCGAACGGCTACCCGCGCGAGGACGGCTTCGACATCGTCGTCGCGTCCGAGGTGATGGCGATTTTCTGCCTCGCGACCTCGGTCGAAGATTTGAAAGCCAGGCTCGGCAATATCGTGGTCGCGTACACCAGAGACCAGAAACCGGTCACCGCCAGCGACCTGAAAGCGCACGGCGCGATGACCGTGCTGCTCAAGGACGCGCTCGCCCCGAACCTCGTGCAGACGCTGGAGGGGAATCCCGCGTTCATCCACGGCGGCCCGTTCGCGAACATCGCGCACGGCTGCAACTCGGTGATCGCCACGCGCTCGGCGCTCAAGCTCGCCGACTACGTCGTCACCGAGGCCGGCTTCGGCGCCGACCTCGGCGCCGAGAAGTTCGTCGACATCAAGTGCCGCAAGAGCGGGCTGCGGCCGAGCGCGACCGTCATCGTCGCCACGGTGCGTGCGCTCAAGTACCACGGCGGGCAGGATCTGAAGACGATCGGCCAGGAGAACCTGGCCGCGCTGGAGAAGGGCCTCGCGAACCTCGAGCGGCACGTGGAGAACGTGCAGAAGAACTACGGCATCCCGTGCGTCGTGTCGATCAACCGCTTCACTCACGACACCGCGGCCGAGGTAGAGCTGCTGCGGAGCCGCATGGCGAAGTACGGCGTCCCGGTCGTGCTCGCCACGCACTGGGGCGACGGCGGCAAGGGCGCGGCCGAGCTGGCGCGGATCGTGGTCGGTCTGTGCGAGGAGAAATCGGACTTCCGCTTCGTCTACGAGGACGGCGACTCGCTGTGGGACAAGATCAACAAGATCGCGAAGACGGTCTACCGCGCCGGCGAGGTCACCGCGGATTCGAAGGTGCGCGCGCAGATCAAGCGCCTGCAGGAGGACGGGTACGGCCACTACCCGGTGTGCGTCGCGAAGACGCAGTATTCGTTCGCGACCGATCCGCAGCTGCGCGCCGCCCCGACTGGGCACGTCCTCAACGTGCGGGAGGTCCGGCTCGCGGCCGGGGCCGAGTTCGTGGTCATGGTCTGCGGCGACATCATGACCATGCCGGGTCTGCCGAAAGTCCCCTCCGCGGAGAAGATCGACATCGTCGACGGCAAGGTGGTCGGGCTGTTCTGAGGCGATTCTCGAGCGCGGACGCGCTCCGGGTTGTGGCGGTAGAATCCGGCCGGCGTTCCGCCGCCCCGTTCCGTCGACCCCGCCCGTCGACCCGGCCCGTCGACCCGCTAGCCCGCTAGAAGGAGGAACCGATCGTGGAAGAAGTCTTCACGCACGCCTTTTGGGTCGGTCTCGCCAAGATCATCGGCGTCAACATCGTGCTCTCCGGCGACAACGCGGTGGTGATCGCCCTCGCCGCGCGCTCGCTGCCGGCGAAGCAGCAGAAGCAGGCGATCATCTGGGGTTCGGCCGCCGCGATCGTGATGCGCGTGGTCCTCACGGTGTTCGCGGTCGCCCTGCTCACGCTTCCCTGGCTCAAGCTGATCGGCGCCGTGCTGCTGCTGTGGATCGGGGTGAAGCTGCTGATCCCGCAGCACGGCGGCGAGAACGTCAGTGCGAGCGACAGCCTGATGGCGGCGATCAAGACGATCCTGATCGCCGATCTCGTGATGAGCCTCGATAACGTGATCGCGGTCGCCGCCGCGGCGGGCGGCAGCCTGACGCTGCTGATCCTGGGCCTCGCGATCTCGATCCCGCTGGTGGTCTTCGGCGCGACGATGCTGATCAAGGTGATGGAGCGCTGGCCGGTCATCATCACGATCGGGGCGGCGCTGCTCGGCTTCGTCGCCGGCGAGATGGCGGTCACCGACCCGGCGATCGACGGCTGGATCAAGGCCACGTTCACGCACGTGAACGACAGGCCGGTGATCGCCGGGGTCAGCCTGGAAATCCTCTGCGGCCTGATCGGCGCCGCGTTCGTCGTGATCGTCGGGAAATGGTTCGCCCGGCGCAAACCCATCGAGGCGCACATCCCGGAGACGCAGGAGGTCCGCGTCCCCGGATCGGCGCCCGAGCGCTAGCGGGATTGCCGCGGAAGGAGCGTGTCCCGGTTGTTGATTCCCCGAATCGGCAACCGTTGAAAAAGTGCGCTTTCGGCGTAGACGGCGCAGCCGCAGATCCTCGGGAAGCCGTCTGTCAACGGCCTGGTCGGACACGCGCGCTGCCGCGATCACAATTTCGCATGCGGCTGTCTCCGCGCGGTGCTTCGGCAGCGCCGAAGCGGGATGTTTCTTGACTCGGGTCAAGCGAGCCGCAGACAATCCGGCGCCAGAATACGGCGCGAAGACGACCAGTCGACCGTCCAAACAGATCGCTGCAAATGGCGCCTCGCGCCGGGGCGAGCGGAGACGAGCGGTGGCAGACAGGTGGAATCTCGATCGGAGGAGCACAT
The DNA here is from genome assembly GCA_963754305.1 of uncultured beta proteobacterium. Taxonomy (GTDB): domain Bacteria; phylum Pseudomonadota; class Gammaproteobacteria; order Burkholderiales; family SG8-39; genus DATEDA01. The sequence goes on along the minus strand of CAVWFR010000049.1, from coordinate 47,305 downwards.
GACGTTCACACATTCGTTTCGTTCCCGCGCCGCAGCAATCGCCGGCGCCGGAATCGTCGCGGTTGCCGCCGGCCCCGTGCAGGCGCAAGGCGCGGGCTGGGAGCCCACCAAGACCGTCGAGTTCATCGTCCCCGCTGGCACCGGTGGCGGCGCGGACCAGATGGCGCGGCTGATCCAGGCGATCGTCCAGAAGCACAACCTGATGAAGCAGTCGGTCGTCGTCGTGAACAAGGGCGGCGGCGCGGGCGCGGAAGGCTTCCTCGAGGTGAAGGGCGCGAAAGGCGACCCGCACAAGCTGGTGATCACCCTCTCGAACCTCTTCACGACGCCGCTCGCGACCGGCGTGCCGTTCAACTGGCGCGACCTCACGCCGGTATCGATGATGGCGCTCGACCAGTTCGTGCTGTGGGTCAACGCGGACGCGCCCTACAAGACCGCCAAGGACTTCATCGCGGCGGCGAAGGCGAAGAGCGGCACGCCCGGCGAGCGGCTGAAGATGGGCGGCACCGGCTCCAAGCAGGAGGACGAGATCATCACCGTCGCGCTGCAAAAGCAGACCGGCAGCCGGTTCACCTACATTCCCTACAAGGGTGGCGGCGAGGTCGCAACGCAGCTCGTCGGCAAGCACGTCGACTCCACGGTGAACAACCCGATCGAGGCCGTCGCGCAGTGGCGCGGCGGCAAGCTTCGGCCGCTATGCGTCTTCGACGAGAAGCGGCTGCAATACAAGGAGAAGGTCACCGACAAGATGGCGTGGAGCGATATACCGACGTGCAAAGAGTCGGGAGTGGATGTCGATTACGTCATGCTGCGCGGCATCTTCATGCCGGGCGGCGTGACCGACCCGCAGCGGAACTTCTACGTCGAGCTCCTGAAGAAGGTGCGCGAGACCCCGGAGTGGAAGGACTTCATGGAGAAGGGCGCCTTCAACCAGACCGCGCTCACCGGCGATGCGTATCGCGACTGGGTCGCCAAGGAAGAGCAGCGCCACCGCGAGCTCATGAAGGAAGCGGGCTTCATCGCCAAGTAGAAGCGGGCCGCGCGCGTACGGTGCGAAGCGGCGAGCGGCGCTTGCCGCCGCGGCTCTTCCTCGCGGCCTGCGTTTCGGCTTGCGCCTGATCGTCCGGCGCTTGCGCCTGCACGCTGACGGTCCTGAAACGGACGACCAAGATGGACGACCATAGCGAGCGCCCGGCCGCCACCACCCGCACGCTCGAGCTCGTCGTAGCGGCGCTACTCTTCCTTCTCGGCGCGGTCGTGATCTACGACAGCGCGCGGATCGGGGCGCGGTGGGGCGAGGACGGACCACAGGCGGGCTACTTCCCGTTCTACATCGGGGTGCTCATCTGCATCGCGACGGGGGTCGTGTTCTACCGCGCCCTCGGCGACAAGGCCAAAGCGGCGAAGAGCTTCGTCACACGCGGTGCGTTCCGGCAAGTGCTGTGGATGCTCTTGCCCTCGATCGTCTACGTTGCGCTCGTCAAGCCGCTGGGAATCTACGTCTCCTCCACCCTATTCATCGCTTTCTTCATGCGCCGGCTCGGGCGCTATCCGTGGCTGAAGGTCGTGGCGGTCGCGGTGGGCGTCAGCCTGGTGTTCTTCCTGCTGTTCGAGGTGTGGTTCAAGGTGCCGCTGCCGAAGGGGCCGCTGGAAGGGTGGCTCAAGCTCGATTGAGCCCGAACCGCGCGAGCGACCGAAGCAGAAAAGGGGGGGCGTTGGAAGAGATCAGCTCGCTGATGCAGGGGTTCGGCGTCGCATTGACGCCGTTCAACCTGATGCTGATGTTCATCGGGGTCGTTCTCGGCGTGATCATCGGCGTGCTGCCGGGGCTCGGCGGCGCGAACGGCGTGGCGATCCTGCTGCCGCTCACGTTCACGATGCCGCCGACCTCGGCGATCATCATGCTCTCGTGCATCTACTGGGGGGCGCTCTTCGGCGGCGCGATCACGAGCATCCTCTTCAACATTCCGGGCGAGCCGTGGTCGGTGGCAACGACCTTCGACGGCTATCCGCTGGCGCAGAAGGGGCGGGCGGGAGCCGCGCTCGCCACAGCGTTCACCTCCTCGTTCATCGGCGCGCTGGTGGCGGTGATCCTGATCACTTTCCTCTCGCCGGTGGTGGCGAACTTCGCGCTCCAGTTCGGGCCGCCGGAGTTCTTCGCGGTGTATCTCCTCACCTTTTGCGCGTTCGTCGGCATGAGCAAGGGTCAGGCGCTGAAGACGATCGCCTCGATGATGGTCGGCTTCGCGCTTGCGGCGGTCGGCCTCGACACCGTGACCGGGTCGCTGCGGCTGACTTTCGGCTTCACCGAGCTCCTGCAGGGCTTCGATTTCCTGATCGCGGTGATCGGTCTCTTCGGCATCGGCGAAATCCTGCTCACGCTCGAGGAAGGGCTCGCCTTCAAGGGCGCCAGCGCGAAAATCGATATGAAGGTGGTGATCGAGACCTGGAAGGAGCTGCCCCGCTACTGGATGACCAGCCTGCGGAGCTCCGCCGTCGGCTGCTTCATGGGGATCGTGCCCGGCGGCGCTACGCCGGCCTCCTTCATGGCTTACGGCGTCGCGAAGCGCTTCTCGCGGGACGGCGAGAAGTTCGGCACCGGGCAGATCGAAGGCGTCGTCGCGCCGGAGACCGCGGCGCACGCCGCGGGCACCTCGGCGCTGCTGCCGATGCTGACGCTCGGCGTGCCGGGCTCGCCGACCGCCGCGGTGCTGCTCGGCGGCCTGCTGATCTGGGGGCTGCAGCCGGGGCCGCTGCTCTTCCAGGAGCAGAAGGAGTTCGTCTGGGGTCTGATCGCGAGCATGTATCTCGGCAACATCGCCGGCCTGATCGTGGTGCTCACCTGCGTGCCGCTCTTCGCCGCGATCCTGCGCATCCCGTTCTCGATCATCGCGCCGGTGATCATCGTCATCTGCGCGATCGGCGCCTACACGGTGCACAGCTCGATGTTCGACGTGTACCTCATGATGGTCTTCGGCGTCGCGGGCTACGTGCTGCGCAAGCTCGACTATCCGCTCGCGCCGCTCGTCCTCGCGCTCGTGCTCGGCGACCGCGCCGAGAGCGCGTTCCGCCAGGCGATGCTGGTGTCGCAGGGCGACATGTCGATTTTCTTCTCCAAGCCGCTGGTGGGCGCCATGACGAGCCTTGCGCTCCTGCTGCTGTTCTGGCCGCTCATCCAGGGCGCGATGCGCAAGGCGAAGAGCGCTTGAGATGACGGTCGTCGCGATGACGATGGAGCTCGGCGTCCGCGGCAACGAGGTCGCGGCGGGCGTGGCCGAGGCGCTGGGCCTGGCGGTCGTGAGCAACGAGCTCGCCGAGCGCCTCGCGGGGCGGGCCGGCGTCAAGAAGAGCCTCGTGCAGCGGCTCCGCGAGGGCAAGGCCTCGCTGCTCGAGCGCCTCTGGGCGCCGGGCGAGGAGCTCGCGCTCTTCACTGCGGAGGAGGTGTTCGACGTTGCGCAGCGGGGCGACGCGCTCATACGGGGCTGGGGCTCGACCCTGCTGCTGCGCCCGGTGCCGCACATCGCATGCATCCGGGTGTGCGCGCCGGCGGACGCGCGGATCAAGACGCTGCTCGCGCGCCTGGACACCGACGACGCGAAGTATGTCCGCGAGGAGATCGAGGCGAGCGACGAAGCGCACGCGGCGGCGATGCAGGCGCGGTTTCGAGTGAAGTGGGGCGATCCGCTGCTCTATGACCTGACGCTCAACACCGCGCGCGTCTCGATCGCATCCTGCATCGAGCAGGTCGTGGCGCTCACCCGCCGGCCCGAGTTCCGGGAGACCGCCGGGTCGCGCGCGACGCTCGCGAACCTCGCGCTCGAGGCGCGCGTGCGAGCCGCGCTGCATGCCATGCCCGAGACGGGGCACGTCGATGTCACCGTGGTGGCGGACGGTACGCGGGTGACCCTGCGCGGGATGGTCGAGGATGATAAGGAGCGCAAAGCCGCAGCCGCGACCGCGGCAAAGCTCAAGGACGTGTCCGAGGTCGTGAACGAACTGCGCGCGATGCGCCGGCCGCGGCGCTGACGAAAGCGGCGCTCAGCCGCCGCGGTGCTTCAGGCGCGAGAGCGTCTCGGGCGTGAGGTTGAGATAGGAGGCGAGCTCCTTGCTCGGGATCCGGCCGGCGAGCGCCTGGTGCTTGCGCTCGAAGCGTGCGAGCCGCCCCGGCGCATCGAGCAGATGGAGCGTGATCGTGTGCGCCATCACTTCGCTCATGAGCTTCATAACCTCGTACTCGAAACGAGCCTTGACGTCGGGCTGGCGTTCGATGAATGCGACCCATTGCGGCATCGAGAGCTTGGCTGCGCGCACCCGGGTCACCGCCACGATGCTGTACGGCACCGGCGTCTTGAGCCGCCAGGCCGCATAGGACGTGTCCATCTCGGCCTCCGCCGCGAAGCGCAGGATCATCTCTTTGCCTTCGGCGTTGGCGACCACGCGCTTGAGGATGCCCTCGAGGATGAAAAACTGCTCCATCCCGGTCGAACCCTGGTGGACGAGCTGCTCGCCCTTGCGGTACTCGCCGATCTCGAGTCGCGCCTCGAGCGCCTCCCAGGCATCGGCACTCATTTCGCCCAAAATCAGGTTCTGCTTCAGCTCGAGGCGCAGGGTGTTGCGCTGCGGGTGAGAGGCGATGTGCGACATCGGGTGAGCCGGGGCTTTCGCGAGTGACGAATGCGACGTCAAGTTAGCTGGAATGATTGACCACAGTCAAGGTGGCCGGAGCGCCCGTTTGCCTATCCTGAGGCCCCGTCTGAGCGCGCCTTTTTCGCGCCTCGCACCCGGCGCCGGCGAGCGGCGCGCTCGATCCCTAGAGGAGCTACCCGGATGGGCACCGCCGAACCTCGAGTCTCCACTCCCAGCGACGTGCAGCAGCGCCTCGGCGCGACGACCGATTCGCAATCCCACCTGACCGACGGCTTTCATCTGGTCATCGATGCCCTCAAGCTCAACGGCATCGACACGATCTTCGGTCTGCCCGGGATCCCGATCACCGACCTCACCCGCATGGCGCAGGCTTCGGGCATGCGCGTGATTTCGTTCCGCCACGAGCAGAGCGCCGGCAACGCCGCCGCCATCGCCGGCTTCATGACGCGAAAGCCGGGCATCTGTCTGACGGTGTCCGCCCCCGGCTTCCTCAACGGCCTCACGGCCCTGGCCAATGCCACCACCAACTGCTTCCCGATGATCCTCATCAGCGGCTCGAGCGAGCGCGAGATCGTGGATCTGCAGCAGGGCGACTACGAGGAGATGGACCAGCTGGCGATCGCCAAGCCGCTATGCAAGGCCGCCTTCCGCGTCCTGCACGCCGAGGACGTCGGCGTGGGCATCGCGCGCGCCATCCGGGCGGCCGTCTCCGGCCGTCCGGGCGGCGTGTACCTCGACTTTCCGGGCAAGCTCTTCGCCCAGACCCTGGATGCGGAAGCCGGCAGGAAATCGCTCATCGAGGTGATCGATCCGGCGCCGCGCCAGATCCCGGCCGACGACGCCGTGGAGCGCGCCCTTGAACTGCTGACGAGCGCCAAGCGTCCGCTCATCGTGCTGGGCAAGGGCGCCGCCTACGCCCAGGCCGACGCGGACATCCGCGCGTTGGTGGAGAGGACCGGCATCCCCTACCTGCCCATGTCCATGGCCAAGGGCCTGCTGCCCGACACGCACCAGCAGTCCGCGGCCGCTGCGCGCTCCTACGTGCTGCCCGAGGCGGACGTGGTGATGCTAGTAGGCGCCCGCCTCAACTGGCTGCTCTCGCACGGCAAGGGCAAGACCTGGGGCGGCAAGGGCCACAACGATTGGGGCGGGCAGAAGTTCATCCAGATCGATATCTCGCCGCAGGAGGCCGACAGCAACGTCCGCATCGACGCCCCGCTGGTCGGCGACATCGGGTCCTGCGTGCGAGCCCTGCTCGCGGCGATGGGGTCCAATGCGGGCGCGGGCTGGCCCAGGCCGCCGGCGGAGTGGCTCTCCGCCGTCGCCGAGCGCAAGAACAAGAACATCGCCAAGATGGCCGAGACCCTCGCAAAGAATCCGGTGCCGATGAATTTCCACAGCGCGCTCGCCGTGGTGCGCGACATCATCAAGGCCAACCCGGACGCCTGCCTCGTCAACGAAGGCGCCAACGCGCTCGACTTCACCCGCAGCATCGTGGACATGTACCAGCCGCGCAAGCGCCTGGACGTCGGCACCTGGGGCGTGATGGGCATCGGCATGGGCTTCTGCGTCGGGGCGGCCGTCGTCAGCCGGCAGCAGGTGATCGCGATCGAGGGCGACAGCGCCTTCGGCTTCTCCGGCATGGAAGTGGAGACCATCTGCCGTTACAACCTGCCGGTCTGCGTGGTCGTCTTCAACAACAACGGCGTCTACCGCGGCACCGACGTCGATCCGGCCGGCGGCCCCGATGTGGCGCCCACCGTGTTCGTCAAGGGTGCGCGCTACGACAAGCTGATGGAGGCATTCGGGGGCGTGGGCGTGCACGCCACGACCCCGGCCGAGCTGCGCAAGGGCATGGAGGAAGCCATCCGCTCGCGCCGGCCCACGCTCATCAACGCCGTGATCGACGAGAGCGCCGGCACCGAAAGCGGTCGCATCACGAGCCTGAATCCGAGCGCGAAGAAGAAATAACCGCGCGAAAGCAATTGGAGACTGGAATGGAAGCTTTGAAAGGGGTACGCATCCTCGACATGACCCACGTGCAGGCGGGGCCGACGTGCTCGCAGCTGCTGGCATGGCTGGGCGCCGACGTGATCAAGTTCGAGCCGCCGCAGGGCGATGCGACGCGCGGGCAGCTCCGCGACGTGCCGAACGCCGACAGCCTCTACTTTACGATGCTCAACTGCAACAAGCGGTCGATCACCGTGAACATGAAGTCCGCCGAGGGCAAGCAGGTGTTCGTCGACCTGCTGCAGAAGTGCGACATCGTGATGGAGAACTTCGGCCCGGGCGTCCTCGACCGGCTCGGGTTCACGTGGGACAGGATCCATAGCATCAACCCGCGCATCGTGATGGGATCGATCAAGGGATTCGGGTCCTCCGGTCCCTACGCCGATTTCAAAGCCTACGAGAACGTCGCGCAGGCGATGGGCGGGGCGATGAGCACCACCGGTGTACCGGACGGCCCGCCGTTCGTCACCGGCGCGCAGATCGGCGATACCGGCACCGGGCTCCACCTCGCGATCGGGCTGCTCGCGGCGCTGAACCACGCCGGGCGCACCGGGCAGGGGCAGTACGTCGAGGTCGCGATGATGGACGGGGTGATGAACCTCTGCCGCGTGAAGTTCCGCGATCACCAACGCCTCACGCGCCAGCCGCTAGCGGAGTACTCCGTGCCTACCTACCAGGGGATGGGCGAAGTGCCGCGCGCCGGCAACGACTCGGGCGGCGGGCAGCTCGGCAATGCGATCCACTGCAAGCCCCACGGCGCCAACGACTGGCTCTATGTCGTGGTGCAGGAAGCGGTGTGGGACGCGCTCGCGAAGCGCATCGGCGCGGACGTCGGGGTGCCCGATCTCGCCAACGACCCGCGCCTCGCGACCATTGCGGAACGGCGCAAGAATCAGGCGCTGATGTGGACGCTGATCAACAAGTTCGCGGAGAAGCACACGAAGCGCGAGTTCATGGCGATCCTCAATCCGCTCGACGTGCCGTGCGGCCCGATCATGAGCACCGAGGACCTGGCGAACGACGAGCACGTGCGCGGCCGCGACATGTGGGTCGAGCTCGATCACCCGCAGCGCGGCAAGTGGTTCAACGTCGGCATGCCGATCAAGCTGTCCGCGTCGCCGGCGAAGGTCGAGCGGAGCCCCTTGCTCGGCGAGCACACCGAAGAGGTGCTGAAGGAGGTCCTCGGGTACGACGACGCCAAGGTCGGCGCGTTGAAGTCCGCCGGTGCGTTCAGCGCGCCCGCGAAGGCAAAGGCCGCGTGATGCGTATCGCCATCATCGGCCAGCAGGACTTCGGCAAGGCGGTGCTCGACGCCTTTCTCGCCCGCGGCGACCAGGTCGCCGGGGTCTTCTGCGCGCCCGAGAAGCCGGGTGCGAAGCCCGACCCCCTGCGTGTCGCGGCGGAGGAGAAGCGGCTGCGGGTCTTCCAGTTCCCTTCGCTGCGCGACCCGGATGCGCACACCGCGCTCCAGGCCCTCGACGTCGAGATCGGGATCATGGCCTACGTCCTCCAGTTCGCCCCCGACAGCCTGGTGCGGATCCCCAAGCAGGGCACGATCCAATACCACCCGTCGCTCCTGCCGAAGTATCGCGGCCCGAGCTCGATCAACTGGCCGATCATCAAGGGCGAGACCACCACCGGCCTCACGATCTTCCGCCCCACCGAAGGGCTGGACGAAGGCCCGATCGTGCTGCAGAAGGAAACCCCGATCGGGCCCAACGACACGCTCGGCTCGGTGTACTTCGAGCGGTTGTTCCCGCTCGGCGTCCAGGCGATGCTGGAGGCCGCCGATCTGGTGATCGCCGGGAAGCACGCGGAGATCGTGCAGGACGAGAGCCGGGCGTCGTACGAAGGCTGGTGCCGCGCCGCCGAAGCGAAGATCTACTGGGCGAGCCACGTCGACTTCGTCTACGACCTCATCCGCGGCACCAATCCCGCCCCCGGCGCCTGGACGACGGTGAACGGCCGGAAGCTTCAGATCTTCGATGCGCGCAAGCACGCTTTCCGCACCTTCGGCGCGGTGAAAGGCAAGCCGGGTGAAGTGTCGGAGGTGACCGACGCAAGCTTCTTCGTCACCGCGCAGGGAGGGCGGATCGAGGTCCTCAAGGCAAAACCCGATGACGGGAAAAAGGGTTCCGGCCCCGAGGTCGCCGCCGCGCTAGGAATCGCCGCAGGCACGGTTCTCGGCACCTGATCCCGGCGCTTCGGGCGCGGTTCGGAGGCCCCCGCTCGGGGGCTTTTTCCTATGGGCGACCGTCCCCGATGCTACGTCGGTCGTCCCTTTGCGGCGGCCCGCCGGTCGCGGGGGTGACGAAATGTCGGCAAGAAAGTTGACGGATTTCATATCCGACTGCAAGAATGGGTATTATGCTGCTGTTTCTACAGCAACTTGAGGCTTAAACGGGAGGTTGGACGAAGTGCCGGCGCCGGCGCACATGCCCATCGCATGGGCATGCTGCGGACGCTCGGACTTCTTCCCGCTCGCAGGCCGCGCCGGGGAGAGCGCGCATAGCGCGAGCGTAAAATCCCCCGCACGCCCCGCTCGGGACGACAGCGATCCGGGGCCGACAACAAGAACACAGGGGGACGTGTTGCAGTGAAGACGGCAGGTTTCTGGACGAACGACTGGTTTCTCGGCCTGGCGGTCGCGATCGGTCTCGTCCTCTTCGCCGGCTCCGATCTCATCCAGAGCCTGGAGCGCAAGGCCTACGACATGGGCGTGCGGGCCACCGATCGCGCGCCTTCGGACCGCATCGCGGTCATCGCGATCGACGATGCGAGCCTCCAGAACATCGGCCGCTGGCCATGGTCCCGCGACGTCCACGCGAAGGTGACCGAGAGCCTCGCCGGCGGCAAGGCGAAGGTGGTCGCGAATCTCGTGTTCTTCACCGAGCCGCAGGTCGACCCCGGGCTCGCATACTTCAACCGGCTTGCCACCGAGTACCGTAAGGCGGTTCCCGACCCTAACGCGGTCGAGCAAGGCTCGCCGCTCGCGACCATCGGCCAGCTCCTCGCCGAGGCCGAAGGCGCGCTCAACACCGACCGCAAGCTCGCGGCGAGCTACGAGAAGGCCGGCAACGTGCTGCTGCCCATGCTGTTCGAGCTCGGCGACCCGCGCGGCAAGCCAGACCGGCCGCTTCCCGAGTACGTCACCCGCAACGCGCTCAAGGCGATCGACTCTTCCTCGACCGAGCTCCCGTTCGCGACGGCGGCGAACGTGACCTTTCCGATCGACCTGATCGGCAGGCACACCGCCGGAATCGGTCATCTCAACGCGCGCGTCGACGTCGACGGCGGGATCCGCTCCGAGCCGCTGGTCCTCGCCCACTTCGACCAGTACTACCCGTCGCTGTCGATGCTGGTCGCGGCGAAGAGCCTCAATCTCGGCGTCGGAGACATCAAGGTGAGCCTGGGGCAGGGCGTGAGCCTCGCCAACCTGCGCATCACGACCGACCCGCGACTGCAGATGTACACCTATTTCTACAAGGACCGCGACGGCCGGCCGGCGTTCGCGGTCGACTCGTTCTTCGATCTCTACTCGGGCAAAGTCCCGGCCGACAGGTACCGCGACAAGATCGTCCTGATCGGTCCCACTGCGGCGGGGCTGGGCACCGCTTCGGTTACGCCGGTCTCGCCCGCCATGGCGCCGGTGCTCACCCTCGCACACGGCGTATCGTCGATTCTTCAGGAGCATTTCTTCGTCGTCCCGGGCTGGGGCGTCTGGGTCGAGCACGCGTTGTATCTCGCGGTCGCGCTGTATCTCACCCTGGCGCTGCCCCGACTGAAGGCGGGAATGGCGGCGGGCGTGACCGCGGTGTTGCTCGTGGCCCTGATCGCGGCGCAGTTCGGCCTAATGACGGCGAAGGGCGTATGGCTGCAGCTCATGCTGCCGGCGGTGCTGCTCGTGCTCGGTCACGTGCTGCTCACCACGAAGCGTTTCCTCGTCACCGAGCGCGGCAAGGAGCGCTCGGACGCGGACTCCGCCGCGTCGAACCGGATGCTCGGGCTCGCCTACCAGGGGCAGGGGCAGCTCGACATGGCGCTCGACTACTTTCGCAAGTGCCCGGTCGACGACACGGTGCTCGACAACCTCTACAACCTGGCGCTCGATTTCGAGCGCAAGCGCCAATTCAACAAGGCCGAGAGCGTGTTCCGCTACATGGCCGACCACAACCCGAAGTTCCGGGACCTCGAGCACAAGCTCGCGCGCGCGAAGCAACTCTCGGAGACGGTGATCTTCGGCGGCGCGGGCGGCGCCAAGTCGCATACCCAGATCCTCACCGGCGCTGCGGTCGAGAAACCGATGCTCGGCCGCTACCAGGTCGAGAAGGAGCTCGGCAAGGGCGCCATGGGCGTGGTGTACCGGGGCAAGGACCCCAAGATCGGCCGCGTCGTGGCGATCAAGACGATGGCGCTCGCGCAGGAGTTCGAGGCCGAGGAGCTCGCCGACGTGAAGGCGCGGTTCTTCCGCGAAGCCGAGACCGCCGGCCGGCTGAACCACCCGAACATCGTCACCATCTTCGACGCCGGCGAGGAGCACGACTTAGCCTACATCGCGATGGAGTTTCTCAAGGGCCGCGATCTCGTTCCGTTCACCAAGCCGGCGGCGCTGCTGCCGGTCGACAAGGTCGTCTCGATCGTCGCGCGCGTCGGAGATGCGCTCGGCTATGCGCACCGCCACAACGTCGTTCACCGCGACGTCAAGCCGGCCAACGTCATGTACGAGCCCGAGTCGGACATGGTGAAGGTCACCGATTTCGGCATCGCGCGCATCACCGACGCGTCGAGGACCAAGACCGGAATGGTGCTCGGCACGCCCTCCTACATGTCGCCCGAGCAGCTCGCCGGCAAGAAGATCGACGGTCGCTCCGACCTCTTCTCGCTCGCGGTGAGTCTCTACCAGCTGCTCTGCGGCCGCCTGCCCTTCGACGGCGAGTCGATGGCGCAGCTCATGTTCCGGATCGCGAACGAGCCGGCGCCCGACATCCTCGAGGCGAATCCGAAGGTGCCGGCGGCGCTGGCGGTGTTCCTGAGCCGGGCGATGGCGAAAGAAGCCGGCGCGCGGTTCCAGACCGGCGAGGAGTTCGCGCAGGCGCTGCGCGCGTGCATCGGCGCCGCCGCCATGCAGCGGCCGCAGGTCGACTTCAACATCTAGAGCGATGAACTTGAGCCAGGCGCTGGAGATCGCGAGTTGCACCGATCCAGGGATCGTGCGCTCGCACAACGAGGACTCGATCGCGGCCGACGCGTCGAAGGGGCTGGTCGTGCTCGCCGACGGGATGGGGGGCTACAACGCCGGCGAGGTGGCGAGCGGCATGGCGACCACCGTTATCACGACCGAGCTCCAGCACTTGCTCGAGGAGACGCCGCCGTACAAGATCGAGCCGGGGTCGGGCAAGCCCTTCGCCGACAAGCTGCTGCGCGAGCAGATCGCGAAGGCGAACACCTCTATCTTCCAGGCCGCGCAGAGCCAGCCGCAGTACTCCGGCATGGGGACCACTCTGGTCACCGCCATGTTCTACGACAACAAGGTGACGCTCGCCCACATCGGCGACTCCCGCGCCTACCGCCTTCGCGGCGAGGCTTTCGAGCAGCTCACGCGCGATCATTCGCTGCTCCAGGAGCAGATCGACAGCGGCATGATCACGCCGGAGCAGGCGAAGTTCTCGCAGAACAAGAACCTCGTCACCCGCGCGCTCGGCATCGATCCGACGGTCGAGCCCGAAATCCACGTGCATCCGACCCAGCCCGGGGACGTCTACCTCCTCTGTTCGGACGGCCTGAACGACATGGTGAGCGACGAGGACATCGGAATGACGCTCCAGACGCTATCCGCGAACCTGCGGCTCGCGGCGCAGCAGTTGGTCCAGATGGCGAACGACAACGGCGGGCGGGACAACGTGTCGGTGATCCTCGTCCGGGTGGTGCGGGACTACGCTGCGCCGCGCGGCTGGGTCGCGCGGTTCTTCAGCTGGTTGAGATGAGTCGGGAAATGCTGTTTCAGATGGGGATATGGCCATGCCTGCAAAGCTGATTCTCAGTATGGACGGGTTGGTGCTCAAGGAGATCACCCTCGCCAAGGAGCGCACGACGATCGGGCGCAAGCCGCACAACGACATCCAGATCGACAATCTGGCGGTGTCCGGCGAGCACGCGGTGATCGTGACGATCCTCAACGACTCGTTCCTGGAAGACCTTGGCTCGACCAACGGCACCCTGGTGAACGGCCAGCCGATCAAGAAGCACTTCCTGCAGACGAACGACGTGATCGAGCTCGGCAAGTACAAGCTGAAGTACGTCAACGACCAGGCGGGCAAGACGACGAGCCCGCAGGACTTCGAGAAAACGATGGTGCTGCGTCCCGGCGCCGCGCCGAAGCCGGCGTGACTCGCCGCGGCCCCCGACGCCGAGCGCGTCGCAGGCCATGCCGACGATGTCGACCTCGCAGCCCTCTCCGGCGATATCGACCTCGCAGCCGCTGAGGTCCGCGGCGGCGCCGCCCCCCCTGGCCGGCTCGGTGTCTGCGCCCGTGCCGGCCTCGACCTCGCAGCCCGTGGCCACGTCGCCGTCTATGCCGGCGATGAACACCTCGCAGCCGGTGTCGGCGTCGCAGCCGATCGCGCCCGGCGGAAAGGTGGCCGCGATCCAGATCCTCTCCGGCGCGAATGCCGGCAGGGAGATGGAGCTCGTCAAGGCGCTCACGACGCTCGGCAAGCCGGGCGTGCAGGTGGCGGTCATCACCAAGCGGCCGCAGGGCTACTTCATCACCCACGTCGAGGGCGCAAACTTTCCGATCCTCAACGGCAAGCTGCTCGACGCGCAGGCGCATCCGCTCAACGACCACGACATCGTCGAGCTCGCCGGCGTCAAGATGGAGTTCTTCTACAAGGCTTGAGGCGCCGCCGCGTCGAAGCGAGCGCCCTCGCCGGCGATCCTCTGTGTCGACGGCGCGACGCTACAGCGGGTCTTCCGCGCGAACACACGAAGAGGGCCTGGCGCGCCGCGGATGGGCCTCGATGATCCGACTAAGTCGTCACGATCCGCGGGGGCAGCCCCCCCGTTCTTCCCCAGATCGGAGGAAATTGCCGGCACAAGCGGCCGTGATTCGCTTCCTGGTGCGTCTATCGGCGGCGCGTCCTCGCGGCCGACCGCGCTCGACGACCCGGCTGCGGGAGTGTGGAGCGGCAGGTGAAGCAGTACGGCGTCAGGATCGCGCTCGGGATCGTCCTCGTCGCCGCGTTCGTCGGCCACGCCGGTAAGTTCTATCGCATCCCGTTCGTCGACCAGTTCGACCGCATCCTCTACGACACGCGGCTGCGGCTGACGATGCCGCGGAGCGTGGACGAGCGCGTCGTTATCCTCGACATCGACGAGAAGAGCCTGGCGACGCCCGAGCTCGGGCAATGGCCGTGGGGCCGCGACGTGGTGGCGGGCCTGGTCGCCAAGCTTTTCGAAAAGTACGACGTCGCGATCCTCGGCTTCGACGTCGTGTTCGCAGAGCCCGATCGCTCCAGCGGGCTGCGGGTTCTCGACGGCCTCGCGAAAGGCCCGCTGAAGGACGTGCCGGATTTTCAGGCGGCGCTCGCGGCGCTGCGGCCGCGCCTCGACCACGACGCGCAGTTCGTGCAGACGATCAAGGGGCGCCCGGTCGTGCTCGGGTACTACCTGACGAGCGACCGCGACGCGCGCACCAGCGGCGCGCTGCCGCCCCCGGTGCTCGAGCCGGGTACATTCGCGAACCGGCCGATCGAGTTCACCTCGTGGACCGGCTACGGCGCCAATCTGCGCGACTTCCAGGCTGCCGCGGCGAGCACCGGGCACTTCAACCCGATCGCGGACGAGGACGGGATCAACCGACGAGTACCGATGCTCGCTGAGTACCGGGGCGCGTACTACGAGCCGCTGTCGCTCGCGATGATGCGCACGCTGCTCGGGTTTCCGAAGGTAGAGCCCGGTTACCCTCCCGGGAGCGTGCTCAACCGGCACTATGCCGGCCTCGAGTGGCTCGAGGTGGGGCCGTTGCGCATCCCGGTCGACGAGAACGCATGCGCCCTTGTGCCGTATCGCGGCGGAAAGGGAAGCTTCCACTACGTGTCGCTCGCCGACGTGTATCACGACAAGGTCCCCGTCGAGCGCCTCAAGGGCAAGATCGCGCTGGTGGGCACTACCGCGCCGGGGCTCTTCGACCTGCGGGCGACGCCGGTGGGCGCCGCATATCCGGGCGTCGAGGTCCACGCCAACCTGATTGCCGGCATGCTCGACCGCAGCATCAAGGCCAAGCCGGCCTACGTGCTCGGCGCGGAAGTGATCGTGCTTCTCCTCGTCGGTCTGATCCTCGCGATCTGGCTCCCGTTCCTGAGCCCGTTACGCGCGACCGTGGTGTCGCTCGCCGCAGTCGCGCTCGTCACCGGTTTGAATATAGGGGTCTGGCTCCATGCCGACCTCGTGCTGCCGCTCGCCGCCAGCCTGCTGATGACGATCGGGCTCTTCGCCCTGAACATGTCGTACGGGTTCTTCGTGGAGTCGCGGTCCAAGCGCGAACTGACCGAGCGGTTCGGCGAGTACGTCCCGCCCGAGCTCGTCGACGAGATGGCGCGCGATCCGGCGAAATACAGCATGGAGGGCAAGGACGAGGTCCTGACGGTGCTTTTCACCGACATTCGCGGGTTCACCTCGATCGCCGAGGGACTGGATCCCAAGGCGCTCTCGGCGTTCATGAACGAGTTCCTGACCGCCATGAGTCTGGTCATACGCGCCCACCGCGGCACGCTCGACAAGTACGTGGGCGATCAGATCATGGCGTTCTGGGGTGCTCCGGTCTCCGACGCGCAGCACGCGCGGCAGGCGGTCGCCGCCGCGCTCGCCATGCAGGTGGAGCTCGCGAACCTGAACGAACGCTTCAAGGCCCGCGGCTGGCCGCAGGTACAGATCGGGGTCGGGATCAACACCGGTCCGATGAGCGTCGGAGACATGGGCTCGAAGCTGCGCAAGGCCTACACGGTGATGGGCGATGCGGTAAACCTCGCCTCGCGGCTGGAGAGCCTGACGAAACGGTACGGCGTCGGCATCCTCGTCGGGCATACCACCCGGGAGGCGATTCAAGACGTCGTCTTCCGCGAGATCGACCGCGTCCGGGTCGCCGGCAAGGACGAATCGGTGACCATCTTCGAACCGCTGGGGCTCGAGGCGGAGATCGGGAAGGCGCGAGCGGAGGAGTTGAAGCTGTGGGGGCAGGCCCTGAAGGCCTATCGCTCGCAGGCCTGGGAGCAAGCGGACCTGGTGCTCTTCAATCTGCAGCGACTCTATGCCGCGGCGCCACTTTATACCTTTTACTCTCAGCAAGTTACGCGGTATCGTGCCGATCCACCGCGGCCCGGTTGGGACGGCGTGACGACATTCGACACAAAGTAATCGGACAAGGTAAGCGGACAGGATAATCGGACAAAGTTACGGCGGGCGCTCGCGCTCGCTGGTACTTGCAGGCGGAGATAGCTTCAGCATTATTGCGGACACATTTGCTCGCACACATGCGGATCAGAGTACTCGGCTGCAGCGGCGGGATCGGTGGGCGGCATTTGCGCACCACCTCGATGCTGCTCGACCGCGACATCCTGATCGACGCCGGAACGGGCGTGTGCGACCTCACGCTCGCCGAACTGACCCCGATCAACCACGTCTTCGTCACCCACTCCCACCTCGATCACATCGCCGCGATCCCGTTCATGGTCGACACCGTGGGGCAGATGCGCGATGAGCCGCTGACCGTGCATGCCATCCCGGCGACCATCGAGATCCTGAAGAACCATATTTTCAACTGGTCGATCTGGCCGGACTTCACCCAGATCCCGAGCGTGGAGCGGCCGTTCCTGCGCTACGAGCCGATCGAGCTCGGCGCGTCGGTCGATCTCGGGGGCGGGCGCACGATCACCGCGCTGCCGGCGAACCACGTCGTGCCGGCGATCGGCTACCAACTCGACAGCGGCAAGGGCAGCCTCGTCTTCACCGGCGACACCACGACCAACGACGAGCTCTGGACGATCGTCAACAAGATCGCGAATCTGAAGCACCTCATCATCGAATGCGCCTTCTGCAACCGCGAGAAACAGCTCGCGATCATGTCGAAGCACCTGTGCCCGACGATGCTCGCCGAGGAGCTCGCCAAGCTCGAGCGGAGCTGCGAGATCTTCATCACGCATCTCAAGCCGGGCGAGATCGAGCTCACGATGGAGGAGATCGAGGAGTACGCCGGCCAGTACCGGCCGCGGATGCTGCAGAACAACCAAGTGATCGAGTTCTGAGGCGCTGCACGAGGCCGAGCCAATGACCGCGGACACCGTAACCGTCAAGACCCTCCGGGGGCTCGAGCCCCTCTCCGCGCTGTCGGCTCACCGGCTGACGGAGCTCGCCGAGCTCTGCGTGGTCGAGCGGATCAGCAAGACGCTCGACCCGTTTCGCGTGAAGAGCGTCGCCGGGCAGCTCGTCTTCCTGCTGCGCGGCGAGCTCGCGCTGATCCTCGGCAACGGCAGCTCCGAGGTCGTCGTGGGCGCGACCTCGGAGGCACGCCACCCGCTCGGTCGGAAGACCCCGTTCGCCTCCGCCAAGGCGATCACCGACATCGAGCTCGTCCGGATCGACGAGGACCTCCTCGACATCATGGTGACCTGGGACCAGCTCGCCGCCGGCGACAAGACCGGTGCGCGCGCCGCCGAGGCCGGCGTGCCGTCGATGAGCAACTGGGCGATCCTGTCGGGCGTGTTCAGCATCAACAACCTCAAGTCGGGCGCGTTCGCCCAGCTGCCGACGGCCCATATCAACGAGATGCTCAAGCGCTTCCAGCGGGTGGGCGTCAAGCGCGGGCAGGTGGTGATACGCGAGGGCGACGCCGGCGACTTCTACTACGTCGTCGAGGCGGGCAAGTGCCTCATCGAGCGCAACGTCGGCGGCGTGTCGATGAAGCTCGCGGAGCTGAAGGGCGGCGATGCATTCGGCGAAGAGGCGCTCGTCGCGAACGCCAAGCGCAACGCCACGGTCACCATGCTCGCCGAGGGCTCGCTCTTCCGGCTGGCCAAAGAGGACTTCAACGAGCTCCTGAAGAAACCGCTGCTCCAGAGCGTGACGATGGAGCAGGCGCGGGTCAAGATCACCGCCGGCGGGCAGTGGATCGACACGCGTTACCCGTCCGAGTACCAGTACGACAAGCTCCCGGGCGCGATCAACATCCCGCTCTCGGAGGTGCGCAATGCGGTGAAGGTTCTCGATCGCAGTCGCGAGTACGTCCTGTACTGCCAGAGCGGACGGCGCAGCTCGGCCGGCGCATTCCTGCTCGCGCAGCGCGGATTCCGCGCGTTCGTCCTGGGAGGCGGCGTACGCGGCGGCACCGACAAGCCCGGCGGCTGACCTCGGCCCGCGCCGCGCGCACCCGGCCGTAACGCCGATCGCCGCATGCGATCGGCCGGCCCGAGTCTTGCATACCGCTGCCGGGGCCACGGGAGCACACCGGCCCGGGTGCGCACGAGGGTGCGTTGTTGCGCCTGGAAAATGACGCAAGGGCCGGTCCGGCGCGGTTGCTGGGGGCAGGAGCGGGCGCTAAATTCAAAGTTTGCCCCGGCGGGCGCGGAAGCGCCGGCCGGGGTATTCGGTCGTCGGCGCCAGCCGGCGGACCGACGGTTTCGACGGTGATCCGACAGGAAGCGACGCCATGAGCGCAGTGCTTAGCCCCCAGTCCATTCCGGCCGGCGACGTCAACAGCCGGCTCGCTTTTCAGAAGACCCTGCAGACGGTCACCAACCGGATCCACGCGACCAACAACGTCGACGAGATCATGCTCGAGGTCTCGAGCGAGATCTGCACGCTTTTCTACGCGGACCGGCTGACGATCTATATCACCGGCGAGGACAAGGCCTCCATCATCTCCAAGGTGAAGACCGGGCTCAATTCCTTCCGCGACCTCAAGCTGCCGCTCGCCGAGCACTCGCTCGCCGGCTATTGCGGGATGTCGCGGAAAATGATGAACCTCAAGGACGTCTACGACGACGGCGAGCTGAAGAGCCACAACACGAACCTGCGCTTCCTGCAGGAGGTGGACAAGCGGACCGGGTATCGCACCAAGCAGATGCTCGTCGCGCCGATCCTCGATGCTCCGACGGGCGACCTCCTCGGCGTCGTGCAGCTCATCAACAACAAGGCCGGCATATCCTTCGGCTCGCTCGCCGAAGAGGGTATGGTCGAGCTCTGCAAGACGCTCGCGATCGCGCTCAAGCAGCGCTCGAAGCTCGCGGTGCCGAAGTCGAAGTACGACTTCCTCGTTGCCGATGCGATGATCTCCGCCGCCGAGCTCGAGACCGCCGCGCGCAGTGCGCGCAAGAAGGCGCTCGACATCGAAGCGGTGCTGATCGAGGATTTCAGCGTCAAGCCGAACGCGATCGGCCAGGCGCTCGCCAAGTACTTCGGCGTGCCCTACGAGCCGTTCAAGCCCGACCGCATCAAGTCGGTCGATCTGCTCAAGAACCTCAAGCGCGAGTATGTCGCCGAGCACCAGTGGTGCCCGCTCGAGGAGAATCCGCAGGGACTGCTGGTGATGTGCCTCGACCCGGAGCGGGTCAAGGCCTCCAAGGTCGTCAACAACATCTTCCCCAAGGCGCGGATCAAGTACTGCGTCACGACGCTGAAGGAGTTCAAGGACACGCTCGACGCGTACTTCGGCGCCGCAGCCGACCTCGGCGACATCGGCGACCTGCTGGAGGGTCTGGGCACCGAGGATAGCGACGACGGCAGCACGACGGATGACCTCTCCGCGGCAGCGGACAACGAGCTGGTGAAGCTCGTGAACAAGGTCATCGTCGATGCGCACCACCAGGGCGTCTCCGACATCCACATCGAGTCCTATCCGGGGAAAGCGAAGACCGAGATCCGGTTCCGCAAGGACGGCTCGCTCGTGAACTACATCGAGGTGCCGGCGTCCTACCGCAGCGCACTCGTCGCGCGCCTGAAGATCATGTGCGACCTCGACATCTCCGAGCGCCGCAAGCCGCAGGACGGCAAGATCAAGTTCAAGAAGTTCGGCCCGCTCGATATCGAGCTGCGCGTGGCGACCATTCCGGTGCAGGGCGGCGTCGAGGACATCGTGATGCGTATCCTGGCCGCCGGCGAGCCGATCCCGATCGACAAGCTCGGCCTCACGCCGCACAATCTGCCGCGCCTCAAGGCTGCGATCGAGAACCCGTACGGCCTGTTCTTCTGCTGCGGGCCGACCGGCTCCGGCAAGACGACCACCCTGCACTCGGTGCTCGGCTATCTCAATACCCCCGACACCAAGATCTGGACGGCGGAAGATCCGGTCGAGATCACCCAGAAGGGCCTGCGCCAGGTCCAGATCAACAAGAAGGCCGGTCTCGATTTTCCCACGATCATGAAAGCGTTCCTGCGCGCCGACCCGGACATCATCATGGTCGGCGAGATGCGCGACAAGGAGACGACCGCGATCGGCATCGAAGCTTCGCTCACCGGCCACCTGGTGTTCGCGACGCTGCACACGAACAGCGCCCCCGAATCGGTCGTGCGCCTCCTCGACATGGGGATGGACCCGTTCAACTTCGCCGATGCGCTGGTCGGGATCCTCGCGCAGCGTCTCGCGAAGCGCCTCTGCGGGAAGTGCAAGCAGCCCTATACTCCCGCGGGGGACGAGATCAAGGGCCTGCTGCAGGAGTACTGCCAGGAGCTGCTAAATACGTCGGAATTCAAGAAGGACGCGAAGGCGGGCTACGAGCGCGTGTACAAGGACCTTGTGAAGACCTACGGCGACGAGAAGGGCCAGCTGACGCTCTATCGCAAGGCGGGCTGCGACGCCTGCTCGAACACCGGCTACAAGGGCCGCGCGGGCCTCCACGAGCTGCTCGTGGGCACCGACGCGATCAAGAAAAACATCCAGGAGCACGCGCGGGTCGCCGAGATGCTCGCGACCGCGCTCGAGGAAGGCATGCGGACCCTGAAGATGGACGGCATCGAGAAGGTCATGCAAGGCATCACCGACATGGCCCAGGTCAGGGCGGTGTGCATCAAATGAGCACCGCTCCCGCGGTTGTTCCTGCCGTTGCCGCCGCGGTCGTTGCAGGCGAGCGCGATTCGGAGCCGGGCGCCGCCGACTCCTCCGCGGATCTCTTCCGCCGCCTGGACCAGCTGAACGAGATCGGCGCCGCACTTTCGCTCGAGAAGAATCTCAACGCGCTGCTCGAGAAAATCCTGCTGGCGGTGAAGACGATCACGCGTGCCGACGGCGGCACGCTCTATCTCGTCGAAGGCGACGGCGCGGAGCAGGTGCTCCGATTCGAGATCGTGCGCACCGCCTCGCTCGAAATCGCGATGGGGGGCACGACCGGGACCAAGATCCCGTTCTACCCCATCCACCTCTTCAAGCAGGGCGATCCGAACACCTCGATGGTCGCGGCCTTCGCCGCGCTCACCGGGCAGACGGTCAACATCGCCGATGCCTACACCGAGGAGGGGTTCGATTTCTCCGGCACGCGGGCGTTCGACCAGAAGACCGGCTACCGGTCGAAGTCGTTCTTGACCGTGCCGATGAAGAACCACGAAGCCGAAATCATCGGTGTCCTGCAACTCATCAACTGCCAGGATCCCGGCTCCGGCGAGATCGTCGCGTTCTCGCCTTCCGACCAGCGGCTCGCCGAGTCGCTCGCCTCGCAAGCGGCGATCGCGCTCACCAACCGGGCGCTGATCAACCAGCTCGAGCACCTGTTCGAGTCGTTCATCACCCTGATCAACGAGGCGATCGACGAGAAGTCGCCCTACACCGGCGGCCACTGCCAGCGGGTGCCCCAGCTCACGATGATGCTCGCCGAGGCGGTTAACGACACCGTCGACGGCCCGCTCGCCGAGTTCGCGATGACCGAGCAGGACCGCTACGAGCTGCGGATCGCCGGCCTGCTGCACGATTGCGGCAAGATCACAACGCCGGTGCACGTCGTCGACAAGGCGACGAAGCTCGAGACGATCTTCGACCGCATCAACCTCGTCGACACGCGGTTCGAGGTGCTGAAGCGCGACGCCGAGATCGACGCGCTCAACAAGAAGCTCGAGCTCGCGCGCGAAGGAGGGGTCGAGGAGCTCAACCGGCGCGACCGCAGCTACGGCATCGACGAAGAGCTCCGCGACACCCTGCGGCAGATCGAGGAGGACCGCAAGTTCCTGCGCCGCTGCAACATCGGCGCCGAATCGATGTCGAAGGAGGAGCAGGACCGCGTCGCGCAGATCGGGCTTGGCTACAAGTGGCGCGACCCGATCGGCAACACCGCCGATTTCCTCACCGACGACGAGCTGAAGAACCTGACGATCTCCCGCGGCACCCTCACCCAGGAGGAGCGCGAGATCATCAACCACCACATCGTCTCGACCATCAAGATGCTCGAGGCGCTGCCCTGGCCCAAGCACCTGCGGAACGTGCCCGAGTACGCGGGCGGTCACCACGAACGCATGGACGGCAAGGGTTACCCCCGCGGGCTCACTCGCGACCAGATGTCGATCCAGGCCCGCGTGATGGGGATCGCCGACATCTTCGAGGCGCTCACCGCCAAGGACCGGCCCTACAAGAAAGGCAAGACGCTCTCGGAATCGCTGCACATCCTCGGGAAGTTCAAGCTGAACGGCCACATCGACCCGGACCTCTTCGACATCTTCATCCGCCGGCGCATCTACCTGAAGTACGCCGAGCAGTTCCTCGATGCGGACCAGATCGACGTGGTCGACGAGACGAAGATTCCGGGGTACGTGGCTTAAGCCACATATGATCGATCGGCAACGAGACGAGGACGACGTCATGATCTACAGTCGGGCAAATCCGAGTCCCCGCTATCAGGCGCTTGCCGGACAGTATCGGCAGATGCACGTGGAAGGCGAGCGGTTTCTCGGCATCTCCGCTGAGGAAACCTTTCCTGGCCTGAGCCTGCCCGCGCAGGCCGACCGCATCAAGCGGCTGATCGACGCGACCGGGGCGCAGAATGTTCTCGATTACGGCAGCGGCAAGGGGCGCCAGTACGACCTCCGGAACGTGCGTAGCGGCGACGGTCGTGTCCACGAATCCATCCAGGAGTATTGGGATGTTGACTACGTGCACTGCTACGACCCCTGCTATGAGCCGTTCAACAAGCTTCCGGAGGGCCGCTTTGACGGCGTGATCTGCACTGACGTGCTGGAGCACTGCCCGGAGGAGGACATCCATTGGGTTATCGACGAACTTTTCGGCTATGCCGCGCGGTTCGTGTTCGCAAATGTCGCCTGCTACCCGGCCAAGAAGCGCCTGCCGTCTGGCGAGAACGCGCACTGTACGATCAAGCCCCTCGCCTGGTGGCGCGAACATCTCGTACGCGCGGCGGCTAAGCGCCCCGCGCTCGAGTGGGAAGTCTGGGTGCAGTGGCGCGAGGGTCTGCCGGACGGGCCCCGGCTCGTCGAAGAACGTCTCGGCGCAACTCCGACCGCGGAGGGATGATCCGCGCGTTAACAGGGCATCGGCGCGTTGAACGTCCTCGCCTCAGCTTCATCGGCGTGCGAGCCAGCTGTCCCCACAGGATCTTGACGGCAGCCCCGTCCACCCAATGACTTCGCGTTCTCTCGCTCCTGAACGCTCATCTCTCAAGCTACGAGGGCTGGTCGGTCTTCCTGGAATCGAGCCACTCGCAGCTAAGCTTCCATCTCGTTCCGCTTGCAGCGGGGCCGCGCAGTCAACGAAGCCCCCTTAGGGCTCGCATCATCCTTTCTTGTTCTCCGTTGGCTTGGCCGGGGTCGACCCGCGAGTGATGTAGACCATGAGACCCTCGAGAGCAACGTCGATAAATTTCTCGCTGTAGCCGAGTTCGCTAAGATGCCACTTGAACTCGCTGCCGAGCCTTGCCTTGCCCACAAGGCCAAGACTGTTCTCCCGCTGGAAATCCGCTGCTTTGGTCAGCGCCTCCTCGAGCACGCGCGCCAGTCTCGCTTCCGAAACCCGTTTCTCGGGATTGATATCGAGAGCGGGCGGATAGCGTTTCGAGAGCGTTTCCACGAGTTCCTTGGCGAAGCCCTTGATCTTTGCGCCCCCGAATACGGATGATAGTGCCATTACGTTCCCTTCTCTTCACAATGGGCGCATCAGCGCTTCACCAACCAATAAGCGGAAGCGTTACGCACCCTTGTTCTGCTCGAAAATTGTAGCATTCGCAATCGCCAAACGCGCCGGTTGTAGTGGCAATCGACGGGGCTACGAGTAACAGTTCTCAATGCAAGCGGCCCGACGGTAGGTGTCCCTGGCCACAATTCACATCCGAGCGGTGACGTGTTTGCCGAACTCCTGAGACAGGTTGGCGGGCTGCTACGTAGGGGAGGCGCCGCCCGGCCGGATGATTCCACCGACGGACCGGAATCACAGGCGCGGGCAGCTATCGGCGCAGGGAGCTTTGAGCGGGCGATCGAGATCCTCTCCCCGCACGTTTCTCGAGAAGATCCGCCCGCGGAGGCGCTGCGACTCATCGGTCATGCGCTCGCGAGGACGGGTCGCCTGGAAGACGCGAAAGACTCTTTGTTGCGATCTCTCGCTCGAGGGGGATCCGCGGCTACGCATGCTGACCTCGGAAACGTCCTGCAGTTGCTTGGAGATGCCGTGGCGGCAGAGCACCGAGTACCGGAAGTCGCTCGCGATCGATCGCGCGCAACCAGGCGTTTGGTACAACCTCGGCTTGTCGCTCGAACGGAAGGGCGCGAGTACCGAGGCAGCAGACTGTCTCGACGAAGCGCTTTCTTTTGAGCGGGCGCCTTCCGAGGCGCTCAGCACCTACGCCTCGCTCGCCTCGAAGGCACCCGAGCTATGGGATCGGCTTGCCCGCCATTGCGATCGCACGCTAGAGGCAGATTCAAGGCATGCCATCGCCCTTGAAGCGATCGGCTTCATGCGATTGAAGCGCGATCTCGATGCACCCGGGGCGGTGGAGGCGTTCGAGGCGGCGATCGATGCCGGTAACACTCGTCCGGATCTATACGGAAACTTGGGCATCGCGCTGCAAGATGTCGGGCGCATTCCGGACGCGCTGGACGCGTACGGCAAGGCACTCGCGGCGGCCCCACAGAACCCGCTCTATCGATTTCATCGATCCCTCGCGCTGCTGCTCGCTGGGCGTTTCGCGGAAGCCTGGCCCGACTACGAGGTGCGCTTGATCTCGGAAGACACCCCGCGGCGCCAGTTCCCGCTTCCGCGCTGGGATGGAAACCTTCCTGCGGAGGGCGACATTCTGATCGCGGCGGAGCAAGGACTCGGCGACGAGATCATGTTCGCATCATGCATCCCGGACCTTCTTGGGCTTGGCGCGCGCTGCGTCATCGATTGCCATCCGAAGCTCGCACCTCTTTTCACACGATCGTTTCCGGACGCCGCGGTCCGGGCGGGAAGTCAGTTCGAGGATCTCCGCTGGCTCCGCGAATTCCCAGACCTCCGCGCTTACGTTCCGGCCGGCAGCCTTCCGCTGCAATTCCGTCCAGTCCTTGGCGTACTTTCCGAAGCACGATGGCTATCTGCGAGCCGATCCTGCGAAGGTAAGCACATGGCGCGGGCGACTGGCAGCGCTCGGCCCGGCGCCGAAGCTTGGAATCTCGTGGCGAGGCGGTACGGTTAAGACGCGCCAAAAGCTTCGCAGCCCGGGCCCGGATGATCTGCTCGTTCTTCTTCGTCAACCCGGCATCGATTGGGTGAGCCTGCAATACGATGCCACGGACGACGAGGTACGGACGCTATCGGCAGCCGCGGGCGTGACGATACATCACTGGCCTGACGCGATCGCGGACTACGACGAAACAGCGGCGCTTCTCTGCGGCCTCGATCTGATCGTGAGCGTCTGCACGGCGGTCGTCCATCTTGGCGGCGCCCTTGGCCGTCCGGTCTGGGTCATGGCGCCGTTCAGTCCGGAGTGGCGTTACGGCTTGAATCAGGATGTCATGCCCTGGTATCCGGCCGTGCGCGTGTTCCGGCAGCCGGGGCCCTATCAGTGGCCGCCGCTTGTCGAGCGCGTGAAAAATGAACTCGCTGTTTGGCGCCGGATCGCTTAGCTTGCTTCGTTTCCAGGAGCGTGCCGTAATGAGGCTAAGCCGACGACTCTCGTTTCCAAGCGATTACTGGATCGCGACGGCCGAGTGCGACGTGCCGGCCGGGGTCCTGAGATGCGATCGTCGAGTGGAGCGGTTTCGGCTTGCGGGAGTATCGACGTGATCCGCGTCTTCATCGGGTACGATCCGCGCGAAGCCGTCGCGTTCAGCGTCCTCGCCCATAGCATCCACGCACGAGCAACCCTGCCGGTTAGCGCGACACCGCTTCGCTTATCGCAGCTGGGAGGTCTGTTCACGCGTCCGCGGGATCCGTTGCAATCTACCGACTTCGCGTTCTCCCGGTTTCTGACGCCCTATCTCTCCGGCTACGAGGGATGGAGCCTCTTCATGGACTGCGACATGCTTGTACGGGACGACATCGCGAAGCTGTGGACATTGCGCGATGACGCGTTCGCGGTCATGGTGGTGAAGCACGATCATCGCCCGCGTGAAAATGTGAAATTTCTCGGTCACGCGCAGACAGCCTACGCGAAGAAGAACTGGTCAAGTGTGATGCTGTTTAATAACGCGCGCTGTCGACACCTCACTCCGGAATAGGTAAGCACCGCGTCGGGTCTCGAGCTGCATCAGTTCAAGTGGCTCGACAGCGACTCGCTGATCGGAGAGTTGCCTCGACGCTGGAACCATCTCGTGGGCTACGATAAGGTCGACTCGGACGCGGCGATCGTCCACTACACGCTTGGTGGACCTTACTTCCCCGACTACGCGCAGTGCGAGTACGCGGACGAGTGGAGAGCTGCTCTTGCGGACATGCTCCACGCGAGCAAAGCCCGTGCGGCCTGTCCTTGCCTCGGGCACCTGAGGTTCGCGCCCAGTAACGAGTCCAGCGGTAGCCCCTTGCTAAAGAGCCTTCTCGCGCAGTTCGCCGTCCGGCAGCCGCGAGCCGATGCGCTGGAGCTGCTGCGCGAGGCAACGCGCCGGCGAGCAGAAGGAGACCTCGACGGCGCCAAGGCGTGCGCTGTTCAAGCCGGAACCGATCGCGCAGCCGTGGTCGATGCCCAATGCCTGTTGGGAGACATTCTGTTGGAGCAGGGGCGCCCACAAGAGGCGGCGGACGTGCTGCGGCGGGCGGTCAAGCTCGCATCCGCTCATCCGGATGCACAGGAACTCCTCGGACGCGCGCTTCGAGCGACCGGAGATCTTGCCGGCGCCGAGCAGGCTTTCCGCCTCGCCGTCACTTCCGCGCCCGGGCGCCATGCGGCCCGTAATGAGCTTGCGGCGGTGCTACTCAGTCGCGGGCAGCTTCAGGAGGCGTCCGAGTTGCTCCGCGCGCTCCTCGCGGATGCCCCCGAGTTTCCCGACGCGCATGCCAATCTCGGCATAGCGCTAGCGCTCGAGGGGCGACCGGCCAAAGCGCTGCCTTACCTGGAGCGAGCGGTAACCTTGCGGCCCGACGACCCCGCCCTGCTGATGAATCGGGCGCTCTGTCTGCGCGAGCTGGATCGGCATCCTGAGGCCGAACGGTCGCTCCGTACAGCGCTTGCTTTGCGTGATGACCTTTCCACCCGGGTCAACCTCGCGAACGTCTTGCGCGAAACGGGGCGGCCGCGCGAAGCACTCGAGCTTGTTGCATCGGTTGCGTCCGCGGAGAGAGCAACCGCGGATGCAAAGTGCGTAATGGGCAAGTCACTTCAGGATCTGGGCGAGCTGGACGCGGCGAAGGTCGCGTTCGACGCCGCGGTCGCTACTGCTCCGGAAGATGCAGACGTGCGTCTCAGTCGCGCCATGCACCTTCTCTACACGGGCGATTTCGAGTCGGGGTGGGATGAATACGAGTGGCGCTTCAAGTCGCGGGAGAACCCGCGGCGCGATTTCGGCCTGGCGGAATGGGACGTTTCGGAGCCACCGCCACGAACGATACTTGTGTACGGCGAGCAAGGATTCGGCGATGAGATCATGTTCGCGAGCTGTATCCCGGATCTCGGACGCGAAGTCGAGCGATGCGTGCTTGAAACCGATCCCCGGCTGGCGCGGCTCCTCGCCTTCTCGTATCCAAGCGTAACGGTCGTCGGAACACGGGGCGCAGCCTCCGGTCCCGTCGAATCCCGCCTGGAGCCGGGAATGATGCAAGTGGCCGCTGGCAGCTTGCCCCGACGATACCGGCGTTCCGTGTCCGATTTCCCGCGACAGCCGTACCTGCGAGCCGACCCGGACCTTGTTGGCGAGTACGCAACAAGACTTCAAGCGCTCGGTCCCGGCCTAAAGGTGGGCCTGACGTGGCGCGGCGGCCTGGGCAAGACTCGCCGGGCCGTCAGGTCGATCGACCCGGACAGCTTGGTGCGGCTTCTCGCTTTACCGGAGATTCAGTTTGTCTCACTCCAGAATGGCGAGGTAGCAGGCGAGCTCGATCTCATCCAGCAAGCCGGGGCTAGGGCGCCGGTTCGATGGCCAGAGGCGCTCGCGGACGCTGCGGAGACCGCGGCTCTGATGACCGCACTCGATGCCATCGTCACGGTCTGCAGCTCCGTGGTGCATCTTGCCGGCGCCCTCGGGTGCAGGACGCTCGTCATGACGCCGTTCGCACCGGAATGGCGTTACCTGGCGGTCGGCGAGCGGATGCCGTGGTATCCGTCGGTGCGGCTGCTGCGACAAACCCGTCCGGGAGATTGGAAACCGGTTCTCGACGCGGTGGCTGCAGCACTCGAGGCGCAGCGGTCCACGGAGAGCGAGCCACGATAATGGGCTGGTTGCGGCGACGGGTTGGTGCGAAGCCGGACGGGTCGGAGCCGCAACCATCGGCTCCGACCCGGGCAGTCACCGACGACAATGTGGCGCAACGCGACGCGCTGCGTCATGCGATCGCGCATCGCGAGTTGCCGCGCGCACTAGCCCTTGCCGACGCGCTGCTCGCGGACAGGCCCGACGATGCCGAACTCAACGTGCTCGGTGGGCAGGCGTATCTCGCGAACGGAGACCCTGAGTCGGCGTTCGACCTGTTCCTGCTTGCGCTTCACTATCAGCCGGATAGCACACCGGGTTACCTCGGCGCAATCCGCGCCTTGTGTCAACTCGGTCGCGATACGGAGGCAGAAGCGATTCACCGCGATTTCCGTCCGGAAGCTTCAGCGGATCCGGAGGTGCTCTACGAGTACGCGCACTGGCACTACCGTGCGGGGCGCTTCGACGAAACCGTCACAGTGCTCGACCGCCTGATTGCCGTCTGCCCGGACAGTCCGGCGGCTCATAACTTTCTCGGCTTCCTCCGCGCGCGACAGTTCGCCGAGCTGCAGGAAGGCGAGCGGCTGTTGCGTCGTGCGCTGGAGCTGGATCCCGATTATCCGGGAGCGCGTTGCAATCTCGGCTATGTGCTATCGATGCAAGGTCGCGAGGAGGAGGCCGTCCGGCTGATGGACGAGGGAATCGCCGCGGATCCGAACGACAAGCACGCGCAAATCTTGCGGGCCGAAGCGCTGCTGCGTATGGGGCGGTTCGAACGCGGTTGGGAGGATTACGACGCGCGCTGGCATGGCCCGCTCGCGGTCCCTCGCCCGTTCCGGTTTCCGGAGTGGCGCGGCGAGGAGGCCTCCGATAAGCGGCTGCTCGTCTTCGCGGAGCAGGGCCTAGGCGATCAGATACTCTTTGCATCGTGCTTGCGCGAGGCCCAGGCGCGCGTCAAGAGCTGCGTCTTGGAGTGCGATGGGCGGCTTCGAAGCCTCATGCAGCGCTCGTTCCCTGGCGTGATCGTCGTCGAGGCCATGATGCGCGATCGAGCACCCGCCGTGGCTCGCCGAGCTTGCACCATTCGACCTGCAGGTACCGGCGGGGAATCTGCCGGGGATCTTCCGGCGCCGGCTCTCGGATTTCCCTGCGCAGGCGGGATACCTGAAGGCCGATCCTGCGCGAACGGAGCGCTGGCGGGAAAGACTCGCCGCGACCGGGCCTCGGCCGAGGATTGGGCTCTCGTGGCGCGGCGGGTTGATCTCAACCCGGGGGGCGTTGCGATCAATCCCGCTCACGGTTTTGGCCTCGGCGCTTCAAGGCGTGGCCGCAACGTGGGTCAATCTGCAATACGGAGATTGCCGTGCCGAACTCGATGAAGCGGCGTCGATCTGGGATCTGCGGATACACCACTGGCAGGAGGCGATCGACGACTACGAGGAGACCGCCGCGCTCGTCGCGGCGCTGGACCTCGTCGTGAGCGTGTCGACGTCGCTGGTTAACTTGGTGGGCGGCCTGGGAAAAAAGGCTCTCGTCCTGCTCCCATACACGGCCGACTGGCGCTTCGGCTTTCGAGGCCCCACGATGCCGTGGTACCCGACGCTAAGACTTCTGCGATCAGCCTGTTTCGGGTGGATGGGACGCGGTGATGGAGGAGCTTCGGGCCACTCTCGACTCGCTCGAAGCTGCATAGGAGAGTCGCGCGGCCGGCCGCGCCGCGGGCAGCGGACCGCACAAAGTGACGTCCCACGTCACACGCGTGCGAGCGAGCCACCGTGTCGCGCGTGCAATAGCGCACGTCCGTCACCACCCTTTGATTGGCACAAGCCAGAAGACTTTAATAAACAGTTGGTTACGAGGTCAGTGTCCACCCGCCACGCCCTGGCATGGAGCCTGCTGAGTAGGGATCCGTGGCGGTATATTAGCTGCCGCACTTCGCACACTTAATCGGGAGAATGGCATGAGAAAGATTCAAAAGGGCTTCACGCTCATCGAACTGATGATCGTGGTGGCGATCATCGGTATCTTGGCCGCTGTGGCGCTGCCGGCCTATCAGGACTACACCATCCGGGCGAAGGTTTCGGAGATCGTGCTCGCGGCGAGCAGCTTGCGGACTTCGATCACCGAGAAGGCGCAGACGGACAACTCGCTCGCGTCCGCGGGCGCGGGGCTTACGTTTACGCCCTATGGCAAAGTGACGAGCGGCGCCGTCACTGCTGGCGGAGTGATCGACATGGGCGGCAGCGCTGCCGCGACTTCCGTCGGGACGGTCGTTTCCATCACTCTGACGCCGTCGATGTCGGGTAACACTGTCGTTTGGTCGTGCACCGGCACGCCGACGAAGTTTATGCCGTCGACCTGCCGCTAAGCGACGAGCAAGTCTTCGTATCAGGGGCCCCTCGCAAGAGGGGCCCTTTTTTGTTTGCCCGCCGCGTGGTTGGTTTAGTCCTTGACCCGTACCGCTACCGACGAGGTGGGTGCGAGCCCTAGATACTCGTGGCCGCGCCCAAATCGCGAAGCCGGACTATACCGGGCCGGCGCGGAAACGAGTCTCGTACAAGCCTTGCGGATTCGCGACGCGGGCGAACGAGGGACGGAGCGGCCGAGTTCTATCGGCGGCGATCAGGCAAGTCCCGGATTCCCCGCCACCCCTTCCAGCCGCGGCACGTTCAGCCGCCGCGGCGCGATCACCTTCCGGTCCCGCAAATACCTCGCCACCACCTCCCAGATCGGCTCGCCCTGCGGATTCTCCTGCACCGACGCCCAACCGGCGACTCGGTACGTCCGACCCGCGTCGAGCGGCTTCTCGCCCACCCGCAGGTCGGAGATCCGGTTGCCGCGGCTTGCCGTGGGCGCGCACGCGTAAGTCAAGCCGCCGACGCGCACCATGTCGCCGCCCTGCTGAAGGTACGGATCGGGGTTGAAGAGGTTGTCGCAGACGTCCTCGAGGATCGCCTTGATCGTCTCACCGGTCAGGTCGGTCAGCGTGCACTCCGGGTAGGTAATCGCGGTCTGGTCGAGCACGCGCTCCATCGTGATCGTCTCGCCGGGGAGCACCGAGCCGCCCCAACGGAACCCCGGCGAGAACGCGATCTGCGCGCCCTTCACCTCGAGCATCGCATCCAGGATCAGCTGGTCGAAGGTGCCGTTGAAGTTCCCGCGCCGGTAGAGGAGCCCCGCGGTCACCGCGAGCTTCTCGCCGAGCTTCGCTTCGTGCGGTGCGCGCGCCGTACGGATGAGCGCGTCCATCGCGGGGTCCGCGGGCAGGAGGTCCGCGAACAC
Organism: uncultured beta proteobacterium; assembly: GCA_963754305.1. Classification (GTDB taxonomy): domain Bacteria; phylum Pseudomonadota; class Gammaproteobacteria; order Burkholderiales; family SG8-39; genus DATEDA01. The sequence continues at coordinate 15,571 of CAVWFR010000049.1, read as the reverse complement.
CGGCAGCAACGAATAGCGGAAGTCGGTGAGCCGGCCGCCGCGCACATCGAGATCGAGCACGCCGAGAAACTTGCCGTTCGAGCCGCCGTTCGTCACGATCGTGCTGCCGCCGGCATTGTTCACGATCGCGGCTTGCGGCACGGCGTCGTGGGTGTGGCCGCCGAGGATCGCGTCGATCCCGCGTACGCGCCCGGCGAGCTTCAGGTCGACGTCCATCCCGTTGTGCGACAGGAGCACGACCACCAGGGCACCCTTCGCGCGCGCCGCGTCGACGTGCTTCTGGAGCGCGTCCTCCTGGATGCCGAACGTCCAGTCGGGTACCAAGTGGCGCGGATTGGCGATCGGCGTGTAGGGAAACGCCTGCCCGATGATGGCGACCGGCACGCCGTTCGACTCGCGCAACACCCATGGCACGAACACCGGGTCGGCGAAGTCGGCGGTGGCCACGTTCTGCGCGACGAACTCGATCCGGCCGCCGAGCTCGCGCGCGATCGCCTGCTGCACGCGCTCGGCGCCGTAGGTGAACTCCCAGTGCGCGGTCATGATATCGACCCCGAGCTCGCGCTGCGCCGCGATCATGTCCGCGCCCTTCGTCCACAGCGCGAGCCCGGTGCCTTGCCAGCTGTCGCCGCCGTCGAGCAGCAGCGCGCCGGGGCGCTCGCCGCGTACGCGCCGGAGGAGGGTCGCGAGATGTGCGAACCCGCCCACCTTGCCGTAGGCGCGCGCCGCGCGTTCGAAGTCGAGCGCGGTGAAGGCGTACGCTTGTCGCGAGCCGGGTTTGACGCCGAATGACTTGAGCAGGCGCTCGCCGACGAGGTGCGGCGGGCGGCCCGACGCTTCGCCCACGCCGATGTTCATGCTCGGCTCGCGAAACCAGCTTGGCGCGAGCTGTGCGTGGGTATCGGTGATGTGAAGCAGCGAGACGTTGCCGAACCGCGGCAGGCGATAGAGCACATCTGCGCTCGCCTGGCCGAGTGCCTCCGGCGCATCGAGCGCAAGCCCCGCCGCGGCCGCGGCGGCGAGGACCTCGAGGAACTCGCGCCGGTTCACCGCCGCACCGGCCCCGGGCGAATCACTTGGCGTTAACCGGCGAACCCGGATCGAGCACGAACGCCACCACGTCAGCGATCTGCTCGGGCGTGAGGTAGCCGTTCGCGCCGAGCCGCGGCATCGTCGAGCAGGGGAAGAACGACCAGGCGTTGTACACCTTCTCGTAGACGTACTTCTGCACGTCCGGGCCGTTGCCGCGCGCGGTGCCGAAACGCGCGAGACTCGCGCCGAGATTGCCGGCGTTCAGCTCCTGCGGGTCCAGCTGGTGGCACGCGTAGCAGTTCGCGCCGTTCGCGCGTCCGGGGGTGACGTCGCCGCCGCCGCCGGGCAGGAGCCGCATGCCGTAGCCGTCGAGCGCGAGGCGCTGGCCCGTCTGCCATTCGCCCATCAGCTTGCCGGAGGCGGGATACCGGATCGACGCGCGCGAGAGCGCGATCACCTTCTGCGCCGCTTCCGGCGCAAGCGGCTCGCCGGCGAGCTTCGAGCACAGCGCCTGCGCTTCGTCCTGCACGCTCCTCGCCCGCTGCTCGGCCGTCGCGCGGGCATAGGCCTGGTCGAGCGCGCGCTGCAGGTCCTGCGCGGTCGGCGCCGGCGGCCTCGTCGCGCAGCTCGCAGCGGCGAGCGCGGCCAGCGCGGCCAGCGCGGCGCAGACGATCCGGGTCGTCGTCATCGGCTCGACCCTCGTCAGCGCCGCACGCCCGGCGCGTCGATCGGGCCGCCGTTCGCCTTGTAGGCGAGATAGGTCGTGAGCGCGATCGGGAACTCGGAGGCGTACTCGAGCGGCGGCAGCCGCATCTGCCAGTTGCAGTCGAAGAGCCGGTGCTGCATCGTGCGCACCGTGCTCTGCGTCCCGCGATACGCTGGCCAGCCGCCGATGATCGCCTGGATCTGCTTCGGGTCCTGCATGTTGGGCAGATCCTGCAGGCGGATGCGCTTCCCGTCCTCGGCGTGGCAGCTCGCGCAGGCAAAGTCGAGCGGGCCGTTGCGCCGGAAGAAGATCTTCTCGCCGAGCGCGTACGCGAACCGCTCCTGAGGGTGGTCGAGGCGGACGGCGAATTTCATGCCGTTCGACTGTGACGCGACGTACGCGGCGAGCGCTTCCATGTCGGAGTCGCGGTCGAGATTGCCGAACGCGGTGCGCTTGATGTCTTCCTCCCGCAACCCCTGCAGCGCCACCATGCAGGTCATTAGGCGCGACTCCAGGTCCTCGACCTTGTCGGTATCGGCGAAGTAGCGCGGCAGCCGCGCATACGCGCCCTTGAGCTGTCCCGGCCCCAGCCCGAAGTCGCACGCGGCGAGGCTCGCCTGTTTTGGCCCGCGCGGCGACTGGAAGAGTTCCTTGCCGCGCTCGGCCCACAGCTCACCGGGGTTGTCCTGGGCGGACATCTCGCGGTAGAGCTGCAGGCCCCTGAGATTCTGCGCCGCGTCCTGAGCTGCGTCCTGCGCCGGCGCGGGCAGCGCGCCGAGCAACGCGGCCGCGAGCGCCGCGCGAAGGCGGTGGCGGGTAGTCATTCGCTCCTCCTGCTGCCGGGCGGCGCGCCGCCCGGCGCGCGCGGACGGGCTCTAGCCGGCGCCGACGGCGACTTCGTCGGCGCGGGTGTCGCCCTTGTTGTCGGTCCAGACGATGGCGAGCTTGTCGCCTGCTTTAGCGCCCTTCACCTTGAAGCCGAACACCGGGTTGCGCGAGATCGCCTGGCTCACCTCGGCCTGGAAGACCGGCTTGCCGTTCAGCTGCGCGCTGATCGTCTGGATGAAATGCAGCGGGATCAGCTTGCCGCTCGCATCCTTGCGCTGGCCGGTCTCCATCGGGTGCGCCATCAGCACGCGGACGTCGAGGACGTCGCCCTCGAGCTTCGCGCGGATTTTCATCGGGTCGGCCATAGCCTGCTCCTCAACTTGTGTCCCGGCTCATCCACCGCAGCCGCCGATCGTTACTTTCACTTCCTTGACGGCGGTGTGAAACTTGCCGTCGGCGGTGGCGACCACCACGCGCACGTTCGAGGTCTCGCCCATCTTCACCCGTAGGGCGATGAACGGCAGCGCGCCCTGCGACAAGTCGAAGCTCCCGGCGTAGGGAAACGGGTTCTTTTCGATCAGCACCGCCATCGAGCGCGTGCCGGGCAGGTTGCTTTGAATCTCGATCGGCACCACCGCGCCGTTCTCGGCGATGTCCGGCGCCCTGATCGCGATGTCCTTCGTCTCGGCCGGGGCGGCTATCTTGAGGTTCTTGAGCGCGTCGCCCAAGGTCTTCGCCTCGAACGCCCCCTTGTTCCAGTCGGCGAGCGCGTCGGCGGGCCGGAGCCAGCCCGCGGCCATGGCCATTGCCGCCAGCGCCCCGCCGCCGGTGCGCTTGAGCGCGGTCCTGCGCGAAATGGTGGTCATCGTGTCCCTGTCCTATCTGTCGGTCGCGGCCGTAAGCACGGTTCGAGCGGATACGGCTCAAGCGTAGCGCTGCAGTCTAACGGCTAAGTATGGGCTCGCAGGGTACGTAAAAGCCCCCCAGCCCTCAGCCCGTCTCTCTAACCCGTCTCTTTAACCCGTCTCTTTAACCCGTCTCTTTAACCCTCTGGATCGACGAATGTACCGGACTTCCCGCCTGTCTTCTCCAGCAGCCGGATCGACTCGATCCGCATGCCCCGATCGACCGCCTTGCACATGTCGTACACGGTGAGCAGCCCTACGCTCACTGCCGTGAGCGCCTCCATCTCGACCCCGGTCCGGCCGACCGTCTCGACGGTGACCGTGAGCGACACGGATGGCTCCCGGTCGTCGTCGCCGAACTCCGCGGCGACCCGGGTGAGTGCGAGCGGGTGCGCGAGGGGGATCAATTCGGCCGCGCGCTTGGCGCCCTGGATCGCCGCGATCCGCGCGACGCCTAGCACGTCGCCCTTCGCGGCACTCCCCGCGCGTATCAGGGCCAGGGTTTCGGGCCGCATCAGGATCCTTCCGGCGGCACGGGCGACCCGGCGCGTCTCCGCCTTTCCGCCGACGTCCACCATGTGCGCCGCACCCTGCGCGTCAAAATGACTTAGCGCCATCCGCTCAAGACCTTCCGAAATCGAATCCCGGCATGAAACCTCCGCGTCGCGGCGAGCACGGGCGTCCGGCGGCGGGTCAGCGTGCCTAGGACCGGCCGCAACCCGACCGGGTTCCCGCCGCCAGCACCGAGGGACCCCTGCGGAGGGAACCCGCAGACCCGCCGGGTATCATACCGAGGTGGCTCGATTCCGCTGGCTACTTCTCGCCCTCGTTCCCGTCCTGGTACTCGTCCCGACGCTTCCTGCCCGGACGCAGAACCTCCCCGACCTGGGCGATAGCGCGCAAGCCGACGTCACGCCGCAGATGGAGCGGCGGATCGGCGAATCGATCATGCGCGAGATCCGCCGCGACCCCGCGTACGTCGACGACCCGGAGGTGAGGGACTACGTGCAGGCGATCGGCTACCGGCTGGTCGCCGCGAGCGGCGAGACGCGCCAGGACTTCGAATTCTTCGTCATCCGCGACAAGACGGTGAACGCGTTCGCCATGCCCGGCGGGTTCATCGGCATCCACACCGGCCTCCTGCTCGCCGCGCAGACGGAGTCGGAATTCGCCTCCGTGCTCGCGCACGAGATCGCGCACGTCCTCCAGCGCCACATGGCGCGCCAGTACGACGCGCAGAGCAAGATCTCGAAGGTCTCGTTGCTCGCGCTTGCGATCGCGGTGCTCGCCGCGCGCTCGAACGCACAGGTCGCGCAGGCCGCGGTGATCGCGGGGCAGGCGGCGCCGGCGGCGGTGTATCTGAACTACAGCCGCGACTTCGAGCGCGAGGCGGACCGGGTCGGGTTCCAGATCCTGGAATCGTCGGGTTTCGATACCGCCGGCATGCCGGGGTTCTTCGAGCGGTTGCAGAAGGCGACGCGGCAGTACGAGAACAACGCGCCGACCTATCTGCGCACCCACCCGCTCACCACCGAGCGCATCGCCGACATGCAGAACCGCAACGCGACCGCGCCATACCGGCAGCGGCCCGACAGCGTCGATTTCCAGCTGGTGCGCGCCAAGCTGCGCGCCGCGGACGGCCGGCCGGAGGAGGCGGTCGCGTTCTTCCGCACCGCGCTGGCCGAGAAGCGGTTCGCGGAGGAAGGCGCGGTGCGCTATGGCTACGCGGCCGCCGCGCTGCGCGCGAAGGATGTGAGCACGGCGGGCACCGAGCTCGCCGCCGCGCGCAAGCTCGTCCCGCCGCACGCGATGCTCGAAACGCTCGCCGCCCGGATCCGCATCGAGGCCGGCGACCCGGCCGGCGCGGAGAAGATCCTCGCCGCGGCACGCGCCGCTTTCCCCGACGCGGCCGCCGTCAAATACGCGTACGCGGATGTCCTGCAGCGGCTCGGCCGCGACAAGGAGGCGGTCGCCCTGCTCGATGAGCTGGCGAAGGGCCGCGCCGCGGATCCGCAGCTCTATCAGCTGATCGCGAAATCCTATGCGGCCCTCGGGCAGCGGACGCAGCAGCACCGGGCGCTCGCCGAAAGCTACCTACTGCAGGGCAGCCTGCCCGCCGCGATCGAGCAGTTGCAGTTCGCGCAGGCCGCCGGCGACTCGGATTTCTACACGCTCTCGGCGATCGACGCGCGGCTGCGCGAACTGAAAGCCCAGCAGGCGCAGGCGCTGAAGGACCGCCGGCAGTAACCGCTTCGCAGTAACAGTCCCCCGCGCGGCCAGCGACCCTCTCGCGCCGCCATAGCCGTCGTGCCAGCCCCTCGGGACGGCAGTGCGACGCAGTTCCTCCTCCTCCGGCAGCACTGGCACAGGCGTTGCACCACCTCGCTCGCCTTTCATCCTTAAGGGGGGATTCCCATGGCAATCGAATGCGCGCGCCGCGCGCCGCGCGCAGGGGCTCGTGTTGTCTGCGACGCTCATGCTGGCGGCGGTTTCCTCGTCACCCATCTACGCCCAGGGCGACCTAGCCTCGGTGCTGACCCAGAACAAAGTCACGGTCGGCGCCGACGGCAAGGAAGTCCTCGCGCCGGCCGCCAAGGCCGGGCCGGGCGACGTCATCGAGTACCGCGTCACGTACACCAACCGCAGCACGGTGACCGTCACGGCGAGCTTCAGCTACACCGGCGCGAGCCCGGCGCTCAATGCGTCGGCGTCGCGCGTCGATCTCACCATCGTAGCGATCGCCGGACTGACGCTGGCGAAGTCGGTGAGCGCCACGACGGCGCTCCCCGGCGCGCTGATCACTTACACGATCACCTATACCAACAGCTCCGCCAGCCCGTTGTCGGCGGTCGCCATCCGCGACGCGACCCCGGCGTTCACGACCTTCGTCGCGGCGAGCTGCGGCGCACCACCGGCGGGGCTCGCTTGCACCGTGCCGGCGGCGCCGACCACCGCGCCGGCGGTGGGCGCGGCGGGCGGCATCATCTGGAACTTCGCCGGCAGCCTGCTGCCCGGCGCGACGAGCGCGGTGACGTTCCAGGTGCAGGTGGACAACTGACAGCGTCACTCCGGCGAACGTCGCAATCCGGCAGTTGCACCGGGGGCCGGCGTGCGCCGAGCGACGACGCTAGGCTCTCGCCGGCACCTCGAAATACGCCTCGTAGAGGAGATCGAAGGTCTTCTCGCTCTCGGCGAGCAACTCGTCGTCGGTCGTCGCGCGGCGCCGCGCGCCGGCGAGGAGCGTCTCCACGCCGGCCGCTTCGGCGACGCGGGCGCCGCCTTCCTCGAGCGCATGCACCAGCCGGCCGATCTTCATCAGCGCCGGGTCCTTGTCGAGCTTGAAGCTCGCTAGCAGCTCCTCGTAGGTCACGCGGCTCCGGCTGTTGCGGAACGTCGCCCCGTCGAAACCGAACGTCACCGCGGACACCGGGGGATCCCGGCCCTTGTCGAGCCAGACCAGCACCGCCTCGGGGTCGATGAACCGGCGGATCAGCCACGCGGAGGCGAGGCGGTCGGAGAAGAGCGGCTTGCGCGTCGCCCAACCGCGGCGGAAGTAGGTGCGGTCCGCGCGCGCGACCCCTGCCGACGGCGAAGGTCCCGCGTCCTCGGGGAACATCAGCTCGTGAACCTTCGTCTCCATGGCCGCGACCGCCCGCTCGGCCTGGTTGCGCAGCGGCGAGCCGAAGAAGTCGAGCGCACCGATCGCCTCGAGATCGCGCCGCTGCTTGCTCACGACGCGGCTGATCGCGACCGGGTCGGAGATGCCGAAGCCGGCCGCGAGCGACTCCACCGTCTTGATCAGCTCCCGGTACTGCTCGGAACGGTCGAAGAGCCCGCGGAACCGCTTCGACTGCGCGTCGTCCATGCTCTTGACCGCGAGCATGTGGACGGTGCCGTTGATCCCGCTCACGTACGCGGAGAGCTTGGCCAGTCCGCGGCGGTTCTCTGCCGACTCGGGCAGCAGGTAGACGCCGTCGCGCAGCACCGCACACCCGAGCGTCTCGAGCGTGCGCAACACCTTCATGCGACCCGCGGGGTCGTCGCTCGGAAGCTGGGTGACGAACGTGAGCCAGCGGGTGGCCGGCGGCGGGTCGCCTGGGGAAGGAGCGCCGGGGCGAGCCATCAGGTGCCGCCGTCCGGTGCGGCGGGGTGACGGCGCCCGGCCGGGGTATCGGGCGCGAGGATTCGTTCGTTCATGACGGGGGCATCCTGATGACCGCGGCGAGTCTATCAAACGGGCCGGGGTAGAGAACCGGTCAATTCGCACCAACGGCCGCCGCGTCGCGCGAGGCCTTGACCCTCGCGGAGAATAGGACCGACCATTGGATCCCGCGCGAGCCGCGACCGGAAAGGCCGACCCGAGACATGCGCGCACCGATCCATCGCCCGACGAGCTGAGCCGTGACCCGTGTCCGCTCCTCCGCGATCGTGCTCGCGGCCGCCGCGCTCGTGCTGCTGCTCGCCATCGGAACGCGCCAGGGCTTCGGCCTGTTCCTGCAGCCGATGTGCTCGGCGATGGGCTGGGGACGCGAGACCTTCTCGGCCGCGATCGCGCTGCAGAACCTCATCTGGGGTCTCGCGCAACCGTTCACCGGGATGATCGCCGACCGGTTCGGGGCGGCGAGAGTGGTTGCGCTGGGGGGGCTGTGCTACGCGGTGGGGCTCGTGCTGATGGCGTACTCGACCACCGGCCTCGCGCTCGACGTCTCCGCGGGACTGCTCATCGGGCTGGGGTTGAGCGGCGCGAGCTTCGGCGTGGTGCTGGGCGTCGTCGGGCGAAGCGTGCCGCCGGAACGTCGCACGGCGGCCCTCGGCCTCGTCGGGGCGGGCGGCTCGATCGGCCAGTTCGTCATGCTGCCGTACGGGCAGGCGCTGATCTCCCAGGTCGGCTGGTTCAATGCGCTGCTCGCACTGGCGGCGTCGGCGTTCCTGATCGTGCCGCTCGCCGCGGCGTTCGCCGGCAAGCCGAACGAGCGCCACGCGGGCCGCAGCCAGCCGATCGGTGCGGCGCTCCGCGAGGTAGCGGGACACCGGGGCTTCTGGCTTGCGACCGGAAGCTTCCTCGTGTGCGGCTTCCAGACGGTGTTCATCATGACGCATCTTCCCGCCTACCTCGTCGACCGCGGGGCGACGGCGGTCGAGGGTATGACGGCGCTCGCGGTCATCGGGTTCGCGAACATCATGGGATCGTTCGCTTTCGGCCTGCTCGGGGACCGCTACAGCAAGAAGCAGTTGCTCGGCTGGATCTATGCCTTTCGCGCCGTCGCGATAGCGGCCTTCATCGCTTCCCCGCCGTTGCCCGCCGCCACTTGGGCGTTCGCCGCAGTGCTCGGCCTCACCTGGCTCGGCACCGTCCCGCTCACCAACGCCCTGGTCGCGCAGATCTTCGGAGTACAGTACCTTTCGACGCTCTTCAGTATCGCCTTCCTCGGCCACCAGATCGGGGGGTTTCTCGGCGCATGGCTCGGCGGCTACATGTTCGACGCGACGGGATCCTATCTCGGCGTGTGGGTGATCGCGATCGCGGCGAGCGTGATCGCGGCGATCATGTGCTTCCCGATCGACGAGCGCCCGCTGCGCGTCCCGGTACCGGCGCGGGAGGTTGCCCAATGAGCGCCGGGCCGCCCCAAGGGCGAACCCCCGAACGCGCAGCGTGAGGGTAGTCCAACGAACCCGCTCGCGCCATCGGCCGGCGACCGTTCGGCGAGCGGCCTTGCGCTGCTCGACGAGCTGCCGGTGCCGGTCGTCGTCGTGGGAGCGCGTGGCCAGGTCTTGGCCGCGAATGGAGCGATGCAGGCCCGCGCCACGGGCACGGGCGCCGGCTTCGCATCGCGATTCCCCGAGTACCATGCCGCGCTCGCCGGCGACTTGACACTGCGCCGCGAAGTGCCGGTCACGCGCGACGTCGACGGCATGGCCGTCCAGGAACGGCTCGTCGTGAGGCCGTGCGCCGCCGGTGCGACCATCACCGTGCTCGATGCACCGGCGGGGGCGGACGCGCAGACGACCCGCCTCGCGTCGCTCGGCTTCATGGTCGCCGGCGTATGCCACGAGGTGAGCAACCCGCTGGCGGCGATCCACTCGATGGTGCAGATCCTGCAGTCCCGGCGCGGCGGCTCGCCCGAGATGCTGGAGAAGGGCCTCGCCAGCATCGCGTCGAACATCGGCCGCGTCCTCGCCATCACGCGCACGCTCACCGGGTTCTCGCGCGTGAACGGCGCCGCGCTGGCGCCGGTCGGCCTCGCCCAGGTCGTCGAGGAGGCCGCCTCGCTGCTGAAGCACCACACCGGGCCGAGCGCGGTGGCGGTGGAAGCCAGCGTGGCGGGGGACGCGATCGTGCTCGCGCGCACCGGGGAGCTCGAGCAGGTGGTGTTCAACATCCTGCTCAACGCCGCGCAGGCGATGGACGGCCGCGGCCGCGTGATCGTCGCCGGCGAGCGGCGGGGGCCGCGCGTGCTGCTCGCGATCAGCGACGAGGGCCCCGGGATCGCGCCCGAGCATCTCGGAAGAGTGCTCGAGCCGTTCTTCACCACCAAGCCGGACGGCGCCGGTAGCGGGCTCGGGCTGGCGATCTCGAGCGAGATCGTGCACGAGCTCGGCGGCGAGCTGCGTCCGGGCAACCGGCGGGGCGGCGGCGCTTCGTTCACGATCGAGCTGCCGGCGGCGCCGCAGTGAATCTCGCCGGCGAGAGAATCGAGGTCAAGCGCCGGGAGCGGATCCTGGTGATCGACGACGACCCCGGCTTCGCCGAGGTCGTGCAGCTCCTGCTCGCGGGCGAAGGCTACCGCGCCGAGCGGGCCGCGAGCGTCCGCGACGGTGTGCGCGCGGTGCACGCGAGCGCCGTCGATCTGGTGATCACCGATCTCAAGCTGCCGGATGCGACCGGGCTCGACGCGATCCGCGCCCTGCGCGATCTCGACCGCGAGCTCCCGATCATCCTCATGACGAGCTACTCGTCGGTCGAGAGCGCGGTCGACGCGCTGCGCAACGGCGCGGTCGACTACATCATCAAGCCGTTCAACAACGACGATTTCCTGCACGCTGTCGAGCGCGCGCTGAACGAGCGCCGCATCCGGCGCGAGAACGCGTTCCTCAAACGGAGCCTCCGCAGGGACTGGGCCGACCGGCGCGTGATCGGCGAGTCGCCCGGCATCCGCCGCGTCGCCGAGCTGGTGCGCAAGGTCGCGCCCTCGGACGCGAACGTGCTGATCTGGGGCGAAAGCGGCACCGGAAAGGAGCTGGTCGCGCGCAGCATCCACCGCGCGAGCCACCGCGCCGAAGGCCCGTTCGTCGCTATCAATTGCGGCGCGATCCCGCCGGAGCTGCTCGAGTCCGAGCTGTTCGGTCACGCGAAGGGCGCCTTCACCGGCGCGACGCAGACGACCGAAGGCCTGATCCGTGAGGCGCACGGCGGGACGCTGTTCCTCGACGAGATCTCGGAGCTGCCCGTGGCGCTCCAGGTGAAGCTTCTGCGCGTCCTTCAGGATCGCGAGGTGCGGCCGGTGGGGGGCAAGCAGGTGGTCCACGTCGACGCGCGTTTCGTGGCCGCGACCAACCGCGACCTGAAGGAGCTGATGGAGAAGGGCGGCTTCCGCGAGGACCTGTTCTATCGGCTGAACGTCATCAACATCCACGTGCCGCCGCTGCGGGAGCGCGGCGACGACGTGCGGCGGCTCGCCGAGCACTTCGTTGCGGTGTCCGCGCGCAAGCTCGGGAAGCCGATCCGCCGGATCGGCGACGATCTCTCCGCCTTCCTCGGGCGCTACCATTGGCCGGGCAACGTGCGCGAGCTGGAGAACCTGATCGAGCGCGCGGTGATCCTCGCCGAGTCGGACACGCTGGGATGCAAGGAGCTCGGCGAGAGCCGCCCCGCGGCATCCGGCCGGCGCGCCGCGGCGGCCGGCGACCGGCCGCTCTCGGTCGAGGCCTATATTCAGGACGTGGTGCGCCGGTTCCAGGACCGCTACAGCGAGACCGAGCTCGCCGCCGCGCTCGGCATCGGCCGCAAGGCGCTGTGGATGCGCCGCCGGCAATGGGGGCTGCGGCGCAGCAGGGGTGCCGGGCGCAAGCCCTAGATTCGCGCGGGATGCTGCCGGGATGTTTCCCGGAGAACACGCGCGAGTTTCGTTTCGAAACAGCCGCGGTTCGCGGTCGCGCGCATCCGCACGTAAGCCGAGGAATCGGCTCGAACGCACGTATCGGCATGGGACTTGCGTCGGCCCGCCGAGATGAGCAGGCCTTACCGCGAGTCCAGCGGTTCCCCCAGGAGAAGACATGTCCGACAAGCCCGCCGCCACCGCCGCGCCGACACGCAAGAAGGTGACCATTCCGTCGCTCGTGGAGAAGATGAAGAAGGGCGAGCCGATCGTCCAGCTCGCGGTGTACGACTACGAGACCGCGATCGTCGCCGACCGCGTCGGCATCGACATCCTCTGCGTCTCGGACACCGGCGGCATGGTGCTCTTCGGCCACGAGGACACGACGTCGGTCTCGTTCGAGGAGGTGATGTTCATGGCGCAGGCGGTCAAGCGCGGCTCGCGGTACGGGCTGCGGATGGTCGACATGCCGTACATGAGCTTTCATCTCTCGCCGATGCAGGCGGTGGAGAACGCGGCGAAGTACGTCGCGCAGGGCGGCGCCGAGGTGATGAAGTGCGAGGGCAACAAGCATCACGCGAAGAACATCGAGGCGATCGTCAAGGCCGGCATCCCGGTGCAGGGCCACATCGGCATCACGCCGATGCGGATGCCGCAGCTCGGCGGCTTCGTGGCGCAGGGCAAGACCGCGGAGCGCGCGAAGGAGCTGATCGACGACGCATGGGCGATGGTCGACGCCGGCTGCTTCTCGATCATGTGCGAGGTGACCACCTCGGAGGTGTGCGAGTACCTGGCCGAAACGCTGCCGGTCCCGGTGATCAGCCTCGGCGCCGGCAACCGCGCGCACGGGGTGCACATCATCGGCTCGGATCTCTTCCATCTCTACGAGAAGCATGTCCCGCGGCACTCGAAGATCTACGCCGACCTGGTGCCGATCCTCGAGAAAGGCCTGTCGGACTACCGCGACGAAGTGCGCGGACGGATCTACCCCGGCAAGGAGCACACCGTCTTCATGAAGGAGGACGAGCTCGCGCGGTTCCGCGAGCTGGTGGGGTGGAAGAAGAAGTGACCGCAGCCGCCGCGACGGCGCTCGCCGCCGCGGACCTCGAGGTCCTCGGTCAGGCGCGTTTTTTCTCCGGCCTCGGCCCCGGGCAGCGCGCCCGCGTCGCCGGGTGCGCGAGAGTCGAGCGCTATCCGGCCGATACGCGCATCTACTCGCTCGGCGACCCGGCCGACGACTTCTACGTGCTCGCCGACGGCATGGTCCGCTTCACGCTCGGGGTCGGCCGGCGCGACACCTCGGCGGGGGAGATCATCCGGCGCGGCGAGGTGTTCGGCTGGGCCGCCCTGGTCGAGACGACCGAGCGGCGGATCGCCACCGCGTACTGCCTGACGCCCTGCATCGTCATCGCGCTATCGGGCGCCGGTCTGGTCGCGCTGATGGAAGGCGATAACGGCCTCGGCTATCGCCTGATGAAGCAGCTCTCGATCCTGCTCACGAGCGAGCTGAAGGCGTTCGCCGCGGGATGAGGTACAAGGGGCCCGAGGGAAGGGGTGGGACCCTTCCCTTCCCACCCCGGCCCCCTTGTAGATCCCCCGAGTCAGACCGCGCGCATTGATCACCTACGCCCTGATCGCAGCCGCGGCGCTCGTCGTCGGCCTGTTTATCGGGACGGTCGGGGTGGGCGGCATCCTCCTCGTTCCGGCGCTCACCTATCTCGGCGGGCTCACCGTCCACACCGCGGCCGCGACGGCGCTCTTCACCTTCGTCTTCACCGGCATCCTCGGCGCGATCCTCTTCCAGCGCCGCGGTTCCATCGACCGTCGGATCACGACGCCGGTGTGCGCCGGCGCGGTGATCTTCAGCGTGGTCGGGGCGTGGGCAGCGTCGCGCATCGACGCGCGGCCGCTCGCGCTCGCGATCGCCGCGATCACGGTGTTCGCCGGCGCGTACATCCTGTTGCCGGCGCGCGCGAGAGAGCGCTTCCGCGACGGCACAGCGCCCGGCGAGCGCGCCATGCTGGTCGGCGTCGGCGCGGTGTCGGGATTCGGCTCCGGGCTGTCGGGCGCGGGCGGGCCCCTCTTCTCGGTGCCGATGATGGTGCTCGCCGGCTTCGCGCCGCTCGCCTCGGTCGGGACGAGCCAGGCGCTGCAGATCGTCACGGCCGCCTTCGGCACTGCGGGCAACCTGGCGTACGGGCAGATCGATTTCGCGGTTGCCGCATGGATCACTGCGTTCGAACTGGCGGGCGTCGTCGGGGGCGTGCGCATCGCGCACGCGGTGAGCGTCGGCACGTTGCGCCGGCTCGCGGCCGCGCTCTGCATCGTCGTCGGGGCGCTCATGTTATGGCGGAACCTGTAGCCGTCTACACCGATGCGACGAAGGAACATCTCGCGACGCGACGCTCGTGCGGGCTGTTCGATTTCTCTTTCATTGGGCACTTCGAAATCGCGGGCGCTGGTGCGCGCGCGTTTCTCGACCGGCTGCAGACGCGGAACCTCGCGCCGCTCGCGCCCGGTCGTCTTGCCTACACGCTGCTGCTGCGCGCGGACGGCACGGTGTTCATCGACGCGACGGTGTGGTGCCTCGCGCCGGATTGCTACTGGCTGTTCACCGGCCGGCGCTCGGACTTCGCGTTCATCGCGGAGGCGGTCCGGGAGCCGGACGTCGCCGTGCGTGAGCTCTCGGGTGCAAACGCCGTGCTAGCGGTCCAGGGCCCGGAGTCGGCGCGGGTGCTCGAGCGACATCTCGGCGCGGCGCCGGGCGTCGCGTACTTCGGCTTCCGCGAGGCGAGGCTCGCCGGCGTCCCGGTGACGATCGGTCGCCTCGGCTATTCGGGTGAGCTGGGCTACGAGCTGATCGTCCCGGGCGAGGCTGCGCCAGTGCTCTGGCAGCGTCTCGCGGTCGACGCACGCGAATGCGGCTTTGACGCCGCGAACAGCCTGCGGATCGAGTCAGGCTACATCCTCTTTGCCAACGAGCTGGCGACGCCAGTGAATCCGTTCGAGCTCGGGCTCGAGCGGCTGGTGTCGTTCGACGGGCGCGGGTTCATCGGCAGGGAGGCTTTGCGGACGCTGCGCTGGCGCGAGCCGGGCCGCTGCCTTGTCGGGCTCGACGGGTTCGCGCGCCGCGATCACTCGTCGCTCGGTGGACTTCCTCGCGCCGAAGTGACCAGCCGGGTCCGGTCGCCTACTTTCGGCCGAGAGCTGGCGCTTGGATTTGCGCAGGCGGATGCGGCTGCGGTGGGAACGGTCGTCTCGATCTCCGGCACGGAGCTGGCGCATGTGTGCCGGCTGCCGTTGTTCGACCCGGGACGTGTGCTGCCGCGGCGGGTCGGCTAATTGGCTACGAACCAGGGGGTCGTGGGTTCAAGTCCTGCCGGGGCGCCAATAAGTCAATGGGTTGCAGAGATGCAGCCCTGTTCTATTTGGGCGGTTGCTACCGGATTGCTACCTGCCACGAGAGGTAGGTCGCAACCAAGTCGCCGAAGAAGGGCGAGCAGCGGGCATTTCCTCCTATCGCTGGCGACTTGAGCCGCACGTGATATCGGACTCGGTCTGGCTGGGTCACGCCTACCCCTTCCAGTTCCATCATCTCCTCCGCGACTGTGCACAACCTGCTCAAACAACGCCGACTGCTGGCCGCGATTCTAGCGCTCACCACGAGCGTCACCTTCGCCACCGCGCTCACGTTCGCGGCTCACGCTGCCGACCCCTGGCTCGTTACCGGCCGCGTCGATGTAGCCGAGGTGACCGAGCCCTCCACTTACGCCATGCTTCTCGCGGGTCTCGGCCTCCTTGGGTTCGTGGCTCGCTACCGTAAGCACTAGCGGCCTGTTGGTGGCTGGTCAACTGTCGGGCCGTGACGACGAGGCCCGCTGACGGCTTCTCGTCCGGCGCGCGAGCTACGTCGGTCTCTCTGGCACGACAGCGCGGGCACCGGCGGAACTAAGTCCCCGTTGTAACGCCTGATGAGTCATGATCTCATCCGGTGCGGCGCGTGC
>CAVWFR010000048.1:0-152371 GCA_963754305.1 uncultured beta proteobacterium | reverse complement strand
TGCGTTACGGTATAACGAGAGGCCGTCATGACCGCGAAGTCGATGAGCAGACCGTGTCGCGCTCAGATCGAACTCTGAGCTATCGAGATTCTTTGGCCGACTATCGCGCAGATATCGCTGACGATCCCGTGGCGCCCAGCGTACGCAAACCCAAAGTCCTGCTGCTGACCTGCGTCTCGCCGCTCGAACCCTGGGGCGGCGCGCCGCAACGCACCCGGCTGCTGCTGGAAGCGCTCGCGCGTTACGGCGACACCGAGGTGCTCGTTCTGTTCTTCGGCTACCGGAAGGTGGTCGAGCGGCAGCTCACCGAGCACCGGCTCGGCAGCGTGCGGGTCATGCATCTCGACATCAGAATCGCCAACCCTTTCGCGCTGCCCCATTTCGACATCCCATCCTCGTCCGTGACGCGCGAGGTCGCCAGACACGTTCATCTGGGCGCCTACGATCTGATCGTCAGCCGGTACGTCAAGCCGGTGGCGAAAATAATCGTGCCGAAGGACGTTCCTTTGATCGTAGATTTCGACGATGCGGTGTTCTCACCGCCCTGGCGCACCCTTCGCGGCGCAAAGGCCTGGCTCGGCGCGCTGGTTCGCCTGCTGAACGATCGGGTCATTCTGCGCGTCCGGCTGAAGCACGGCGCCCTGAGTCGTGCGCACTACTTCTTCTGCGGGAGCGGGGAGCGTGAAGCATTCCCCTGGCTGCGCGCGAGCCTCCTCCCGAATCTGCCAGAGATTCCGGACCGGACCCGCCCGCCGAGCTTCGAGCTGCCGGACCGGCCGGCGCTGATGTTCCTCGGCCTGCTGGATTACCCGCCCAATCGCGATGCAGTCGAATGGTTCCTGACCGAGATATGGCCCGTCGTGCTGAGGGGAATCCCCGACGCGCGCTTCCTGATCGCGGGTAAGGGGTCGGAACGGTTGTGCCGGCGGTGGGCATCCCACCCCGCGGGTCGAGCTGCTTGGTTTCGTGGAGCGCCTGAGCGAGGTCTACGCGCGCGCGACCGCCAGCGTGGCGCCGATGCGTGCAGGCGGCGGCTCGACCATCAAGGCGCTCGAGGCTTACCACTATGGGCGGATGGTCGTCGCGACTTCGCGGGTCCTCGACGGACATCGCCCCGTCCTGCGCAGCGGTGTGGATATGCTCGTCGCCGACAATGCACCGCGTTTCGCCGAGCACTGCATCGGCGTGTTGAAGAACCCGGCGCTGGCCCGCGCGATCGCTGCGAGCGGCTACGAGCGCATCAGCCGCGAATTGACGAACGAGCGCTTCGCCGCGATCGTGGGCGATGCGGTGCGAGGGACGGTCGGCGAGGTCTCCGGAAATCACGCGTGCGTTCTCGAAGAGCAAAGGTTGCGGGATGACCGATAAGGGTTCCGGCAGGCGGCACACGATCTCCACTCGCGACACGCGATCGAGGACCCGATCATCGATATCGATGGCCTTGGCGCCGAATGGCGGTCGACCACGCCCGTAACCGCGTCGCTGTCCGGAGCCGCGGTCTGACTCGCGAGCGGCGCTCGGCCGGCGATGTCCAATCCTTTCTTCTCGTTGATCATCCCGACGGTCGGACGCACGGTCGAGCTCGGCCAGCTCTTCCAATCGCTGGATTGTTCGACGTGCAAGGATCTCGAGTGCATAGTCGTGGATCAGAATCACGATGAGCGGCTGCGCCAAGTCCTCGAGCCTTTCGGCGACAGGTTCCCGATTCGGCACCTGCGCGTGAATTTCCGTGGCGCCGCGCGGGCGCGCAACTACGGGGCGCGACACGCGATCGGCAAGGTGCTCAACTTTCCGGACGACGATTGCGAGCTGACGCCGATGCTGCTCGAGGACGTGAAGCGGCGACTGACGACGCAGCCGATCAAGGTGCTGGTCGGGATGTGCATCGACCGGAGCGGGGACCCTTCCACGACCCGGTTCGCCCTGGACGAGCGGCCCCTGACAGCATGGACGATGTGGGGAAGGAACATCGAGTTCACCATGTTCTTCGACAGCAGCACGTTTGCGCGCGCCGGCGGCTACGACGAGCATTTCGGCGTCGGCAGCGATTTCGGCTCCGATGAGGGCGCCGAGTTGTTGCTCCGCCTGCTGAAAGAACTGCCCCCCGGGGAGGCGCACTACTCTCACACGCTCCGCTTTTACCATCCGGACAAGGCAGCCGATTGCTCCCCCGAAGGCGCCGCGCGCGCCTACGGCTATGCACGTGGAAGCGGCGCACTACTCGCAAAATGGCCCACCGCGCCTGTTATCCTCTACTCGGCCCGGATGCTCCTGGGTGCTGCGGCGGCGGCGGCTATTTTCAGGGGCGGCCGGCGAAATCTGTATCTCAAGCGTCTACAAGGGTTTGTGTCCGGCTTCCGTGGCTACCGCGCCGGACGGCACACAAGCATCTGACCAATGAAGGATGACGCGCTACGGGCACGGTATTCGCTTGCCTGTTTAGCTTGTGCAAGGCGGCTGCGGCAGGAGACGCCGCCAAGCGGACGACCCGAGAATCAGCGCCTTGCTCTATGACGGTCATGGAACGGACCACCAGAATACGGGCTCCCGGACGACGCAAGATCGGCGCCGCCGCGTCCAGACCTGCCGATCGCTACTTTTACGTGTGGGCACTGGTGATTCCGGTCGCATCCATCCTCGTGATCCCGTTCGTGCAGGGCACTACGCCCGCGAATCTGCTTGCGCTCGCCCTGCTCTTCCCGCCGGTGGCGTTGCTGCTCATGTCGTTCGACGGCGCCAGAAACTTCTACAAGACGCTGCTCTGGATCGCGGCCTGCTTCGTTGCGTTCACCGCCGTATCGCAGCTCGCGCTCGCGGGATTGACCCTGCGCCACCTGGCGGGACTAGAGCTGGTGGACCCGCTGGACAAGTCAGTTGTGTTGCGTAAGACGCTCTTTACCCAATCGATGTACCTGTTCGCCGGAGTCACGACGTTCGTGTTCGTCCGTTGGTTCTATCGGCGCGAATGGGATCGCTGGATGCTTGCCGGAGCGGCCCTGCTCGCCGCCTACGGCATCTACGAGCTCTGCTTTTTCGCGATCGCCCAACGGCCGGGCGATTTTCTTTCCAACCGGACGTTCGGCGCGGGCTTCCACCCGGGAAGCTGGTTCCAGACGATCTCGCTGGGTCCTATACTCATGCAGCGGCTGAAGAGCCTGACCGGCGAGCCGGCCATGTACGCGTTCACGATTCTCCCGTTCTGGATCTATGCCCTGCACACCGGCAGGAACAAGACGCAGTGGTTCCTGTTGCTGTCGCTGCTGCTGACGGCGTCGACGACGGCGGTGCTCGGCATTGCGGTTTATCTTTTCGCGCGAATCGTGTGGTTTCACAAGATCGACCGGCTGAGCCTCGCGGCTGCGGCCGCGTTCATCATCGTCGCCGGGCTCTGGGCGCTGAACGTCGAAGTGGTCGTAGACGTCGGTCGACAAAGTGCTGGTCAGCAAGCTGACCCTCGCGTCGATCTCGGGGATAGATCGTTACCGCAGCTTCGAGGACGGGATCCGCGTATTTTCTCGCCGCGCCGCTGACGATGCAGCTCTTCGGCGTGGGCTGGGGATATACGCGCGGCTCGAACATGTTCACGACTCTCCTTCATCAACGTCGGCGTGCTCGGCCTTGCGATCGCGATCGCCGCTTTCCTGTACCCGATCTTCAAGCTCGGCAACGACCTGCGCAGCGCAAGGGCTCAAGGCGGCGGTGCTCGTGCTGCTCGTTACGCTCATGATCGCCGTCCCGGAGTACGGCTACCCGTCGATGTGGCTGTTTCTCGGCATCGCGTATCACGAGATCCTGGAGGTCAAGGCGACGCCGGTCCCGGAGCCAGTCCGCCGCATCCAGCCGAATGCAAGAGGGGAATCGAGCATGATCAAGCGAATCGCCGGCAGTGGAACAGCGTTCTTCGCGCTGAGGTCAGGCGCGCCCGCCCGTGCAGTTCTGGGTCGGCGTAGGTACACACTTCGGGTAAGCCGCGGCGACGTGACCAATGCTTCGCCCTCAGCGGAACGCACGGCATCCGCGCGTTCCGGGACTCACTGGTCGAGCATCGAGACCCGTCCCGGCATCGATTCTCGCTGACCGGAGACACCACCGCGCGCGTGAGGACCGCGCTGGACGGCGCACTGACCGCGGGTCTGGAGCCGGTACTGATCCTCGACTACGGTCATGCCCTTTACGGCGGAGGCTTTCCCTTGACCGACCACGCGCGAAGCGCGTTCGCGGCCTACGCGCGGTTCTCGGCGACCACCTATCGCGGGAAGGTGGGCACTACGAAGTCTGGAACGAATGGAACGGGGGCATGGGCCACAACAACCCGACCACCGAAATGAACTCTCCGGAGACCTATCTGCGGTTGCTGCAGGCAACCTATCCCGCCGTGAAGCAGGCAGATCCCTCGGCGATCGTGATCGGCGGAGCAGTGGACGGCAACGAGCGCTGGACCGAGCGGCTCGTGGAGCTCGGCGGCATGAAGCACATGGACGTGCTCTCCATCCATCCGTACATGTTTCACGCCGGCAAAGACGGCACGCCCGAGCTGCTCGTGCCTACCTTTCGCGACCTCGGCAAGCGGCTCGCGGCGGCTGAATGGCGGAACGGTGCCGCCGGTTTACATCACCGAGACCGGTTGGCCGACGTTCGATTCGCGGCTCGGCGTCGCGCCGGACACGGCGGCCGACTATCTCGTGCGCACCCTATCTCGGCCGTGCGCACGATGCCGTTCGTGAAAGGCATGTGGTGGTACGAGCTGCAGGACAGCGGGACCGACCCGAACGACATTCAGCACAATTTCGGCCTGACCGACGCCAGCCTCGCGCCCAAGCCGGCGTATCGCGCGATGCAGCGCGGTGGCCCCGCTCGTCGCGCCCAGCATTTCGGGCGAGCGCGTGCCGACCCCCGGCGGCGAATGGGTGATCCGTCTTCGGCACAGCGACGGATGACACAACGGTCGTCGCGCTTGTGGATCGCCCGAGCGCGCACCGAAGCTCGGCGGAGCTCGAGTCTGTGGCTACCGTTACGGTGCGTCGTCGACGATGTCGGGACGGCCGTCGGGTTGACAGGCAGCCGAAGGTTACCGCTGCGCGAGGGCTGGAACCGGCTGGAGCTGCAGGCAAGCGGCTCACCGTGCTCATCACCTGAAGATGCAGCGCCTCGCCGGTCCTGGTCGAGTTCCGGAAGACCGCGGCCAGCGTGGACGGCCTGCGTCGCAAATGAGCGCCGTGATCCGCGCCTCGGTGCCGGTGGTGCCCGCCGGCGTTTCGTACGGCTTCTTTCTCGAAGCCTGGCAGCGGCACACGGAGACGCTCAGCCGGCTCGTCGAGGACTATCAGCCCAAAGACGGTGTGCGAGATCGGCGGCGGCGCGAACCCCGCGCTGCCTCTTTCGTTCGCCGAGGAGCGCGGGATCGACTACACGATCCTCGACATCTCTCCGGCCGAGCTCGACAAGGCGCCGGCGGGTTACCGGAAAGTCGCGGCGGACATCTGCGGCGACGAGCTTCCGCCGACGGAGCGATTCGATTTCATGTTCTCGAAAATGCTGGCCGAGCACGTCCGGAGCGGGCAGGCATTTCATCAAAACGTGTTCCGGCTGCTGGCACCGGGGGGGTTGGCGTTTCACTTTTTTCCCACCTTGTATGCACCGGCGTTCATCGCCAATCGGCTCCTGCCCGAGAACGTGTCGAGCGTCGCGCTGCGAGCGTTCGCTCCGCGGGATGAATACCAGCACGCCAAGTTCCCGGCGCGGTATTCGTGGTGCCGAGGCCCGACGAGCACGCAACTTGCGCGGCTGGAAGGGTTGGGTTACGAGGTCGTGTCCTACCGCGGCTTTTTCGGGTACGACTACTACAGTCGGATCCCCGTGCTCCGGTGGGCCAGCAGCCGCACCGCGGCCTACTTGTGCCGTCATCCGCGTGCGTCCATGACGAGCTTTGCTTTCGTCCTGCTGCGGAAGCCGGGACGATAGCCGCGGGGCCGGGCCGTGATGAGCACCGCTACCCACGAGCACTCGGAATCCGCTCGGTCTTCGGGACCCTCCGCCCCGACGGGGCGAGAAACGGAACCTGCCGCCGGCATAAAGCTCGCGATCGTCCACGACGTTCTCAACGAGGCCGGCGGCGCCGAGAGCGTACTCGCGGTCATGCACCGGATGTATCCCACCGCGCCGATCTTCACACCGGTCTTCCACCCCGACAAGCTGCCCGAGGCGTTTCGCGGCATGGACGTGCGCACTTCGTTCATGCAGCGCCTGCCAATCCTCGGCGAGGATCACCACAAGCATATGGCGATGTACCCCTCCGCGATGGAGAGCTTCGATCTTTCCGGGTTCGACGTGGTGCTGAGCAGCAGCAGCGCGTTCGCCAAAGGTGTCCGGATACCCCGAGGCACGTTGCACATCTGCTACTGCTACACGCCAATCCCGCTGGTGTGGAACCGGCAGGCCTATTTCCGCGAGCACGGTATCCGCCCGGCGTGGCGACCTGTTCCTGCGGTCGAAACTGGATCGGCTGAAGACGTGGGACGTGCGTACTACCGAGAGCGTCGACCACTTCGTCGCGATCTCCGAGTTCGTCGCCGGCCGAATTTCCGCCGCTTATCGCCGCGAGGCCGCGGTGATCTACCCGCCGGTAGAGACCACGCGCTTTTTCGTGTCGCCCGCTCCGGACGACTACTTCCTCGTCGTGTCGCGGCTGACCGCGCGCAACAACATCGATCATCGTGATCGACGCGGTGAACCGCACCTCGCACCGGCTGCTCATCGCGGGAACCGGGGCCGCCGAGGCGAAGCTCCGGCGGATGGCGGGAAAGCGTGTGTCCTTCCTCGGCCGTGTGTCCGACCAAGAGCTGCCGGCGCTCATGAGCCGTTGCCGCGCGCTGATCTTTGCCGGCGAGGACGATGTCGGTATCGCGCCGCTGGAAGCGATGGCGTGCGGCCGGCCGGTGGTCGCGCTTGGGCGCGGTCTGGCCCTGGAGACCATCGTGGACGGGGAAACCGGCGTCCTGTTCGGCGCGCCCACATCGGACAGCCTGCTGCTCGCGCTGCAGCGGTTCGTGGCGATGCGATTCGAGCCGCAGGTGATTCGCGCGCATGCGCTGACGTTCGACACCTCCGTGTTCATCGACCGACTGGACAGCTTCATCCAGGAGCGACTGGGAGATTTCCGCACCGGCCCGATGTGGTTCGACGCCGAGAGGCGATGAGCGAGCGTGCCGACGGAGGTCTTCATCAACGGGCGGTTTCTCACCCAGGCGGTCACCGGGGTGCAGCGCTATGCGCGCGAGGTGGTGAAGGCGCTCGACCGGCTGCTCCGCGAGCGCGTTCTGGATCCCGGCGAGACGGAGATCACGCTGCTGACGCCGCGGTCGCGCGCCGATTCGCTCCCGCTCGAGCACATCCGGACCCGACGCGTTGGTCGGCTCTCCGGACATGCCTGGGAGCAACTCGAGCTGCCGGTGTCGAGCCGGGGCGGCGTCCTCCTCAATCTCTGCAACACCGCGCCGCTCGCCCGCAGAGCGCAGATCGTTACGCTTCACGACGCGGCCGTGTATCGTGCGCCGCATGCGTACAGCCGGGCATTCAGGAGCTGGTATCGCCTTCTATGGAGCGGGCTTGCTTACACCGCGCCGGCGATCCTCACCGTCTCCGCGTTCTCCCGCCGCGAGCTCGCCGCCTGCCTCGGAATCGCCGAATCGCGGATCCGGGTCGTGATCGAATCCGGCGAGCACGTCCTCTCGGCGGTATCCGACCCGGCCATCCTGGACCGGCACGGCCTGCGGACGAGGCCGTTCGTGCTGGCGGTCAGCACCGCGAATCCGACCAAGAACTTCGGCGCCGTGGTCGGTGCGATCGAGCTGTTGACGGATACCGGCGTCGATTTCGTCATCGCCGGAGGGGTCGATCCGCGCGTCTTCGCAGCCGCGACCAGGCCGCTGCCGGCAGCGGTGAAGCGCGTGGGTTACGTGAGCGACGGCGAGCTTCGCGCCCTCTACGAGCATGCCTTCTGCTTCGTCTATCCGTCGCTCTACGAAGGATTCGGCCTGCCGCCGCTCGAGGCGATGAGTTGCGGCTGCCCAGTGATCGCCTCGGACGCGGCGTCCATCCCCGAGGTGTGCGGGGACGCCGCCCTGTACTGCGATGCGAAATCCCCGGACGACATCGCGCGCAAGCTGGTCGCTCTGATGGCCGATGTGCCGCAACGTCGCGCGCTGTCAGACCGCGGGCGCGCGCATGCCGCCCGGTTCTCATGGCGGCAGGCGGCGTTGACCAACTGGGACGAGGTCCTCCGAATCACGGCGAACCGACCGCTGGCGGCGGCTTCTCAGCGCCCGGAATCGCCGGGCTGAGCGCATGAGATCGCCCGTGGCCGACGCAGCGCTTCTTGCCCCGTTCGCGCGCCAGCTGCGCGTCGCCGTCGTGCATGACTGGCTGCTCGTCTACTCGGGCGCGGAGCGCGTGACCGAGCAGCTGCTGAAGATCTTCCCGCAGGCCGATCTGTTTGCGGTCGTCGAGTTCCTGCCCGACACGCTCAGGAACTTCATCGGCCGCCGGAACGTCCGGACCACGTTCATCCAGAAACTCCCCGGCGCGCGGCGACATTACCGCAGCTATTTGCCGTTGATGCCGCTTGCGATCGAGCAGCTCGATGTGTCGTCTTACGACCTGGTGCTCTCCAGCTCGCACGCGGTCGCGAAAGGGGTCCTTACGGGGCCGGACCAGCTGCACGTCAGTTACGTGCATTCGCCGATGCGGTACGCCTGGGATCTGCAGCATCAGTACCTGCGCGAAACCGGCCTCGACCGCGGCCTTCGAGGCTGGCTCGCCAAGTGGAGCCTGCACCGCCTGCGAATCTGGGACCAGCGGACGGCGAACGGCGTCGACCACTTCATCGCCAATTCGCGCTTCATCAGGCAGCGCATCCAGCGCATCTATCGCCGCGACGCGCACGTGATCTACCCGCCGGTCGACGTCGAGGCATTCATGCCGGCGGGCGCAAGAGACGATTTCTACCTGACGGCGTCCCGGCTGGTGCCTTACAAACGGATCGGCCTGATCGTCGAGGCGTTCGCGCGCATGCCGGGCAGGCGACTGCTGGTCGTCGGCGACGGGCCGGAGCGCGAGAAAATTCGCGCGCTCGCGGGCGCAAACGTCGAGCTGCTGGGGTACCGCGACACTGAAGCGCTGCGCGACCTCATGCAACGCGCCCGGGCGTTCGTGTTCGCGGCCGAGGAGGACTTCGGTATCGCGCCCGTCGAGGCGCAGGCGTCGGGTACGCCGGTCATCGCGTACGGCCGCGGCGGCGCGACAGAGAGCATTCGCGGACTCGAAGATCCCTGCCCCCACTGGTGTGTTCTTCCGCGAGCAGAGCGTTCCGGCCATCGTTGCGGCGATCGAGGAGTTCGAGCGTAACGAGCATCGAATCGCGGCCGCTGCGTGCCGCGAAAATGCCCTCCGTTTCTCCTCGGCCCGGTTCTTGGCCGAGTACGCGTCGTTCGTCGAGCGCGCCTGGCGCGAGTTCCGCGGCGAGACGTATCGGGCGACGGCCGGCCGAGTCGCGGCGCCGGAGACGACGATCGGATGAGCATTCGAGGGAGCCTCGGCGTGAGATTCCCGCTTGCGCCCGCTGCTTGCGCCCGCTTGCGCCCGCTTGCGCCCGCTTGCGCCCGCTTGCGCGACCAATGACCGTCGTTACACGTTAAGTTCCTGCGGCATTCACCACTTCCGAACGTTCTGCCTATGCGCCAACACGACAACCCGTTGAAGGTCGAAGTCAAGCGACTCGCGAAGACCCTGCTTCGCCCGCTCTTGTACCGCTACCCGCCGATAGGATTGCAGCCCGAGCGGCTGCAGCTCTGGCTGCGGACGTTGATCGAGACCTCGGCGGTCGAAGGCGACGTCGTGGAGGTCGGCTGCAGTCTCGGCGGGACCGCGGCGTTCTCGTGGCGGATGCTGCGGAACCTCGGCATCGCGAAACGCTACGTCTGCGTCGATACCTTCGCCGGGTTCGTGCCCGCGCAGTTCGACGACGACCTGGATCGCGGCAACCGGGAAGCGAATCGCTGGCTGTTCGCGGACAACTCGTGCGAGCTCGTCAGGGCGATCCTCGACCAGCACGACGCCAAGGACGTCGCGCTGGTACAGGGTGATATCGTGAAGATCCCGGAATCGAACCTGCCGCCGCGGATCTCCGCCGCGCTGCTCGACGTCGACCTCGCGGTGCCCATCTACGAAGGCCTCAAGAAGCTCTACCCGCGGTTGTCGCCGGGTGGCGTCATCGCGATCGACGACTGCCCGGAGAACTATGACTGGCAGGCAAGGCAGGGCTACGACCGCTTCTGCCGCGAAGCCGGAATCGCGCCCCGCTACGAGTTCGGCGTAGGCCTGGTCCGCAAGGTGTGATCCCGGATGAGCTAGATTGCCAAGGTGGGGGAACCCTGGCCTCGGCTACGACACGCACCCCGGTCGCAGGAGGAAGAGCTCGGCGAGCCGAGCGCCGAGTGCCCTGTTGGCCGGTGATTCCGGCAATCCGGACGATCTGTTCTTCAATTCCGACGGCATCCCGCGCAAGGTGATGGACGTGTCGCGGCTCGGGGCGCTCGGCGCGACCGCGCGGACCCCGCTCGAGAACGGATTTAGCCGTGCGCGCGAGCGGTTCGCGGCGAACGCGGCGCCGTTTCCCTAGGTCCTCGGCGCGGGCGATGTGTTGCGCCACTTTTCCGGCTCGGCGCGGCTCACCGCCGGCCGCGGGGTGACGGTCGGCATCATCGACACCGGCATCGGCGTGCATCCCGACCTGGCGGCGGACGGCGGCGAGAATACGGTGCCCCTAGCGGCCGGGACGACGTGCGTATCGCCCGGCAACGATAGGAAGAGTTTGGAGGTGAGTCCACCCTCTCCTGTCGTTCGGCAGCCAGCCAAGACCAAGGAGCTTCACGGTGGCGACAATGGGTCAGTGGAAGCGACGGGCGAGGGCATGGATCCCCCCCGCAGGCCTGAAACTCTACTATCGAGTGCTGCGGTACGGGAGGAGTCCTCAAACCGCCGCGCCACCCCGAGGCCCCGTCTTCAGACTGTCCGAGCGGACGGTCGAGGCGTTGTTCCCAGACGCAGGTCCCATCTCGGTTGAGATCCCTGTGTGCCACCTTGGGGAGCAGCATGACTGGGTCTCGCCTCTTCCCGAGTTGGTGGCGCTGGCGGCCATTACCAGACAGGCCAAGGTTCGAACCGTCTTTGAGGTTGGAACGTATACTGGCATGGCCACGCTCGTCATGGCCATGAACGCTCCTACCGGATGCGAAATCTCGACGCTCGACCTTGACCCCACCCAGCGTGCCCAGCACGGGATCCATCCGTTCACGCTCGGCTCCGCCTTTCTCGAGACGCCATTCCGACATCAGATTCGGCAACTCTATGGGGACTCGATGACCTTCGACTACAGACCCTTCCTCGGCCGCATGGACCTCGTGTTCATCGACGCCGTGCACACCTACGACAGGGTGCGTTCCGATACTCTCAACGCGTTCAAGCTGCTACGGCCCGGCGGCATTGTCGTTTGGGACGATTACGTCTGGACCGAGCAGCATCCAGAATGTGTCGGGGTGTCCCAGTTCGTCGAGGAGCTTTCAAGCTCGCTGCCGTGCTTTCACGTCACCGGGACTCGTCTCGCCATCCACATGAGCCGGACATCGTCAGCTCCTTCCGACTCATCGGACGAAGAATAGCGATCGTCGCGTCAGGCCCGGGCACCCCGACTGTGCTGAGCCGGATTGACCGGGCTGGCCGGACACCACGGTCCCGCGCGTCGAAGGGAGCGCCGTGGGTGAGAAGCACGTCACCCGGCTGGTGCTTCACGCGCCGTCATCCGTTCTTCGTGAGACGGAAGTAGCCCATGGGCCCGCCCGCGCCACGTCTCGTTCTCGCGTCGCCATCGACGCTCCGCGGTGGGTGTGAGGAATACTCCCTGACCATCGCATCCGCTGCCCGCGAGCGAGGCTATCGTGTCGTTGCCGCGTTGCCGTTTCGGACCGAGACGCAGACCCTCATCGAGGACTTTCGGTCGCGCCGCATCGAATACCGGCCCCTGGAGATCGCTGAGGATACAGAGGCGGCGCGGTCGTCCGTCTCACGACGCGCGTCGCGCCTCGTTCGGCCGCTCACCCTGCTGGCACGCGTTCGACCGTCTGTCGTCCTTCTGGCGCTCCCCTGGCCAACGTACGGCTTCGGTACGATCGTCGCCTGCCGGCTTCTGCGGATACCCTTAGCCGTTGTCTTTCAGCTCGCCGCTCTCCCGTTCGTGTTCTCCAGAGCTAAACTCGACATCTATCGGTGGGCCCGGCGCGGCCCCCAACGATGGGTCGCGGTCTCCGAGCACAACCGTACGATCCTCCAGCGGTCCTTCCGCCTGAACCCGGAGGACATTCGTCTCGTCAGGAATGCGGCCCGCATGCCACCGACCAAGGCGGTCACCGACCCTTCGGGGCTCGAACGGGTTCGCGCTGACGTTCGTCGGGAGCTTGGCTATGATGATCGCGACCTCATCCTTCTCACGGTCGGTCGACTTCACGCGCAGAAGGGCTATCTCGACCTCATTTCCGCTATCCCGCACATCGTCGCGGAGCGGCCCAACGTGCGCTTTGTCTGGGTCGGGGAGGGCCCCCATCGGCCGGAGATCGAAGCCAAGCTGCGAGAGTCTGGTATCCAGGAGCGGGTTCGCCTCGTGGGCCATCGGGCAGATGTTCCTCGATTTCTGGCCGCGGCGGATATCTTCGTGCTTTCGACCCACTTCGAAGGTCAGCCCTTTTCGGTGTGCGAGGCGATGATGGCAGAGCTTCCAGTGGTTGTGTCGGACGCGAGCGGCATCCCGGAGATCATCACCTCGGGTGTGACCGGTCTTCTCTTCAGGACGGCAGACAGGGGCGACTTGTTGGAAAAACTCCGCTGGGCACTCAGGCACCCCTCTGAGATGCGCCAGATGGCGGAGCGAGCCCGTGCGGGACTTTCGGAGCACGATGAGAGCAGAATGGTGGACGAGACGCTCGCGCTACTGGATGAGCTCCGAGCCGCCCCACGTTCCCCGGGGGCCGACACGTGACAGGGCTCACCAGACGGGTGCTGAATGGGGATCATCCTAGCTTGATGCCAATTCGGCCCGTGTAGTCGATCCGGTTGAGCAGGAGTCGCCGCCGCTGCTCCGCCAGATATTCGTCAGTGGCTTTCCGTGCCCCCTGCCAATGGCCATAGTCATCCAAGATGAGTACTCCCCCTGCGACAAGACGGGGGAACAGGTGGACCAACTCGTGGCGGGTCGATTCGTACCAGTCCGTGTCGAGCCGGAGCAACGCGATGGTCTCAGGAGCGCGGCTCGGGATCGTCTCCTCCACGGGGCCCACGATGAAGTGGATACGGCCCCGGGGATAGCCAACGCTGTACACAGCTTCCATCGTCTCCTCGAGCGAGCTCAGAGCCCAAACGTGCGAATCCTTGCGTGACTGGCTCAGCAGGTCGGCCGCCCCGCGGCCGGCAGAATCCCGGTCCAGCTCGCCCGGTGCAGGCATACCCGAGAACGTGTCGAACAGGTACAGTTCGTAGTCGGTGCGGTCGAGATCCATCAGGGTCCGGGCCACGACCATCACACTTCCCCCGCGCCACACCCCGCATTCCGCAATGGCCCCCGCGATCCCGCTCGAAGCGACGTACTGCACGGCACGCCGCAAGGCATAGATACGCTCCGGAGAGGTCATCGTGAACGGTGCCACCATCTCGCAGATGTCGATGTCCCGCCGGTCGAAGTCGGGCGGCCATCCGCGTGGAGCCGTCGCGGCGGAGAGTGCGCTCGGAACGACGTCATATCCGAGGGCGCGCGCGATGGCGCGAACAGGCCGCACCGCCACCCCAAAGATTCGTCGGCTCACGCCGCTACCCCCAATCCAAGCGCCCATGGGCGTCCCCTGGTCCATCTGGGATGTGCTCGGGTCCTTCTCAAGCGCGTCTTCGAGATCGACATTGAGCACTGTCCACACTGCGGCGGCCGCCTGAAAATCATCGCCGCCATCGAGGATCCCGCGGTCATTGTCGGGATCCTCACTCACCTCAGCTTGCCCGCGCGCGCCCCGGCCCGCGATCCCCGGCACGGGCATTGCCCCTGTTCCAAGCGGCCTGATTCCCACCCCAAGGCCCGATGGCATCCGGTCCAGTCGCTGGCCGGGGATCGCGCTCGGCTTGCATTCGCCCCGCCGACGAATCGGCCTGAATATATCAACCGCCTCGGGCTCGCTCACGGCCGATTACCCCCAAGCGCTCAACGCATTGTGCGCGCACCCGTTCGATTGACCGCTCGGCGTTCCGGGCGTACCGTCCTGGTGAGCGAAAAAGGGCGTTTGGTTTTCCTATGCGCCGCGGCTTGCGTCTTCGTACCCCACGGCATCCGAATTTCCGTCTCGATGCGGCGGCATCGATGTTCTGCCTAATCTCACATCTCCGAGGTTTTCCGTCTGGCGACATCGGGAAGCCGCGAGCGCATCGAGGTCATCGATGTACTCGTGCACCAGCCGATTACGCAGCCCCCTCGCACCCAACCATTCCTGGGTGTCGCGGATGATCCCGAGGCGCTCGGCGCGGTTGAGGTTTTCCACCGCCGTCCCGGCGGCTTACTTTTGTATCCGTTGTTTGTTACCGGCATTTTCGAGATCCTGCGGATTCCCTATTTGTTAAACGTCCGAGCAATGCCGCCTCTTGTTGCGCTTATTCTGGTGGCCGTATTACCTCGGATTCTTTCGACGCATCGTAAGTTCAGCGGAGTATCCGCTTATAGATGAAATGGGGAGCATATGCTCAAAACAGCGATCAAGAGAGCGGTGCACGCCTTCGGATATGAGATCCACCGCGCACCGCCGAGGAACGAACCGCCCAAGACTGTCGTCACCCCCAAGTACGACAAGATCCACTACGGGTCCTATACGAATTTCATGGCTAACTGGCTCAACGTGGACATCCTGAAGCACGGACCGGAAAACTACATGTACGTGAATCTCGTCACCAAGCATCCGTTTCCGGACAACTTTTTCCGGTTTGGCTTCACCGAGGACTTTATCGAGCACCTGAGCCAAGCCGACTCGCTGATGTTTCTTTCCGAGGCGCACCGCACCTTGAAGCGCGGCGGTGTGCTTCGCGTGTCCTTTCCGGGCCTTGAGGGCGTCCTGCAGGGTGGTTTTACCGATACCGGCTTCGAAGGGATGCGCCGCGGAAAGGCCGTTGCCTACGACAAGCATGGGCATCTCCACTTCTATTCGCGCGACAGCCTCTCAACTGTTGCCCGGCACCTAGGCTTCGCGGTCGAGTTCGTGAAGATGAGTGAGTCTCGGCACCACGAGCTCAAGGATCTCGACACGCGCCTCGAGCAGATTTCCAACATTCATGCGGAGTTGACGAAGAACTCAGTGTCTCTGAGTCTCTAATTCGTGAACATAACTCGCACGCGGGCGCGGCCGGCGAGCGTAACCGTACGGGTCGTGTCGCGCACCGACGGCAACCCCGTCGCCGGCGCCGACGTCGTGGCGTTCACCGACCACGCCGCCCGCGAAGGCGGCGACGGCAGGTGAGGCTACGCTCGATTTCGCTCGTATAAAATATCAGGAGAGAGATAGCGCCGATCGATCATGGGTCAGGCCGTTCAACGCGCACCAGCGGCGGGCACGGTCCACTACGAACGTCGGCGCCCCGAAGACACGACGCTGTATCAGCTCGTCCAGGAGCATCTCGACACCTTCTTGGTTCAAGTCGAGGCGCAGACCGGCGCGGCGTTGCCCAGGTTCGTCAAAGACGAGTTCGACGCTTTTCTCGAGTGCGGTATCCTCGCCCACGGATTTCTGCGGTTGCGCTGCGCGGCGTGTGCCCATGAGAAGCTGGTGGCGTTCTCGTGCAAGCGGCGCGGGTTCTGCCCGTCGTGCGGGGCGCGGCGCATGGCAGAAACAGCCGCGCACTTGGTCGACTACGTCATCGTCGAGCAGATGCCGGTCCCGGCCGAGGGCGATGGAATGAAGAAGCAGCTCGTCTGCGACGGCTCATCGGCCGCCGCCGCCGAGGTTTGGCGCCGGGCGCCCGGACGCTAGAATGCTGTGGCGTGGGCGGCGATAGGGAATCGAACCGGGGATCGGAACAGGAGCTCCATGGCTAGCGTTCACGGGTTGGTTCGTAGGGTTCGGCGAGCAATCGGGCTCGAGGACCGTCCGGAGCTCAATCCGAGGCTGGCGGCGATGGAACGCGTCTTCCGCGCTCCGCCGCTGACACCGGAGCTCGTCACCGCGATCCGACTGATCTCCCCGCAGTTCGTGTTCGAGGCCACGGAGAAGCACCGGCGGATCTGGGAGGCGGACCAGAACGGAGCCTGCTGGGGAGAGTACGAGGCGCTCGCCCCGCTTTTCCGCGCGATGCCAACACCGAAGAAGATCCTCGAGATCGGCCCCGGAATGGGTCGCTCCCTCGTCTTTTTCAGCAGAAAGCTAGGCTGGGGGAGCAGCGAGATTCACGCCTACGAAGGGGAGGGGAGCTCGACCCGGTACACGCAGATGGGCCCCCGGGGCGACGACTCCTACTGCGGCAACATCCCGGTGCTCCGATCCGTGCTCGAATTCAACGGCATCCGCAACGTCAGGGTGTTCAACGCCGCGGAGGT
Source organism: uncultured beta proteobacterium (assembly GCA_963754305.1). Lineage (GTDB taxonomy): Bacteria > Pseudomonadota > Gammaproteobacteria > Burkholderiales > SG8-39 > DATEDA01. The sequence continues at coordinate 135,708 of CAVWFR010000048.1, read as the reverse complement.
GCCGCTGACGGACCTGCCGGGTCCGTATGATTTCCTCTACAGCTTCTATAGCATCGGCTTCCACTGGTCGCTCGAGCATTTCCTGAGCGATCTCCTGCCGTTGCTGCACGATCGATCGGTCGCCGTTTTCACGGTGCCACAGGAGTTTCGGCCGTTCCCCAAGCTGGAAGAGCTGCCACACAGGATCCTGGACTATAAGACCGTCTGGCCCAAGGATGGACGGTTGAAGCTGCTCGTTCTCGGAAAGGCGGCGCTGCCGGACTTTCATTGATCTCGGCGTTTCTCGCGGTGGCGGAGTCGTAGACGTGAGCCACCTCACGGCTCGACGCCAACCCGCATCAGTTGGGCGCCTGCTCAAGCGCGTCTTCGAGATCGACATTGAGCACTGCCCACACTGCGGCGGCTGCCTGAAAATCATCGCCGCCATCGAGGATCCCGCGGTCATTGTCGGGATCCTCACTCACCTCAGCTTGCCCGCGCGCGCCCCGGCCCGCGATCCCCGGCACGGGCATTGCCCCCTGTTTCCAAGCGGCCTGATTCCCACCCCAAGGCCCGATGGCATCCGGTCCAGTCGCTGGCCGGGGATCGCGCTCGGCTTGCATTCGCCCCGCCGACGAATCGGCCTGAATAGATCAACCGCCTCGGGCTCGCTCACGGCCGATTACCCCCAAGCGCTCAACGCATTGTGCGCGCACCCGTTCGATTGACCGCTCGGCGCTCCGGGCGTACCGTCCTGTGAGCGAAAAAGGGCGTTTGATTTTCCTAGGCAAGCTCTGAATTTCCGGGGTTAGCGACGACTGTGATTGCACATTGCGGCATCGAGGTTCGAGACGCAGCACGAAGGCAACTCGCGTCTCGTTTGGTTCCCTTTCTGAGCCCGCTTGCTGCCATTTCCGCCGATCATGGACGCACCTCTCCTATGGGCTCAACAACCGGTATCGAACCCGGTACAGGTTGGCCAGCCCGAACAAGGTGTTCATCTGCGCGAGATTCTTCGCGATGCCGCGGTAGCGCACCTTCGCGTGCCCCCACAGGCGCTTGACCACCAGGAACGGATGCTCGACCACCGCCCGGACCCGCGACAAGCGCCGGTTGCGAAGCCGCTGCGCCTGGGTCAGCGGACGGCGCTTGGTGCCGCGCTGGTTGACCGCGAACTCGATCCCACTGGCCTCGGCCTGGGCCTTGAGTTCCTTGGAGTGATAGGCCGAATCGCCATGCAGGCTTTCTTCGTCCCCATGCAACAGCTCGCCCAGAACGTTCACATCGGCCACATTTGCCGGCGGTGCCTTTCACCGTGTGCACCAGCCCCGAATCGGCATCGGTGCCGGTGTGCACCTTCATGCCGAAGTACCACTGCTTGCCCTTTCTCGTCTGGTGCATCTGCGGGTCGCGCTGCTTCTTGGCATTCTTCGTCGAAGAGGGCGCATTGATGATCGTGGCATCCACGATCGTGCCCTTGCCCACGAACAGCCCGCGCTCCGAAAGATGAGCGTTGATCTCGGCGAGCAGCCGCTCGGTCAACTGATGCTTCTCCAGCAGCCGGCGAAAGTTGAGGATCGAGGTCTCATCAGGGATCACGTCCTCATCGGTGCTCACGCCCGCGAACCCACGCATCGTGATCGAGTCGTAGAGCGCTTCCTCGGCACCCGGATCAGACAGGTCGTACCACTGCTGCAGACAGTAGATGCGAAACATGCGCTCAAGGGGCAGCGGCGGACGACCACCTGCCGCACTGCCCTTCGGGTAATGCGGCTCGATCAGCGCGCACAGACGCGCCCAGGGCACCACCTGTTCCATTTCGGCCAGGAACCGCTCTCGGCGAGTCTTCTTGCCCTTGTCGAAATAGCCGGTCATCGACATCGATATCTGTCTCACCTTCTCCTCGCTCCGTCGTCCCATACCGATTCAACGCTCATGCTTTCATCGGGATGACGAAGTGATAGGTTTTTCAGAGTTTCCCTGCAACGAGAGCTGGAGGGCGGCCAGCAGCGTGTCGTCCGAGTGATTCTGGATGTAGCTCGCGACACTCTTGGTGCCACACACCATGTTTCGGTGGGAGAGCACCACACCCTTCGGGTTGCCGGTGCTTCCCGACGTGTACAAGATCCCCACGACGTCGGTGTCGATCACGCGGTGACCGGCGCTGGCCGGCGCTCGAAGCAGTTGGTGCCAGCGATGAAACACGATCCCGTGCGACCCCGGAAGCCCGCCCGCATCGACGACGACGACGTGCCGCAGATCGGGACAACTGCGCAGCACTGGCTCGAGCAACTTCAGGCGATCGCAGGGCGTGACCAGCACGCGCACGCTACAGTCACGGACGATATACGCGCACCTGGGGCGCCTTCAGCATTGGATTGAGGGGCACGAATACCGCACCCGCAACGGGCGCCCCGAAGGACGCGGCGACGGTCTCGGGGCGCTTCTCGAGATAGATGCCGATCCGCTCGCCCCGGCCCACGTTCAGCCCGATAACGCCACACGCGAATGCGGCGATCTCGCGCGCGAGCGCTTCGAAAGAGAGCGTCCGCGGGCCCGATACCAGCGCCGGCGCATCCGGCGAACGTGCGGCCGCGACGCCGATCAACTCATGGAAAAGCATCGACTCCGATCTGGCGGGGGACATCAAGTGGGATGAACCGGGACGAGAATCGACGCCGATTGTATGCCACGCGCCGACCCGCCATCTGCAACCCGTGGCAATCCGTCACGGGTTTCACAGAAATTTGCGGATTCGCCAGCGGACAATCAGACCACAGCGAAGACCTCCTTGTCAGGACGCCCCTTTAGCGAGTAAAAATCGAGTTTACGCGGCGCGGGATCTCCCGGGATGCCGTGGCCGATAGCCGTACCATTCGCGCAAACGAAAGCTATGAGCTCTAGCTGCCATCAAGAATCGGAGATCCTCCGTCCGCCATGCCGTTTCTGTGGCACCCCAATGCGACACACCTTTGTGGATCTCGGGATGTCGCCGCTCTGCCAGACGCATATCGAACCGCATCAGCTCAACCACGCCGAGCAGTTCTATCCGCTGCACGCCTACCTGTGCCGGCAATGCTTCCTCGTGCAGCTCGAGCAATACGTCGGCACGGAGCAGGTATTTTCCGAGTATGCGTACTTCTCGTCGTATTCGGAAAGCTGGGTCGATCACGCGCGTCGGTACGTCGAGGCAATGATCGAGCGCTTCGGCCTCGGAGCCGGATCGCTCGTGATGGAGATCGCCAGCAACGACGGCTATCTGCTCCAGCATTTCGTGAAGCGAGGCGTCCCGTGCCTGGGAATCGAGCCGGCGGCCAACGTCCGTGGAGTACGCCCGCATCCAGGCGTCCGGTTGACGCCGGTGTGAACGCGATCTGCAATCGAAAGGCAACCCCATGAGGGTACTGGTGATCGGGACCGAAGGTTACATCGGGGCTCGCCTCGCGCCCTACCTGTCGAGCTCCGGGCACGAGGTGACCGGGCTCGATACCGGGTTCTACCGCGACGGGTGCCTGTGCATCGATTCGCTGGGGCAGCCCGTCGGTCTGCGGACGGTTTACAAGGACCTGCGCGCGGTCACGGCCGAGGACTTGCGGGGTTCGACGCCGTCGTGCGCACACTCGCGTGGACGCGCCGAAAGATCGCCATGACAAGCGACGGCAGTTCGTGGCGGCCCATCGTGCGAGCTCTTCGCGGATCGTGCGGGGGGCTGTTGCCTAGGCCCCGCGGCGGAGTTGCCACTGCTCCAGCGTCTTCCACAGCACGTAGGCAAGGAAGCACACCAGTACGGAATTGGGCCGTCGGGTGAGCCGTGCAGGAGTTCGCTGCGCCACGGCCTCCAGTGAGCGATGTAGGGTTACCGCTAGCGATCTCGAATCTGAGGACGTTGGGCTCGTTGAACGTTCGGTATCAAGAATGCAATCTCGCGTGAAGGTGCATCTCGGGTCTTGGGTAATCGGCTTAATGCTGGTTTTCGCGTGCGCAGCGCGCGTCGTCAATCTGGATGCGGACCCTTCCGATCCCACTTGGATCGGATACATCACGGACGAGGGTCGATGGAACGAGACAGCGCGCAATCGCGCGTTGTTCGGAACTTCCGGCGAAGGCGATGTCGCTCGTCTGCATCTCCTTCTCAGTCCAGCCTATCAAGCTGTGAACTACGCGGTGTTCCGGACAGTTGGCGTCGGCTTGGCTGAAGCAAGAGCTTTCTCTGCGATTAGCGGCATTCTGATGCTGCTCACAGTTTGCCTCGCCATGCGGCAACACGTGCGCATGTTGGCGCTGGCACTAGGCGTGGCCATACTGGGCTTCGAAACAAACATGCTCGCGCAGAGCCGTATGGCACTGCCGGAGATCCCGTCCGCTTTCCTAAGCTTGCTCGCATTCCTAGTCATCGTGCTGTTCGAGAGGACGCGGCGGAACGCGCTCCTGGCGGGTGTACTGGCGGCCGCCGCGGTGGCGATGAAGGGCACGTTCCTGCTCGTGCTTCCCGTGTTTCCGCTAATCATCCTCGTGTCCACGCGAGGGCAAGGTACCCGAGAGCGCATCGCTCGCGTTCTCGATTTTATGGCTGGCGTAGCAGTTCCCGCGTTGGGTGCGCTCGGGGCGGCGTGGGCGCTGGGGTTCGTTAGCGTCGATCAGATCGTTCATGCCAGCTCTAAATTTGGCCATTTCGTGTCGCTTGCACCGCCGTACGTCGTCGCCATGCGAGTATTTGGTTCGACCGACCTGGAATCGCGCAATCTGCTTCTGCTGGGAGCGTGGGCATGCTCTTGGGCATGGATTGCACGAGACCTAAAAATTAAACCGGTCCTGCGCGAACTGTATTTGATGTCGGGTCTCTGGTCGATATGGTGGCTCGCGGTGTGGTCCATGAACGGATATGCCCCGGACCGGTACGTTTCGCACTTCATTGTGCCCGCGACAATCCATCTCATCGCGGGAACATCGCTGGCACGACGCGGCATGCTATGGAGGATCGGCGCGTTCCTCCGCGCGAGCGCGGGCTATGCTGCGGCGGCGCGACTCGCCTGGCTCGTGCTACCCAGCAGCGTTCTTATCGCGACTGCCCTCTTCGGCATGGCCAAGAGTGGTGGTTGGGACGTGGATCGTCTGTCGCTGCGAATTGCCGCAATCCTCGTCCTCACGGCAATATTCACAATGGTGCTGTGGCATCGACGCTCAGATCGGGTAATCGCCGCCAGCATCGTCTTCCCTTTGTCGGCGACCATGGTCTGGCTCCTTGGGCGGGAGTTCGGACTGTTCAGACTCTTCTGGGAATTCGATTCCCAGGGCAATCTCAGCATTTGGATCGCGTCGCTCGTCTTGCTTATGTTCGCCTCCTTGCTTGTGACGTCTCGAATCTCCATGCCAAGCCGTCATGCGGCACTCGAGGCGGCTGCTGTCGGCATCTTCGCAGCGATCTTCATCGTTCAGGGCGCTGGTCCAGTGTTCTTGCCGACATATTCGATTCGTGACACCTCTCGCGAACTAGGGCAACTCTTGTCGTCGAACGACGAGGTCGGTGTCGTAAGCGCTGCTACCTTGCTACTCGAGAACAAGCTCAGATATAGAGAGCTATGGCCGACGAAAGAGAGCTATGAAGGGGTTGTGATCACCTTGGAAGGCGACGTGATAACGCGGGCGTTTCTGAAATCCGAAGGCGCGGCTGATCTGGTGCGAGTCCGGACGTTCCCCGTGTCGGTCGATCCTCGCTACCATCCCACTCCCCGAGCGCGCGCCCTTCCAACCGCGTCGGTCAGCATTGGATTGTACGAACCGAGGCAGGCGGCAGTCTCGCCGCATCAGCCGCTGCGGCAAATGAACGTCCTTGAACGGCCGAGATAGTGTTCTGAGGTCGCCGCAACAAACGCTGCGCTGCTGTAGGCGTAATACAACTGGTGGAACAAGAACGCGCGCATGGCGAACACGGGACCGCGGGTGCGGCTGAAGAATCCAATCAGGTTCCAGTTTGCGACGACGAGTAGAGCCACGAACGCAGCCGTTACCCAACCGCCCACGACGCCCAGGGCCATCCCGATCGCTACTCCGACCGTCGATAACGTCAGGGCTGCTCGCGCGCGTTCGCCGATGCCGACATTCAGATCGTCGGTGACAGTCCTTCGTTCTAGCATCAGCCGTGACCAGGGGAGCGCACGCCGGAAGATCTCCGTGTGGATCAAGTTCATGAAGCGCCACTCCTTCAAGTGCTTTCCCTGTAATCGGCGCTCGAGAAAGATTGGATAGCCAAGGTCGGAGATCCTGTAACCCAACTCGATATCCTCGATCGATGGGTAGCGGTAACGCCCCGCATCGAAGCCCCCAACGCGAAGGAAGAGATCGCGATTGACAGCCCCGCAACCGGCCCAGAATGTGGAAGCCTTTTCCTTGCCTCGATGATGATAGTAGTGGTGCACGAGGTTCTTGTACTGGGACAGGAAGTTCTTTGCGCCAGGCTGCTCGTCGTACGAGCCCAGTACCGCGGCGGCCGATGTTCTCGTAAGCGTCGAGGATAGCACTCGTGCAGCGTCCTCCGCGACGATCACATCCGAGTCGACGAACCAAACGTAGGTGCCAGTTGCGAGTTCCGCGCCGCGGTTCCTCGCAGCGGCAGGGCCGCTTTGCCTATCCATGCGAACCAGCTGGATACATTCGTACCGCCGAACGATCTCCGGCGATGCGTCGGTCGAGCCGTCGTCGATTACGAGGATCTCCCTAACTTCTCCACGCGAGCGCATGCAAACGATCGGATCCAAGCAAGCCGCAATCATGCTCGCGGCGTTGAACATTGGAACGACCACCGAGATGGACGGCTCCTCGAGCCGACCCGAAGCAAGCAGTTCCCTCATGTTGGTACGTTATCAATCCTTCGCATCGTCTATGCCACTCTACAGCTGCGAGGTGCCTCGCACGTCCTGTCTCATGTGGGGCTGGTCACCTTGCCGGAACGAGGCCGGCCGTCGAGTTGGTACTGCTCCCGTCTGATGCCGTGGGCGTGTTTGATCTCGTGATACTCCTGCTCGGTGTTCACCTGCATATGATCGACGTCATAGCCGAGGATCTTGCGCCCGAGAAGCAGTCCCATTTCGATCGAGTGATCCGCATTGTTGTAGCGGAACGTACCCGTCCTACCCACGATATGCAGCCCTTCGAACTGACCGAGAAAGCCCTTGATCAATTCGAGCTTGCTGGCGTACTGCAAGTCGTATACCGGGTACGCGAACCGGGTGCGGACGACCGTCCACCCCTCGACGTCGCTCGATTGGATGAACCGGAGCTTGTCGGTTAAATCGCGCACGCAACGTTGCGCTACCTCATCATTGGTCATCGACCAGATGGCGTCGCCGAGGGTGCAGAAGCACTCGAGAACCAGAGAGGTGTGGTCCTCGTCTGGCACCATCGCCTTACTCCAGTTCTTCGGTTCGTGCAAACGGCCGAAGAGAATGTCCGAATCTTGGACATACAGCCAGGTATCGCTCGACACCTGCTTTCGACGCAGCTTGAGATTAACGGTTATCAGGTCCCGGAACTCGAGGTCGCGCGCGACCTTCAGCACGCGAGCATCGGCCTGTGGAATGACGATCTGCGCCAGCAAGCTCAGCGGGATGGTAGAGACGACGTGGTGAGCACGTATGCTTCTTTCACCCTCGGGCGTGGCGTACATGACCTCGATATCGTTCGGTCCGTGAACGACGATCCGTTGCACTGTCGCGTTGACCAGTACGCGCTGGCCGGCCGCCTCGATGTCTTCCGCCATGCGCTCGGGAATTCGCATGTAACCATCGCGGGGATACATGAACTCTTCAATGAGGCTTTGTACTCGGCTCCTGCGCGAGGAAAGCGCTTCCTGTACGACCGTCCAAATGGAGAGGCCCTTACTGCGCTGAGAAACCCAGTCTGAGGACAATTCTTCACAGGGCTTGCCCCACACCTTCTCGGTGTAGCGGCGGAAGAACATCTCGTAGAGCGTCGAGCCGAACTGCGCGGTGTACGCATCCTTCATGTTGCGAATCGGGCTGTTGAAGACGGAGTAGCGAACGGCCGCCCATAGGAAAGCAAGTCCGGCCCTGAAAATCGTCGCCGGGCCCGCCTTCTTTACAACGTCGCCGATCGCGACGGGGTACATGAAATACTTACCGTCGTAATAGATGCGACTTATCCGCTGGACCATGACCAGCTCGCCTTCCATCAGCCGGCGAAACCAAGAGTTGAGGTCCTCGTTCTTGGTGAACCAGCGGTGACCGCCTAGATCGAACCTGTACCCGCTATCCTGCACTGTTCGACACAGTCCACCGACATACCCGTTCCTTTCTAGGACGGTGACTGCCACCTCGTTTGCGGCCAGCTCATGCCCAGTCGCCAGTCCGGCGGGTCCACCGCCCAAGATGACGACGTGCATCGGTGCGGTGTCCGCAGCGCTTATCGAGCCACTCATATCGTCCTCATCCGGGCAACGAAGTTGTAAATGGCAGCGAGCACGTGTGACGCGACGAATGCCGTCACGAACAGCTCGGCCGCTCCGATGAGGCTTCCCTCCAACGAAACGGTGTAGCCGGGCAAGTAGTGTCCGAGCAACGCGGCGTTCTTACTGTACGGAGCAGTACCACGGATCACCAGCCAGTTCGTTGTAAGCAGAAGCTGCAATGCCAGGAGGATGCCCAACCCTGCGCCGAGCGCGTTACCAGAGAGCAGGAAAGTCGGGGGAATGAACGGACTGCTCGCGGGGTCCTCGAGCACTTGGCCAGCGAGTCGCTCCTTCAGGACGCGCGCATAGCCGAGATACAGAACGGCGCCTGAAATCGCGCCAAACACAAACCCCCATGCCAACCCGACCCATGCGCCAACCCAAGTCACCTCATAACCAGGAAAGAACACCGATAGCAGAGAGAGATGCGGGCCTACCTTGTCCCCGCCACGCAGCAACAGAAGCACGGTGCTCAGCCAAAGGGCTACACCGGCGACCAAACCGAAGGCACAGGCCATGACGACTACGTTGGTGCGAATGGCGGCGTTCAAGATCTTCGTTTCGTTGTCATTCAGCATGGCTGCTGCTCAGAGATCGCCAGCAAAGTAACGGCGCGTGATCGCCACCATAAGATAAACGTGGTGCGCGACGTTCCATACGGCGGCCAGCACCACCCCCAATGTCGCCCCGAGCACGAAGCCGTAGCCCAGTCCCACGAAGCTTCCGGGCCACGACACCCCGTATCCTGGTAGAAACTGCGCGAGCAGCGCGAGGTGTGGCCCCACGGGGACTCCGGGTGGTGCGCCTTTGACTAGCAGAATCGCGGTAGCCGCCCAGAGACCGATTGCGCACAGGCAGCCGAGCGCAATCGCGAGCGCCAAGGCGTCGAGGCGGGCGAACGCCGCACGCACAATGAGATCTCCCCGAGTACCGCTCCCGGCGTAGAGAGAGCTCGGCTGCTTGCTGGGATCTCCGACTGGGGCCATACCTGAACTCAAGTGAGATGCTTTCATCGGACGGCTCCGGCCTTGGTTAACAGATCCGCAGTGCTTTGCTGGAGCTGGTGTAGAAGTTATCCACGCATACGACTTCGTGATCCACCCGGCTGAGGATGTCGCAAAGCCTTTCGATAACGCCGGCTGAACTCGTGAAGAGAATGGGCTTCATACCTCGCTCGCCGATTGCGCCTGCTGCGTCCCGCGGATGCGATTGGTTTCTGCCTTGCAGGATGGCAAGCATACGGGCAAACTGCCAAATTGCCGGCGCGTAGTTCACGATCCGGCTCGTAGTTCACGATGTTTGACAATGTCAGGCAGGGCGATCAGGCAGGGCCAGACTCAACGCATTGACACGGCTGTGCATTTTTCCCGAAGAGGCGCGTGCGCCGCTCCGATACTGCGATACAGACTGCAAGTCACCGCACGCGCATCGACGATAACGCGCGGGCCGTACTTGAAAGGCCGCTTCGGGCGTTCCCGTGTCGGGAAGAACGCGGGCTGCGTACTTCTCTAACGTACGGGGAAGTCGGTTACGCGTATGACATCTTTTCACAATTCTGCAGAACTTGGCGCGCTGCGCTATTTGCTACGATTCGCCATCGGTAGACGCAAGACTCCGTTGATTGGTCCGGTGGACGCATGGGTCGCGTGCCCCTGGCATCGATCGCGCTAAGAACGAACCGTCCAGTGCACTCGGGCCTTATCCATGCGGCACAAGGCCTTCCCTACCGTTGACCTATATCCGCATACGAGCATCATATGCTCGTCCAGAAACAGATGCGATGCTCGCGCATCATCCGGCGCGAAGGAGAGTGTAGCCGTGAAAGAATGGCAGTTACCCAGATTTCGGCGACAGCTCTTGATCGGGCTCGACGCTGCCGAATGGAACCTGATTGTCCAATGGGCAGGCGCGGGAAAGCTTCCGACCTTCCGCCGACTCATGGTGCAGGGAGTGCGGGCAGAGCTGTCGACAACGGCTGAACAGCTGCCGGACACGGTTTGGGCATCCCTCTATACGGGTAGCAACCCGGCGAAGTTCGAGAAATTCTTCTACGTGCAGTATGACGGTTCTACCGGGGACCTCAGGCACGTGCCGGACGATGCGATCCGTCGAGCGCCGTTTTGGGATTACTTGAGCCAAGCAGGGTGTCGCGTCGGGATCGTGGACGCGCCGAAGTTCCCGCTCAGCAAGACGGTCAACGGATTTCAACTGACCAATTGGGGGGCGCACGCGACGAAGACGGCACGCGCCTCGACCCCACCTTCCTTGCTGAGTGAGATCGAAACGCGCTTCGGCGAGCATCCGGTGGGCGACTGCGACGCGGTCGACGACAAGCCGAAATCGCTAGAGAAGCTTCGTCAGCACGTCCTTGACGGGGTAAGGCTGCGAGGACGCATGACGCGTTCGCTGATGCAAGAACGTCCGTGGGACGTCTTCTTTGCCGCCTTTTCCGAAACGCACTGCATCGGTCATCATTTTTGGCGCGGAATCGATGCGGGCCACCCACGATACGAAGAGACGCGCGCGGCCGGGCTTGCTGACACTCTCGAACAGGTCTATGTCGCGATCGATCGTGAGATCGGAGAAATGCTCGCGCTCGCGGGGGATGACACGCTGTGCATGGTGTTTGCCGCCCACGGCATGGGACCCATCTACCACGCTTCGTGGAACTTGCCGGAGATCCTTCATCTGCTGGGCTACGGCAATGACCGGCCCGGGTCCGGCGCGGCGAGAGCATCACGGAAGGGCCGAATCAATCCTTGGCGCATTCTCAAGATGGTGATGCCCGGAAAGCTGCAGTACGCGATCAAGGCGCTGCTTCCCAGCGCGCTCAAAGACGAGTTGTTATTTCGGTGGTACGCCGGCGCGCGCAAATGGAAGGGCTGCCGCGCGTTTTCCATCCCGAACAATGACTCTGTCGGTGCAATCCGAATCAGTGTGAGAGGGCGCGACAAGGACGGGATAGTCGCCCCGGGAAGGGAGTATGACTCCATCTGCCGGGACATCGCGAACGCTCTGTACGAGCTCACCGACCCGAAGACGGGACGGCCGGTCGTGCGCCGTGTAACACTCAGTCGAGAGGAGTTCCACGGGCCTTTTGTGGACCAGTTGCCCGACTTGACCGTCCTGTGGGACCAATCGTTCCCTTGGGAGGCGTTGCATTCCCCCCGTTTCGGTACGCTGGACCTGCGCCGGCAGGATGGACGCTCGGGGGGGCATTCATCGCATGGGTTTGTCCTGGCCGTCGGGCCGGGAGTCCCAGCTGGTGTAGAGATGCAACGCAGGTCCATCTATGACATAGCACCGACCATTCTTGAGGCCGCAGGGGTAACGCGGCCAGACGATCTCGACGGCCAGGCGATACCCCTTTGTCGGGCGGCGGTGGCTGCATGATCCTAACGGCCGATTGCGGTTGCGCCCGAGCCGGCGCTCGAGTGTCGCGTATTGTCGTCCGGGGTGCGCGAGCAAGAGGCAGTTCGCCTGGGTCTCGGCCGGAAAGATCGCGTTGATAGGTACCCACGCCGCACTTCAGTTCTTGCTCGCCTACCAGGTCGATCTCACGCTCTGTGATCGTTGGTTACGACCATGGGCGCACAATTTTTGGTGAGCCGGATAGCAAATGGCTGCGTACACGGCGGCATGATTCGCCTTCGGACGATCCCGGCGTGGCGCGAAAGATCGCAGGCGGTCGTCCAGGCCGGCCTCAGGATTCTGCTGCTCGGTGTCGGCATCTCGTCCTGGGTGCTCGGCCGAGGAACCCTGCTGCCGTGGGTCCCGAACGAGATCGCGACATCGCCGATGCCGTGCCGCGCAGTAGCATCCCGGCGGTGACGCATATTGACTACAGAGCGCGAATACAGACCGTGGACGCGGAGCGGCACGGATTGTCCCACGCCCTGATGCAACGTTTCTACGAGTTAACAGGATGTCCGGTGATCGTCAACACCAGCTTCGACGCTCGCGGTGAGCCGATCGTCTGTACGCCTGAGGACGCACATCGGTGCTTCATGTTCCACATCGACGCGCTGGTCCTTGGAAACCACCTCCTACTCAAGGGCGAGCAAGCCGAGGTCGCAGGTTTTTGCTGAACACCTCGCGCAATTCGAACTCGACTGAACTAATGAATTCGCCTCCCGCCGCTGCCACACCCAACGCGACGCCTGAGTCACGCGCTTTATGGTCCCGTGCGCGGCAGCAGGGGGCTGGGCTTGGCTGGGTGTTCGCTGGGAGGATGGCGCTTGTGGGCACCAACGCCGCCTTGCAGTTGCTGCTGGCCTATCACCTGGAGCTCGCTATCTATGGCCTACTGGTGACTACGATCGGTGCGCAGCTGCTTGTCAGCCGTGTGCTGATGCTCGGGATGGACCGCGGAATGATCCGCCTGTGTGCACTGCCCGAGCTGCGTGATCGGTCCCGGCAGGTGGTCCAGGCCGGACTCGCCGTAATACTGGTCGCCACGAGCGTCCTAGTCCTGGGTTCGCTCGTGGTCGGGGTGGGATTGTCCCCATTTGTAGCGTCGGAGTTTTGGGGCTGGGCTGTTGCCTCGGTCGTGGGTGGCAGTTTCGGAACAGCGCTAATCGACTATGTCTACGGCTATCGGTTAGCACGGCTGGAATACCGCGCCGCAGCTTCCGTGCAGGCAAGCACAGGCTTGGTGCGGCTCGGGCTGACAGTGCCGCCGCTCCTCCTGTTCCCCCAGTACCCGCTCATCGCGTTTGTGAGTTATCCCCTCGCTAGTCTGCTCTGTGGATTGGCGCAGACCTTCGTCTTGACGCATCGAAGGCGCTTCCGCCCTGAGCGCTCGCTCTTGTGGCGCTTGCTCAGATACTCGCTATCGCTGGGAATCGCGGACCTGCTTGCCGTATTGAGCCTGTATCAGGGACTCTTTCTTCTGACGCTGCTCGGCCAGCAGGCGCATGGTGGCCTTTATGGGCTGGCCCTAACGCTCAGCTTTGCTTTCATAGCCGTCAGCACCGCGTTCTTTGATTACATCTTCCCGCGAATGGTGAGTATTGAGAATCGGAAGTCTCTGCCCAGATTCTTGGCACTATCCCTCGCGGCCGCATTCGCGATTGCGATCGCCTGCGTGCCGGTGATACTCGCCATCGCAGCCGTGCTGCCCTGGTTTATCCGGCCCGAGCTTCTAGCGACGAAACCCCTCTTTTACTGGTTAGCTGGCTCTATGCTGATGCTTATCCTGCAGTGTCCGCTCAGCGCTGCGTGTCAATATCTGCTGCGACCACATCTCGTATTGTTGAGCATAGCGCTGCGGGTGGTTTCGATCGGCATCTTAGGGTTCCTCCTAGTGCCCGCCGAAGGAGCTTTAGGCGCGGCCGTGGCGCAGTTGGGGGGGAGCGCCCTGGTGTTGGTTGCGCTCGCTGTTCTCGTAGCGATCGAATTGCGGCCCGCTCGCCTTGTGCGTCAGATCGCTGTGTAGGAGAAGTACCTTGCGTGGAATCGCGGGTTTGTTCGGACGGGCGACCATCGTTGATGGGATCACGGTAGGTCCCGCGCTGGAACCGGAGTATTGATGATGAACGGGAAACCTTACCCGGTCTCCACGCCCTTTTTGAACCTGAAATCAAGGTCTATGGTAGCTGACCGCGGAAGGAGCTGACTTGAATGCGCCTCGTACCCTACACGCTTTGGTGCGGACAAGCGATTCTCCCTTTTCCGTATGTCCGTGCGTGCCTGACTTCTCGGTCGGAATCTGGGTTATTGCTTCCACTGTAATAGGAGCGGCAAAGAGAGTGAGCATTGAGCGGCTTGCATGCTTTCAGCACATCCGGGAGCCCGACTCGCTATGACCCTCCGGCGTTTCGCGGTAGCGATGCTCAAGAAGTCGTGGTTTCATTCCGATGGTGATCGTGCTCTTGCTGCTCGGCGGGCTGCTCGTGCTCGGCAATACCGCTGTAGCTCCGTTCAACCGTCCCTTGTTCTGATCAGTGTGATGGCAGACAGACAGTACGCACTCACGCATAAGCGCGAACTGGCAATCGAAGCGGGCGCATGACACTGACGCTCCCGAGACGTGTGTCGTCGTCGTATCACCAGTGATCTCGGGATGAACTCACAAATGCCAAGACCGAATGCATCCCTCCTCGGTACAGCGGTCAGCGGGCGGCGAAGGTCTTGGTTGCCGGTACTGCTATGGGGGTTCGCGCTGATAGCGCTCTGGGCAGCGTTCGTCCACACCTGGGTAGTACCTCTATTTCGACCCAGCGGTCCTTATCTTTGGGGTTATTACGGATGGCGTGAGATCTACGTGGGGATTCCGCTCGGCTTTGCCACGTTATCGATAACGGCGATCATGCTGAGCCCGAAACGGTACCGCCGTCCGCTTGCGCTGCGATTGACGGTACTGTCTCTGGCCACCGTCACGGCGCTTTTCGGCCTCGATTTAGCGTACACGCTCGGGTATCTCGGCGTATGGCAGTCCAATTTCTGGTTGGACCAGGCAGACATCTCGCGCCAACATAGCGTCGCGGACAGCGAGCTCGGCTTCGTACGCAAGCCGTGGATCTCCTGGCACGGTGATCCCATGAACAGAGAGGCCCCGTCGCTGGTGCAGCAAAATCGCGCGTACCAAGAAGATAGATACGTCCACTATCGGACGGACGAGAACGGATTTCGCAATCCGCCTGGATTGCGGCGGGCGGACATCGTATTTATCGGGGATTCGTATACGGAGGGGTCGCAAGTCGCCGAGGAGCACACCTTTGTACAGCGAGTAGCTGCCGCCTCGGGGCTCGAGGCCGTGAATCTCGGGCGCGGCGCTTACGGGCCCCAGCAGGAGCTGATCGTCCTTCGCCGGTACGGCCTGAAGTACCGCCCCCGTTACGTCGTTTGGCAGCTCTTCGAAGGCAACGACCTCATCGACGCACGAGGTTTCACCAAGTGGAAGGAGAATCCCGCGCCGGAGACGTCCCTTAAATATCGATACCTCGAGCGCTCCCTGATCACCCGCTTGCTCTCCGGTACGGTTCGGGGCAGCTCCAGCCCACCACCAGCGCAGCTGACATACCTCGACGGCACAGTCCGGCCCCTGTTCCTTCGGTACGGATATCATCCTGACGCACCGTTGAAGGACCCAATCGGCCTTGCCGAGACTCAGAAGGCAGTGGAGGCCGGCCATCAGCTATGCGAGTCTCTCGGAATAGAGTTGCTCGTCCTATTCATCCCCACGATGCTGCACGTGCTCGAGCCGTTCATTTCTTTCAGTGAAGCGCCCGCTCGCGATCGCTATCTGCCTCGGGCGGATGCTTACGGCACCGCGAACTTCGGCGAAAGCATGGCGGAACTCTGTGTCAAGGTGGGATGCTCGTATGTGGACATGTTCCCGGTCCTGCGCGCCGAGGCGATCAAGGACAACCGGGATCTGTACTTTCCAGGAGACGAGCATCTAGGTATTCGGGGGCACGAGGTGCTGGCCCGAACAGTGTCGCAGTGGATTAGCGCACGGATCGCACCGCCGTCGAGGTGATTCCAGCATGTGCGGACTCGTATGTGTCGTAAGCCTGGACGGGTCGCCGATCGATCCGGAGACGGTGCGCCGGATGAACCGCAGCATGGTTCATCGCGGACCAGACGACGAAGGCTACTATGCCGATGGCGCCGTTGCCCTGGGCTTTCGTCGACTCGCGATCCTCGACCTCTCCGAGACGGGCCATCAACCGATGCTGTCGGAGGACGGCGGCACAGTGATCGTGTTCAACGGCGAGATCTACAACTATGTAGAGCTACGCGAGGAGCTGAGGTGTCTCGGCCACAGGTTTCGCTCCACGGGCGATACCGAAGTGTTGCTCAACGCGTACCGACAGTGGGGCCGAGATTGCCTCCATAGGCTGAGCGGCATGTGGTCCTTTATCGTCTACGACGTGCGCTCGCGAACAATCTTCGGATCTCGTGATCGTTTCGGTATCAAACCGCTCCACGTCGCCCGCCACGGCAACCTCATACTGCTTGCGTCCGAGATCAAAGGCATTCGCGCAGCGCTGGGCAAACGGCCGGAACCGAATTGGACGGTCGTCGCGGATTTCCTCGTCGAGGGGCGCCTGGACGAGTCCCACGATACGTTTTTCGCTGGTGTTCGACGAGTCGCGCCCGCTACCGCGTTTGAGCTCGCACCGAACGGGCGCTGGACGGAATGGATCTACTGGAAGCTGCCGGAAGAACCGTGCAGAGACGTCGTCATGCCGGTCGCCGATTTTCTCGCCAAGTTCAGACGCTCCGTCGAATTGCATCTGCGCAGCGACGTGCCGATCGGAGTACAGCTGTCTGGCGGTCTCGACTCGACCGCGATCCTATGCACCGCGGCTGATCATGGAGGGATCGCGCCAAGGGGGCTGCAGGCGTTCTGTTTCTTTAGCCCGGAGCACGACGAGCGTCGGTTTGTGCGATCCGTGGTCGATCAGACGGGTACGGCCGTAGAGCCTCTAACCGAGACGCCGCAACAGCTTTGGAAAATGGTGCCGGAGCTTCTGTATTACCAGGACGAGCCAGTCCATTCAATGACAGCGCTCATCGGGTACGCCCTGAATCGTTCAATGAAAATGAAGGGGATCAAGGTTGCACTCAACGGACAGGGCTCAGACGAGACGCTCGCCGGATATGGCAGCTACTTCGTTGACTACTGGCGCGAGCTTCTGATCGGTGGGCGCTTCGCAGCCGCGATCAAGGAGATCACAGCGTATGCGAAGGGGCATGGGCACGATGCTCGACGTCTAGTATGGCAGCATGTCAGTTGGTTGCTGACGCGGCCGGTTGCCGCGCTTCCAGGCTATGCGTGGATGTCCGCAATGCGCCAAAGAAAGCGCCAAGACGCGCTTGGATGGTTCGAGAAGGAATTCGTCGATCGGACTACCAAGTTTCTCCCGGCGCCACGTTCATTGCACGAGTCGCTGCGCAGCTCGGTCAGCCAGTCGCCACTGCCTCTTTATCTTCGAGTAGAGGATCGAAACTCCATGGCACATTCGGTCGAAGCTCGCGTGCCTTTTCTCGACCACACGCTCGTTCAGCTCGCTTTCTCGCTGCCTGCTGAGTGGAAGGTACGTGGTCTTTGGAACAAGCATGTGCTTCGTGAATCAATGCGCGGAATTCTGCCGGAGCCCGTTCGCACTCGCCTCGATAAGATGGGCTTCCCGGCGCCGGTCGACACCTGGTGCAGCGGGCCCTTGTTCACCCCGATCATGGACATCCTCACTAGTCGAAGCTTCCTCGAATGTGGAATTTATGACGCTCCGCGGATCTTGCGCGACGCCGAGCAATTCAGGAGCAATAAAGCCCTCGGCATCGGAAGTAAATTATTCGACCTCGCGCAATTTGAGCTCTGGCGCCGCGACGCTGGGCAGCATTCCGCCGTTGGCCGCGATTCGGCCTCCAACGGCGCGAAATCGTTCGACCGGGAGATCGGCGCGTCGATATGATGAAGCTTCGGCTCAGCCGTCCGTGAGTATGTAGCGAGTACCGCTACATCGGACCTACGCTAAGAGAATACCCCAGCGCAAGTCAAAGTATGCCAATAGGTTTGCGCAGTCGCGCGCCTCCTCTTTTGGGAATCGCTCGGCGATCAGCGCCATTCGCTGCTGTCATTTTGCTGACCGCGGCGCTCATATTTGTTCCAGCCGTGAAAGAAGCAGTGAAGCGCTTCGGACCCTTCACCGAACTTTACTTGGCGTATTCGAAGTGGCGGTGGGGTTGGCGCGAGGCTTCTGACCTCGGAAGCGGCGGGCACGCGACGGACGCTCTGCTCGAGAGCCCGATGGGCATCGGCGAAGACAGCGCCGGTAACGTCTATGTCTCGACGAGGCGAGGCCGCTCCCTGTGGAAGATCGACCCCTCACGCAAGGCGACGATCATCGCCGGATCCGAAAATCCTTCCCATATCTCGACAGAGTTCATCCCAGCAAGGGTGAGGGCGCTTGAGGCGAATCTTCTTTCGCCCGAAGGGCTGGTTGTCGATCGGGATAGCAACGTTCTCCTCGCCGATTCGTGGCGCAGCGTCATATTCAAGATTACGCCGGACGGCTGGCGGACCGTGTACGCGGGCAACGGGGCACACGGGTACGGGGGCGACGGCGGCCCGGCGATCGATGCTAGCGCTGGACACGCCTCATGACGTTCGGCTGGATTCGCAGGGAAATCTCTACATCGCCGACGTCTACAATCACCGCATTCGCAAGGTTGACCGGAACGGAATGATCACGACCGTCGCGGGATCAGGTGTGGCAGGATTCAGCGGAGACGGCGGGCTGGCCACCGAGGCACGATTGAATACTCCATGGGGCCTCCTCATCGACCGGGAAGACAACCTGCTCATTGCCGACAGCGAGAATCACCGGATCAGAAAAGTTGGACGCGATGGGACGATCACCACGCTCGCCGGATCGGGAGAACGCGGATACGACGGCGATGGGGGACCCGCGCAGAGCGCCAAGTTTGATACACCGCAGGCCCTCGCGCTCGACGTCAACGGACGGCTGTACATCGGCGATGAACATAACCACGCTATCCGCATCGTCGAACCGGACGGGAGCATCCGCACGCTGATCGGGGGCCGCGGACCAGGCTTTTCGGGAGACGGACTCGCCGTTCTACACGCCCAGGTAAACGATCCCGAGAGTCTCTGGATTCGCCCAGACGGCTCAGTTCTTGTCACCGACCGTGGAAACGCGCGGGTGCGGCTCGTGTCGCCTAGCGGAATCATCAGCACCTGGGCGGGGCGCGCGCTCCCGGCAAAACGATAATGCCCTCGCATAGCGCGCCGCCTCCATTTCGACGAGAGCCCTCTATTGAGGTTTGCGTGTTTACCTAAGGCCGGCAGAGATTGCGCTGGGCGTGTTGTCCTGCAGCGATCACGGGCGCATTGCCTGTGGCGTGCTACGCGCAGGGGATAACGAGCGTTCTGTACGTGCGCGGTATTCGGATCTTTGACTACGCCCAACCGCTAGGTCGAACGCTCGACGACGTCTGGGAGCGTGGACGCCCGAAAAGCTCCGCCGCCTTTGTAACGTCACTTAGCACGTTTGCACTAGATTTGGTCAGCGCACTGCGCCGCAATCGGCTCGGCCATTTTGCTAGGATCTACCGCATCTGGGCAATGCTGTGTGAGCTCTGAGATTTAGGCGGGACACCTCAATTGGAGCCAGGCATGTACACAGAAGGTAGACGGGCCATCAATCGCCACGAGCCAGCGGTCTCGATGCCGAAGTCATATCGCGGCCCACGCGCCCTGTTCGTGGAACTCGCCCTCAAGACCGCAAGCGCGTTGGTGGGACGCCGCCTCACGGGCGCCCTCGCCGAGATGCAGCAAGCGCAGTGGCTGCCAGCTGATGAGCTGCGAGCGCGGACGGAGGTTCGACTGCGTCAGCTGTTAGAGCACGCTGTTGAGAACGTTCCGTTCTACCGCGAGATTTATCGTCGTCTCCGCCCGTCCCCATCTCAATCGCGGACCATCCCTGACCTGCGAGAGCTTCCGATAGTCAGCAAAGCCGTCTTCAGAGAGCGACCATTGGAAGACTTTTTGGCGGCTAATATCCCGGCCGATCGCCGGCTCGCGTGGACGACCTCCGGCTCGACGGGCGAGCCGTTCAAGTTCTACCTCGACCGCCGGATGATGCCGCTGGTGTCTGCCAGTCACCTCTACTACGATTCCTGCTTCGGCTTCAACCCGCTCGACCGGTATGTACGAATCATGGCGCCGCCCGCCGACACCCCCCCCCTTCCGAGAGATACGCCGCTCTTTCGCCGGCTCCGCTATACGATGCACTCCCGATTGCAGGCAAAGTATGAATCGTGGACCCAGAGGCGGTTCTCCCTGTTCGACGTGGACGGAGAGCGCGCTGAGGATATCTACCGCTGCATCGAAAGCTTCCGGCCGAAGTACATCCTCGGTTACACGTCCACGCTCGCCACTCTCGCCGCTGAGCTGCTGCACCGCGACCTCCGCCTGAGTCGCCCGCTCGGTGGCGTGATCACGATCGCGGAGACCTTGACGCTTGAACGCCGGCGGCTCATTGAAGAGTATTTTCGTACTTCGATCATCAACCGCTATGGTCAGCGTGAGTTCAAGTTCTGGTGCGCTCAAAGCTGCCACCAATCGCCGGATCGCTTCCACGTCAATACGGAGCTGGTGGCCTGGGAGATAGTGCGCGAAGGCGGTACGCCGGCTGCGCCCGGAGAGTCAGGGCGTCTCGTGCTGACGAATCTCCATAACTACGCGATGCCTTTCATCCGGTATGAAACAGGTGATCTGGCGGTGGCGGGTGCCACGCCCTGCAGCTGCGGTCGCGGGTTTCCGCTGATCGAAGAACTCGAGGGACGTTCGCAAGAGTGTTTGAACACTCCCTCAGGCAAGATGATCAACCCCGTCAGCCTTGGACAATATCTTTTTGTTTCCCATAACTATGTGGATGTCGTGCGGCACTACCAGCTTTCAGTCGAGGCGCCCGATCGGATGCGCTTGCTGGTGGTGCCCGCCGGCGGTTTCGATGAAGGCCACCGCGAGCGCTTACAGAAAGACATGGTTCAACTTCTAGGTCAAGGCGTGAGCGTTACGGTGAATACGGTGGATGAGATTCCGCTTGAAAAGTCCGGCAAGCGTCCGATCATCAAGTTGCTTGCCACGTGAAGGAGTTACTTCACGAAGGTTCGCAGTCTACCCTTCGATGGCCTGCCTCGAACTTCGCCAGAAATAGTACCGCTGGAGCAGCTTAGATCCACGTGGCGTCCGCCGCCGGGCCCCACCGGCGTCGCGCCTTGTACTACCGCGCTTCCTGTGGATTGCTTATCCCCAGTCTGCGTCTCGCTTCGTACATGCTTTACGGCTGCACCACACTCGAACTGGTAAATCATGGCGAAGTGTCTCTGGTCTTGCATTCCCGGGAACCTAACTCCTCCGGACCGCAAAGGGCGCGGACTCCGGCGGTATGGGTGACGGTATCAAACTGACCTCATTCAAGAATAGTATTTCACTTCAGGCGGTACTTGCTCCTCGGAGTGGCGAAGGCCACGTCTTTGCACTGTTTGCAAAGGATTCTCTGAGAATGCACACTTCTGCTGCGCCGAGTAGTCCTCCGTCGGCGCTCGTCATACTACCGGACGTCGAGGCCACACCGGATGCTGGTCACCAGCTTCGCGCGATGAACTGTGTATCCTGCGCGCGATAGGACCGGCATGGGTCAGGTAAACGAAATGAGATACGAGAGCTTGGATGTTGTCGGGCTGGTGCCGGCCGCAGGCCGAGGCAACAGGATTGCGCCGTCACCTTGTAGCAAAGAGCTCTACCCCATCGGGTTCCGCCGAGATGAGCGGAGTGGAGAGCCGCGCGTGAGAGTCGCGAGTCATCATCTGTTCGATAAAATGCGTGAGGCGGGGGTCGCTACAGCGTACGTGATCCTGAGAGATGGCAAATGGGATATCCCGGCTTATTTCGGTGAGGGCAAGATGGTCGGGATACACCTGGCCTATCTAGTCGTCAAGGATTCTCGAGGACCTCCGGATTCGTTGGACCGTGCATTTCCTTTCGTAAGCGGCAAACCGGTGGCTTTCGGGTTCCCGGATATCCTGTTCGGTCCGGATGATGTCTTCGAGCGGCTGCTCACACGTATGGCCGAGGCGAACACGGACGCCGTCCTTGGACTCTACCCGGCGCACGATTGCCGAGTGATGGACATGGTCGACATCCACAGCGACGGGCGAGTGCGTTCAATAGTCCTCAAGCCTCCGTCCACCGATCTCCGATACACCTGGCTTTGCGCAGTATGGACTCCGCTCTTCACTGAATGCATGCATGAATTCGTCGCGTCTCAGGTGACGGATGAGGGTCATGACAAAATCGCGCAACGCAACATGGATGCCCAGGGCGATCTGCCGGTCGGCGCAGTGATCGCCGCTGCGATCGAAAGGGGACTGCGCATATCGAGCGTCGTGTTTCCGGACGGGACCTATATCGATATCGGAACGCCCTGCGACTTGGTTCGGGCGGTAACGACGTTCCATTCACTCTAGCGAGGCGCCGCCCGCAGCCGGTGACCGTGAATCGCGAACCGGCTTGGGACGATGCGCCCTCGTTTGGCAAGCATGCCGATCAGCGTGTATGCTAATCGCCTAGCATGCCGCTCGTGACAGCCTGTCTTAGGTTTCGTCGGGTTGTCGCATCCGCCAACAGCAGTAGCATCCGTTCGGAGAGTGCTGTCATCCGCGCGATCGGACTCGATTGCTTATCAGCGCCTGCGGGTCGGGCGGGGGGACAGTGGCAGCAGTGCCGCACAGAGCACGATAGCGGTCGAGGGCGCGTCATCCAGCGGCACGAGCGGCGCGCAGCAGCCCGTGACATGCGGCGGGGTTCGTCTTTCATACCGACGCTGGTTTCAACCTCGATGGAAGCCGGACATTCCTCGGCAATCTTGATGCTGAGGAGTTCGCGACCTTGAACGGATTGGCTGCGCAGTCGCGGGGGGAATCGGCTCCGCCTTAGGCCGGCGCCAGCCCGGGTTGCGTTAGCATGCCACCGAGCACGTCGCTCGCGACCTCTGACGGGGACGAAAACGGGGAATTCAATATGCGTTGACGCGTAACAGCCAACAAGTGGCGGACTCGGCCAGTGCTGGCGCTGCGATGCTGGCAACTGGACGGAGGTTGCCGCACCATTGTGCCAGTAGTCGATCTTGGGATGCCAGACCGATCGCGATCGTCGGCGAACTCTTGGTCGCCGTCGTCGAAAGAACGCGATGTTCGCGACCGAGTGATACGGTTCAGGTCCGTTCACAACGATCCATCCGCGTTCGGGGTAACCGGACCGGCTGGGAAGCAATCAGGCAACGGGCCACATCGTAAGCGATGTCCGGCCGCAAGCCATCGCGACCTCACCCCGTGTATGAGCGCAGCGACTTACCATCTTTGGCTTAAACCTTCCGGCCCGACGTACGATAAGTTGGCCACAACCATACAAGAACTCGCGCAGGAGCTGAACGCTCCGGTCTTCGAGCCTCATGTCACGCTGCTAAGCCTTGAAGGAACGCAACGAGAGCACGTCCGGCGGACTGAAGAACTCGCGCGGCAGCTAAAAGCTTTTCTGGTGGTCCTTGCTGAACTGTCTTACCGTGATGAATATTTTCAATGTCTGTTCCTGAATGTGCAGCGAACCGCTCAGGTCATGAACGCGAATGTTCTCGCGAGACAGGTATTTCGTCAGACTGAGAAGGCGTACACGCCACACTTGAGTCTCCTGTATGGCCTGTACCCTGAAGTGCGCAAGAGGGCGGTCATCGCGCGGCTGCGGTCCGGTGTTCGAACCTCGTTCGAGGCGAGTGCCATCCATTTGATCCAGGCCGACAGTAGCGATCCGAAAGATTGGCACGAGATCTCGATCGCGCCCATGCGCGGTTGAACTACTTGCCTCGCAACCCCACTGCTTTGCCGTCAAGGCCTCAGGTGTCGTCGATTTCCACACCCAAGTGCGTTAGCGCTGTAACCGAAGCATCCACGATGTAAGTGGGTGACTCGATCTTGCCGGGATGGGCGGCGGGGCCGCTAACGATGAGGAACACCGTGAGCACATCTTTGTCTTGATGACCCTGTCGGTGATGTGTCCCCTTGCCACCGGGATCGCTGGTGACGAGCACGAGCCAATCTTCATTTCGCAACTTCCTTCGTGTTCCAATAGCCCATAGGAGGTCGAGTCCTTTAACTGGTCTTCGTGGGGGCAGGGTTGATCACACGGCAGTCGACGCACATCGTTGAAGTCGAGCGCCGTGATCGCGCTGCCGTGTACTGGCGCAGCGCCGCAGAGCACGGTTCGGTCGTGGTCGAGTAGGTAGGCCATTCGGCTTTCCCCTCACAGATCCGGGCGTGCGGCTTTCCCGCACCCGGCTCTTCCCGAAGGTGATGGCACGTGCCAGAGGCATTGCTCGGCCCAGGAGTGAGTAATCCGCGGAGCAGGCAGCGGGTAGCGGGCGGTGATCGCGTCAAACCAGGTCCAGCCGGCGCGTCGGGAGCGTTGGCTCCGTCGGCGTAGGCAGCCGGACCAGATTCGTCGCACCTCCTGTTGGAAGCCCGCCAACGCCCGGTAGTTGTGCGGCATGCCGTAATAGGCGTAGTGACCGCGGAGCACGCTCGCGTACCACTGATGCTGGTCGGCGAGTGGTTCGTGCATGCGCTGCCACGCCTCGCGGCGAAGCGCGTGCAATTTCCGAGTGAGGCGCTTGCTCTGCGTCTTGTGCTTCACGAGGAATCGCCCGTCCCGTGTCCACGCACAGTAGTGGGTGAACCCGAGGAAGGCGAAGGTCCGGGGTCGCGGCAGGCCCAGCCGAGCGCGCGTGAGCGCAGGCAGCCGCCCAAACTCGATCAGCTGAGTCTTGTCCTCATGCAGCGCAAGCCCGAACTTCTGCAGCCGCGCTCTGAGATCAATCAACATCCGCTCCGCATCAGCTTTGCTCTCGAAGCCCATCACGAAGTCGTCAGCGTAGCGCACGATGATGACGCGCCCCCGTGCGTGCCGCCGACGCCACTGATGGACCCAGAGATCCAGCCCGTAATGCAGGAAGATGTTGGCAAGGAGCGGACTGATCACTCCTCTTACGCAAAGACAAACTTCCAATTCGAACGTGTAGTGACGGGGTGGCGAGGCACGCCTGTGCTTGACTTGCGTCTTAAGGGGTAATATGTTTACGACTCATGGTCCGGTCCACCAAGGCGGACAAGGCGCGGCAGCTGAACGCTGCTCATCGTCTGCTCGAGCGCAACACGGGGTTGGCCGAAGCGGTGCAGAGCCTATCGCGCGAGTTTGGTGTGTCACGGCGCCAAGCCTATCGATATCTCGAGCAAGCCGCCGAACTCGGCCACCCGGTACCGGTCGAGGAAGCCTCGATCCCGATCACGCTGAAGCTTCCGCCGAGCACCGTGCGCGTGTTGCGCTCGTATGCAGCCAGAAGCGGGTTAACGCTCGGCGAGATCGTTACCCGTGCACTGAGAGCGTTTCTGAGCGCTCTACGAAGGCATGGCTGAGGGACGTCCAAGACGTCTCGCGCTTCAAGTCCATCTCGACTATACGTTTGATCGCTTGCGCGCCCCGAAGCTCGCACAGGTCTATGAGCTCTTGGTGCCCGCGCAGCAGCGTGTCGTCGGCACGCGTGTGAGGAAGGAGGGCGTTCATGAAGATGGCGGCGATCTACGCTCGAGTGTCCTCGGAGCAGCAGCGCGAGGACCATACGATTGCGAGCCAGACGGCGGGGCTGATCGAGTTCGCGACGAGCCACGCTCTCGAAGTCCCGAAGGAGTGGGTCTTCGAAGACGAAGGCTATAGCGGCGCGACACTCGAGCGGCCGGGCCTTGAGCGGGTTCGGGACCTTGCTGCCGAGGGTCAGATTCAAGTCGTGCTCGCCTATGCGCCGGATCGACTGAGCCGCAAATACGCCTATCAAATCCTGCTGATCGAAGAATTTGCTCGCCATGGGGTCGAGACGCTCTTTGTGAAGGCACCGCAGAGCGCGAGTCCCGAGGATCAGCTGCTGGTTCAGTTCCAGGGCATGATCGCCGAGTACGAGCGGGCGCAAATTCTGGAGCGCTCGCGCCGTGGCAAGCGGCATCGGGCCCGATCCGGCGAAGTGAGCGTGTTGAGTGGTGCCCCGTACGGCTATCGATATATCCGCAAGACCGACGAGGCGCCTGGCTCGTATGCGGTCATCGACGCCGAGGCCCGTGTGGTGCAGCGCGTCTATGAGATGTACACCGTTGAGGGGCTCAGCATGGGCGAGGTCGCGCGTCGGCTCAGTGCCGAAGCTATCCCAACCCGCAAGCAAAGCGCCCGCTGGGAGCGCTCGGTCGTGTGGGCGATGCTGCGCAATCCCGCTTATCGCGGAGCAGCCTGTTTCGGCAAGACTCGCGTCGCCGGCCGAGTTCGCGTCACGCGGGCGCTGCGTCGACGCGGGGGAATCGTGTCCAGCAACAGTGTCGGCCACGAGCGGCCACACGAGGAGTGGATCGAGATACCGGTGCCCGCGCTCGTGAGCGAGGCGAGCTTCGCGCGAGCCCAGGAACTCCTCTACGAGAACAAGATACGCTCGCGGCGTCGCACGATCACGCCAAGCGTCGTACAGGGGTTGGTCAGCTGCCAGAAGTGCGGTTACGCATTCTCCCGCACCTCGACGTATACGACAGCGCGCAAGCTTCATTACTACAAATGCATCGGCTCGGATAGCTGGCGAAAGCTGGGTGGCCCGGTGTGCGACAACCGCATGGTGCGGCAGGATCTGCTCGATCAGATTGCGTATTCCGGCGAAGTTGAACGGCTGATCCGACGATGTTGACCGCGTGGTGAAGCGCGGTGCGTGACGATCACATTGTAGCCTGGGTGTTCAACATCGTGCCGGCGCGAGCGTTATCCACGGCGCCGCGCGCGGGGCGCTCGTTACGCCAACGCGCGCGCGGCGCGGTGGGTAACGCGGTTTGGGACGACTCGGTGTTCATGGCTTTCGGGGTCCTTTCTCAGCGGACTTATTTTTTCGCAGGGACTCGCCATCGAGTGCGATGCGATGAGAGTGGTGGACGATGCGATCGAGGATCGCGTCGGCAAGGGTAGGCTCGGCGAGGTACTCGTGCCAGTGCTGCACCGGGAGTTGGCTTGTGATGATGGTGGATCGTCCGGTGGTGCGATCGTCGAGCACCTCGAGCAGATCTGAGCGTTCGCCCTGTCCGATGGGGGCGAGGGCGAAGTCATCGACGATCAAGACGTCGATCCTGGCAAGCTGCGCGAGGCGTCTCGCG
Organism: uncultured beta proteobacterium; assembly: GCA_963754305.1. Taxonomy (GTDB): domain Bacteria; phylum Pseudomonadota; class Gammaproteobacteria; order Burkholderiales; family SG8-39; genus DATEDA01. The sequence goes on along the minus strand of CAVWFR010000048.1, from coordinate 108,503 downwards.
AAGCTGCCGTCGCCGTGAGCGATGCGCAGTTCCTCCACGAGGCGCGTGAAGCGCGTGTAGAGCACCGAGAAGCCCTGGCGGCAGGCTTGGTTACCGAGTGCGCAGGCAATCCAACTCTTGCCGAGACCCGTGGCGCCGGTGGCGATCACCGACTGGCCGGCGCGCACCCAGTCGCAGGAGGCAAGCGCTGCCACCAGACGCTGATCGAGGCCGCGCACCGCGCGGGTGTCGAGGTCCTCAAGGCAAGCGCCGGGGTATTTGAGTCGCGCCTGTTTGAGCAGCCGCTCGAGGCGGCGCGTGTCGCGCCAGGCGACCTCCCGGTCCACGAGAAGTCCGAAGCGCTCCTCGAAGGCGAGCGCGTGGCCCGCGGGCTGGGAGAGCTGTTCTTCGAACGCGCGTGCCATGCCGTCGAGCTTCAGGCTGCGCAGCCGGGTGAGGGTCTGTTGGGTGAGCATCGTTCTCCTTTCGATTGCGGGTCAGTGGTAGTACTTTGGTCCGCGCACGTTGCCGTGCGCGGGTAGTCCCGGCGCCTCGTCGTAGAGCGACGGCTGCACCGGTTGGGCCTCCAGGGCGTTGGTCAAGATCGAGGCGACGCTCTTACGGCTCTTCGCACCGATCGCGACGGCGCGCGCGCACGCCGCCTCCAAGCGAGCGTTGCCGTACTTGCGTGCGAGGGCGAGCATCCCGAGGCAGGCGCGGTAGCCCTGCTCTGGATGCGATTTGGTCTCCAGGATGTGCACGACGACCAGCTGCGTGGCTGCGCCGATGGTTCCTGCCCAGTGGATCAGCCGCTGCGGCGTCCACTCGCGATGTGCGCGGTGAGAGGCCGGCATATGTTCGGGCACCGTCGTGTAGCCGCCACGCCGATCGCAGCGGGCGTGGCTGGCGACCCGGCGGTTGTGGTAGAGCACCTCCAGCGTCGTGCGGGTGACGCGCAGCTCGACCTCCTGGCCGACGAGCGCGTGCGGGACCGAATAGAAGTGGCGCTCGTACTCGACGTGGTAATCGATGCGCGAGACGAGCGCGCGCTTGAACTCGGCGTATTCGAACGGGGTGGGCGGCAGTGGCCGCAGCACCGGGCGCTCGAGCGTCTCGAACCACGAGCGCCGGCTGCCCTCGAGCTTCTGGAACGGCCGGTTGTTCAGGTCCTCCAGGAGCTCGCGGATCGCAGCGTTGAGCTCAGTCAGGCTATAGAAGCGCCGATGACGCAGCCGCGCGAGGATCCAGCGCTCTACCAGTTGTACCCCGGCCTCGACCTTGGCCTTGTCCCGAGGTTTGCGTGGTCGCGCGGGCAACACGGCGCAGCCGTAGTGCTCGGCGAGCGCCTGGTAGGTCCGGTTCGGTTCCGGCTCGTAGCGGTTGGCCTCGCAGATCAGCGCCTTGGGGTTATCCGGCACCAGAAGCGCTGGGGCGCCTGCGGCGTAAGCCAAGGCGTTCACGTGCGCGCCGATCCAGTCGGGCTTCGTTTCGCGCCAGGTCGCCTCGGCGTAGGTGAAGTTGGAAGCCCCCCAAACGGCGACGAACACGTGTGCGCGGCGCTCGGTGCCGCTCGCCACGTCGACGACCGGCACGGTCTGGCCGGCGTAGTCGACGAACAGCTTCTCGCCGGCGATGTGCGTCTGACGCATCGAGCGTCGAAGCGTGCGCACGAACTCCAGATATCGCTCGCAAAAGCGCGAGCGGCTGTAGGGCACGCCCCGGGCCGCGTCCCGGTACTCTTCCCAGAGCAACTGCAGGGTCACGCCCTTGCGCTTGAGCTCCCGATGGACGAGGGCGAAGTCGGGGACGGCGAACTTCTGGCAGAGGTAACGCTGCGGGTGCAGCCGCGCCAAGAGCACCGCGTCATCGAGCCCCGCGGCCTCCTGGTGCGTGAGCCCGGCCGCTTCAGCCGTGCCCAGGTAATTCTTGACCGAGCCTTTGGAGATCCCGAGCGAGCGGGCAATCTGCGAGTACGAGAGATCGCACTCGTCTTTGAGTCTGAGAACTTCTCGAATCCGTCGCATGGCAATCCGCTGGGCCGGCACCTCGATCTCCCTGAGCAAAAGGGAGCGAGGGTAACCAACCGGTTCGTCGAATCGCCACGCACCGCACCTTCAATTCCGACGATCTTGAACGGCTTGTCGAGGACCTTGAACGGCCTTCCGACATGCCCGCCAAACCGTTCACCTTCCGTCGGAAACCGCGTTCAACATCGTCGGAATCGCGTTCACGTTCCTTCGGAAACACCGTTCACCTTCGGTCGGAATACGCAATCAGATCGTGTGGACCGAGGTGGTCCGACTGCTTGAGGACCCTACGCTGATCCAGCAAGAACTTGACCGCCGCCTCGCTGCCGCGCGCTCGTCCGATCCAACCACGAAACGTGAGCAGAGCTTGCAGAGGGAACTCACCCGTGTCGGCAAAGGCATCGAGCGACTGCTCAACGCCTATCAAGAGGAGCTCTTGTCGCTCGAGCAACTACGGGAGCGTATGCCATCGCTGCGGCAACGCGAACAGACGCTGCGCGCCGAGTTGCAGGCGATCGCTGATCAGGCGACCGATCGCGTCACGTTCCTGCGCCTTGCCGAGACGCTCGCCGCGTTCCTCGGCCGTCTGCGCAGCGCCGCGGACACGCTTGAGGTCATGGAGCGCCAGCGAATCGTGCGTCTCGTCGTCAAGGACATCCTCATTGGCGACGACACGATCGTCATCCGGCATTGCATCCCCGTCGGTTCAGCACCTCCGCCGGATCGCGGCCCGGCAACCCCCGGTCGCCCCCATGACCCGTCAGGCGGTCAAAGTTACCTTTTGCGTTCGGGGAGTGTCCCCGCCCCCTGCGGTGTGCCCCGGTCGGTCGCGCGAATCTCACCGCTCTCCAAGATCCCCGCTTCCAGCCACATGCGAACAAGCCGCATGATGCGTGGATCGGCGACCCGGTGCGCCAGCATCCGCAGCAGCCACTGGTGGTCAACCGAGTCGAAGAAGCTGCGAATATCAGCATCGAGCACCCAGGTCACGCGCTGGCTCATCAAGGCGGTGCGACGATCCACACAGATGCCAGCCCATTGATGCCGCACCGCGTGCTGATCAGGAACGCGGGTAGCAGCACCGCGGCGCTCACGAGCGTGTTCTGAGGTCGGCCGTCGTTCTGCCGAGCGTGGCCACCGATGTAATGAGCCTCTCTTGAATTCCGAGTGGGTAATCTGGCGTCACTTTGAACATTGCGATGAGGGGCTGACATGACGGCCAAGCTGTTTGAGACGGCGCTGGGAATCGCGGAACCGTGGTCGGTGGCGTCGGTGGATTTCGATGAAGCCACCAAGGTGCTGACGATCTCCATCGACTTCCTGCCGGGCAGCCGTTTTGCAGTGTCTGGCCACGAAGGCGTTCATCCGGTGCACGATAATAGTTGGCATCGGTACGGAGCGGAACAATCGAATGGGTGGCGACTCAAAGCGTTGCGCTGCTGCGGGGATGATCGGACCGTGAACAGCGCTGGTGCGCGAGCCCGCGCGCAAGCATAGCGGCGAGGCTAGATACCTCGCACGCGATCGGCGACGAACTTGCTTCGAGGGCGAGCTGCGATGCGCTAGCTAGTTCCATACCGTCGTTTGCCGACCCTCGATGCTGGAAACGGGCGTAGAGTCGTCCGACGTCGGCGCAGAGGTCGGGTGTGCTGTGGTGCCTTGAGCCCGATAGCTAGTTGGACCGGGGATCCCTTGCGTACCCCGAACTGTTTTGCGAAGGACCGCGAGGTCCTGGAGCACGGTCTCTAGATTCCGAAGTTCGGGGATCCCATGCCGACGCCGCACAGAAGGAGGGTCGACATGGAAGTGCTTTACCCAAGATGTGCAGGACTGGACGTGCACCAGGCGAGCGTCGTCGCGTGTGTTCGCATCGCGAGTGGCGCTCGCGCCTCGCAAGAGGTACGCACGTTCGAGACGACGACCAAGGGGCTGCTTGCGCTCGCCGATTGGTTGCGCGAAGGCGGGTGCACGCACGCGGCAATGGAGTCGACGGGTGTCTACTGGAAGCCCGTCTGGCACGTGCTGGAGGGGGAGTTTGAGCTGGTGCTGGCGAACGCGGCCCACATCCGCAACGTTCCGGGCCGCAAGACCGATGTCAACGATGCCACCTGGATCGCCGATCTGCTGGCGCATGGCCTGATCCGCGGCAGCTTCGTTCCGCCTGCTGCGGTCCAGGAGCTTCGCGACCTCACGCGAACAAGAAAGCAGCTCGTGCGCGAACTCGCGCGTCATGTCCAGCGGATCCAAAAGACTCTCGAGGACGCGAACATCAAGATCGTCGGGGTCATCAGTGACATCCTCGGCGCGAGCGGCCGGGCGTTTCTCGAGGCGATCATTGCTGGTGAGCAGGAGCCCGGAAAGCTTGCCGATCTGGCGCGCGGTCGGCTGAAGGCGGGCCGCGAGAAGATCGTCGAGGCGTTGCGCGGCCGGGTGCAAGAGCACCACCGCTTCATGCTGAAGCTCCACCTCGAGCAGATCAGCTCGCTCGAGAAGGCGATCGCCGAGATCGAAGGGAGGCTGGGCGAGCGCCTCGAGCCCTTTCGCGAAGAAGTGAAGCTGCTGGTGACCATCCCCGGTATCAGCCAGACCGCCGCGCACGTTATCGCCAGCGAGATGGGCTTGGATATGACCCGGTTTGCCAACGCCGACAGCCTGATCTCGTGGGCGGGTCTGTGCCCGCGCAGCGACGAGAGCGCCGGCAAGCGCCGCTCGACCCGGATTCGAAAGGGCGCCCCCTGGCTCAAGACCACCCTGATCCAGGCCGCCTGGGCCGCGGCACGCACCAAGGACTCCTACCTGCGCGCGATGTTCCACCGCCTCAAGGCACGCCGCGGTGCGATGAAGGCCATCGTGGCAGTAGCTGCCTCGATGCTCAGATCGGCCTACTACATGCTCACCCGACACATGCCCTACCAAGACCTCGGCCCCCGTCACCTCGACAAGAGAACCCGCACGCGCACTGTCAGCCGATTGCTCAAGCGCCTGAAAGATCTCGGAATAGAAGTCCTCCAAACCCGCATTACGGAGCCTTCGCCCAATCCTGTTTCTCTCTAGTTCTGGGGCATCGAGGAGCTAATGAACGCTACCGCAGTCAGAAAGATGAAACTTCTTGTTGTTTCGTTCGCTTCAGAGAAGCCATCACGTCATCGGACCGCTGCGCCGAGTTTCCCGTAAAACGTGTCCCAGATAGCGTCGTTGGCCTGGGCGCTCGTTCCCTGGCGGACGAAGACCAGGTTCCATTCGGGGAACACGGTAATCACATTCTGGTTGAGTCCGTGGCTCGCGTACGTCTTCGGAGGAGCGGACGGCCATTTCCGTTGTCCATTCGGCTTGATTCCGTTCACCCACCAATTGAAGCCGTACATCCCTGCGCCATCGATGTTCCGGAAGCCCGAGTCAGTGACATTCGCCGGTACCCCGACGGTCGTCGCCTGGTCGACCCAGGACGCACTCAAGAGCTGCCGGCCCGCCCAGTTCCCCCGGTTCAAGAATAGATGACCGAATCGGGCCGCATCGCTTGCACTGATCTGCATGCCTTCGAAGTTACCCGAGGTGTTGTTCACGAAAAAGTTATCAAGGGGAAGGCCTTCCCAGTTCCAATTGCTCATTCCTATCGGATTCGCGATCCGCCTCCGGAACAGATCGGAGAGATTCTCACCCGCGATTTTCGTCATGACATAGCCAAATTGATTCATGGCGTCGTCACTGTAGGCGAACCTCGCTCCCGGAGCGAACATTGGCGTTTCGGGAATCCACCATGCGTAGCTTCCATCGACTGGGTCGTAACTGCCGCCTACGGCATCGTATCCGGAGGTCATCGTGGTGAAGTGTCTCAGGGTTACCCCGTTGTATCTTGAGACAAGCTCAGGAACGCGGGTTGATGCTCGCGTGTCGAGCGTCGCTTTGCCATCGTCGATAAGAAGTCCGAGCACCGTGCTCGCAAACGACTTGGTTGTCGACCAGACGGTATGCCGGTAATTGAGGTTCCCGCCGTTCCAAATCACCCGGCCATTTCGAATGACAGCGGCTTCGGAGATATCCATCTGCGACGCGAGATAGTTCAAAGCGTTCTGCAGCAACGCGGAATCTACGTTTTGGGACTCAGGGGTCGCGATTTCCCAGTTCGGGCCCGGAAACACCATGGTTCCTGGCTGAGGGATGGGCGAAGGTGTGGGTATAGGCGACGCTGAAGGGTTAATGGTGCTGCGGATTTCAAAGCGAGTGATCTTCGACGGCCCGGCCGTTCCACCGCCGTTCGGAAGACTGTACGGAGTTGCCGCAACGGAATGATTTCCCACCGCCAGGGTGCACGGAGAGTAATCGCCCCCGGTATCGCCGCAGACGGCGTAAGGAGCCATATTCTCGAGTCGAGAACCCGCCGAATCCAACTGAAGAGCGACGCTTCCTACGACTCCCGGCTGGGTATTCGCACGCAGCGCAAGATTTGCCGTAGGCAGGGAAGCGAGATTAATTACTGCGCCTTCAGCGATCGGATCGTAGCCTCCCACCGGCTGATCCGTATCCGCGTTGATGAGGGTGAAGCCGAGCACCGCCTGGGTGTTCCCGGGCTGAGGTGTGGGTGAAGGAGTGGGCGAGGGTGTGGGTATAGGCGACGCTGAAGGGCTAATGGTGCTGCGGATTTCAAAGCGAGTGATCTTCGACGGCCCGGCCGTTCCACCGCCGTTCGGAAGACTGTACGGAGTTGCCGCAACGGAATGATTTCCCACCGCCAGGGTGCACGGAGAGTAATCGCCCCCGGTATCGCCGCAGACGGCGTAAGGCGCCATATTCTCGAGTCGAGAACCCGCCGAATCCAACTGAAGAGCGACGCTTCCTACGACTCCCGGGTGGGTATTCGCACGCAGCGCAAGATTTGCCGTAGGCAGGGAAGCGAGATTAATTACTGCGCCTTCAGCGATCGGATCGTAGCCTCCCACCGGCTGATCCGTATCCGCGTTGATGAGGGTGAAGCCGAGCACCGCCTGAGTTCCGCCAGTTGCGGGGCTTGAGCTTGAGGTTATGCGGCCGAAGAACAGCTGCTTTTCTGGCGTCTTGATCTCCCAGTTCACCGGAGGGGACTGGAAGCCGTCACGGTAGTTGTTGGCTCCCTGGTCATAGTAGCCCCACGATACTCCCTCGGACACCGCGACATCCCAGTTTGATAGGTTCGTTGAGTCTTCGTTGACGATGACCGGCTTCGTCGTAAGCTGTTTGATCGAGCGGATGTAGCTTTGCAGGGCGGATGCTGAGAGATCGTTCCCGTGGAGCAGGACATAGTCGGACGCCTGCAGGACGGAGGCTGGCGGCACGTGCCCGGCGAGGAAGCTCGTTGAAACCAACAGGCGCGAGCCGGAGCGGGATTTGATCCGTTGAATCAGGTTGCTGATCTGAGACGGTTGCAGGATGGGCTGGACATACCCATTACCGGCCTCGTTACTGATCTCGATGAGGACGTTCGTGTATCCCTGCGAGAGGAGCCAGTCGGTCGCCCTGTCGGTGGCGTTGAAGATCGCCGCGTCTCCCGCGAGCCGATTAGCCTGGCCGAAGTAAAAGAGTCCCACGATAGCAACCATTCCTTGAGCATCAAGCGCCCGGATGGCTCGGTCGAGTCGCGAGAGAGAGGCCGATTTGAGATCACCGTTACTGTCGAAGGCAGAGTTAATCCACGGCTGTCCCGTGACGAACTGGTTGGCAACGGGACCACCGCCCTGGAAACTTATGGTGACCGCAAGCAGGCCGGCATTTCGGTAGGCAGGCAAAGCGGCGATGAACTCCCTCAGATTGCGTTCCGGATCCCAGGTTCCGGTATCTGGATAGCGCCAATTCGAGGCGGTGGAAAAGTTCTCATCGTCAAAGGTGGCTTGTACCATCCGGGAGTTTGGCAACAGCCCTTCAAGAGCCGTGCCCCGATGAGTGAGCGCTCCATTGATCATGAAGCGATTCCCGCTGATAGAAACTTTGGTTTGAAGAGGCTGCCCGGAATTCGGAGAAGAGGTGGTTGGTGCGGAGCTGGTGGAAGTTAGCTGTAGGCTGACCGATCCGATTCCCGCGGTCCCCGGCGCGGTCGCTGCTCCCGCAGTCGACTGACTCGAGTTTCCGCCAGAGCTTCCGCCACTGGTGCTCGTGGAGGGGAGCTGTGTGCTAGTCGATCCGCTTTCCGCCGCCGTCGCGGGCGCGGTCGCTGCTCCCGCAATCGACTGACTCGAGTTTCCGCCAGAGCTTCCGCCACTGGTGCTCGTGGAGGGGAGCTGTGTGCTAGTCGATCCACTTTCCGCCGCCGTCGCCGCCGTGGTCGCTGCTCCCGCAGTCGACTGATTCGAATTTTTGTCAGAGCTTCCGCCATCCGTGCACGCGGTGAGAAAGATCGCGCCGGCGACAATCGCGACGGCGGCCAGTGCCCGCGTTTTCTGGCTCCAGGCCGCGGGAGCGGCAAGATGAGAGCTATCGGGAGCGGCGCGCGGTTCGGCGAAGACGGCAATGGAATGCATCGGCGATGGTCCCTTTAGTTTGCAAGTTAGCGACACGCGGCACGCAGACGCTCCAATCGGTGGTCGCGCTGACGGCGAATTATGCCATCGACATAAATAGCAGTCAACACCGGCCGTGAGCGCGCCCCCACTCGAACCCGGCACGGCTGCGTCGTTGGCCGCCGGCAGCGATGCGATCGCGATCGGCGGCGGCCGCGGCCATGGCCCGGAATCTATGCGATCAAAATCCGAATCATGTCGGTAAGCCGCCGAAGATCGACGCCCAGATATCGAGCCACAGCGCACGCAGGCTCGCCCTTCCGCGCCATCGGAAAACCTCGAACATGGTTGCGACGCCGAGGGCTTGCCCGGAATGTCGAGCAGCTATGTAGCAGCCTTACACACCGCCTTGATGAGCCAGCGCGTGACCTGGGTGCTCGATGCTGATATTCGCAGCTTCTTCGACTCGGTTGACCACGAGTGGCTGTTGCGGATGCTGGCGCACCGGGTCGCCGATCCACGAATCATGCGGCTTGTTCGCATGTGGCTGGAGACGGGGATCCTGGAGAGCGGTGAGATTCACGCGACCGACCGGGGCACACCGCAGGGGGCGAGGATCAGTCCGCTCCTTGCCAACATCTTCCTGCATTACGGGCTGGATCTCTGGATCTCCTGGGTCCATCAGTGGCGTCAGCGGCACGCACGGGGGCGCGTCATCATCGTGCGCTATTACCCAAAACCGAACCCACAGCGACCAGCAATGACCTGACCCCGACACCCGCGTTGCTCACTAATTCCGAGAACTAGGTGTCTCAAAAGTCATTGACATATTCCGGTAAGCTCAGCTTTTTGGGAATAGCAGCTTTTCAATTCGGTCGAACTGACATCGCATGTTGAAGATGGCTAGTTCTGAGCGGGCGATGCTGTAGATCTTTCGTTTTTTTCGATATCGCTGCAACAAATCTGGCAGTCGGAGTGGTTGTTCGATTTGCCCAGTATCGCTCCGTTCTCGACCGTTCGCACCAACGGCCCCGAGCAGCTTTCTGTCATGAGAATGAAATCCGTGACGCTGCATAAAGGCCTCTCGTGCTTCCCATGGCGTCCTTCCTTGATTTATGATTATGTCATACATGGGACCGCTCATCACCGCTCGCGTATGTACAACACTTACGGCATCTAAGATTGCGACCGATTTCGGCTTGTCGATCAGCAGATCAGCTAAAACATCGTCAATTCCCCAAAAATTATCCGTTAGCGCCATAACCGGTAACAGCCTTCGTAAAACGTCTGTACGAATTATGGGCGCCATAGCCTCCACCATCGTTACGTACCTCAACAGAAGGCCAGGCCGTCGGAGCGTAATGTCATGCGAGTAATAGGAACGAGGAACCAAACTCAATTGGCAGGCACCAAGCTGATATTTGTCAGCAAGCGAAAACGCCACGTTCCAATCGTCTTTGGAGCAAATCAAGTCGTCGTCCGGGATCGCAATATACTGGTAGTTATCCAAAAGCGACGGTAGCTTTTCGATGCAACTAAAGAGCCCGTTGAATTTCGATCGCCCGCCGTCAGCGCTCCACGACACTTCTTCGCCTCGAACGACTACCGGCTCGCCCGCGGACCCGTAATAGCTTATGTGCATGTCCCAGGTGCGCGCGGACGGCGAGCCCCGGAAAAAGGTCCTGTGCAGCGAGCTATCCCCCGCGCGAAGCAATATGAGATTGCGCCGCTGCCTAAAATTTGGGCTCTTCAGGGAATCGAGTGGGTGGTTTTGGGGCAATTCAGAGCGCCGGTAGCATGCAAGTGAGGATCTTGAGCCGCAGGTATTCTGGATGACGCGGATCTTGCTGTTCAAGCCCTCGACGAATCCCAGCGAGACCTTGTTCTCGGGTTTGCAGTAAGCGGCGATTCCATCCCAATCGCGCTCGATCATTTGGGCGAACTTCTCGTAGCGGGCAAGGCGCTGCCACTTCAGGCTCGCTCGCCAGTTCTCGAAGAAGCGCCGCGCCCAGGCCTCGCTTTGGTAGCGCCACAGTTGCCCGAAGGACTCCTTCAGCAGGTAGGCGGTGTTCAGCCGCTTGTTGGCCGCGAGCAGGAGCTTGAGCGATCGCTTGCCCTCCAGGGTGAGGTTACCTCGACTGGCCCTCGTCGGGCAAGACGACCTCGCCAGCGCAGTGCGAGCGGCCTTTGCCGACCAGGGCCAGGTGCTGCTGCCGATACTGGAGTTGGTCGAGAACGCGACAGCGAGCATCGACGAGCTGATGAACGGGGCCGCACGCGGGTTCGTCGAGCAGCTCTTGATGCTCTCGGCGCAGGAGGTGGCCGGGGCCAAGCATCAGGGTCGGCGGCTGGGCGAAGTCCTCGGGCATGGCAGCCAGCCCGGGCGCATCGTGCTGGGGGAGAGGAAGCTTGCGCTCAAGCGGCCGCGGCTTCGCCGCCGAGCCGGCCGGGGCAAGGAAGGGGCCATTCCGGTCTACGAACGGCTGCAGGCCGAGCCGCGACTGGGTGAGCGCATCGGCGACATCCTGGTTCGGGGCGTCTCGACGCGCCAGTACGCCGAGGTGCTGTCGCGCATGGCCGGGACGGTGGGCATCGCCAAAGCCGATCGCCGCGCAGGTGAGAGCGGTGATGCATGCGGCCTACAAGCTGCCCGAGAAGGACGGGATCGCGAAGCTGAAGCAGCAGGCCGCCTGGCTCAAGACCGAGTACGCCGACGCCGCGGCGAGCCTGCTCGAGGGGCTGGAGGAGACCTTCACTCATCGCTGAGGCTCACGCCCTCGCTGATGCGCTGCCTGGCGAGCACCAACGTCATCGAGAATCCGAACGGTGCGGTACGTCGGGTGACCCATCGCGTCAGTCGCTACCGCGACGCCGAGAGATGGCGCTGCGCTGGACGGCGACTGGATTCCTGGAAGCGGAGAAGTCGTTCCGCAAGATCCAGGGCCATCGTCAGCTCTGGGTGCTTGGCACTGCACTCGGCGATCAGTCGAGGAGGTTGACGTGACGACGCGCGCTGCCTAGCCTGTGAACGGACCGCCGTCCAAAGCTTCAACTAAGAACGGGACACTGCCACTCCTGGGCGATGTCCTTGATCGTCGCGGAGCGGCAGCGCCGACCCACGCAATGGGCAAAGCGCTTGGTGTAGAACGGGTTGTCGGCGAGGAACTCCAGGTGCTCGCGCTTCACTGTGCCGCAGCTCTTGCACTGTACGCGTCGAACCTCGAATTCGAGGTAGATGCGCGCATCGCCGCAGGACAGCTCGCGCGTGCGGCGCGTGCGCCGGTCGTACCAGCCCGGTGCGCTCGTCGGCAACCGCCGCAGAGCGTTTTTTTGAGCGCCGTACAAGGGTGATGACACGCGCCTTCGGATCACCGAACACCCCGCGCACGGTGCCTTGCGGACCAAACCCGGGAAAGGCGTATGCATCCCACAGCCGCCGGCACCCTGGGCGAATGGGTGGTCAGCGAAGAGCGCGCGGTAAAGATGCCGGATACGCGGCCGCGGGTGTGAGGTCGAGCAAGGCGGCGTAGCGAGCGCGGTACGGAGGCTCGATGAAAACGGGTGGCTTCGAGTTCGGAGCGTGACCGAACAACGATCGAATCACCCAGGTCTCGAGCGATCGCACCCAGGAAAGCGGGCCGAACGACGCCTTGCCGTTGGGCAGGCGGTGGCGAAGGATCACGCGCGGTAGCCCTCGGGGTTGCGCGACTGCCAGTTCCACGCGTCGCGGCACATCTCATCGATCCCGCGTTCGGCTTTCCAGCCCAATGCGCTTGCGGCGAGCGACGCGTCCGCGTAGACCTCGGCCACGTCGCCCGGGCGCCGCGCAACGATGCGGTGGGCGATCGTACGGCCGGACGCGGCTTCGAATGCGCGTACCACCTCGAGCACGCTGTGTCCGAGGCCGGTGCCGAGATTGACGGTGAGCAGCCCGTTTCGGCCGGCGCGTTCGAGCGCGCGGACGTGCCCCACGGCCAGATCCACGACGTGCAGGTAGTCGCGCACACCGGTGCCGTCGCGCGTCGGATAGTCATCGCCGTACACCTTCAACTCCGGCAGCCGGCCGACCGCGACCTGCGAGATCACCGGCATGAGGTTGTTCGGGATACCGCGCGGATCTTCGCCGATGAGCCCGCTGGCGTGGGCGCCGACGGGGTTGAAGTAGCGCAAGAGCGTGACCTTCCAGTCTGGCTCGGCGGCTGCGAGATCACGGAGCACCTGCTCGCCGAGCCGTTTCGTCCAGCCATAGGGATTGGTCGGTTTCAGCGGGGCCGACTCCGGGATCGGGACGCGATCGGGCTCGCCGTAGACGGTCGCGGAGGAGCTGAACACGATGTGCTTCGCGCCGCGCTCGCCGAGGAGGCGGATGAGGCTCGCGAGGCTCCCGAGATTGTTCTCGTAGTACGCGAGCGGCTTTGCGACCGACTCACCGACCGCCTTGAACGCTGCGAAGTGAATTGCCGCGTCGATGCGCGCCGGAGTCGCTGCGGCGATCACAGCCTCGTCCTGCACGCGCGCGTGGACGAACTCGACACGCCTGCCGGCGATGCGCTGGATGCGCTCGATCGCAAGCGGGCTCGCGTTGGAGAGATCGTCGATGATTACGATTTCGTGGCCGGCGGCGAGCAGTTCGACGCAGGTGTGAGAGCCGATGTAGCCGGCGCCGCCGGTGACTAGGGTTCGCATGCGGTTCAGGCGAGGAGCTCGTCGCCCGGGAGCTTGGCAGCGCGACTATCGAACGTCACGATGCTTAGTATCGCGACGGACCGCGACGACGGCGCCGATCAACGCCTCGCTGAGGTCCGCCCCGGCAACTCCCCGGCCCCGCAACGCACGCCATGCCGGACCGGCGTGCTCCGCCACCGGCGAAATCTTCGGTCCGACCAGGCCGATCGCCGCGAGCTCGCGACGGAAGGTCTGGATCGAGGTCGAGACGCCGTTGATGCGCGGGAAGTACACGTCGGAGAGGAAGAGGATCCGCACGGCTCGCGCTCGAGTCTAGGCGCGCGAGATGACCGATTCATTGCAGGCGGTCAGCCGCCGGGCAAGCGGAGCTGGTCGTAGACGCGGAGCACCCGCGGCACATAGGCCTGCGTCTCGGCGTACGGCGGGACCTTGTGGCCGTAGCGGACGACGACGTTCTCGCCGGCGTTATAGCCCGCGAGCGCGAGCCGGATGTCGCCGTCGAACATCCGGATGAGATCGGCGAGATACTGCGAGCCCGCCTTGATGTTCTTGCCCGGCTGCTTGATCTCCTTCGTCGTCACGCCGTACCGCCGCGCGGTGTCGGGCATGAGCTGCATGAGGCCCTGGGCGCCCTTGTGGCTCACGGCGTTCGGGTTGTAGTTCGACTCGGCGGTGATCACGGCGTGGATCAGCGCCGGGTCGAGCCGCGTATCCCTCGCCGCCTCGATGACGTGGTCCTGGAACGGCTTGCCTTCGAGCAGCGGGTTCTGGAGGAGATCGGGGTCGGCCTTCTTGCCCCACGGCGCGCGCAGGCGGTAGTCGCCGGGGTTGCGGAGGTTGCGCAGCTCTTTCGTGTCCTTCAGCTTGTACTCGGAGGGATCCCGCAGGAAGAGCTTGTAGCGCGGGTCGTCGGGCTGGTTGGAGAAGCGGACCGTGCCATCGTCGTCCGTGAACGAGTACACGTCGGCGAACACCGGGCCGCCGAGCGCGACGAGCGCCGCCGCGGCCACCTGGCCGAGGTGGCGGCGGGTGCCCAACGCAACTCGTCTTGGCTCGAGCATTGTTCGTCCGATCAGGGCTGATGCAAGCCGCCGAGGGCGGCGGCCCGGAATATGCTACCCCTCCGGCCAATCTTACCCGACAACGATGAACGATCAAGCACGCGTTATACCGGACGGGACGTTTGCACGGCCCAGGGATGGAGCCGGCGGGGAAGATTGCGCATGAGGCAAGCTCGCGCCGTAGTCGGTGATCAGGAGGCGAGATGTCCCGTTCGATGATCGCCGGGGCGGCGCTGGCGGGCGCTCTCGTGTGCGGCGCCGCGCACGCCCACCAGGCGTACCTCTACATCTGGACGAGCGGCGTCGGCGACGCTTCCGACAAGCTCGTGACAGTCGATGCGCGGCGCGGGTCGGACCGCTACGGCAAGATCGTGCACACGCTCTGGGTCGGCGGGCGGGGCGAGCTGCGATCGTTCGGATTGAGCGCGGATGGACGGACGCTTCGCGCGGTGCGCGCTGCGGAGGACAAGCTGTTCGAGCTGGACGTCGGCACGGACCCGGCGCGGCCTCGCCTGCGGCGGGTGGCCGACAGGGCGTCGGCGGCGGAGGACGCGCCGACGGAAGCCCGCGACGGCAAGCGCGTGTTCCTCGCCGGCGCGGCATCCCGGCCTGCCCCGGATGCCGAGCATTTCGTGCGCGCTTTCAACGGTGACGGCGACGCGCTCGTCCTGACGTTCGAGATCGATTTCCGCGCGCCGCGGCTCGGGCTGCCGCGTGCGCTCGTGCTCCAGATCCGCGACAACTAGACGTACATCGGTCGCTTGTCGCGCAGCCGCAGCCAGCCGCGCGCGATGCGGTAGACGAGCCAGAGCGTCAGTACACCCAGGATCGGAATACCGAAGACCGCGCCTAGGATCGTTATGATCAGCACCACGCCGATGATCGCCCAGAGCAGCGCGAACCAGAAGGTGCGGATCTGCCAGCGGTAGTGCGACTCCGCCCAGGTGCCGCGCGCATCGCCGCGCTTGATGTAGTTCAGGATCACCGCGATGATCGACGGCACGCTCCCGACGAAGCTGCCGACCACGGTCGCACTGCCCGCGATGCCGATGATGATCGCGAACGTGTGCAGGGCATAGACGATATTCGCGACCGTCACCACCGAGCGCATCGGCTCGGCGCCGGACGGGTTCTCGGTTGCCGCCATGCTAGAAGAATCCGTTGCCGAGCGGCTTGCCGTCGTTCAGCGCGAGCCAGCCCTTCACGATGCGGTAGATCACCCAGATCGTGAGTGCGAACAGGATCGGGAAGCCGATCAGGATGAAGATGGTGAGCGCGCCGACGATGCCGAGCGCGAGCCCGATCCAGAACGTCTTGATCTGCCATTCGAAGTGCGATTCGACCCAGGTGCCGCGCACGTCGTCGCGCTTAACGTAGTTGATGATCAGGGCCACGATCCACGTGATGCCGATAAAGAACCCCACGGCCTGCAGGATGTAGACGAGCAGCGCCACGTCCTTCACTTTCTTGTCGTCGGCCACGGTATCGGCCATTTCAGCTCTCCTTCCGCCAGTTCGAAATCGGCTGTTCAGAACCTATAGGCCCAGAGACTGCCACAGCTCGTCGACCCGCCGCTTCACCGCGGCGTCCATGGCGATCGGCTTGCCCCAGCTGCGCGCGGTCTCACCGGGCCACTTGTTGGTCGCGTCGATACCCATCTTCGAGCCGAGCCCCGCGACCGGGCTCGCGAAATCGAGGTAGTCGATCGGCGTGTGCTCGACGATCGTCACGTCGCGCGCGGCGTCAACGCGCGTCGTCAGCGCCCAGATCACTTCCTTCCAGTCCCGGACGTTCACGTCGTCGTCGACCACCAGCACGATCTTCGTATACATGAACTGCCGCAGGAAGCTCCAGATCCCGAACATGACGCGCTTGGCGTGACCCGGATAAGCCTTGCGCAGGCTCGCCACCGCGAGGCGGTAGGAACAGCCCTCGGGGGGCAGGTAGAAGTCCACGATCTCGGGGAACTGGCGCTGCAGGATCGGCACGAACACCTCGTTCAGCGCCATGCCGAGCACCGCCGGCTCGTCGGGCGGCTTCCCGGTGTAGGTCGAGTGATAGAGCGGGTCGCGGCGCATCGTGATGCGCTCGAGGGTGAAGACCGGGAAACGCTCCCGCTCGTTGTAGTAGCCCGTGTGGTCGCCGAACGGGCCCTCGAGCGCGCCCTCTCCGGGGTGGATCGCTCCCTCGAGAACGATCTCCGCCGTGGCGGGCACCTGCAGGTCGGAGCCGATGCACTTCACGACCTCGGTGCGTGCGCCCCTCAGGAGCCCCGCGAACTGATACTCCGAGAGCGTGTCGGGCACCGGCGTGACCGCCCCGAGAATCGTGGCCGGGTCGGCGCCGAGCGCGACCGCGACCGGGAACGGCGTTCCCGGCTGCGCCTCGCAGTGATCGCGGAAGTCGAGCGCGCCGCCGCGGTGCGCGAGCCAGCGCATGATGACCTTATCCGGCGCGATGACCTGCTGGCGGTAGATGCCGAGGTTCTGGCGCTTTCGGCGCGGCCCGCGGGTGATGACGAGACCCCAGGTGATGAGCGGCGCCGCATCGTCCGGCCAGCAGGTCTGGATCGGCAGCCGGCCGAGATCGAGGTCGCGCCCGTCCCAGGCAAGCTCCTGGCACGGCGCGCTCGTGACCACCTTCGGCGCCATGTGGATCACTTCGCGGCCAATCGGGATCCAGCGCTCGATCACGTCCTTGAAGCCCTGCGGCGGCTCGGGCTCCTTGAGGAATGCGAGAAGCTTGCCGATGTCCCGCAACGCGGCCAGCGTGTTGGCGCCGCCGGTCCCGCCAGCAGCGACCCCGGCATCGACTCCCAACGCAAGCGCCACCCGCCGCGTGGTGCCGAAAAGGTTGCCGAGCACCGGAATCGTGTGCCCCTTCGGCCGCTCGAACAGCACCGCCGGCCCGCCCGCCTTCAGCACGCGGTCGCAGATCTCGGTCATCTCGAGCCGCGGATCGATCTCGGCCGCGACGCGCTTCAGCTCGCCCAGCCGCTCGAGCCGCGCGATGAAGTCGCGGAGGTCGCGGTACTTCATGGCGCGGGCAGCTGCCGTCCGACCTCGGCGATGAACTCGTGCAGCGACCGGTCGCGGCCGCGTTTGGCGAACTCGATCTCACCGCCGCTCGCGGCGACGGTAACGACGGTGCGCCCCAGGATCCCGAGCCCGAGCTTCGCTGCGGCGGCAATGATGAGCAGCCAGCCGAAGAACGGGAGCGCCCGCGCGATGGAGGCGAGCACTCCCACCAACCGCTGCACGCCCTGGGCGAGCGAGTTGCCCTCGTTCGCCTCGCGCTCGGCTTGCGCGTGTGGCTCCAGGGCGACCGTCTGGTTCAGCAGGAAGGTGCGCGCCGGCGAAGCGATCGTGAAAAGGACGACCGCGGCGAGGATCGCCACCGCGGCCAGCACGAGGTCGCGGGCGATGCGCTCGAACCGCACCCGCACCAGCGCGATGTGCGCGAGCGGCAGGCTCTGCTCGAAGTTCTGTCCCGCGACCACGACCCGGCGATCGGTGAGCACGGCGGTATCGCCGCCCATGCGGACATCGGTGATCGCGCGCTCGCCCGCGGCGAGCTGGGGATAGACCGGAGCGGCGAATCGGTTCAGCAACTCGAACCCGCCCACCGGACCCGCTCCCGCTCGCCGGTCAGACGACGATCGGCACGGCCGCGCCATCCATCGCGACGATCGTGCCGGTGACGTAGCTCGCCCGGTCCGAGGCGAGGAAGACCACGACGTTGGCGATCTCGTCGGGCTCGGCGAGGCGCCCGAGCGCGACTCTCGCGGTGGCGCGCTCGAGGGCCTGCTCGGGGGTGATTCCCCCGGTCTTCGCGTCGGCTTCCATGCCCTGCTTCAGCCGGTCGGTGAGGGTGGCGCCGGGGTTCACGGCGTTCACGCGGATGCCCACGCGACCGTACGCGTTGGCGAGCCCGGCGGAGATCAGCATCAGCGCCGCGTTCGCCGCGCCGCCCGCGAGGTGCGACGGGCTGGCGACCTTGCCGCCGGAGCCGACGACATTGACGATCGCACCGCGCTTGCGTGCCGCCATGCCCTTGATGACCGCGTCGATCGCGTGCACGTAGGTAAAGTACTTCGCATCCATGGCGGCACGCCACGCCTCCGGCGTCAGGTCCTCCGCCGGTGTGCGCTTCGCCGCCCCGGCGGAGTTGACGAGCACGTCGATCGGTCCCAGCGCCTGCTCGACCTCGGCCGCCATCCGCCGCGCGTTCACGGGGTCGAGCAGGTCCGCGGCGACCTTCACCACCTCCTGACCCTGGCCGAGCGCCTTCAGCTGGCGGTCCGCCGAGACGAGGTTCACCTTGCTGCGCGAGGCGATCGCGACTTTCGCGCCTTCGGCGAGAAACGCCTTCGCGCACGCGAGCCCGATGCCCTTGCTGCCGCCGGTGATGAGCACTACCCGGTCCTTCAAACCCAGATCCATGCCTCTTTTCCCGTTACCGTCAGTTGACCGCGCCGGACGATGCCCAGCGCGGCCAAGCGCCGCCGAGCGCGTACGCCGCTGCGATGCCGGCGAAGATCGCCGCACCCACCCAGTTGTTGTGGAGGAAGGCCTTGAAGCAGCCCTCGCGCGTGCGGCCGCGGATGAGCGTGTAGTGATAGCCCATGAGCACGGCGGCGATCGCAAGCCCGGCATAGTAAGGCCAGGCGAGCTTCTCGTACACCCCGACCCAGGCGAGAATCGCGAGCATTCCGCCATAGCACGCCATCGTCGCCGCGACATCGTAGCGACCGAACGCGATCGCCGACGTCCGGATGCCGATCTGGAGGTCGTCGTCGCGATCGACCATCGCGTACTCGGTATCGTAGGCCACCGCCCACAGGACGTTGGCCGCGAGGAGCCACCAGGCGGTCGCCGGCAGCTCGTCGACCTGGGCGGCGAATGCCATCGGGATCCCGAACCCGAACGCGATGCCGAGATAGGCCTGCGGCAAGAGGAGAAAGCGCTTGGTGAGCGGATAGGTCACCGCGAGCGCGAGCGCGACGAACGATAGCGCGATCGTGAAAGGGTTGAAGTGGAGCACTAGCGCGAACGCCATCAGCGCGAGCGTCGCGCCGAGCAGGAGGGCCTCGCGCCGGCTCACCTCGCCGGTGGCGACAGGCCGGTCGCGGGTGCGTTTCACCCGCGCGTCGTACCCCGCGTCCCAGACATCGTTCACCACGCAGCCGGCCGAGCGCATGAGAAGCGTGCCGAGCGCGAAGATCCAGACCGTCGCCCAGTGCGGGCGGCCGAACGCGGCGATCCACACCGCCCACAGCGTCGGCCAGAGTAGGAGCAGCGTCCCGATCGGCTTGTCGAGCCGCATCAGACGCTCGTAGAGCACGATGCGGTGGCGAAGCTCGGGCGCGGATCGCGGGGAATCAGACACGGCGGAATCGGATACGGGGGAATCGGATACGGGGGGTTCCGACATCGGCGAATCGGACACGGGCCGATCGTACCCGGTCACACCGCCATCAACTCGCTGCGCCCGCTCATCCAGCGCGCGGCGTGGCGCGCCGCGGCGTCCGGATGCCGATCGAGCATCAGCTCCGCGGCGGCGCGCGCGGCGGCGACGAGACCCTCGTCCCGCACCAGGTCCGCGAACCGCAGCAGCGGCAGGCCGCTCTGGCGCGCGCCGAGGTATTCGCCCGGGCCCCGCAGCAGCATGTCCTCGTGCGCGATGCGGAAGCCGTCGGCGTGCTCGAAGATCACCTTGAGCCGCACGCGCGCCGCCTCGGACAGCGGATTCTCGTAGAGCAGGATGCAGATGCTCGCGTCGGCGCCGCGCCCGACTCTTCCGCGGAGCTGGTGGAGCTGCGCGAGGCCGAACCGCTCGGCATGCTCGATCACCATCAGCGAAGCATTGGACACGTCGACGCCGACCTCGATCACGGTCGTCGCGACGAGGAGCTGCACGCGGCCGGATTCGAACGCCTCCATCACCGCCGCTTTCTCGGTCGCAGGGAGGCGGCCGTGCACCAGCCCGACCGCGATGCCGGGCAGCTCGGCGGCGAGGCGCGCGTGCGTCTCGAGCGCGTTCTTCAGCTCGAGCGCCTCCGACTCCTCGATCAGCGGACATACCCAGTACGCCTGACGGCCCTCTTCGCACGCGTCGCGGATGCGCCGCACGACCTCGTCGCGCCGGGTAGCGGCGACCAGCTTGGTGAGGACGGGCTTGCGCCCCGGCGGCAGCTCGTCGATCAGCGAGACGTCGAGGTCGGCGTAGCAGCTCATCGACAGCGTACGCGGGATGGGCGTCGCGCTCATCATGAGCTGGTGCGGCACCAGGGCTTCGCCCTGCCCTTTCTTCCGCAGCGCAAGCCGCTGCCGCACGCCGAACCGGTGCTGCTCGTCGACGATCGCGAGCCCCAGCCGCGCAAACGCCACCTTGTCCTGGAAGAGCGCATGGGTCCCGATCGCGATCTGCGTTTCGCCCGCGGCCACCGCGGCGAGCGCGGCCCGGCGCTCGCGCGCGGTGTTGGCCCCGGCGAGCCAGGCGATGCGGAGGCCGAGCGGCGCGAGCCACGCGGCGAACTTCCGGTGATGCTGCTCGGCGAGGATCTCGGTCGGCGCCATCACCGCTGCCTGCCACCCGCGCTCGACGGCGCGGACGCACCCCAGCGCGGCGACAATCGTCTTGCCGCTGCCGACGTCGCCCTGCAGCAGGCGGTTCATCGGGTGGGCTTCGGCGAGGTCACGCTCGATCTCGCCCCAGGCGCGGGTCTGCGCCGCGGTGAGCCGGAAGGGTAGCGCAGCGATGAGCTTGCCGGCGAGCTCACCGCCGGGTGCGAGGGGCGGGGCGCGCTGCGCGCGCCGGGCACGATAGTGCATGCGCATCGAGAGCTGCTGGCCGAGCAGCTCGTCGAACTTCATGCGCCGCCACGCCGGGTGCGTCCGCGTCTCGAGCGCCGCGGCATCGACGTCCGGCGGCGGCCGGTGAAGCACGAGCACCGAAGGCCCGAACGGCTCCAGGCCATTCGCCGAACGGATCGCCTCGGGGAGCGTGTCGGCGAGGTCGCTCCGCGCGAGCGCGTCATCGATGAGCCGCCGCAAACCCGCCTGCGGGACCCCGGCGGTCGCCGGGTAGACGGGCGTGAGCGACTCGGGCAGCGGCTCCGGTCCCCGCAGCACGCGAAAGCGCGGATGGACCATCTCGCCGCCGAAGAAGCCCGGGCGCACCTCGCCGAAGAGCCGGACGCGCGCGCCTTCGACGAGCGACTTCGTGAGGCTCGGGTAGAAGTTGAGGAAACGCACGAAGACGAGCCCGGTCGCATCGCGCACCTTCAGCACGAGCTGCTTGCGTGGACGGTAAGCGACCTCGCTCGAAACGACCTCGCCCTCGACCAGCACCGGGACCCCGTGTCGCGCCGCGCCGATCGGCGTGAGCACGGTCTCGTCCTCGTAGCGGAGCGGCAGGTGGAGGACGAGGTCGAAGTCGGTGTGGAGCCCGAGCTTCGCGAGCTTGGGCTTGAGCGACCCGGGGATCGGCGCGCTACGCGAGGACGAGGACCGCATCGGCCTCCACCAGCGCCCCGCGCGGGAGCGACGCGACGCCGATGGCGGCGCGGCTGGGGAACGGCTGCGGGAAATGCTGCGCCATGATCTCGTTCACTCTTGCGAAGTGACCGAGGTCGACGAGATAGATCGTCACCTTGACCGCGTCGGCGAGCGACCCGCCGGCGGCCGCCGCGACCGCCGCGAGGTTCGCGAAGACGCGCTCGACCTGGGCATCGATCCCTTCGACGAGCTGCATCGAGGCCGGATCGAGGCCGATCTGGCCGGAGCAGTACACCGTGTCGCCGCAGCGCACGGCCTGCGAGTAGGTGCCGATGGCCGCCGGTGCGCCGGCGGTCGAGACGACGGTCTTGGCCATGGCAAAATCTTACATGCCCGGTGCGCCGCTCGCCAATCTGCTCAAGCTGCTCGGTACGCCGCGGGACAACGCCCTCCTCCGTTTCTCCCTCGGTAACGAGTACCTGAAGGCCGGCGACCCGCCAAGCGCGGCCACGCATCTGCGGGAGGCCGTGGCGAAGGATCCGACCTACTCCGCGGCGTGGAAGCTGCTCGGGAAGGCGCTGGTGGAAAGCGGGGCCAGGGACGAGGCGCTCGCCGCCTACGAGCGTGGGATCGCCGTGGCCGAAGCGCGCGGCGACAAGCAGGCGGCGAAGGAGATGAGCGTGTTCGCGCGGCGGCTGCGGAAGCGGCCGCCGATCTGATCAGTTGCGCGCGAGGCGCGGCGCGAAGGTCCACTCGTCTGTGATGCGCCCGGAGAGATCGACCAGCCGCACCCGGCAAGGGGATAGGGCTTCCGCGAAGAGCTGCGCGAGCGCGATGGCGATGCTGCGGCCCACGAAGAAGTGCGAGCGCGCGGTCTCGGCGCCGTTGCCTTCGAGGTAGACGACCCAACCGTACGGCTCGGCGGACTCGACTCTGAAGCAGCGGTATTCGTGGCTCATCGGTTACGCGCGTGCCGGTTACGTCGTTCGGCCGAAGTGTCCGCCGCCGCGGGCGAGAGCGCTGTCAACAATCGTGAACTCGCGCGACATCGGTCGTGCATTCGCGGCTCCCGACCGATCAGCCGACCGCGGAGCAAGAGATCCAGCCGGCGTATCTTGGCGCGAGCGTCCCGCTCGACGCCTTCAAGGACAGCGTGCGTCCGCGCAAATGGCACGATACGAGGGGCATATCCCCTCGTGCTCCCCAATTCTCGCTTTAGGTACGCGGCGACTCGCGAAAGAACCAGGAAGCTTCGACGCCGCCGAACGAGGTCTCGACCTTCAGCGCGCTCGGTCGGTTGACGTCCGCGAGACAGCGTGCGTAGCGAATGGCCGCTTCCCGGTCGTCGAAGTGGAGCGGGCCCGGTTCGCCCTCGCGCAGCAGCTCCCAGCCAGCGCGGGCACCCGGGTAGACGACGAAAACGTTCATCGGGGCTCGGGGGGACCGATGCGGCGGATCCCCCTGAAGGCACCATACGCCCACTCGTCTTCCACCGCGCCTTCGTGGGTCATGACGCGCACGAGGCTCGGCCGGTGCTGCTGCGCCCAGCGGTGGGCCCACTCGAGTGCGGGATAGCGCTCGCCGAACGCCTCGCCGGCGGACCGATCTTCTACGTAGGCCTGCCACGAGTCCTGCTCGGGCAGAACGATCACTACCGGGTCCTGCACGCCTCGCCTCCAGTGCCGGCGGCGGTGCCGCGCGGGTCGAGTGTCTGGTGTGCGCTGTCCGCTACTTCCGTTGCCCGAATCGCGTTGCAGCCCGCGGAGATCGCGAAAGAGCGCACGGTGAAAGTGTAGACACGCGGCACACGGTCGGGTGTGAAGGATTGTGAATTCACGGGGGCTTTAACACGATCCGTTGAAATACCTAGACCGCATTCCACGCGCACGGACACCGTTACCGGTGCTACGCCGGCATGTGCGTGGTCGTGACGTCGAGGAGCAGCGCACCGTCTTCGTCCGTGACCTCCGTACGGACGACGATCAGCCGCTTGCCGCGGCGAAGCGGGCGCGCCTCGGCGACGAGCGTTCCGGTGCGCCGGTTGCCGAGCAACTGCGCGTTCAACGTCACCGCGAGCGGGAAGCCCTTGCCGTCCGGCCCGATCTCGGTGTCGCCGATCGCGAGCACCGTCGCGACGACGTCGGCGAACCACAGCAGCGCGCCGGCGTGCACCGTACCGAAGGGGTTGAGGACGCCCTCGCTGATCGGCATGCGGCCACGCGCGACTTCGGCCGACCGTTCTTCGATCGTGAACCGGATGTGCTGCAAGTATTCGCGCGGGTTCGACTCCATGTGTGCCGGCCTCGGCGTGGCGCGCCTTCAGGCTGGGACCGCCATCGCGCGTACCGGCCGCTCGCGAATCGGGAGATTCACGAGCGCCGCGGCGAGCGCGAGCGCGATATCCGCGTACCACATCCAGTCGTACGAGCCCGTCGAGTCGAACGCCTTGCCACCGAGATACGCGCCGAGGAAGCCGCCGATCTGGTGCGACAGCATTACGACGCCGAAGAGCGTCGCCATGTAGCGCGGGCCGTAGAACTTGGCCACCAGCCCGGCGGTCGGCGGCACCGTCGAGAGCCAGGTCAACCCGAGCACCGCGGCAAAGACGAGGAACGTCAGCTCGGTCTTGGGCGCGACGAGAAACACCGCCACCGCCACCGCCCGCGACCCGTACAGCGCCGCTAGGAGCGACTTCGAGCGCCACCGCCCCATCGCCCAGCCGGCGCCCACGCTGCCGATGATGTTGAAGAGCCCGATCGTCGCGAGCGACCATGCGCCGACCGCCGGCGGCAGCGCGCAGTAGGCGACCACGCCCGGCAGGTGGGTCATGATGAACGCCACGTGAAAGCCGCAGGTGAAAAAGCCGAGGTTGAGCAGCACGTAGTTCTGGTCGCCGAACGCGCGCTTCATCGCCACGCCGAGCGACTCGTCGTGTGCCGCGCCGTGAGCGGGGGCGGGCTTCCCGCGGAGGATCGACGCGAGCGGCATCATCGCCACGATCAGCGCACTCAGCAACCAGAGCGTCATCATCCAGCCGAACGCACCGCTGAGCCCGAGCGCGACCGGCACCAGGGTGAACTGGCCGAACGAGCCGCCGGCGTTCACGATCCCGCTCGCCATCGCGCGCTTCTCGGGCGGGATCAGCCGCGTCACCGCGGCGAGCAGCACCGACGGACCGCTCGCGCCTGCGCCGCACGCGATGAGGAGCCCGATTGCGAACACGAGCATCGCCGTAGAGCCGGCGAACGGGATGAGTGCGTTGCCGACCGCGATCATCAGCAGGCCGCCGGCGATCACCCGTCCGGCGCCGTAGCGGTCGGCAATCGCGCCGGCGAACGGCTGCGCGACGCCCCACATCAGCTGCGACACCGCGAACGCGAAGCTGACCGCGACCAGACCGACACCGGTGTGGGTGTTGATGTCGCCGAGGAACAGCGCATGCGCCATCCGCAGCCCGAGCGAGACGGCAAAGACCGCGCCCGCGGTCAGGACGACGACGAGGACGCGATCGCGCGTCATCCGGCGCGCCGCTTCTTCGCGCCGTGCGCCTTCAGCCGCACGAGCGACTCCTCGATCGTCGCGTGCAGCGCGGCGACCCGGTCTGCGCCGAGCGCGCGGTTGACGTCGTCCTGCGCCCGGCGCCAGAGCTCGCGCGCCGCCGTCGATGCCGCGCGCCCGCGCGCCGTCGCGGCGACGACGCGGCTCCGCGAGTCCTCGCCCGGTGCGATCTCGACGAGCCCCACGTCGGCGAGCGGCTTGAGGTTCCGCGTCAAGGTGGTGCGGTCCATCTCCATCAGCTCGGCGAGCGAAGACATCGTGGCCGGCCCGCCGCGCACGACGCTGGTGAGCAGCGAGTACTGCGTGACCCGCAGTCCCGCCGGGGCGAGGCAAGCGTCGTAGTATTGCGTGATCCGCCGCGTGAGCTTCCGCAGCCGGTGACACGTGCAGCCGGCGATGGCTGAGACGTCGGACATGGGACGATATTAGTGCATATGCACGTATCAGTGCAACAGCCAGTCGGCGGACGGGCGACCGGGCGAGGCCCGCCTAACAGTGACGGGGCGAGGTGCACACCGCCTCGCGCTCGCCGCCACGGCGGCGAGTCTCGGCTTAGCGAACCGTATCGGCGAGCGCGGCCAGCGCCTGGGTGAAGCAGGCCATCGGCGCGCGCACGATCCCGGCGCCGATCTGCCCGATGCCCGCCCGCTTGTGCGCGATGCCGGTCGTCAGCACCGGCCGAATGCCGGTGTCCACGACCTTGCGGACCTCGATCCCCGCCGGTGCGCCGGCGAACTCGAGATTCGGCAGCGACATCACCGGGTTCCGCGTCCAAGTCACGTGGACCATTTCGCGCGAATACGCGATCGCCGCGGCGACGCTCCCGCCGACGAGCTGGACGAGCGCCGGCGAGGCGGCGAGCGCGAGCCCGCCGTAGCCGGCGGTCTCGCAGATCGCGCTGTCGCCAAGGTCGGCGTTGGCGTCTTCTTGCTTGAAGCCGGGAAAGTAGAGGCCGACCGGCGTGTCCGAGGGCGCCTCGAACCAGCGCTTGCCGAGCCCGCTGACGCGGATCGCGGTGGTGACGCCGTTGCGGGCGATCGCAGTGACGATCGACGAGCCGGCGACGCCGTGGGTCGCATCCATGATGGCCTTCGACGCCACCATCGACAGGTTGAGGAAGAACTGCGAGGTCGCGGCGACGAAGTCGAGTGCCTCGCGCGCACGCGTGCGGTCGAGCGAGCTGCCTGCGATGGCGCCGCCGACCGCCATGTGGAAAAGCGCCGTCGCGGCCGCATTGCGGCTGTGGACCTCGTCGCCCATCAGCAACGCCTGCGACTGGATTGCCTTCAAATCGACCCCGTCGGGCAACGCGGCGAGCGCCGTCTTGAGCGCGGGCGCGATGACGGTCGCGAGCCATTTCAGCCGCTCGATCACCTCCGGACCGTAGGCGCCGAAGCGCAGCACGCGCCCGATGCCCTCGCTGAAGTTGGTGTACGCCGTGTTCCCGTGCGCGGGATTCTTCACGACGAAAAGCGGCATCGACGGCGAGATGGTCCCCGACATCGGACCGACCGCCCCCAGGTCGTGGTTCGGCAGGAACGCGACCTCGCCGCGCGCAAGCCGCTCCGCCGCTTCGTCGGCGCTCTTCGCCCACCCTTCGTAGAGCATCGCGCCGATCAGCGTGCCGCGCATCGGATCGCACATCCGTTCCCAGGCGATTGGGGCGCCCGCGTGCGTGAGCGCTTTTCTGCCGTTCGCCCACAGCTCGGGCCAGATCGCGTCGGCACGCAGGCTCACGTCGGCGAGCACTGCGCGGGCGCCGAGCATCCGCGCCATCGCGGTCCGGTTCGCCGCATCGATGCGCGAGCCCGGTTGGCCGGGATCGTCCGGATCGCCGGTCAACTCGGCGAGGGTCCACGCGAGCGCCGCGTCGCCGTCGCCGGCCGGCCGCCAGTCGAGGCTCACCACCGGCGCGCCGCCGGCCATGACACTCGCGACGAACGTCTCGAGTCCGACGTTCACCACGCCGGGCCTATCCGTCAGGAGGTTGCCCATCGTCCGGCGTCCAGAGTCCCGGTAATCCCGATCACCAGACCGGTCAGCATGTCCCAGCCCGAGGAGTGGCCGAGCGTCGCAAGGACGCCGGCCGATTCGAGCGCGAGCCCGTCGTGCCCCCGGGCCAGCGCATCGGCGGTGGCGTGCAGCGGCGCGAAGCTCGCGCCGGCGGCGAGATCGGCCAGCAGGGCCGCGCTGATGGCGTGACTCGTGCGCTCCGCTTCGCAGGCAAGCGCTGCACCGATCGCGCGCCACGGCGTGGGATCCGCCGTGATCACCAGCCGACCGAACAGCGCCCCCCCGACGAGGTCGTCGCCCGACGGCGTGAGCCCGCCGCCCAGCCCGAGCAGCGCGCGGGACGCGTGCCGGACGGCCGCATGATCGCCGGTGCGATAGGCGGCAACGAGCGCATGCACGCGGGGGAGGGCAAGATCGAGCGGAAACGCGGGCGCGTGTCCGCCGAGAAGTGCGCCGAAGCCCCGCGGCTCGCCGAGCCGCGCGACATCGCGCGCCAGGCGGCCCACGGACGTGAGCGTCGCGTCCGATCGCGCCGGCAGCCGGGGCGACCACGTGTCATCCGGCAGTGCGCCGAACCGCGCGACCGCGCCGCGCGTCACCGGCGCTGCCGTGATCACGGCGCGCGGATGCATCGCGGGCAGCCGCGACCCGACCCAGATGATCTCGCCCGCGGCGTCGAGGTACGGCGCGTCGGGGAACGCGACGAGCGGGCGTGCGAGCGCGCCGCTCCGCTCGAGCGCCGCGCGCGCCTTGATGCCGATGGCCACTACGGAGATCACGGGACGATTGCCGTTCCCGCCTTGCCGGCGAGCGCGAGCTCGAGCTTGTCGAGCGCGGTGATGAGCGCCCGCGGGCCGCCGCGGGTGATGAAGCGCAGCGCCGCGGCGATCTTCGGCCCCATGCTGCCGGGCGGGAACTGTCCGTCGGCGTGATGCTTCGCTGCTTCCGCCGCCGTCATCCGCTCGACCGCGCGCTCGGACGGCTGTCCGAAATCGAGCGCGACTCGATCGACGCCGGTGAGCATCACGAGCACACCGGCGCCCACATCGGTGGCGAGGAGCGCGCTCGTCAAATCCTTGTCGATCACCGCCGCGACGCCGCGATGGCCGCCGGCCGGATCGCGCACCACCGGAATCCCGCCGCCGCCCGCCGCGATCGGGATCACGCCGGCGGCGAGAAGCGCGTTGATCGCCGGCGCACCGAGGATCCTGAGCGGCATCGGCGACGGCACGACGCGCCGCCAGCCGCGGCCGGAATCCTCGACGAACTCCCAGCCGGTCTCGGCGCCGATCCGTGCGGCGTCGGCTTCGGTAAAGAACCGTCCGACCGGCTTGGTCGGATTGTCGAAGGCCGGATCGTCGGGTGCGACCTCGACTTCGGTGACGATCGAGGACACACCGAGCGTGATCCCGCGGCGTGCGAGCACGTTCCCGAGGCTCTGCTGGAGCATGTAGCCCATACCGCCCTGCGAGTGCGCGACGCACACGTCCATCGGCATCGGCACCAGCTCTTTCGAGGTCCGTGCCATCCGAAAGAGGATGTTGCCGACCACCGGGCCGTTCCCGTGCGTGATCACGACGCGGTGGCCCGCGCGGAAGATCGGCACCAGGTGCTCGCAGGCCGCCTCCATGATGTCGAGCTGCTCCTGCGCGGTACCCTTGATCGTCGGCGGGTAAACGGCATTGCCCCCGAACGCGACGACGATGAGCTTCGGGTCGAACGCCACGCAGCGCTCAGCGGCCGCCGACGGCACGAGCCGCCATCGAGGCGGCGGCGCTCGACCCGGAAGCGAGGATCATGCCGCTCGCCGCGAGCGTCGCCGCCTGCGACGACAGCTGCTGCGGATCGTCCTCGGTGCCGCAGGCGAAGCCGAGCACGAGGAGCTCGCGACCGTCCTTCGCGGCGGCGGCGCGCGCCTCGCGCACCGCGGGGGCGAGCGCACCGGCCGGATCGGCGTGGGCACCATAGCCGAGCACGACGTCGAGCACGATCGCCGCGACCGACCGATCGCGCGCTTCGACAGCGAGCCGCTCGACGCGGGCGGCAAAATCGATCATCGGATGCGGCCGGCCGACGGTGAACTCGTCCGCGCCGAGATCGATCGCCGTGTGCTCGCGGCTAGCGGCGAGATGCGGGAGCGCGTAGCGCTTGTCGAGCGGCGCGTTCGACCAGGTCGCGATGCCGGCCGCGCGCCAGACGAGCTGCGCCTCGGTGCAATAGGTGCCGCCGGAGAAGAGTCCGCGGAGGAACTTCTGCGACGGGGCGAGCTTCGCGACCGCGGCGTCGAATCCGGCCGGCGCCGCAGCCGGCGCGATCGACGCTGGCTTGGCACCGCGCGCCAGCGCAACGGCGGCCGCCGCCGCCTGCTCCAGCGTCGAGACCGGGTGGATGTTTCCGCCGCCCGCGACCTCGGTGCCGAGGAACAGCACGACCGTCGGCTTGCCGGAGCGCCGCGCCGCGGCGAGCGCGCGCGCGGCGACATCGGTCGCGGGGGGCTTCGACACGATGACGATCACGCGCGTCGCGGAATCGCGGGCGAGGAGATCGAGCCCGGCGAGGAGCGTCGTGCCGCCGATCCCTTCGTACACGTCGCGACTGCCGGTGCCGATCGCGTGCGACACGCCTTCTCCCCGCTGGTGGATGCGGCAGCTGACTTCCTGCATGCCGGTGCCGGACGCGCCGACGATGCCGATTACGCCGCGGTGGACCACGTTCGCGAAGCCGAGCGGTACGCCGCCGATGATCGCGGTACCGCAGTCGGGCCCCATCACGAGGAGGCCCTTCTTCGCCGCGAGTTGCTTGACCGTGCGCTCCTCCTCGAGCGGTACGTTGTCGCTGAAGAGAAAGACGTGCAGGCCCTGCTTGACCGCTTTCAGCGCCTCGGCGCCGGCGTAAGGACCGGGCACCGAAATCTGCGCGAGGGTGGCGTCGGCGAGCCGCTCGAGCCCCATCGCGATCGAGCGCGGCGCGATCTCGACGGCGCCCGCGCTCGGGGCCGCATCGCCGCCGACGAGCAGGGCCTCGATCGCGGCGAGCGCCGGTGCGAGCGCCTGCCCGTCGCCCTCGACCAGGATCATCAGGTCGGCGGGCGCGGCGCCCGCCAGCTCCGGCGCGAGCAGGCCCGCTTGGCCGAGAATGTCCTTGTTCGCAGGCGTCCCCATCAGGAGCGACACACGAGCGAGTCCGTCGCGGCCGGCGATCTGCTGCGAGATGCGCATCAGGGCCACCGAATCTTTATAGAAATTCTTCTTCGTGGTCGCTGCGGTCGGCACGGGGACTTGCGGCGGGGCAGAGGGAGAGCGCCAGTCTAATGACCCCCGCCCGGAGTGTCCACGCCGGGCGGCTTGCCGATCGACCTTGCCGCCCCAATGTACGCTCCCATTGCCAACCGGGAGATGCGACATGCAAGCGACTGCGACTAAACAAGCCGCGCGGACAGTGACCCAGGTCGTGCGCGGACAAAGCAGCAGCGACGGTGCGGGTGTGCGCCTGTCGCGAGTGATCGGCGGCCGTGCGCTCCCGGACCTCGACCCGTTCCTGCTCTTCGACGAGTTCCGGTCCGACGACGTTTCCGACTACATCGGCGGCTTTCCGGATCATCCGCACCGCGGTTTCGAGACGGTGACCTATATGCTCGCCGGACGCATGCGCCACGGCGACAACAAAGGCAATAGCGGCCTGCTCGTCCCCGGCAGCGTGCAATGGATGACCGCCGGCCGGGGCATCGTGCATTCGGAGATGCCCGAGCAGGAGAATGGCCTGATGTGGGGTTTCCAGCTCTGGGTGAACCTGCCGGCGAAGGACAAGATGACCGCGCCGCGCTATCAGGACATCCCGCCGGGCGAGATCCCCGAGGTCGACGCGGGCAACGGCGTGCGCGTGCGCGTCATCGCCGGCCGGTTCAGGAACGTGAGTGGGCCGGTGAGCGCGGTCGCGACGGATCCGCTTTACCTCGACATCGCACTGCCGGCCAGCGCATCGCTCGAAGTGCCGCTGCCCGCGGACGACAACGCGTTCGCGTACGTGTTCGAAGGCGCAGGCCGGGTCGGCGGCGAGCAGGTCGCGCGCGGCGAGCTGGCGGTGCTAGGCAAGGGCGAGCGGGTCGAGCTCGGCGCGGGCTCGGAGGGCGCGCGGCTCGTCGTCATCGCCGGCCGGCCGCTCAACGAGCCGATAGCGAAGTACGGGCCGTTCGTCATGAACACGGCCGATGAGATCCGCCAGGCCGTCTACGACTATCAGTCGGGGAAGTTCTAGCGCGATCGGTATGCTGAGAACGGCAAAGGGCCCCCGCGCGAGGGGCCCTGATCGAGAACTCCCGACCGCCGCATTGCGAACGCGGTGCTCTATTCCATTGCAGTACAACTTCAATTTGATTGCCCGCGGTTTTGGGAGACTCGGTGTGGCCACAACTTGGCAGGGCTCACGCGTAGTCCGGTCGATACTGCGCTTAAGTCGTTTGACGTTTCAGTTTGAACAGCAACTGAGCGGCTTGGTCCGGGGGCACTTCGCGCACACTGTAGCCGTCGAGAGAGGGCCGGTCCGGAAGATGATGGTCGGAAGAGGTGGTCGTGGGGGTGAGCAAACGCCGCGCAGCATCCTCTTCCCGCCGCTTGCGGAACACGTCTGACGGTCGCTTACCCCAGCTGAACACCATGACGGGAGTCTGCCTGGAATCGGCAATCGCGGGGACTCCGCGTAACAAGAGTTCACGAAGCCGCTAACAACTCCGTGAGCGATATGTCACGTCCCGTCATCGCGTGTTCCCATGGCTGCCGGAGGCACGCCTGTGGGTGGCCCTTGGGATTATTGGGAAGGATTGGTGGAGTGGAGGAGGATCGAACTCCCGACCTCCGCATTGCGAACGCGGCGCTCTCCCAGCTGAGCTACCACCCCACATGAGAGGCCGGGATTTTACCTGCCGGCGGCACCCCGAACAACCCTGACCCTCCCGGCCAAGGGGGGCGGCCCGGCCGTTTCGCTCGGGGCGCATTTCGGCGCGCCCGCGCGCGATCGGACCGGCGTCGATCATTCACTCCCTCGCGCCTCGGCCATCCGGCGGGTTGCCGCCGGCGCGCGCGGGTCGCTATGATCGCTCTCCCGCCAATCGGACGAATTCCATGCAGATCACCCCGCCCTTCGGTTATCGTGAGATCGTCCCGCTGCACAAGTCGAGCGGCGTCATGCTGCCCGCACCGGGCTTTCTGCCGGAATTCATCGCCACCACCAACGCGATGCCGCTCAGCTACACCGAGTTCGGGGTGGCCTGCCGCGACTTCCCGATCGTGTTCACCTCGAACGACAACGGCAAGAGCTACGCCGCGGTCGCGGTGCTCGGGCTCGCGCAGAGCGAGAACCTGTTCGTCCGCGGCGGCGCGTGGGAGCAGGGGACCTACGTGCCCGCCTACGTGCGGCGCTACCCGTTCTGCATGGCGCGGGTGACGATGAACAACAGCGAGCAGCAGAACCGGCTGATCTGCATCGAGAGGACCTTCCTCGCCGACGAGGGCGAGAAGCTCTTCGACGCCGAGGGCAAGCCGGTGGAGAAGTGGGCGCCGATCGAGCGGCTATTGCGCGAGTACGAGTCCGATCTCGACCGCACGCGCGAGATGTGCGCGATCGTGGCCGACTACGCGCTGCTCGAGCCGTTCACGATGCAGGCGACGCCCACCAGCGGACAGCCGCTCAACCTCGCCGGGATGTTCCGCATCAAGGAAGAGAAGTTCGAGCACCTCAACGCCGCCCAGCACAAGAATCTCTTCAAGAAGGGCATCGTCGGGCGAATGTATGCGCACCTGCTCTCGCTGGAAAACTTCGGCCGGCTGCTCGCGCGCAAGGCGAAGCCGCAGGCAACCCCGGCTGCGACGCTGCGGGGCGAGGCCTAGTTCCGCGACGCCCGGGACGCGCATTTCGCGGCGGCGGGAAACTCGGCCCGACTCAGGTCGTCTCGCCTTCGGCGGCGTGCCGCGCGGCGCGCGCGAGACGATCGTTGATCGCCTGCCAGGCCGGCGTCTGCGGTGGAGCTTCCACGAGGATCACGTCGACGTTCTGCGCGTCGAGCGCGCGGAACGCTGCATACAAGCCGTGCGCGTAGGGCGCGGCGACCACGGGCACCACCCGCTGCAGCGCTTGCGCGAGCCGCGGCACGGAGACCTCGAGCGCGAGCACGCCGATGCGGCGTCCCTTGTGCGAGGCGAGCGCCTCCAGCATCTCGACGCGCCGCACGAGCCGCACCTGCGCGCGCGGCGCGTAGTGGACGGCGTGCGAGCCTGGGGTGCGCGGGGCCGACTCGTCGGGCAGCGCGAGCGCGTCGCCGAGCACTTCCTCGATCGCGGCCGCCGGCACGCCACCCGGCCGGAGCAGCCGCGCGTGCTCGCCGGAAAAATCGACGATCGTCGACTCGATGCCAATCGCGCAGGCCCCGTCGTCGAGCACGAGCGGAACCGCGAGCGAGAAATCGGCGAACACATGCAGCGCGGTGGTCGGGCTCACGCGGCCGAACTTGTTCGCCGACGGCGCGGCGATGCCGCCGCCGAACGCGGCGAGGAGCTGTCTTGCCACTGGATGCGAGGGGATGCGCAAGCCGACGGTGTCCTGCCCGCCGGTGACCGCGTCGAGCACGCCTTCCGCACGGCGAAGGATCAGCGTGAGCGGCCCGGGCCAGAACGCATGCGCGAGCTTGCACGCGCCGTCCGGGATCTCTCGGGCCCAGGCGTCGAGCGCACCGGGTTCGGCGAGATGCACGATCACCGGGTGGGCTTCCGGACGACCTTTCAGCGCGAAGATCTTCGCGACCGCTGCCGGGCTCGCGGCGTCGGCCCCGAGGCCGTAGACGGTCTCGGTGGGGAACGCCACGACTTCGCCGGCGCGCAGCAGCTCGGCGGCGCGCGCGATCGTCGCTTCGTCGGCAGTCTGAACATTGGTCGGCGCTATCGGCGACGGCGGTGGAGCGCCGGGCGTCGCCCCGCCTCCCGAAGGCGCGCTGCCCGCGGCCGCGGGCGCGTTGCTCCCGGGCGAGTTCACGCCCCGCTCGTCAGCAGTCGTAACGCCTCGTTGTACTTCTCGGCCGTCTTCGCCAGCACGTCTGCCGGCAGCGCGGGCGCGGGCGGCTGCTTGTTCCACTTCTGCGCTTCCAGCCAGTCGCGCACGAACTGCTTGTCGAACGACGGCGGACTGATGCCGACGCGATACTCGGCTGCCGGCCAGAACCGCGACGAGTCGGGCGTGAGTGCTTCGTCGATGAGATAAAGCTTGCCGTCCGCATCGACGCCGAACTCGAACTTGGTATCCGCGATGATGATGCCGCGCGAGCGGGCGAAGTCAGCCGCCTCGGTGTAGAGGCGCAGCGTCGCCTCGCGCACCGCGTTCGCGCGCTCGGCTCCGAGCAACTTGACCGCTTCTTCGAACGGGATGTTTTCGTCGTGGCCGACGGTGGCCTTCGTCGATGGGGTGAAGATGGGCCGCGGCAGCTTCTCCGCTTCGCGCAACCCCGCCGGCAACTCGATTCCGCAGATCGCGCCGGTCTTCCGATAGTCCTTCCAGCCCGATCCGATGACGTAGCCGCGCGCGATCGCTTCGATCGGCAGCGGCTTCAGACGACGCACGACCATCGCCCGGCCGGCGACCTGGTCGCGCTCCGCGGGCGCGACCACCGACTCGGGATCGTTGTCGATCAGGTGGTTCGGGATGACATGCCCGAGCTGCTTGAACCAGAAGTTCGACAGCGCGGTCAGCACGCGCCCTTTGCCCGGCACCGGCGTCGGTAAGACCACGTCGAATGCCGACAGACGGTCGGTCTGGATCACGAGTAGCTGGTCGTCGCCGACCGCGTATAGGTCGCGCACCTTTCCCCGGTGGAGGAACGGCAGGCTCGCGAGCGAGGATTGATGCAAAGCGGCGGCCATCATCACTCCGGAAGCTTCGTCGCCAGCACCGCGTCGGCCTGCTTCTGACGGAACGCGGCGAGCCGCTCGGCAAGCGGTGCATCGCCGAGGGCGAGCATCGCCACCGCGAACAACGCTGCATTCGCCGCACCCGCCTCGCCGATCGCGAACGTGGCGACCGGGATGCCCTTCGGCATCTGCACCATCGAGAGCAACGAATCGAGCCCTTGCAGATGCTTGGACGGGATCGGCACGCCGAGAACCGGCAGACGCGTCTTCGCCGCGACCACGCCGGCGAGATGCGCGGCACCGCCGGCCGCGGCGATGAAGCAGGCGGCGCCCTTGCCTTCCATCTCTTCGATCCAGCGCTCGAGCGCTTCCGGCGTGCGGTGGGCGGACAGCGCACGCGCCTCGTAAGGCACGCCAAAGCTCTTGAGCTGCTCGGCCGCCGCCTTCATCACGTCCCAGTCGGACGCGCTGCCCATCACGACGCCCACCAGCCGCATCAGGCGGCCTTCTTCTCGAGATCGGCCTTGTACGTGCCCATCGCCGCGAGACCGTTCATGCGCGCGCGGTGCGCGAGCAGCGCCTGCGCCTGCGCGACGTTCGCCGCCGCGCCGCGCCACGCCTTCAGCGAGGGCTGCTGGAGCGCGCGGCCGTAGGAGAACGTGAGCGGCCACGGCAGGTTCGGGAACATCCGGTTCATCGCGGCGAGGTTCTCCGTCGCCTGCTCGTCACCCTGTCCGCCGGAGAGGAACGCGATGCCCGCCACCGCCGCGGGCACGCAGCGCTTGAGGACGCCGATCGTGCGCGCGGCGACCTCCTCGGTGGCCGCCTGCGTGCGGCAATCCTTTCCCGAGATCACCATCGAGGGCTTGAGCACCGTCTCCTCGAGCACCACGCGGTTGACGTAGAGCGCCTGGTAGACCGCGTTCAGCGTCCACTCGGTGACCTCCTCGCAGCGGTCGATCGTATGATCGCCATCCATCAGCACCTCCGGCTCGACGATCGGAACGATCCCGGTCGACTGGCAGATCGCGGCGTAGCGGCCGAGCGCGTGCGCGTTCGCGGCGATGCAGGTCGTCGACGGGATGTCCTTCCCGATGGTGATCACCGCGCGCCACTTCGCGAATTTCGCGCCGAGCTTCGCGTACTCCTGGCAGCGCTTCGCGAGCTTGTCGAGGCCTTCGGTGATCTTCTCGTCGGGGCAGAAGGCGAGATCGGCGGTGCCGGTGTCGACCTTGATCCCGGGGAGGATGCCCTGGCGCGCGAGCGCCTCGGTAAACAACGTCCCGTCCGCGGATTTCTGGCGCAGCGTCTCGTCGTAGAGGATCACGCCGCTGATGTGCTCGCCGAGACCGCGCGTGCTGAACAGCAGGTCGCGGTAGGCGCGGCGGTTCTCTTCGGTGCCTTCGACCCCGATCGACTTGAAGCGCTTCTCGATGGTGCCGGTGGACTCGTCGGCGGCGAGAATGCCGCGGCCGCGCGCGACCATGGCTTTGGCGACTTTAGCGAGTTCGCTCATGACTGGACTCCTGATGGGCTGGCAGCGAAGGAAGAGGCGGAACGGGGATTTTACTGCGCCCGGCTGTCGCCGGACGGCTCGGCGCGCCGCTTTTTCAGGTCCGGGTGACGGTCACCGGCCGCCGCTCGCGGCCCGACGCGAGCAGCGCGTCGATCAGCCGCTGGACGCGGAGCGCGGAGCGGCCCGAGCTCATCGGCTCCCGGCCCTGGTCGATCGCGTCGAGGAACTCGACGAGGACGCGCCGGTGGTGCTCGTGCGAGAACGCCATCGGGTCGGCGCCGCCGCCGCCGGCCGATGCTCCGCTACGCGCGATGCGCTCGCCGTTCATGTAGTTCACGGTCAGGCTCTCGACCTCCAGCACCGCCGACCCCTTGGTCCCGGCGATCTCGATGCGCTCGGGATAGCCGGGGTACGTCACCGTCGTCGCATCGATCACCCCCGTCGCGCCGCTCGCGTAGCGGACGCAACCCGCGACGACGTCCTCGGTGTCGATCCGGCGGAGCGGGCTCGTGTCGACGTACGCCATAGCCTCCGCCGCGGGCCCGGCAAGGTGCAACAGCAGGTCGAGGGTGTGAATCGCCTGCGTGAGCAGCACGCCGCCGCCGTCGCGGGCGATCGTCCCGCGACCGGGCTGGGCGAAGTACTCGGGGGCTCGCCACCAGCGGATCGTGGCCGATGCAGAAAGGATCTGCCCCAGGGCCTCGGCGCGAAGCAGCCCGGCGAGCTCGAGCGCGGCGGGCCGGAACCGGTGCTGGAAGACGATGGCGAGCGTCCGGCCGGCGCGCTCGCAGGTCTCGACAAGCGCTGTGGCGCGCGCGGCGTTCACCTCGACCGGCTTCTCGAGCAGCACCTGCTTGCCCGCCGCGGCCGCCCGAGTCACGAGGTCGGTGTGCGCCCACGGCGGCGCGAGGATGAGCACGGCGTCGATCGATCGGTCGCCGAGGATCGAGTCGAGCGAGTCGACAACTGGCAGACCGTAGTCCTTCGCCGCCTGCTCGCGCCGCTCGCGCGAGGGTGCAAACGCCGCTGCGACCTCGACGCGACCGGCCAGGTCGCGCAGGGACATCGCGTGCGGCTTGAGCGCCATGCCGAGACCGATGATGCCGATGCGGTGATTCATCTGCGCGTGTCACCCCGGCGAATGCGGGGGTCAAGTGCGGCGCTCTGGAACCCGGCGTTCGCCGGGATGACGGGGTGGTTCAACATACCGTCTGGTGCCGTACGCGACACATGCTCAACACCTCGTTCGGATCGCGCTGCCACCAGTTCTGCTTCGAGAAGATCTCCACCTCGTGCATGCCGCGGTAGCCCGCCGCCTCCATCCACGACCGGATGCGCGGGATGTCGATCACACCGTCGCCCATCATCCCGCGGTCGTAAAGGAGATCGGTGGTGGGCACCAGCCAGTCGCAGAAGATGGAACGCGAGCAGCCGCTTGTCGCCCGCGCGCTCGATCTGGCGCGCGAGATCCGGGTCCCACCACACGTGATAGACGTCGACCACGACGCCCATGCCCTCGCCGCCCTTCCCAGCGAGCTCGTCGCAGAGGTCGAGCGCGTGGGCGAGGGTGTTCACGCAGCCGCGATCCGCGCAATACATCGGATGCATCGGCTCGATCGCGAGCGGCACGCCGCTCGAGCGCGCGTGGTCGAGCAGCTCGCCCAGGCCGTCGCGCACCATCTCGCGCGCGCCCGCCAGGTCCTTCGATTCCTGCGGCAGACCACCGGCGACGATGACCAGGCACTTCGCCTCGAGCGTCGCCGCTTCGTCGATCGCGCGGCGGTTGTCATCGATCACTGCCTGGCGCGCCTTCCGATCCAGCGCCGGGAAGAACCCGCCGCGCACGAGCCCGGTCACCACCAGGCCGTTGTCGCGGATCATCCGCGCTGCCTCCTTGACGCCGGCCTCGGCGACGCGGTCGCGCCACGGCGCGATGCCGCGGATGTCGTGGCGCCGAACCGCGTCGACCGCCTGTCGGAGGTTGCAGCTCTCCCATAAGGTCGCGGTGTTGATCGAGAGCAGTGCCGGATCGGGCGGGTTCATGTCAGGGGATCCAACTCGAAGCCGAAGAAGCGGAACAGCGCCCCGAGCTGCCCTTCGACCATGTCGCGGCCGGTGACGACCGCGCAACCGTGATCGCGCGCCGCGGCGAGGAAGGGCGTGATCTCGGGTTTGGTGGTGACGTCGCCGACGATCGCGCCCGCGGGCAACTCGGCGACCGGCCAAGGCAGCGGGTCATCCGGCCGCATGCCCGTCGGCGTGGCGTTGACGAGCAGGTCGAAGCCGCCGGCTTGCGGCGGGCCCGTGTGCGCAGTCGAGCGCGGGGTACGCGCGCGCGAGATCGGCGACGAGCGTCGATCGCCTTCGCGGGATCGAGCTCGTGGACCGATATCGACGCGATACCCGATTCCGCTAGCGCGAATGCTATCGCGCGCCCCGCGCCTCCGGCGCCGAGCAGCGCCGCGCGCCGGCCGCGCGCGTCGTGGCCGTGCCGCCGCAACCCGCGGACGAAGCCCTGGCCGTCGAACATCTCACCCTCCCAGCGCCCGGCCGGATCGCGCCGCGCCGCGTTGATCGCGCCGACGCGCCGCGCGACCTCGCTCGCCTCGTCGACGAGCGGGAGCGCCGCCGCCTTGTGCGGCATGGTGAAGATCATGCCGTCCAGGTTGCGCGCACGCTTAAGCGCATCGACCGTTGCCGCGAGATCGGCCGGCGCGCACTCGACCGGTACGAGGATGGCGTCGATGCCATGCCGGTCGAACGCCGCGTTGAAGGCCTCGGGCGAGCGGACCTTGGCGATCGGGTCACCGAGGATGACATAGAGGCGCGTCGAGCCGGAGATCATCTACTTCAGGAACTCCGGCGAGATCTGCCGCGGCAGCCAGAGCGCGACATCGGGCCAGACGATGATGAGCGCGAGCACGCCGAGCATCGGGATGAGCATGATCATGACGTCCTTGAGTACGTCGACCATGCGCATCTTCCCGATCGCGCATGAAATCATGAGGCACAACCCGTACGGCGGCGTCACCAGCCCGAACGCGAGCGAGACGATGCCGATCATGGCGAAATGCACCGGATCCATGTGCACCGCTTTCGCGAGCGGGTCGAGGATGGTGCCGACGATGATGATCGCGGGGATCGCGTCGAGGAAGCATCCGACGACCAGAAACGCGCCCGCGATGAAGAAGCCGGTCGCGATGACCCCCATCCCCCAGGTCTGCACGCCGTCGAGCAAGAGCTTCGGGATCTGGTAATAGGCGAGCATCCACCCGAACGCGGAGGCCGTGCCGACGCAGAATAGCGCGATGGCGGCGAACTTCCCGGTCTCCAGTAGCGCCCCATGCAGCCCTTTCATGTCCATCTCGCGGTAGGCGAAGAGCGAGAGCGCGCCGGCGTAGAGCACGGCGATACACGCCGACTCGGTGGCTGTGAACCAGCCGAAGATCTTCCCGCCGATGATGATGAAGGGCGTCATCAGCGCCGGCACCGAGACCGCCGCCGCCGAAAGGAACTCCCTGAAGGTCGAGCGCGGGTAGGTCGGGTAGTTCCGCAGCTTGGCGTAGACGTGCACCGTGGCCATCTGCACCAAACCGATGAGGAGCCCCGGGATGACGCCGGCTAGGAACAACGCACCGATCGACACGGTGAGCACACCGCCCCACACGATCATCAAGATCGACGGCGGGATGATGACGGCGAGCACGGCCGATACCGCGGTGATCGCGATCGAGAAGCTGCGGTCGTAGCCTTCCTTGATCTGCGCCTCGATGAAGATCTTGCCCTGGCTCGCCGCGTCGGCGGTCGACGAGCCCGAGATCCCGGCGAAGAACACCGAGAGCAGCACGTTCATCTGCGCGAGCGAGCCCGGGAAATGGCCGACCATCGTGCGCGACAGGCGCACCAGGCGGTCGGTGATGCCGCCCACGTTCATGAGGTTCGCGGTCAGCAGGAAGAAGGGCACCGCGAGCAGGATGAACGAGTTGTAGGCGTTGAACGTCTCCTGCACCAGCGTCATCGGCGAGAGATGCTCCTCGACGATGAGCATCGGCAGGCAGGCGAGCCCGAGCGCGAACGCAACCGGCACCCGCAGCGCGAGCAGCCCGAAGAACAAGCCGAAGAGGACGATGCTCGCCATCCCCGGCGAGAAGGCGGCGGTACCCATCAGGCCGCCCCTCCCGAGGCGAGCACGCCGAAGTCGTCGAGCATCCGCTCGCCCTGGAACACGAGCCAGGTCGCGCCGGCGAGCGGCCAGGCGATGTGGATCAGCCACAGCGGCAGCTCGGCGAGCTCCGAGATCCGGTTCCAGGCGAACCGGGTGAACTCGATCCCGTACCAGAGGAACACCAGCGCGAGGACGAGGACCGCGATCCCGCTGACGATCCTCAGCGCCGCCGCGCCGCGCGGGGCGAGCTGCGGCCAAACGTCGACCTCGAAGTGCGTGCCCTCGCGGACGCCGACCATCGCGCCGATCATGATCATCCAGATGAAGAGGAAGCGCGCCATCTCCTCGGTCCAGATGTAGGACGGGATCAGCTCGGTATAGCGCGAGAAGATCTGGAGGCTGACCGGGATGATGAGAATGGCGACGGACACCACGAGCAGCCACGAAAGCACCCGCTCGTACCAAGCGGTGAACCGGCGCCAAGCGGCGCGCGGGGCGGACGGAGAGGTCTCGGGCGGAGAGGTCATCTGGCTTTCTTCGGTGCAAAAGATCGGGCCGGCGGGGCACCGCCCGCGCCGGCCCGGACCCGTTCGCGCCGCTAGTTGATGGCGTTGATCTTCACGAGCAGCTCTTCGGCGCCGATCTCCTTCGCGTAGGCGGCCATCACCGGGTCCACGAGCTTCTTCATCTGCGCGCGGTCGGTGAACGGGATCCGCTTCAGCTTGCCGGACTTCTCCATCGCGTCGAGCTTCTGCGCGTCCTCGCTCGCTTCGACCTGCCGGCCATAGGCCCCGGCCTCTTTGCCCGCCTTGAGCACCGCCGCCTGAAGATCCGGCGGCATCCGCTTGAACGTCTTGGTCGAGAAGCACAGCGGCCGGATCGTGATCGCGTGCTCGGTCATGTTGAGGTTCGGGCCGACCTCGTAGAACTTCATCGCCTCGACGCCGGCGGCCTCGTTCTCGCCCGCCTGGATGACGCCGTTCTGGATCGCGTTGTAGACCTCGTTGTAGGCGATCACCGTCGGCGCCATGCCGGTCGCCTGGAAGGTCCTGCTCCAGATCGGCGCGCCCTGCACGCGGACCTTGAGGCCCTTCGCTTCCTGGAGGTTGCGCACCGGCTTGTTGGCGAAGATGTTGCGCACGCCGCCGCCGGCATAGCCGATCAGCATCACCTCGGCCTTCTGGTTGATCTCTTCGGCGACCGGCTTGAGCACGTCCGCGTCGAGCACCTTGTTCCAGTGATCGAGGTCGCGGAAGAGAAACGGCGCGTCGATGAACGGGGCGGCGCGCGAGAACGTCGACATGTGCGCCGGCGAAACGATGGCGTAGTCGACCGCCTTGCCCTGCGCCATGTACTCGAAGTACTGCTTCTCCAAGCCGAGCGCGCTGTTCTTATGCAGCGTGAAGTTGATCGGCTTGCCGTAGTATTTCTTGACCAGCTCCTCGAACCGCACCAGCGCCTTGGTGAACGCGTGGTCGTCGTTGAACTGCACCGCGCCGTTCAGCGTAATCGTCTGCGCCTGGCCGGCGGCCGGCAGCGCCACCGCGGCCGCGCCCGCGGCGACGGTCGAAAGGAAATCTCTGCGTTTCATGTCTCCTCCTTCGTTAATGGCTCGGGCTTCAATTCCCGGTGTAGTTGGCCTTCCGCTTGTCGCGGAAGGCCGCGATTCCTTCGCGGGCGTCGTCGGTCGAGGCCGCGAGCCCCGCCGCGAGCGACTCCAGCGTGCTCGTCAGCCCTTCTCCCGCAGCGGCGTCGACGAGCTGCTTCGTCGCCTGCACCGCGGTCGGCGCATTCTGGGCGATGCGGCGCGCCAACTCAAGCGCCCGCGGCGCCAGTCGCTCGGCGGGGACGACCTCGTTGACGAGCCCCCATGCCGCCGCTGTGGCGGCGTCGATCGGCTCGCCCGCGAGCATGAGCTGCTTCGCGCGGCCGGCACCGATGAACCGCGGGAGGCGCTGGGAGCCCGCCCAGCCGGGAACGGCGCCGATCGTAACTTCGGGAAAGGCGAACCGCGCGCCCGCCGCCGCGATCCGCAGGTCACAGGCAAGCGCGAGCTCCAGCCCGCCGCCATAGGCGACGCCGCCGATCGCTGCGATCGTCGGCTGCCTGAGCCGCGCGAGCCGGTCGAACACCCGCTGCCCGTCGCGGATCCACCGCCGCCACATCCCGACGCTGCCGAGCGGCGACCACTCGATTATGTCG
Source organism: uncultured beta proteobacterium (assembly GCA_963754305.1). Classification (GTDB taxonomy): domain Bacteria; phylum Pseudomonadota; class Gammaproteobacteria; order Burkholderiales; family SG8-39; genus DATEDA01. The sequence continues at coordinate 65,441 of CAVWFR010000048.1, read as the reverse complement.
GCGCCGGCGCAGAACGCTTTCGGGGATGCCGAAGCGACGACGATCGCGCGGACCGACTCGTCCTTATCGAGCCGGCCGCACGCCGCCTCGAGCGCCTCGAGCATCGCCATTGTCAGCGCGTTCAGCTTGCCAGCGCGGTCGAGCGTGATCGTCGCGATCGCGCCGTCGATCGCGACGGTGATTCCGTCGCTCATGCCGTGCGCCTCAGCACCATCAGCTCGTTCGTCCCTTCCTGCACGACCTCGCCCTGTTGGTTCCGCACCTCGAACGCGAGCGTGAGGATGCCGCGGTCGAGCCGCTTTGTCTCGCGCTTCGCCTGCACCGTCACGTGGGCCTGGATGCGATCGCCGACAAGGATCGCGCCCGTGAACTTCCAGTCCCAGCCGAGCGAGGCGACGGCGCGGAACCGATGCTCGGCGCGGTTCTTGAGGCCATCGGTGAGCGCGAGCCCGAGGATGCCGTGCGCCACGCGGCCCTTGAACCCGAGGCCTTTCGCGAATTCGTCGTCGACGTGTAGATCGAAGAAGTCGCCGGAGAGTCCGGCGAAGGCCTGGATGAGACTCTCGGTGACGACGATCCCACCGGTCGCGAAAGAGTCGCCGACCGCGCAGTCCTCGTACCAGTTGAGGCCGGGGTTCATCGCTGTCGTCTCGGCGGTGCAAGCGTCAAGCCCATCGGCTCGGGGCGGAACAGCCGCGCGTCCATCGTCTTGAGATCGGGCGCGACCTTCAGCTCGATGGCCGCCTGCGCGAGCACGTCGCGCGCGAGATCGACGCCAGGGGCGATCTCGGTCACCGTGAGGCCGCCGCCGGCGAGCCGGATGACGCAGCGCTCGGTCACGTATGTCACGTCCTGCTTCTGCTCGCGCGCCCTGCGCCCGGAGAAGGTGACGTGCTCGACCGCCGGCACGAACTTCGGAAACTTGCCGTCCTTGCGGATCGCGAGCCTACCCCCCGCCAGATCGAGATCGAGCCCCGCCGCGCGAAAGAAGCCGGAGAAGACGAGCTTGCGCGCGTGCGCGGTGATGTCGACGAACCCACCGCAGCCGGCGGTCACGTGCGGCTTCGAGGCGAGCCGCGACACGTTCACGTTGCCGTCGCGGTCGACCTCCATGAACGAGAGCAGCCCGACGTCCTCGCCGCCCCCCTGGTAGTAGATGAACTGGTACGGCGACGGCAGGATCGCTTCGGCGTTTGCCGAGCAGCCGAACACGAAGCCGGTGAGCGGAATGCCGCCGACCGGGCCCTGCTCGACCGTCCAGGTCACCGCATCGGCGAGTCCCTCCTCGAGCAGGATCCCGGGCACCAGCGGCGAGATCCCGAACCCGAGGTTGACCGCGTCGCCCTGCGCGAGCTCCATCGCCGCGCGCCGCGCGATCACTTTCTCCGCGCCCCATTCGACCGGCTCGAAGTCGGCTAGGGCCTTCCGCGTCTCGCCCGAGATTGCCGGGTCGTAGCGCGTGTGCGTCGCTTGCATCTGGTCCGCGTCGACGACGACGTAGTCGACCAGCGTCGAAGGCACATAGGCGCGCTGCGCGGGGATCGCGCCCCGCGCGACGGTGCGCTTCACCTGTGCGATCACGATGCCGCCGGAGTTCCGCGCCGCGAGCGCGACATCGAGCACGCCGAGATAAGCGCCCTCGTGCTCCATCGAGACGTTCCCCGACTCGTCGGCGGTCGTGCCGCGGATGATGGCGACTTGCGGGTGCACGTTGGGGAAGTGAAGCCACTCGACGCCGTCGAGCTGGATGACCTTGACGATGTCCGCGCGCGCCGCCGCGTTCATCTTGCAGCCCTGCCGCCGCGGATCGACGAACGTGTCGAGCCCGACGCGCGTCATCACGCCGGCGCGCCGCGCGGCGGCCTCGCGGCACATGTCGAACAGGATGCCGGAGGGCACGTTGTACGCGGCCACCTCGTTCGCCGCGATCATCTGCCAGATCGCGGGTGATGCCATCGACGACGGTCCGCTCGGGTACGAGCCGGCGATGACCGTCTGCAGCAGCCCCTTGCGCGCGACGTGGTCGATGCCCTTGATGCCGTACATGTCGCCGGCGGCAATCGGGAGGAAGAAGCCGAGATCGCGCGGCCGGCCCTCGCGCGCGAAGCGCTCTCCGATCGCCGCGAGCATCCGATCGGGACAGGCGAGGCCGGATGACGAGCTGACCGCGACGACTGCGCGGTCCGGCACGAGCTTCGCCGCCGCCTCGAACGAGATGAGCTTCGAGGAGGTCATGCCGGCACTTTCGCTCCGCAGGCCGCCCAGCCCGCATCCTTGTGACCGAAGTCGAACGAGCCGGGATGCAGGATCTCGGCGAGGATCTCGGCCGACTCGACGAGCCGCGGCCCGGGACGGTTGAAGTACCGGTGACCGTCGACGGCGTAGAAGCGACCCCCGCGCGCGGCACGCAGGGCGGACCAGCCGCGTAGCCGCTCGAGCGCCGCGGCTTCGCGCCGCGTGCGCGCGAGGTCGAAGCCGCACGGCATCGCGACGATGACGTCCGGATCGGCGGCGCGTACCGCGTCCCATTCGAGCAGGGGCGAGTGCTCGCCGACGGCGCCGAACAGGTTCCGGCCGCCCGCAAGCTCCACGAGCTCCGGCACCCAGTTGCCCGCGGCCATCAGCGGGTCGATCCACTCGACGCACCCGATCGAGGGCAACGGGCGCGCGCGCGTGCGCCGTTCGAGCGCGTCCAGCCGCTCGCGCAGGCGCGCGACGACCGACACGCCGCGCTCCCGCACATCCAGCGCTACGGCGACGCGCTCGATGTCGGCGAACACGTCCGCGAGCCGGTTCGGGGCGAGCGAGACGATGCGTACTGCGCTACCCGCCCAATCGCACGTCGCCGCGACGACGTCGGCCTCGCTGACCGCGCACACCTCGCATTGCGTCTGCGTCACGATCACGTCCGGCGCGAGGGCGCGCAGCGCCTCGGCATCCACGCGGTACACCGAAAGGCCCTCACCCACCAGGGCGCGCACCTCGCGGTCGATCTCCGCGCTCGTCCCGTGGATCGGCACCTTCGGCGCGCACAGCGCCGGCAGCCGCTCGACACTCGCCGGAAAATCGCACTCGTGCGAGCGTCCGACCAGGGCATCGCCGAGCCCGAGGGCGCAGACGATCTCGGTCGCGCTCGGCAGGAGCGAGACGATTCGCATCAATGCGTCCCTCTAGCCTGTCCCATCAACCTTCTATGCCGTACATCGCAAGGACCTCGCGCATGCGCCGGCAGGCGCGCTCCGGATCGCGCAGCAGCCCGGCGCGGTCGGCGAGGCGAAACACGTCGGCAAGGTGCGCGATGCTGCGCGCGCTCTGTTGCCCCCCGACCATCGTGAAGTGCTCCTGGTGCCCGTTGAGCCAGGCGAGGAAGACGACGCCGGTCTTGTAGAACCGGGTCGGCGCACCGAAGATGTGACGGGAGAGCGGCACCGTCGGCGCGAGGATCTCGTGGAAGCGCACGCGATCGTCGGCGGCGAGCGCCGAGAGCGCAGCCGATGCGGCGGGCGCGATCGCGTCGAATATCCCGAGCAGCGCGTCCGAGTACCCCTCGCGATCACCCTCGATCAGCTCGGCGTAGTTGAAGTCGTCGCCGGTGTACATGCGCACCCCCTGCGGGAGGCGGCGGCGCATGTCGACCTCTTTCTGCTTGTCGAGCAGCGACACCTTCACGCCGTCGATCTTTGCGGCGTTCGCGCCGATCGCGGCGAGTGCCGCGTCCATCGCCTGGTAATGATCGGCGTTGCCCCAGTAGCCGGCGAGCGCGGGATCGAACATCTCTCCCAGCCAGTGGATGATGACCGGCTCCTTCGCCTGCTCGAGCAGCTTCGAGTAGACACGGTGATAGTCGTCCGGCGATCTGGCGCAGGCGGCGAGCGCGCGGCTCGCCATCATGATGATGCGTCCGCCGACGCGCTCGACCGCTTCGAACTGCTGCTCGTAGGCGGCGATCACGTCGTCGACCGTGACGCGAGGACCCGGCGGGAGATGATCGGTGCCGGCGCCGCTCGCGAGGAACGCGCCAGGGAAGTCGCGCGCGGCGTCGATCGAGCGGCGGATCAGCTCGAGCGAAGTCGGCCAGTCGAGACCCATCCCGCGCTGCGCGGTGTCCATCGCCTCGGCGACGCCGAATCCGAGCGCCCAGAGATGACGGCGGAACGCGAGCGTCGCGTCCCAGTCGACCGCCGCCTCGAGCCACGGGTCCTTTGCCGCGAGGGGGTCGGCGACCACGTGCGCGGCGGCGTAGGCGACCCGGTTGAAGGCCTGCTGCCTCCGTGTCGGGAAATCGCGCGGCGCCGACAGCGAGTAAGTCTCCAGCCGGCGATCCGCCGCCGGCAGCTTGATCGAAAGCGAGAGTCGTTGCGGCGCATTCATGTCAGCCCTCCAGCTTCGGCACGTCGACCCACTTGCGGTCGGACCAGCTCTTCAGCGCGCAGTCGACGAGCTGCACGCCCTTCGCGCCCTCGAGGAGGTTCCAGCGAAACGGGGCGTCCTCGCACACGTGGCGGATGAAGAGCTCCCATTCCGCCTTGAATGCGTTGTCGTACGCGACGTTGGTCGGCACTTCCTGCCAGGTGTCGAAGAAGTCGATCGACTGCGGCACGTCCGGATTCCACACCGGCTTCGGCGTGGCCGCGCGCGGCTGCACGAGGCACTTCTGCAGGCCAGCGACCGCGGAGCCGAGCGTGCCGTCGACTTGCAGCGTGAACAGATCGTCGCGCCGGACGCGGACCGTCCACGACATGTTCATCTGCGCGATCGCGCCGCCCTCGAGCTGGAGCGTCGCGTACGCCGCGTCGTCGGCGGTCGCTGCGTAGCGCTTGCCGTCCTCGTCCCAGCGCTCGGGAACGTGCGTGGCGCCGAGGCAGCTCACCGCCTTAACCTCGCCGAACAGGTTGTCGAGCACGTACCGGAAATGGCACAGCATGTCGAGAATGATCCCGCCGCCGTCCTCCTTGCGGTAGTTCCACGACGGGCGTTGCGCCGCTTGCCAGTCGCCCTCGAACACCCAGTAGCCGAACTCGCCGCGCACCGAGAGGATGCGACCGAAGAAGCCCGAGTCGATGAGCATCTTCAGCTTGAGAAAGCCCGGCAGCCATAGCTTGTCCTGCACGACGCCGTTCTTCACGCCGGCCGCCTTCGCCGCGCGCCACAGATCGAGCGCCTCGGCGAGGTTGGTGGCGGTCGGCTTCTCGCAGTAGACATGCTTGCCCGCGGCGATCGCTTGCTTGACGACCACCGGCCGGAGCTGCGTGGAAGCCGCGTCGAAGAACACGGTGTCCGCCTTGTTCGCGAGCGCCTGGTCGAGATCGGTCGCGACCCGCTCGATGCCGTGCGCCTTTGCCAGCGCGCGCAGCGCATCCGGACGCCGCCCGACGAGGATCGGGTCGGGCATGACGCGCGTGCCGTCCGCGAGGGCGACGCCGCCCTGCGCGCGGATCGCCGCGATCGAGCGCGCGAGATGCTGGTTGGCGCCCATGCGTCCGGTGACGCCGTGCATGATGATGCCGAGTCGCTTCTCTGTCATGGGTTCGCCTCGCTGGCCGCTAGTTCGCTTCGATGAACTCGATCGTGATGCCGTCCGGATCGCGCGTGTAGACCACGCGCCGCCCCTTGTTCGGTCCCTGGTCGATCGCCACCGGCGGCGAGATCGGCACGACGCCGTGCGGGCGCACCGCCTCGAGCACCGCGTCGACGTCGTCGACGTCGAACGCGATGTGCGCGAAGCCGGCGTCGCACGGCCGCGCGTCGACCCGCCCGCGCTGGGCCGGCGCCTTGTACTCGATCAGCTCGATGGAGTGGCCCGGCGCACGCACGAACGCGATCAGGAGCTCCGCGCCCGGGATGCCGGTGATTCTCTCGGTCAGCTTCGGGTCTCGCGGCGCCTTGGAGGTCACCTCGAAGCCGAGCCCGTCGCGGAACAAGCCGAGCGCACGCTCGAGATCCGAGACGGTGAAGCTGGTGTGATTGGTGCCGGTGATCCGAAAACCACTCATGCGTCGCTCCTCGTTTCGGCGGCCATCGGGGTGAGCACGCGCCAGTCGGGCTCCGCGCCGCTCGCGAAGCCTGCGCCGCCGAGCGACCCGATCGCGAGCTCACCGTCGCGAATCCGGAGCCGCACCGCGCCGTGGGAGCGCTCGTAGAGGTCGGGATGCGCCGCGAGAAACGCATCCTGTTCGTGGGGCGGCAAGTCCGCCATCCCGTTCACGTAGTGGTGGCCGTTCCGTTCGACGTGCGTGATGCCGAGCAGATTAACCAGCGCGAGGTCCTGCTGCACCGCCAGCCCGGCCTGAGTCGTCAGGTCCTCGCCGGTCATGAAGTAGCGCGCCTCTCCCGTGGACCACGCCGCGCACCGTGCCGCGTTCAGGATCGACTTGTAGAAGCCCTTGCACATCTTCGACGAGACGCCGGAATAGCCGAGCGGCTTCGCGCGCGGAAAGGCGTCGAGATCGGCGTCGGACTCGTCAATGATCACCGGCGTCGCGCGCGACACCGCCGACACGTCGCGCTCGAGCGCCGCCTTCCGGTTGATCGGCTGCTCGATGAAGGCGATCGCGTCGACCAGCCGTGCGAGTTTCGGTAGCGCGTTCATGCGCGCGAGCAGCCCTTGCAGCGCTTCCAGGTCGTCGTACTGCTCGTTGCCGTCCAGCGACACGCGGTAGGGGCGACCGCTCGCGTCGAGCACCGCCGCGATCTCCGTCAGCCGCGCGACGTCCTCGTCCACCTTGCCACCGACCTTGAGCTTGAACCACGTGTGGCCGTACACCGCGACCACTTCTTCGAGCGACTCCGGCAGGCCGTCGCGGAACTGTCCGGGAAAGCCGCCGATCGCGTCGACGAGCCCGACCGTGTGCCGCGCCGCGATCGACTCCGCCGGTTGGAGCCGTGCGAGAAATGCGTCGATGTCGAACCCCCTCAGATCGGGAGCGAGCTCGCCGGTCGCGACGCCGACCAGGTTACCCTGCACCGCCTCGTAGAACGACATACGCTGCAGCCGGCCGAGCGCGTCGAGGATAGCGCGGTCGAGCTGCGCGGGACCGAACGATGCAACGAGCGGGTTGAGATCATGCCGCGCACCGGCGTCGATCACCTCGCGGTAGTGCGCGGCGAAATGGCCGAATGCGCTTCGCGGGGCGCTATCGAGGTAGGCCTTGCGCGCGAGGCGCAGCGCTTCGCGCAGCTGCTCGAAATTGTCCTCGTTCGACAGCGCGAGATTCTTGTCGAACCACTTCGGCGCGAGCATTTCCGCGCCCGCGCCCCAGCCTTCGCGGCCGTCCTCGAGGCGGATTCGCGCCCGCACGAACGCCTGGGGTGCAGCGGTGAGCGTGACGACGCCGAAGCGGAACGGCATGCGCAAGCGGACTGGCCGCTCGTAGAGCTCGACCGCGACGATCCGGAATCGGGGAGCGTTCATCGGCGTCAGTCCATCGCCAGGACGCCCTTCGACTTGAAGATGTCGCGGATGCGTCCGGCGTATTCGTTGAAGAGCGGAGGCAACTTGTCCAGGCGCCGCGGGCGCGGGAGATCGATTTCGATGATCTCGACGATGCGCCCGGGCCGCGGGCTCATCACCACCACTCGGTCGGCGAGCAGCACCGCCTCTGGGATGCTGTGGGTGATATGCAGCGCGGTCTTGCGCTTCTCCATCCACACCTTCTGGATGTCCATCGAGATCTGCTCGCGCGTGAGCGCATCCAGCGCGCCGAACGGCTCGTCCATCAGCAGCAGCGGCGGATCGTGCACCAGCGCGCGGCAGATCGAGACGCGCTGCCGCATGCCCCCGGAAAGCTCGTACGGCTTCTTTTGCTCGAAGCCCTCGAGTCCGGTCGCCTTCAGCAGGTGCCGCGCCACCGCCTCGTACTGCACCCGGTCCATGCGGCGGATGTCGATCTGCAGCATCACGTTCGCCAAGACGTTGCGCCAGTCGAGCATGATCGAATCCTGGAACACGATCCCGACGTCGGTCTGCGGGCGATCGACGCGGTTGCCGCCGACGGTGATCGTTCCGGAGCTGTGCGGGATGAGGCCCGCGACCATCTTGAGAATGGTGGTCTTGCCGCAGCCGCTCGGGCCGACCACGGCGACGAACTCGGACCTGCGGATGTCCAGGTTGATGTCGACACACGCTTCCACGACCCCGCCTTTGGTGTCGTAGGTCTTGGCGACGTTCTGCAGACGAATGTACGGTTGATCCATCTCGCGCGGTCAGCATGCTGGTGAACGCGGGCGCGCGCCAGCGCCGACGCGAAGCCGCGACAGCGCCGCACGCAAGAGCTACTTGGCCGGGAGGTACGGCGCCTCGGACAGGAAGCCGTTCGTGTAGTACACGTTCAAGTCGGGCTGCGGCTTGAGCTTGGCGAAGGTCTCGAGCAAGGCTTGCGTGTCCTGCCAGTCCTCGGCCGCCGACCAGGCGATGGCCTTGCCCTTGGTGCGCTCGGTGTGGATGATCGTCATTGTGCCGTCGACCTCCAGGAGCGCGATCTCCTGGGTGAACACCGGCGCGGCCTTGCGGAAGATCTCGGCCGCCTCGGCGCGGTTCTTGTTGCTGTAATCCCAGCCGCGCTGGGAAGCGCGCAGGAACCGGCGCAGCGTGTCCTGGTTCTTCGGGTCCTTCAGCCAGTCGTTGTTGGCGATGATAGCGCTCGAGAGCGTCGTGACGCCGGCCATGTCGTAGAGCCGCGTCCAGCCCATCTTCACCCCGGTCTGGAGCTGCATGCGGGGGCCCTGGTCCATGAAGTAGCCGAGCAGCGCATCGGCCTGCTTGTTGAGCACCGCCTGCTCCTTGGCCGCCGGGTTGGCGACGACGATCATCTGCACGTCGTCGACCTTCATGCCGAGCTTGCCCATGAACGCGGTGAAGATCGCGAGGCTCGCGTCGCCGGCGGTGATGGCGATCCGGCTGCCCTTGATCTCGGCGATCTTGGTCGGACGCGCGGCGTCGGCGCGGTAGATGAACGCCATCGGGCTCTGCTGGAGCGTCACGCCGACCGCCTTGATCGGCATGCCCGCCCCGACGCCGCGCATCATGGTCGCCGCGTCAACGTAGGCGACCGGGCTCGTGCTGTTGGCGACGAGCTGCGACACGGTGGTGGAGCCGCTGCCTTCCTGAATCTCGACCTCCAGGCCTTCCTCCTTGTAGAAGCCCTTGTCGCGGGCGACGAAGAACGGCGCGTGCTCGCCGTAGAGCGTCCAGTTCAGGCGGAACGGGAACTTGGTCTGCGCAGCGGCCGGTGCGACCAGCGCCGCGCCCATCGCCGCCGCGGCAAGGGACAGGATGATTCGCTTGACTTTCATTGATGCCTCCTCCGTCGTTTGAATTCGCGGCAACCGCGCCGCCTCACATCGTGGCCGGATCGTCGCGGACGCGGTGCGACACGTGCCACGGGATCAGCAACTTCTCCAGGAACTCGACCGCGTAGAAGAACGCGAGGCCGATGATCGTCAGCGCGACGAGCGTCGCGAACACCATCGCGGTCTCGAGGTTGGTCCCGGTGACCATCAATAGATACCCGAGCCCCCGGTCCGCCCCGACGAACTCGCCGACCACCGCGCCGGCGACCGCGAGCGTCGCTGCCACCTTCAGGCCGCTGAAAAGGTAGGGCAGGCTGGTCGGCAGGCGGAACTGCGCGAATACCTGCAGCCTGCTCGCGCCCATCGAGCGCGCGAGATCGTTCATCTCGGAAGACATCGACCGCAGGCCCACGGCCGCATCGATGACGATCGGAAAGAACGAGATCAGGAACGCGATCAGGATCTTCGGCGTCGTGCCGACGCCGAACCAGACCAGGAAGAGCGGGGCGATGGCCACCTTGGGCACCACCTGGAAGAAGAGCATCGTCGGCATGACGAACCGGTCGAAGCGCTGCGACGAGGTGATCGCGATCGCGAGCGGGATGGCGATGACCACCGCGAGCGCGTAGCCGAGCAGCATCTCGTAGGTCGTGAACCAGCCGTGGTGCAGGAGCCGCGGCAGCTCGCTGAAGAACGTCCGGAAGATCTCGGTGGGCGCCGGCAGCAGGTACGCGGGCGCCTTGAAGACCGCGACTCCCGCCTGCCAGACGGCCAGAAAGACGAGGATGCCGGCGAACGGCGTCAGCTTGGCCATGACGGCCGCGGCCAGGCGCCGGTTCGGGCTGGCGGGGTTGGCTCCGGTAGCTGTCGTCATTGCCGTCCCATCGCTGTTCAGGCTTGCGCCGCAAGCGTCAGCGCCTGCATGGCGCGGCCGTCGGCGGTGATCCCGAGACCCGGGCCCGCCCGGGACCCGGATGGCGTCGCCGACCGCGCGGAATTCCGGATCGGTGGTGCCCCGGCCGGCGATGTACTGCGGTCCGTTGAGCGCGGCCGGACGGGTGAGCTCGGCCGCGGCGAAGAGATGGATCGACGCCGCGAGCGACCACTCGGGATCGCTCAGGCCGGAGGCGAACAGCGCGAGCCCGCTCTCCCGCAGTTGCTCGACGATCCGCGCCGCGTTCCAGAGCCCGCCGCAGCGCGCCACCTTCATCGCGATGCCGTCGAGCATCCCGAGCGCGATGAACTCCGCCGTCTCGACCGGGGAGACGATGCCCTCGTCCATCAGGATCGTGACCGCCCCCTGGCGCTTCAGCGCCTGGTAGTCGCGGATCCGGTTCGGCGGCAGCGGCGATTCGAGCGCCTGAAAGCCCGCGTCCGCGAGCCTGAGCGCCATCGCGAGCGCGGTGTCCAGGTCGTAGCTCGTGTTCGCGTCCGCCCAGTGAAATCCATCGGGCGCGAACGCGCGCACGATGCGCAGGAGCTCGCGGTCGTACGCCGGGGTCTGCGGGTAGCCGAGCTTGACGTTGTAGCTCCGGTAACCGAGCGCGGCGCCGCGCGCGAGCTGCTCCTCGGCGCCGGCGAGTAAGGACGACTGAACCGTCCAGCTCAGCGTCACCTCGCGCGCGCGCGCGCCGCCGAGGAGCGCCGACACGCTGCGGTTCGTCCGCCTGCCCCACAGGTCGTAGCAGGCGAGGTCGATCGCGGCCTTGCAGAGCGGCTGACCCACCGAGAACGACGGACGGATCGCCCGCTCCATGCGGGCATGCACGTCGGCGAGATCGGCCGGATCGGCGCCGAGCACCGCCGGCGCGAGGTAATGCCGCAGCGTCGTCTCGACGGACTCGACCGTTTCGTACGTCCAGGTCTCTACCGGCACCGACTGTCCCCAGCCCTGGGTGCCGGCGTCGTCGGTGAGGCGCACGACGACCGACGGACGCACATCGGCCTTGAAGAACTTGAACTCGCCGACCAGCCCGTAGTCCAGGCGGCCGACTTCGACGCTGACGATCCTGCTCATCATCGCTGTTAACTATTCGGTTAACAAGACTAGCCTCTTGCCCCACGCGCTGTCAATTTTGCGGTGCGATTGGTCAGAAACCCGGTGACGAGCGCGGTCATGTGCTCGAGCCGCTCGCCGCGTGCGCCGGCGGTGGCGAGGTTGCGGTCGAACACTTGTGTCAGCGTGTGATTGTTCGAGAGATAGAAGTAGGCGAGGCCGGCGATCGAAACGTAGAGCTGCAGCGGATCGACCCCGGTGCGGAACACGCCTTCGGCCTCTCCCCGCCGCAGCACCTCCCCGAGCGTCGCGATCAGCGGCGAGTTCATCGCGCGGATGTTGCGCGAGCGCTTCAGGTGCCGGGCGCGGTGCAGGTTCTCGCTGTTCAGCAGCGTCAGGAACTCCGGATGCTCGAGGTAATAGCGCCAGGTGAACTCGACCAGGCGGGCGATCGCGGCGACGGGCGGCGTGTCAAGGAGATGCAACCCCTGCTCGGCGCTGCGGATGTTCGCGTAGGTGTGCTCCAACACCGCGAGAAAGAGTCCCTCCTTGTCGCCGAAGTAGTAGTAAAGCATCCGCTTATTCGCGCCCGCGCCGGCGGCGATCCGGTCGACGCGCGCGCCGCCGAGCCCGAAGCGGGCGAACTCTCGCGTGGCGGCCTCCAGGATGCGGGCCCGCGTCCGCTCCGGGTCGCGCGGCACCGGCCGGCTCGCCGGGCGGCGGCGGATGCGCCGCGCGGGCACCGGCGCTCCGTTCGCGCCCCTCGCCGTCACCGCTGCGCTCCGCGCCATGATCAGATCGCCTCGAGGATGCCGCGCAGATACCCGATCGAGCGCGCCGCGCACGCCGGGCCGTCGGGCAGGTACTTGAACGGCTCCACCGCCACGACGCCGCCGTAGCCGTGCCGCCGCAGTGCGGCGAACACCGGCGCGAAGCGATCGTCGCCTTCGCCGGGACCGCGGCGGTTCCGGTCGTTCACCTGCACGTGCGCGATGCGGCCGGTCGGCAGCCAGCGATCGATGAGCGCGGCAACCGGCTCGGCCTCGGTCTGGCCCGCCGCGCAGGCGTCGATCATCGTGCGCAAGGCGGGACTCGCGATCGCGTCGACGATCGCCGCCGCCTCGGCGACGGTATTGACGAGCGCGGTCTCGCTCCGGGCGAGCGGCTCGATGCAGTAGACGACGCCGGCGCGCTCGGCTTGCGCGGCGGCGGCGGCGAAGCACTCCTGCGCCCGGGCGAGCGCCGTGTCGCGCGAGTCGCCCTGGGAGACCTGCCGCTGTCCTGGCGAGCCGTGCACCAGCACCGCGCCTCCGAGATCGGCGCAGAGATCGACCAGTCGCCGCATGACGTCTACCGTGCGTGCGCGCACGGCCGCGTCCGGGTTCGTGATCGAGAGGCCCTTCGGCGCGACGAGTAGCCAGTGCAAGCCGGTGACCGCGAGCCCCGCATCGGCGACGGCGCGGCGGATCGCGATGCGCTCTTCGCCGCTCATCAGGTGCGGCTCGTCGGCAAGCGTGAACGGTGCGATTTCGAGCCCGTCGTACCCGACCGCGGCGGCAAACTCGCACTGCCGTGCGAACGGCATCGGCTGGAGCACTTCGTTGCAGAGGGCGAGCTTCACGCCGCTCTTCCGAACACGAGCGCCTTCGCCTGCGCCATCCCGCCGCGCACCGCGCGATTGAATGCGGGCACGTACATCAGCATGGTGAACACGGTGATCAGCGCCAGCACTGCGCACACCGGCCGCGTGAAGAACGGGGTGAAGTCGCCGTTCGACAGCGTCAGCCCGCGGCGCAAGCTCTTGTCGAGGATGTCGCCGAGCACAAGTCCGAGCACGAACGGCGGCACCGGATAGTTTTGCCGGCGGAGGAGGAACATGGCGATCCCGGTGCCAAGCATCACGTAGATGTCGAACACGCGCGAGGCGATCGCGAACGAGCCGACGGTGCACAGCACGAAGATGACCGGCATGATGATCGAGCGCGGAATGCGGATCACCGCGAGCAACGGCCGCACGAGAAAGAGCCCGTAGAAGAGCATCCCGAGCGTCGCGAGCAAGGTCATTGCGACCACGTCGTAGACGAACTGCGGCTGGTTCACCATCAGCATCGGCCCCGGCTGGACGCCGTGGATGATCATCGCGGCCATCAGCACGGCCGACGGCGCCGAGCCGGGGATCGCGAGCGCGAGCGCGGGGATGATGCCGCCGGGGATCGATGCGTTGTCTCCGGTCTCGGCCGCCATCAGGCCTTCGATCGAGCCTTTGCCGAACTGATCCTTCTCCTTGCTCACGCGCTTTGCCGCCGCGTAGGAGGACCACGCGGCCATGTCCTCGCCGACGCCGGGGAGAATGCCCACGTAAACGCCGATCACCCCCGAGCGCAGGATCGTGCGCCAGTACTTGAGCACGTCGCCGATCCGGGGCAGCACCGAGTCGACGGCATTCAGCGTCGCCTTCTGGGCCGGGGCACTCAGCACGGTCAGGATCTCCGAGAAGCCGAACGCGCCGACCAGCGTCGGGATCAGCGACAGACCGCCTCCGAGGTCCGGGATGCCGAAGGTGAAGCGGTCGTACGCGTGCATCCCGTCCTGCCCGATGAGCGCGGCGAAGAGGCCCGCGAAGCCCATCAGCCAGCCCTTGACCGCATCGGTGCCGGCGACCGTTCCCGACATCATGACGCCGAACAGGGCGAGCCAGAAGAACTCGAACGAGCCGAACGAGAGCGCGACCTCGCCTAACGTGGGCGTCAGGATGGCGAGGCAGACGACGCCGAAGAGCGAACCGGCGACCGACCCGGCGGTGGCGATGCCCATTGCGCGGCCCGCCTTGCCCTGGCGCGCGAGCTGGTAGCCGTCGAGGCATGCCGCCGCGTTCGCCGCAGTGCCCGGGATGTTGAGCAGGATCGCCGTACGGCTGCCGCCGTAGATCGCACCGACGTAGGCGCAGATCAGGATCAGGATGGCATCGTTGGGCGCGAGCTTGATGGTGAGCGTCGTCAGCAGCGCGATCGCGAGCGTGGCCGACAGCCCAGGCATGCAGCCGACCAGCACGCCGACGAGCGTCGCACCGAGCGTGTAGACGATGGGCCAGAACGCCAGAAAGCTCGCGAGCGAGCGGCCGAGAGCGTAGAGGCCTTCAAGCACGACGAAGGCGCGTCACGGCAGCCGCACGAGAAAGATCTGCTGGAACAGGAGCGACACCACGGTTGCGACGCCAACGGCCACCGCTCCGGCGACCAGCGCGCCGCGCGCCGTCTCGCCCTTCGCGCGCCGCTCGGGAAGCTCGAGCAGGAAGATGTGGAAGAAGAGGTAGACGGCGGCAGCAACGCCGAACGGCAGCCCGTGTCCCACCAGTCCGACCGCGAACCCGAAGCAGAGGACGAGCGTGAGCGCCGTGCGGCGCAGGCTACCGGTCCCGGCGGCAGGCGGGCTCGCCTCGCCGCGCGCACGGCGCGATACCGAGCGCGCCACGATGATGAGCGCCGCGCCGAGGATGAACAGGGCGAGAATTCCCGGCACGAGCCCGGGCGCCGCGAACCACTGGACGCCCTGCTTCTCGAGCCGGTCCATGTTCCACGAGCCGGCCAGGATCGCCGCGCCGATCGCGAGCCAGACTGCCCCCGAGATCGCGTCGGCGCGCGCGGACGGCTGCTCGTCGGGTGCAGCGTCGAGGCTCAAGCGCAACCCCGTCGGATCGGCTGCTAGGGCCGCTTGATCCCGAGCGACTCGGGCGAGGCCTTCGCCATCCCGATCTCCTGCAGGAGGTATGCGTCCTCGACCACCGTCGGCCAGACGATGTCGTGGGCGCGCTTGCCGCTCGCGGGCGTAAAGAGCGCCCCGCGGCTCTGGGCGTACTCGCGGATCTTCTCCGAGCCGCCGATGCGTTCCGTCCAAAGCTTGTCCATCGTCGCGGCAACCTCCGCCGGCACGCCCTTGGGAATGAAGATTCCGAACGCGGTCGTGACCTGCGGGAAAGGCTTGAGCCACTGGGTGATGGGGGGAACGTTGCCAAAGCCGTCGATCGCGACCGGCTGCTCGGCCACGACCGCGAGCGGCCGCAGGCGCTTGCCTTTGATCATCTCGATCTGCTCGACCGCGAGCTGGGTCGTGACCTCGGTCTCGCCGGCGACCGTCGCGACCACTGCCGGATTGCCACCGTCGTAGGTCACGTGGCGGTACTTGATGCCGGCCGCCTTGGCGATCGCCTCGATTGCGAAGTGGCCGGACGAGCTGTTGCCGGCGGTGGCGACCGTGACCTGCCCCGGCTTCGCCTTCATCGCATCGAGAAGCTGCGGCAGGCTCTGATACCCCGAGCCCGGGTTCACGCTGACGATCGAAACGTTGGTCACCGAGAGGTAGAGATGGAAGTCGTCCAACTTGCTCGCCAGCATTCCGAGCACCGGATAGGTGCCGAGCTGCTTCGCCGCGCCGGCGGTCCACGTGTAGCCGTCCTTCGGCGCTTCCATCGCGCTCTTGGTGCCGATCGAGCCCGCCGCTCCGGGCTGATTGACGACGACTATCTTCTGGCCGAGGGCCGGCTCGAGCTCCGCCGCGGCGAGCCGCGTCACCTGATCGGTCGCGCCGCCTGCCGCCCACGGCACGATGATCGTGACCGGCCGGACCGGCTTCCATTGGGCCGCCGCGCCCGCGGAGAGTGCGGTCGCGACCAAGCCCGTTGCGACTCGCAGGGCGAGGTTCAAGAATCGCGTGGGCGTCATGTCCGAGATCTTCCGACGTTCACGGCCGCGCGATGCCGACGGTGTCGGGCGAAACCTTAGCCTTCCCGCCGTCGAACATGAGCCACGCATTGGCCTGCACCGCCGGGAGCGCCGCCTTCTGCGCGGCGTCGCCCGCCACCGGCCCGAACAGCGCGCCGCGGCTCGCGGCGTACTTGCGCAGCGCATCATTGCTTGCGATGTTCTCGGCCCAGAGCTTCTCGAGCGTCGCGACTACGTCCGGCGGCACGCCCTTCGGGATGAAGATGCCGAAGTAGTTCGTCGGCACGCGCATCCCCGGCACCCACTTCGTGATCGGCTCGATAGTGCCGAAGCCCTCCAGCTCGAGCGGCCGGTCGCTCACCGCCGCGAGCGGGCGCAGCCGCTTGCCGCGGATCATGTCGGCCTGCTCGACCGCGAGCTGCGTGGTGACCTCGGTCTCGCCCGCCACGGTCGCGACGACTGCCGGATTGCCGCCGTCGTACGTGACGTGGCGGTACTTCACGCCGGTCGCCTTAGCGATCGCCTCCATCGCATTGTGGCCACCGGAGGTCAGGCCCGCGGTCGCGACGGTGATCTGCCCCGGCTTCGCCTGCATCGCGTCGAGCAGCTCCTTCATGCTCTTGTACGGCGCATTCGCGTTGACGCCGACGACCGGAACGTTGGCGACGCTCAGGAACAGATGCCAGTCGCCGAGGTTGGTGTCGAGCATGCCGAGCGTGCGATAGACGCCGAGATCCTGCGCCGCCCCCGCGGTCCAGGTGTAGCCGTCCTTCGCCGCCTCGAGCGCGCCGCGCGTACCGATCGAGCCGGAAGCGCCGGGCTGGTTGACGATCACCACCTTCTGGCCGAGCGCCTTCTCGAGCTCCGCCGCGGTGAGACGGGTGACCTGATCGGTGGAACCGCCCGCGGCCCACGGGACGATGATGGTGATCGGCTTGGTCGGCTTCCATTGCGCCGCCGCAGTGAACGATGCGAGCGCGAGCACGGCCGCGAGCGCGACGCGGACGAGCCCGACGCGGACAACAGGACGCCCGCGCGGGTTGACTGTTTTCGGCATGGATCCTCCTCCTCGAAGCACGCGTGAGCACGCGTGTTGCAGCCGACGTGTTTTAACCGATTCGTTAAAAGATTGCAATGCTGCGGCGTCCTTGACTACACTCCCCGCCGACTATGGAAGGAGCATCCGGATGAGCAGCACACCGCGCATCAAGACCACCGTCGTCGGCTCGTACCCGATCCCCGACTGGCTCGCGGCCGCGCCGTCCGAGCAGGCGCTCCTGGACGCCACGCGCGTCGTCATCGACACCCAGGAGCAGGCGGGGATCGACGTCGTCTGCGACGGCGAGCTCTATCGTTTCGACGTGAACCATCCCGAGACCAACGGGATGATCGAGTATTTCGTCCACCCGCTCGACGGCGTGCGCACGCGCATGAGCTTCGAGGAGCAGTTCGCGTTCCGTTCCAAGCACGCGGTGCGCTTCCGCATGCGCCCGCCCGGGGTGGTCGAGGGGCCGATCGGCGCCGGCACGCTCGCACTGCCGGACGCTTGCGCCCGGGCGAAAGCGCTCGCCAGCCACCCGTTCAAGTTCACGCTCACCGGGCCGCACATGCTCGCCAAGACGCTCGTCGACCGCCACTATGGGTCGACGGCCGAGCTCGCCATGGCGATCGCCGACGTGCTCGCGGCGCAGGTGCGGCACCTCGACGCCGACGTCGTCCAGGTCGACGAGGCGAACCTGCCCGGCGCGCCCGACGAGTGGGACTGGGCCGCGGCCGCGATGAACCGCGTGCTCGACGCGGTGCAGTCGACCCCCGCGGTGCATCTATGCTTCGGCAACTACGGCGGTCAGTCGCCGCAGAAGGGCACCTGGGCGAAGCTGATGAACTACCTGAACGCCTTGCACGTCGATCATGTCGTCCTGGAATGCGCGCATCGGCCGGCCGAGGAGTTGGCGGTGTTCAAGGCGCTCCGACCCGACATCGGGATGGGTCTCGGCGTCGTGGACATCAAGCGCACCGAGATCGAACAGGCGGACCAGATCGCGCGGGCGATCGAGGCGGCCGAGCGCACGATCGGCCCGGGCCGCGTGCGGTACATCCACCCGGACTGCGGTTTCTGGATGCTTAAGCGCTCGATCGCGGACGGAAAGATCCGGGCGCTCGCCGCGGGACGCGATCTCTACGAAGGCCGGACGCTCCGCAAGACGCGTTGACACTCGCGCACCGCCGCAACCGAAGGCACCATTTCACGATTGTCGGCCAATGCAGGTTGCGAATGCGTAACGAGGGCTGGAAATGCGGTCGGGGATCGGTATACTGCGACCCACGATCCACCACGCCCCGGACCCGAGAATGTCCTGGCTCGATATCTACCTCGTCGCCCTCGTCCTCGCCCTGCTCGGCCTGCTAGTCGTGAAGTTTCGCGGCTAGACGCGCCCGTCCGCCTCAGCCTCCGAGCCGCTGTCCCACGGCTGGCTCAAGCCAGCCATCGCTCCAGATTTGCCCGCACGAACGCCGTGTCGTCGAACTCGGGGTAGGCATTCATGACCCGTTCGATCTCCGCGGCCTGTCCGGGCGACAGTCCCTCTTCCGGGTCCAGGCACCAGGTTCCGGCAAACAGACCCTGCCGCCGCAGCACCTCGTGGCAGCCGGCGATGCAGCCCCTGAACCCGTTCGCCGCATCGAAGAACGCGCCATTCGCGTCGGTGACTTTCGCGTCGAGCGCGAGCAACGCCGGCTCGATGGAACGCAGCGCCACCGCGGCCCGCAGCCTCTCCAGCAGCGCCACCGCGCTCCGCGTCCACACGCTCCAGTGCCCCAGCAGCCCGCCCTTGATGCGGACCGTCACCTCGTTGTCGTCGCGCTTCACGACGAACGGCGTCACGAGATCGCCCACGATGTGATCGTCGTTGCCGGTGTAGAGCGTCACTCGCTCCTCGGCGCGCGCCGCCACCACCCCCTTCACGACATCCAGCGTGCGATAGCGGTTGAACGGGGCGACCTTGATCGCGACGACATTGTCGAGCTCGGCGAAGCGGTACCAGAACCGAGCGCTCAGCTCGATCCCGCCAACCGCCGGCTGGAGGTAGAAGCCGACGAGCGGCATGACCGCCGCCACCGCGCGACAGTGCGCGACGAGCTGCTCCTCGTCAGCGCCACGCATCGCGCCTAGGCTCAAGAGACCGGCGTGGTAGCCGAGCGCGCTTGCCACCTCGGCCTCGCGCTCGGCCTGCGCAGTCTCGCCAGCCAGGCCGGCGATGAGCACCATCGGTCGCTCGGCCCAATCGCCGACGGTATCGGCGGCAAGCTCCAGCACGCCCGCGTAGAGCCCGACATCGCGGATCGCGAATTGCGTCGCATGCACCCCGACCGCGAGCCCGCCGGCGCCGGCGTCGACGTAGTAGCGCGTCAGCGCACGCTGCCGCACGACGTCGAGCCGGCGATCGGCGTCGAGCGCGAGGAGATGCGCAGGGATAACCGTCCCGCGCCGCAGCAGCGCGAAGACGTCGGCGGGAATCTCGGACCAATGGCGGATCCGGGTCACGCGCCTCAGCCTAGCTCGGGCCCGGCGATCGCGACCGCGAGCCGCGCGTCGCCGAACGGATCGTCGCGACCGTAGAACATCCGCATGAAACGCCGCTGCGGTATGAAGCCCTGCGTCGCGAGCCAGCCGGCCACCTCCACGTGGCGGTCCAGCAGATCGATGAACGCGGCGTCGGCGGAGCGCGCGAGCGCGTGCGCGAACAGTGCGATCGCGACGCTTCCGGCCGGCGCGGCGACCGGCCCGAGCTGCAGCGCCTCGCGCCCGTCGCGCGCGAGAAGATAGCCGCACGGCGCGCCCGCGCGCAGCGCGAGCGCCGCGAGTCGCGGGGAGCGGGCGAGCAGGCTCGCGAGCACGCTGCGGCGGTCGCAACCGAACGCTCCGGAATCGAGCGCCGCGATCGCCGCGAGGTCGGCGGCGGTTGCGCTGCGGATTTCGACGCCGGCGGGCAACGCCGGCGGGACGACCGGCACTCGCTCGCGCCGCCAGCGGGTGATCGCCCAAGTGTCCCGGAAGCCGTAGTGCCGGTAGAGCTCGCGGCCGGCTACGGTGGCGTCGAGGCCCGGGACGAGCCTCTGCGCCGCGAGATCGAGAATGCACTGGCCGAGGAGCTGGCGGCCGATGCCGCGCCGCCGGAACGGCGTCCCGACGAGCATCATGCTGATCCAGCCGAGCTCCGGGCCGAGCGGCAGGGTCGCGGCCGTCGCAACCAGGCCGCGCCCGCGCGCGTCGACGCCCATCAGGTGACCGTGCTCGAGGAAGATGCGCCAGTCGGCGTCGACCTGATTCCAGCCGGCCTCGATCGACAGCTGGAGCGCGCCAGCGAGATCGCCGGGACCGAGCGCGCGGCTCGGCCAGTCGGTGCTCGCTTCAGGAGAAGACATGGCTCCCGCTTGCGCCCCGATGCGAGCGTCGGCACCGCCCGGCGCGCGCCCCGCTTCTAGTAGTTTCCGTCGCGGACATCGTAGTGGGTGTCCTTCCCCAGACTCGCACCCCCGCGGGCGACCCAATCGGCGGTCCAGGCAATCATCGTTGCGAGCGTCACCTCGGGGCGGCCGAATAACCGCTGGGCCTCCGCGGTGTCCACCAGCCACGCGGTATCGGCCTCGTGCCCGGTAAGCACCGGCGAGATGCCGAAGCGCTCGCCGAACGCGGCGGCCAGTGCGCGGACGCTCGTCGCCTCGGGGCCGCTGACGTTCAGCCCGCCGGTCGGAGTCGTGCAGTGGGCAAGCGCGCGGAGCGCCTGCGCGTTCGCATCGCCCTGCCAGATCACGTTCGCGTAGCCTGTCTCGAGGTCGATCGGCTCGCGGCCGAAAACTTTCCGCGCCACGTCGTGCAGCACGCCGTACCGCATGTCGATCGCATAGGAAAGCCGGATCAGCCGGCCCGGCGTGCGGTGAGCGTGGGAGAAGTGCTGGAACATCCGCTCGCGGCCGACGCAGGAGCTCGCGTAGTCGCCCGGCGGCGGCGTGGTGGGCAGTTCCTCGGCCGCACCGCCGCTCGAGACCGGCACGAACGGATAGACGCACGCGGTCGAGAAGGCGACGATGCGCGAGCCTGCGAACGCCTCCGCGACGAGCGCCGGCACGTGGACATTCATCGCCCAGGTGAGATGCGCCGCACCGGTCGAGCCGAACTTGCGCCCGGCCATGAAGACGACGTTCGCGAGCCGCGGCAGGTGCGCGAGGGCGTCGCGATCGAGGAGGTCGGCCTGGATGCATTCGATGTCGTGCCGCGCGAGCGACTCGCGCACGCCCGCCTCCGAGAAGCGCGCCACCGCGACGACGCGCTTCCCCGGCGCCGCGCGCTTCGCGAGCCGCACCAGCGTGGGTCCCATCTTGCCGCCGGCGCCGAGCACGATGATGTCGCCGGGCACGCGCTCCAGGTCGGCCACGAGCGCCGGCGAAGGCGTGGTCATCACATCGTCGAGATGCGCGACCGATTCGAAGCGCTCGGGAAGCCTCACGCCGGCTAGGGTCGGCGGTGCTCGCCGACGCGGACGATCTTCATCGTGTTGGTCCCGCCGGCCTTGCCGATCGGCTCGCCGAACGAGACCACGATGAGATCCCCCGTCTGTACCACCCCATTCTCGACCAGCGCCCGCTCCGCTTCCTCCAACAGCGCGTCGCGGTCGTGACCGTGATAGGCGACGGTCAGCGGATAGGTGTCGCGGAAGAGGCTCACCCGATAGCGCGTCGCGGTCTGCGAGGTGAGGGCGTAGATCGGCACCCCGCAGTTGAGGCGCGACATCCAGAGCGCGGTCGAGCCCGACTCGGTCAGCGCGGCGATCGCCTTCACTTTGAGGTGATAGGCGGTAAATAGCGCCGCCATCGCGATCGATTGGTCGACGCGGGTAAAGACCCGGTCGAGAAACTCGCGGTCCAGCGTCACCGGCGTGGACTTCTCGGCCTCGATGCAAATACGGCTCATCGCTTCGACCGTCTCCACCGGATACTTGCCGGCGGCGGTTTCGGCCGACAGCATGACCGCGTCGGTGCCGTCGAGCACCGCGTTCGCGACGTCGGACACTTCGGCGCGCGTCGGGACCGGGCTCCCGATCATCGACTCCATCATCTGCGTCGCGGTGATCGTCAGGCGGTTGTGCTCGCGCGCGAGCCGGATCATTCGCTTCTGCAGCGCGGGGACCGCGGCGTCGCCCACCTCGACCGCGAGATCACCGCGGGCTACCATGATCCCGTCGCACGCGCCGAGGATGTCCTCGTAGGCCTCGCGCTTCACCGCCTCGGCGCGCTCGATCTTCGCGATCAGCATCGCTTTGCCGCCGGCGGCGCGCATCAGCTCGCGCGCCATGTACATGTCCCGCCCGCTCTTCGGAAACGACACCGCGAGATAGTCGGCGTTGATCTTCGCCGCGACGCGGATGTCTTCCATGTCCTTGGCGGTGAGCGCGGGCGCGGTGAGTCCGCCGCCGAGCCGATTGATGCCCTTGTTGTTCGACAGGACGCCGCCGTGCCGCACGGTCGAGTGGACCTCGCGCCCGGCGACGCGATCGACCTCGAACACGATCTTGCCGTCGTCGAGAAGCAGGACGTCGCCCGCCTTGACGTCCTGCGGCAGCTCCTTGTAGTCCAGCCCGGCGCGCGTCTGGTCGCCGAGGTCGCAATCGGCATCGAGGATGAAGCGGTCGCCCGACGCGAGCGTGACGCGGCCGTCTTTGAATTTGCCGACGCGGATCTTGGGGCCCTGCAGGTCCGCCATAATGCCGACGGTCCGGCCGGTCTTGCGGCACAGCTCGCGCACCAGCTCGGCGCGCTGTTCGTGGTCTTCGGCCGAGCCGTGCGAAAAGTTCATGCGCACGACGTCGACGCCGGCGCGGATCATGCGCTCGAGGACCTCGGGCTCGCTCGAGGCGGGACCGAGCGTGGCGACGATCTTGGTGCTGCGCTGCCGTTCGTGGCTGCCCGGTGGCATGCGCGGAAGCATGACGCTCCTCGGAAGTTGTTCGAATTGTGAGGCTCGGAACTCGAAGTCGGGATCTCGAGGCCGGGAGCTCGAAGGTGTGAACTTACGCCATCCAGCGCGCATCCGGCAAGCCGCGATTCCCCGTCAGGCGCCCCGCGCTTCGAGGATCGCGATCGCCGGCAGCTTCTTCCCCTCGAGAAACTCGAGGAAGGCACCGCCGCCGGTGGAGATGTAGGAGATGCGGTCCGCGACCCCGTACTTCGCGATCGCCGCGAGAGTATCGCCCCCGCCCGCGAGCGAGTAAGCCGGCGACGCCGCGATCGCGTTCGCGACCGCGCGCGTGCCCTCGCCAAAGGCGTCGATCTCGAAGACGCCGACCGGACCGTTCCAGACGATCGTCCCCGCCGCCTTCAGGAAATGCTCGAGCGCTCGCGCCGACTGCCGGCCGATGTCGAGGATGAGATCGTCGGCGGCGACATCCGCGGTGGCCTTCAGCTCGGCGCGCGCGGTCGGCGACAGCGTCTTCGCGCACGCGACGTCGATCGGGATCGGGACCGAACCGCCCTTCACCTCCATCCGCTGCAGGATCGCGCGCGCCTCGCCGGCGAGCTCGG
Organism: uncultured beta proteobacterium; assembly: GCA_963754305.1. Taxonomy (GTDB): domain Bacteria; phylum Pseudomonadota; class Gammaproteobacteria; order Burkholderiales; family SG8-39; genus DATEDA01. The sequence continues at coordinate 41,861 of CAVWFR010000048.1, read as the reverse complement.
GTTCGGCGAGGGACTTCCCGATCCGACCCCCGGCCGCCAGGATGAACGTGTTCGCGATTCCGCCGCCGACGATGAGCTGGTCGACCTTGTCGGCGAGCGCAGCGAGGATGGTGAGCTTGGTCGACACTTTCGACCCGCCGACGACCGCTACCAGCGGCCGCGCGGGATTCTCGAGCGCGGTCGACAGCGCCTCGATCTCGCGCGCCATCAGCGGGCCGGCGCAGGCCACCGGTGCGAATCGCGCGAGGCCGTGCGTGGTCGCCTCCGCGCGGTGTGCCGTGCCGAACGCGTCGTTCACGTATACGTCGCACAGGGCCGCCATCTTTCGCGCGAGCGACTCGTCGTCCTGCTTTTCGCCCTTGTTCAGCCGGCAGTTCTCCAGCATCACGGCCGCGCCGGGGGCGGGCGCGACGTCCGCGGCGTCGACCCAGCCCGAGACGAGCGGCACCGGTACGCCGAGGAGCTCGGACAGGCGTTTCGCCACCGGGGCGAGCGAGTCGGCCGGCTTGAACTCGCCCTCCTGCGGGCGGCCGAGGTGGGAGGTCACCATCACGCGCGCGCCCGCATCGAGCGCGTGCCGGATGCCGGGCACCGACGCGCGGATACGCGTGTCGTCGGTGATCGAGCCAGAGTCGTCCTGCGGCACGTTGAGATCGGCGCGGATGAAGACCCGCTTGCCGCGGAGATCGAGGTCGGTCATGCGGAGAATGGCCACCGGTGCCGCCGCCGGTACGCGGTTCAGGCGGGGGCGTTGGCCGGCGCAGTCGCGGCCGTCACGAACGCGACGGTCGTGTCCAGCATGCGGTTGGAGAAGCCCCACTCGTTGTCATACCAGGCGCACACCTTCACCAGCGTGCCCTCGGAGACCTTCGTCAGCGTGGCATCGAAGATCGACGAGGCAGGGTTGTGATTGAAGTCGATCGACACCAGCTCGCCGGTGTTGTATTCCAGGATGCCCTGGAGATCGGTCTCGGCGGCCTGCTTCGCCGCCGCGTTGACCTCGCCGACGGTGGTCGGGCGCTTCGCCACGAACGCGAGATCGACGATCGAGACGTTGATCGTCGGTACGCGGATCGCGAAGCCGTCGAGCTTGCCGTTCAGCTCCGGCAGGACGAGCCCGACCGCGGAGGCGGCGCCGGTCTTGGTCGGGATCATCGACATCGTCGCCGAGCGCGCCCGGCGCAGATCCTTGTGATAGACGTCGGTCAACACCTGGTCGTTCGTGTACGAGTGGATCGTCGTCATGAGGCCGTTCACGACGCCGATGCGGTCGTTGAGCGCCTTCACCAGCGGCGCGAGGCAGTTGGTCGTGCACGAGGCGTTGGAGATGACGGTGTGCGAGGGCTTGAGAACGTCGTGGTTCACGCCGTAGACCACGGTCGCGTCGACGTCCTTCTCGCCCGGCGCCGAGATGATCACCCGCTTCGCCCCGGCGGCGAGGTGCGCCGAGGCCTTCGCCTTGGAGGTGAAGAGCCCGGTGCACTCGAGGACGACGTCGACGCCGAGCTCCTTCCACGGCAGCTCGGCCGGATCGCGCTGCGCACAGACACGGATCCGATCGCCGTTGACGACGAGCTGCTCACCCTCGACCGCCACGGTTCCGGGAAAGCGGCCGTGGACGGTGTCGTACTTCGTGAGATGGGCGTTGGTGGCTGCATCGCCGAGATCGTTGATCGCGACGATCGCGAGGTCGTGGCGCTTCCCGCCGTCGTAGTGAGCGCGCAGGATGTTGCGCCCGATGCGGCCGTAGCCGTTGATCGCGACTTTGATGGTCATATCACTCTCGAATCCGTATTTAGCTCAGAACACGCTTCACCGCCGCGACGACGTTCTCGACGGTGAACCCGAAATGTTTGAACAGCTCCGGCCCCGGCGCCGATTCGCCGAACCGGTCGATGCCGACCACCGCGGCGTGCCCGCTGTCGACGGCGCCGACGTACTTGCGCCAGTAGTCGGTGACGCCCGCCTCGACTGCGACGCGCGGCACCCCGCGCGGCAACACTTCGCCACGGTACGCGGCATCCTGCCGGTCGAACGCGGCGGTGCAGGGCATCGAAACGACGCGCACCGCGATGCCTTCTTCGGCGAGCTTGGCCCGCGCGCCGAGCGCAAGCGGCACTTCCGAACCGGTCGCGATGATCACTGCGCGGGGGTCCACCCCGCCGGCGATGACGTAGCCGCCGCGGGGGATGTTCCCGATCGCGGCCGCATCGCGCGTCTGGAACTGTACGTTCTGCCGGCTGAAGAGGAGCGACGACGGCCCGTCCTTGCGCTCGATCGCCGCCGCCCAGGCGAGCACCGACTCGACCGAGTCGCTCGGGCGCCACACGTCCATGCCCGGGATGAGTCGCAGGCTCGCGGCGTGCTCGATCGACTGGTGCGTCGGGCCATCCTCGCCCAGCCCGATCGAGTCGTGCGTGAACACGAAGATCGAGCGCAGCTTCATCAGCGCCGCCATGCGGAGCGCGTTGCGGGAGTAGTCGGAGAACGTCAAGAAGGTGCCGACGTACGGAATGAGCCCGCCATGCAGCGCTATACCGTTCGCGATCGCCGACATGCCGAACTCGCGCACCCCGAAGGAGAGATAGTTGCCGCCCTCCCCGCCGATGGCGGGCCGGGAGCCCGACCAGTTCGTCAGGTTCGAGCCGGTGAGGTCCGCCGATCCGCCAAAGAGCTCGGGCAGCACCGGTGCCAGCCCCTCGAGCGCGTTTTGCGAGCCCTTGCGGGTGGCGACCGTCTCCGCCTTCGCGTTGGTCTTCTCGACGAGCGCGCGCACGTGCTCCGGCCACCCCGCCGGCAGCTCGCCCGCCATGCGGCGCCGGAATTGAAGCGCGAGATCGGGCAGCCGCCGCTCGTACTGCGCGAACTTGTCGTTCCACGCCGCCTCGAGCGCCGCGCCCTTTACGCGCCCGTCCCAAGAATCGTACACCGCCCGCGGCACCTCGAACGGCGGATGCTGCCAGCCGATCGCCGCGCGCGTTGCCGCGATCTCCTGCGCGCCGAGCGGGGCGCCGTGGGCTTCGTGGGTGTTCGCCTTTGTCGGAGCGCCCTTCGCGATCACAGTTTTGCAGCATATGAGGCTCGGACGCCGCCGCTCCAGCTGCCCCGCCTGGATGGCGGCATCCACCGCCTCGACGTCATGTCCATCCACCTCCGGCACGACGTGCCAGCCGTAGGCTTCGAAGCGCTTCGGCGTGTCATCGGTGAACCACTGCTTGACGTGCCCGTCGATCGAGATGCCGTTGTCGTCGTAGAGGACCATGAGCTTCCCCAGCCCCAGCGTCCCGGCGAGCGAGCACGCTTCGTGCGAGATGCCCTCCATCAGGCAGCCGTCGCCCACGAAGGCATACGTGCAGTGATCGACGATGTCGTAACCCGGGCGGTTGAACTCGGCCGCGAGGAGCCGCTCGGCAAGCGCCATGCCGACGGCGTTGGCGAGCCCCTGCCCGAGCGGTCCGGTGGTCGTTTCCACGCCGGGCGCAATCCCGTGCTCCGGGTGCCCAGGGGTCATCGAGCCGAGCTGGCGAAAGCGCTTGAGCTCGGCGAGGGGAAGGTCGTAGCCGGTCAGGTGGAGGAGCGCGTACAGCAGCATCGACCCGTGGCCGTTCGATAGCACAAACCGGTCGCGGTCGGCCCACTGCGGATTCGCCGGGTTGTGGCGGAGGTGCCGGTGCCACAGCGCGATCCCGATCTCCGCCATGCCCATCGGCATGCCGGGATGCCCGGAGTTCGCCACCTGTACCGCGTCCATCGCGAGCGCGCGGATCGCATTCGCCATGTCGCGCTCGAGGCTTTCCGTCATGGCGGGCTTCGTCGCGGAGCGGCTCATCGGGACGGGGGTAGCGAGCGAAACCGCAATTATAATCGGCGACCGTCGCCGGATCGGCGTCGACGGTGAATTTTTCGGACGTTTCTTCGGCGGAGCAGGAACATGGCGAGAGTCGCATTCATCGGTCTTGGCGTAATGGGATTCCCCATGGCGGGGCATCTCGCGCAGGCGGGCCACGAGGTCACCGTCTACAACCGAACCCGCGCCAAGGCCGCGAGCTGGGTGTCGAAGCACGGCGGACGCCTCGCCGACTCGCCCGCCGCCGCGGCGACGGGCGCCGAGATCGTGTTCTCGTGCGTGGGCGACGATCCGGACCTGCGCGAGATCGCCCTCGGGCCGTCGGGCTCGTTCGGCGCTAGCGCAAAGGACGCCATCCACGTCGACCACACGACCGCTTCCGCCGGCGTCGCGCGCGAGCTTGCGGCCGAGGCCACCAAGCGCGGCTTCCATTTTCTCGACGCGCCGGTATCGGGCGGACAGGCGGGCGCCGAGAACGGCGCGCTCACGGTGATGGTCGGCGGCGATGCGCCGGCCTTCGAGCGGGCGAAGCCGGTAATCTCGCATTTCGCCAGGGCGGTCACGCTGATGGGCCCCTCCGGTGCCGGCCAGCTCACCAAGATGGTCAACCAGATCTGCGTCGTCGGTGTCGTGCAGGGCCTCGCCGAGGCGATCGACTTCGGTCTGCGTGCGGGGCTCGACATGCGCCGTGCGCTCGAGGTCGTGTCGAAAGGCGCGGCGACCTCCTGGCAGATGGAAAACCGCGGCAAGACGATGCTCGAAGACGAGTTCGATTTCGGCTTCGCCGTAGACTGGATGCGCAAGGATCTGCGGATCTGCCTCGAGGAAGCGGCGAAGAACGGCGCCGCGCTTCCGGGCACGCGGACGATCGAGGGCTACTACGGAGAGATTCAGCAGATGGGCGGCGGCCGCTGGGACAGCTCGTCGCTGCTGCGGCGGCTGCGGCGGGGACGCACCGGATGACGGAGATGCCGTTCTCGTCGCCCGCCGCGTATCTCGCCGCGGTCGGGGCGCCGGACGAGGGCGTCGAGGGACTCTGGTTCGTGTACCGGGGCGATCGGCTCCTGGTCGAAGCCGGGGAACCGGCCGCCGGGAAGCTGGACGACCCGCGCGCATCGGGACGACCGACCTGGGCGCGGTTGCCGCGCGCGGCGGCACCGCGAGTGATCGGGCTCGAACCGCTGCGCACGCTCTACCTGGGGCGGCTCGGCGAAGCGCACTGCTCGGCCGCGGAGGTCGCCGACGACGCTCCGGCGCCGCAGGGGTTCGCCTGGCACGGCTTGCGGGCGCTTTTTACCGTGCTTGAGGACGCGCACTTCGCGCTCGCCGGGCGCGCGGTGCAGCTCCTCGAATGGGACCGCACCCACCAGTTCTGCGGCCGCTGCGGGACACCGACCGCGCCGCGGACGACCGAGCGGTCGCGCGAATGCCCGGTGTGCGGCCTAACCGCCTATCCGCGAGTGGCACCGGCGATCATGGCGCTCGTCCGGCGCCTGCCCGACGAGATCCTGCTCGCACGCTCGCCGCGGTTTCCGCCCGGGATGTACAGCGCGCTCGCCGGTTTCGTCGAGCCGGGCGAAACGCTCGAGCAGTGCCTGCAGCGGGAGGTGCTTGAAGAGGTCGGCGTGCACGTTGCAAATGTCCGCTACTTCGCGAGCCAGTCCTGGCCGTTCCCGCATTCGCTGATGATCGCGTTCGTCGCGGACTGGAAAAGTGGCGCAATTCAAGCCGATGCGCTTGAAATCGAGGCCGCTCAGTGGTTTAAGATTCACGACCTGCCCAAACTTCCGGCCTCGATCAGCATTTCCCGGCGCCTGATCGATGCGGTCGTGGCGGACATGGCGAAATGAAATGCGATGACGCGAGGGCGCTCGCTCGGGATGCCCGGCGGCATCGGTCGGGGAGATGCTCGCGTGCCCTTGCAGGGGAACACGGCATCTCGGGTTGTTTCACGACGACTTGAGGATGTATGCCAATTGGACGGATTGCACATCGTTGCAAATCTGTACCGCTGCATGGGAGATGTGCGGTACCTGAATGACGCGGCAACGCTCCGCCGGTTCTGCCTCGACGCGATCGAGAAAACCGGTCTCACCATCATTGGCGACCTGTTCCATCAATTCGACGGCGGCGGCACCACGGGCTGCGCGGTGCTGGCCGAGTCGCACGTTGCCGTTCATACGTGGCCGGAGCTCAAGAGCGTCACGCTGGACGTGTACGTCTGCAACTACACGCGCGACAACTGCGACCGCGCGCGTGCGGTGGTCGACGACCTCGTAGCGCTGTTCGAGCCGGAGGACTGCGTCCGACACGAGGTGCCGCGCGACCGGCAGCACCTGTACGAGAGCCTCAACGGCGACTTCGGCTTCTTCATCCGTTCGTCGAAGCGGCTGGACACGCGACAGACGCGGTTCCAGGCGCTCGAGATCCACGACACGCCGCAGTTCGGAAAGCTCCTTCGGCTCGACGGCTGCTTCATGACCTCGGAGAAGGAGGAGTTCGTCTATCACGAATCGATGATCCATCCGGCCGCGGTCGCGCACGCCGCGCCCAAGACGGCGCTGATCATCGGTGGTGGCGACGGCGGTGCGGCAGAGGAGCTCCTCAAGCATCCCTCGCTCGAGCGCGTGACGCTGGTGGAGCTCGACGGCGACGTGATCGACATCGCGAAGGCGCACTTCGGCGCCATTCATCGGGGCGTCTTCGAACACCCGAAGCTGACGGTGGTCGTCCACGACGGGATGAAGTACATCGCCGGCACCGCCGAGCGCTTCGACCTGATCGTGCTCGATCTGCCCGATCCGATCGGCCCGGCGACCGCGCTCTACGAGGAGCCGTTCTTCCGCGACTGCCGCCGCGCGCTTGCGCCCGGCGGCGGGGTGACGCTGCACATCGGCCCGCCGTGGTCGAAACCGGAGCGGGTCCGCGTGCACGCCGAGCGCCTCGCGAATGTGTTCCCGATCGTGCGGCCGTTTACGGTTTACATCCCGCTCTACGGCACGCTGTACACGATGGCGATGTGCTCGGACTCGCTCGACCCGCTCACCGTGTCCGCAGTGGAGGTCGAGAAGCGCATCGCGCAGCGCGGCGTCGGTGACCTGAAGTACTACAACGGCGCCGTCCACCACGGGCTCTTCGCACTGCCCAACTTCGTGCGCGAGCTCACGGCCACGGCCGAGCGCTCGCGAATCGTGCCCGAGCGCCGCGCCGCAAGCGCGAAATGAAACCGTAGTCGCGGGAATAGCGCCGCGACGGGTAGGGTCTTGGCTACCCGGCGTCGGGCTTCACCACGAGGACGCTGCGCGACCTGGCGGGCATGCCGACGAACCGAAAGTCCGGCTCCGGTTCCCGGCCGCTCACGATGTCGGCGAGCGCGCGGCCCGAGCCGCATGCCATCGTCCAGCCCAACGTCCCGTGGCCGGTATCGAGAAACAGGTTCCGGTACTTGGTACCGCCGATGACGGGCACGTTCGAAGGCGTCGCCGGCCGCAGGCCGGTCCAGAGCTCGGCCCGCTCGGGCCGGCCCGCACGCGGGAAGATCTCGAATGTCCGGCGCACGATCGCCAGGCAACGGACGTCGTTGATGTCGGTGTTGTATCCCGCGACCTCCGCCGTGCCCGCCACGCGCAGCCGGTCGCCCAGCCGCGAGTAGACAAGCTTGTGGCTGTCATCGGTGAGGCTGACCGTGGGCGCTTCGTCGCCGGGCTCCAGCGGCACGGTGATCGAGTAGCCTTTCAGCGGATAAACGGGCAGCGAAATCCCGAGCGGCCGCAGCAGGAGCGGGCTGTAGCTCCCTAGCGCGACGACGTAGGCGTCGGCCGAGATCCGGTCGTCGCGCCCGTCTGCATCGGCGAGGACGATGCTCAAGACTCGGCCGCGCTCGGCCTCCAGGCGTTTGATCGTCCGCCCGTAGCAGAAGCGCACGCCGTGGGTCTCGGCCAGCGCGGCGAGCGCCTGCGTGAACTTCCGCGCATCGCCTGATTCGTCCGACGCGGCATAGATGCCGCCGGCAAGTCGCTCGGCGGCGTGCGCGAGCGCCGGCTCGATCGCGAGGCATTCCGCAGCGCTCTTCACGTCCCGCTCGCGGCCGTAAGTGCGCAGCGACTCGGCCTGCGCTACGGCGCGGTCGAACTCCTCCGCATCGGTGTAGAAGTGCAGGATGCCGCGCGTGAGCTGGTCGTACTCGATGCCGGTGTCACGCCGCAGCTCTCTTAACTGATCGCGGCTGTAGAGTGCCAGCGCGAGGATCTGGCGGATGTTGTCGCGAGTGCGAAACGGCAGACACTCGGCCAGAAAGCGCAGACCCCACCCCCATTGGCGCCAGTCTGCGCGCAGCCGGAAGAGGAGCGGCGCATCCTCGCGCCCGAGCCACGCGAGGATCTTCGCCGGCGCGCCCGGATTCGCCCACGGCTCCGCATGGCTGACCGAGATCTGGCCGCCGTTGGCGAAGCTGGTCTCCAGCCCCGCGGCGCCCTGTCGTTCGAGGACGGTGACTTCGTGGCCGGCGCGGGCGAGATACCACGCAGCGGCGGTGCCCACGACCCCGGCCCCCAGGACGATCACTCTCATGCGCGCCTCTTCAACGAAAAAGGGGCAAGGCTTTCGCCTCACCCCCCTGTCCGTTTACCTTCGAGTCTTGCAGCGCGCTTTCGCAACGCGCCGCGTGGCCCTTCGGTGGGCGAAGCGCGCGGTGTGCACCGCCCGCCGCCGCTCGCCAGAGTCTCCCGGGGCCGAATTCGACCCCTGCTGACGGTCCGTTTGCCTGAGCGATTCCGGGTGTTGCGCCTTCGGCGACGGCCAGCGTGCGTTGCCGCACTGGCCCCGCTCGCCGCCGACCGTGTCATCCGCCTCGGCGCGTCGCCGCCGACGCTAGCGCCGCCGGAACTGCGGCGGGCGGGGCGACACCGGCGCCGCGCGCTCGTCCTTGTGCCGAAAGTTGATGCGGGCCTTGGTCAGGTCGTAGGGCGACATCTCGAGGGTGACCTTGTCTCCCGCGAGGATGCGGATCCGGTGCTTCCGCATCTTGCCGGAGGCGTAGGCGAGAACGTCGGCGCCGTTGTCGAGCAGCACTCGGAACTGCGTATTGGGCAGCACCTCGCTGACGACGCCCTCCATCTCGATCAGTTCTTCCTTCGCCACGTGGCGGGTCCGCTCACACGGCCTTGAGGTTGACAGCCGATGACTTGCCGTTCTGCCCCTGCTGCACCTCGAACGAGATCTTCTGGTTCTCGGAGAGGGTGCCGAGGCCGGCGCGCTCGACGGCCGAGATGTGCACGAAGACATCCTTCGAGCCGTCGTCGGGGCGGATGAAGCCGAAGCCTTTGGTGGTATTGAAGAACTTGACGGTGCCAGTGGGCATACGAATCCTCCGGGTCTGGCGTTGCCGCGCACGACAGTGTGCGTGGCATCAAATCACCTATGGCAGAAGACCAGGAGCGGCGCCCTTGGAGGCGCCAGCGGGCGTGCCTAAAGAGTGTTCGACCTGGAGACTATGCGGGCGTCGGAGCCATTTGGCAAGAGGGCCGTGACGCCGGCTAAGGCCCGGGGACGGCAGGGAAAACGTAACTCGGCGGAGCGGCGTCGAGGGACCTAAGCCGGAACCCGACTTGATCCCGGTGAACGCCCCGATGACGCTTCGTCACGCCGGCGAAAGCCGGCGTCCGGGGGCGCAAGCCGAAGCAGGTTTGGATCCCGCCATGCGCCGTTGCGCGAGGCCCGTGACCTCGCTTGCAACGGTCACTTGCCGGTGTAGGCAACGACTCGCTGCCGCTGCTCGCCGAGGCCTTGAATGCCGAGCGTCATGACGTCTCCGGGCTTGAGGAAGACGGGCTCGGGCTTGCGACCCATGCCGACGCCCGGTGGCGTGCCGGTGGTGATGATGTCGCCCGGCAGCAGCGTCATGTACTGCGACACGTGCGACACGATCTTCGCGACCGAGAAGACCATGGTGCGCGTATTGCCGGTCTGCATGCGCTCGCTGTTGACGTCGAGCCACATCTCGAGCGACTGCGGGTTGGGGATCTCGTCGGCGGTGACGAGCCACGGGCCGATCGGTCCGGACGAATCGAAACCCTTGCCTTTGTCCCACTGGCTGGTCGCCAGCTGGAAGCCGCGCTCGGACACGTCGTTGACGATCGCGTAACCGGCGACGTACTCCAGCGCCTTGTCTTCGGGGACGTATTGCGCCTTGACGCCGATCACGACGCCGAGCTCTACCTCCCAGTCGAGCTTCGTGGAGTCCTTCGGCTGCACGACATCGTCGTTCGGCCCGTTGATCGAAGTCGTCGCTTTCATGAACACCACCGGCTCGGACGGCACCGGCAGCCCCGCTTCGGCGGCGTGATCGGAATAGTTGAGTCCGATCGCTACGAACTTGCTGATGCCGACGTACGGCACCCCGAGCCGCGGCTCGGTCTTGATCAGCGCCAGCGACTCGGGCCGGATCTTGCGCAGTTTTGCGAGCCCCTTCGGCGAGATCACCTCCTGGTCGATCTGCTGCACGACGCCGGACAGGTCGCGCAGCATCCCTTGCGAGTCGATGATCCCGGGCTTCTCAAAGCCGTTTTTTCCAAAGCGACACAGCTTCATCTTTTTTGTCTCCAGGTGCGGGGGTGCTCTATATGGTCATGCCGCCATCCACCGAAAAAGCGACGCCGGTCGCGAACGAGGACTCGTCGGAGGCGAGGTAGATGAGCAGCGGGATGATGTCGTCGGTGGTGCCGAGCCGGCCCATGGGCTGGCGGGCGATGAACGCCTTGCGCGCCGCGACCGGGTCGGGGAGCGCGTTGATGCGGTCTTGAAGCGAGGGCGTATCGACCGTCCCCGGGCAAACCGCGTTGCAGCGGATGCCCTGCTGCACGTAGTCGGCGGCGATCGCCTTGGTAAGACCGAGCACGGCGGCCTTGGTCGCGCCGTAGGCGAAGCGGTTCGGGATCCCGCGGAGGCTCGATGCGATCGAGGCCATGTTGATGATGCTGCCGTGGCCCTGCCCGAGCATCCCCGGCAGGAGCGCGCGGGTGACCCGGTACATCGATTTGACGTTCAAATCGAAGCTGAAATCCCAGTCCTTCTCGGCGCACTCCATGATCGTGCCGTGGTGCACGAACCCGGCGCAGTTGAAGAGCACGTCGACCGTCCCGGCTTCGCGCGCGACCCGTTCGACGGCGGCTCCGTCGGTGACGTCCAACGCGCGCGCCGTGATGCCCGGCGATCCGGCGAGCGTTTCGACGAGCCGCGCGCTCACATCGGTCGCCCACACGCTTGCGCCTTCGCGCGCGAACGCTTCTGCGGCAGCGCGGCCCATCCCTTGTCCGGCGGCGGTAATGAACGCGCGTTTGCCCTTGAGCCGGTCGGCCACCGTGCATCCTCCTTCTCGAGCGGCGTCGTGTTTGTGAATGCCGAGCGAACGGCGGATTATAGCAGCGGCCCTCGCGGAAAACCCAAAATTCCGAGAGTTTCCCTGCGCAAACAGCCTGTTACGGGCTCTGCCGCAGCGCACTCGCCAGCCCGACGCGGGTTTGACACCCATCGCCGTTGGGGGTAGCCTCGCCGCGCAACCTGTCCAACAGGTATGCCGCCGGCGCTTGCGGCACGCGGGCGGCAGACAACGACACGACGCCGTAATATCCGAAGGAGGAGATCCATGTCCCGGTTCGTCAGCCGCGTGCTCGCGGTTGCTTTCACGCTCGCCACCGGCAGCGCCGCAGCGCAGCAGACCATCACCGTCTGGTTCACGAAGGCGTTCTATCCCGCCGAGGAGCAGGCGCTCAACGAGGTCATCAAGAAGTACGAGGCGAAGAGCGGCGTCAAGGTCGACCTCTCCCTCTACTCGCCCGAAGACGTGGTGACTAAATCGGTCGCCGCCGTCGAGGCCGGCAATCCGCCCGACGTCGGTTTCGGTTTCACCTACGACTTCCGCGTCACCGGCAAGTGGGCCTTCGAGGGCAAGCTCGAGAACCTCGACGACATCATCAAGCCGATCGAGTCGCAGTTCCTGCCCGGACCGCTATCGACGACCTGGCTCCTGAACGGCAAGACCGGCAAGAAGGCCTACTACGCCGCGCCGGTCGAGATGCAGCTGATGCACATCGAGTACTGGATCGACATGCTCCAGGACGCGGGCTTCAAGGAGTCGGACATCCCCAACGACTGGAAAGGCTTCTGGAGCTTCTGGTGCGACAAGGTGCAGCCGGCGCTGCGCGCGAAGGGCCAGCGGGTGTACGCGATCGGGCATCCGGCGAGCGTGCAGGCGTCCGACACGTTCTACAGCTTCCACATGTTCATGAACGCCTACGATGTCCAGGTCGTGGACGAGAACGGCAAGCTCACCCTCGATCAGCCCAAGAACAGGGCGGGGCTCGTCAAGGCGCTCGCCGACTATGCCGCGATCGTGAAGAAAGGCTGCTCGCCGGCGTCATCGGTGAACTGGACCGACGTCGACAACAACCTGAACTTCGCCAACAAGACCACGGTGATGACGCACAACGCAACCATCTCGATCCCGGCGGCGCAGTTCGACACGATGAATCGCGCAACCTCGACCGCGGAACAGAAGGCGACGGCGCGCACCAACTACTACGAGAAGATCCGCACCCGCGGCTTCCCGGACAAGGCGACCGGCGGCAGCCTGCCGCAGCTCGCCGCGGTGAAGACCGCGGTCGTGTTCGTCGACGCGAAGAACAAGCAGCGCGGCAAGGAGTTCCTGGCCTTCCTGTTGCAGGAGGACAACCTGCAGCCGTTCGTCGAAGGCTCGCTCGGTCGCTGGGTGCCGGTCACCAAGCGCGCCTCCGTGGCGCCGTTCTGGACCGACGGCAAGGATCCGCACCGCAAGGCCGTGCAGCAGCAGGTTTCGCAGGGGCTCGTGTTCTTCCCGTTCGTCTACAACTGGAAGTTCACGGTCGTGAACGCGGAGAATGTCTGGGGCCGCGCGACCGCGCGCATCGCCAAGGACGGCATCGCGGCGGAGAAGGCCGCCGACGAGATGATCGCCCGAATAAAGCAGATCCTGGCGAATTAGGAAAGCCGGACGGGGCCGGCGCTGGCGCCGGCCCCGGAGAAATCCGTGCGGAGCACTCCTTGAGCGCTGTAGTGATTCCAGCGCCCGCCCAGGCGCCGAAGCAGCGTCTCTCGGAGGAGACCTTCTGGGGGATCGTTCTCCTCGTCCCCTACTTCGCCGTCTTCGCGCTGTTCGTCGTCTTCCCGGTCCTCTACGGCATTTGGCTCGGTTCCAGTCCCGCCGCCTACCGGAAGCTGTTCCAGGATCCGGTCTTCGTCACGACGATCGTCAACACCGTCATCTTCCTGCTGGTCGCGGTGAACCTGAAGATGTTCATCGCGCTCGGTCTGTCGGGGTTCTTCCTCCATGAGGCGCGGTGGGTGCGTTGGCTCTCGGTGCTGTTTCTCCTCGCTTGGGCAGCGCCGTCGATCCCGACCATCCTCTCCTTCCGCTGGATGCTGAATCCCGAGTGGGGAATGGTGAACACCCTCATCTTCAAGTGGTTCGGCGTCGAGGGGCCGGGGTGGCTCACCGAGCGGCATTACGGCCTCGGCGCGGCGATCCTGGTGCATATCTGGAAGTCGCTCCCGTTCTGGACGCTGATCCTGCTCGCCGGCCGGATGGCGATCCCGAAGGAGCTGTACGAGTCGGCCGACGTCGACGGGGCGACGACCTCGCAGGCGTTCCGCTTCGTGACCTGGCCGTCGATGCGCGGCCTCTACCTCACCTGCGTGCTGCTCTCGACCATCTGGAGCCTCGGCGACTTCAATAGCGTGTACCTCCTCACCGGCGGCGGGCCGATCGACTCCACCCAGGTGCTCGCCACGCTCGGCATCCGCTATCTCCGGATGGACCAGGTCGACGTGTCGCTCGCTGCGATCATCGTCGCGATGCCGGCGGTGATCCCGATCGTCTGGTTCATGATGAAGCGCCTGTCGGGCGAGCACGTCCAGGATTGAAGTGCCGGCATGAAGCTCAAGAATCTTCCGCTGTATCTGATCGGGCTGGCGGTCTTCCTCTGGACGATCATCCCGATCTACCACCTCTTCGTCATCGCGCTCTCGCCGGCGCAAGATGCGGTCGCGAGCGGGCTGGTGCCCAAAAACCCCACGCTGCAGAACTTCGAGCTCGTGCTCGGCGCCAAGCACAATCTGGTGCAGTATTTCTGGCAGCAGCTCGGGATGAGCGTGTTCATCGCCGTCATGGTGGCGGTGATCACGCTCGCCATCGGCGCGACGGCGAACTTCGCGATCACCCGCATCCGCATCCGCGGCGGGCGCCTGATCACCAACATCGCGCTCCTCACCTATCTCATCCCGGCGGCGTTTCTGGCGATCCCGATGTACAAGATCATGGGCACCTACGGCCTCGTGGACAGTCCGTGGTCGATGATCTTCGCGATGGTCGCGCTCGCGTCGCCGTACGCGATCTGGGTGATGAACCAGGCTTCCACGAAGATTCCGCGCGAGCTCGACGAGGCGGCGAAGATCGACGGCGCGAAGACGATGCAGATCTTCTGGTACGTGTATCTGCCGCTCATGGCGCCGACGATGGTCGCCATCGGCATCTACGCGCTCTTGCTCGCCTGGAATGAATACCTCTACGCGTTCCTGATGCTCGCGACCGAGAGCAAGCTCACGCTCGCGGTCGCGCTCGGCAACTTTCTCGCCTTCGACGACGCGCCCTGGGCGCTCCTGATGGCGACCGGCGTCATCTATGCGCTGCCCCCGACCGTCATCTACTATGCTTTCCGTCGCTACATGGTGTCGGGGCTCACCGCGGGCGCCGTAAAGAGCTGACGCGCGAGACGTGGCCGCCGCCGCTCAGACGCTCGTCGAAAGAGTCGCCGCACACATCCGCGCCGAGATCGTCGCGCGCCGGCTGAAGCCCGGCGACCGGCTCCCGGGCGAAATCGAGCACGCGCGGCGGCTCGGCGTCTCGCGCGGCATCGTGCGCGAGGGCCGGCGGCAGCTCGTCGCCGCCGGCCTGATCGAGGTGGCGAACGGACGCCGCGCGGTGGTGAGCGCGCTCCGGACCGCGCCGCTCGACGGCTTTCTCACCGCCGCCGTGGCGACCCGCCAGCTCGCGGTCGACGAAGTGCTCGAGCTGCGCCGAGCCATCGAGATCGCGGTCGCCGGCCTCGCGGCGCGGCGCCGCACGGCGGCCGACGTCGCCGTCCTCGCGCGGATCGTCGAGCAGCAGCGCGCCACCGTCGGGCGGATGGCGTACCTCAAGCACGACCTCGCGTTCCACGTCGCGCTCGCGCGGGCGACCCAGAACCCGCTCTTCGTGATGCTGATCGAGTCGATGCGGGAGCCGCTCGCCGCCTCGATGCGCGCAAGCCACGCCCGGCGCCGCGGCGCGCGCGACTTCGCGCAGGCACACGCCGCTCACGAGGCGATCTGGCAGGCGGTGAGCGCGGGCGACGGTGCGGCCGCGGAGCGGGCGATGCGCGCGCACTTCGCCGACGTGGCCGCGACGCTCGAGCAATGAGCGGGCGGACGCCGATGGAGCGGGCGTGGACGCGCTGACTCAAAGACTGGCGAGCTGTTACACCGGCGCGGTTCACGACGTGCTGCGCGCGATGGGCCACGAGCGCGTCGTTCTGCCGCCCGAAATCCGCGCACTCGATCCCGCATGGCGGGTCGCCGGACCGGTCTGGACCGTCTCCGGACACATCGATCGCACGAGGAGCGCCCATGAGACGCTGCTCGGCTGGACCGGGCTGCTGTCGAAGGCGCCGCCCGGCCGGGTGATCGTCTGCCAGCCGCAGAATCACGAGGTCGCGCTGATGGGCGAACTCTCGGCGGAGACGCTCAAGAACAAGGGCGTGCTCGGCTACGTCGTCGACGGCGGCTGCCGCGACGTCGAGTTCATCCTGAAAATCGGCTTCCCGGTGTTCGCGAGCTTCCACACCCCGAGCGACATCGTCGGGCGATGGATCCCCGACCGCTTCGGCGAGCCGATCACGATCGGCGCGGTGACGCTCTGCGACGGCGACTACCTGCTCGGCGACCGCGATGGCGTGATCGCGATCCCGCAGGCGGTGGCGGAGGAGGCCGTGGCGAAGACCGAGGCGGTGGCGCAGACCGAGAACAGGATCCGGGCTGCGATCCTGGGCGGCATGGATCCAGTCGAGGCGTATCTGACGTATGGCAAGTTCTGATCCCCGTCTAGTATTGCTGGCGCCGGAGGACAACTGCGTCGTGGTCGCGCAAGGTCTGCGCGAGGGCGACGCGGTGACGATCGAGGGCGAGTCGGTACGCCTCCCGCGCCCGATCGGCGTCGGGCACAAGCTCGCGCGCTACGCCATCCGCGCCGGCGAGAAGGTGGTCAAGTACGGCGCCCTGATCGGTACCGCCACTGCGGACATTTCCCGCGGCGGGCACATCCATACCCACAACCTCGAAAGCGACTACCTGCCCACTTATACGCACGACGCGGGGAAATCATTCGTGACGGAGCGCTGACATGGAGCCTCTTCGCGGCTATCTTCGGGACGACGGGCGCAAGGGCATCCGCAACGTCGTCGCGGTGGCCTATCTCGTCGAGTGCGCGCATCACGTGGCGCGCGAGGTGGTGGCGCGGTTCCGCGACCGGAGCGTGCATCTCATCGGGTTCCCGGGGTGCTACCCGAACGCGTACGCCGACCGCATGATGAAGCGGCTCTGCATGCATCCGAACGTCGGGGCGGTGCTGCTCGTCTCGCTCGGCTGCGAGAGCTTCAACCGGCGCAGCCTCGGCACGGCGATCGCGGAACTCCGGCCGTGCGGTCGCGACACTCGTGATCCAGGAGTCCGGTGGGACGCGCAAGACGATCGCGAGCGGCGCGGCGTGGGTCGAAGCCGCGCTGGCGGATCTCCAAGCGCAGCCGACGGTGCCGATGGCGGTCTCCGAGCTCGTCGTCGGCACGGTCTGCGGCGGCTCCGACGGCACGAGCGGGATCACCGCCAATCCCGCGATCGGCCGCGCGTTCGATCTGCTCATCCCGCAAGCCGCGGCCTGCATCTTCGAGGAAACCGGCGAGCTCGTCGGCTGCGAGCACCACATGGCGAGCCGGGCCGCGACGCCGGCACTCGCGAGCGACATCGTGGCCTGCGTCGAGAAGGCCGCACGCTACTACGCCACGCTCGGCCACGGCAGCTTCGCGGTGGGCAACGCGGACGGCGGCCTCACCACGCAGGAAGAGAAGTCGCTCGGCGCCTACGCGAAGAGCGGTGCCTCGCGGATCGTCGGACTCCTGAAGCCCGGCGACGTGCCGCCGGCGGGCGGCCTGTATCTCCTCGATGTCGTGCCGGACGGCGAGGTCCGGTTCGGTTTCCCGAACATCAACGACAACGCCGAGATCGCGGAGCTCATCGCCTGTGGCTCGCACGTGATCCTGTTCTCGACCGGTCGCGGCTCGGTCGTCGGCTCGGCGATTGCTCCGGTCGTGAAGGTGTGCGCGAACCCGGAGACCTGGCGCAAGCTCGAGGACGACATGGACGTCGACGCCGGCCGCATTCTCGAGGGCCGCGCGAACCTCGACGAGGTCGGACGCGAGGTGTTCGACCTCACGCTCGCGGTCGCGCGCGGCGCGCAGACCAAGTCGGAACTCCTCGGGCACCAGGAGTTCATCCTGACGTACAAGGCATTCGAGCAGTCAAACCAGCCCGCCGGTCCCGCGTGCTATCCCGCCGCGGCGTGAATCGCGGGCCCAGGAAAGAGAGTCCCGATGGCATCCGTCACCCTCTCCCGCGTCAGGAAGTCGTACGGCACTACCCAGGTCGTGCACGGCGTCGACGTCACCATCGTCGACGGCGAGTTTTGCGTGCTCGTCGGGCCATCGGGCTGCGGCAAGTCGACCTTGCTCAGAATGATCGCCGGCCTGGAGGACATCTCCGATGGCGAGATCGCGATCGGCGGCCGCGTCGTCAACCAGGTGGCGCCGAAGGAGCGCGACATCGCGATGGTGTTCCAGAACTACGCGCTCTACCCGCACATGACCGTGTTCGAGAACATGGCGTTCAGCCTCAAGCTCGCCGGCCGGCCGCGCGAGGAGATGAAGCGGCGGGTGGACGCGGCGGCGAAGATACTCGGCCTCGGCGAGTATCTCGAGCGCTATCCGCGCCAGCTCTCGGGCGGCCAGCGTCAGAGAGTCGCGATGGGGCGGGCGATCGTGCGCCAGCCGCAGGTGTTCCTGTTCGACGAGCCGCTGTCGAACCTCGACGCGAAGCTGCGGGTGCAGATGCGCACCGAGATCAAGGAGCTGCACCAGCGGCTCAAGACCACGGCGGTCTACGTCACGCACGACCAGATCGAGGCGATGACGATGGCCGACAAGATCGTGGTGATGAACGCCGGCCGGGTGGAGCAGATCGGCGCACCGCTCGACCTCTACGACAACCCGGCGAACCTCTTCGTCGCCGGTTTCATCGGCTCGCCGGCGATGAACTTCCTCGGCGGCAAGCTCGCCCGCAACGGCAGCGGGCTGGAGGTCGTCCTTGGCGAAGGCGTGCATCTGCCCGCGCCCCGGAGCCTGCCCGAGGCGCTCGCCGGGAGCAGTGTCACCCTCGGCGTGCGCCCGGAGCATCTCGTGGTGCGCGATTCCGGCGTTCCGGCCGAGGTGATCGTGGTCGAGCCGACCGGGGCCAACACGGAGATCTACTGCAAGGTCGCCGGCAAGGAGATCACCGCGGTCGTGCGCGAGCGCCACAACTTCCGTCCCGGCGAGCGGATCCGGCTCGCGCCCGAGCATACGTTCCTCTTCGACCCGGCGAGCGGCGCCCGCATCCAGTAGCGGCGTCGCGGTCTGCCGCGGGTTCGTCTTGCGTTCCGCGCGGCGGCGCCAACCAGCGGTCGCGGACCGAGCGGCTAGAATCGGCGCCGATTGCGTCCCTGCACCATCGCGCCGAGGAGACCCGCATGATCCTGCCGCTCATCCCGACCACCGTCATCGGGAGCCTGCCCAAGCCTGCCTGGCTCACCGGCGAGTGGTACAGCGTGGTGGAGCGCTGGAACCTGAGCGGCGCAGCGCTGAAAGAGGCGATGGACGACGCCACGCGCCTCGCGCTCGCTGACCAGGAGGTGGCCGGGATCGACATCGTGTGCGACGGCGAGCAACGCCGCTCGACCCACTACACGCACTTCATCCACCAGCTCGGCGGCGTCGATTCCGAGCGGCTGAAGGCGAAGTCGATGCGTGGCGGCAAATTCACCCAGGAGGTGCCACGCGTCACCGGTCCAATCACCCTCGCCACGCACCAGGCGGTGGACGACTACCGGTTCCTCCGCCGCCTCACCAACCGGACGATCAAGATGACGCTGCCGGGACCGTCGACCCTCGTCGACGGGATGGCGGACGACTACTACGGCGACGAGCGCGCGCTCGCGCTAGCCTGCGCCGACGCGCTCAACCAGGAGATCCGCGCGCTCGCGGCCGCCGGCTGCGACATGGTTCAGCTCGACGAGCCGGCGTTCACGCGGCTGCCCGAGAAGCTCCACGCGTGGGGCGTCGAGGCGATGGACCGCGCGTTCGCCGGCACGACGGTCACGAGCTGCGTGCACGTCTGCTACGGCTATCGCGCGCGCCTCGGCAACAAGGAGTGGAAGTACGGTTACGAGGAGATCTTCCCGGCGCTTGCGCGCGCCAAGGTCGACCAATACTCGCTCGAGTTCGCCGAGCCGAAGCTCGCGCCGAAACTCCTCGCCGGCCTGCCGGGCAAGACGATTCAGCTCGGCGTCATCGACGTCGGCACCGACGAAGTGGAGCGGCCCGAAACGGTCGCGGCGCGGCTGCGCGCAGCGCTCGAGGTGCTGCCTCCCGAGCGGCTGATCGCCGCGCCCGACTGCGGTTGCGTCGCGCGCGACCGCGCCGCGACGCGCGCCAAGCTGCGCGCGATGGTGCTCGGCACTCAAGCCGTCCGGCTCGAGCTGGAAGCCCGGTCCTCCTGAAGCCCTGCCCGTTACCCACACCACCCCGCCGCGTGCCGCGGCACCCCTCCTCATGAGCGGAGGGGAAGAAGGACGCTGACATGCAACTCTTCACTCCCTTCGAGCTCGCCGGCAAGCGACTGCGGAACCGCATCGTCTTTCCCGCAGTGCTGTCCAACTTCGCGCGCGAGAATCGGGTCACGGCGCGGCTCGTCGACTATTACGCGGAGCGCGCCGCCGGCGGCGCCGCGATGCTCGTCACCGAGGGCCTCTCGATCCACGCTTCCAGCGTGCCGCAGCCCAACGTCGCGACCGTGTTCGACGCCGGGAACTTCGACGGTTTCCGGCGTCTAGCCGCGGCGGTCGAGCGGCACGATTGCCGGCTCCTCGGACAGCTCTGGCACGTCGGCCGTCAGCAGCTCTGGAGCCCGGTCGACGCACCGGTCGGGTGCTCTGCGCTGCCAGACGCCTACAGCTGGTCGGTCCCGCACGTGATGACGCCCGGCGAGATCGGCGTCATTGCGCGCGCTTTCATCGACGCCGCGCGCACGCTGCAGCGGGCCGGGTTTTCCGGCGTCGAGCTGCACGGCGGACACGGCTACCTGATCACGCAGTTCCTCTCGCCATGGTCGAACACCCGCGGCGACGGCTACGGCGGCGACGTCGAGGGCCGCACCCGATTCGTCCGCGAGATCATTGCGGGCATCCGCGCCGAGTGCGGAGCCGACTTCGTCGTGGGGCTGAAGATGCCGGGCGACGAACACGTGCCCGGCGGCATCGACGGCGACGAGGCGGGCCGGATCGCGGCGCGCCTCGCGCTCGCGGGTGGTCTCGACTACGTCGCGTTCGCCCAGGGCAACTTCAGTACTAGCCTCGAGGACCACACCCCGGACATGCACTACCCGCCGGGGCCCTTCATGGCGTTGCAGCGGCGGCTCCGCGAACACGCACGGCCGATCCCCGTGCTCGCCCTCGGCCGCGTCCTCGACGCCGCGCATGCCGAGCGGCTCCTCGGCGAGGGCGTCGGCGATCTCATCGGCATGGGGCGGGCGCTCGTCGCCGATGCGGCGCTGCCCGCGAAAGCGCTCGCCGGTAAAGCGGCCGCCACCCGGCCGTGCATCTTCTGCAACGTCTGCTGGGCCGAGATTCACGTCGGCAAGCCGATCGCCTGCCTCCACAACCCGCATCTCGGGACGCCGGGCGAAGCGGCCTGGCAGCCCGCGTCGGCGGGCCGGAAGCGCCGCATCGTCGTCGTCGGCAGCGGGGTCGCCGGACTCGAGGCCGCGTGGGTGGCGGCGCGCCGCGGTCACGATGTAACGCTGCTCGCCTCGCGCGAGGCGGGCGGAAAGGCGCGGCTCGAGTCACTGCTCCCCGGGCGCGGGGAGGTCGCGAAAGTGTTCGAGTTCCAGCTCGCGCGCGCGCGCGAGGCAGGCGTCGCCTTCGAATCAGGTTCGCCCGCGACCATCCCGCAGATCACCGCACTCCGCCCCGACGCCGTCGTGCTCGCGACCGGATCGAGCATGCGCCGCCCCGCGACGCTTGCAGCGGAAGGCGACGCGGGGACGGACGCTTGGACGCTCGTGGCGGGACTTGGCGCCGCGCCGGGCAGGCGCGCCGGCACCGCGGTCCTGTTCGACCACGACCACGGCGCCGGTGTCTACGCGCTCGCCGATCTGCTGGCGTCGATCTACGACCGTCTCGTGGTCATCACGCCGCGTACACAACTCGGCCGCAACGTCGCCTACGTCGGGCTGCTCGGGGTGTACCGGCGCCTCTATCACGCCCGGGTCGAGATCGTCGTCGCGGCCGTACCGAAGCGCTTCATTGCGGAACGGGTCGTGCACGCGAATGCGTTCACTGGCGAGGAGCGCGCGATCGAGGATGTCGCGCTGTTCGTGTACGCGACGCCGCGCCTCGCCGACGACGGCCTCGCCGCACCGCTGCGGGCGCAGGGGCTGGAGGTGCGGCTTGCCGGCGACGCTTTCGCGCCGCGCGCGATGCTCGCGGCGGTGCATGAGGGTCATCGCGTCGGGAACGAGCTCTAGCAGCGTGACGCGTCTTTCGTCAATCCGGCGCAGGCCGAAATCCCCGCTTGCGCCGCGATGACGGGCTGAGCATGTTCGAGCGCGCGCTCAACGTCTTCTGGATCCTCCTCGGCGCGGGCGCCGCCGCGCACGCATGGACGATCGGGCTCAGCGGCCCGTCGGGGCCGGAAAGCGGCCTCTTCCCGCTGCTCGCCGGGCTGATCGTCGCGGGTGCCGGCATCGCCCTGCTCCTCCTGCCGTCGCATCGCGCGAGTGCGCAGGCATGGCCGCGGGCGGCGGCGCTCGCCCGCTTGCTCGGCGTCGTCGCCGGGCTCGCCCTGATGGCGGTCGCTATCCCGTACCTGGGTTTCGCCGCCGCGGCTGCGATCACGATGATCGTGCTCCTCCGGACCGTCGAGCGCTCGAGCTGGATCGAGTCGATCGCGCTCACGGTCGGCGCGGTCGTGGGGGTGATGTGGCTCTTCGGTCACGCGCTCGGAATGCCGCTGCCGCGCGGACCTTGGGGCTGGTGAGGCGATGGGCGCGCTGGAAGGCCTCGCCACCGGCTTCGGCGTCATCCTCGCGCCGGCGAACCTGTATTACTGCTTCATCGGCAGCCTGGTGGGAACGCTGGTCGGCGTGCTGCCGGGGATCGGACCCCTCGCGGCGCTCGCGTTGCTCTTGCCGGTGACCTTCGCGCTCACGCCGGTCGCCGGGATGGCGATGCTCGCGGCGATCTTCTACGGCGCGATGTACGGCGGCTCGACCACCTCGATCCTGGTGAACATCCCCGGCGAGGCGGCCTCCGTGGTGACCACGCTCGACGGCCATCAGCTCGCGCGGCAGGGACGGGCCGGCGCCGCGCTCGCCATCGCGGCGCTCGGGTCGTTCATCGCCGGTACGGCGAGCCTGGTGCTGCTGACCTTCTTTGCCCCGGCGCTCGCGGCGATTGCGATCCGCTTCGGACCGCCCGAGAACTTCGGGCTGATGGTGCTCGGCCTGGTGTGCACGCTCTACATGATCACCGGCTCGGCGGTGAAGGGCGTGCTCACGATCGCGCTCGGCTTTCTCGCCGCGGCCATCGGCATCGACGTGGTGAACGGCCGCGACCGCTTCACTTTCGGGTCGGTGAACCTGACCGCGGGCATCGAACTGCTCGCGGTCGTCATCGGACTCTTCGGCGTCGCCGAGATCCTGGCCAACGTCGAGCACCTCGCGCGCAACACGTTGGTGGCGGAGCGTATCCGTGGGCTTTGGCCAACGGCGGCCGACTGGCGCGCGTCGTGGAAGCCGATCCTGCGCGGCAGCGGGCTCGGCTTCCTGCTCGGGCTGGTCCCGGGCGGCGGGCCGGTGACTGCGGCCTTCATGTCGTACGCGGTCGAGCGGCGGATCGCACGCGACCCGGCGCGGTTCGGCAAGGGGGCGATCGAAGGCGTCGCCGGCCCCGAGTCCGCCAACAACGCCGCCGTCGGCGGCAGCATGATCCCGCTGCTCTCGCTCGGGATCCCGGGCAATGCGGTGACGGCGCTCCTGCTCGGCGCGTTGGTGATCCATGGCATCCAGCCCGGGCCGCTTTTCATGAGCCAGCGGCCCGATCTCTTCTGGGGCGTCGTCGCGAGCATGTATGTGGGGAACGTCTTCCTGCTCCTGCTCAACCTCCCGCTCGTCGGGCTCTGGGTGCAGCTCCTGCGCGTCCCCTACCGGGTGCTGTTTCCCATCGTGTTGCTGCTCGCCGTCGTCGGCACCTACTCGGCGAACAAGAATGTGTTCGACCTCTGGGTGATGCTCGGCTTCGGCGTGGCGGGCTACGTGCTGCGCAAGCTCGAGTACGACCTCGCGCCCTTCGTGATCGCCTTCGTGCTCGCGCCTCTGCTCGAGCAGTCGCTGCGCCAGTCGCTCGTCATGTCGCCCGATGGCGCTATGATCCTCGTCCATAGACCGGTGACCGCGGCGCTGCTCGCGGCGAGCGCGGTCCTGGCTGGCTTGATGCTCCGCCGCAAACAACGACCCGAAGGAGTAAGCACGTGAAGCGGTCCGTATTCGCTCTCGCTCTCGCCGCTGCCGTCGCGGCGCCCGTCGCCGCGCAGACCGGCGACCCCAAGGCGGTCAAGCCGAAGGACTTCCCGACGCAGCCGATCGAGTACGTCGTCGTCTACCCGGCCGGCGGCGGCATGGACGTCACTGCGCGTCTGCTCGCGAAGTACGTCGAGAAAGCGACCGGCGACAAGATCCTGGTCAACAACCGCACCGGTGGCGCCGGCATGGTCGGGCACACCTACCTCGCCACCCAGGCAAAGCCCGACGGCTACACGGCGGGCGTGCTCGCCAACCTGGTGTGGGGCGACGCCATGCTCCGGGCGCAAGGCAAGTGGGCGTACACCGATCTCGAGCCGATCGGCTATCTCAACAGCGATGCGCTCACCTGGGTCGGCCCGACGGACGGCCCGCTCAAGGGCAAGACGCTGAAGGAGATCCTGCAGATTGCCAAGGACAAGCCCGGCACGATCCGCGTCGCGACGGTGCCCGGCAGCATGTGGGAGTACCTCGTCGAGCAGGTCGAGGCCGACTCGGGCGCGAAGTTCCTGCGCGTGCCGTTCCAGGGCGGCGGGGCCGGCATCAACGCGCTCGTCGGCGGCAACGTCGACATCGCGCAGGGGTTCTTCGCGGAATTTCGCGGCCACCTCGACGCCGGCAAAGTCGCGCCGCTCGCGGTCGCGTCCGACGAGCGCATGCCCTATCTCAAGGACATGCCGACCTTCAACGAGGCGCTCGGCGGCAAGGACTACGTCTGGGCGGTGGTCCGGTTCGTCGTGGTGCCGAAAGGCACGCCGGCCGACCGCAAGGCCTACCTCGCGGCCGGCGTCCGGGCGGCGATGAACGATCCGGAGCTCCTGGCCGAGTACCGCAAGGCCGGCGTCTATTTCGACCCCGCACTCGCCAACTCCGCCCGCATCGCGGACGATCTCAACCGGTACGCCGAGCGCGAGCGCGCGTTCTACCAGCAGACCGGCCGGCTGAAGTAGCGCGGTCCTCCCCCTGGACGGGGAGGACTGGCGGGCCGGGTGGTGTCGGTACCGCTTCGAGCGGTACTGAAACCCCATACCCCCGTGCGCTACGCGGGCAACCCGCCCCCCGAGAGGAGAGGACTCTCTTCCGCTAAGCCGCTGTTGCGCCGCAGCTTGCCGGCGCGCCGAACAACGTATACGTTGACGCATCCGCTAGCAGAGATTCCAACGTGCCTGCCCCGACCATCCCGCTCGAGTCGCTCCGCTTCATCGGCAGCGGGCTCAACCGCCCCGAGTGCGTGCTGGCGACGGCACGCGGCGATCTTTACGCTGCCGACTGGCGCGGGGGCGTCGCGCAGATCTCGCCCGACGGCTCGCACGTGCTCCACGCCGGCAAGCTTCCCGGCGGCCGGCCGCTGCGGCCGAACGGCATCGCGCTCAGGCGCACCGGTTCGTTCCTGCTCGCCGACCTCGGTGAGACGCAAGGCGGCGTGTTCGAGCTGTTCCGCGACGGCCGGGTGCAGCCGTTCCTCCTCGAGGTCGAGGGCGTCGCGCTGCCGCCGACGAACTTCGTCGGCGAGGACGCGCGCGGCCGCGTCTGGATCACCGTGAGCACGCGCAAGGCGCCCCGCTCGCTCGACTACCGCCCGGACTGCGCCGGCGGCTTCATCGTTCTTGCCGACGCGAAAGGCGCGCGGATCGTCGCCGACGGGCTCGGCTACACCAACGAGGCGATCGTCAGCCCCGACGGCGTGTGGCTCTACGTGAACGAGACCTTCGGCCGGCGCCTATCGCGGTTCACCATCCGCCCCGACGGTTCGCTGGGAGCAAGGGAGGTCGTGACCGCCTTCGGCAAAGGCACCTTCCCCGACGGGCTGACGTTCGACGCCGAGGGCCACGTCTGGATCACCAGCATCGTCTCGAACCGCGTGATCCGCGTGGCGCCGAACGGCGCGCAGCAGCTCGTGCTCGAGGACGCCGACCCGGCGCACGTCGAGGAGTGCGAGTCGGCGTACCTCTCGGGGACGATGGGCCGACCGCATCTCGACCGGATCACCGGCCGGGTCCTCAAGAACGTCTCCAGCCTCGCGTTCGGCGGTGCGGATCTCCGCACCGCCTACCTCGGCTGCCTGCTCGGCGACTCGATCGCGGTGTTCGATGCGCCGGTGGCCGGCCACCCGCCCGCGCACTGGCGCTACTGAGACGCGATGCCGTCGACCACGACCGCGACGAGCGCCGCGCGCCGGCCCGCGGCCCGCGATCGAGCGCCGGCGCCGCGCGGCTCCCTCGTCGACGATGCCTACCGTGCGCTCCGGAAGCGGATCCTCGACAACAGCTACCCGCCGGGTTACCAGGCGCTCGAACAGTCGCTCGCCACCGAGCTCGGGATCAGCCGCACGCCGGTGCGCGAAGCGCTGATCCGTCTGCACAAGGAAGGCCTCGTGGAGGTGATCCCGCGCCACGGTATGCGTGTGCTGCCGATCTCGCCGACCGACATGAAAGAGATCTACGAGATCCTGTCGGCGCTCGAGTCGATGGCCGCGGAGCTGCTCGCGACGCGCAAGCCCGCGGACGCCGAGCTCGCGCCGCTCGAGCGCGCTTCGCGCGACATGGAGCGGGCGCTGCGCGCCGACGACCTCGACGCCTGGGCGGAGGCCGACGAGCGTTTCCACCGCCAGCTGATCGAGCTCGCCGGCAACCACCTGCTCGCGCAGGCGGTGCTCAACTTCTGGGACCGCGCGCACCGCGTGCGGCGGCTGACCCTGCGGCTGCGGCCGAAGCCGGTCGACTCCACCAGGGAGCACACCGCCCTCGTCGAGCGCATCCGCGCGGGCGACCCTAAGGGCGCCAACGAAGTGAACCGCGCGCACCGGGAGCGCGCGAGCCGCGAGCTGCTCGCGATCCTCGAGCGCTATCGGCTGCAGCATCTCTAACGCAGGAGACCCCGATGAACAGCCGTCGCCGCAAGATCGCCGCCGCGCTCGCGTGCGCGCTCGCGCTTTTCTCCGGCCCCGCTTGGAGCCAGTCGGTCTACCCGGCAAAACCGGTTCGCATCGTGGTGCCGTTCCCGCCCGGGCAGGCGGCGGACACGTTCTCGCGCATGCTCGCGGAGCGCCTTACCGCGCTATGGGGCCAGCAGGTGGTGGTCGAGAACCGTGGCGGCGGCGGGGGAGTGCCCGGCGTGATGGCGGTCAAGGAAGCGCCGCCCGACGGCTATACGTGGCTCGTCGGCACGAGCGGCACCCTCGGCGTGAATCCTTCGGTGTACGCGAAGATCCCGTACGACCCCTTGAAGGACTTCGCGCCCGCCTCGAACATCTTTATCGTGCCGCTCATCATCGTCGCGCATCCGAGCTTCGCGCCCAACACGGTGGCCGAGCTGGTCGATGCGGCGAAGAAGGCGCCGGGCCGGATCAACTTCGCGTCCGCCGGTCCCGGGACCGCGCAGCACATGACCGGCGAGCTCTTCAAGTCACGCGCGAGCGTCGATCTCGTCCATATCCCCTACAAGGGTAGCGGACCGGGCATCACCGATCTCGTGGGCGGCCAGGTGCCGATCATGTTCGACAGCATCACCTCGGCGATGCCGCACATCAAGTCCGGGCGCGCGAAGGCGATCGCGGTCACCACCGCGCAACGCATTCCGCAGCTGCCCGACGTCCCGACGGTCGCCGAGTCCGGCTATCCGGGGTTCGAGGGCGTGGGCTGGTCGGGCATCGTGCTGCCGGCCGGGACGCCGCGCGAGATCGTCGAGCGCGTGAGCGCGGATATCCAGAAGCTGCTCAACGACCCACAACTTCGCGAACGCATGATCGAGCGCGGCGGCATCCCCGATCCACGCACGCCGCAGGGCTATGCGGATTTCATCCGCAGCGAGATCGAGAAGTGGGCGCAGGTGGCGAAGGCGGCCAACGTCAGGCTCGACCAGTAGAGGAAACCACGAATGGCCTCTGCGCTCGTCCGCCGCGCGACGCTCGCGCTCGCCCTCGCCTGCTTCGCGGCTCACGCCTGGAGCCAAGCGTCGTATCCGGCGAAACCCGTGCGCCTCATCGTGCCGTTTCCGCCCGGCCAGGCGTCCGACATCTTCGGCCGCATGGTCGCGGAGCGGCTCGCGGCGACATGGGGTCAGCCAGTAGTGGTCGAGAACCGCGCAGGCGGCGGCGGAGTGCCGGGCGTCATGGCGGTGAAGGACGCCGCACCGGACGGCTACACGCTACTGATGGGCTCGAGCGGCACGCTCGGCGTGAACCCGGGCCTGTACGCGAAGCTCCCCTACGACCCGTTGCGGGACTTCGCGCCGGCATCGAACGTCTTCCTCGCGCCGCAAGTGCTGGTCGCGAACCCGGCGTTCGCGCCGAAGACGATCCAGGAGATCGTCGCCGCCGCGAAGAAGGAGCCGGGCAAGCTCAACTACGCGTCGGCGGGTCCGGGCACGGCGCAGCACATGGTCGCTGAGCTCTTCAAGCTGCGCGCCGCGATCGATCTCGTCCACGTACCGTACAAGGGGAGCGGCCCGGCGATGACCGACGTGATGGGCGGTCAGGTGCCGATGATGCTCGACGCGGTCGCCTCCGCGCTCCCGCACATCCGTTCGGGCAAGGTGCGCGCGATCGCAGTGACGGCCGCGACGCGCGTGCCGCAGCTGCCCGACGTGCCGACGATAGCGGAGTCGGGGTTCCCGGGTTTCGAAGGCGTCGGCTGGTCCGGCATCCAGCTGCCGGCCGGCACGCCGCGCGAGATCGTCGAGCGCGTGAGCGCGGACATCCAGAAGGTGCTTGCCGACCCGCAGTTCCGCGAGCGGATCGTCGAGCGCGGCGCGGTGCCCGACCCGCGGACGCCGCAGGCCTACACCGAATTCATCCGCGTCGAAATCGAGAAGTGGACAGAGGTCGCGAAGGCGGCCAACGTCAAGCTCGACTGAGGAAGCCATGAGCACGAAGAGTGATTTCAGAATCGTCGTCCTTCCCGGCGACGGCATCGGCATCGAGGTGATGGACGCCTGCCTCGCGGTCCTGCCGGTGCTCCAGCGCCGCGTCGGCGGGTTCCGGCTCGCGTACGAGCCCCACGCCGGCGGCGCCGGCGCTTATCGCGATACCGGCGTCGCGTTTTCCGACACGGCGATGAAGGCGAGCGCGCGCGCCGACGCCGTGCTCTTCGGCGCGATGGGGCTGCCGGACGTGCGCTATCCGGACGGCACCGAGGTCGCGCCGCAGCTCGACCTGCGCGACGAGCTCGAGCTGTACGCCGGCGTGCGCCCGATCCGCGCGATCCCCGGGACCCCGCTGCCGCTCACCGACCCGCGCGCGCGCGAGATCGACTTCGTCCTGATCCGCGAGCAGACCGAAGGCTGGTTCTACGGCCGTTACAACGAGTCGGCGACGCCGCCTGCGACCGACGACGAGGCCTTCGACATCGGCCGCATCAGCCGCAAGGCCTCGGACCGGCTCTTCGAGTTCTCGTTCCGGCTCGCCGCGCAGCGCCGCGCGCGCAACCCGAAGAAAGGTCGTGTCACCTGCGTCGACAAGTCGAACGTCCATCGCGGGATGGCGCTGTTCAACCGGGTGTACTGGGAGTGCGCGAAGCGCCACCCGGAGGCCACCGCCGACCACTGCTACATCGACGCGATGGCGCTCAACCTCATCCGCAAGCCGTGGGAGTACGACGTCCTCCCGACCGAGAACCAGTTCGGCGACATCCTCTCCGACCTCGCCGCGGGGCTCATCGGCGGGATGGGGATGTCGCCCTCCGGCGACATCGGCGACGAGCACGCGGTCTTCCAGCCATCCCACGGGACCGCGCCCGACATCGCGGGCAAGGGGCTCGCGAATCCCACGGCGATGTTTCTCTCCGCGGCGATGATGCTCGAGTGGCTCGGCGAGCGACACGGGGTGCGGCAATGCATCGACGCGGCGCAGCTCCTCGAAGCGGCGGTGGACCGCGTCTTCGCCGAGCACACGGTGCTCACGCCGGAGTTCGGTGGCAGGGACGGCACCGCGGCGGTGACGAAAGCGGTGATCGCGGCCGTCGAGGCGGGTAAATGAAGCGACTCCGGGTCGCGGGCGCCGGCGCGGGCTATTTCAGCCAGTTCCATCTCGCGGGCTGGAACGCGATACCCGAAGTGGAGTATGTCGCGCTCTGCGACCGCGACGAAGCGAAGGCGCGTGCGTACGCCGAGCGGTTCGGCATCCCGCGCGTCTTCACCGACGCCGCGCAGATGCTCGATGCGGTCGAGCCCGACCTCTTCGACATCGTCACCCCCGCCCCGACGCATGCCGCGCTCGTCGCCGAGGCGGCGCAGCGCAAGCTGCCGGCGATCTGCCAGAAGGCCCTCGCGCCGACCTATGCCGAGGCGGTGGCGCTGGTGGAGACCGCCGAGCGCGCGGCGAGCCTCCTGGTCGTGCACGAGAACATCCGCTGGGCGCCGTGGCATCGCGAGGCGAAGCGGCTGATCGACGGCGGGCACCTCGGGACGCTGCACGCGGTGGCGTACCGGCTGCGGCCGGGCGACGGACAGGGGCCGCGCGCCTACCTCGACCGGCAGCCGTACTTCCAGCAGATGCCGCGGCTCCTCGTCTACGAGACCGCGATCCACTGGATCGACACGTTCCGCTTTCTCATGGGCGAGGTCGCCGCGGTGTATGCGCGGCTGCGGAAGATGAACCCGGTGATCGCCGGCGAGGACGCCGGCTACATCGTCTTCGAGTTCGCGGGCGGCGCGACCGGGCTTTTCGACGGCAACCGTCTGAACGATCACGTCGCCGCGAATCCGCGCCGGACGATGGGCGAGATGTGGCTCGAAGGCTCCGCCGGCGTCCTTCGCCTCGACGGCGAGGCGCGGCTGTGGTGGAAGCCCCACCACGGCGCGGAGGCCGAGCATCGCTACGACGCGGGCCCTACGGACGGTTTCAGCGGCGGCGCCTGCGAGCGGCTGCAGCGGCACGTCGTGCGCCACCTGCGCGAGGGCGCGCCGCTCGAGAACCTCGCGCGCGAATACCTCGTCAACCTGCGCGTGCAGGAGGCGGTGTACCGCTCAAACGCCGAGGGCAGGCGGATCGCCCTCGACGCGTTCGATCCAACCCGAACCACAACGGAGGAGCAACACCCATGAAACGCCGCACGTTCGTCGTCCACGCCGCCTGCACCGCCGCGCTCGCGCTCGCCGTGCCCGCGCTCGGGCAGACGGTGCTCAAGTTCAGCCACACCGACCAGCCGGGCGGCGCGCGCCAGGCCGCCGCACTCATCTTCGCCAAGAACGTGGAGAACTACAGCCAGGGCCGCGTGAAGGTGCAGGTGTTTCCCGCCGGGCAGCTCGCCACCGACCCGAAGGCGGTCGAGCAGCTCCAGCTCGGCGGCATCGATCTGACCGTCACCGGCACCGGCACCTACGCCACGCATATCCCGACACTGAATCTCATGCTGATGCCGTACCTCGTCGACAGCTACGACCAGGGCTGGCGCCTCTACGACAGCTCGGCGTGGCTGAAGAAGCAGTTCGACCAGGGCCCGTCGAAGGGCTTCCGCATCCTCGCGATCTGGGAGGCGGGATTCCGCTCCATGACCACCAAGGGCCCGCTCAATTCGCCCGAGGACGCCAAGGGCAAGAAGCTGCGCACCTACCCGAACGAGATGCAGCGCTGGCTGCTCGAGGCGATGGGCTTTTCGATCCAGATTCTGCCGATGACCGAGGTGTACCTCGCCATCCAGCAGAACGTGGTGTGGGGGCAGGAGAACCCGATCGACACGATCTACGCCAACAAGCTCTACGAGGTCGCGCCGAACGTGACGCTCACGCAGCACGTCTACAGCCCGATTCCGTTCGCGGTCTCCGAGAAGACCTGGCAGAAGCTCTCGACCGAAGACCGCGACGCGGTCGCCAGGGCTGCGCGCGAGACCGCGGACTGGATCCGCAAGGAGATCCGCGCGAACGACGAGCGTCAGCTCGCCGACATGACCGCGAAGGGCGCGAAAGTCGCCCGGCCGGCGCTCGAGCCGTTCCGTAATTCGGTGCAGCCGGCGTACGCGAAGGCGAAGGAGAAGTACGGCGCCGACGTCGACACGGTCCTCGCCGAGGCGACTTCGGTCCGCAAGGCGCTGCCGGCGAAGTGAAGCCGGGCCCAGGGGCTGCGGCCGCGGCGACGACGCTCGCGGCCGGAGCGGAGCGGCCGGCGGCGCGCCGGCCCCTGCTCCCGCCCGGACCGGCCGCGCCGCTGCCGATCCGCGTCCTTGGCGTCGCGGTCGACTGGGCGGTGATCGCGCTCGGCGCGGCGATGGTCGCGCTCGTCTTCGCCAACGTCGTGTCCCACGTCTTCGGCGGCGACGTCGCCTGGACCACCGAGCTCGCGGAGCTCATGATGGTCTGGGTGACGTTCCTCGGCGGCGCGGCCGCAACCCGCCGCGGCGCGCACATGCGGATCACGGAGTTCCTCGACAAGCTCCCCGGCCCGCCGCGCCGCTGGGCCGACGCCGCCGTCCAGGTCATCACGCTCGTCGTGCTGGCGCTGCTCGTGTGGTTCGGGTCAGGCATCGTCCAGGCTAGCCGGGGAAACATACTCACGGTCCTCGACTGGCCGATGGCGTCGCAGTACCTCTCGCTCCCGGTGGGCTCGGCGGTGACGTTCGTGTTCGTCGCGTGGGACCTCGTGCAGATCCTGCGCGGGAAGCCCGCGGCCGAGCGTTACGGCGCGTAGGCGATGTTCGCGGTAAACGTCTTCCTGGTGTTCTTCGTCATCGCGCTCGCGGGCGTGCCGCTCGTCTACGCGCTGCTCGTGACCACGATCGGCATGATCTGGGCGAAGGGCCTCTCGCACCCGCTCGAGACGATCTTCCTCAGCTACATCGGCGGGGTGGAGCCGTTCATCCTGATCGCCGTGCCGCTCTTCGTCTTCGCCGGCGAGCTTCTGTCGCAGGGCGGCGTCGGCAAGCGCATCGTCGAGCTCGCGCGGGTGCTGTTCGGCTTCCTGCCCGGCGGGCTCGGCGTCGTCACCGTCGCGTCGTGCCTGATGTTCGGCGGCGTGTCGGGCTCGGCGATCGCCGACACCGCGGCGATCGGCTCGCTCGTCATCCCGACCATGATCCAGCGCGGCTACTCGCGGGCGTTCGCGGCGGCGCTGCTCGCGGTCGCGGGGACGCTCGCGCTCCTGATGCCGCTCTCGATCCCGTTCCTCGTCTACGCGTTCATCTCCGGCGTCTCGATGCGCACGCTGTCGATGTCCGGAGTGATCCCGGCGTTCATCTCGGCCGTCGCGCTCGTCGCGGTCTGCGTCTGGTACGGGAAAAAGACCGGCTGCGACTCGGGCTCCGAGCGCGCCTCGCGCGCCGAGATCTGGCGCGCGTTCAAGTCCGCGGGGCCGGCGCTCCTGATGCCGGTGATCATCATCGGGGGCATCTGGTCGGGCTACTTCACGCCGACCGAGTCGGCCGCCGTGGCGGTCGTCTACGGCATCGCCGTGTCCCTCTTCCTGTACGGCGACATCACCTGGCGCGACCTCCCCCGGCTCCTGCTCGGCGCGTTCCAGACGAGCGCGGTGGTCATGCTCGTGCTCGGGGCGACGGCGGCGATGGCGTGGCTCCTCACCGCCGAGCAGGTGGCGATGCAGCTCGCCGAGTGGGTCAAGGTCGTGGCGCACGAGCAGTGGATGTTCCTGCTGCTCGTCAACCTGTCGCTGCTGCTCCTCGGCATCTTCATCGAGCCGCTGCCGGCGCTGCTGCTGACCGCGCCGCTGTTCCTACCGCTCGCGAAGGTGTTCGACGTCGATCTCGTCCACCTCGGCGTCGTGATGACCGCGAACCTCGCGATCGCGCTCTACACCCCGCCGGTCGGCGGGACGCTGTTCGTCGCCGCCAAGCTGGCGAACGCCGGCATCGGCGCGATCACGCGCGCGCTGGTGCCGCTGATGACCGCGACCGTACTGGTGCTGCTGCTGATCACCTATGTCCCGGCGCTGTCGACCACGCTGGTGCGGCTGATCCTCAACTGACCAAGGAGGCGCTCACCGGCGCGCAGCGTCGACGCTATTCCAGTCGGTCTGATCCCTGGTCTGCCACGGCAATCCGACAGCTTCATTCGCGCGAGCTCACCGAACCCGCTCTTTCGGGGCCCGCGCGAGCGCCCGTGCAGACTCGGCCGCGGACGCTTTGAGTCGGTCCACGACGGGCGTTGCGAGCCTGGCGGCTTCGCGTAGGGGTTCCCGCACTCGTTCCCATGTTGGGAACAATGTGATAGACTGACAGTCATGGAGCAGCGCGAGCAAGCGGATGCGGCTGGTCGGGCGCGACAAGCTCGATGAGTTCTCGCGCACTCACGCCGACGCCCGGGCATGGATCGGGAACTTGATCGTCGATGTCGAGGGCGCGCAATGGCGAACACCGCAGAGCATCAGGCGAAGCTACGCGTCGGCGAGCTTCCTGCCGGAGAACGTAGTGATCTTCAACGTCAAGGGCAACCGCTACCGGCTCGAGGTGCAGGTTGCGTACAAGACCGCGGTCGTCGTGATCCGATGGATCGGCACCCATGCCGCGTACACCGAGCGGATGAGGTAGCGCCCATGGCAGTGGAACCGAAGATCGTCAAGACGGCGGCGCAATACCGGACCTATCTCGCGGAAGTCGAGCGCCTCGCTGCGAAGGATCCCGCTCCCGGAACGTCCACCGGCGACCGCCTGGAGCTACTCGCCAAGCTGGTCGAGGATTACGAGACGCAGCGCTTCGCGTTCGAACGGCCCGATCCGATCGAGGCGATCCGCTTCCGCATGGAAGAACAGGGACTCCGCCAGAAGGATCTCGCGCCCATGCTCGGCGGCAAGAACCGGGTCTCGGAGATCCTCGCCCGCAAACGGCCGCTCACCGTCTCGATGGTCCGGGCGCTCAGCGAGTCGCTGCGGATCCCGGCGGAGCTGCTCCTACGCGAACCGGACGCGCGGTACCGCGTCGGTGCGCCGCCGCTATCGGGCGCCCGAAGACGGGCGAAGTCCAAGGCGGGCTCACGTTGACGCGCCTGACCGCATGTTCTCCAAGATGCTGACCACGCTGGTGCGCTTGATCCTCAACTGACGCGGGAGCGAGACATGTACGTCGTTATCGTCGATTTCACGGTCAAGCCGGACTTCGTCGAGGAGTTCCGGGACGGAGACGGTCAGGAACGCCCGCGCGTCGTGCGAACGCGAGCCGGGCTGCCGGCAGTTCGACGTCTGCATTGCGCCGGGCGACCCGGCGAGCATCTTCCTCTACGAGGTCTACGACGACCGCGCGGCGTTCGACGCGCATCTCACGACGCCGCACTTCCTCGAGTTCAACGCGTTGACCGCGCCCTGGCTCGCCGACAAGAAGGCGCGGACGCTGGAGCGGATCGAGCCGGCGGGTACGCCGAACCGGCCGGTTTAGGCAGGCGGCGGGCCCCTGCCTTCGATATCACCGCGGTCACCGTCGCAGCCGCCCGACCGCCATGTCCACGAACGCCCGCACGTTCGACGACAGCAGCCGCGCGTGCGGATAGACGATGTGGATCGGGAGCGGCGCCGGCTCGAAGTCCGATAGCAGGCGTTTCACCTTGCCGGCGGCGATGAGCCCCTCGACCTGGTAGCACAGGAACTGGCCGCATCCGAGCCCGCGCAGGCAGGCGTCGATGGCGACGTCGAACTGGTTGGTGCGCAGCACCGCGCGGACCGGTACGCGCTCGGGCGGCCTGCCGCCGAACGACCATTCGTCGTTCGCCGCGAGGCCGGTGAAGACCACGCAGCGATGAGTGGCGAGGTCGCCGGGGACCTTGAGCGTGCCAGCCCGCTTCAGGTACGCGGGCGCCGCACACACGACGCGCCGCGTTTCGCCCACAGGCAAGGCGATGAGCGTCGAGTCGGCCAGGTGCGCGATGCGCACTGCCGCGTCGATCCCCTCTTCGACGAGGTCGACCACGCGATCGAGCAGCAGCAGCTCGACCGCCACGTCCGGATACCGGGCTGCGAACTCGACCACGACCGGCGCGA
This sequence comes from uncultured beta proteobacterium, assembly GCA_963754305.1. Classification (GTDB taxonomy): domain Bacteria; phylum Pseudomonadota; class Gammaproteobacteria; order Burkholderiales; family SG8-39; genus DATEDA01. The sequence goes on along the minus strand of CAVWFR010000048.1, from coordinate 6,099 downwards.
CCCGCAGGCGGCCGAACATCACCGGCGCCGTGAGGCGCAGCCGCCCCTTCGGTTCGCCGCGACGCGCGGAGAGCGCCGCGTCCGCGTCCGCCACTTCCGCGAGCACGCGCTTGCAGCGTTCGTAGTACTCGCGGCCCTCGTCGGTCAGCGACGAGCGGCGTGTCGTCCGGTTCAGCAGCCGGACCTCCAGCGCCCGCTCGAGCGCCGCGAGCGAGCGGACGACGGCGGGCAGCGAGAGCCCGAGCGCGTTGGCCGCAGCCGTGAGGCTGCCGGCCTCGACGATGCGGACGAAGGTCTCCATGGCGCGCAGCTTGTCCATCCGCGCAGTATTCATCCGATGAACGCAGTAATCAAGTCAGGCAGCCGGCATTTATCTCGATCGGCGCAGGACTCATCCTGCGTTCGTGGCCGCTGCATCGGCTCCGACCCGAACCCCGACCGAAGGAGATTCGCCATGTCCCGAGTACAGATCGTCGACCCGAAAACCGCCACCGGCGACGCCCGCCGGCTGCTGGATGCCGTGCAGGCCCAGCTCGGTGTCACCCCCAACTTCATCCGCGTGCTCGCCAACTCGCCGAAGGCGCTCGAGGGTTTCCTCGGCCTCTACGGCGGGCTCGGTGGGATTTCCCTCGACAAGGCGACGCAGGAACGCATTGCGCTCGCCGTCGCCGAAGGCAATGCCTGCGAGTACTGCGTGTCCGCGCACACCGCGATCGGCCGCCACGCGGGCCTGTCCAATGACGAAATGCTCCTGAACCGCAACGGCACGTCCAGCGAAGCGAAGGCCGCAGCGATCGTCGCGTTCGCGCGGGCGCTGAACGATAATCTCGGCGAAGTGACCACGGTCGAGTTCGACGCCGCGCGCGCCGCAGGGCTGTCGGATGCCGAAATCGTCGAGATCGTCGCGGTCGTCGCGCTGAACATCTTCACCAACATCCTCGGCAAGGGCGTGCAGGTCGACATCGACTTCCCGAAAGTCACGCTGCTCGACACGCCGAGGCGCGAGGCTGCGTAGGGGGCATCATGAAGACCTTCGCCGAGATCGCGTTCACGCCGGCGGTGCGGGCCGAGCAGGCAGCGCGCGGATCGCGCACCGCGTATGCGCGCATGCAGGCCGAAAGCGCGGCCGGCGACGGGCTCACCTCGCGCGAGGCCGGGTTCCTCGCCGCCGCCGACAGCTTCTTCCTCGCGACCGTGAGCGAGACCGGCTGGCCGTACGTCCAGCACCGGGGCGGCCCGCGCGGGTTCGTGAAGGTGCTGTCACCGACCCGGATTGCGTTCGCCAGCTTCCTCGGCAACCGCCAGTACGTGAGCGCGGGCAACGTGTCGCGCGACGATCGCGTGTCGATCATCGTCGTGGACTACCCGAGCCGGCAGCGGCTGAAGCTCGCCGGGCGCCTGCGCTTCGAGGACGTGAAGACGGCGGACCCGGAGCTGGTCTCGGCGGTCGCGCTGCCCGGCTACCGCGCCCGCGTGGAGGGCGTGGCGATCATCGAGGTCGAGGCGTTCGACTGGAACTGCCCGCAGCACATCACGCCGCGCTTCACGCTCGAGGAGATCGAGACGGCGTCGCAGCCGCTGCGCGAGCGGATCGCGCAGCTCGAATTCGAGGTGCAGGTGCTGCGGGAGCAGGCCGTGCGTCAGGTTTGATCTCGTCGAGGAGTCCGGCATGGAAAGCCGTCCGCCGTTGCCGCCGTTCACGCCCGAGACCGCGCGCCAGAAGGCGCGCGCGGCCGAGGACGCCTGGAACACGCGCGACCCGGTGCGCGTCTCGCTCGCCTACACGCCCGACAGCGTCTGGCGCAACCGCGCCGAGTTCTTCTCCGGCCGCGAGGCGATCGTGCAGTTCCTGCAGCGCAAGTGGGCACGCGAGCTCGACTATCGCCTCATCAAGGAAGTGTGGGCCTGCGCCGAGAACCGCATCGCCGTGCGCTTCGCCTACGAATGGCACGACGATTCGGGGAGCTGGTTTCGCTCCTACGGCAACGAGAACTGGGAGTTCGCCGCGAACGGCCTGATGCAGCCGGCGCATCGCCAGCATCAACGACCTTCCGATCCAGGCTCCAGAACGGAAGTACCGGTGGCCGCTCGGCCGGCGTCCGGACGACCACCCGGGGCTGTCCGAGCTTCGGGCTCTGACGCGGAGTCTCAAGGGCTGCCGCCAAGCCTACTTCAGCGCCCGCGGCAGCCAGAGCGAGAGCGACGGCCAGTACGTGATCACGAGGAGCGCGATCCCGAGCGGCACGTAGAACGGCAGCATCGCCCGCACCATCCGGCCAAAGCTGACCTTGGCGATGTCCATCACGATGAAGAGCAGCACGCCGAACGGCGGCGTCGTCGCCCCGATCAGCAGGTTGAGGATGATGATCAGGCCGAAGTGCACCGGGTCGATGCCGAGCTGCAGGATAAGCGGCAGGAAGGTCGGCACGGCGATCAGCAGGATCGCGGTCGTCTCCATGAAACATCCGACCACGAGCAGAAAGACGTTGATGATCGCGAGGACGAGGTACTTGTCCTGTGTCAGCGCGAGGATCGCCGCGGAGAGCTGCGCCGGCACGTTGTTGATCGCGACCGCCCAGCCGAACGGCACCGCCGCCGACATGATGAATACCAGCACGCCGGTCATCACCAGCGTGTCCGCCAGCGCCCGATAGAGCTTGCGCACGGTCAGCTCGCGATACGCGAAGCCCAGCCCTGCGGCGTAGACGACCGTCAGCGCGCCGAGCTCGGTCGGCGTCGCGACGCCGGCGAGGAGCCCCGCGACCAGCATCACCGGCGCCGCGAGCGGCGGGATCGCGCGCACGAACGCGCGGGCGAGCGCGGGCGAGCTTCGTGCGCGGCTGCACCGGCGCGTACACCCCGCCGAGCGTCACGAGGTAGTACACCATCGCCATCAGCAGGAGGCCGATCACGAACCCGGGGATGATGCCGGCGAGGAAGAGATCGCCGATCGAGACCTGGGCGAGCACGCCGTAGATCACCATGATCACCGACGGCGGGATGATCGGTCCGACGATCGCGGAGGCCGCGCTGCAGGCCGCGGCGAAGGCAGGGTCGAAGCCCTCCTTCTTCATCGCCTTGATCTCCACCGTGCCGAGGCCCGCAGCATCGGCCTGCGCGACGCCCGACATCCCGGCGAAGATCAGCGAGGCGAAGATGTTCACCTGCGCGAGCCCGCCGCGGAAGTGCCCCACCACGGCGAGCGCGAAGTCGAAGATCCGCTGCGAGATCCCGCCGACGTTGAGCAGGTTGCCGGCCAGCACGAAGAGCGGGATCGCGAGCAGCGGGAAGCTGTCGATGCCCGGCGCCATCCGCTGCACGACGACCGAAAGCGGCGCCTGCGAGCCGAACGCGAGATAGAAGAGCGACGCCAGGATCAGCGCGAACGCCACCGGCAGCTCGAGCGCGATCAGCCCGAACATGACGAGGAACATGAGCAGTATGAAGGTCATGGCGCCGCCTCGCGCTCCTCGGCCTCGCGGCGCCGGGCGACCTCCAGCTCCGCTTCCACCGGCCGGCCAGTCAGCGCCTTCGCGAGCTCCGCGGCGACCAGATAGCAGCCGGTGAACGCCATCGACGCGAGGCTCGCGAAGAGCGGCACCGAGTAGAACCAGTGGCGGTCAAGCTCCACCGGCAGCGCCATCGTGCGGCTGCGCGCCTCGATCGGCATGATCTCGAGCGCCTCGATCGCGACTACCACCGCCGTGAACGTGGCGAGCGCCCACAGCGCTGCGCGCGCGAACGCCTGCGGTCGTGGCGCGAGCCGCACGACGAACGTGTCGATGCGGATGTGGCGCAGCTCCTTCATGCCCAGCGCCGCGCCGATGAACACGCTCCAGATGAACGCGTAGGTGGCGAGCTCCTCCACCCAGACGAGCGGGCGGCCGAACAGGTAGCGCGTGAAGACCTGGATCGAGATGGTGACGACGATCAGCGCGAGCAGCGCCACACCGGCGACTTGCTCGACCCGGCCGATCGCGGCAAGCACGCGCCACCAACCGCGCAGGAGCGCGTCCATCGGCGGGAACCGGGCGGGCCGCTCGCGATCGGCGGCGCGCTACGGGATCGCCCGAATCTTCTTCCAGAGCCCGGACGACCAGGCGCCGTCCTTCTCCATCTGGTCGACCGCGGCGAGCGCCTTGTCGGCGAACGGCGCGCGGTTCACCTGCACGACACGCGCCCCCTCGGCCGCCATCTTCTTCGTGACCTCGTCGGTCTCCTTCTCCGACTCGACGCGTCCCCAGGCGATCGCCTCCCGTGCCGCTTCCTGCACGATCTTCTGCACGTCGGGGGGCAGCGACTGGAACGTCTTCTCGTTGATGGTGATGTGCTGCGAGGACAGCAGGTGGTCCGTGCGCATCACGTTGCCGGTCGCCTGGTGGAACTTCTGCGCGTACGCCGAGGAGATCGGACCTTCGGCAGCGTCGATCACGCCGGTCTTCAGGCCTAGGAACACCTCCGCCCAGGCGACGCGCGCCGGCTTGGTGCCGAAGGTCTGCCACAGCAGGAGATAGGTCTTGATCTCCGGGACGCGCATCTTCACGTCCTTGAGGTCGTCGGGCGAGGCGACGGCCTTCTTGGCGAAGAGAACCCGGGGTTGCGTCGGCGCCGCGGCGAGGATGCGCAGGCCCTGCTTCGTGCGCAGCTCCTCGGCCATCGCCGCGTACAGGTCGGACTCGAGAAACCTTGCCATGTGGGCGTTGTCGCGGAAAGTGAAACCCCACGCGAGCACCGAGAAGTCCTTCACCCAGTTCGCGTACCAGTCGAGCACGTCGCCGTAGACGTGGACCGATCCGCGCATCGTCTGCTCGATCACCTGCACGTCGTTGCCGAGCTGCTCGCCCTGGATGAAGTTGACCTTCACCTTGCCGGCCGCGCGTTCGTTCACGAGCTTCGTGAACATCGCGTTGCCGCGGTCGATGACCGTGCCGATCGCATCCGAGCCGCCGAGGGTCAGCGTGGTCTGCGCGAGGGCGGAAGCGGCAAGCGCCATGGCCGCGACCGCCACCGTCGACCGGATGTACCGTTTCATCGTGTCTCCTCCTTATTGGGTGGATGAGCGCGGCGGGTGAACCCGCCTGCGGCCCGGGTCTCTCTCGCTACGCCGGCGTCTTCCGCTCCTCGTGGACGTCGAAGTAGCGGTGCGCGAGCGCTTTCTGCGCCTGGTAGAGCGAAGTCGCGTCCACCGGTTTCGGCAGCGGCATGCGCACCGGCACCGCAACCATGCGCGGCTGGATCGTGGGTTCGCCGCACAGAAGGCGCGAGTTGAACTCGTCGAAGTCGACGTAGGCGGCGGAGCTCCCGGCGAGCGGCCACGCATCGCCCGCAGCCGCCTCGTACAGCAGGAAGTTGCGCGAGCGCCCCGAGCGATTGAGCGCGGACCCGTGGATCGTGCGGGCGTGATGCAGGGTTATCGAACCCGCCGGCGCGTAGAGCGGCACCGCCGACGCGAAATCGATGCCTGGCGTGGTCGGATCGATGCCGCCGCAGAACACGCCGTTGACATGATGGTCGTGGACAGGACCTCGGTGGCTCCCGGGGATGACCATCATCGCGCCGTTGTCCTCGGCGAACTCGTCGAGGAGCACGCCCACCGCGAGCACGTCGTCGTTGGTGTAGGGGTAGTAGGCCCAGTCCTGGTGCCACTCGACCGCGGCGCCGTAACCGGCCGATTTCAGGTTGAGCTTGCTGTTCTGCAGCCGGATGCTCGGCCCGAGGAGCGGCCGCATCAGGTCGAGCAGCTTCGGCGCCCCGATCAGATCGTGGAACGCCGGGTCGAGCTTGTGCGGCGCCTTGATGCGGCGCACACGCGGATTGGCGCGGGTGTGGCTGTCTTCGAGGTCGTACACGTCGTCGTTGCGGTCGACTTCGCCCGCACCGTCGAGGAAGCGCGCGAGCCCGGTGCGCAGTCGCTCGAGCTCGGCGGGGGTGAGCACATCGCGCACCACCACGTACCCTTCGGCTCCATAGAAATCGACGTCCTTAGGGGTCAACATGCACGCTCCCCGTCGTTGCTGGAAATCATACGCCGGGCACCGCCGCGGCGAGCCAAGAATACCATCGGGCGTAACGCCCAAGACGACGCGCGAGGGGACGGCC
>CAVWFR010000047.1:0-112511 GCA_963754305.1 uncultured beta proteobacterium | reverse complement strand
GACTGTTGCCGATGTTGTACAGACGGAACGGGGCCGCGCTGCTCGACGGACGTGCGTAGGCATCGAATGCGTCGGCCAGGCCGCTTCGGGGAATCAGGTCGAGCACGCGTACGACACCTTCCACGATGTCGTCGATATAGGTGAAATCGCGCCGCATCCGGCCGTGGTTGAACACCTTGATCGGCTCGCCCGCGAGGATCGCTTTGGTGAAGAGCGCCATCGACATATCCGGGCGACCCCACGGCCCGTAGACGGTGAAGAAGCGCAACCCGGTGGTGGGCAGGCCGAAGAGGTGGCTGTAGGTGTGCGCCATCAGCTCGTTCGAACGCTTCGTCGCCGCGTACAGGCTCACCGGGTGGTCGACCGGGTCGTCCTCCCGGAACGGAATGGAAGCGTTCGCTCCGTACACGCTGGAGGTGCTCGCGTATACGAGATGCTCGATGCCGCCGTGCCGGCAGGCCTCGAGGATGTTGACGAACCCGGCGAGGTTGCTCGAAACGTAGGCGTGCGGATTCTGCAGCGAATAGCGCACCCCGGCCTGTGCCGCAAGATTCACGACACGTGTGGGCGGCTCGTCCCGAAAGAGGGTCTCGAGCGCGGCTCGGTCCGCAAGATCGAGCTTCTCGAACCGGAACCCCTCGTGCCCGTCCAGTGCGCGGAGTCGCGCCTCCTTGAGCCGAACATCGTAGTACGGATTCAGGTTATCCAGTCCGATCACCCGATCGCCGCGCTCGAGCAGCCGCTTTGCGACATGCATGCCGATGAAGCCGGCGCAGCCGGTGACGAGAATCCTCTGCGATCGATCGGTCATGCGGCACGTAGCTCCGCCATGCAGCGCGCGGGCGCCTCATTCCACCCGCGTTCGCTCTCTGCCGGGGCGTGTTCCGAGGCGAGGAGAAAACCGTGCGCGAAGCCCGCCGGCACCCAGGCCGCCCGCTTGTTCTCGGCCGAGAGCCGGGTGCCGGAGCCGCCGGCGAGGATGATGCCCTTCATGCGCCGCCCTCGGTGTAGTGCTTGTCCATCCACTTCCGGTGTTCGGGGGTTTGCACGCTTTCGATCCACTGCGGATGGTCGAGGTACCAGCGCACCGTTTCCCGCAGGCCTTCTTCGAAGCTCTTCGTCGGCGCCCAGTCGAGTTCGCGCGCGATCTTCGAAGCGTCGACCGCGTACCGCCGATCGTGGCCCGGGCGATCCTTCACGAACGTGACGAGCTCGGCGTAGCCGCCGTTCGAGCGCGGCCGGAGCTCGTCGAGAATGCCGCACAGCGCACGCACCACCTCGATGTTCTCCCGCTCCGCCGCCCCGCCGATGTTGTAGACCTCGCCCGCCACGCCGGCCTCGAGCACCGTCCGGATCGCGGCGCAGTGATCGCGGACGTAGAGCCAATCGCGCACGTTCTTGCCGTCCCCATAGACCGGGAGCGGCTTGCCTTGGACGGCGTTCAGGATCATCAGCGGGATCAGTTTGTCGGGGAACTGGAGCGGGCCGTAGTTGTTCGAGCAGTTCGTGGTCAGCACCGGCAGCCCGTACGTGTGGTGATACGCGCGCACCAGGTGGTCGGAGCCGGCCTTCGAGGCCGCGTAGGGACTGTTCGGCGCGTACGCCGTTGCTTCGGTGAACGCGGGGTCGTCGCGGCCGAGCGAGCCGTACACTTCGTCGGTCGAGACGTGCAGGAAGCGAAAGCGGCCGCGCTCCGGATCGGCGAGCGCGCCCCAGTAGCCACGCACCTCCTCTAGCAGGCTGAACGTCCCGAGCAGGTTCGTCTGGATGAACTCCGCCGGGCCGTCGATCGAGCGGTCGACGTGACTTTCCGCGGCGAAGTGCACCACCGCGCGCGGACGATGGGTCGCCAGGACGCGTTGCAGGAGCGCGCGATCGGCGATGTCGCCGCGGACGAAAGCGTAGCCCGGGCGCCGCTCGACCTCGGCGAGGCTCGCGAGGTGGCCGGCGTAGGTGAGCTTGTCGAGGTTGCAGAGCGGCTCGTCGCGATGCGCGAGCCAGTCGAGCACGAAGTTCGCACCGATGAAGCCGGCGCCGCCCGTCACCAGGACCGTCATCGCGCCGCCCGCCTGAGCGCGATCAGCTTCGCGTACTTGACGAAGCTGTTCGTGCAGCCGATGAGGATGTGCACCAGCCCGGCGACGCCGTCGAGGAAGCCGAGCCGAAAGACGTAGAACTTCAAGAACCGGACGAGCGGCGACAGCACGAGTTGCGCGGGGCTCGCCGCAGCACCCTCGCGCGCGAGGCGCTCGGCCTGCAGCGTCGTATAGCGGTTCTGCTTGTCGAGATAGCGCTCGAGCGACTCCGCCGAGTCGTGCAGCAGATCGCCGGCGAGCCGCAGCACCGGCGCGGTCGTGAGCACCTGCTCGTGCACCGTGTCATCGCTCCAGCGCGCGTGCGCGCGATGGAAGAGGCGCACGCTCCAGTCCGGGTAGCCTTCGCCGTGCCGCAGCCAGCGGCCGAGAAAGCGGTTGCAGCGCGGCATCGCGTAGACGAAGCCGCGCGGCGCGTTGAGCTCCGCCACGATCGCGGCGCGGAGCTCGTCGCTCACGCGCTCGTCGGCGTCGATGCAGAGCACCCAGTCGTGAGCGGCCTGCGAGACGGCGAACTGCTTCTGCCTGCCGTAGCCCAGCCACGGCTGCTCGACCACCCGGGCCCCGCGCGCTTTCGCCATCGCCGCGGTGCCGTCGGTGCTGCCCGAGTCGACGACCAGGATCTCGGCGGCGAACCCGAGGCTCGCGAGACAGACATCGAGCTGGGAGGCGGCGTCCCGCGTGATCAGGACGGCCGCGAGGGGCGCGCCGGGATTCAAGCTGCTTTCTCTCTTATAATTCAGAGCTTTCGGATAGCGCAGGATTTTACCCTCAACGACCCGCGACCCGCGCACGGCACGAATGAAAAGAATCCTGCTCGTGCGTTTGTCTTCGCTCGGCGACGTCCTGCACACCTTCCCCGCGGTTACGGATCTCGTCCGCGCACGGCCCGAAGCCGTGCTCGAGTGGGTCGTCGAGGAGGCCTATCTTCCGCTGGTGCAGATGCATCCGGGCGTCGCGCACGCGATCCCGTTTGCGCTGCGGCGCTGGCGACGCGGCCTCGCGAGCCCGGCCGTGTGGCGCGAGATCGCCGCGTTTCGCCACGCGCTGCGCGACCGGCCGTACGACGCGGTGATCGACGCGCAGGGGCTGTTGAAGAGCGCGGTCGTCGCCGAGCTCGCACGCGGACCGGTGCACGGCTACAGCCGCGCCACCGTGCGCGAGCCGTTCGCAGCGCGGCTCTACGACGCGGCCTACGATATCGATCCCGACGTCCATTCGGTCGAACGCTATCGCCGTCTCGCGGCTGGGGTGCTCGGTTACGCGCTGCCGGCGGAGATCGATTACGGCATCGTAGCGCCGCCACCCCCTGCGTTCGCGCCGGTCGCGCCCTACTGCGTGCTGCTCCACTCCACCGCCCGCGCGGCGAAGCTGTGGAGCGAACCCGCGTGGATCGAGCTCGGGCGCGTACTCGAGGCGCGCCGCCTCGTCTGCGTGCTGCCCTGGGGCTCCGAAACGGAGCGCAGCCGTGCCAAGCGGCTCGCCGGCGGGCTCGCCCACGCCGTGGTCGCGCCGCGCATGACGATCGCGGACGCCGCCGGGCTGATCGGCCATGCGGCGGCCGTGGCGGGGCTCGACACCGGGCTCATGCACCTCGCGGTCGCGTTGCGCGTGCCGGTCGTGGGCATCTACGCCGGCTCGGACCCGAGCCGGACCGGTCCCCTCGGCTCCGGCCCGATCGCGTTTCGCGGTGACGCCGGCGCGGCCCCCTCAGTTGCGGACGTGCTCGCAGCGCTGGCCGAGGTCGCGCCGCGACTCGCGTGATGCTGCGCGCCCTGTACGGCGTCGTCCTGCACCTCGCGCTGCCGCTGCTGCCGCTGCGGCTGTGGTGGCGCGGGCGCAAGGAGCCGGGATACCGGCAGGACGTCGCCCAGCGCTTCGGCCGGTATGGCGCGCCGGCCCGCGGTCCGCTCATCTGGATCCACGCGGTCTCCCTCGGCGAGACGCGGGCCGCGCAGCCGCTCGTACGGGCGCTGCGTGCTCGATATCCCGATCACGCGCTGCTCGTCACCCACATGACGGCGACCGGTCGCGAAGCGGCGGCGAGCCTCTACGGCGACTTCGCCACGCTCGCGTTCCTGCCGTACGACTTCCCCTGGGCGGTGCGCCGGTTCGTCGCACACTTCCGGCCCGCGCTCGGCATCATCATGGAGACCGAGCTGTGGCCGAACCTCGTGCGCGCGTGCCGGCGGCAAGGCGTCCCGGTCCTCCTCGCGAACGCGCGCCTGTCGGAAAAATCGGCGCGGGGCTACGCGCGGGTGGCGACGCTCGCGCGCGCAGCGCTCGGCGACCTCGGCGCGGTCGGTGCGCAGACCGCGGCCGATGCGGCGCGGCTCCGCGCGCTCGGAGCGGCATGCGTCGAGGTCACCGGCAACCTCAAGTTCGACATCGCGCCCGCGCCCGAGATGCTCGACCGCGCCCGCGAGCTCGCGCGGCTCTACGGCGGCCGGCGCGTCTTCCTCGCGGCGAGCACGCGCGAGGGCGAGGAGGCGCTCGTGCTCGATGCGCTCGCGCGCGCGCCGCTCGGCGATGCGCTGGTCGTGATCGTGCCCCGCCATCCGCAGCGTTTCGACGAGGTGGCGGCGCTCCTGCGTGACCGCGGGCTCGAGTTCGTGCGGCGGAGCGACGGGGGAGGCGTGCCGCCCGGCTCGCGCTACGTGCTCGGCGACACGATGGGCGAGATGACCGCTTATTACGCGTCCGCGGACGTCGCGTTCGTCGGTGGGAGCCTGCTCGCGTTCGGCGCGCAGAACCTGATCGAGGCGTGCGCGGTCGGTGCGCCGGTGCTGCTCGGGCCGTCGACGTTCAACTTCGCGCAGGCGGCGGAAGAGGCGGCGAGTGCCGGCGCGGCCGTCAGGGTGACGGACGCCGACGCGCTGGTGCGGGAAGCGGCCCGGCTGCTCGCCGATGCGACGGCGCGCCGGCAGATGGGCGAGGCAGGACGGCGATTTTGCGCCGCGCATCGCGGCGCGACCGAGCGCACCATGGCGCTCGTCGAGCGGCTCATCCGCTCGCCCTGAGCTGATCTAGTCGCGGTTCGGCTTGTCGACCGCCAGCGCCAGCGCTGGCGCTGCCCGGCCGGGGATCTTCGGTTCGACGAGGGAGTAGACGCGGATCGGGGGCTCCTCTGCCCGCGGCTCGGCCGCGGTCGATACGGGCTGCTGGACGTTCGCGGCGCCTACCTCGCGCACGGCCTGCTTGGCCTCCGGGGCAATCGGTGTGCCGTTGCTCTTCCTTGCCGCGCTCCCCGTCGCCGGCGCGGAAAGGTCGCGGCGTTCCGGTGCGGCGACCGAGTGGGCCGCAGGCAGCGCTGCCACCGGTGTCTCGAGCCGGTCCTCCTTCTCCGCCAAAGCCATGACGACCGGCACTAACGCCACTGCCGGGGGGACTTCGACGACGGACCCGGACACCGGCGCGATCGGTACGGTTTCCCGCACCGCGCGTCCTGCGGTGTTGTCGAGCGGCTTCTCGAGCGACGCCGCGCTGATCATCAGGGGTGGTCCCGGCATGCCGGGCGCGACCGGCTCGGTCTCCGGCGCGAGGAACATGCTGGAAGCGGGTTTGGGCGGCGGGGGCGACGACGGCGACGGCGCCGACGGATCGAAGCCGAGCAGCGCGTTGACCGCCTCGACGTCGCCCTCGGTGAGCGAGCCCGCGGCCGACTTGAGCCGCAGCCCGTTCAGGATCGTGTCGTAGCGTGCGCGGGCGAGATCGCGCTTGGTCTGGAAGACTTGCTGCTGCGCGTTCAGGACATCGATGTTGATCCGCACCCCGACCTCGTAGCCGACCCGGTTCGATTGCAGCGCGGTCTCGCTCGAAACGAGCGCTTGCTCGAGCGCCTTCACCTGCGCGAGCCCGTTGGTGACGTTGAGGTACGACTGGCGCGCGTTGAACTCGGCCGAGCGGCGGCTTGCTTCGAGATCCTGCCGCGCCTTCTCCCTCAGCGCGACCGCTTCCCGGGTGCGCGAGAGCACCGAGCCGCCAGCGAAGATGGGTAGGCTGAATTGCAATCCGACCTGCCCTTGGTTGATGGTGTTGCGCGGGCCGAGAACGTTCGGATTCACCGTTGTGCTGTCGGCATAGCTGGTCACGACGTCCACGGTGGGGTAGTGCCCCGCCCGCTGGCGGTCGATCTCCCGCGTCGCGATCTCGAACACCGCCTCGTTGCCGCGAACGACAAAGTTGTTGCCGCGCGCGGCCTTCGCCCAGTCGTCCATCACGTTCGGCACCGGCAAGTTCATCGCGACGGCCTTGAGCGGCGTGAGCTGGTTCGGCACCTCGCCGATGATCTGCTGCAGCGCGCGCCACGCGACCTCGAGCGCGTTCAAGCCGGCGATCTCCTGCGCGCCGGCGAGGTCGAAGCGCGCCTGCGCCTCGTTCGTGTCGGTGATCGTCGCCGTGCCGACCTCGAAGTTGCGCTTCGCCTGCGCGAGCTGCTCGGCGATCGAGATCTTGTTCGCCTTGGTGAACTCGAGGTTGTCCTGCGCCGCGAGCACGTCGAAGTACGCCTGCGCGACGCGCACGATCAGATCCTGCGTCGCCTGCCCGAACTGGGCCTCGGACTGCAGCACCTGGAACTCCGACTGCTTGTACTGGATGAGGTTCTGCCAGCGGAAGAGGGGCTGGGTCAGCGTGATGTTGTAGCCGTTCGAGTTGAACGTCAGGTTGCTCGCCGAGGAGCTGGTTGTTGACGTCGTTATGGATGGTGTTCGCCGTGCCGTTGATCACCGGCAGGAGCAGCGCCCGCCCCTGGGGCAGCTTCTCCAGCCCCGCCTCCAGGCTCGCGCGCGAGGCGGCGAAGGCGGCGTCGTTCTGCCGCCCGAGGCGGTAGGTCTCGAGGAAGTCGATCGCGCCGGCATTGCCGGCGAACGCCGCCGCGACGGCGATCACCGCGAGCCTGAGAGTCGATGTTCTCATCGGGGTTCGCCCATTTTTTAGTAGACCGCCATCGAGGGATCGACTTGGCGCGCCCAGGCGTCGACGCCCCCGTGGAGGTTGTACACGCGGCCGAAGCCGCGGCGCTCGAGAAACAGGCCGACCTGGAAGCTGCGCGCGCCGTGGTGGCAGATCACCACCGTGTCGGCGGCCGGATCGAGCTCGCCGGCGCGCTCGGTCACCGCGTTCATCGGCAGCGCGACCGCACCCGGCAACGCGCAGACCGCGACCTCCCACGGCTCGCGGACGTCGACGAGGACCGGACGGGCGCGGCTCGTATCGTCGAGCCATGCCTTGAGCTCTAAGGGCGTGATCTGCTCCATAATCTTCGCGTATTGCGCGGTGCGCGGCACGCGCAGTTCTCGCTCCCCGCTGCTTCAGAATTCGAACTTGTTGCGCTCGAGCGCGTGCGCGAGCGGCGCGATCACGGTCTCGAACAGATCGACGGTGTTGTAGGACCCGGGCGCGACGCAGGTCACGAGGCGCGCCTCCATCACCGGCGCCTCGCCCACCACCGCGAACAGGCGTCCGCCGGGCGCGAGCTGGGCGAGGAAGGCGTCGGGCAGCTCCGGCGTGGAGCCGGTGAGCACGATGACGTCGTAGGGGGCGTGCTTCGACCAGCCGCGCGCCGCATCGCCCGCTTCGAGCGTGAGGTTCGCGACGCCGGCGCGGCGCAGGTTCGCCGCCGCCAGGTGCGCGAGCGCGGTCGAGATCTCGACCGAATGCACGTGGTGCGCGCGGTGGGCGAGGAGCGCCGCCATGTAGCCCGAGCCGGTGCCCACCTCCAGCACCTTCTCGGTCTTCTTCGGCGCGACTTCCTGCAGGATTCGCGCCTCGACCTTCGGCTGCAGCATCCGTTCGCCCGGACCCGCGTTCTCGAGCAGGGGGATCTCGAGGTCGGAGAACGCGAGCGCGCGGTACGCCTCAGGCACGAACTCCTCGCGTCTCACGACGTACAACAGGTCGAGCACCTCCTGGTCGAGGACTTCCCACGGCCGGATCTGCTGTTCGACCATGTTGAAGCGGGCCTGCTCGACGTTCATCCGCGGATCATGCTCAGAGTTCGCTGCAGAAGATTCCCCTAAGTACATATTAGAACATGGGGTTGTCGGGCCGTGCAAAGCCCTCTGACGGCCCCGGTGCCAAGCATTCCCGCACGTTGCCGCACAGCATCGAGGCCGGGGCGTAAACGCCGCCGACCCTATCCCGAAGGCAGGATGGTCGCATCCGAACCGGACCTCGGTCGAGCGCCGATCGCGTCACTTCCGGAACGTTTGCCGGAACGCTTCCGGCACTTTTCTCGTACCCGCGGCATGTCAGTCGAGCGTCGTGCGATACCGGAGGAGCGCCACCGTTGCCGCCGCGAGCATGAACGCGGCGATCGGCCACAGCTCCGGCAGGATGTCGGGCGCGCCGTTGCCCTTCAACAGGATCCCGCGCACCACGCGCAGGAAGTGCGTCAGCGGCAGGATCTCGCCGAGCCACTGCGCCCACTCGGGCATCCCGCGGAACGGGAACATGAACCCGGACAGCAGGATGGACGGCAGAAAGAAGAACATCGCCATCTGCATCGCCTGCAGCTGGTTCGCCGCGACGGTCGAGAAGGTGAAGCCGACGGCGAGGTTGGCGGCGATGAAGAGCACGCTCGCCGCGGAGAGCAGCGCGAGGCTGCCCATCATCGGCACGCCGAACAGGAACTTCGCCGCGGCCAGGATCAATGCCACCTGGATATAGCCGACGATGATGAAGGGGAGGATCTTCCCCGCCATCACTTCGACCGGCCGCACCGGCGTCGCGAGCAGATTCTCCATCGTGCCCCGCTCGCGCTCGCGCGTCACCGAGAGCGAGGTCATGATGACCATTGTCATGGTGAGGACCACGCCGATCAGCCCCGGCACGATGTTGTACTGCGTGATTCCCTCGGGGTTGTAGCGGCGCTGCACGCGCAGCTCGAAGGGGGGCGGACCCGCCTTCAGCCCGGCAAGCGGCCCGCGGAGATCGTGGTCGAGCGCGGTCTGGTTCAGGTTGAGGAGCGCGGTCAGCGCGTTCGACGTCGCCGCCGGGTCGGAGGCGTCACCCTCGACCAGCAGCACCGGCCGTTCGCCGCGCTGCAGCTTGCGCGCGAAGTCCTGCGGCACGCTTACCAGGAACTGCACCCGGCCGGTCTCGAGCAGCCGCCCGCCTTCTGCTTCGCTTGCGACGACGTGATCGACGCGGAAGTAGCCGGAATTCTCCATCGCGCGGATGAAGCTCCGCGAGAAGGTGCTCGGATCGGCGTCGAGCACCGCGGTCGGGAGCTGCTTCGGGTCGCTGTTGATCGCGAAGCCGAACAGCACGAGCTGCATGATCGGCACGCCGACCATCATCGCGAACGTGACCCGGTCGCGGCGCATCTGGACGAACTCCTTCGCCAGCACGGCGACGAACCGCGACCACGAGAAGCCGTTCATTGCACGTTGTCCCGGGCGGTCTGCATGAACCGGATGAAGGCATCCTCCAGCCCCGCCGGCACCTCGCTCCACACGGTGCCGGCGCGGTCGCGGAACGGGGCGATCGCGGCGCGGAGCGCGTCGGCGTCGGTGCCGCTCACGTGCAGCGAGGCGCCGAAAGCCGCCACCATCTCCACCCCGGGCCGCCCCCGCAGCGTGTCGGCGAGCGCGGCGAGATCCTCCCCGGTCACCTGCCAGGTGTGAATCCCGGACTGCCGGACGACCTCCTCCGCGGTGCCCTGCGCGAGCAGCTTCCCGTACGCGATGTACGCGAGCCGGTGGCAGCGCTCGGCCTCGTCCATGTAGTGCGTGCTGACGAGCACCGTGATCCCGCGCGCGGCGAGACCGTGCAGCTCGTCCCAGAACTCGCGCCGCGCCTTCGGATCGACACCGGCGGTCGGCTCGTCGAGGAGCAGCAGCTCCGGCTCGTGGAGCAGACACGCGGCGAGCGCGAGCCGCTGCTTCCAGCCGCCCGACAGCGCACCGGCGAGCTGTCTCGCGCGCGCGGTGAGGCCGAGCCGCTCGAGCCCTTCGCGGACCCGCGTCTTGCGGTCGCGCACCGCGTAGACCCGGGCGATGAACTCGAGGTTCTCGGCGATCGAGAGGTCCTCGTACAGGCTGAACTTCTGCGTCATGTACCCGACGCGCCGCTTGATCTGGGCCGCGGCGGTGCGGATGTCGAGGCCGAGCGTCGTGCCGGTGCCCTCGTCGGGTGTCAGCAGCCCGCACAGCATCCGGATCGTGGTCGTCTTGCCGCTGCCGTTCGGGCCGAGAAAGCCCACGATCCTGCCCCGGGGCACCGCGAGATCGACGTGGTCCACGACTGCACGCCCGCCATAGCGCTTGGTAAGGCCGCGCACCTCGATCGCGGGCGCAGCGGTCATTTCAAGGCGACTTCCACCGGCTGCCCCGGGTGCAGCTTCGGCGCGTCCGCGGCGCTCGGCCGCGCCTCGGCCATGAAGACCAGCTTCTCGCGCCGCTCCCGACTGTAGATCACCGGCGGGGTGAACTCGGCCTGCGGCGCGATGTAGGTCACGTTGGCCGCGATCGGCCCGGCGCAGCCGTCGCAGGTCAGCGTGACCGGCTGGCCGGTCTTCACGGTGCCGAGCTGCATCTCGGGGACGAAGAAGCGCACCTTTATGTTGCCCGGCGGCAGCAGGTTCACCACCGGCGCGCCTGCCGGCACCCACTCGCCCTGGACGAAGAGGGTGTCCTGCACCAGCGCGTCCTGCGGCGAGCGCTGCGCCTTCTGACCGAGGCGCCAGTCGGCCTGCGCCAGCGCCGCGCGCGCGGCGGCCAGCTCGGCCTCGGCAGCGCGGATCTCGTCGGGGCGCGCGGCGAGCCGCGCGGTCGCGACCTGCGCTTGCAGCTCCGCGACCCGCGCGCGGTCGCGCTCGAGGGTCGTTCGGGCGTCGTCGAGGCGCTCGCGCGAGATGAAGTTCTGCCGGAACAACTCTTCCTGACGCTTGAGGTTGACCTCCGCGAGCTTCAGGCTCGCCTCGGCCTGCGCGAGCTGTGCGCGCACCGCGTCGATCTCGGTCGGACGGCGCGCCTTGCGCAGGTCGGCGAGGACCGCCTCGGCGCGGGCGGCGCGATCGGCGGCCTCGCGCCGCTGCGCTGCCTCGTTCGCCTGCTCGAGAACGAACAGCGCGTCGCCCGACCGCACCTGCTCGCCGCGCTTTACCGAGAGCTGCGCGAGCTGGCCCGCAAAGGGCGAGGCGACGCGGACGTACTCGCCCTCGGCGTAGCCCTGCAGCGTGTCGCGCTGCGGGCTGCCGCACGCGGCGGTGAGGAGAGCTGCGAGCAGGACGCCCGCGCGCGTCACCGGTCGGCTTCGACGAACCGCTTCAGCGCATGACCCGTCGCCTCGAAGCTGCGGGCGACGGAACCGTCGAGCGCGCGGCGCAGGAACGGTACGAGCAGGCCCCGAAAGCGCTTCTCGTGGATGAGCCGCGAGCGCTCGGCGTCGAGCTGCTCGACCACGAAACGCTGTTCCCCGACTAGAAGGCCAGGCACGCGAGGGCCGGGAACGCGGGCGAGCCAGCGCAGCTCCCGCGGCGGCCGGAAGGTCACGATGCGCGGTTTGAGTCGCACCGCCCTGCCGCCGTCGGGTTGGATGATGACGTCGAGCTCCGCGCGCCGCGCCGCCTCGCCCGCGACGCGCCGGACGAACGGGTTCCACTCCGGATAACGGCGGAAGTCGGTGAGGACCTGCCAGACGCGCTCCGCCGGCGCGTCGATCTCGATCATCGTGAAGAGCTCGGCGAGCAGCATCGTCAAGGCGCCCCCTCGATCATTTGCGGCGCGATCGGTTCGGCGACCGCGGCGGGCGGCGCGGCGGGCCGGTCCCGCGGCGGCGCCGCCGCGGGAACGCGGAACCACGCGGCATACAGCGCGGGAAGGAAGAGCACGGTGAGCGCGGTGGCGACCACCAGACCGCCCATGATCGCGACCGCCATCGGCCCGAAGAACGCGCTCCGCGTGAGCGGGATCATCGCCAGCACCGCCGCCGCGGCGGTGAGCGTGATCGGCCGGAAGCGCCGCACGGTCGCCTCGACCACCGCCGACCGCGGCGCGTGGCCGGCGCGGATGTCCTGATCGATCTGGTCGACGAGGATGACGGAGTTGCGCATGATCATCCCGGACAGCGCGATGGTACCGAGCATCGCGACGAAGCCGAACGGCTGGTTGAAGAGCAGCATGAACGCTGCCACACCGATCAGGCCGAGCGGCGCGGTGAGCACGACCATTGCCACGCGCGACAAGCTCTGCAGCTGGATCATGAGCACCGTCAGGACGACCAAAATGAACAGCGGGAAGCCCGCCGCGACCGATTTCTGGCCCTTGGCGCTGTCCTCGACGGCGCCGCCCGTCTCGAGCCGGTACCCCGCCGGGAGCGAGGCCTTGATCGCGGCGAGCCGCGGTTCGATCTGCGCTGTCACGGCCGGCGCCTGGACGCTGCCGTACACGTTCGCCCGGACGGTGACCGTCGGGAGGCGGTTGCGGCGCCAAGCGATGCCGTCCTCGAAGGTGTATGCGATCGTCGCGACTTGAGAGAGCGGGACCGACTTTCCCGAGCGCGTGGGAATCGCCAGGTCCTGCAGGTAGGAAAGCCTTGCCCGCTCCTCGCTCCCGCCGCGCATCAACACCTCGATCAGCTTGTCGCGCTCGCGGTATTGGGTCACCGTGAGCCCGTTGAGCGACGTGTTGAGTAAGGTCGACAGGTCCTGCGACGACAGGCCGAGCAGCCGCACCTTCTCCTGGTCGATATCGACCTTGATCACCTTCGACTTGCCCTCCGCGTCGAACTGCACGTTGGAGAGATTCGGGTTCTCGCGCATCACCTCCGCCACGCGCTCGGCGTTGCGGCGGACGATCGCGATGTCCTCGCCCGATACGCGGAACTGCACCGGGAAGCCGACCGGCGGGCCGTTCTCGAGCCGGGTGATGTTCGCGCGCAACCCCACGAGCTCCTCGTCGAAGCGCTCGATCAGCCGCGCGCGCAAGGCTTCGCGCTCCTTCATGCCGCCGGTCTGGATCACGAACTGAGCGAAGTTCGCGTGCGTGAGCTGCTGGTCGAGCGGGAGATAGAAGCGCGGGCTGCCCTGGCCGACATAGCTCACGTAGTTGACGATCCCCTGCTCGCGGTCAAGAACCTGTTCGAACTGCGTGACCGTCGCCTCGGTCGCCGCGAACGACGAGCCCTCGGGCAGACGCAGCTCAACGAGCAGCTCGGGGCGGCTCGAGGCCGGGAAGAACTGCTGCGGGATGAACCGGAATGCAAAGATCGCGAGCGCGAACAGCCCGACCGTCGCCACGATGACCGTCTTCCGGTACGAGACGCACCAGCTCACGACGGTGCGCAGGCGGCCGTAGAACGGGGTCTCGTATATCGCGTGTTCTTTCTCCGCCGCGGTGCGGGGGAGGGCAGGGGTGGAGGTACGCCGTCCACGCAGTCGCGCGAACCACCCCGGTTTTCCAGGCTGCTTCCCGCTTTTCTGGGCGAGATCCGGCAGCAGCTGGTAGCCGAGATACGGCACGAACACCACCGCGGCGACCCACGACACGAGGAGCGCGATCGCGCTCACCTGGAAGATAGAGCGCGTGTACTCGCCCGTCGCCGACGCCGCGGTCGCGATCGGCAGAAACCCGGCCACGGTCACGAGCGTCCCGGAGAGCATCGGCATCGCGGTGCTCTCGTAGGTGAAGCTCGCCGCGCGCAAGCGGTCCCACCCCTGCTCCATCTTCGTCGCCATCATCTCGACCGCGATGATCGCGTCGTCGACGAGGAGGCCGAGCGCGAGGATCAGCGCACCGAGCGAGATCTTGTGCAGTCCGATGTCGCCGACGCGCATGAAGAGGAAGGTCGCGGCGAGGACGAGCGGGATCGTGAGCGCGACGATGATGCCGGTCCGCAGGCCGAGCGAGAGGAGGCTCACCGCAAGCACGATGAGCACCGCTTCGGCCAGCGAGCGCACGAACTCGTTCACCGAGCGCTGCACCGCCTGCGGCTGGCTCGTCACCTGCGCGAGCTCCAGGCCGACCGGGAGGTCGCGCCGCAGGCGCTCGATCTCGCGGTCGAGGTTCGCGCCGAGCTCGATGATGTCGCCGCCCTTCGCCATCGCGACGCCGATGCCGAACGCCTCGCGGCCCAGGAAGCGCATCTTCGGCTGCGGCGGGTCGGCGTAGCCGCGCTGCACGCGTGCGATGTCGCCGATGCGGAACAGCCGCCCATTGGCGCGGATCGTCGTCTCGCGGATCGCCTCCACCGAATCGAAATCGCCGGTGGTGCGGAGGAAGATCTTGTCGCTCGCCGTCTCGAACGCGCCCGACGGATTGATCGCGTTCTGAGTCGCGAGCGCGTTCACGATCGTCGGAACGTCGACGCCGAGAGTCGCGAGCTTGGTGTTCGAGAGCTCGATGAAGATTTTCTCGTCCTGCTCGCCGAAGAACTCGACCTTCGCGACGTCCGGCACGCGCAGGAGCTCGGCCCGGATCCGGTCGGCGTACTTCTTGAGATCGGCGTACGAAAAGCCCGCCCCGGTCAGCGCGTAAATGTTGCCGTACACGTCGCCGAACTCGTCGTTGAACGACGGGCCCTGGATGCCGGCGGGCAGGGTGTTGCGGATGTCGCCGATCTTCTTCCGCACCTGGTACCAGGTGTCGGGCACCGCCGCTGGCGGCGCCGAATCCTTGAGCTGGAAGAAGACGAACGACTCGCCCGGCTTGGAGTAGCTGCGGATCACGTCGACATTCGGCGTTTCCTGCAGCTTCTTCTCGAGCTTGTCGGTGATCTGCTCCTCGACCTGGCGCGCGGTCGCGCCCGGCCAGCCGGTGCGGATCACCATCACCTTGAAGGTGAACGGCGGGTCTTCCGACTGCCCGAGCTTCGTGTACGAGAGGATCCCCGCCAGGGCGAGCACGATCATCGCGTACAGCACCAGGCTCCGGTGACCGAGCGCCCACTCGGACAGGTTGAAGCGTTTCATGACGGTCTCCTCGCGGCCTCGCTCAGCTGCCCGGCCGCAGCGCGGCGTCCAGTGCCTGCTGCGAGCGCGGGCTGGCCAGCGTCTCGCTCACGACCCGCACGGTCTCGCCGGCGAGCAGCTTGTGCACGCCGGCGGTGACCACGACCTCGCCGGACTTCAGGCCGTCGCGGACGACCACGCCGTCCTCACGATAGGCACCGATCGCGACCGGCCGCAGGTTCACCGTGCTCGTGTTCGGATCCACGACCCACACGGCGTGCTTCCCGTCCACCTGCGTCAACGCGGTGAGCGGAATCGTCATTGCATCGGCGCCCGGGCGGTCGCCGAGCACGACGTTCGCGGTCATGCCGAGCTGCACCGCGGCGTCGGGATCGATCACGCTGATCTTGGCCGCAAAGGTGCGGGTCACCGGATCGGCGTTGGGCGCGATCTCGCGCACCCGGCCGAGGTACGGCTTGTCGGGCGCGGCGAGCACCGCGACCAGGATCTCGCGCGCACTGCGCAGCTCGCCGAGCCGGCTCTCAGGCACGCTGATCGCGACTTCCTTCTCCTCGGGCCTGGCGAACCGCATCACCGGCTGGCTGGCGGTGACCACCTGACCGGCCTCAACGTTGACCGTCGTGATGATGCCGTCCGCCTCGGCGACGAGCGAGGTGTAGGAAGACTGGTTGTGCGCTGTGGCGAGCTGCGCCTGCGCCTGCTCGAGGCGGGCCTTGGTGGTGTTGAAGGTCGTCTCGCGCCCGTCGAGCACCGCCTGGCTCACGAATTTCTTCCCGTACAGATCCCGATAGCGATCGACCTCGGTCTTGGCGAGCGCGTGGTCGGCCTGCGCCGCGGCGAGCTGCGAGCGCGCCGACTCCACGCCGAGCTGTGCATCCTGCGGATCTAGGCGCGCAAGGCTCTGACCCTTCTTCACCGTCGCGCCGACGTCCACGAGGCGCACGACCACCTTGCCGCCGACCCGGAAAGCGAGGTCGTTCTCATAACGCGCGCGCACCTCGCCGGAGTAGACGTGGGCGCTCGCCGCCGCCTTCGCGCCGACGACCTGCGCGATCACCGCGCGCGGCGCGGGCGCCGCAACTTCCTGCTTGGAGCAGCCCGCCAACAGCGCGGCGCCGGCGAACGTTGCGGCGAGGATTCGGGTTGCTTGCATGTCGGGCTCCTGCTCGGTGGTTCTCGCGCCGCTACCGACCGCGCGCCTTCAGGCCGTCGATGAGGATCTCGAGATAGCTCTCGAGATAGCGCTGGGGATCCAGATTTTTCGGCGCGCATGGCGCGAACGAATAGCGCCACAGTGCGAAGTGGATGAGCGGCGCCATCATCACCTGCACCGCGTGGTCGAGGTCGACCGCCCGGAACTCGCCGCTGTCGATGCCGCGCTTGAGCGCGCGGCTCATCATCCGCAAGCCGCGTGCGACGACCTCGTCGTGATAGAACTGCGCGATCTCCGGGAAGTTGCGTGCTTCGGCGAGCATCAGCTTCGGGATCCCGCCGAGCGGGGTCGAACCGATCAGCTTGTACCAGCCGGCGACGATGGAGCACAGCAGGTCGGCGGCGCTCCCCTCGAACTTGTCGATGAGCGCCTCGGCGTCGCTGATCGCGGGCACGATGCCGCCGCGGATCACTGCCTTGAAGAGCTCCTCCTTGCTGTCGAAATAGAGGTAAAGCGTCCCCTTCGACACGCCGGCGCGCGCGGCGATGTCCTCGAGGCGGGTAGCCGCGAACCCCTTCTCCACGAAGAGCTCGAGCGCCGCGGCCGTGAGCTCGCTCGGACGTGCGTCCTTACGGCGCTCGAAGCGCGGTTCGTTCTTGAGGTGTTGAGTCTCGTCCATGACCGTTCGACTGACTGACTGGTCAGTAATGTAGATTATTACTGACTGGTCAGTCAACTAATATTCAGGGGCTTGATCAGGGACCTACATCGCGTCGTTACCAAATGTGAGTGCACGCTCCGGCCGAACGGGAGCACTGACCATGCGCCCCTTGGGCGTTATGGGTGTGGAGAGACCTGCGGCACGACCCCGCAACAGGGCTCCGCGGCAACCGGAAGTCGGCGCGGGCAAGAACTGATCACCGTCGCCCGCGACGGAAGGGAGCACGCCGCTCCGGATTGGACGCGGCGGCCAACCCGCCGAGCGTGACGGCGATCAGACGACCGGCGTACCTAGACTCCCACGAGCGCGGCGCCGATCACCCCCGCCGAGTCACCGAGCCGGTGCTTCACGATCGGCGTCTCGAGCGAGTCGCTGAAGACGCGGCGGCGCACCTCTTCGACGCCGCGCGTGTAGAGCTCGTCGACATTCGACAGGCCGCCACCCAGCACGACGACGTCCGGGTCGAGCACCGCGATCAGGTTCGCCAGCGCCTGGCCGAAGCGGGCAAAGAAGTCGTCCATCACCGCCGCCGCGCGCGCGTCGCCGGCGCGCCATCCGGCGACAATCGCGTCCGCGGTGCGAGGCTGCCCGAAGCGGACTGCATAGCAGCTCTCCAGCCCAGAACCGCTGATGAAAGTCTCCACGCACCCGCGGGCGCCGCAGTAGCAAGCCGGGCCCGCCGGGTCGATCGACATGTGCCCCCACTCGCCTGCAATCGACTGCCGGCCGCCGTGAACCTTGCCGTCGATGACGATCCCGCCGCCGCACCCGGTGCCCATGATCACGCCGAACACGACGCGCTCGCCCAGGCCCGCGCCGTGAAGCGCTTCTGCGAGGGCGAAGCAGTTGGCGTCGTTCTCGATGGCGAGCTCGCGCCCCAAACGAGTGCGCAGTTCGCGCGCGATCGGCGTGCCGTTCAGGCAGGTCGTGTTGGAGTTCTTGAGTAGACCGGTGCGCGAGGACACGGCACCCGGCGTCGCCAGTCCGAGCGTGTGCGGTGCGTCATCGGTCTCGCGGGCCATCCTGCGGTACAGCCGTTCGATCCCGCCGACGACGGTTTCGTAACTGGCGGGATCGGTCGGGACGCGCTCGCGGAACGCTTCGCGCCCGGCGCCATCGAGGATCACGCCCTCGGTCTTGGTGCCACCGAGGTCGATACCGAAACGCAACATGCTGTTTCTACAGGGTCTCGCCTACGGTGGAATCGTCCAAGCCGGCGGCAACCAAAGCTTCACGGAATGGCCGGAATATTCTCATCACCAGGGTGTTCTCGGAAAGCCGGCGCACCTCAACGCCAGCCCGAACCGACAAGACAAGGAGTCCATGGTCATGAAACTGGAGGTCTCCCTCGCTACCCTGGCGCTCGCGACGATCGTTTCCCTACCGGTCGCCGCACACACCACGCAGTACACGACCGACCTTTTCGGCTCGCTCGAGAACCCGGTCAACGCGTCGCCCGGGGTCGGCGTCGGGTTGGTCACGTTGGATCTCGACACTGTGACGATGCAGGTTCAGACGACCTTCGACGGCCTGCTCGGGAACGTCACGGCGTCGCACATCCACTGCTGCGTCGATGCGCCCGGCAACGTGCGCGTGGCCACGACGGTGCCGACCTTCCCGGACTTTCCGCTCGGGGGGACTTTCGGCTCTTACGATCGCACCTTCGACATGACCCTCGCCGGCAGCTACAACCCGGACTTCATTGCCAACAACGGCGGCAGTGTCGGCAGTGCGCTGAACGCCCTGGTCGCCGGTCTGGACAGCGGCCAGGCGTATTTCAACATCCACACCAATCAGTTCCCGGGCGGCGAGATCCGGGGCTTCCTGCAGGTGGTGCCGGAGCCCAGCACCTACGCGATCATGCTTGCGGGCCTCGGCCTGGTCGGAATCATGGCCGCACGCAGACGCAGGCTGCGAGCGTAGCGCCGAGCTCAAGGCCGGGGGTCCGGCCCCAGGAGTGCTTCGCGGAAGCGACCGCGGAGGGACGTCCCGTCGCGCGGAGCGAGTTCGATCTTGGTGGCGTCGGGCGAGACCTTGACCACGGCGACCAGCGGTCCCGCCGTGCCGTACAGCTTGCCGGCGAGCGCGTCGAGCTCTTCTTCCGTCTGCACCGTTTCGGCGGCGGCGATGCCGCACGACCGCGCGACCCCCGCCAGATCCACGCCGCTCGCGGTGTGCGTCCGTTGCATCCCGGTCTCGGCGTAGAGCCCATTGTCGATCACTACGACCGCGAGATTGGCAGGGCGCTGCACGCCGATGGTCGCCAGCGACCCTAGGCCCATCAGCATCTCGCCGTCGCCGGTCATCACCAGGACGCGGCGGCGTGGCTGCGCGAGCGCGAGCCCCAGCCCGACCATCGCCGCGCCACCCATCGCCCCCCACAGGTAGAACGTCAGCGGCGAGTCGCCGGCCGCGAAACAGTCGTAGGTCGTCGAGCCCAGGCCGGTCACGACCAGGGCGTCGCCACGATCCCTGAGCAGCCGCGCCGTCGCCGCACGCCGTTCGAGCGTGCTCATTTCCGAAACACCTTCGCGCCGATCGCGCGCTGCCCGATCAGCACTGCGACCATCCGTCCGGAGTCGAACGCGAGGACCGCCGCGGACCGCACGGTCTCGACGATGCGCGCGGCCTCGTCGACGCGCTGGACGATTACGCCCATCGCTGCGAGCGTCGCCGGCGTCGCCTGCCCCATCGCGATCTGCCACGGGTTGAACTCGCCCCATTCCCCGCGCATCGTCACGAGCATCAGCAGCGGGACGCGGCACTCCGCCGCGAGCGACAGCATGTTGATGCAGTTCCCGACGCCGCTCGACTGGAGGAGTAGCACACCGCGGTCGCCGCCGAGATGCGCGCCGACGAGAAGCGCGACGCCTTCCTCCTCGGTCGTCAGCACCGTCGTCTTCAGGCCACGGTTGGCGTGTGCCAGTTCGATCAGCCGCTTGTGCCCGGCATCCGGCACATAGGCGATCTGCTTCACGCCCGCGGCGAGCAGGGCCTCGTAGAGCGCATCCGGCCAGGCGCTCATGCGCCGGCGAACTTCGTCGGGCGCCGGATGTACCTCCCGCGCGCCTTGCCGACCGCCTTGCCCTGGTCGTAGACCAACTCGCCACGGAGAAACGTGCTCTTCACGCGGCCGGACAGCTCCATGCCCTCGAACGGCGAATAGCCCTGCTGGGATTCGGACTCCGCGGCGCGCACCGTGAACGTTTCGTGCGGATCGACCAGCGCGAGGTCGGCGTCGTAGCCGGGTGCGATATCGCCCTTCTCGAGCACGCCGTACCGGCGCGCGGGGTTCCAGGCGAGGAGTTCCGCCATGTGGTTGTAGGACATGCCGCGCTTCGAGCCTTCGCTCAGCACGCCCGAGAGCAGATATTCGGTGCCGCCGAAGCCGGACTTCGCGAGCCAGATGTTCTTCGGGAACTTCGCGCTGTACTTCTGCTCGGTCGCGCAGCAGGCGTGGTCGCTGACGATCCAGTCGACATCGCGCTCGAGCACCGCTTCCCAGAGCGCCTCGACGTCGGCGCGCGGGCGAATCGGTGGGTTCACCTTCGCGGACACGCCGCAGGCGCAATCGGTATCGAGCAGCAGATGCCCGACCGTGACCTCCCGCTTGAAATTGATGTGCGGGAAGGTGTCCTGCATCATCAGCGCCGCATCCATCGCCTTTCGCGACGAGAGATGCAGCAGGTTGATGTTGAGGCACTCGGTTTCGTAGGCGAGGTAGGCCGCGATCCAGATCGCGAGCCCCTCCGAGTGCGGCGGCCGGCCGCGCTGTAGGCCGCGAGCCCGTCGAGCTTGCCGTCGCGCTCGACGAGCTTCGTATAAGCGTTGAGGATGTCGGCGAACTCGCAATGCAGGCTGACGCTGATGTAGTCGGCCAGGTCCGGATGCGCGGTCATCATGCGTTTCGCCGCGCGCATGATGAACTCGAAGTGCGCGACGTCGTAGCGGTCGTCGGGTCCGATCATGAGGAACTCGTTCTGAGAGTCCGACTTCCCGTGCAACCCGTAGCCGCCGTAGAACATGAATATCTTGAACGACGGCACCCCCCACTCGGTGAGAAGCGAGTCCATTTCGCCGACGTGCCCCCCCTCGATCGGCGCGATGTGATAGCCATAGTCGACCCAGAAGTTGCCGGTGGAGAGCTTCATCACCTCGGGCATGAAGTCGCGGTACGGCCCGCCGCGGTTCAGGTAGTACTGGCCCGAGCGCATGTAGTTGAGGCTCGTCGTGACGCCGCCCATCGCCGCCGCCTTGCTCTCGCTCACCGCGTCCTCGGCAAGCGGCCGATAGATGCCGGCGTGCATGTGAGCGTCCACCAGGCCGGGGAACGCGAGCAGGTTCTTCGCGTCGAAGACGCTCTTCGCATTTTCCGGCCGGATGTCCGGCGCGAGGCGCGCGAACTTGCCGTCCGTGATGCCGATGTCTAGGAGATCGACCGAGTTGCGGTTCGGGCGCACGATGCGCGCGTTCTTGATCACGAGGTCGAGCGTGGGGGTGGTCGTCATGTCGGCTCACGAGCTCCTTCAGCGGGGTGTCGGGCGGTGCTTCGAGCACCTGGTCGGCCAGTGCTCGCGCGCGCGCCGCGCCCAGGGGCGCAGCGTAGCGCAGGAACTTGTCGCGCACCTCGCCGGCGCTCATCGGCGCCGCCGGGTCGCCCTTGACTGCCTCGACGCTGCGCTCGAAACGCCGCCCGCGCGCTTCCACTACGACCGTCGCCCCGCGCGCGCCGGCGGCGCCCCGCGCGGTGTCGCGTTGGATCGCGACCAGATGCTCGAGGCGCCGCAGCTCGGGATCGTCGAATCGCGGCGCGCGGTAGGTCTCCGGCTCGAGCGCGCCGAAGCGCAGCGCCGCGGCGAGCCCGAACGACAGGCTGAACTGCGCCTGGATCGGTGTGCGCGGATCGCGGTTGCCGCAGTAAACGATCGCCTCGTCGTAGACCGAGAGCACGATCTTTCCGATTTCCACTGTCTCGCCGATTTCGCGTCGCATCTCGAGCGCGGCCTGCGCGCCGTAGTGGACGTGACGCACGGCGGCGAACGGCTTCAAATAGGCATCGAGGATCCAGTCCTCGCCCGGGGGTGCGATGCCGAGCGGCTCCCGCTCGATCCCGCGTGCGAGCGCCAGGGCGGCGTACTGCTCGACCGCGCCGCGCGGCGCCGTCATGCCGGCGCTCGTCGCGAGCGCGGCGTGCGTTCCGAGCCAGGCGGCGTGGCCGAGATAGGTGTTGCGGGCGTCGGCGCCTTGCGCGATCGGAAGATAGAGGCCGAACGGCATCTGCGACGCTGCGATCTCCACGGCCGCTGCGGCGTCGGCGCCGACGAGCCGCGCGACGCCCGCGGCGACGCCCAGCGCCGGCCAACCCGGATCGACGTGCATGCCGGGTCCAATCCGCAGCGCCTCGCCCATCCGCGCGCCCGTTTCATAGCCGGTCACGATCGCCTCCATCACCTCGCCGAGCCGAGCGTCACGCGCGCACCCGATCGCCAGCGCTGCGGCGATGACCGGTACGCCCGGCCGCCCATGCGCGCGCGCATGCCCCTCGCACGCCTCGTCCCAGCAGGCCGCGATCGCTGCGCAGCTTGCAGCCGATAGCGGGGCGAGGCCGCTCTCGAATCCCGGCAGCCGCACCGCGCCGCACTCGAGCGCGCCGAGCGAGCGCGCGAGCTCTCGAACCGGTTCCGCCGAGGCCCCGGCGACGATGCAGCCGAGGGTGTCGAGCACGAGGAGCCGGGCCTTCATCCGCACGGGCTCCGGCGTGGATCGAGCGGCGAGCCATCGCAGCAGCTCAGCTGTCATTCGGCCTTCACGTTCGCCTTGCGCACGATCGGCGTCCAGCGGGCGGCGGGCCGGCTCTCAACCAGGAGTTGCCGGCCCCAGGTTTCGGAGTACTCCTGCGCGAGCAGGCGCGCGACGACGTCGGTCGCCCCGCCGGGCGCGAACGGCACCATAAGCTTGACCGGGAGATTCGGGTAGCTCTGCGCAAACGCCGCCAGCGGCAAGGCGAGGAGACAGGCGGCGAGGAACCGGGCGGTGCGCATCGAAACTACGGAAAGCGAGCGGGTCAGCCCGGCAGACGCGCCGCGAGCGAGGGCGCCGCGCGCGCGAGGTCGGCGCCAGGCCGGCCCGCGAGCGCCATCAGCAGCCGCCAAGCGCCGCAGAGGTTGGAGGAAAGGAGCGGGAGCGCGAGCTCGGTGCCCACGGTGGCGATCGCGTCGATCGTCGTCATCCCGGTGCCGCTCAGCACCACCGCCTCGGCGTCCGGCGCGTCAACCCGGCGCAGGGCAGCGACGACTTCCGCGGTCGCGAGCCGGTAGGCGCGGAACTCCCCGGACATCGTGACGGTCTGCGCGACGCGGATGCCGGCGCCTTCCCAGTACGCCACCGACCGGGCGGTGAGCCAGTCGGGGTAGGGGGTCACGAGCGCGATCGAGCGCGCCCCGATGGCGCGCAACGTGTCGAGCATCGCGAGGCTCGCGGTCTGGACCAGCGTCCCCGCGGTCTGCGACAGAGCGTCGACGAGCGCGCGATCCTGCGCCTCGCCGAGCGTATACGTCGGCCCGGTAGCGGCGACGTAGATCGCATCGAGCGCGAGCGAACCGAAGCTCTTGACCGCCGCCGGATAGTGCGCGGCGTAGGCGTCGGTGCGCGCCTGGAGCTCGCCCGGCAGCACCGGCAGCCGGGTGGCGTACATCGCGAACTCGGGCGGCAGGAGGCGCCGCATCTCCGGCTCGACGGTCGGGTTCGCCGGCGGAACGACGACGCCGATCCGCTTCGGGGGGTCGCTGGGCTTCATTCAGGCGGTCGCTCGGCGGGCCGGCACCGGGGATCTCTTGGGAATCGGGCTACGGCGTGAGCTGGCCGCCGTTGATGTGCAGCGTCTGGCCGGTCATGTAGCGGGCGGCGGGTCCGAGCAGAAAGAGGATTGGGCCGACGATGTCTTCCGGGGTTCCGACGCGCCCGAGCGGGATCGCCTTCGCGTAGGTCCCGAGATCGACCTGGGAGGCGGCGCGCTCGTCGCTGCGGCCGGTGCCGCCACGCAAGAATGCGGTGTCGACCGCGGTCGGCGCGATCGCGTTGACGCGCACCGCGGGCGCGCACTCGACCGCGAGCGAGCGCGTGAGCCCGAGCACGCCCGCTTTCGCCGCGGAATAGGGCCCGAACCCGAGCGTCGAGCGCACCGCCAGCCCGGACGCCGTGTTCACGATCGAAGCCGCCGCGCCCTTGCCGAGCAGCGGCAGTGCGGCGCGACAGGTCAGGTACGTCGAGCGCAGGTTGCCGCCGACGACCTCGTCCCAGGCGGCCGACGACGTCGCGGTAAGCGGGATGCGCTCGCGCGCAAAGCCGGCGAGGTTCACGAGGTGATCGAGCCCCTGCCATGCGCGTCCGAGCTCGTCGAACGCGGCGGCCACCGCCGATTCGTCGGTCGCATCGAGCACCATCACGCGGACCCCGCGCGGCGGCGGGTGGCGCTCGATCGAGGCGGCGAGATCGAGCACCGCGACCTCGAGGCCGTCGGCGAGCGCCGCCGCGACGAGCGCGCGGCCGATGCCGCCGCAGCCGCCGGTGATCGCGAGTCGCGCGCCAGCGGGTGGGCCGAGACGGGTCGACGATGCCGAGGCGGGATCGTTGCGCGACATTGTGGCGAGTCTCCGGCGCGATCGGTTGGAGATGTCTTATGGTTAAGACACTAAGTTAGGCTGCGGAACGCGTCAACCGTGAGCGGCGATTCGTGTGTGCTGATCGCGGGCGGTGGTCCGGTGGGTCTCGCCGCGGCGCTCGCGCTCGGCGAGGCCGGCGTGGCGGGGCGGCTCGCGGCGCGGTGGTGCCGCGCTAGCCGTCGTACTTCTTCCCCGCCGCGAGCATCTCGGCGGTGCCCAGCAACTGTTGCAGCTCGTCGAAGTCCAACATCCGGCCGCGATAGGGCTGGGTGGTGCCGTGAGCCTTGAGGCTCGCAAAGTACGCGGCGAATCCGAACGCGGCGGCGCGCGCAGTACCGCCGGGGAAAATCGCGATGCCGAAGCCGAGCCGCTCGAGATCCGCGACCGGCAGCACTGGCGTCTTGCCGCCTTCGACCATGTTGGCGAGCAGCGGCACGCGACCGGCGAACTTCGTCGCGGCGGTGCGCATGTCGGCTTCGGAGCGCAGCGCCTCGACGAACAGCACGTCGGCGCCCGCGGCGAGATAGCTTTCAGCGCGCTCGAGCGCCGGCTCGAGCCCTTCGACTGCCACCGCGTCGGTGCGGGCGATGATCAGGGTGTCCGAGCTCGCGCGCGCATCCACTGCGGCTCTCACCTTGCCGGTCATCTCGCCGGCGGTGACGAGATGCTTGCCGTCGAGATGGCCGCAGCGCTTCGGCGAGGTCTGATCTTCCAGCTGGATCGCCGCAGCGCCCGCGCGCTCGAGCCGCTTTACCGTGCGCTGGACGTTGAGCGCGTTGCCGAAGCCGGTGTCGGCGTCGACGATCACCGGCACGGTCACGCGCTCGGCGATGCGCGACAGCGTCTCTTCGAGCTCCGTTGCGGTCACGAGTCCGATGTCCGGCCGGCCGATGCGCATGTACGCGACGCTCGCGCCGGACAGGTAAAGCGCCTCGAACCCGGCGCGCTCGGCGAGCATCGCCGTGAATGCGTCGTACACCCCCGGCGCGAGGACGATTCCCGGCCCCGCAAGCCGTTCCCTGAGTCTCATGCGCGCTCCTTCGCCAGCCGCTTCTCGAGCTGCGCGAGCAGCCCCCCGTCGTGCACGAGCGCCATGAGATGCGGCGCGATCGGCTCGCACGCGAGTGATTCGCCGGTGGTGAGATTCTCGATGCGGCCGGCAATGGCGTCGAAGCGGATGGCGTCGCCGACGCGGATGCGCGTCACTTCGGGACAGGTGAGGGCGAGCAGGCCGACGTTGAAGCAGTTGCGATAGAAGAGGCCGGCGAAGCTCTGCGCGATCACCGCCGCGACGCCGAGCTGCCGCAGCGCCGCCGGCGCCTGCTCGCGCGACGAGCCCATCCCGAAGTTCCGCCCGCCCACCACCACGTCGCCCGGCCGCACTCCCGGCGCGAAAGCCTGATCGACCATCTCGAGGCAATGCCGCGCGATCTCCTCGATGCCGAACTTCATGTACTGCCCCGGCGCGAGCACGTCGGTGTCGACGTTGTCGCCGTACACCCATGCTTTGCTCATGAGAGAAGCTCCCGCGGGTCGGTGATTCGACCGGTCACGGCCGAGGCCGCAACCGTGTAGGGCGAGGCGAGATACACCCGCGACGACGCGACACCCATGCGGCCCTTGAAGTTGCGCGCGGTGGACGAGATGGCGACCTCGTTCTCGCCGAACCGCAGCTCGCCGTAGCCGGCGCACACGCCGCAGGCGTTCGCCAGGAGCCGGCCGCCGGCGTCCAGCAGCGCGCCGAGCGTGCCCTCCGCGCGCGCCGCCTCCTGATCCTTGAGCGATGCCGGCGCCACGAGCAGCCGCACGCCGCTTGCGACGCGATGGCCGCGCAGCACGCGCGCGGCCATTCTGAGGTCGGCGAGCTTCGCACCGGTGCACGCGCCGATGTACACGGTGTCGACGCGCGTGTCGCGATACTCGTCCACGGCGCGGCTGTTCGCGGGGCTATCCGGCGCGGCGACCTGCGGCGCGAGCGCGCCGGCGTCGAAGCGGTGGTGCGCGAGCAACGCCGCGCCATCGTCGGTCCGCCAGGGCGCGGCGTCGACCTCCTCCACGCCCGCCCGGGCGAGATAGTCGAGCGTCACGGCGTCGGGGGCGATGAGGCCCGTCTGGCCGCCGAACTCCGCGGTCATGTTGGCGAGCGTCATCCGCTCCTGCATGCCGAGCGCCCCGATCGCGCTCCCCGCGTACTCGACCGCCTGGTATTGCCCGCCGTCCATGCCGAACCTGCCGCACAGGAACAGCATGACGTCCTTGGCGGCGATCCCGTCGTCGAACCGGCCGCTCCATTCGATCAGGATGGTATGCGGCACCTTGAGCCAGATCTCGCCGGTGACGAGGACGCCGAGCATCTCGGTCGCGCCGATCCCGAACATGTAGGCGCCGAACGCACCGCCGGTCGGCGAATGACTGTCCCCGCCCACCACGAACATGCCCGGGCGGAGATGACCCTGCTCCGGCAGCACGACGTGGCAGATCCCGATGCCGTCGTAGAAGCGCTTCACCCCGGCCTCCTTCACCCACTCTCTCGCAGTGGCGAGGATGCGTTTCGACTCGTCGTCGTTCGCGGGCAGGTAGTGGTCCGTGATGACCACGATCCGATCCGGGTCCCAGACCTTCGCGCCAAGCCGCTCGAGCATCGGCTTCACGCGCCGCGGGCCGCCCGAGTCGTGCATCATCGCCAGGTCGACCTTGCAGGTGACGATCTCGCCCGGCACGACGTTCGGGCGCCGGGCCGCGCGAGCGACGAGCTTCTGTGCGAGTGTCTTCGGCGCGGTCATTCGGGCTTCGCTCCCGAGTACTTCACCACCGGCGCCCATTTCCCGACGTCCTCGCGGACGAACCGGGCAAACTCGGCCGGCGAGTTGCCGACCGGTTGCGCCGCCTCGGCTTCGAGCCGCTTGCGCAGCTCGGGCGAGCCGATCGCGCGTACCGCGGCGTCGTGCAGCGCCCGGGTGACGTCGGGCGGAAGGCGCGCCGGACCGAACAGGCCGAACCAGGCATTCGATTCGAACCCGGGCACGAGCTCGGCGATCGCGGGGACATCGGGAAGCTGCGGCAGTCGCTTCGGGCTCGTCACGCCGTAGGCCTTGATCTTGCCGCCCTTGATCTGCGGGATACCGATCACCGCGCTGACGAACATCAGCTCGACCTGCCCGCCGATCACGTCGGCGAGCGCCGGCCCGGTACCTTTGTAGGGGATGTCGACGATGAAGAGGCCCGTTCGCATCTTGAAGAGATCGGACGCCATGTGCACCGACGATCCGATGCCGCCGATGGCGAAGTTGAGCTTGCCGGGCCGTTCTTTCGCGAACGCGATCAGCGCCGCGAGCGTGTTCGGCGGCAGCGCCGCGTTCGCGACCAGCACGCTCGGCACGGTCGCGATCATGGTGATCGGCGTGAAATCCTCGACCGGATCGAAGGGAAGTTTCGGGTACAGCGTCGCGTTGATCGTGTGGCTGGTGAACGACACGAGCAGCGTC
The DNA here is from genome assembly GCA_963754305.1 of uncultured beta proteobacterium. Classification (GTDB taxonomy): domain Bacteria; phylum Pseudomonadota; class Gammaproteobacteria; order Burkholderiales; family SG8-39; genus DATEDA01. The sequence continues at coordinate 84,485 of CAVWFR010000047.1, read as the reverse complement.
TGGCCGTCGGGCGGCGACTTCGCGACCGCTTCCGCGGCGAGATTGCCGCCGGCTCCCGGGCGATTCTCGACCACGACCGGTACCCCGAGCGCCTTCGACGTCTCCGGCGCGATGGCGCGAGCGAGCGTGTCGGTCGTACCGCCGGCCGTCGCGCCGACGAGGATGCGGACCGGCTTCGTGAACTGCTGCGCGTGGGCGGCGCCCGCGGCGAGTGCCACCACGACCGCGAGGAAGCGTTTCATCCGGAAGCTTCTCATCCGAATCTCCCCCGCGGCTTCATATCCCGAGATACGCGCGCTTCAGGTCGCTGCGCGCGAGTAGCTCGGACGGCGTGCCCTGGAACGCGATCGACCCGTTCTCGAGCACATAGGCGCGGTGCGCGATCTCGAGCGACTGGCCGACGTTCTGCTCGACCAGCAGGATCGAGAGCCCCTCGGCGTGCAGCCGAGCGATGAGCGCGAACATCTCCTCCACGAGCAGCGGCGACAGGCCGAGCGACGGTTCGTCCAGAATGAGCAGCCGCGGCTCCGACATCAGCGCGCGCCCGATGGCGAGCATCTGCTGCTCGCCGCCGGAGAGCGTGCCGGCGCGCTGCGCGGTGCGCTCTCTCAGCCGCGGAAAGATCCCGCACACGCGCTCGAGGTTCGTCGCGCGGCGCGCGCGCCCGCGTCGGTAGCTGCCGAGCTCGAGGTTCTCGCGCACGGAGAGATTGGGGAACACTCGCCGCCCTTCGGGCACCTGAATGAGGCCCGCGGCGACGATGTGCCGGTCGCGCGCGCGCGTGATGTCGTGTCCGTCGAAAGCGACGCTCCCGCCGAACGCGGGCAGGATGCCGCACAGCGTGTTGTTGAGGGTCGACTTGCCCGCGCCATTAGAGCCGAGGACGGCGACGATCTCGCCGGCGCGGATCTCGAGGCTCACGCCGCGCAGGACTTCGACCGCGCCATACCCGCCCCGCAGCGCGCGCACTTCAAGCATGGGCTCCCTCCGCCTGCCGGCGCAGCCGCGCTGCCGTGCCGTGGCCGAGGTAGGCCTCGATCACCTGCGGGTCGTTCGCGATGCCCGCGGGCACCCCGTGGGCGATCAACCGGCCGTGGTTTAGCACGTACACTTCGTCGGCGAGACTCATCACCGCCTGCATCACGTGCTCGATCATCAGCACGGTGATGCGCGCGTCGCGGATCGCGCGGACTACCGGGATCACCTCGTTGATCTCCTGCGGGTTTAGCCCGGCGAGAACTTCATCGAGCAGGAGCAGCGCCGGCTCGGTCGCGAGCGCGCGGGCGAGCTCCAGACGCTTGCGGCCGGCGACGGTGAGGCTCGCCGCGAGCTTGTCGAGCTCGGGCGCGAGGCCGACATCCTTCGCCACGCTTTCGGCCTTGGCGAGCGCGTGTGTGCGGTCGCGCAGATGGAGATGAGCGCCGACCGCGATGTTCTCGCGCACCGTCTGGGCGGCGAAGGGCTGCACGATCTGGAAGGTCCGCGTCATACCGCGGCGACAGACCTGGTACGGCGCGAGGCCGGTGATGTCGCGGCCCTCGAGGATGACCTTTCCCGTGTGCGGCCGCAGGAACCCCGACAGCAGATTGAAGCAGGTCGTCTTGCCGGCCCCGTTCGGCCCGATCAGCGCCACGATCGCGCCGCGCGGCACGGCGAGGCTCACTTCCTCGACCGCCTTCAGACCGCCGAAGCTGACCGAGAGGTCACGCGCTTCAAGCATGCGCGAGCCGCCGGCGGAAGATGCCGATGATCCCGCTCGGCAGGAACATCACCATCAGGATCAACACCACGCCGTACACGACGAGGTTCAGCCCCGGCGCATCGCCCATCAGCCCGCGCGTCGCCTCGCCGAGGACGTGCAGCACGCCGGCCCCGAGCAGCGGACCCCAGACGGTGCCGACACCCCCGACGATCGGCCCCAGCAGCGCTTCGACCGACACCGCCGCCCCGTACGCGATGTGCGGATCGATGTAGTGCAGATACTGGACGTAAAACGCGCCGCCCGCCGCCATCAGCGCACCCGAGATCACGATCGCGACGAGCTTTACCCGGAAGGCGTTCACGCCGAGCGCGGCCGCCGAGTCCTCGTTGTCGCGCACCGCCTGCAGCCACGCCCCGTAACGCGAGTGCTTCAGCCACCACGAGATCACGCCGCCGGCCACGACCAGCGCGAGGATGAGCCAGAGATAGCCCGCCCGATCCGCCGGCTGGAGCTCGGCGATGCTAGCCTTCAGCGGCACCATGAGGCCGACGCCGGCGCCGGTGAAATCGAAGGTGTTGGCGAGGATGCGGAACACCTCGGCGAACGCGAGCGTGACGAGCGCGAAGTACGAGCCGCGCAGCCCGTAGCGGAACGAGAGCGCGCCGACGAGCGCGCCGACCGCACCGCCCGCGGCCAGCGCGGCCGGCAGCGCCGCCCAGGCGTTCCACCCGAGCTTTACCTGCAGCACCGCCATCGCGTAGGCGCCGGTGCCGAAGAACACCGCGTGCCCGAACGAGAACTGGCCGCCGAAGCCGCCGAGGATGTTCCACGCCTGCCCGAGCGCGGCGACGTAGAGGGTCATGATGATCGCGTTCAGAGCGTAGCCGGACGTCACGAAGAGCGGCGTCGCCGCGACGACGACCGCGAAGACCGCCATGCCGATCAGGCCGCGCATCTATGCCTTCGCCCCGAACAGTCCCTGCGGCCGGAAGAGCAGCACCGCGATGAAGATGAGGAAGATCCCGATCTGCCCGAGGCTCTCGCCCAGCATCAGCCCGCCCACCGATTCGACGACGCCGATGATGAAGCCGCCGAGTAGGGCGCCGCCGAAGCTCCCCATGCCGCCGAGCACGACGATCGTGAACGCGATCAGCACGAACCCGCTGCCGACCGTGGGGTTGACGTAGTACGCGGGGAGCAGGAAACAGGCCGCCGCGCCGAGGCAGGCGAGCCCGATGCCGAAGCTCATCGCGAAGACGTGGTCCACGTCGATGCCGACCAACCGCGCGCCATGCCGCTCTTTGGCGATCGCGCGGATCGCGCGGCCGAGGTCGGTTTTGCCCACGATCGCGAGCAGGCACGCGCAGGCGACGAGCGCGCCGCCGAACGCGACCACCTTCGGTGTCGAGATCAGCGCGCCGAGGATGTTCACGGTGGAGAGCGTGTAGGGCGTGTCGATCGTGCGCGTGTCCGACTTGAAAGCGAAGAGTGCGAGGTTCTCGAGCACGATCGCGAGCCCCAGGGTGACGAGCAGGATGTTCTCGTCCTTGCCGTGGCTCGCCCGCCCGATGACGAGCCGCTGCAGGAGATACCCCGCCGCGAACATCGCCGGCACCATGATCGGCAGCGCGAGATAGGGGTCGATCCCGAGCCGCTGGTGCAGGTAGTACACGCCGTAGAGCGCGATCATCAGCGCCGCGCCGTGTGCGAAGTTGATGATGTGCAGCACGCCGTAGATCAGCGTGAGCCCGAGCGCGATCAGCGCGTAGACCGCCCCGGTCGTCAGTCCGTTAAGGACCGACGGGAAGAGGATGCTCAGCTCGAGCACCGGTCGCGCTCGTGGGAGGGAGAGCGCACAGCCGTCGCCCCCACCCCGGCCGCCGCGCTCAGGCCGCCTTCCCCTTCCACGGGAACACCGGCGCGCGCTGCGCGAACGTGTTCGGCAGGATCACCTCGATGTCCCCTTTAACGACCTGCATGACGAGCGGCTCGGCACCCTGGTTCTGTCCGTTGACGAACTTCGTCGGCCCGTAGGGCATCAACGTCTTGTCCCAGGTCGACGCGGCGAGCGCCTCGATGATCCCCTCGCGCTTGGTCGATTTCGCACGGCCGATGGCATCGGCGAGCAGGTGCACGCTCTCGTAGTTCAGGAACACCTCGTAGGTGAAGAACTGGTCCTTCATCCCTTCGACTTTCTTGCGCAGCGCGAGCGCACGCTTGTCCTTGGGGTTGTACCAGTGGTTCACGTCGATGATGCCGTCCGCGACGTCCGGGAACTCCTTCACGAACTTGAACGAGGAAGCGGCGCCGCCGAGTACCGAGAAGATCGCCTGCGGCTGCACGTTCTGCTGCTTCATCGTGCGCACGAGCAGCGCGTACTCGTTGTAGTAGTTGGCCGGAATCACGACGTCCGGGTTGAGCGACTTCATGCGCAGCACGATGTTGTTGAAGTCGCGCGTCGGATTGGCGTGCTTGATCACGTCGACGATCTTGAAACCGAACGCGGGCAGCTGCGCCGAGAGGAGGCCCGCCGTGCCGGTGCCGAACAGCGACTCCTCGTGGATGATCATGACCGTCTTCGCCGGGTTGCCGGCGAGCTTGTTCATGATGTGCAGGTAGTTCATGGCGTTGGTCGCGATGATCTTGTAGCCCGGCCCGAAGCGGAAGGTGTTCTTCAGTCCGCGCTCGACGATCTGGTCGGCGACGCCGACATCGACGACGTGCGGGAGGTTGTGCTTCGCCGCGGCCTGCGTGGTCGCCAGGCAGATCGCGCTCGCGTAGGCGCCGACGATCGCAGACGCGCCGGCTTCGTTCATCTTCTCGACTTCGGCGACGCCGACGTCCGGCTTCGACTGCGCGTCGCCGTAGATCGGATCGATCTTCGTGCCGCCGAGCGCTTTGATGCCGCCCGTCGCGTTGATCTCGTCGACCGCGATCTGCGCGCCGAGCCGGCAGAGCTGCCCCGAGTAGGAGAGCGGCCCGGTCACCGGATGCAGGATCCCGATCTTGAGCGGACCGGACTGGCCGCGGACGATCGCGGGAAAGCCGAGAGTGCCGGTGGCGGCCGCGGCCGAGAGCGCCGCGGTATGTTTGATGAACTTCCTGCGTTGCTGGACTGGCTTCGTCATCTTCGCTTCCCTCCTGTGGATGATCCTTGCCCGGTGCTAGCGGCGCTCGTCGTCGACCCAGATCCTGGGCGTGTCCCCGCCCGAGCGGGTGAGATGCATCTGATACTCGTAGCGGTCCGGACGATACAGCCCGCGCAGGAGCTGCACCGGCCGGTGGTCCTCGCCATATACGACGCGCGTTACGGCGAGGAGGGGCGCGCCCAGATCGACCTCGAGCCGCGGCGCGACGGCGTGGTCGGCGAGCTTCGCGGTAATGGTCTGGTCGGCGCCCGACACCTTCACGCCCGACTCCTCGAGGAGCTGCAGCATCGGCTTCGCCGCGAGCTCCTTCCGCCCGAAGGCGCGCGCGATCGCCTCGGGTACGAAGGTGGTGATGTGCGACAGCGGTCCGCTCCTGTAGCTTCGCACGCGGATCGCTTTCTGCACCGGGGTGCCCGCCTCGATCCGCAGCGCGTCGGCGACCTCGGCGGGGGCGGCGATGGTGCCGAGCTCGACGAGCTCGACCCGGGTCTTCAGTCCCATAGCCAGCAGGTTCTCGAGCAGGCCCGAGAGGTTGGCGCGGACGGGCGGCGGCGGGGCAACCCCCGCGCGGGCGAAGGTGCCGCGGCCGCGCTGCCGCACGATCAGCCCCTCCTCGGCGAGCCGGTCGAGGGCGCTGCGCATCGTCACCCGCGATACCCCGAAGGTCTGCGCCAGGTCGAGCTCGCCGGGGATCGGTTTCGCGACGTCGAAGCGGCCCTCGGCGAGCTGCTCGCGCAGCACCAGGTAGATCTGGTGATAGCGCGGCAGCGGCAGCGTCGCATCGGCGTCGGCAGCGGTCTTGCGGGTGGCGCGTTGCATCGGTCGCGGAATCCTAGGGGCGGATGAAATGTATTGTCAATCAGACATTCAACCCGGGCCGCGCCCGAAGAAGAACGCGCCGCGGTGCAGTGCAATCCCTGGGCGCCGAGGGCTGTGAATCAGCAACGGGTTGGGATGAGCGGCTGAGTCGCCCGGTATCCGCGCGAACCGCCTCCATGTCCTATTGACTTGTCTTAGGGCGGGTCGATAGATTGACCGCGAACGCGTGAATCCTGTCGATTGGGCCGGAACAGAGAGGAAGCCATGAATTGCATGCCTTGCCGCACGCTCGGGGTGGCCGTTGCCACGCTCACGATGGGCTTCCTCGGGCCCGCTGTCCTGGCGAAAGGGAAAGTTCCCACCGCCGAGGATTGCGCGGCGCTCGCTAATGTAAACCTCAGCATCGCCGACGACGCTGCGGCCGGGGACGGCAGATTCGACCAGGGGGCGGTGCTGGCGAAGCGCATCCGACCCGCGGTCACAGCCACGACATTGGTGCCGGCGGCGGGCGCGGTTCCGGAGTACTGCCGGGTCGAGGGGACCATTCCCACCGGGAACGCGCACGAAGGCGTCAACCAGGTGCGGTTCGCAGTGAACCTCCCGACGCGCTGGAACGGGCGTTTCGTGATGATCGGGGACGGCGGGCACGACGGTGCCGTATCGACGTCGACCACGCGCTTGCCGGAGGGATACGCCACGGCGAACAGCGACATGGGCCACGACGGGCGGGTATTCGCCGGCGCCACCTTCGCGTTCAACAACCGTCCGCGGGAGATCGACTACGGCTGGCGCGCGACGCACGTCACGACCGTCGTCGCCAAAGGCATCATCAAGGAGTATTACGATCGGCGGCCGCGCTACTCCTACTGGGAAGGGTGCTCGACCGGAGGACGGCAGGCCGCCGTCGAAGCGCAGCGCTTTCCGGACGACTTCGACGGCATCGTCTCCGGCGATCCGTTCATGAACACGATCGAGATCGCGATGGAGCAGGTGTGGAGCAGCGCCGTGTTCTTCCGCGACGTCAACAAGGACGGCGTGGGCTTCGACCACAACATTACGCAGGCGGACATCGACGCGCTCCGCGACGCGGTGCTGGCGAAGTGCGACGTGCTCGGAAACGACCGGATCCGCGACAACGTGGTCGGCGATCCGCTCGCTTGCGCCAAGGTATTCACGGCCGGCGATATCGACGACTTCGGGGCGTCGAGAGGGCTCACGGCAGGCCAGATCCAGGCGATCAAGGACGTGTACCGCGGTCCGCATGATTCGAGCGGCAGGAATCGCTGGTACAAGGGCAAGCCGCTTGGCAGCGAGTTCAGCTGGGGAAGCCTCGTGGTGCCGACTCCCGCGAACGGGTTCTTCCCCGGTCAGGGGGGCTTCTCGATGGAGTTCGTCAACTTTCTGTGGTTCGAGCACGATCCGGGCGTCCCGACGGCGCGACGCAATGATCCAGCGTTGCTTCCGGGGCCGGGCGAGTACCGCTGGCTGGATTTCGACTTCGACCGGAACACGCCGAAGGGCCGCACGGAGAATCGGGCCAAGGGCCCCTGGTCGCCGAGTGACGGCGGCGCCTTCATGCGCGCCATCTTGAACGGCTCCGAGACTGATCTGCGACCGTTCCTCGTCAAGCGCAAGGGTAAATATCTTCTCTATCACGGCTGGGCCGACGGGCTGATCGGCCCCGAGCCCACGGTGGACTACTACGAGGACATCGTCCGGCGGACGTTCAAACGCAATGCCGCCGCTGCCCGGGAGCACGTGCGTCTGTTCATGGTCCCGGGCATGGGTCACTGCGCCGGCGGCGTTCGTGGCGCGGCCGTAGGCTGGGACAAACTGGCGCCGCTCGTCGAGTGGGTCGAGAACGGCAACGCACCGGACTCCATCACCGTGACTCAGGATGCCGGCACGGTCACACCGGAGGGGAACCAGCGCCTCATCTGTCCATGGCCAAAGCAACCGACGTACGTCGGTCCCGGTGGCAGCGGCGCCGAAAACAACCCGTCGAACTGGGTCGCCTCGAACTTCGAGTGTCAGCGGCCCCGCTGACCGATCGGAGAATCTCTCCCGCCCACCGTGCCCGGCGGCTCCGCTCGCCGTAAGCCTCGTCGCGGTGTGTGGCGCCGCGCACGGCGTTGAAACGCCCCCCGCATTGGAGTACCTTCGGGTATCGACGTGGGGGTCCTCGGCGGTTCAAGCGCCGGGGTGAGAGAAACCCTTCGAACCTGACGCGGGTAATCCCGCCGTAGGAAAGCGTCGGCAGCTCCCCGCCTGCCCGCGCTTCTCCCGCACGAGGAGCGACACATGGTTGCCAACCCAAAGTTCAACGCGGCGCTCGCGCACGTCGACGAGGCCGCGATCCAGCCGCTGCCGCACTCGCGCAAGATCTACGCGAGCGGCTCGCGCGCCGACCTCCGCGTACCGATGCGCGAGATCGCGCAGGCCGACACGGCAGTATCGTTCGGAGCGGAGAAGAACCCGCCGATCTTCGTCTACGACACCTCCGGGCCGTATACCGACCCGGCGGTGAGAATCGACATCCGCCAGGGCCTCGCGCCGCTCCGTGCGAAGTGGATCCTCGAGCGCAGCGACACCGAGGAGCTCGGTGGCCCGAGCTCCTCATACGGCCGCGAACGTCTCGCCGACGGGAAGCTCGCCGAGATGCGCTTCGACCTGAAGCGGAAGCCCCGGGTCGCGAAAGCCGGGCTCGCGGTGACCCAGATGCACTACGCGCGCCGCGGCATCGTCACGCCCGAGATGGAATACATCGCGATCCGCGAGAACGTGCGACGCAAGGAGTACCTCCAGAGCCTGTGCGCGAGCGGACCCACCGGCGCGAAGATGGCTGAAGCGATCGGCCGCCAGCATCGCGGGCAGTCGTTCGGCGCCGCCATCCCGCCCGAGATCACGGCCGAGTTCGTCCGCGACGAGGTGGCGCGCGGCCGCGCGATCGTCCCGGCGAACGTGAATCACCCCGAGAGCGAGCCGATGATCATCGGTCGCAACTTCCTCACCAAGATCAACGCCAACATCGGCAACTCCGCGGTCACCTCGGGCATCGCCGAGGAAGTCGACAAGATGACCTGGGCGATCCGCTGGGGCGCCGACACGGTGATGGATCTCTCGACCGGCAAGAACATCCACGAGACCCGCGAGTGGATCGTGCGCAACTCGCCGGTGCCGATCGGCACGGTGCCCATCTACCAGGCGCTCGAGAAAGTGAACGGCAGGGCCGAGGCGCTGACCTGGGAGATCTTCCGCGACACGCTCGTCGAGCAGGCGGAGCAGGGCGTCGACTACTTCACCATTCACGCCGGGGTGCGGCTCCCCTATATCCCGCTCACCGCGAAGCGGCTGACCGGCATCGTCTCGCGCGGCGGCTCGATCATGGCGAAGTGGTGTCTCGCGCACCACGAGGAGAGCTTCCTCTATACGCGCTTCGCCGAGATCTGCGAAATCATGCGTGCGTACGACGTGTCGTTCTCGCTCGGCGACGGCCTGCGCCCGGGCTCCATCTACGACGCGAACGACGAGGCGCAGCTTGCGGAGCTCCGCACCCTCGGCGAGCTGACGAAGATCGCCTGGGAGCACGACTGCCAGGTGATGATCGAAGGCCCCGGGCACGTGCCGATGCAGCTCATCAAGGAGAACATGGAGCTCGAGCTCCGCGACTGCCACGAGGCGCCGTTCTATACGCTCGGACCGCTCACGACCGACATCGCGCCCGGCTACGACCACATCACGAGCGCGATCGGTGCGGCGATGATCGGCTGGTACGGCACCGCGATGCTCTGCTACGTCACGCCCAAGGAGCACCTCGGACTGCCGGACAAGAAGGACGTGAAGGACGGCATCATCGCGTACAAGATCGCGGCCCACGCCGCCGACCTCGCGAAGGGCCATCCCGGTGCGCAGATCCGCGACAACGCGCTGTCGAAGGCGCGCTTCGAGTTCCGCTGGGAAGATCAGTTCAACCTCGGCCTCGACCCGGACACCGCCAAGGAATTCCACGACGAGACCTTGCCGCAGGAGGGCGCGAAGCTCGCCCATTTCTGCTCGATGTGCGGGCCGCACTTCTGCTCGATGAAGATCACCCAGGATGTCCGCGACTACGCGGCCAAGATCGGGGTGAGTGACGACGAGGCGCTCGGGAAGGGCATGGCGGACAAGGCGAAGGAGTTCGTCGAGCAGGGCGGGGAGATCTACCGCAAGGCGTAGCCGGACCATCGCGAACTTTGCGCGGCGAGCCGAAAGCTGCGAACCGCCGTCGCCGATGATTCATCGAGAAAATCGATAAACGCGATACCTTGGGATAAGCGATATCCCCGGCGTATCGGCGCAGGCGACCATCGTGGGAATGCTGCCGCACCTTTCGGACCTCGAAACGCGCGTCCTCGGCGTGCTGGTCGAGAAGGAGCGCACGGTTCCGGACACGTATCCCCTGTCCCTGAACGCGCTCACCCTCGGGTGCAACCAGAAGAACAATCGCGATCCGGTCATGCAGGCGACGGAGCGCGAAGTGCAGGCGGCGATCGACGCCCTGCGCCCGCTGTCGCTCGTCATCGAGTCGAGTGGTTCGCGCGTCATGCGCTACACCCACAACGTCGGCCGCGTCCTGCATGTCGACAACGCGGCGGTCGCGCTGCTTGCCGCCCTGATGCTGCGCGGCCCGCAAACGCCGGGCGAGCTACGTACGAACACCGATCGGCTGCATCGTTTCGCCGATCTGGATGCGGTCGAAGCGGCCCTGCAGGCGCTCGCCACCCGCCCCGAGTCCGCGGGCGGCCCGCTATCGGTCCAGCTTCCCCGGACGCCGGGTTCGCGCGAGCAGCGCTGGGCGCATCTCCTTTCAGGACCGGTGGACGCGGCCGCGGTGCAGCCCGTAAGGGACTCGAGCCCGCAGATGGCTGCGGCGGGCGTCAACAGCGCCGAGCTCGACGCCCTCCGAGCCGAGGTCGCCGAGCTGCGCGCCATCGTCGAGCGGCTCGTTCGCAATCTGGGCGCTGACAAATGAGCGGCGTATCATCGCCCGCGAGGCGGTAGGGCTACGCCCCGGTCACACACTGGAGGTCACATGGGTCTTCTCGACGAACTTCTCGGCGGGCTCGCGCAAGGCAGTCAGCAGGGCAGCCAACAAGGCGGCCTCGGTCAGGCGGTGGGGCGTCAGCAGCCGCAACCTCGCGGCGGCGGCATGGGGGGACTTGGCGGCGGCGCACTGATGGCGCTCCTGCCCGTAGTCCTCGCGATGCTGTCCGGCCGCCAGAGCGGTGGACAGGGCGCCGGCGCGGGCGGTATGGGCGACCTCGGCGGGCTGCTCGGGAATGTGCTGGGCGGCGGTGGGGGCCGCGCTGGCGGGATGGAGGGCATGGGCGGAGTCGGAGGCGGTCTCGGCGGCCTCCTCGAGCAATTGCAGCGGATGGGCTACGGCGACCAGGCCAATTCCTGGGTCGGCACCGGCCAGAATCTGCCGATCTCACCGGATGTCATCTCGCAGATCTTCGGTCGCGAGGGTTTGTCGCAGATCGCTGCGCAGGCCGGGGTCAGCGAGGCCGATGCGTCGGCCGGACTTTCTCAACTGCTGCCGGGTGTCGTAGACAAGCTGACCCCGCAGGGCCAGCTGCCCGATCTCGACGTGCTCGCGCAAAGCGTGCAGGACCTGGAGCAGCGGCTGGGCTAGCCCGCCTCACCTCTTCCCGGACGCCGGGTCCGGAGCTCACGCTCCGCACCCGGCGTTGTCACGTTACGAATCTGACGTCCGGCCGCCTTGGCCTAAGGCGGATTCCATCCGCCCGATGGCGCGCGAGAACTACCGACTCCGCCTGACGGTCGGGTCGGCACGCGTCGCCACGAGCGGATGGCAGCGGCACCTTCGACCAGAAGCGCAACGTCCCGGTGGGCAGCCAATGGCCCGGCAACATCGCCAAGCCGCGCACCGAGATCGCCCGGCCCGCCGTGATCGGCATCCAGCGGAAACAACGGTCGTGGCGCGAGCATTGGGAGCACGAGGGGCGCGAAGAGGACTAAATGACGGTCGCGGCGGCGCACCGCATGTCGGCAAGACAGCAGCGTCTCGCCGCCCCTCGCGCCACGGCTCTCGAGCCCCCGCCGCTGGCGGGGCTTCGTTTTGCCATGGCTTTTCTCGCTTTCCGGTCGTCGCCCGGCGCGCCTCGTGCGTTGACATTGGCATATAGCCATTGGGCCGATTGACAAATCTTCACAGTCACATAACGTTCGAACATCTATAGTGGGCGCGAGGCGAAAGGGTCGTCGGCGGTGCAGGACAAGCCGCCGGCGAGTCCGCAAGCGGAGCCAGACATGAACGCGATCGACGACATCAACCTCCACGAGTGGGCGGAGTTCAATGTCCCCTCCGAGCTGCTCGGTCGGCCGCGGATCGTGTCGCCGCTGGCGCGTCGGGTCCTCGCCACTACCGGCCAGGTGGCCGCAGCGAGCGCATCCGCCGCTCCAGCCGAATCGAGCGGGTCGCCGACTTGGCTGCCGAAATCGGTAGCGGCGCTGCTCTCGCGCCGCCCGCCGCGTCCGACCGCGGCCTGACCGCGCGCCAAGACGCCGCCGTCGATCGGCGGCGCCCAGCTCGCGAAAAGCTACGCGGCGCGCTCCGCTGATGGCCGGTCGAGCGCCGTGGCCGTCAGGTACAAGACCACGCTGTTCAGGCAGTGCCAGATGAAGTGCGTCCCGAGCGGCCAGGCGTCGCACAACGTCTGGTCGATGCTCCGGAGTACCAGCGACACGACGAAGACCCCGGCCGCGACACCGAGCCGCGGCGCTCCCGGGTGTCCTTCGCGCCACGCATAACCCCCGCACGCGGCGAGCGCGATCAGCGCCGGGAAGTAGCTGTAGGAGCCGTTCAGACTGCCGGGTGAAAAGAGCGCGGTCAGCCCGCGGCTCAAGATCGCGAACGCCACCAGCCCGGCGATCACCCCGGTCCAGCGCAGCCCCGCCACCCGTGCGAGGAAGCGGGCCAGCCATACATATATGTAGAGCGCGATCAGGCCGCTGTCGAGCCAGGCCGCCCAGACAGTGGCAAGCGTGTGGAAGAGGCCGCTCCCCACGCCGATGGCCGCGATGAGCGCGCCGAGGATGCGGGCGTCCTGTCCTGATGGCGGCGGTGCGCCGGCACCCCGCCGCCAAACGAGCACCGCTGCGACTAGGAATGCGAGGTTGGTCAGCGCGTTCGCCGGCTCCGACCAGAGACCCGGGTCGGTCCGTTCGCAGTAGATGTCGATTTGCCGCCAGAGATCCATTGCCGGGCGATGGTAGCAACCCGCCGCTCGCATACTCCGTTCGCGCTATGGCGTTACGTCCTCGCCGGAGGCGGCGCGTAACAGGCGGGCGCTAGCCTCGAGCAGTTCATCGCGGTCGAGCGCTCATTCTCGACCGGCGTGGGCAACTCGATCCGCTTGTATCTCGCCAGTCTTGCCGGCGCGACCGACTTTCGGCGATAGATGCCCTTGCCGGCGCAAGCTTCGCGACGATGTCCAAGGCGCTGCTCCTCGACCTCGGCATGGTCACGAACGACGACGGCAGCGCGCTCCTCCTCGACAACGTCGAGGGCATCGCCTGGGGACTGACCCTCGCGAACGGCACCCGGACGCTGATTCTCGTCGCCGACAACAACTTCAGCACGACGCAGTTCACGCAGTTCGTCGCGCTGGAGGTCACCGCGGTGCCCGAGCCGTCGACCTAAAGCAGCTGGCGGAGCATCCAGTTGGCGTCGTCCCCTACCAGCAACGGCTTGAACGTCCGCCCAGCGTGGCATCATCGCCGCGCGATGGCGCTAACTCGATCCGATGATTTCTCGGCGTAGCGGCTGGCTGCGCCGGGCGTGGCGTGTAATCGGGTGGGCGCTAGTGACCGCCGTGGTCTGGGGATCGCTCGCGTCGCTCCCCGAGCTGCCGGTCCAGATCGAGGGCGGCGACACGGCGGCGCATGTCGTCGCCTATACCGTGCTCATGGTCTGGTTCGCGCAGCTCGACGAGCATGCCGCAGCCCGCGTCGCGCTCGCCGCCGGCTTCGTTGCGATGGGTGTCGGGCTCGAGTTCGCGCAGGGCGCGCTCTCGTATCGCAACTTCGACGTCATCGACATGGCAGCGAACGCGACGGGTGTCGTGCTCGGCTGGGCGCTTGCGCCGCCGCGAGGCCCGCGGTTGCTCGGCTGGGCGGAAAGCCGGCTGGATCGCACGCGCCCGGGAAGCAAGGCGGCCTGATGGCGGCGCGGGTGATCACGCCCGTACCTCACGCCTCCGCAGACATTTGTACTTAGGTAAGGCGGCGATTCTGGATCGTGCTCCGTGTCGATGTCCCCTGATCAATCCCCAGTGACCACGAGCACGCCGCTCATCTCTTCGTGCCCCTCGCCGCAAAAGTTGTCGCACAGGAAGACGAAACGGCCCTCGCGGTCGGGCGTGAGCGCGAGCTCGACGGTTTTGCCCGGCACGAGGTCGACGCGCACGCCGAGATCCGGAATCGCGAAGCCGTGGACGAAGTCCGCCGAGGAGAGCACGAGCGTCACCGGCACGCCCACTCGGGTCCGGATTTCGGTGACGCTGAACTCGAACTTCTTTGCGGCGAGCGGTATCCGTTTTCCGCTGCCGGCGGACGCGACCGACCCCGCCACGTAGCCGAGGGCGGCGCAGATCGCGGCCACGGCCGCGAGCCGCGCCGCGAAGCGCGCCACCACGTCAGCTCTGCTGGGCGAGCGCGAGCTCGCGTGCGCGCGGAGGCGTCCCGTCCCGGCTCGCCGCGATCGTGCGAAACCCGAGCCCCTGGTACGGTCTTGCGGCGTCCCACGGCAACTGGGTCTTCTGCGGCGCGGTGCCGACCGGCGACAGCGGGAACATCACCGCCATCGCGGCGTGATGCTCGATGTGACCGGTGCGGAAGTGATGCTCGTGGTGGATGTGGCCGTAGAACACGGTTACGTTCCGATAGGGCATCAGCAATTCGACTGCGGCCATGCCGTCCCGGGTCGCCCAGTCCCATTGCGGGTAGAGCGGGAAGAGGGGGCGATGGGTGAGCACCACGATCGGCGCGTCGGGCGCGAGGCGCGGCGAGGCCGGTCTTCAGCCACTCGATCTGCGTCGGGCCGAGGATGGGCGCCGGGTCGGAGGTGTTGTCGAGGACGATGAAGTGCACGCCCTTGTGGTCGAACGTGTAGTAGAGCGGACCGCCGATCACTTCCTGGTAGGCCTCGCCGTGATCGAGCGCGGCGTCGTGCTCGCCGGCGAAGAAGTACATTTTGGACACGCGCAGCCCGGCCGTGATCTCGCGAAACTCGCGCAGCCGCGCCCGGCGGACCTTGGGATCGTCGGTCGTCTGCGTCAGATCGCCGGTGAACACCACGAAGTCCGGCTGTTGTTCGAGCGCGTTCACCGCCGCGATCGCGCGCGGAAGGGTGCTCTTCGCCTCGGGGTTGACCTTCGGGTTCGCGTAGCCGAGGTGAATGTCCGAGAGCTGCACGAACGAGAAGTCCGACTGCCTGCTGCCGGGCGCGCCGACGCTCGCGCACCCCGGCAGCCCGGAGGCGAACACCACGCCCCCCAGACCTGCCAGTCTCATGAAGTCCCGCCTGCTGTAATGTCGCTCGTCCATGGTCGTCTCCTTTGGTCGCCGGGGGTGACGCGACGCCGCATGCGCACGCCACTCCACCTGGACTCGCGGGCGGCGCCGTTTATTCCGTCGGGGCGAGGGCGGGAATAAACCACTCGCCGGGACAGTCTTGGATAACGCGGGAGGTGCCGCGCGTGGGTGAGCGGGCGAGATTCGAGCGATTCGAGGCCACGGTGCTCGTGCACCTGGACGCGGCGCACAACCTCGCGCGCTGGATGGCCCGGGACGCCTCGGCCGCCCAGGATGTCGTCCAGGAGGCCTGCCTGCGGGCGTTCCGGTTTTTCGACGGCCAGCACGGCCCCAGCGCCAAGGCGTGGTTCATGGCGGTCGTCCGGAATGCCTGTCTCGACTGGTTGCGAGAGCACCGCCGCCGCGAACTGGAGGACGCCTACGACGATGAGGCGCATGGGGCCGCGACGCCGGCCGCCGGGTCCGCGGGGATCGACTTGCCCGAAGCGATCGCCGAGCGCGCCTCCGACGCCCGATGGCTGCGCGAGTGCATCGAGACCCTGCCGCGCGACTACCGTGAGGTCATCGTGCTGCGGGAGCTGGAGGAGATGTCGTACAAGGAGATCAGCGCGATCGTCGAGGTACCGATCGGGACGGTGATGTCGCGGCTGGCGCGCGCTCGCGACCTACTGCAAAAGCGCGTGCGCGATGCGCGGGCGCGGAGGACGTCGTGAACTGCGCGCGCTTGCGGCAGGTCCTGGATGCCCATCTCGACGGCGAGCTCGATCGCGCGACTGCCGCCGAGATCGAAGGGCATCTCGCCGGCTGTCCCGCGTGCACGTCGGCGCGTGCCGAGCGCGATGCGCTGCGCGAGCGCATACGGGCGGAGGCGTCGTACTATCGCGCGCCGGCGGCGCTGCGGGGCGCGGTGTCGGAGATGGTCCGAAGTGTCACGCAATCCGCGCCGGCCTCTGGTCGCCGCATCTCGTTGCGGCAGGCAAGCCTGCTCGCCGCTGCGGCGGCGCTGGCCGGCCTCGTCTTCGGGCTCTGGCTGGCGCGGTTGCCCGTCGACGACCCAATGCGCGAGCAGGTTGTCGCAAGCCATGTCGCCTCGCTCGGCCCGACGCGGCCGCTTACCGACGTCGCTTCAGGCGATCGCCACGTGCTCAAGCCGTGGTTCGCGGGCAAGACTGACTTCGCACCGCCAGTGCGCGATCTCGCGGCGGACGGATTCGAGCTGCTCGGCGCGCGTCTGGATCACGTTGCGGACCGCCAGGCGGCCGCGGTCGTGTACCGCATCCGTAACCACTACGTGAGCCTGTTCGTCTGGCGCGCCGCCGATCCTCGCCCGGAGCCCGTCGAGGTCGCGACCGTGCGCGGGTTCGCCGTGGCAACTTGGGCGGACGGCGGAGTTCGCTTCGCTGCGGTGTCGGACGTCGATCGGCGCGATCTGGAGCGGTTTGCTGCGCTTGCGACGGCGATCCGGTAGGGCGGCGTGCTCTGGCGCGCATCGGTCGAGTTTCCCGGCCTGGACGAGGCGTGCAAGATCGTCGGGCAGGGTAGCGGCCCGCGCGCGACCCGGGCCGGTAGAATCCCGGCCGCATGGATGTCATCGTTCTCCTCAAGGCCCTCGCGATGGGTATCGTCGAGGGCCTCACCGAGTTTCTGCCGGTGTCGAGCACCGGCCACTTGATCCTCGCCGGCAGCCTCCTCGGCTTCGACGACGCCAAGGGGAAGATATTCGACCTCTTCATCCAGACCGGAGCGATGCTCGCGGTGGTCTGGGAATACCGTGCGAAGTTTCTGGGCGTGCTCGCGGGGCTCGGGTCGGACCGCGCCGCGCAGCGCTTCGTCGCCAATCTCGTCGTCGCCTTCATCCCCGCAGCCGTGCTCGGCCTCGCGTTCGGCGCGCTCATCAAGGCGCACCTCTTCGCGCCGGTGCCGGTCGCGATCGCGTTCATCGCCGGGGCGCTCGTGATTCTCTGGGTCGAGCGTCGCGAGCGCGTCGTGCGCATCGCGAGCGTCGATGACATGACATGGCAGGACGCGCTGAAGGTCGGCTGCGCGCAATGCTTCGCGCTGGTGCCGGGCACCTCGCGCTCGGGCGCGACGATCATCGGCGGGATGCTGTTCGGGCTCTCGCGCAAGGCGGCGACCGAGTTCTCGTTCTTTCTCGCCGTGCCGACGCTGGTCGCCGCCGGCGCCTACGACCTGTACAAGAACCAGGCGCTCCTCGACGGTGGCGACTTCGGCATGTTCGCGGTCGGCTTCGTCGCGGCCTTCGTCTCGGCGTTTGCCTGCGTGCGGTGGCTGATCCGCTACGTCGCCGCGCACGACTTTACCCCGTTCGCCTGGTACCGCATCGTCTTCGGAGTGGTTGTGCTCGCGACCGCATACTGGGGCCTGGTGAACTGGAGCGCGCCGTGAACCGCCGCATCGCGCTTATGCGGCGCGACCGGTGGCAGCCGCGAGCAGCCCGTGTCGTTCCGCAAGATCGGAAGACCGAATTCGAGGCGGTCATCCGCGCCACGCGCGAAGCGCCGGACTGGAGCCGGAAGCGGGGGCCGATCGCCGGTCGCTGATCCGACGTCCGGTGGTGCGAATAGCGCGCCCGGGGGCGGGACTTCACGAAGGGTGAATCACACCCTTTCCCGCGGTCTGCGCGTCGAACAGGCGATAGGCTTCCTCCGCCTGGTCGAGCTTCCAGCGGTGCGTGAAGAGGCGATCGACGTCGATCCCGCGGTCGGCGATGAACCGCGCGCACTCGGCCTGACCGACGGTCGAGAACGTCCACGACCCGATCAGCGTCACCTGCCGGCGCAGGAGATCCGGGCTCACCTCCAGCGTGACGCTGTCGCCCTCGCCGACGTAGCAGACCTTGCCCCAGGTCCGCACGCAACGGACCGCCTGCGCACGCGCGACCGGCGAGGATGATGCTTCGAGGCAGAGATGCGCGCCGCGGCCGTGGGTGAGTTCCTTCACCGCCGCCACGACGTCGGGGGTGTTCTTCGGATTGATGAGCACGTCTGCCCCGAGCTCCTTCGCGCGCGCGAGCCGCTCGTCGCTCACGTCGAGCGCGATCACGCGCGCACCCAGCGCACCCGCCAGTTGCGTGGCCGACAGGCCGACCGGTCCCTGCCCGAAGATCGCGATGGTGTGATCGCCCTGCAGCCCCAGCCGATGCAGGGCCGCCCACGCGGTGCCCGTCCCGCATGAGATCGCCGCGCCCGACTCGAACGACAGCTCTTCGGGCAGCGGCACCAGCGTCCGCGCGGGGCACTTCATGTAGCGCGCGTGCGCGCCGTGGCCGGTCGCGCCATAGACCTCGGCGACGCCCTCGACGCAGAGCTGCATCCAGCCGGTCGAGCAGTGCTCGCAGATGCCGCAGCCGCGGTAATGGTGCTGCATCACCCGCATGCCGATCTTCGCCTGCCGCTCCGACACGCCGGCGCCGACCGCGGCCACGACGCCGCAGGGCTCGTGGCCGGCGATGATCGGGCCGCTCGTCTTCCCGAGCCCGAGCGACGACGCACCGCCGGAGGCGCGATAGAACTTGAGATCGCTCCCGCACATGCCGGAGGCCTTGATCTCGAGCACGACCTCGCCGGGACCCGGCGTCGGGTCGGGGAAATCGCGTAACTCGACCTTGCGGTCGCCGGGGAATACGACGCCCTTCATGTTGTTCCCTCCTCAGTAAGCTGCCACGGAGCCGTCGCTGCGCGGATCGGCGCCGCCCTCGAACGTACCGTCCGGATGGCGGATGACGCACCCCGCGTGGCCGACGATCTCGTCGTACGGCTGCACCATCTCGACGTCGTGCCCGCGGCGCCGGAGCTCGGCGACGGTCTCCGGCGCGAAGCGCGACTCGAGCTTGAGCGTGTCGCTGACCTGGCCCCAGGTGCGGCCGAGCAGCCAGCGCGGCGCTTCAATCGCGCCCTGCGGGCTCATGCCGTGGACGAGCGTGCGGCTGAACACCGCGCTCTGGGTCTGCGGCTGGCCGTCGCCGCCCATGTTGCCGTACACCACGGTGCGGCCGTCCTTCAAAAGCGCCAGCGCCGGGTTCAGCGTGTGAAAGGGCTTTCGCCGCGGCCGGAGCGAATTGAGCGCATCCGGGTCGAGGCTGAACGAGCAACCGCGGTTCTGCCAGCAGATGCCGCTTTCTTTCAGCACGACGCCGGCGCCGAACTCGTGATACACGCTCTGGATGAAGCTCACCGCCCGGCCGGCGCCATCGATGACCCCCATCCAGACCGTGTCGGAAGGGGGTTGGCCTTGTCCCCACGGCAACGCGCGGTCGCGCGCGATGCCGCGCGCGAGCTCGTCGAGCATCGTCGGCGCGACGAGCGATTCCGCGGTTACCGTCATGTACGCCGGATCGGTGAGGTGCTTTTCGCGGAGGTGACGGAACGCCTGCTTGGTTGCCTCCACCGCGAGATGGACGAAGTCGGCGCCGAGCGGATCGAGCCCGGCGATCCCGAGCCGGTCGAGCTGGCCGAGGATCGCGAGCGAGATCGCGCCTTGCGTCGGCGGCGGCATGTTGAGGACGCGGCCGAGCGAATGCGCGAGCGCGAGCGGGGCGCGGCGCTGGGCGGCGTGCGCGTCGAGATCGGCGAGCAGCGACCGGCGAACCGGCCGCGGCGAGGTCCGCGGCGATCGAGCGCGCGAGCTCGCCGCGGTAGAAGTCGGCGAGCCCCGCGCGGGCGAGCTGCTCGAGCGTCGCGGCGAGCTTCGGCTGCAGGAACAACGCGCCGGTCGCGGGGACGCTTCCGCGCGGGAGAAACACCTCCGCGAAGCCCGGCTGTGGCTCGAGCTCCCTCCGCTTCGCCGCGGTGTTGACGTGCTGGCTGCGCGTGACCGGGATGCCGCCCTTCGCATAGTGGCTCGCGTCCTCGAGCAGGCGCGAGAGCGGGAACTTGCCGCCGGCCTCGCGGCTCATTTCGTGCGCGAGCGCCCAGCCCGAGATCGTACCGGCGACGGTGTTCGCCGCGATGCCGCCGCGGAACGGGATCGTGCCGGTAATCCCGCGTTCGGCGTACCACTGGATCGACGCGGCCTGCGCCGCGGCCCCGCAGGCGTCGATGCCCTGCGGGTCGGCGCCGGGGACATGTACGAGCCAGAACGAGTCGCCGCCGATCGAGTTCATGTGCGGATAGACGACCGCGATCGTTGCCGCCGCGGCGATCATCCCCTCGAGCGCGTTGCCGCCTTCGCGCAGCACCGCGAGCGCCGATTGCGACGCGAGCGCGTGCGGCGCGACCGCCATCCCGCGCGTGCCTCGGACGGGGTTGAGCATGGCGGGCCGGGCGTCAGTCGGCGCGGGCGCCGGACGCTTTGACGATCGGCGCCCACTTCGCGATCTCCGCCGCGACGAAAGCGCCGAACTGCTCGGGGGTGTTCGGCACGAAGCGCGCACCTTCGCTCCGCAGGCGCGCCTCGATCTCGGGTGTCTGCATGAAGCGAACCACTTCGTCATTCAAGCGGCGGACGATCTCGGGTGGCGTGCCGGCCGGCGCGAAGAGACCGACCCAGTTGGTCACCTCGAACCCCGGCAGGGCCGCTTCCGCGACCGTCGGCAGCTCGGGCGCCGCCGCCGATCGCGTCGCGCCGATCGTCGCGAGCGCACGCAGCTTGCCCGTCTTCACGTGCGGCAGGGCGGTGGGCATGGTGGCGAAGATCAGCGCGGTCTGGCCGGCCAGGAGATCGGTGAGCGCGGGCACGTTGCCCTTGTAAGGGACGTGGACCATGTCGACCTTCGCCATGGTTTTGAACAGCTCGCCCGCTAGATGGCTCGCGGTACCCATGCCGGCCGAGGCGAAGCTCAGCGTGCCCGGCTTCGCGCGCGCAACCGCGATCAGCTCGGCGACGCTCTGCGCCGGCACGGACGGGTGCACGACGAGCACCCCCTCGGCTTCGAGCGCGAGCGCGATCGGCGCGAAGTCCTGCACCGGGTCGTACGGCAGTTTCGAGAACAGCGTGACGTTGACCGCGTGGGTGCCGAAGCTCCCCATCACCAGTGTGTAGCCGTCGGGCGGGGACTTGGCGACGAAGTCCGCACCGATGTTGCCGCCCGCGCCGGTGCGGTTCTCGACCACGACCGGCTGACCCCACACCTCGGTCAGCCGCGCGCCGATCAACCGCGAATAGATGTCGGCGATGCCGCCGGCCGGGAACGGCACCACGATCCGGATCGGTTTTAAAGGGTAAGGCTGGGCTGAGGCCGGGAGCGCCGCCGCAAGCGAGATTGCGAGCGCGAAAAGCGCGCGCGCGAGAAAGGTCGGGAGCGTCGTCATGGGGCCGGGGCGCGCGGGGGTTTAAGAGCCTGTCAGCCCTGCATCCAGGGCAGTCCGGCGAACTTCCAGCCGCCGACGGTACCGCGATGACCGCTCGCGTCCTTGTCGCCCTCGAACCCTTCGAGCACGTTGAACGCGAGGGTGTAGCCGAGTTGCGCTGCGGCGGCGGCGGCGTGATGCGACCGCCCGCCGCTGCGGCACAGGAAGAGGATCGGAGGGGCTTTGTCCGGCACGCGCGCGAGCAGCTCCCGCTCGAACTCGGCATTGCGCGCGCCGCCGGGCCAGCCGTTCCATTCGATGAGCACCGTCTCCGGGATCCGTCCGACCCACTCCCACTCGGCGCGGGTGCGAACGTCGACGAGCTTCGTCCCCGGCTCGCTCCGCAATAGCGTGGCGGCCTCCTGCGGCGTGAGCGCACCGGCATAGGGCACGCCAAGTTCCAGCGCTCTGGCGCGCGCGCGTTCGAGGATTTGTTTAGGCGTTTCCATGAGTTGAGTGGAGGCTGTGGTCTGACGCAGGAGTTTAAGCCGTGCGGGGCATCGTGGGGACGCCCTGGCACATCGCACGCCGCGACGCAGTGACTCGTACACAATCAACGGGCTCGCTCGCGCGCCGCACCGACATAGTGCACAATCGCGCCGACTGCACCAGTGGCGTGCGAATCCACTCTGGACGGCCCGCTTGCGCCCTTGCCGCACAGGGACCTACGGCGAGCCGAACCCGTGGCATGGTTTTCGCAATCGCCTCGCGGATTAGGTCACATCCAAGTCCGCGCTTCGATTCGCTCAGGGATCGCTCTACCAAACATCGATAGGAGAACAACATGGCAATGACCGCTGCCGAGGTGCTCAAGCTCGCCAAAGATAAGGAGATCAAGTTCGTCGACTTCCGGTTCACCGACACCCGCGGCAAGGAACAGCACGTCACCGTGCCCGCGAAATACTTCACCATGGAGAAGTTCGAGAAGGGCCACGCGTTCGACGGTTCCTCGATCGCCGGCTGGAAGGGGATCGAAGCCTCCGACATGCTGCTGATGCCCGATCCGGTGAGCGCGCGCCTCGACCCGTTCACCGACGAGCCGGTGCTCAACGTGAGCTGCGACGTCATCGAACCCGCCGACATGAAGCCCTACGACCGCGATCCGCGATCGATCGCGAAGAAGGCCGAGGCCTACCTCAAGTCGACCGGTCTCGGCGACACCGCCTACTTCGGCCCGGAGCCGGAGTTCTTCATCTTCGACTCGGTGACGTGGCACGTCGACATGGCCGGCTGCAGCGTGAAGATCAAGTCGGAAGAGGCGCCGTGGTCCTCGGGCGACGACTACGAAGGCGGCAACATGGCGCACCGCGCGCCGGTCAAGGGCGGCTACTTCCCGGTGCCGCCGGTGGACACGCTGCTCGACATCCGCAACGCGATCTGCCTCGCGCTCGAGCAGCAGGGCGTCGAGGTCGAGGTGCACCACCACGAGGTGGGCGCCGCCGGCCAGAACGAGATCGGCACCCGCTTTGCGCCGCTCGTGCAGCGCGCCGACTGGATGCAGATCCTCAAGTACACGGTCTGGATGACCGCCGCGTCGTACGGCAAGACCGCGACGTTCATGCCGAAGCCCATCGTCGGCGACAACGGTTCCGGCATGCATGTCCACCAGTCGGTGTGGAAGGAGGGCAAGAATCTCTTCGCCGGCAACGGCTACGCCGGGCTCTCGGATTTCGCGCTGTTCTACATCGGCGGCATCATCAAGCACGCCAAGGCGCTGAACGCGATCACCAACCCGGGCACGAACTCGTACAAGCGGCTGGTGCCGGGCTTCGAGGCGCCGATCAACCTCGCGTACTCGGCGCGCAACCGCTCGGCGGCCTGCCGCATCCCCTACGTCGACAGCGACAAGGCCCGCCGCGTCGAGGTGCGCTTTCCCGACCCGACGACGAACTCCTATCTTGCGTTCGCCGCGATGCTGATGGCCGGCCTCGACGGCGTGCAGAACAAGATCCACCCCGGCGATCCGCTCGACAAGGACCTGTACCACCTGCCGCCGGAAGAGGCGAAGAAAGTCCCGAACGTCTGCTCGTCGCTCGACATGGCGCTCGAGCACCTCGACAAGGACCGCGAGTTCCTGACCCGGGGCGGGGTGTTCTCGAACGACATGCTCGACGCGTACTCGGCGCTCAAGATGGACGAGGTGACGCGGTTCCGCATGACCACCCACCCGCTCGAGTTCGAGATGTACTACAGCTCGTAGCCGGCGCGTCCGGCGGCGCCTCGCTCGCCGCGGACGGCGGCGCGGCTACCCGTCGCTGCCCGGGCGCGCGCCGTTGCCTCGACGCCGCCCGCGGGTCGCGGCACAACCCCTTGCGCGGGGCGTGACATACGGCCCATCGGAGGCCTGGAAAGTGTTTTGTAATCAGGGTGCTCTTGCCCTAGACTTGAAGGCCTTCCTCGATCCAGGTGATGCTCATGATTGCCGCGACCCGGTTGCTTGCGTGTGCTGCGTTCGCGGTGGCATCGGGCGCGTCCGCGCAGGCCACGGTGTGGAAGTGCATGGAGTCGGACAACCGTGCGCACTACACCAACATCAAGAAAGAGACCGAGAACAAGCAGTGCACCGTCGTGACCAAGGAGGTCTCGGTCGTTGCCGGGCCGCCCCCGCAGCCGCAGCCGCAGCCGCAGCGCGCGGCCGCGGCGACGCCCACGCCGTCGAGCTTCCCGAAGGTCGACCGGGACACGCAGAAGTCGCGGGACGACGGCCGCCGCAGGATCCTCGAGGACGAGCTCACGAGCGAGGAAAAGAGCCTCGGCGAGGCACGGGCCAAGCTCACCGAGCAGGAATCGGTACGCAACGGCGACGAGAAGAATTACCAGCGGGTCCTCGACCGGCTGAAGCCTTACCAGGAAGCGGTCGAGCGCCACGAGCGGAACGTCGCCGCGCTCCGGCGAGAGCTCATCAGCATGCGCTGAGCAGACCGCGCCGCCGGTCGGCGGCGCGGCCCGGCGGGGGCGCGACGTGAACGCGCCCGCCTTTCCCGGGCTGGATCTGCTCGGCACCGCGGTCGTCGTGCTCGACGCGGAGCTCCGCGTCCTCTACGTCAACCCGCCGGCCGAGCATTTGCTCGATTCGGGCGCCAGGCAGCTCGCCGGGCAGCGCTTCCCCGATCTCTTCGTGCAGGGCCGGCAGTTCGACGCCAAGCTGCGCCACGCGATTGCGAAGAGCTGGGGCTTCTGGGACCAGGCCCTCGACCTCGAGCGCGCCGGCGCGCCCGCCCTGCACCTCAATTGCCTCGCTACGCCGGCGGAGAGCGGGGGCGCGCGGCTCGTGCTCGAGCTGCGCTCGATCGACCAGCGTCTGCGGATCGAGCGCGAGGAGCGCAGCCTCACGCAGGCGGTCGCCAACCGCGAGCTGATCCGCAACCTGGCGCACGAGATCAAGAACCCGCTCGGCGGCCTGCGAGGCTCCGCGCAGCTCCTCGAGCGCGAGCTCGACCGGCCCGACCTCCGCGAGTACACCCAGGTCATCATCAAGGAGGCCGACCGCCTCCAGCTGCTGATGGACCGCCTGCTGACGCCGCACCGCCCGCCGCATGTCGGCCAGGTGAACGTCCACGAGGTCTGCGAGCGGGTGCGCAGCCTCATCCTCGCCGAGTTCCCCGCCGGCGCGCGCATCGAGCGCGATTACGACACCAGCCTCCCGGAGATCCAGGGCGACCGCGAGCAGCTGATCCAAGCGGTGCTCAACATCGTCCGCAACGCCGCGCAGGCCTTTGCGGGGGCGTCGAGCGGGCGCTTTCCCGATGGCAATCCCGCCCCGGGGGAGATCGTGCTGCGCACCCGCATCGCCCGCTCGGCGACGATCGCACGGCGGCGTCACCGGCTGGCATTGGAATTGCAAGTGCTCGACAACGGCCCGGGCATTCCGCCCGAGTTGCGGGAGCGGGTGTTTCACCCTCTCGTCTCGGGCCGCGAGGGCGGAACCGGGCTCGGCCTGACGCTCGCCCAGACGTTCGTGCAGCAACACCAGGGCTCGATCGAGTGCGACAGCCAGCCGGGGCGGACGGTATTCAGCATCACGCTGCCCCTGCGCGGAAGCACGGAACGGGGCGCCGGGAATCGACCGACTTAGGGGCGATGCTTGAATCAAGTGCTGTCCTTGCGAGGCGCGGCCCTCTGGAATCGGGGCGTTACGAGGGGCCGTGCCCTTCTCAATCGAGCCTTAGCGGGAGCGCGACGACACATGGCATCGCCTGAAATTTCCGATCGAACGCGCCGCGGAGCGCCGCGGGCCGGAGCGCGCGCATGAGACCGGTGTGGGTCATCGACGACGACCGCTCGATCCGGTGGGTGTTCGAGAAGGCGCTCACGCGCGAGGGGATACCGTTCAAGACCTTCGGCCTCGCGCAGGACGCGCTCGCAGCGCTCGAGAGCGACACGCCGCAGGTGCTCGTTTCCGACATCCGGATGCCCGGCACCTCGGGACTCGAGCTGCTCCAGAACGTCAAGCTGAAGCATCCCGAGCTGCCGGTCATCGTCATGACCGCGTACTCCGACCTCGAGTCGGCGGTTGCGGCATTCCAGGGCGGCGCGTTCGAGTACCTGCCCAAGCCGTTCGACGTCGACCAGGCCGTCGAGCTGATCCGCCGCGCGCTGGACGAGAGCCTGCACGAGGCGGCGACCGAGGAGGCGGCCGCGGTCTCGCCGGAGATCCTCGGACAGGCACCGGCGATGCAGGAGGTGTTCCGCGCGATCGGCCGGCTGTCGACCTCGACTGCCACCGTGCTCATCACCGGCGAGTCGGGCACCGGGAAAGAGCTCGTCGCGCGCGCGCTCCATCGGCACAGCCCGCGCGCCGCCAAGCCGTTCATAGCGATCAACACCGCGGCGATGCCGAAGGATCTCCTCGAGAGCGAGCTCTTCGGCCACGAACGCGGGGCGTTCACCGGCGCGCAGGCGATGCGCCGCGGGCGGTTCGAGCAGGCCGAGAGCGGGACGCTCTTTCTCGACGAGATCGGCGACATGGCCCCCGATCTGCAGACGCGCCTGCTCCGGGTGCTGTCGGACGGCAACTTTTACCGCGTGGGCGGCCACCAGCCGCTGCGGGCCAACGTGCGCGTGATCGCGGCGACCCACCAGGATCTGGAATCGCGGGTGCGCGAGGGCACCTTCCGCGAGGACCTCTACCACCGGCTCAACGTGATTCGCCTCCGGCTGCCGAGCTTGCGCGAGCGGCGCGAGGACGTGCCGCTGCTGGCGCGCTGGTTTCTCGCCAAGAGCGCGCGCGATCTCGGCGTCGAGCCGAAGCGGCTCGCCGAAGGCGCGATGAACTATCTCGTCGCGCAGGACTGGCAGGGCAACGTCCGCCAGCTCGAGAACGTCTGTCACTGGCTCACTGTGATGGCGCCGGGTCAGACGGTGGAGGTCGGCGATCTCCCGCCCGAGCTCCGCGAGGATGCGGTGGGCGGCGCCGAGGCCGATTGGACCGCGGCGCTGCAACGCCACGTCGAGAAGTCGCTGATGCGCGGCGAGTCGAACATCATGGATTCGCTGTCGCGCGAGTTCGAGAAGATCCTGATCGCGCGCGCGCTCGTGCACACGGGCGGGCGCCGGATCGAGGCGGCGAACCTGCTCGGGATCGGCCGCAACACGATCACCCGCAAGATCGCGGAACTCAGGCTCGAAGACCGGGACTCGCCGGGGGACCCGCCGGTGGAGTGAGCCGCGCCCCGGCCCCGTCGGAGCGTCATTTGACGCCCGGCGCCACCTGTTTGGCCACCCCTTCGACCCCGCGGTCGCTGCTGGTCAACGCGGCCCGCGACAGTGTTCCGCAATCCGGAAAGAGCGCCGAAAGGCCGGTTGCGCGTTGCAGCAATAGTAGAATCCCGGCTTTCTTGCTTCTCCCCCTCCCGAGGCTCCATGACCGACAAGTACCCCGGCGGCATCGAGGTTCACGGCCGCGTGACTCCCGAGTACGCCACGATCCTTACCCCCGAAGCGCTGGCGTTCGTCGCCCAGCTTCACCGCGCGTTCGAGCCGCGCCGCCAGGAGCTGCTCGCCCGCCGTCACGCGCGACAGAAAGAGTTCGACACGGGCCAGCTGCCCGACTTCCTGCCCGAGACGAAGCCGATCCGCGATTCGGAGTGGAAGATCGCCGATCAACCGCAGGACATGCGCGACCGCCGGGTCGAGATCACCGGCCCGACCGACCGCAAGATGGTGATCAACGCGCTCAACTGCGGCGCGTCGACCTTCATGGCGGACTTCGAGGACGCGAACTGCCCCACCTGGGACAACATGATCGACGGGCAGATCAACATCCGCGACGCCGTTCGCCGCGCGATCACCCTGGAGCAGAACGGCAAGCAATACAAGCTCAACGACCGGACCGCGGTGCTGATCCCGCGGCCGCGCGGCTGGCACCTCGACGAGAAGCACGTGAAGATCGACGGCCAGCTCGTGTCCGGCGCGATCTTCGACTTCGGTCTGCTGTTCTTCCACAACGCGAAAGAACTGCTCGCTCGCGGCTCGGGCCCGTACTACTACCTGCCGAAGATGGAGAGCCACCTCGAGGCGCGGCTCTGGAACGACATCTTCACGCTGGCGCAGAAGGAGCGCGGCGTGCCGCACGGCTCGGTGCGGGCGACCTGCCTGATCGAGACGGTCGTCGCTGCGTTCGAGATGGACGAGTTCCTGTGGGAGCTCAAGGACCACTCGGCCGGCCTCAACATCGGCCGCTGGGACTACATTTTCTCGTGCATCAAGAAGTTTCGGGTCAACAAGGATTTCTGCCTCGCGGACCGCGCGCAAGTGTCGATGACCGCGCCCTTCATGCGCGCCTACGCGCTCACGCTGGTGAAGACCTGCCATCGCCGCAACGCGCCCGCGATGGGCGGCATGGCGGCGCAGATTCCGATCAAGAACGACCCGGTCGCCAATGACGCCGCACTCGAGAAAGTCCGCCAGGACAAGCTGCGCGAGGTCACCGACGGCTGCGACGGGACCTGGGTCGCGCATCCGGCACTGGTGCCTATCGCCAAGGCAGTGTTCGACGAGCACATGCCGACGCCCAATCAGTACTCGCGGCAGCGTCCGGACGTGGGCTATGGGGCGAAAGACCTGCTCGATTTTCGGCCGGAGAAACCGATTACGGAGAGCGGGCTCCGCGCCAACATCAGCGTCGGCATCCAGTATCTCGGCGCCTGGCTTGCCGGCAACGGCTGCGTCCCGGTGTTCAACCTGATGGAGGACGCCGCCACGGCCGAGATCTCGCGCTCGCAGATCTGGCAGTGGATCCGCTCCCCGAAGGGCGTGCTCGACGACGGCCGCAAGGTCACCGTCGAGCTGTTCCGCAAGCTCGCCGCGGAAGAGCTGCCGAAGGTACGCACCTATCTCGGCGACGAGGCGTGGCAGGCCGGGAAGTACGAGGCGGCGGCAAAGCTCTTCGACGAGATCACCACCGGCGAGTACGTCGAGTTTCTCACGCTGCCCGCTTACGAGCAGATCGACTGAACGCCGTCCTCGCTGCGGGCGCGGGCCGCGTGCCCGCGCCGACAGGAGCGAGCGAGGGGTTTCACTGCGAGAAGAACGCCCGCCCACCGCGGGCGTTTTCGCGTACTGCGCCGGGCGGGTAACATCCGCAGGTCCCCCCTGCCCGCGCCATGACACCCCCTCGGGAAGATCTCGCACGCATCGTTCTGGCGGTGCTGTTTCTCGGTGGGATGATCTTTGCGACGTTCTGGATCCTGCGTCCGTTTCTCGCCGCGACCATCTGGGCGACGATGATCGTGGTGTCGACCTGGCCGCTGATGGTCGCGGCGCAGGCGCGGCTCTGGGGCAAGCGCTGGCTCGCCGTGACCGCGATGATCGTGGCGCTGCTGCTGGTCTTCGTCGCGCCGTTCTCGGCGGCGATCGGCACGATCGTCGCCAACGCCGACGAGATCGCGAGCTGGGCCAAGTCGCTCCGCGGCTTCAAGCTCGGCCCGCCGCCCGACTGGCTGCTGCGCGTCCCGTTCGCCGGCGCGAAGATCACCGAACTCTGGACCCGTTTCCTCGAGAACGGCCCTGACGAGCTCGCCTCGATCCTGGCGCCCTATGCCGGCGCGGTGACGCGTTGGTTCGTCGCCGAGGTCGGCCAGTTCGGGCTCGTAAGCGTGCAGTTCGTGCTCACGGTGGTTATCGCCGCGATCCTGTACAGCTCGGGCGAGGCGGCCGCAGCGTGGGTGCTCCGCTTCGGCCGGCGACTTGCGGGCGAGCGCGGCGAGAACGTGATGCGGCTCGCCGGCCAGGCGATCCGCGGCGTCGCGCTGGGCGTGGTGGTGACCGCGCTCGTGCAGTCGCTCCTCGGCGGTATCGGGCTCGCGATCGCCGGCGTGCCGTTCGTGGCGGTGCTGACCGCGGTCATGTTCATGCTCGCGGTCGCGCAGATCGGCGCGGTGCCGGTCCTCGTCTGCGCGCTGGTCTGGCTGTACTGGAAGGGCGAGACCGGTTGGTTCATCGCGCTGCTCGTCTGGACGGTGATCGTCGGGAGCCTCGACAACGTGCTGCGCCCGATCCTGATCAAGAAGGGCGCCGACCTGCCGCTGCTTCTGATCTTCGCCGGCGTGATCGGCGGGCTCGTCTCGTTCGGGCTGATCGGGCTCTTCGTCGGGCCGGTGCTGCTCGCGGTGACCTACACGCTTCTCGACGCGTGGGTGCACGAGGAGCTTGCGCCCCCCGCTCCGCCCGCGTGACGGCGGTCATGCAGATCACCGGCGCCGAAGCGTTCGTCCGCATGCTTCAGCTCCACGGCGTGAAGCACGTGTTCGGGCTGTGCGGCGACACCAGCCTACCGCTCTACGACGCGCTCTATCGTCTCGATCACGGCATCCGCCACGTTCTGGCGCGCGACGAGCGCTCGGCCGCGTACATGGCCGACGGCTACGCGAGAGTCGCCGGGCGCGTCGGCGTCTGCGAAGGCCCGAGCGGCGGCGGCGCGACCTACATCCTCCCTGGTGTCGTCGAGGCGAACGAATCGTCGATCCCGCTGCTCTGTTTCACCTCCGACATCTCGGTCGCGGCGCGCGGGCGCTTCGCGCTGACCGAGCTCGACCAGGCGGCGCTTTTTCACCCGCTGACGAAGTGGAACGCGATGGTCGATGCCGCGGCGGATATCCCCCGTCTCGTGCGGCGCGCATTCGCCGAGATGACCACCGGCCGGCCCGGCGCGGTGCATCTCGGCCTGCCCTACGACGTGCAGCGGCAGCCGCTCGACGATGCCGATGTCCGCGCCGAGCCGTCGCTCGCCGTGGCCGCCGCACGGCGCGCCACGGCCGCTCCCGCCGCGGTGACGGCGGCGGCCCAGCTGCTGGCATCGGCCGAAAGGCCGCTTTTCATCGTCGGCGGCGGCGTGGTGAGCGCCGGTGCCGAGCTCGAGCTTGCCGCCTGCGCGCAGGCGCTCGGCGCGCCGGTGGCGACCACGATCAGCGGCAAGGGCGCTATCGCCGAGCACGACCCGCTCGCCCTCGGCGTAGTGGGCTCGAACGGCGGCACGCTGCCGACGCGGGCGGTAGTTGCAGCGGCGGACCTCGTCGTGTTCGTCGGCTGCCGCGCCGGCTCGGTCACCACCGAGCGGTGGCGGTTTCCCGCGCCGGGCAAGGTCACGGTGATCCATCTCGATGTCGACCCGCGGGTGATCGGCGCGAACTACCCGACCGCTGTCGGCCTGATCGGCGATGCGAAGCTCGCGCTGGCGAGCCTACACGAGGCGCTCGCTGCACTGCGGCCCGACGCGGGCCGGGGCTGGGGATGCGCCGCCGCCGCGAACGCGAACCGCGAAAAATTCGCGGCGTTCGAGTCGCTCGCCCGGTCGCGCGACATGCCGATCCGGCCCGAGCGTGTGGTCGCCGCGCTGAACGCGGCGCTGCCCGACGACGCGATCGTCGTGGCCGACCCCGGCACGCCGTGCCCGTACTTGTCGGCGTACTACCGCCTCGCCCGCACCGGGCGTCATTTTTTCTCCAACCGCGCACACGGCGCGCTCGGCTATTCCATGGCGGCGGCGATCGGCGCCCACTTCGCCCGGCCCGGCGCGAAGGTGGCCGCCGTCATGGGCGACGGCAGCTTCGGTATGACTGTAGGCGAGCTGGAGACGATCGTGCGCCATCGCGTGCCGCTCGCAATGGTCGTGATCTCCAACGCGACTTACGGGTGGATCAAGGCCGGGCAGAAAACCGGGTTCGGCGAGCGCTACTTCTCGGTCGACTTCGGCGCCACCGATCATGCCGCCGTCGCATCAGCGTTCGGGGTGAAGAGCTGGCGGGTCGAGGATCCGGCAGCGCTGGAGGCGACGCTGCGTGCCGCGATCGCGGCGGGCGAGCCGACGCTCGTTGACGTCGTCTGCCAGCCGCTGCAGGAGGCGCGCGCGCCGGTCAGCGAGTGGATTGCCTGACGAAGGCGAGTCGCGGCAGCGCGGCGGCGAGACGCGCCGGGCCGCCGCGCAAGGTCCAGAGCACGAGCGTGTCGAGCATGCAGTAGAACGCGGCGACGGCGAACGGCGGATTGGTGGTTGCGAGCCCGAGCACCGGCGCCCGGGGCGCCCACGCCCAGGTGCCGAGCGACGTGCCAATAAGCTCCAATGCCAGCGTCAGCAAGAACATCGTCGCGAGCAGTCCGCGCATGCCCGGCTTGAGCAGGTACACCGTGAAATAGATCGCGAAGAGCAGCACGCTGAACTCGTCGCCCAGGAAGACCGCGGCGCAAAACGTGAGCACGGCGAACGCCGCGGTCAGGCGATCTGCCACCGCGAGCGACATCCGCTGCGCGAGGTGCAAGCCGATCAGGAGCACCAGGATGTGCCCCGGCGGCACGAAATGCGGAATGTTGCCGAGCCGGTAGGTATAAAGGCCCCAGCCGAGCGAGCAGAACAGTTCGCCCGCGGTGGCCCATGCCAGGCACGCGAAGAGCAACCGTCGCCGCGTGCCCGACGCGCGATGCAGAAGGGTGAGCGCGAACGCCCAGGCTACCGCGCCGGCGGCAATCTGCCCCCAAAGCGGGGCGATCCGGTCGAGCGCGAACGCGACGGCGAGCACCGCGAGACAGGCGAGGGCTTCGCGCCGGCCGCCGCCCGCCGCAAGCGCGGCCCGCACCGTCTCGCTCCCCGGGGATACCGGCGCGACGGCGGCGCTCACGGCATCTTCCAGCCGTGGCCGCATTTCCGGCAGCGCACTCTCAACCAGGTCCCCGCGCCGTCCGCATCATCGGCGGCGTTGCCGCCTGAATCGACGATGTCGAACTTCGCGTAAGCGTGGCACTGCTCGCAGGTGGAACGGTCACCGAGACGCTCGGCCGCGACCATGATCGTCCGGTAGCGCTGCCACGACACGAGTCCCACCGCACCGCCGGCGAGGATCATCAAGAGCATCATCACGGGCTTCAGGCCGGGCGCTCGAAAGCTCATCTCCTCGATCCCCGCGGCGACGAGGATCATGCACAGAAAGCAGCTGACGAGATAAAGATGGCTCTCGATGAGCTGGCGCTCGTACCACTTCTTGAAGCCGCGCTTGCGGATGAGGTCGGCGGTTTGCACGGTGGTAGGCGGGCGCGCGTGGGGGATTCTACGCTCCGGGCGCGCCCGCGAATGCGATCCGGCGCCTTCCACGCGGATCAGACCGCGAGTTGCGCGATCACCGGCGCGTGATCGGACGGGCGCTCGAGCCGGCGCGGGGCGAGATCGATGGCGCAGCCCGAGCACGCCGCCGCGAGCGCGGGCGAGACGAGGATGTGATCGATTCGCAGCCCGAGGTTGCGTTTGAACGCGTTGAGACGGTAATCCCACCAGGTGTAGGACTTCGCCGGCTGTTCGAACGCGCGGAAGGTGTCGGCGAACCCCAGGTCGAGCAGCCGGCGGAACGCCGCGCGCTCGGGCTCGCTGCAGAGCACCTGGCCCGCCCACGCCCGCGGGTCGTGGACGTCGCGGTCCTCGGGTGCGATGTTGTAATCACCCAGCACCGCGAGCAGGGGGTGGGCGGCGAGCTCGCCCCTCAGCCAGTCGGCGAGCGCGGCCAGCCACTTCAGCTTGTACTCGTACTTCTCGCTGCCGACCGACTGACCGTTGGGCACGTACGCGGAGACCACTCGCACGTCGCCCACGTCCGCCGTTATCACGCGCTTCTGCGGATCGTCGAGCCCGGGGATGCCGGACCCCACCGCGACGATCGGCAGGCGCGAGAGGATCGCCACGCCGTTGTAGGTCTTCTGACCCGCGAAGACCGATTCGTAGCCCGCCTCGGCGAGCGCCGCGGCGGGGAAGTTGTGGTCCTCGAGCTTGAGCTCCTGCAGACAGACGACGTCGGGCCGATCGGCCGCGAGCCATTCGAGCAGATGCGGCAGCCGGACCTTCAGCGAGTTGACGTTCCACGTCGCGAGCTTCATGCGTATCGTAAGACGTTGTATTGGAACTGATTAATATGTGATAACGCGATGCATGGACACAGCCATGGACTTGAATGTGATGGGCTACCCCCTCAAGCGCTACCGCCGGAGGGCTAGATCCTACCGGCACGGAAGCTCACCTCCGGGCCAGTCGTCCATGCCCGGATCTCGCTCCCACAGGGACGCGGCGCGCCGCGAAGTCGGTTTGCCAGGATGTCGCGCTCGGTCTGCAGCCGCCGGTTCTCGCGACGAAGCCGGGTCAACTCCTCGCGTTCAGCACTGGTGAGGCCATCCTTACCGGGTAGGGGCTTGCCGCGGTCGACTGCCGCCTGGGCGACCCAGTTGGAGATCGTCTGGGCCGAACAGCCGAACTCGCGCGAGAGCTCAGCCGGGGTCTTGCCGGCACCTACGAGCTCGGTCACTTGTTGACGGAACTGCGCCGGGTACGGCGGGCGGGTCTTGAGCATTGCGGGCTCCTTTGTCCACGAGGATCAGGTGTCCGCGAAATCGGGTCAACTCCAGTTCTGAGAAGCGGACGTTCAAACGCTCGCGTTGAGCGGCCGCCGACGAGCGTAGCGAGGAGGGAACCGCAAGCAAGCGACGCGCGCTTGCGGCCGTCCGCTCGAACGCGGTGATGAGGCTCGACGCAGTGCAGAGCTATCTCGGCGCGCTGGCGCCGGATTAGCGACCGGATCGGGCGACGCCGCGGCTAGCCCAGGATCGCTTCTTCGGCGGGAAAGTAAGGCACGTTGACGGCCGCGGCGACTTCTGGGTGCGTCACTCTGCCGCGCGCGACGTTGAGGCCGTTCCTGAGATGCGGGTCGTCGGCGAGCGCGCGCTGCCAGCCCTTGGCGGCGAGCGCGAGCACGAAGGGCAGCGTGGCGTTGTTGAGCGCGTAGGTCGAGGTGCGCGGCACCGCGCCCGGCATGTTGGTGACGCAGTAGTGCACCACGCCGTCGACCACGTAGGTCGGGTCGGCGTGCGTGGTCGGACGCGAGGTCTCGAAGCAGCCGCCCTGGTCGATGGCGACGTCGACCACTACCGCGCCCTGCTTCATGTCCTTGACCAGCCGGCGCGCCACGAGCTTCGGCGTCGCGGCGCCCGGAACCAGCACCGCGCCGATGACGAGGTCGGCTGAGAGCACGTTCTGCTCGACCGCATCGCGGCTCGAGTACACCGTGACGACTCGCGCGCCGAACTCCCGTTCTATGTTCCTGAGGACCTCGACCGATCGGTCGAGGGCATACACGCGAGCGCCGGCGCCGACCGCCAGCCGGATCGCGCTCGCTCCCGCCACGCCCGCACCGAGGACGGTGATCTTCGCCGGCGGCACGCCGGGCACGCCGCCGAGCAGGATGCCCATGCCGCCGCGCTCCTTCTCGAGGCAGCTCGCGCCCACCTGCACCGACATGCGGCCCGCGACTTCCGACATCGGCGCGAGTAGCGGCAGCCCGCCGCGCGCGCTGGTGACCGTCTCGTAGGCGATGCACACCGCCCCGGATGCGGCGAGATCCATCGTCTGCTCGGGATCCGGCGCAAGATGCAGGTAGGTGAAGAGGACGTGCTTCGCCGCGAGCTTCTTCCGCTCCTGCGGTTGCGGCTCCTTCACCTTGACGACCAGCTCTGCCTGCCACGGGTCTGCGATTCGAGCGCCCGCCTTCTCGTATGCGGCGTCGGATGCGCCGATGCCGACGCCGGCGTCGGGTGCGACGATCACCTCGTGCCCGTGCGCCACCACCTCGCGCACCGAGGTTGGCGTGAGGCCCACGCGGTACTCGTGGGGCTTGACTTCCTTCGGGACACCGACGATCAAGGGCTCCTCGCTTTCACCGGAGCTGAGTTGGGCGTCACTTCATTCGGAAAAGATACGCGTATTGTCCGGCACCCGCGTTTTCCGAAGTCCGGCCGCCGCAATGAGTTTGCGAATGTTGTCCGCGCCGGCGAGGTTGAAGATCATGTCCGTCGCGGTATTGTCGCTGCGCAGGATCATCGCCTCCAGTGCCGTTCTCTCCTGCAACAAGCCCCTTAGGCAGGGGCGTAACGGCGAGCGTCGCACTTACGCGGCGGCTGGAACGGCAAACGCGATCAACGAAGTCGGCCAGATCGTGGGGGGAAGCATCTGTACGAGTCCGGAGCTACACCCGGAGCGGTGCGCTCAAGCCATTGTTTGGACCAATCTGGAACCGCGACTCATTGCAGTCGGGGCTGCGCTCGGTTCGGAAGAAAGCAAGACTGCGCGTTACTCAAATGGCCATTCTCCGACAACGCTATTTCGAAGCACAATACACTAGTAAGCACTCTACACAAGATCCAGGAGGCAGCCATGAGCACCAACGAAGTCCGCAGTAACGACGCGACAGTGGCGAGAGTCGACATGAAGTTCGAGGTGGTCGTCATCCCCGTCTCGGATGTCGACAGCGCGAAGGAGTTCTACGGGAGGCTCGGGTGGCGGCTCGACGCCGACTACGACAACGGTGACGACTTCCGCGTGATCCAGTTCACCCCGCCGGGCTCCGGGTGCTCGGTCATCTTCGGCAAGAACGTCACCGCGGCGGCACCCGGCTCCGCCCAGGGCCTGTACCTGATCGTCTCCGACATCGAGGCTGCGCGCGACGAACTCGTCGCGCATGGCGTCGACGCGAGCGAGGTGTTTCACGACGCCGGCGGCGTGTACGCTGGCACGGACCAGCCCTATCTGTTTGGGCGGCTCCGGGTCAGCGGTCCGGACCCCGAGCATCGCAGCTACCGCTCATTCGTCTCCTTCAGCGATCCCGACGGCAACGGCTGGCTGCTGCAGGAGATCAAGGAGCGGCTCCCGGGCCGGGGTGTGACGATCGACGTTGCGGGTCTCGCACAGCTCCTGCATGAGACGGCCGAGCATCACGGCTCGTTCGAGGCGGTCGCCCCACCGCACGACTGGTGGGACTGGTACGCGGCGTACATGGAGGCTTGCGAGCGCGGGCGCACCCCCGAGGAGGCCTCCGCGGTCGCCGGGCGCTATATGGCGGAGGTCAAGCACGTTGTCGTCTCGCCCGCTTGACCTCGGCGAGCGCGATCGAGCCCCTCGACGACGAGCTCGTGGCGTTTGGGTTGCTTTAACGCCCTATGCACGGATGTGGCCGGATTCCGAGCGGATCGTCGGCAATCCGGCAGTTGAGGCTCCGTACCCCTGCACCCAACAGAGCGCGATCTATGCGTCAAGCGGCTTGCTGGCGACGAATCTGCCTCTGCGTCCGCGCTGCCTCCAACTTCCGGTCGCGCTCCGCATGGATCTCCTGCTGCCGTCCCGCCAGCATGTCCTTCGGAGTGATGTAACCCGTGTTGTGCCTGTGATCCGGTGATGACCGGCGTTTCCTCGCAGCAGTGCTTTCTTCGCCATAGAAAACCTCATAGGCATCGCACTCCCCGAGAAAGAACAGACCGGCAAACGGAGTTCCGCGGCTACCTCTCTGCTAAGGCCGCGTGACAAGACCGAGAGCCCTCGCCTGGTCGGTCAGCTCGGATGCGCTAGATCACTTGCAATAAGTCGCAATGAACGACTCGAGCACCCGGTTGCGATCGTTAATCTTCTCCTGCTCACCCGCCTGCACGGCAAGCTCCAGGTTTTCCTCCAGGATGCGGTGAATCTCGGCGATTCCGCCGGTCGCTTTGAGTAGCTCCTGCCCCACCTCTGCCGCGACAACCTCTGGTATGTGCTCATGCTCCGCGATCGCGCGGATCGCTTCGTTGCTCAGTTCGGACATGTCCACACACTCTTGCACAGTCAGCATCATGGGAATCTCCTTTGTAGAATCGTAGGCCATCGCCCGCAAGCAACAGACCCGATGCGGAGAACCGCTGGCGAAACAGTAATATAAAGACGTATGTCCAAGCGAACTGTAGAAACTTGTCGCTGACGCCCAACAACTTTCGATAGGGCCACATGAGTTGCCACTGATGCTCTTGTCGCCCCACGAGCGTCGCGCGGCTATCTTTAGCGCGTCTCGGCTGAGCGCGGAATCGCTCTGGGAATAGGTTTCACGCAACCTCGCACCGCTACTCCTGAACCACAGCCGAGGCGTCCTCGCTCAACCGCTCGAACCCGCGTAGCACAAGCGACCCGTTCCCTAGGTCGTCAGTCCTAGCGCCGATCGATCACTTTCCCGCGTTTGCCCGAGGCAGCGCGTCTCGTGGAAAAGCTCGGTTGAAACTCTTCCCCGGTGTGGGAAGGCGGCGGTGGTCACGGCGGCGACTGAGAGTGCGACGAGTACCACGGCATCACCGGCCATTGGCTTGTCGCAGTCGGCTCTGTCTGGATCGACATCCTCGACGCGCGCCGCTCCGGGTACATCACCTGACACCGGCAGTATTGCCTACTCCGTCAAACGTCAACCTATCCAGTCGCCTCGCTTTGGGATACTGGGAGAGATAACGAGGGCGTGGTGTCGGGGGCCTTACTGTGTAGCTCGCAGCCTCGGCGTGGTGCAGCAATGCGCCTCGCCTTGAGTGCGAGCTAAGTCTTTGACCCCGGGGGGAGCTTGAGGAGGCAATCCATGCACATCGTGCTGTTCGTTCTGTCAGGGCTCGCGTTGCTCTTTGGGTTCGGGACAACGGCCTTGGCACAGGGGGCTAATCACCAAATCTACGGGGGACTTTTCTACGTGATAGCCGCTGTGCTGTTGTCAGGGGCCGCAGTGGTCGACGCTGTGAACCGACTGCGGCGCGACTTGGTGAACAGGGTTCGTCACACACAGCCTGCGCCACAGCGCGGCTAGTGAAAGCCGTTTCGCTGAACCTCGATCCGAGGTTTGCTCCGTTGGCGAGCGTGGGTGCGTGCTGGTCGATGGAAGACGAAACCCGTAGTTCTGGACGAAGGCGACAGTCTGCCGGTGTGCTCTAGCTTTGCTTCTCCGGCGCGACGTAAGACGCGCAGGAAACCGGGAGGGAAATGACATCAATCGTGTTGCCGGTAGTGGGCGGCCTAGCAGTCGCAGCGATTGTCGGTCTTGTCAGGATGCGGCGGTTGCGCTTCTACCCCCCGGGGCTATTCTCCGATTCCCTACTCACCGATCGAGGAACACTGACGGAACTCGTGATCGCAAACCGAGGGTTTGTCTATTCCGAGGAGGGAATTCATGTCACGCTGCCGCATCTCCGCTATCAACTTGTCGGAAGCACGGCCCGAGGCTCCTCGTTGGACAGGAACGTCCTGACCATTCCGCGTCTTGCTGCGCGTCAAGAAGTCAGGGTGATCTTATTGGTTGAGGGCGGGGATCTTGACGAGAAGGGTCTAGCGACCGTTCAATCCAAAGAAGCGGTCGGCAAACCGATCAAGGACCCCACACCCAAGAGGCTGCCGCGATTCAAACTCAGATTGTGGTAGAGGACGGTCGCGTGCTACGGACGGTTAGCGACCCGCATAACATCCAGAGGATGGTCCCGATGGAACGGGCCGGGAGGCACGGCTACTGTGGTGCGTACCGACCCTTCGGTTTTTCTTCGGCCTCCGGCTTCGCCGGCGGCGGCGTATCGGCCTTCGCCGCCGGTGCCGCGGTCGCCTTCTGCGCCTGAGCCGTCAGCGGCGGCGCGTTGCGTGGGTAGCCCGCGGAGTCGAGGGCAGTGTGCCACATGTCGGTCTCGAATCCGCGCGTCGTGTTCTTGCCGATCATCAGCACTGGTACCGTATCGCCGCCGGTGGCTTGCTTCAGTTCGTCGGTCGTCGCGCCGCCTTCGCTGCCGATCGCGACCTCGCGATAAGGGACGCCGCGCTTAACGAGCAGCGCCTTGCCGTCGGTGCAGGGCGCGCCGCAGTTCGGCGCGGTGTAGACGATGACCGGGAAGTTCTTGGCGGCCTGCTGGACCGCGTACGGGGCTCCCGCGCCCGCCCCCGTGTCGGCGGCAGCCGGCGCGGGGACGCGCTTCTGCGCGCTTTTCGCCGCGGCGGGCGGCGGGCTATCGGTGTAGTTCACCTTGCCGTCCTTGTCGACCCAGCGATACATCTGCGCGCTGGTGCTCGCGGCGCAGAGCGCCAGGATCGCGGCGATGACGAGTCTGGGCATGACGGCTCCCCCGGTCCCTGCGGCAAACATGACGTCGGCATGATAGCACCGCTCCACGGGCGTACTCCCGGGCGCGCTTGCCCCCGCGGCGCGCGATGCGGCAAATTGCACGGCGCTCAGGCCGCGGTGCCCGCCTCCGCGGTCATCCCGCTGTGCCGCAGCAGTGCGTCGACCGTCGGCTCGCGGCCCCGGAACGCCTTGAACGACTCGATCGCCGGGCGGCTGCCGCCGACCGCGAGGATCTCGTCGCGGAACCTCGCCCC
The DNA here is from genome assembly GCA_963754305.1 of uncultured beta proteobacterium. GTDB lineage: Bacteria > Pseudomonadota > Gammaproteobacteria > Burkholderiales > SG8-39 > DATEDA01. The sequence continues at coordinate 44,255 of CAVWFR010000047.1, read as the reverse complement.
GGTGGCCGGATCGAGCACGCCGTTCTCCTCGAACAGGCTGTAGGCATCGGCCGAGAGCACCTCCGCCCACTTGTAGCTATAGTAGCCCGCGCTGTAGCCGCCGGCGAAAATGTGCGAGAAGGTGTTCGCGAAGCGGCTGTACGCGGGCGGGAACGACACCGCGACCTGCGCACGCACCTCGTCGAGCAGCGCGAGCGGCGTCTTCGCGCCCGCCGGGTCGAAGTCGAAGTGCAGATGCATGTCGAACAGCGCGAACTCGAGCTGGCGCACTGTCTGCATCCCGGCCTCGAAGTTCTTCGCCGCGATCATCTTGTCGTAGAGCGCGCGCGGGAGCGTCTCGCCGGTATCGACGTGCGCCGACATGTCCCGCAGCACCTCCCACTCCCAGCAGAAATTCTCCATGAACTGGCTCGGCAGCTCCACCGCGTCCCATTCGACGCCGCGGATGCCGGAAACGCCCAGGTAGTCGACGCGCGTCAACAAGTGGTGCAGGCCGTGGCCGAACTCGTGGAAGAGCGTCAACACGTCGTCGTGGGTGAGAAGCGCGGGCTTGTCCCCGACGGGGGCAGAGAAGTTGCACACCAAGTAGGCGACCGGAGACTGCAGGCCCTGGCGGGTGAGTCGGCGCGTCATCGCCTCGTCCATCCACGCGCCGCTCCGCTTGGTGTCGCGCGCGAACGGGTCGAGGTAGAACCGGCCGATGAGCGTGCCGGCCGCATCGGTGATGCGGAAGAACCGCACCGACGGGTGCCAGATCTCGGCCTCGTCTTCGGCGATGCGGATGCCGTAGAGCGTTTCGACCAGGCGGAACATGCCCGCGAGCACCTTCGGCTCCGGAAAGTACTGCTTGACCTCCTGGTCGGAGAACGCGTAGCGCGCCTCGCGCAGCTTCTCGGCTGCGAACGCGACGTCGTAGGCCTGGAGGTCCGCTAGCCCGAGCTCCTTCGCCGCGAACGCGGTGAGCTCGGCCCAGTCGCGCCGCGCGTACGGCGCGGCCTTGGCCGCGAGTTGGTCGAGGAAGGCAAGCACTTGCGCGGGGGTCTCGGCCATCTTCGGCACCAGCGACAGCTCGGCGTAGCTCGAGTAGCCGAGGAGCTCGGCCGTCTCGCGGCGCAGCTCGAGCATGCGTGCGATGAGCGGCGTGTTGTTCCAGCCGTCGATCGTCTCCGCCGCCGGCTGTGCGACCGGGTCGCTCGCGTTCGCGCGGCGCTCGAACGCCGCCTCGGTGGCGAAGGCGGCGCCGAACTCCTCGGAGGCGCGGGTCGCGTAGCCGCGGTACAGAATCTCGCGCAAGGCGCGGTTCTCCGCGTACTGCATGACGGGCACGAAGCAGGGCGCATGGAGTACGAGCTTCCAGCCGCGACGTCCCTCCTTTTCGGCGGCGGCACGCGCCGGTTCGAGCACGTCTTCCGGGATGCCGGCGAGGGCGGTGCGGTCCTCGACGAACACCGCATAGGCGTTGGTCGAGTCGAGGGCGTCTTCCGAGAACTTGGTGCCGAGCTTCGCCGCTTCGTCCTGAATCTCGGCGTAGCGCTTCTTCTGGTCGGGCTCGAGTTCTGCGCCCGAAAGCCGGAAGTCGCGGATCTCGTTGTCGACCACCCGGGCCTGGGCCGGCGCGAGGCGGGCGAACTCGGGCGAGGCGCGGAGCGCCTTGTACTTTTCGAACAGCCGCACGTTCTGGCCGATCTCGGTCCAGTACTGCACCATCTTCGGCTGGTTCGCTTTATACGCATCCCGGAGCTCCGGCGAGTCGAGCACCGCGTGCAGATGCCCCACGACGCCCCAGGCGCGCCCGAGCCGCTCGGCGGCCTCCTCGAGCGGCTGCGCGAAATCCGCCCACGTCGCCGGTGTCTCGGGACCGGTCAGACGATCGACGATCGCGCGGTTCTCCGCGAGGAGCGCGTCGATCGCGGGCGCGATGTGCTCGCTCCTCATTGCCGAGAAGCGCGGCAGGCCCGAGAAATCGAGCAGCGGGTTGGCGTCCATCTGCATGGTTCGTCTCCTGGAAAGCGCGCCGCGCCGCTCACGGCGCCGCGGCGGGCGACGCGCTGCACGCGTCGGCTGAGTAGTGCGTTGCGCACCGCCTGGCGAGCCCGCGGCCGCGTGGTGATCGGCTCGAAGGCGCGCAAGTCATGGCGCCGCCGTCTCCGCCGCGCGCACGGTGTTAGCGAGCAGCATCGCGATCGTCATCGGGCCGACCCCGCCCGGCACCGGGGTTGCCGCCGACGCCACGCCAAGCAGGCTTGCGAAATCGCAGTCGCCGGACAGTTTGCCGTCGGGGAGGCGGTTGATGCCGACGTCGACCACGACAGCGCCGGGTTTGATCATGCTTCCGGTCACCAGCTTCGCCCGGCCGACCGCAACGACGAGGATGTCCGCGCGCGCGGTATGGGCGGCGAGATCGACCGTCTTGGAGTTGCAAATGGTGACGGTGGCCCCGCGCTGCAAGAGGAGTGCGGCCATTGGTTTGCCGACGACGTTGCTCCCGCCGACGACGACCGCCTCCCGTCCCCAGGGGTTCACGCCCTCTGCCTCCAGCATCGCCGTCACGCCGGCGGGTGTGCAGGGGATGAACCGGGCATGACCGGTCACGAGCAGGCCCACGTTCTCGGGGTGGAAGCAATCCACATCCTTCGCGGGGGTAACCGCTTTGAGCACCCGCTCCGCCGCCACGTGCCCCGGCAGCGGCAGCTGCACGAGGATGCCGTGGATGCGCGGGTCTGCATTCAGCCGACCGATCTCGTCGAGCAGCGCGCCCTCCGCGGTCGCGCCCGAAAGCGCGATGTGCTCCGAGTGAAGGCCGATCTCCGTGCAGGCCTTGATCTTGTTGCGCACGTAAATCTTCGAGGCTGGCTGGTCGCCGACCTCGATCGCCGCCAGCCCTGGTCGCCGGCCGCGAGCCGCGAGCCGCTCGACCCTGGCGGCGAGCTCGGCCCGGACGCGCGCGGACAAGGCGATGCCGTCGATGATCCGGGTGCTCATGAGGGGGCGTTATGGGGTGGGACGAGGGGCGCTGGAAAGTGTAGCAGGGCCCGCCGTGCGAGCCCCGGCCTTGAGCCCGTGGGCTCAACTTGTATTATGCGGAAGAACGTTCCGGAAGACGGGATGACTACGCTCTGGGGCGTTGGCTGCTGTTCGTCTCCGCTGGATCCGACGGCGCGCGAAATTGCCACCCTGACAATCACTGGACTAAGCTCTCCCACCCCACGACAACAACTCGCGCACCGCGCCGTCTCGGTGCGAGCCGCGAGCGAGAACCCGAAGGAGGCTCCCCATCATGGCCGCCGTCCCCGATTTCAACGCCGCGAACGACCCCGACACGCTGGAGACCCAGGAATGGCTGGAGGCGCTCGAAGCGGTGCTCGAGCATGAGGGTCCGGAGCGCGCTCACTACCTGCTCGAGAAGCTGATCGACAAAGCGCGGCGCTCGGGCGCGCACGTCCCGTACAGCCCGAACACGGCCTACATCAACACCATCCCGTCGCAGATGGAGGCGCGCTCGCCCGGCGACGCCGCGTTAGAGGAGCGCATCCGCTCGTACTGCCGGTGGAACGCGATGGTGATGGTCGCGAAGGCGAACATGGGCGAAGGCGACCTCGGCGGCCACATCGCGAGCTTCGCCTCGCTCGGCACGCTGATCGGGGTGGGGCAGCACCACTTCTGGCATGCGCCCAGCGCCGATCACGGGGGCGATCTCATCTTTTTCCAGGGTCATTCCGCGCCGGGTGTCTACGCGCGAATGATGCTCGAAGGGCGTCTCAGCGAGGAGCGGGCGCTCAACTTCCGCCGCGAGGTCGACGGCAAGGGCATTTCCTCGTATCCGCACCCGTGGCTCATGCCCGACGTGTGGCAGTTCCCGACGGTGTCGATGGGGCTGGGGCCGATCCAGGCGATCTACCAGGCGCGCTACCTGAAGTATCTCCATGCGCGTGGCCTCGCGGACACGGCGAACCGCAAGGTATGGGCGTTTCTAGGCGACGGCGAGACCGATGAGCCCGAGTCGCTGGGCGCGATCGGGATGGCCTCGCGCGAGAAGCTCGACAACCTGATCTTCGTCATCAACTGCAACCTGCAGCGGCTCGACGGCCCGGTGCGCGGCTCGGGCAAGATCATTCAGGAGCTCGAAGGCGAGTTCCGCGGCGCGGGCTGGAACGTGATCAAGCTCGTCTGGGGCTCGTACTGGGACCCGCTGCTCGCTCGCGACAAGGAAGGGATCCTGCTCCAGATCATGGAGGAGACCGTCGACGGCGAATACCAGAACTTCAAAGCGAACGACGGCGCGTTCGTGCGCAAACACTTCTTCGGCAAGCACCCCAAGCTGCTCGAGATGGTGTCGCGTCTCACCGACGAGGACATCTGGCGCCTCAACCGCGGTGGCCACGACCCGCACAAGATCTACGCCGCCTATCACCGGGCGATGAACCACAAGGGCCAGCCGACCGTGATCCTCGCCAAGACGATCAAGGGCTACGGCATGGGACGGATCGCCGAAGGCCGCATGACCGCGCACCAGCAGAAGAAGATGGACATGGACTCCATCCGCCGGTTCCGCGACCGCTTCAGCATCCCGATTCCCGACGACAAGATCGAGGCGCTGCCGTTCTACATCCCGGCGCCCGACGCACCCGAGATGAAGTACCTGCACGAGCACCGCAAGGCGCTAGGGGGCTACCTCCCGCAGCGGCGCCGCAAGGTCGATGCCGTGCCGTCGATCCCGCCGCTCGAGGCGTTCGAGCAGGTCCTGAAGGGCCAGGAGCGCGAGATCTCGACGACGATGGCGTTCGTCCGCGTGCTGACCGCACTCGTGCGCGACAAGAACCTCGGCAAGCACGTGGTGCCCATCGTCCCGGACGAGGCGCGCACCTTCGGCATGGAGGGCATGTTTCGGCAGCTGGGCATCTACTCGTCCGAAGGCCAGAAGTACACCCCGCAGGACAAGGACCAGGTGATGTACTACCGCGAGGACAAGGCGGGTCAGATCCTCGAGGAGGGCATCAACGAGGCGGGCGCGTTCAGTTCGTGGATCGCCGCGGCAACGAGTTACAGCGTGTCGAACGTCCTCACCGTGCCCTTCTACATCTTCTATTCGATGTTCGGACTGCAACGCGTCGGCGATCTGGCGTGGGCGGCGGGCGACCAGCGCGCGCGCGGCTTCCTCCTCGGCGGCACCGCGGGCCGCACGACGCTGAATGGCGAGGGCCTGCAGCACGAGGACGGGCACAGCCACATCCTGTCGTCGGTGATACCAAACTGCATCTCCTACGATCCGACGTTCGCGTACGAGGTCGGGGTGATCATCCACGACGGGCTGCGCCGCATGGTGTCGAACCAGGAGGACGTCTTCTACTACATCACCGTCATGAACGAGAACTACCTGCATCCGGCCATGACGGATGCCGTGGACAAGGACGCCGCGGCCGGGATCCTGAAAGGGATGTACCTTCTCAAGGAAGGCGGCAAGGCAAAGCACCGCGTCCAGCTCATGGGCTCGGGCACGATCCTGCGCGAGGTGATCGCGGCGGCCGAGCTACTTGCGAAGGAATGGGGCGTAGCCGCCGACATCTGGAGCTGCCCGAGCTTCAACGAGCTGCGCCGCGATGGCCTCGACGCCGACCGCTGGAGCATGCTGCATCCGACCGAGAAGCCGCGAAAGTCGTACGTCGAGAGCCGACTGGAGGGACGCGAGGGCCCGGTGGTCGCGTCGACCGACTACATGAAGGCGTTCGCCGACCAAATCCGGCCGTTCATGCCGCGCGGGAAGACCTTCCGCGTGCTCGGCACCGACGGCTTCGGCCGCTCCGATACGCGCGAAAAGCTGCGCCACTTCTTCGAGGTGAACCGCTATTGGGTGACGATTGCCGCCCTGAAGGCGCTCGCCGACGACGGCGCGGTCAAGCCCGGCGTGGTGGCCGATGCGATCGTGAAGTACGGCATCGATCCGGCGAAACCGAACCCGGTGACGGTGTAGGCCATGGGCGCCATGCAGGAAGTCTTCGTCCCCGACATCGGGGACTTCAAGAGCGTCGACGTGGTCGAGATCCTCGTGAAGCCGGGCGACACGGTGGCGGTGGAGCAGTCGCTGGTCACGCTGGAGAGCGATAAGGCGACGATGGAGATTCCGTCGCCGTCCGCCGGCGTGGTGAAGGAGGTGCGCGTCAAGGTCGGCGACAAGGTCTCCGAAGGCAGCGCGATCCTCGTGCTCGAAGCCGCCGAGGCGGCAAAGGCGGCGGCAGCGGCTGCCGACGCGAAGCGCGCGCCGTCACCGGCCGCCAGCGCGCCGGTCGCTAGCGCGCCGGTCGCCAGCGCGCCGGTTGCCGCGACGCCTGCGCCGGCCGTACCCGCCGTGGCCGGCGGTACGCGCCAGATCACGGTGCCCGACATCGGGGATTTCAAGAGCGTCGACGTGATCGAGATCCTCGTGAAGCCCGGCGACGCCGTGACGGTCGAGCAATCGCTCGTCACTCTCGAGTCGGACAAGGCGACGATGGAAGTGCCGTCGCCGGCGGCCGGCAAAGTGAAGGAGATTCTCCTGAAGATCGGCGACAAGGTCGCCGAGGGCTCGCCGATTCTCGTCCTGGAGGCGGCGGGCGACGCGAGCGCGCCCGGAGCCGGCCAGGCCGCGGCGCCCGCGCCGACTGCAGCGCCCGCGCCGAAAGCCGAGCTGCCGGCGCCCGCCGCGACGAGCCCTGCCGCGACGACCCCGCGTGCGCCGGCGGTCGCGACAGACGCGCCGGCCGAGCCGGGCGGCTCCAAGCCGCACGCAAGCCCGTCGGTGCGCAAGTTCGCGCGCGAGCTCGGCGTCGAGCTCGCGAGGGTCAAGGGCAGCGGCCCAAAAAACCGCATCCTGCAGACCGATGTCCAGGCGTTCGTGAAGGGCGTGATCGCGCGCGGAGCCGCGCCCGCGGCCGCGCCGGGCGCCGGCGTCGGCGGCATCACCCTCCTGCCGTGGCCGCAGGTGGACTTCGGGAAGTACGGTCCGGTCGAGACGCTGCAGCTCCCGCGGATCAAGAAGATCTCCGGTCCGAACCTGCACCGCAACTGGGTGACCATCCCGCACGTCACGAATCACGACGACGCCGACATCACCGATCTGGAAGCGTTCCGGGTGCAGCTCAACAAGGAGAACGAGAAATCAGGCATCAAGGTCACGATGCTCGCGTTCCTGATCAAGGCTTGCGTCGCGGCGCTGAAGAAGCTTCCCGATTTCAACAGCTCGCTCGCCGCCGACGGCGAATCGATCGTCCTCAAGAAGTACTGGCACATCGGCTTCGCCGCCGATACCCCGAACGGGCTCGTCGTGCCGGTGGTGAAGGACGCCGACAAGAAGGGCGTGTTCGACATCGCAAGAGAGACCTCCGATCTCGCCAAGCTCGCGCGCGACGGCAAGCTCAAGCCCGGCGACATGCAGGGCGGGACGTTCTCGATCTCTAGTCTCGGCGGCATCGGCGGGACCTACTTCACGCCGATCATCAACGCGCCGGAGGTGGCGATCCTCGGTGTGTGTCGGTCGGCGACGCGGCCGGTGTGGGACGGGAAGGCGTTTGCGCCGCGGCTCATCCTGCCGTTGTCGCTGTCGTGGGATCACCGCGTGATCGACGGCGCCTCGGCGGCGCGGTTCAACACCTATCTCGCGCAGATACTCGCCGACTTCCGCAGAGTGATGCTGTAACGTCCGCCTCCCTTCATGACTACGATCGTCGTAGCCAAGAAGGCGGGCCAGGTAGCGATCGCCGCCGACTCGCTCACCACCTTCGGCGACACGCGGCTGCCGGAAAGCTACAAGCGCGTGCACGACAAGATCCTACGCATCGGCCTCTCGTACATCGGGGTGTGCGGCAGCTCGGCGCATCACCTCGTGTTGGAGAACGTGCTGGGGAAGGGGACCGACGTGAAGCTCGGCAGCCGCGGCGAGATCTTCGAGACGTTCCGCAAGCTGCACCCGGTCTTGAAGGAACAAGCCTTCCTCAACCCGAAGGAAGAGGACGATGACCCGTACGAATCGTCGCAGATCACCGCGGTGATCGCGAACGACAGCGGGATCTACGGCATCTACTCCTACCGGGAGGTGTTCGATTACGACCGCTTCTGGGCGGTAGGGTCCGGGCGCAACTTCGCCCTGGGGGCGATGTTCGCGGCCTGGGACCGCGCCAAGACCGCGGAGGAGGTCGCGCGCGCGGGCGTCGCGGCCGGTGTGGAGTTCGACCGCAGCTCGGCGGGGCCCTGCGAGCTGCACACGATCAAGCTGAAGCGAGGCGTTCAATGACGATGGAAGTCAAGGTCCCGGATATCGGCGACTTCAAGTCGGTCGATGTGATCGAGATCCTGGTGAAGCCGGGGGACAGGGTCGCACCCGAGCAGTCGCTGGTCACCCTCGAGTCCGACAAGGCGACGATGGAAATTCCGTCGCCGTCCGCGGGCACGGTGAAGAGCCTGGTGGTCAAGATCGGCGACAAGGTATCGGAGGGTTCCCCGATCCTCCTGCTCGATGCGGCCGAGGCGAAAGCGCCCGCGCCGGCGGCGAAAGCACCGCCGGCTCCGAACCGGGCGACGCCGGACGCGGTCCCATCAGGGACTGCGGTCTCCAGCGAAGCTGACGTTCGTTGCGAGGTGGTGGTCCTCGGCTCCGGACCCGGCGGCTACACCGCCGCGTTCCGGTCTGCCGATCTGGGCAAGAACACCGTCCTGGTCGAGCGCTACCCGTCGCTCGGCGGCGTCTGCCTCAACGTGGGCTGCATCCCGTCCAAGGCGCTCCTGCACGCCGCGAGGGTGGTCAGCGAGGCCGCGGAGATGAGTCACTTCGGCATCGACTTCGGCCAGCCGAAGATCGACCTCGCAAAGCTGCTCGGCTGGAAGCAAACGGTGGTCGGTCGACTCACGAAGGGGCTCGCCGGCCTCGCCAAGCAGCGCAAGGTTACGGTCGTGCAGGGCGTAGGCAAGTTCGAATCACCGCGGACGATGCTCGTCGAGACGCCGCAAGGACGGCGGCGCATCGCATTCGAGCACTGCATCGTCGCCGCCGGCTCGTCGGTCGCGCGCATTCCGGGATTCCCCTACGACGACCCGCGCCTGATCGATTCGACCGGCGCGCTCGAGCTCGCCGGCATCCCGCAGCGGATGCTCGTGATCGGTGGCGGGATCATCGGACTCGAGATGGCCTGTGTGTATGACGCGCTCGGCGCGAAGATCACGGTGGTGGAGCTGCTGGACGGGCTCATCCCGGGTGCCGACCGTGATCTCATCCGGCCGCTGGAGACGCGGATCAAGAAGCGCTACGACGCGATCTACCTCAACACGAAGGTCGTAAGACTCGAGGCCAAGCCCGAGGGCCTGCTCGCCACGTTCGAGGGCGCCAACGCGCCGGCGCCGCAGCTCTACGATCGCGTGCTGCTGTCGGTGGGGCGCCGCCCCAACGGCCGCGACATCGCTGCCGACAAGGCGGGCGTCGTGGTGGACGAGCGCGGCTACGTCCCGGCCGACAAGCAGCAGCGCACGAACGTGCCGCACATCTTCGCGATCGGCGACATCTGCGGCGAGCCGATGCTCGCGCACAAGGCCACCCACGAGGCCAAGGTCGCCGCGGAAGTCATCGCCGGGCACAAAGTCGCGTTCGACGCGATGACCGTTCCCTCGGTTGCCTATACCGATCCCGAGGTCGCCTGGATGGGTCTCACCGAAACCGACGCGAAGCAACAGGGCGTTGCCTACGATAAGGCGAGCTTCCCATGGGCGGCGAGCGGGCGGGCGCTGTCCATCGGACGCGACGACGGCCTGACGAAGCTGCTCTACGACCCGGCGACGAAGCGCATCCTCGGCGCCGGGATCGTCGGGACCAACGCCGGGGAGCTCCTCGCCGAAACGGTGCTGGCCCTCGAGATGGGTGCGGATCTGGACGACATCGGGCTCACGATCCACCCGCATCCGACCTTGTCCGAGACCGTCTGCTTCGCCGCCGAGACGGGGCTCGGCTCGATCACCGACCTCTACGTGCCGAAGAAGAAATAAGGGCCGGGCCGGGCGGGGGTTGGAACGGGACCGCTACCAGCGGTAGCCGAAGGTCGTCCCGAAGGTCGTCGTGTTGCGGTCCGGGCCTTGCAGGCCCTCCGCCTCCCCGTACGCGCGGTCATAGCCGAGGGTGGTCGCGAAGTAGACGTTGCGGTCGAAGCTGTACAGCCATGACAAGCGCAGACCGGCGCCCGGCTCGCCAGCCCGATAACCCGCGCGCCAGAAGGCGTCGCCCCCGTACGCGCCGTAATAGGGGGCAAGCGGCGTCGACGCGCCGAGCGTCAGGCGGCCCGAGAGGGTGATCAAGTGACGCGGGGTGACGTTGAAGCCGTAGTTCGCGCCCAGGTCGAGCCGCGTGCCGCCGGCGCTTTCGCCCACTCCCTGCCGGATCCCGGACGATAGCGTCCAGTTCGCGCCCCGATAGCCGACAAATGCCCCGGCCTGCGACGCGCTCGCGGGGTCGGGCGGTGGGCCGACCCGCGGAGTCGACGACGACGCGGCCAGCGCGTGGTCCGATAGCCGGAAGCCCGGATCCGGCAGCCGCGCACGATCGGGATTGAACCCTTGGCCACCCACGAACATTCCGCTCATCCAGCCGGCCTCGACGCCCGCTGCGCGCAGCCCGATCGGCGAGGCGACAACGGGGACGGACGGCAAAACGACGGTGGAGGGAAGGTTGGTTTGCCCCGCGGCGGGTGTGGCGATTCCGACACAAAGCGTTAGAAAGAAAAGCGGCGCTCCCGCGCTGCGCCTCTGTCTCGGGGAGACACGAGCGGCATCTCCGCGCGTTCCACGCGGGACTTTGAGGACGGTTGCTCCGGCGCGCGACATGAGGATCGACCCGCTAAGAGGCAATCATTTTACGCCCCGGCGGGAGCCCCGGCGCAAGGGACTTTGCCGCTCCGGGTGGCGCGTAAACTCGGTGTTGCGGAGGAACGACATGACTCAAGACGAGCTGAAGGCGGCCGTCGCGCGTGCGGCGATCGACCATATCGTCGATGGCGCGGTGATCGGCGTGGGAAGCGGGACGACCGCCGACCGGTTCATCGACGAGCTCGCGCAGGTGAAGAAACGCATCCGCGGCGCGGTCGCGAGCTCGGAGCGATCGGCGGCTCGGCTGCGAGCGCACGGCGTCGCCCTCTTCGACCTGAACGAGATCGAGGAGCTGCCGGTCTACATCGACGGCGCCGACGAGATCACCGCCGGGCTGGCGATGATCAAGGGCGGCGGCGGCGCGCTCACGCGCGAGAAGATCGTCGCGGCGGTGGCACGGGTCTTCGTGTGCATCGCCGACGCCTCGAAGCTCGTGGGCATGCTCGGGCGATTCCCGGTGCCGGTCGAGGTGATCCCGATGGCGCGCACACACGTCGCGCGCGAGCTCGCGCGGCTCGGCGGCGAGCCACGGCTCCGCGAGGGATTCACGACCGACAACGGCAACCTGATTCTCGATGTCGCCGATCTCGCGATCCCGGATCCGGCCGCGCTCGAGGCGACGCTCAACAACGTCGTTGGCGTGGTGACGAACGGGCTCTTCGCGCGGCGCGGGGCCGATGTGCTGCTGCTCGGGACCGCGAACGGGGTGCGCACGCTGACGCGCGGTACGGAGTGAGGGCCGGGACGTAGCGCCGCACGCTGTCATACAGTCGTCACAGTGGTACTCTAGCCTGCACTGTTCTGGAGCACGTGACATGGCAGAGCACACTTCGAAGCAGTTCGACGTCGAGCTGGAGGCAGTCCGCACCCGCGTTCTCCAGATGGGCGGGCTCGTCGAAGAGCAGATCCGCCGCGCGATCGATGCGCTCTCCACCGGCAACATGGAGGAGATCGAGCGCGTGAAGGAGAACGACCATCGCGTGAACGGGATGGAGGTCGAGCTCGACGAGGCGTGCAGTCACATCATCGCGCGCCGGCAGCCCGCGGCGAGCGATCTCCGTCTCATCATCGCGGTGATCAAAACCATCACCGACCTCGAGCGCATCGGCGACGAGGCGGAGAAGATCGCGCGCATGGCCAAGCTGATCCACGAGGCCGACCGGATGCACATGCCGCGGATCGAGGTCCGGCACGTGTCGGGGCTCGCGCTCGCGATGCTGCGCAAGGCCCTGGACGCCTTCGCGCGCCTCGACGTGAAAGCCGCGCAGGAAGTGGTGCGTCAGGACGATGTCGTCGACAGCGAGTTCCGCTCGATCCTGCGCCAGCTCATCACCTTCATGATGGAAGATCCGCGCACGATAAGCCGCTGTCTCGAGGTGCTGTTCGTCGCCAAGGCGCTCGAGCGGATCGGCGACCACTCCAAGAACATGGCCGAGTACGTGGTGTACATGGTCGAGGGGCGCGACGTCCGGCATCTGCGCGTCGACGACGTCGCGCATGCCGCGAACGAGTGAGGTCGGCCCCTTCTGCCCCCCTGACAAGCGGGATGGCGAGCGCTAGCGCGCCGCGGGGTCGGTAGGCCGCGCAACCCCCCGCGTCGCTTTACTTCGCGACCCCCTCCGCAGGGGGTCATTTGTCAACCGGCACGAAGCCCGATGCCTCGTCGGCGCCGCCGCCGAAGAAGAACTTCTCCGTTTGCTCGAGCAGGTATTTGCGAGCGCGCGGATCGGCGAGCTGCAGGCGATTCTCGTTGATGAGGCGCGTCTGCTGCAGCTGCCAGGCCTGCCACGCTTCCTTGGACACGTTGTCGTAGAGTCGCTTTCCCAGAGCGCCGGGAAGCGGCGGGAAATCCAGCCCCTCGGCTTCCCGGCCGAGCTTTACGCAGTTCACCATCCTCGCCATCTCGCATCTCCGTAGGTTCTATCGCACCGGCCGGACCAGGACCTTCGACCGGCGCTGCCAGTTGTAGAGCGCCTTCTTCGCCGCGGGCAGGACCTCGAGACCCGCCGCGCCGAATCCGCGTTCGACGAACCAGTGCGTCGCGCGCGTGGTGAGCACGAAGAGCCGCTTCATCCGCGCCGCACGCGCCTTCGCTTCGATCGCGTCCATCAGCTTCTCGCCGTGGCCGCTGCCCCGGTAGTCGGCATGCACCGCCAGGCACGCGAGCTCGCCAGCGCGCGCCTTCGGAAAGGGGTACAGCGCTGCGCAACCGAGGATCATGCGGTCGTGCTCGAGCACGATGAACCGGCCGATCTCCTGCTCCAGCAGCTCGCGGCCGCGGCGCACCAGGGTGCCGTCGGCCTCCAGCGGCTCGATCAGCTGCAGGATGCCGCCGACGTCGTCGATTGTCGCACCGCGCAGCCGCTCGAGCTTGTCGGCGGTGATCATGCTTCCGGAGCCGGCGTGGGTGAAGAGCTCGATCAGCAGTGCGCCGTCTACATCGCGCGGGACAACGTGCGCGCGCTCGACGCCGGCGCGCACCGCTTCCATCGCGCGCGCGAGCGCGGCCCGCGTCTCGCGCGACAGGTGGCGGCCGTCCGCAAGCAGGTTCTCGGCCTGCTTGCCGGTCAGCTCGGGCCGCAGCGCGCCCTCGGGATCGAGGACCGCGGCATCCGAAAGGAAGACGAGCTTTGCCGCACCTAGGCTCGTCGCGGTAGCCATCGCGACGTCCTCCATCGCCAGGTTGAACACCTCGCCGGTCGGAGAGTAGCCGACCGGCGACACGATCACGATGTTGCCGGCGTCGAGCGAACCACGGATCGCCTGCGCGTCCACCTTGCGCACCGCGCCGGTGTGCTGGTAATCGACACCGTCGTGCACGCCGAGCGGCCGGGCGCTGATGAAGTTCCCCGACACGGTGTTGATCGCGGCCCCGGCCATGGGCGTGTTCGGCAGGCCGAGCGAGAGCAGCGCGTCGATCTCCACGCGCAAGAGCCCCACCGCCTCCTTCACGCATTCGAGCGCCACCGGATCGGTCACACGCAAGCCCTCGTGATAACACGACCGCGCCTCGCGCCTCTTCAACTGCGCCTCGATCTGCGGGCGCGAGCCATGGACGAGCACGAGGCGGATGCCGGCGCTGTGCAGCAGGCTCAGATCGTGCGCGAGCGACACGAGCCGCCCCTCGGCGACGAGCTCGCCCCCGAAAGCGACGACGAACGTCCGGCCGCGAAACGCGTGGAAGTACGGCGCGACGGAGCGAAACCAGGTGACGAAGGCTGCGTCCGGCCGTGCGGGCATGGGGTCTTCGGGTAGTGGGCGGACCGTCGCGGATTCTATGCGATCCGTCCTTGCCCGCCGCCAGGGTCAACGCCGGCGTAGACTTCCGCGTTATCCCCTGACCCCGCGCCCCACGGCGCGCAGGAGGCTCGGATGCTCTGGAAACGTGTCACCGCCGCTCTCGGCGCCGCCATCGCGGTCGGCGCGGCCAATGCGCAAATCCCGTCGGCGCCCGCCACCGATTGGGCGACGTTCAGTCGCTTTCTATCGCTGATGAACGTCTTCGTGCAGGCGGCGTCGGCGTCCTGCCCGACGGGCGCGACAACGGGGCAGGGCTGCGATCCGAACGCCGCGCAACGGGCCTTCGACGACATCGTCAACGGCCGCAACCCGGAGGCCAACGCGGTCATGCTCGACATCTTCGCCGGCGTCCCACAGGCCGAGCGAGAGAAGATGCTGGCGATCGGCCGCTCAATGGCGGCAATGAGCAGGAAGCAGACGGCGGCCGTTGGCCCAGGACCGACCGCCGGCGAAAACGCGGCGATCCGGGCGCGCAAGGACCTCGCTCAGATGGGGCTCGTCTATCACGACCCCGCTCAGTTCATCGATGCGGTGAAGCGAAAGGACGCGATCGCGGTGCGGCTCTTCCTCTCCGGTCGGGGCGTCGAGCCCGACGCGAGGGACTCTTGGGGCGTTTCCGCGCTCGAGCTGGCCAAGCGCGGCGGCGACGCCGAGATAATCGCGCTCGTCTCGGGCGCCCAGCCGAGATAGCTCAGCAGTCCCCGTACAGCGCCTGGAGCGCCGCGAGCACCGCGAGCGGCGCAGTTTCGGATCGCAATGTCCGCGGCCCGAAGCGCACCGCGGCGTAGCCGCGGCTCGCCGCAAGGTCCCGCTCCTCCGGCGAGAGCCCGCCCTCGGGACCGATCAGGATCGTCACCGGCGCCTCGGTCGCCAGCGTGCGGACTGCGCCCGTGCCGTCCGAGGCGAGCAAGATCCGGCTGCCGGCGGCCGGCGGCCGGGCAAGGAACTCGTCGAAGCGCACGCTCGCCGTCACCGGTGGGATGCGGTTGCGGCCGCACTGCTCGCACGCCGCGATCGCGACGTTCTGCCAGTGCGTCTCGCGCTTCTCCTGCCGATCGCTCGAGAGCCGCACGATCGAGCGTGCGGTGATCACGGGTTGGATCGCCGCAACGCCGAGCTCGGTCGCCTTCTGCAGCACGAAATCCATCCGGTCGCCGGCGCAGACGCCCTGCGCGAGGTGTACCGCCAGCGGCGACTCGCGGTCGACGATGCGCCGCTCGCGCACGGCGGCCACGACGCGGCTCTTGCGCAACTCGGCGAGCGTCGCGCTCGATTCGGCGCCGTCTCCGTTGAACAGCACGATCGCGTCGCCCTGATGCAGCCGTAGCGCCGCGACGTGGCGGGCGACGCGCTCGGGTAGCTCGACGCTTGCTCCGGGCGAGAGTACGGCGTCGCAATGGAAGCGCGGCGGGCGGCCTGGTAGACGGTGCATGCTAAGATCGAAACGCTCCTCTTCCCCGGAAATTCTCCCATGGCAGCGCAATCCCCGGTGTGCGAGTTCGGCCGCAAGGCCGTCGACTTCGATCTGCCCGGCGTGGACGGCAAGCGCCACACGCTCGCCTCCGTGCGCGGGCCGAACGGTCTCCTAGTGATGTTCATCTGCAACCACTGCCCGTACGTGAAGGCGGTCCGCGAGCGCATCGTGCGCGACTGCAAGGCGCTCGCCGCGCACGGCATCGGATCGATCGCGATCATGGCGAACGACGTCGCCGAGTATCCGGAGGACTCGTTCGAGAACATGCAGCGTGTGGCGCGCGAGCTCGGTTTCCCGTTTCCCTACGTGCTCGACGAGAGCCAGGCGGTGGCGCGCGCCTATGGGGCGGTGTGTACGCCGGAGTTTCTCGGCTACAACGCCGACCTCGAGTTGCAGTATCACGGCCGGCTCGACGCTTCCAAGACCGCGCCGGTCGCCGATGCGCGGCGCGAGCTCTACGAAGCGATGACCGCGATCGCGGCGACTGGCAAGGGCCCGGCGGAGCAGACGGCCGCGATCGGGTGCTCGATCAAGTGGAAGCCGGGCTGACCGGCGAGCGCCTTGCGTGCGCGGCGCCGGCCCGGCGTCGCTGCCCCTTCAGATTCGGGCCCAACCCCTCCTGCAGCGTGGGCCCGTACAGCCGCGCGAACACGTCGGAGGTGCCGACCGCGGCGAACGGCACGATGATGCGGATCCGCGGCCTTGCTTCGCGGAGCCAGAGATGCCTCACGCCAGCGTAAACGGCACGCAGCTTTACTACGAGCGGACCGGCTCCGGCCCGCCGCCGCTCGTGTTCGTCCACGGCTTCGGGTGCGCCCACGACGACTGGCAGCCGCAGATCGATCTCTTCGGCGCGCGGCAGATGGTCGTCGCCTGCGACTTGCGCGGCCATGGCGCCTCGCCGGGCGAGTCGGAGTCGTGCGACATCGAGACCTTCGGCGCCGACGTCGCCGCGCTCCTGCGGGCGCTGAACCTCGACGGCGCGGTGCTGGTAGGCCATAGCATGGGCTGCCGCGTCGTACTACAGGCGTGTCTCGATGCGCCGCAGTGGGTGGCGGCGCTCGTGCTCGTCGACGGCAGCTTTCAAGCGGCGGCCGGAGCGCGCGCGGAAGCGGAGGTGCGCCAGGCGATTGCGTCGGCGGGCTATGCCGAATACGTGCGCGCCCTGTTCGCGCAGATGTTCTTCGCGCCGAGCGCGACGGCGGACCGGCTGCGCACGCGAGCCGAGCAGCTTCCCGAGGCGATCGGAGCGCCGCTCTTCGCGCAGATGGTGCGCTGGGACGCGCAGCACATGGCGAGTGCGCTCGGGCGCGCGGGCGTGCCGCTACTCGCGATCCAGAGCACCGTCATAACGCCCGAGCGCAAGCGCATGCCGCTCGCCGCCGGCGGGACCTCGCCGTGGCTCGAGATGGTGCGCAGCCGCGCGCCGCACGCGAGAATCGAGATCATTCCGGGGGTCGGGCACTTCCCGATGCTCGAGGCACCGGCCGCGGTGAACGCGGCGCTCGCGGAGTTCATGGGGCGCGCCACCGGCACGCGCTGACACGCCCGCCTACCGCGCCTCGCTCTTCGCCTTGTCCGCGGGTTGTCCCGAGATTGGCGCGTGGAGGCGAGTGCCTGCGCCGCGCTCGTTGACTATTCCCCAGACCAACACGGTTTGCTCCTTAGGGTGGTGACGTGGGAGCATTGGAGCCGTGCGGTCCCACCACCCGACGCCACCACCCGGGTACGGGCGGTGGCAGGAAGAAAAAGGCGACCCCGCAGAATCGGGCTGCCCAGCTTGGCGGCGGATTGGCAGCCCGCCGGATTGCGGGGTCGCGGCGGAAACCGGTGCTCGCTAGCGCTACGCGGCCTGGGCCACGGAGTCCGGGCCCATCATCGCGTGCACGACGCGGTCCATCAGCGCCTCGGAGGCTTCGACGACTCGCGCCTTCTTCTCCCGCAGAAGGTCCGCGAAACTCTTTGGGGTCAGCCGGCGCGCGCCGGAGGCGCTCGAGGTGAAAAGCAGGATCGTCTGCTTCGGGCTCACCCACGACAGCCGCGCCCGCACCGTCGCGGCCCCGTCCAAGAACTCGATGACCGCGCCGCGCTCGAGCGCCATTGCGGTGTGGACGTAGTAGTCGCCGCCCGCCGGCTGTGAGGCTTCCATCTCCTCGGGGAGGGGCGCCTCGCTCACCGGCGCTTCCTCGACCCGCGCTACGTCGGCGGCGCTCGGCGTCGCGCTGCTCTTCGCCTGCGCCTTGGCCGAGCTGATCGACGCAGTGTGCGTCTGCATCAACTGGTTGAAGAAGCCGTGCCGCGCGTCGGCGGGCATCTCGATCGCGTTCATGCCCCGAAGGAGGCTCCGCATGAGCGTCGGCAGCATCGCGGCGAGCTGCTGGATCTCGCCGGTCTTGAGTGGCGAGACGCTCCACACCAGCGCGTCGACGACACCCAGCCGGTGGGTCCAGGAATCGTCGCCTTCGCGCTCCTTCATGTACCCGTCCACCAGCGTACGCGTCCACCACTGGTAGAGGAATTCGCGCACGAAGCTCGGGGTCTTGCGCGTCACCCGGCGCTTGATCTCGGCGAGGGCGGTCGCGTGCGCGATCTCGGCCTCTTCCTTGCGCTCGAGCTCGGTGGTGGTCGGGGCGAGCTCCCTTTGCCGCGTCTCGCGGTTCTCCGCGACCATGTTCTCGAGGGTGTCGAGCGCCGCGGTGAAGATCGCGAGGTCGTCGGTGAACTTGTGGACGATGTAGTCCACCATGGCGCGCAGCTCGACGACGAACTTCGACCCCTCTTCGGTCGCGATGTCCGGGTCGGCCGCTACCTCGGCCACGCGGTCGAGAAGCTGCCGCATGGGATGCTGCCGCCGCGCGAAAAACGTGCGATCGAGGATCGCCGCCTTGACCGCGACGATCTGCATCCGCGAGATCTCGCCCTTGATCGTCTCCGGCACCGACTTGTCGTCGAGGATGTAGTCGAAAACCATCGTGACCAGCTCGATCGTCAGCTGGTCGAGCGGATGGCTTTGCGAGCGCACCTGGTCGCCGAGCGCGGCCATGAAGTCGAACGCGCCGCCCTCTCCGGGCAGGGCGGCCGACTGGAGCGCCGAGAGCGAGGTCAGCAACGCCGGGCTGGCCGGGGTCGAGAGCGCGGCCTCGAGGGCGTACCGAGACGGATCGGCGAGCATGCGCGTCATCTGCGCACGCGCGGCCGGCGGCCCGTTCATCACCCCGGCGAGCAGCGCCGACAGGTCGAGTGCGCCGCTCATGGCGAGCGGGTTCTGCTGGCCCGCGGTGCCCGAGCCGAAGGCGCCGGGGAAGAGCTGGCCAAGGTTTATCAGTTGGCTCTGGCTCAGGCCTGCTTGGCCCGAGCCGCCGGCGGCTGAGCTTTGCACACCACCCCAGAGCTGGGCGAGATTCATTGCCTGGCTCGCCGCGAGCGCCGGGTTCGCGCCGCCGATGCCGGTGTCCGCGGCGCGCTTCACCTGGTGCCTGATGCGCGGGAGCACGTGGTGCGAGATCAGGTTCTGGTTCACGTCGGCGTAGACGCGGGTGATCCCCGCCGCGACATAGGGCTGGAACGCGCCCAGCAGCGATCGTTTGACGGCGAAATCCCCCGGGAATCTTCGCGCAGGCGAGCTTGAGCGCCTCGAACACCGCTTCGGGGCACAGCGGGTTGGCGCTATCGTCCTCGACCTGATCGCTCGAGAGCAGATGACCGAAGCGCGCGCGAATGCCGAGAAGCTGCTCGGGATCGATTCGGTTCCGGGTCTTCCGCGCGAGGTCGTTGACGACCATTTCCTCTTCCATCGCCGCGTCGTCGACGAGCGTCAGCTCGTCGAGGCTGGGCTCGCGCGTCCCGCCGGCGACGGCCGAAGCGCGGATCGAAATCCTCCGGTCGTAGATCTCGATGAAGTAGCGGTCGAATGCGGAGGCGATCTCGCCGCGGTGGCTCTTCACCTGGGCCATCGCCTCGAACAGCACCTGCTGCTCGGCGCGCGAGGTCGAAGCCTCGGCGGCGGAGAAGAGATCGTTCTCCACTTTGTCGAGCGCCTCGGCGACGATGTGACCGAGCTTCGAGCGGGCCATGTCCCGGCACTGGCTGAGCAGCGCCTTGCTCTCCGTCGACTGGCGGGAGCCGCGGTTCACGGCCGGTACGATCGGCCGCACGGGCGTTTCCATGACAAATCCCTGCTGGAACCGCATCGAGCGCCGGCGAGCGAGGATCGCTCCCGCGAATCTTCGCGCGGGTCGACTAGCCGATGGTCGAGCTCAGGTTCCGAAATAGAGCGTCTTTATCCGGGGGTGCCAGCGGAAGACGCGAAACCGCCGGCCCGGTGCTGCCTGTGTTGTTATTCTTGGTGCGGCGACTATGCCACAGCGGTATGCCGGCGTCATGCCCGTTCGTGACGTAGTTCACGGCCATCCGTCGGCACGATTCCTCAGTCCCGTAACGGTTGCGTCGCGACTGTCGAGCGCGTGACGCCCGATCGGAAGAGTGCGCGGGCGACCGCGATCTGCGATGGGCGGCACGGCGGTGCGAAGGACCTGCGAGAGGCGCGGCGCGAGTGCGCGGCGCCCGCCTGAATCTAGTACGCACCCTTCGCCACCGAACTATCTGCGCGTGGCGGTGTCTCGAAGGCGCGGCCTCACTCCATGGTCGCGGCCCTGTTACGAAGGCGCGATCCAACTACATGGTCGCGCCTAAGGTCCAGGGCGCGAACTCGTCGTCGCCGTAGCCCCACTGCTCGCTCTTCGACTTGCGGCCCGAGGCGGTCGCGAGTACGAGCTCGAAGAACCGCGCCCCGGCGGCCTCGACCGACTCCTTGCCGTCGACGATGGTGCCGCAGTTGATATCCATGTCGTCTTCCTGCTTCTGGAAGAGAGGCGTGTTGGTGGCGAGCTTGAGCGACGGCGCGGGCTTGCAGCCATAGGCGGAGCCGCGGCCGGTGGTGAAACAGATCATGTTGGCGCCGCCGGCGACCTGGCCGGTAGCCGAGACCGGGTCATAGCCCGGCGAGTCCATGAATACGAAGCCTTTGGCGGTCACGGGCTGCGCGTACTCGTAGACGTCGACGAGGTTCGAGGTGCCGCCCTTCGCCACTGCGCCGAGGGACTTCTCCAGGATCGTCGTCAGCCCGCCGGCCTTGTTGCCAGGCGACGGGTTGTTGTTCATCTCCATGTTCTCGCGGCGGGTGTAGTCCTCCCACCAGTGGATTCGCCGGACCAGTTTCTCGCCGACTTCGCGCGAGACCGCGCGGCGGGTGAGCAGATGCTCGGCGCCGTAGATCTCGGGGGTCTCCGACAGGATTGCAGTGCCGCCGTGCCGCACGAGGAGATCGACCGCCGCGCCGAGCGCAGGGTTCGCGCTGATCCCGGAGTAGCCGTCGGAGCCGCCGCACTGGAGCCCGAGCGTGAGATGGGCCGCCGGCACGGTTTGCCGCCGCACGTCGTTCGCCTGCGGCAGCAGCGCTTTGATCCGCGCGACGCCCTCCTCGACCGCTTTCCGGGTGCCGCCCTTGTCCTGGATCGTGTAAGCGTGAAGGTGGTCGGTGCGCTTCAGCCCCTGCGCGTGAAGGAGGTTGTTGATCTGGTTCGACTCGCAGCCGAGCCCTACGAGCAGCACCGAGTGAAAGTTCGGATGCCGGATGTAGCCGGCGGTGGTGCGGCGCAGGATGTCGATCGCCTCGCCCTCGGAGGCCATCCCGCAGCCGGTCTTGTGCGTGAGCGCGACCACGCCGTCGACGTCGGGAAACTCGTCGAGACGGTTCTCGAACTGCCGCGCGATCAGCTTCGCGACGGTGGCCGAGCAGTTCACGCTGGTGATGATGCCGATGTAGTTGCGCGTGGCGACCCGGCCGTCGGGCCGCACGATGCCCTCGAACGTCGCCGCCGGGCTCAAGTAGTCGGTCGGCTTCAAGTCGGCGCAGAAGGCGTAGTCGCGCTCAAACGTCCCCATCGCGATGTTGTGGACATGCACGTGGTCGCCGGCCGCGATGTCGCGTGTGGCGAAGCCGATAATCTGGTTATAGCGGCGCACCGGCGCGCCGGTCCTGACGTCCTTCACCGCGATCTTGTGGCCGGGCGGTACCCGGACCGCGGTCCGCACGCCTTCGCGCAGCAGCATCGTCCCCTCCGGGATCTCGACGCGCGCGATGACGACGTCGTCGGCGGGGTTGAGTCGGATGACGATATCGGCGGCTTGGAGCATGGCGATCTCCCGATGGGTCGGCCGATTCTAGCCCTTCCGCGGCTCGCGCTCGCGCAGTCTTGCAAGCCCGGCCGCGAGCGCGCCCTGCATCAGCAGCACGTCGATCCCATAGGCAAGGATGCGGAAGCCCTTGGCGCGGTAGTCCTCCGCCCAGGCATCATTGGCGGCCATGAACCCCGGCGTCTTGCCGTGGCGCTCGCACGCCGCGAGCAGCGCGTCCACCGCCCCGAGGTATTTCGGATGCTGGAATTCGCCCGGGATGCCGAGGAAGTTGGTGAGGTCGAAGTGGCCGAGCCATACGACGTCGACTCCCGGCACCGCGGCGATCGCGTCGACGTTCTCGATCCCGACCGCGGTCTCGACGAGACAGATCACGAGAGTGCGCTCGTGCGCCGCGGCAATCTTGTCGGTCACGCTCCCCGGCAGGTAGTCGTCGTGCGGCGCGACACCGAACGCCGCCCCGCGCCGGCCGAGCGGCGGGTAGCGCGTGCAGGAGACGATCAGCTCGGCCTGCTCGCGGGTCTCGACCATGGGCACCATGATCCCCGTCGCGCCGGCATCGAGCATCCTGGCGATGAAATGGTACTGCGTGGCCGGTACGCGCACGAACGGGGGCAGCCCGATGCCGCGGCAGCACGCGAACTGCGCCTTCATCGTTTCCACCCCGGCGCCGCTGTGCTCCATGTCGTAGAGCAGGAAGTCCGCGCCGGTTGCTTTCACGATCTGCGCGAGACTCGGGGTGAAGAATTCGAACGCCATCGTGCCGAAGGCGGGATGGCCCGCGGCGAGCCGCGCTTTGACCGGGTTCGGTTGCATCGCTCCTCCGCTGCTGGAAAATTGCCGATCGGGCCGGTGATCCGCGAGTCGCTCCCGTTCCTCGCCTGGGCCATCCGTGGTGCTCGCGGCTACGATCGTCTATCCGCCGATCTCGACCTGGCTGCCGGGGACGTTGCGCTGACGAACGCGCCGCAGTCAACCTTCCATCGGGATGTTCACGTCGCGGATGATCTGCGCGAACTTCTTCGAATCGCTGGCGATCAGGGCGCGAAAGGCGTCCGGCGTGCCGGGAGAGGGGATGCCGCCCTGCTCGACGAGGATCTTCTGCAGCTCCGCGCTCGAGAGCACCTTGACCGCGGCGGCGTGGACGACCTGGACGTTGGCCGGCGAGACGCCGGAGGGGGCGAAGAGGCCGAACCAGTTGTTGAGCTCGTAGTCGGCAAGCGCCGGCGTTTCGGACAGCGAAGGGACGTCGGGGATGGCGCGCACACGCTCTTTGGAGGTGACGCCGATCGGGCGAAGCTTGCCGGCTCTGATGAGGCCGATCGCGGCGGCGACACTGGTGTAGCCCATGGTGATCTGGCCCGCGGCGAGGTCGGCGATCTGCGGCGCGGCGCCCTTGTAGGGCACGTGGGTGATGCGCGTTCCGGTGAGCTTGTTGAAGAGCTCGCCGTTCAGGTGCTGCAGGTTGCCGACGCCGCTCGAGCCGTAGGTCAGCTCGCCGGGCCGCGCTCTGGCGAGCGCGATCAGCTCCTCGGCGTTCTTCGCCGCGACGGCGGGGTGCACCGTCAGCACGTTCGGCACCTTGGTGCCGAGCGTGATCGGCTGCAGGTCCTTGAACGGGTCGTACTGCATCTTGCGGAAGAGATGCGGGCTGATGGCGATCTCGCCGGCCGAAGCCATGAGCAAGGTGTAGCCGTCGGGTACGGCGGACGCGGCGAGCTGCGCGCCGATCATGCCGTTCGCGCCGGGCTTGTTATCGACCACGAAGGGCTGTCCGAGCAGGGGCCGAATATGCTCGCCAAGGTTGCGCGCCAGGATGTCGACGCCGCCACCGGCGGCATGGGGCACGATCACGCGGATCGGCCGCGCCGGGTAGGCGTCCTGCGCGAACGCGCTGCGGCCGAGGGAGATACTCGCGGTCGCCGCGAGGCCGGATGCGATGAGCTGTCGTCGGGTAACCATGGCGAGGTAAGGTAGGGGACGTGGACATACGCGTCAAGCCGGACGAGCTCGTCGAATTCGTTGCCGCGATCTACCGGTCGTCGGGCGTGCCGGACGGCGACGCGCGCCTCGTCGCAGATTTGCTGGTGCAGGCCGATCTTTGGGGCCACCAGTCGCACGGGGTGCTCCGCACCGGCTGGTATCTCGCGCGGCTCAAGTCGGGCGTGATGACGGCGATCACGCGACCGGAGACGGTGGTCGACGCCGGAGCGGTCGCCGTGATCGACGCCCGCGAGGGCGTCGGGCAGGTGGTGACGATGCACGCGGCGCGCGAGGCCATCCGCCGCGCGCACGTGCACGGCATCGGCTCCGTTGCGGTGCGAAACTCCAACCACTTCGGTACCTGCATGTACTACACGCGCGCCGGCGCCGAGGCAGGATGCGTGATGCTGCTGACCACGAACGGCGGTCCGGCCATGGCACCGTGGGGTGGCCGGAAGAAGATTATCGGCACCAACCCGTGGTCGCTGGCGGTGCCCGCCGGGCGACACCCGCCGTTCGCAATGGACATGGCGAACACCGGAGGGGTCTTCTATCCGGGCGAGATCGAGGCGCGCAACGATGCGCGTCACCGCACGGAAGGGTTGCTGCTGCCAGCGGATACGATGGCGGATCTGAAGCGGATCGCCGGAGACTGGGGGATCGCGTGCCCGTTTTCGGTCTGAGCCGCGCGCTCAGCGCGGCGCGAGCGCGGCCGCCTGCCGCAGCGCCTCGAGCATGCTGCGCTCGTCGGCCTTTCCCGTCCCCGCGATGTCGAACGCCGTGCCGTGATCGACCGAGGTGCGCACCACCGGCAGCCCGGCGGTGACGTTCACGCCGGTGTCGAAGGCGACCGCCTTCACCGGACCGTGTCCCTGGTCGTGGTACATCGCCACGACGAGATCGAAGTCGCCTTTACGGGCGCGGTAGAAGAGCGTGTCGGCGGGCAGCGGGCCTTCGACCCGCCAGCCGCGCGCGGTGCAGGCGCGGACCGCCGGCACGATCTTCGTCTCCTCCTCGCCGCGGCCGAAGAGCCCACCTTCGCCCGCATGCGGGTTGATGCCGCAGATGGCGATGCGCGGCTCGGCCGTTCCGGCACGCCGCAAGAGATCGCGGCCGCGTGAAATCGTCCGCTCGACGAGACCCGCGTCGATGCGGTCGATCGCCTCCAGCAAACCCATGTGGGTCGTCACATGGATGACGCGCAGCCCCGGTGCCATCAGCATCAGCGAGACCTCGGCGGTGCCCGTGAGCTGCGCGAGAATTTCGGTGTGCCCGGGAAAGCGATGCCCCGCAGCGTTCAGCGCCTCCTTGTTGATCGGTGCCGTGCAGATCGCCTCCACGTCGCCCGCGAGCGCGAGCGCCACGGCGCGCTCGATGAACCGGTAAGCCGCTTCGCCGCACGCTTTCGACAGCTCGCCGAACGCGGCGTCCTCGGGCACGAGGGCGAGGTCCAGGCAGTCGACGGCGTCGGTTGCGTAGCGCGCGTCGCCGGGCACGGCGATGGTGCGGATCGCGAGCGCCGAACCCACGATGACCCCGGCGCGCGCGAGCCGCCGCGCGTCGCCGACGACGAGCGGGCGGCACTGCGCATGCACCTCGGGATGCGCGAGCGCTTTCATGATCACCTCCGGGCCGACGCCGGCGGCGTCGCCCATCGTGATCGCGATCCGGGGCAGGGCCACGGGATTACGCCTCGAGCAGGGCACCTGCGCGCGCGAAGAGCCGCGCGAGCAGGTCCGGCCCGCCGAAGCCGCCGGACTTCGACACCATCGCGACGCCGTCCCAGCGTCCGCCGCGGAGGCGGGAGGCGGGCAGGCCTGGCATCACTTCGCCCGTGACCTCGAACGCCTGGGTGCCGACCGCCTCGGCCAGGCCGCGCAGTGTCTCCCCGCCGGAGACGAAGAGTCCCTCCGGCGGGTCGAGCCGCGGCGCGAGCTCGGCGAGGACCGCCGCGAGGCGGCGCGACGCCTCGGCGTCGAACAGGTAGTCGGGGAGTAGGAACGTGACGAGCGCCGCGCCGCGCGCGGCCACGCAGCTACGCACCTCCTCGGCCTCCGCCGCGCCCTCGCGCACGGCGATCCACAACTCGGGATGCGCATCCTCGATGCGGTCGAGCTGCGCGCGCGCGGCCGGATGGCCGGAGCCGACGAGCGCGAGGAACGGCTCACCGGGCACCGGCGCGACGGGCGGCGCGGCGCCCGCGAGCGCGCGGGCGAGCCCCGCCGAACCACACCAGAGGACCGGCGGCGCGAGCCGCTTCCCGGCGGCCACGATCGCCGCAAGGTCGCGATCGGTCTCGGCGTCGCAGAGGAAGACGCCGGCGCCTTCGATCGCGTCGGGACGGGCCGCGAGCGTGACTTCGAGGCGGAGCTCCGCGAGCTCGCGCGCGAAATGCGGCCGCGCCGACTGCCAACCGCCGGCGGGTCCGCGGACGTGTTGGACGCCGTCCCGCGTGATGCGACCTTGGGCGGGGAACGCCGGCGCGATCACCGCGCTCGCAAAGCCGCCGAGCGAGAACGCGCGCTCGAGCTCGAGTGCGGGATGGCCGCGAAGCTGGCTGTCCAGCTTGCGGAACGCGATCGAAGCGTCGGCGAAGAAGCGGGCGAGCCGCCACATCTCGGCGGCGGCGCGGGACTCGTCGGTCTCGCGTGTCGCGGTGTCGAAGGCGAGGCACGCCGCGGGCGCGCGCCAGTCGCCCTCGCGGAAGCGCACCGTCACCGGACCGCAGGCGCCGGCGAACTGCGCCGCCGTATCGAGCGCGCCGGTGAGATCGTCGGCGAGGAGGCGCAAGCGGCTCACTTCAATCGACGTTGGAGGTTTGCGGCGCAGCGAGCGAGCGCACCTGGAACTTGCCGTCGTTGCGGTAGAGCCACGTCTCGGCGAGCTCGAGCCGTCCGCCTTTCAGCAGCTCGCGCGGCGGCGCGGGCAACGCGCCGACCGCGCGCACGCTCGTCGTCGCCGCGGCGGCGAGCGCGGCGTCCGGTGTGCGGAGCGTCTTGATGCTGGTGAGCTTGCCTTGGCCGTCGATCGTGAGCTGCAGCACGATCACCGCGCGCAGGAGGTGCGGCGGGACGCCCTCGAAAGTGTGCGGGGTGTTCGCCTTCAGGATCGCGATCGCAACCTCGCGCTTGTAGCGATCGAGCGGAGAGAGCGGCGGCGCGGGTTTGGCGGGTGCCGTCTCGGGCGGCGCCGGCGGGGTCGATGCGACCGGCGGCGGCTTCGCGGGCGGCTCCGACGGCGGCGTCGGCGCGCCGCACGCGGCAAGCAGCAGCGCCGCGAGCGCCGCCGCGCGGCGGATCAGGCCTTTGCCGGCAGCGGGTGGCCGGGCATCAGCTCGTACGGATGAACCCAGCCCGGTTGCGACTTGATGCGATCGAGCCATGCGCCGATGTTCGCATACTCGGCCCAGCTCACGCCGTACTCGTCGGGCCAGTAGAGGTACCCGCACATCGAGAAGTCGGCGATCGTGAGCTTCCGGCCCGCCGCGAACGGCTGCCTCGCGAGATGCTGGTCGAGGATGCCGAGCGCGCCCTTCATGCGGCCGCGCAGGAATTCGGTGACCGGCGTCTCGCCGGTCTTCTGGAACTGAACGAGGAAGCGGAGCGTCGCGATATAGCTCGTGAGCTTGTGGTTGTCCCACAGGATCCAACGGAGGATCTCGCGGCGTTCGTCGTCGTCGGCGGGGCCGAACTTGCCCAGGGTCGCGGCGAGGTAGTCGAGGATCACACCCGACTGCGCGAGCCGCTTGCCAGCATGCTCGAGGACCGGGACCTCGCCCATCTCGTTGATCCGCTCGCGGTACTCGGGGGTGCGGGTCTCGCCGTTGAAGAAATCGACGAAGCGCGGCTGCCAGTCGGCGCCGCAGAGGTTGAGCATCAGCGCCGCCTTGTAGGCGTTCCCGGATTGGGCGAAGCAGTGAAGGGTGTAGGGGGACATGCGGCCTATGGTAGCAACGTGCGGGTCTGCTGCTAGCGCAGTCGAGCCCGGTCCGCGTGGAGCCGGCCGACCCATCCGCTGAGGTCGGCGTACCAGACGTTGTTCGCACCGTCCACGGTGATCCCGAACGGGCGTGCATTCGGACGCGGCAGCTCGAACTCAGTGATCGTGCTGCCATGCAGCCGGCCGAGCCGGTGCGCGCGTAGCTCCGTGAACCACGCGGCGCCGTCCGGCGCCACGGTGAGGGCGGTGAGACCCGCGTGCGGGGTCGGTACGGCGAATTCCTCGATCCGTCCGCCGGTGAGGCGGCCGATCTTGTTGGCGGTGGTCTCGAGGAAGTAGACGACGCCGTTGGCGTTGACGGCGATATCGCCGAGGCCGCTTTGACGGGTGGGCACCTCGAATGAGGTCGCGGTCCCGTCCGGAGCGATCCGCAACAGCCGGTCGGCGTTCGGAAGCGTGGCCCACACTGCTCCATCCGGCGCGACGGCGACGCCGAACGGCGCCGCATCCGCGGGAATCTTGGCGGCGAGCGCACCAGCGACATGGCGAGTGAGGCGGCCGTCCTTCAGGCGCGTCACGCTCGTCACGCTGGGTTCGGCGAACCACACTGCACCATCGGGCGCAACCGCCAGACGACCTAACCTCGCCACCGGCGTCGAAAGGCCGAACGAAGCGATCGTCCCATCGGGCGCAGCCCGGGAGATGCGTTGCTTCGGCGCGTCCGTGTACCAGACGTTGCCGCTGGCGTCGACGGCCAAGCCGAGCGGCTCGATGCTCTCACCGTCCTTCGGCACTCGCTCGACCTGCCCGTTTCGAAGCCGTCCGATGGCATTGGCAGATTCAAGCGTGAACCACACCGTTCCGTCGCGCGCGGTCGCGATGGCTACCGGGATGTCGGTCCGGCTCGGCAGCCTGATCTCCTCGAACCCGCCCGGCCCGGGCGGACGGGTCGGCCAAATGACGAGGGTCAGGCCGGCGACCAAGGCGAGCGTGATCGCGAGAACCAGCCATGCACGCCACGACCAGGCAGGGAACGTCGCGAATCTCGCTGCTTGGCTCACGGCGGTATCGGCGTGATCGACGACTCCTGCGGACGTTTGTCAGTCCGCTCGGGACGGGACACGGTCGGCGAGCGCGTCCGGCGCACGATTGCAATCACGCCCGACGCAAGCAGGGCGAGGAGCGCGAGGCCGGCGGCTACGCTGGCGACGCCGCCGCCGGCGATGCCGGCAAAGCCGGTGGCAATGCCCACGGCGCCGGTCCGCGCCGCCGCGGTCTGGTCTTGCGGCGCCCGCTGCTGGAGCTCCTCGTAGGTCGTCAGCGCGAAGCCGGCGTAGAGAGTGTCGGCGCGGCGCGGATCGCGGACCAGCACTCCGGCGGCGAGGTGACCGGGGAGGCTCTCCGTCGCGGGCTCCCAGCGCTCGCCCCCGTCGAGGCTCCGCAATACGCCGCGGTCGGTTGCGATCACGATCACATCACCGCTGACCGCGACACCCCGTGCGGTCGCCGGCCCGCCCGGGACTGGCTTACCGATCGCCAGCCACCGCTCGCCTCGCCGATCGCCGAGGAACACCTGTCCGGCTCCGACCGCCCAGACGCGGGCCGGGTTGGAGGGATCGAAACCGACGGCCTCGACGCCGCCTCCGGAGAGTCCTTCGCGCCGCGGCTGCCAGCTGCGGGCACCGTCGCTGCTCGACCACAGCGATCCTCCGACCACCGCGTAGACCTCGTCCGGCCGCCCGGGAACGACCAGCAACGCGGTGACGTGCTCGGTTTGGAAAGCGCTGCCTGCGCCGACCCAGGACCCACCCCAGTCGTCGCTGACGTAGAGCCCGGATCGACCTGCCAGATACACGCGCCCGGGCGCCGCGCCCGGAACCAGCGCGCGCGCCGGTGCGGCGCCTGCGGGCGTGCGGAGCGGCCGCCAGCGGTCGCCATCGTGGCGGAAGAGCGTCGAGCTCCCGGCGACGAGGGCCCGATCGCCGTCGCCGTCGAAGGTCGCGGCGAAGGCGGGGCCGGTCAGGACGTCCGGCGCCTCGAGGTCCCAATCCCGCCCGCCGTTACGCGAACGCCAGACGCCGGTGTCGGTCGTCATCAGCAGGTGGTTGGGGTCGCGCGGGCTCACGGCCAGGGCGCGCGCGCCGCTCACGAAGATCCCCGGATTGATGGGGATCCACGTGGCGCCCGCGTCCAGGGTACGAAACAGCCCGCCCCAAGCGTCCGCTTCGTGCGCCGGCACCCCGCCAGGCCAGCAGGCGGCGACGAGCGCGAGGACTGCAAGGCGCGCTCGCCAGCCGTCGCCGACCGTCCGGAGCGTCGTGCGACGCGACATCAGAAATAGGCCGGGTCTGAGCTATCCCCAAAGGGCCAGCTCAGACCCGAGTTTCGGCGCGAGAGGCGCGCTACACCCTGGGCGGAACAGGAAGCGGCGGCACCACCGACACGCACTGGTTGGGAGGCGTCCGGTCGGGGTTGGCCGGGACGAGCGACTTCTGGCCATGGGCGATCGTCAGTTCGGCCGCCCGCGAGCAGTTCCCGTTCGGGATGTTCCACCAGTTGGACGTGATCGGGTACTCCGCCGAGTAGGAGGTCGGCTCGTGCGCCGCTATGCAGTTGTTGTAGCTGTGGTCCCCCTTCGACGTAAGGACATAGCATTTCTCATACGCGAGGAACTGCTGAATGGTGTCCGTCTGCTGGATGTTCGCCACGAGCCAGTCCCGGATCCCCGTCCAGGAGGAATAGGTGTCGCTGCCGAACACCAGCTGCCCCCGCTTCGTGTTGACCTGCAGGAGCTGGGATCCATAGGTGTGGCCGCGGAACGCCGGATGGATGATCATCCCCGGGGCGACCCGGTGCCTTCCGTCGATCACCTTCGCCTTGCCGTGGAGCAGCTTGCCCAGGATCTCGTTCACCGTTTGCGGCGGATAACCGCAAACGGGGCTCCGCGCGCAGGCCTGCTGCGGCGGCCCGACCCGCTCGCCAGTCAGCGGATTGACGGTGTTCACCGCCCGGATGTTGCCGGCGTTGAACTCCGTCGGATAGTTGAGGAAGAAGTCGATCTGCTTCAGCTCCTCCTTCTGGATATAGAGCACCGCGTTGGGGAACGAGCTGAGCTGACCGGCGTGATCCCAGTGTCCGTGGCCGACGATGATCCTGACGACACGATTCGGGTTCAGCCCGATGGCCCGCATCTGGTCCCGCAAGTCCTTCCAGCAGCACGAGGTGTTCCACTCGTAGATGTAGTTGAGCGCCTTCCAGCCGCTGTCGTAGAGCGTGATGTCCCCGTCCGGGTCTTTGATGATGCCGATGTTCACCGGCAAGTCGATGAACGGGGGCTCGCCCACGTCCGGTTGGAATGCGCGGTGAGGCACATTCAGGAACCGGCTGCTCTCGACGATCCACGCGGAATGTTCCGGTCCCCGTTCTGCCCGCTGAATGTCGCGCAAGAGCTGGTCGGTGCTCTCGAAGCCTTGCTCCAAGGTCTGGGGTGGCCGCTTTTGATCGTTCCCGCGGTCATGCTTGTCATCGTCGTCGTCGTTGGCGAGAAGCATCCCTGCCCCGCCGAGGCATCCGAACACCGCGAAGGCTCCCACCAACATCCCGCGACGCATCAGTTGCTTGCGAATCATGAACGCGACCTCCTTTTGAGTGTGTTATTCGCCGGGGCGGTCCCACCGCCACCGTTCCTCTGCTTGCCGATCCCTGCCGCTAACCCCGCCCTCAATGGGGCGGAAATTCGTGCGGCCAGAACTTTCCGCCGACCTCTCTGATCTTGTCGCTTCCTTGCTGGCTTTTCGGATAGGCGGCCAGCATGTGATCGTCCTGGCCGTCCTTGAACATCTTCATGAGTTCAACCGCGGATTCCTGGAAGAGACGAACCGCGGAAAGGTATTCATCGTGCTCATTGAGCAGCGAAGCCGGCGGATCCAAGGCGCGAAGCTTGGTTTCCGCAGCACGGTAGGTCGCGAGGGCCTGCTCGACCCTGGTACCGAGCTCGGCTCGGCCGAGATCCTGGGTCTTGTAGAAGATCTGCCCGAGGGCCATCCGCATCGCGCTGCGCTCGACGTCGCCATGGATCGGCCACAGCTGGTGGATGTATCGCTCCTCCGCCGAGGTGAGGGCCGGGCGCGACGGCTGAGCCGGTGCCTGGGCGGCGGTCGGTGATGGCGTGATCGCCGCTTCGCGATGGATTCCAAAGGCGAGAAGCCCGACGACGGCGGCCGCGAGAACTGCGACCGACACCATTAGTGTGCGGTGCAGTAGCGGCGTTCCGGGGCTCATGGTAGGCATGATCGTGACTGAACAGGCTGTTCAACCGCGGGGGTGCCGCGGCGTCGTTCTCGCGAACATCGCCGCGACCGCGGTCGTGGCGCATGCTGTTGCGCAACACAAAAGCAGCACGCCCGACGTATGGCGCGCCTTTCGGTCTACATAGGCGAGGGACATTGTTCTTTCCTTCGTAGCTGCCCGCCGAGACCTTTGGTTTATGGCTCGCGCGACCGACGTTGTCAAGAAAAAAGTTCGGACGCGGTCAGCGTCTGCCGAGTGACGTCGTCGTTTCTCTCGACGGAACGAGACCCCTGTTCCGATCTTTGGAGGGCAGCGGCGGACCCTACGCCACTGGGTAATTTCTTCAACCGGCCGCGAGCTCGGCGCGTGCCGAAAGGTTCAACTCCTCTCGCGACCGGAGTAGCATGATCCGGCAGACGCCCTACAGTGGTCTGCCGGCCCCACGCGGACCGATAAGAAAACCGGACCGGGCGGCGGCGATCCCCGGTGCTCTGCTGTGTTTCCTGCTGGACTGCGTTCGCTCCGTCCGGCATTTGTCATCGTTCCTTTAGCGTGTTTCGAAGACGTCTTGTCCAACGTCATCAAGGAGGACGACCATGCCGAAACCAACAACGACGACGATCGGGCGGCCTGCCGCCTTGTTTGGCGCCGCGCTCGGATTTTTCCTGAGCGCCGCTTCGCCGGCATCCGCCGACGACCGACGCGGCGAGCGCGACGACCATCGGCACGGCAAGCATGTCGTGCAGCTCCCCAAGACCGGAGAACGGTGTGCCGACGATCCCAAGTGTCACAATCGCTGGCATCCCGCGATTCCTCCCGTAAAGATGGCCAACTCGGGAGATGTCGTCGTCTTCGGAACGCGTGATGCCTTCGATCACTCGCTCGACCGCAACTCGACGGCGGCCGACGTCGTCGCGCTCAACCTGAATCTCGTTCATCCGCTGACCGGGCCGCTGTTCGTCAGAGGAGCCGCCCCGGGGGACGTTCTAGCGGTCACCCTGCTCGACATCGAGCCGGACAAGTTCGGCTACACGATCGTCGTGCCGGGCTTCGGATTTCTCCGCGATGTGTTTCCGGATCCGTTCATCGCCCGCTGGGATCTGACGCGCCGCGGCGGGACGTCGCCGGACATTCCCGGAGTGAAAGTCCGGTTCGACGGCTTCATGGGAACGATCGGTGTCGCCCCGGGGCCGGCGCAGATCGAAACCTACTTTCAACGCGAAGCTGCACTGGCCGCGGCCGGCGGGTTCGTGTTGCAGCCCGAGCCGCTCGATGCATTGCCGAGCGGAGTGTGCGGCCCGGCGGGCAGCAGCAAGGACCGCTGCTTGCGCACCATCCCCCCGCGGGAGAACGGCGGCAACATGGACATCAAGCAGATGCAGGTCGGGACGACGCTGTTGCTTCCCTGCTTCACCGCCGGCTGCCTGCTTTCCATCGGCGATGTGCATTTCGCGCAAGGGGACGGTGAAGTCTCCGGTACTGCGATCGAGATGGACGCGACCGTGACGGTCAAGGTGGAAGTGATCAAAGGGCTCGGGTCGCAAGTGACGCAGCCGCAGTACCGCGGCGGCGCGCAGTTGAAGCGCTTGGCGCCCAGGAAGTTTCATGCGACGGTTGGCTACCCGCTGAAGAAGGAGGGGGTCATACCGCCCACTCACGCCTATCTGAACGGGACGAAGATCGGGCCGCTCACCAATCTGTCCGAAGATGTAACGCTCGCGGCCCGGGACGCTTTGCTCCAGATGGTCGACTGGCTCGTCCTCAACAAAGGCCTCAGTCGCGAGCAGGCGTACTGCTTGTCGAGCGTCGCGGTGGATCTGCGCATCGGCAATCTCGTGGACACGCCCAACTTCGCGGTGTCGGCGATTCTCGACCTCGGCGTCTTCGAGCGCCATCGCGATCACGATGACGACTGAAACACCCGCCGCTCTGGGCCCCGCTCTCGCGACTCGCGGGGCGCGAATGAACCGGCGCTGTTTCCTGGCCATGACGGGCGGCTTGTGGCTGCTTTTGACGGGCCATTCGCCGTACCGCCAGTGGGAGGTCTACCGGAAGGTTCGCCTGATCGTGGTCGCCAATGCGGAGGATGAAGCTTCCGTCCGGCTCGGCCAGGCGATCGCGGGGCTACTGGCGAAGCATTTGCCCGACAGCCGCGCGATGATGGCGCGCGCCCGCGACCTCAACGACCTGGTGAGGTTGGTCGCAACGAAGCAGCTGGACGCCGCTCTGATGCGGGAAGAAGATGCGTGGATAGCGTTGCGAGGAACGGGTCGGTTTGCCGATAACGGCAAAGTCCCGTTCCGCACGCTGGCGCAGTTCGATGCGTACGTCTTCGTCTGCCGCGATGACTTGCCGAACGCCATCGCCTACCAGGTCGTTGAAGCCTTGTCCGAGCAATGGACGGAAGTCGGCGCCGCAGCTCCGAACGGCGCGCGAGGTCCGAAGCCGGCTTCAGCGGCGCGAATCCCGCTGCATCCCGGCGCGCAGGAGTACTACGAGGACCACCCGCAACAGGGTGGGTAATGCTACGTGGCGCGGACGGCGTTCCGCCATGAGGCGGAGGCGCTTCGTCTTCGCAGCGGCGCCCGCGGGCGCGAAGAATGCCCGCGGGCGCGACGTCTCACCTCACAGTGAATCGAGAAAGGCGAGCAGCTGCCTCCGCTGCTCCTCCGGCAACGCTTTGTACCGGCTTGTCACCCCGGCGGCCTGACCGGCATGCCTCTCGATGGCGTCCTGGCGCGTGTACGACAGGCCATCGTGCATCAGGCGATTGCGCGTACGCAGCGCCCAGAGTGGCGCGGTCCGCATCTTGTTCGCGGTCGACGCGTACTCGGGCGTCGGCAGGATCGGGATCCCGTCCCCGGTGCCCACGTCGTGCAACAGGAAATCGCTGTAAGGGTGGATGACTTTGTTCGCGAGCGCGGGGGGAACGGTGAACGCGCCGCCGTTGATCTTCGTTCCCGCCGGCGCGGTGGTGATGGAAGGGACGTGACAGCTTGCGCAGCCGATGCGGTTGAACACCGTCTCGCCCGCACTCACCGCCGCGTTGATGGGCCCGCGCGACGGGGCTTTCGTCGACCGCATGAAGTCGGCGAATGCCAGTAATGTCCTTGCCGTCGTCCTCGGGGTCGGCCACCGGGTCGAAACCGGTCGCACGCGAGACGCCGTTCGACGTGTTCTCCTCGGGGAGCAACGGACTGGTGATGCCCATTTCGTTGAGGTAGGCGTCGGCAGCGAATGATTCCAGGCTGGCGTGCTGACTCTTCCATCCAAACCGTCCGACTCTCTCCGTACCCCCGGCCTCCAGCACCGGCACTCGGACCGCGGTGCCCCGCATCTCGTCCGGCTGCCCATTCCGGATCGCGAGGAGCGTACTGTTGGCGATGGCTTCGACGAACCCGCTCCCCAGCGTGTTGGTCGAGATCCGGAGCGCCCGGACCGCATCCCCCGGAATCACCCGCTCGACGAGCTCGGGGTGCGTGGCCCGCGACTGAATCAGCGAGCCGCCAAGCGATTCGACGTCTCTTGCAGTGCCTGGCAGCGAGCGTGGACAGGTGCGGGATTCGGTGGGTTACTGGCGAGATGCGCGCGCAGCTCGCGGTTCCGCGCGTCCCTTCGGGTTCGCACAGCTCGTTCATCTCATCCGCGATGCCTTGATCATCACCGCGTGCCGATTTGCGCCGCGCCGTCCCTCGACGCACTCGGGCGTTCGGGCCCCGCCGCTGCGGCAGCATCCGGTCTAGCGTGTGCCCCGCCGCTGCGACCAGACCCGCATGTCCGAACCCCTTAATCCTTCTTCCCGTCCGAAAGATCTATACGAATTCCGTGATCTGAACACTAGACTTCGGTCCTGGTAGGCGAGCGCGGCCTCCCATCGCATCACGCCGGCGGTGCGGAAGCTGCCGCAGACAATTCACGCAGCGCAAGGGAGGGGACATGGCTCGCAAGCAGCGACGTAAAGGTCAACGCGCGGCACAATCCACGCTCGAGCGGGCGACGCCCAAGGCAACGCGCGCCCCCGCGAACGAACGGCGCGATCCTGCGCCGGCTCGGACGACGGCGGAGAAGATAAGCCGCAAGCTCGATGCCGTTCCCGATCGCATCGACGTGCGGGACTGGTTCTATCAGCCCGCGCTTGCGCCCTTGCCCGACCAGCTGATCAACATCGATCTCGTCCCGGAGGTCCTGGATCAAGGCAGCGAAGGGGCGTGCACCGGCTTTGCTCTTGCGGCGGTCATCAACTTCCAGCTGGCGCACCGGAATCTGATCAATGCGCGGAACCGAGCGCGCGCCGTGAGCCCCCGCATGCTCTACGAGATGGCGCGAAAGTACGACGAATGGCCGGGCGAGAAGTACGAAGGCTCGAGCGCACGCGGCGGCATGAAAGGCTGGGTCGCTCACGGCGTGTGTGGCCGGAAATCCTGGCCCGACACCCGTTTCGGCGCGCAGCATCTGTCGTACGAGCTGGGTGTCGAGGCCCAGAACACGCCAGGAGGCGCTTACTACCGCGTCATGCATCGCAACATCCGCGACATGCACGCTGCGCTGAACGAGGCCGGCATTCTGTACGTCACGCTCATGGTTCATGCAGGGTGGGATGAGCCAGGCCCGACCAAAAAGAACATCACCTATACCTCCACGAACAACCTGGTCACCAGAGAACTCCCGGTAATCGTGCGCAAAGGCCGGGCGGATGGAGGGCACGCCGTCGCCGTCGTGGGCTATACGCGGGATGGGTTCGTGATTCAGAACTCATGGGGCGAGGGATGGGGGAGCGGCGGGTTTGCGCTGCTCCCGTACGAGGATTGGATGCTGCACGCCACCGACTGCTGGGTGGCCCAACTCGGCGTTCCGGTGAGCCTCGACGTGTGGTCGAAGGATCGCGGTGCGGACACGACCGCTGGCCTGCAGCGTGCGAGTCGGGCGATCCCGCTCAGCGAGATTCGCCCGTACGTCGTCGACATCGGCAACAACGGGAAGCTCTCCGATTCGGGAGACTACTGGACGACCGAGAAGGATCTCGAACGGCTGTTTGAATCGATCCGGGAGCAGACCAAGACCTGGAGCAAGCGGCGCGTGATGCTTTACCTCCACGGCGGGCTCAACAAGGAGGACGCCGTCGCACGACGCGTCGTCGCTTTCCGGGACGTTTGCCTCGAGAACGAGATCTATCCGATCCACATCATGTGGGAGACGGGTTTCTGGGAGTCCCTGCAGTCGAGCATCCTCGATCTCTTCACCAACGATGATGAGCGCGCAGGCGCGGAATGGCTCCGGAAGCTTCGCGACGGAACGGTCGACGCAAAGGACCGCACCATCGAGATTACTGCCGCCGGGCCGGGCATGAGGCTGTGGGACGAGATGAAGGAAAACGCGCGCCTGTCTTCGGTCGCCGGCGGGGGAATGAGCCTGCTCGCAAAGCACGCGGTCCAGGCGCTCGCCGCGCTGAGTCCGGCCGACAAGAAGAAATGGGAGCTTCACGTCGTCGGCCACAGCGCCGGCAGCATCTTCGCCGCGTACGCCATCGAGAAGCTGGTCAGCTTGGGCGCCAACTTCAGCACGATGCAGTTTCTGGCGCCCGCGATCACCGTTGAAGCATTCAAGCGGCTTCTTCTCCCCGACATCAACAAGGGGCGCTGTCCGCGGCCCACCATCTACGCGCTGAGCGATGTCGGCGAGCGGGACGACACGGTCGGCCCGTACGGAAAGTCGCTGCTCTATCTCGTGAGCAACGCCTTCGAGGCGCAGCGTGAGACCCCCATTCTCGGCATGGAGCGATTCATCAGCTCCGCGAGCCAGGACCCGAACAAGGAGCTCGTGGATCGGGAAGTGGAGGCCATGCTCAAGAAGGATGTCGACGGCCTGCCGAGCCTGGTGATCGCGGGCGCGGGTCCGAAGGCGGCGGTCCTCACGCCGAGCTTGTCGCGGAGCGAGACGCACGGCGGCTTCGACAACGACGAGAACACGATGAACTCGGTGCTGTTCAGGATCCTCAGGAACAAGCCGAGCCGACCTTACACGCTGCGTGACCTCCAGTACTGACCGATGGGCCGCAGCTTACCGAGGAGGGTAGATGATGTTGACGCGCAATGATCTGGTGGCGGTGATGCCGCGCGCGGCGAGCGTTGCCGATCAAGTGACCCCCGCGCTCGATGCTGCCATGGCGCGCTACGAGATCGACACGCCCGCGCGCATGGCCGCATTTCTGGCGCAGCTCGCTCACGAATCCGGCCAGCTCCAGCGCTGGAACGAGAACCTGGGCTATCGTTGGCAGCGCCTGCGCCAGGTGTTTCCCAAGTACTTCAAGACCGATGCCGAGGCCCAGGCGTTCGACCGGCAGGACGAACGCATCGCCAATCGGGTCTACGGCGGGCGGTTGGGCAATGGTCCCGAGGATAGCGGCGATGGCTGGCGGTACCGCGGTCGCGGGCCGATCCAGCTCACCGGCAAAGACAACTACCGGACGTGCGGCGCGGCGATCGGCGTCGACCTCGTGAGCCAGCCCGAGCGGCTCGAAACGCCCGAGGTGGGCTGCCTTGCGGCGGGCTGGTTCTGGTCGAAGAGAGGCCTCAATGCCCTGGCGGACGCCGGCGACTTCGTGGCGATCACGAAGAAGATCAACGGCGGCCTGATCGGGCTCGAGGACCGCGAAGCGTTTTGGGAGCGCGCCAAGGCCGCGTTCGGAGTCGCCGCGCCGGCGATGGCGGCCGCGCGGCCCCGACGCACGCCGATGGCGGGGAAAGCTCGAACCCCGGCCGGCAAGACAGCGCGCGGGCCGCGCAAGCCCGCCAAGCGGATACCGGCGAAGCGAACGGCTCCATCCCGTCCCAAGCGCCGAGGCGGTGCGACGCGCCCCAAGGCGAAGAAGATCGTCGCGAAGAAGGTGGTCGCCACGAAGCGCGCGGCCCGCTCGAAGAAGCGCGCCAAGGCGACTCCGGCTCGGGCACGCGCGCGTCGACGTTGACGCCGGCACTGCAGGAGCGCTCGAGCTGTCGCTGAACGGCAGTCGAATCGCGCTCGCCGATCAGAGGGCTTGCGGGCGGCGTCTAATGATTGTCCTTCGGCACCGCCGCCCCGCTCTTCCCGACGAGGAAGTCTAGATCGGCGCCCTTGTTCGCCTGCAGCACGTGGTCGAC
Organism: uncultured beta proteobacterium; assembly: GCA_963754305.1. Classification (GTDB taxonomy): domain Bacteria; phylum Pseudomonadota; class Gammaproteobacteria; order Burkholderiales; family SG8-39; genus DATEDA01. Next base: position 5,063 of record CAVWFR010000047.1, on the reverse strand, counting down.
GTAGAGCTTGTTGTACCCGCGCGCGAGATGCTGCGGCGGCCCCTTCCACTCCGCCTTCCGCCGCGCGAACTCGGCGTCCGACACCTCGACGTGCAGGCGCCGCTCGCCGACATCGAGCTCGATCATGTCGCCGTTCCGGATGAACGCCAGCGGTCCGCCGGCCGCCGCTTCCGGCGCGCTGTGCAGCACCACCGTGCCGTACGCGGTCCCGCTCATCCGCGCATCCGAGATCCGCACCATGTCGGTGATCCCCTTGCGCAGCACCTTCGGCGGTAGCGGCATGTTGCCGGCCTCGGCCATGCCGGGATAACCCTTCGGCCCGCAATTCTTGAGCACCATGATGCAGTGCTCGTCGATGTCGAGGCTCTCGTCGTCGATGCGTTGATGAAAGTCGGTGATGTCCTCGAATACGACCGCGCGGCCGCGGTGCTTGAGCAGCGCCGGCGTAGCGGCCGACGGCTTGATCACCGCGCCGTCGGGCGCCAGGTTCCCCTTCAGCACCGCGATCCCCGCGGCAGGCTTGAAGGGTTTGTCGTACGCGTAGATCACCTCGCGGTTGTAGCAGGGCGCGTCCTGGTTGTTTTCCCAGATCGTCTTGCCGTTCGCGGTCATCGCGTTCTTGTGGAGCACGCCAGCCTGCCCGAGCTCGCGCAGCACCGCGGGCAGCCCGCCCGCATAGCAGAAGTCCTCCATCAGGTAGTGCCCGGAGGGCTGCAGGTTGACGAGGCAGGGCAAGCGGCTCCCGATGCGGTCGAAGTCCTCCAGCTCGAGCTTCACGCCCATGCGACCCGCGATCGCGGTCAGATGGATCACAGCGTTGGTCGAGCCGCCCACCGCTGCGAGCGCCGTGATCGCGTTCTCGAACGCTTCGCGGGTGAGGATCTTCGACATGCGGAGATCCTCCTTGACCATCTCGACGACGCGCCGGCCGGCCATCCGCGCGATGACGTTGCGCCGCCCGTCGACCGCCGGGAACGCGGCGTTGCCGGGCAGGCCCATCCCGAGCGCTTCCACCATCGACGCCATCGTCGAGGCGGTGCCCATCGTCATGCAGTGACCGTGCGAGCGATGCATGCACGATTCGGCCTCGAAGAAATCCTCGAGCGGCATCTTGCCCGCGCGGACCTCCTCGCTCATCTGCCAGGTGCCGGTGCCCGAGCCGATGTCCTGCCCGCGCCACTTGCCGGAGAGCATCGGACCGCCGGACACGCCGATCGTCGGCACGTCGGCGCTCGCCGCGCCCATCAACAGCGCCGGCGTCGTCTTGTCGCAGCCGAAGAGCAGCACCACGCCGTCGATCGGGTTTGCGCGGATCGACTCCTCGACGTCCATCGAGGCGAGGTTGCGGAACAGCATCGCGGTCGGCCGCAGCATCGTCTCGCCGAGCGACATGACCGGAAACTCGAGCGGGAAGCCGCCGGCATCGAGCACGCCCTGCTTCACGTAGTCGGCGAGGGTGCGGAAGTGCGAGTTGCACGGCGTCAGCTCGGAGAACGTGTTGCAGATGCCGATCACCGGGCGGCCGTCGAACTGGTCGTGCGGGATGCCGCGGTTCTTGATCCAGCTGCGATAGATGAAGCCGTCGCGGTCCTCGCGGCCGAACCACTGGGCGGAGCGGAACTTGGGTTTCCTGTCGTCGGACATCGTCGGCCTCCGGGCAAAGGTTGAAACCGATGGCGAAGGCAGCGGTTTCCCTGGCTTCGGGGAGCACGAGGGGCTGTGGCCCTCGTGTCGTAACACCTGGCGCGCCGAGTATAGTGCGCTCGTCCCGCGACCACCAACCCGCCGCCGATGATCGCCGTCGACTGGGGTACGTCCAGCTTTCGCGCCTACCGCCTCGACGAGGGTGGCGCGATTCTCGCGCGGCGCGAATCTCCGCGCGGCATCGCCGGGGTTCCGGCGGGGCGGTTCCCGCAGGTGCTCGCCGAGGAGATCGGCGGCTGGCTCGCCGGCGGCGGCGAAACCGTCGTGCTCTGCGGCATGGTCGGGAGCCGTCAGGGCTGGGTCGAGGTTCCCTACTGCGAATGCCCCGCGGGTGCGCCGGAGATCGCCGCGCGCCTCCACCCGGTCGAGCTCGACGGGGCGGCGGCGTACATCGTCCCCGGCGTGAGCGGCTTCGACACCGCGGGCGTGCGCGAGGTGATGCGCGGCGAGGAGACGCAGGTCCTCGGCGCGCTCGAGGAGCTGCCCGAGGAAGCGGCGGTCTGTCTCCCCGGAACGCACAGCAAGTGGGTGCGGGTGCGGCGCTCGCAGATCGTCGGCTTCAGCACCCACTTCACCGGCGAGACGTTCGCCGTGCTCAAGGCGCACAGCCTGCTCGGCCGGATGCTCGAGGACGGCGCGCCCGACGAGGCCGCCTTCCTCGCCGGCGTCGCGCGCTCGGCCGAGCCCGAAGGCCTGCTGCACCACCTCTTCGGCGTGCGCGCCAAGGCGCTCTTCGGCGAGCTCTCCGGCGCGGGCGGCGGCGAGTACCTGTCCGGGCTGCTGATCGGCCACGAGCTGCGCAACGCGCTCGCCGCGGTGGGCGGTGCGCCGGTCTTCCTCCTCGGCGCGCCCGGTCTCGTCGCCCGCTACGCGCTCGCGCTCCGCGCGCTCGGCGCCGAGCCGCGGGCGCTCGACGCGGAGAGCGCGGTCAACGGCATGCGGCTGCTCGCTGCGGTGCCCGCTAACCGCGAAACCGCAGCCGCCAGGTCTCCAGGTACGCCGCGCGCGAGATGTTCAGGTGCGCGGCGCAGAGCTCGACCAGGCGCCTGCGGTCGCCGTCCTTCAGCGCCTTGATCATCGCGCGGTGCTCGCGCTGGGCGTTGCGGAAGTACTCCGGCTTCACGATCGCGTACGACCACACCACGTGCGTCTTTTTCCGGAAGTCGTCGATCGCACGGGCGAGATACGGGTTGCCGCAGGCGGCGAACAGCGCCTCGTGAAACTCGAAGTTGGCCCGGAACACCGCCTTCGCATCGCCGGCCGCGACCGCCCGGTCGTGCCTCGCTTGCGCCGCCTCGATCGGTGCGAGCAGCGCGCGCCCGAGTGGCAGCGCGATCTGCGCGGCGGCGCCGCGCTCGAGGATCTCCCGCACCGCGTAGATCTGGTTGACGTCGTCCGGGGTCAGCTGGCGCACCGACGCGCCGCGGTTCCGCTTGCGCTCGATGAGCCCGGCGCGCTCGAGCTCGCCGAACGCCTCGCGCACCACGTGGCGCTTGGTGTCGAACCGCTCCGCCAGCTCCTCCTCGACCAGCCGCGCGCCGGGCGTCAGCCGGCCGAGGACGATGTCCTCCTGCAGCGCGGCGACGAGGTCGCGGAGCGGGTCGAAGTTCTCAGCGTCGGTCGCGCGCATCGTCACAGCACCCGGTTCGCGAGCGGTTCGCCGCGGTAGAAGCGCTCGACATTGGCGAAAAGCGCCCGCATCTTGGTCGAGAGCGCATCGCGTGTTCCCGCCGAGATGTGCGGCGTCAGCACGACGTTCCGGAGCTTCGCGAACGGATGGCCCGCCGGCAGCGGCTCGGTCTCGAAGACATCGAGCGCTGCGCCGGCGAGCCGGCCCGATTCGAGCGCCCCGACGAGCGCCGCCTCGTCGACCAGGCCGCCGCGCGCGGTGTTGACGAGATAGGCGCCGGGCTTCATGCGCGCGAGCTCGGCGGCGCCGATCAGGTGCCGCGTCTCGCGCGTGAGCGGCAGGTGCAGGCTGACGATGTCGCTCGCGGCGAGCACCGCGTCGAGGTTCGTGCGCTCGAGATCGCTCGAACGCCGCGACGTTCGGATCGAAGAAGATGCCGCGGGTGCCGAATGCGCGCAGCCGCGTCGCCACCGCCTGCGCGATGCGGCCCATGCCGACGTAGCCCACGGTCATGCCGGCGAGCTCGCGCGACGCCGGGCGCAGGGCGTTGACGTGGAACCGGCCCTGCCGCAGCTCGGCGTCGGCGAAGGGCAGCAGCTTCAGGATCGAGAGCGTCAGCAGCACGGTGTGCTCGGCGACGCCGACCGTGGTGCCCTCGGGCGTCAGCGCGAGCGGGATCCCGCGCGCCTTGAGCTCGGCGTGGTCGGTGGTGTCCTGCCAGCCGACGCCCTGGTGGTGGACGAGCTCTAGGCGGCCGGCCGCGTCTATGAGGGGTTTGCGAAGCGGATTCGCAGCGACGATCACGACCTCGCAGCCGGCGATCCGCTCGCGCCGCTCCTCGTCGCTGTCGCGCTCGAGCGTGACGAGCTCGAACCCCGACGGCACCTGCGCCCGGATGATCGCGTAGACCTCGGGCGTCGCGTGCGAGATGTAGAAGACCCGTCGCATCAGTCCAGATAGCGCACGCCCTTCTCGGCGAGCGTCTGCTCCATCCACGGCGGTACGGTCGCGCCCTTGCGCACCAGCTCGTCCATCTTCGCTTCCTTCCCCTTTACCTCGTCGAGCGCCGCGGCGACCGCCTCGAGCGCCGCGCGCGCGACGACGACGAGCCCGTCCTGGTCGCCGACGATGAGGTCGCCCGCGTCGACCGCGACGCCGCCGAGCGCGACCGGCAGCCCGATCGTCCCCGGGCCGTCCTTGTATGGCGAGTTCGGCGTCAGGCCGCGCGCGAACACCGGGATGCCGACCGCGTTCAGCCCGTCGACGTCGCGCACCATGCCGTCGGTGACGAGCGCGATGACGCCCTTGTTCTTCGCCATCCCGAGCAGGATGTCCCCCGCCACGCTCGCCTCCTCGTAGGCGTCGGCGGCCACGACCAGCACGTCGCCGGGTTTCGCGTGGACGATCGCCGCGTACGGCGCGAGGTTGTCGCGCGCGCGGCTGTGGACCGTCAGCGCGACGCCGGCGAAGCGCATCGCGCGGGTGATCGGCCGGATGCGGTAGTCGAGCGCGCCGCGGCGGCCGTTCGCGTCGACGACCCAGCCGCTCGGCGCGTCGCGGAAACGCGCGACGAGCGCCTCGGCAGGACGCGGGAAGTTGCGGCGGACGGTCAGTACGGGCGGATTGGCGGCCATGGTGAGACTCCTCAAGACGGCGCGCCGAGACGGCGCGTGGTGACCGGATCGAACAGGTGGGCGGCGGCGAGGTCGAACGCGAGCGGCAGCCGGTC
>CAVWFR010000046.1:0-40904 GCA_963754305.1 uncultured beta proteobacterium | reverse complement strand
CTCGGTCACCGTCGCAGCCGCCCGACCGCCATGTCCACGAACGCCCGCACGTTCGACGACAGCAGCCGCGCGTGCGGATAGACGATGTGGATCGGGAGCGGCGCCGGCTCGAAGTCCGATAGCAGGCGTTTCACCTTGCCGGCGGCGATGAGCCCCTCGACCTGGTAGCACAGGAACTGGCCGCATCCGAGCCCGCGCAGGCAGGCGTCGATGGCGACGTCGAACTGGTTGGTGCGAAGCACCGCGCGGACCGGTACGCGCTCGGGCGGCCGGCCGCCGAACGACCATTCGTCGTTCGCCGAGAGGCCGGTGAAGACCACGCAGCGATGAGTGGCGAGGTCGCCGGGGACCTCGAGCGTGCCAGCCCGCTTCAGGTACGCGGGCGCCGCACACACGACGCGCCGCGTTTCGCCCACAGGCAAGGCGATGAGCGTCGAGTCGGCCAGGTGCGCGATGCGCGCTGCGGCGTCGATCCCCTCTTCGACGAGGTCGACCACGCGATCGAGCAGCAGCAGCTCGACCGCCACGTCCGGATACCGGGCTGCGAACTCGACCACGACCGGCGCGACCCGCAGGCGGCCGAACATCACCGGCGCCGTGAGGCGCAGCCGCCCCTTCGGTTCGCCGCGACGCGCGGAGAGCGCCGCGTCCGCGTCCGCCACTTCCGCGAGCACGCGCTTGCAGCGTTCGTAGTACTCGCGGCCCTCGTCGGTCAGCGACGAGCGGCGTGTCGTCCGGTTCAGCAGCCGGACCTCCAGCGCCCGCTCGAGCGCCGCGAGCGAGCGGACGACGGCGGGCAGCGAGAGCCCGAGCGCGTTGGCCGCAGCCGTGAGGCTGCCGGCCTCGACGATGCGGACGAAGGTCTCCATGGCGCGCAGCTTGTCCATCCGCGCAGTATTCATCCGATGAACGCAGTAATCAAGTCAGGCAGCCGGCATTTATCTCGATCGGCGCAGGACTCATCCTGCGTTCGTGGCCGCTGCATCGGCTCCGACCCGAACCCCGACCGAAGGAGATTCGCCAATGTCCCGAGTACAGATCGTCGACCCGAAAACCGCCACCGGCGACGCCCGCCGGCTGCTGGATGCCGTGCAGGCCCAGCTCGGTGTCACCCCCAACTTCATCCGCGTGCTCGCCAACTCGCCGAAGGCGCTCGAGGGTTTCCTCGGCCTCTACGGCGGGCTCGGTGGGATCTCGCTCGACAAGGCGACGCAGGAACGCATTGCGCTCGCCGTCGCCGAAGGCAATGCCTGCGAGTACTGCGTGTCCGCGCACACCGCGATCGGCCGCCACGCGGGCCTGTCCAATGACGAAATGCTCCTGAATCGCAACGGCACGTCCGGCGAAGCGAAGGCCGCAGCGATCGTCGCGTTCGCGCGGGCGCTGAACGATAATCTCGGCGAAGTGACCACGGTCGAGTTCGACGCCGCGCGCGCCGCAGGGCTGTCGGATGCCGAAATCGTCGAGAGCGTCGCGGTCGTCGCGCTGAACATCTTCACCAACATCCTCGGCAAGGGCGTGCAGGTCGACATCGACTTCCCGAAAGTCGCGCTGCTCGACACGCCGAGGCGCAAGGCTGCGTAGGGGGCGCCATGAAGACCTTCGCCGAGATCGCGTTCACGCCGGCGGTGCGGGCCGAGCAGGCAGCGCGCGGATCGCGCACCGCGTATGCGCGCATGCAGGCCGAAAGCGCGGCCGGCGACGGGCTCACCTCGCGCGAGGCCGGGTTCCTCGCCGCCGCCGACAGCTTCTTCCTCGCGACCGTGAGCGAGACCGGCTGGCCGTACGTCCAGCACCGGGGCGGCCCGCGCGGGTTCGTGAAGGTGCTGTCACCGACCCGGATCGCGTTCGCCAGCTTCCTCGGCAACCGCCAGTACGTGAGCGCGGGCAACGTGTCGCGCGACGATCGCGTGTCGATCATCGTCGTGGACTACCCGAGCCGGCAGCGGCTGAAGCTCGCCGGGCGCCTGCGCTTCGAGGACGTGAAGACGGCGGACCCGGAGCTGGTCTCGGCGGTCGCGCTGCCCGGCTACCGCGCCCGCGTGGAGGGCGTGGCGATCATCGAGGTCGAGGCGTTCGACTGGAACTGCCCGCAGCACATCACGCCGCGCTTCACGCTCGAGGAGATCGAGACGGCGTCGCAGCCGCTGCGCGAGCGGATCGCGCAGCTCGAATTCGAGGTGCAGGTGCTGCGGGAGCAGGCCGTGCGTCAGGTTTGATCGTCGAGGAGTCCGGCATGGAAAGCCGTCCGCCGTTGCCGCCGTTCACGCCCGAGACCGCGCGCCAGAAGGCGCGCGCGGCCGAGGACGCCTGGAACACGCGCGACCCGGTGCGCGTCTCGCTCGCCTACACGCCCGACAGCGTCTGGCGCAACCGCGCCGAGTTCTTCTCCGGCCGCGAGGCGATCGTGCAGTTCCTGCAGCGCAAGTGGGCACGCGAGCTCGACTATCGCCTCATCAAGGAAGTGTGGGCCTGCGCCGAGAACCGCATCGCCGTGCGCTTCGCCTACGAATGGCACGACGATTCGGGGAGCTGGTTTCGCTCCTACGGCAACGAGAACTGGGAGTTCGCCGCGAACGGCCTGATGCAGCGGCGCATCGCCAGCATCAACGACCTGCCGATCCAGGCTCCAGAACGGAAGTACCGGTGGCCGCTCGGCCGGCGTCCGGACGACCACCCGGGGCTGTCCGAGCTTGGGCTCTGACGCGGAGTCTCAAGGGCTGCCGCCAAGCCTACTTCAGCGCCCGCGGCAGCCAGAGCGAGAGCGACGGCCAGTACGTGACCACGAGGAGCGCGATGCCGAGCGGCACGTAGAACGGCAGCATCGCCCGCACCATCCGCCCAAAGCTGACCTTCGCGATGTCCATGACGATGAAGAGCAGCACGCCGAACGGCGGCGTCGTCGCCCCGATCAGCAGGTTGAGGATGATGATCAGGCCGAAGTGCACCGGGTCGATGCCGAGCTGCAGGATCAGCGGCAGGAAGGTCGGCACGGCGATCAGCAGGATCGCGGTCGTCTCCATGAAACATCCGACGACGAGCAGAAAGACGTTGATGATCGCGAGGACGAGGTACTTGTCCTGTGTCAGCGCGAGGATCGCCGCGGACAGCTGCGCCGGCACGTTGTTGATCGCGACCGCCCAGCCGAACGGCACCGCCGCCGACATGATGAATACCAGCACACCGGTCATCACCAGCGTGTCCGCCAGCGCCCGATAGAGCTTGCGCACGGTCAGCTCGCGATACGCGAAGCCCAGCCCTGCGGCATAGACGACCGTCAGCGCGCCGAGCTCGGTGGGCGTCGCGACGCCGGCGAGGAGCCCCGCGACCAGCATCACCGGCGCCGCGAGCGGCGGGATCGCGCGCACGAACGCGCGGGCGAGCGCGGGCCAGCTTCGTGCGCGGCTGCACCGGCGCGTACACCCCGCCGAGCGTCACGAGGTAGTACACCATCGCCATCAGCAGTAGCCCGATCACGAACCCGGGGATGATGCCGGCGAGGAAGAGGTCGCCGATCGAGACTTGGGCGAGCACGCCGTAGATCACCATGATCACCGACGGCGGGATGATCGGTCCGACGATCGCGGAGGCCGCGCTGCAGGCCGCGGCGAAGGCAGGGTCGAAGCCCTCCTTCTTCATCGCCTTGATCTCCACCGTGCCGAGGCCCGCAGCATCGGCCTGCGCGACGCCCGACATCCCGGCGAAGATCAGCGAGGCGAAGATGTTCACCTGCGCGAGCCCGCCGCGGAAGTGCCCCACCACGGCGAGCGCGAAGTCGAAGATCCGCTGCGAGATCCCGCCGACGTTGAGCAGGTTGCCGGCCAGTACGAAGAGCGGGATCGCGAGCAGCGGGAAGCTGTCGATGCCCGGCGCCATTCGCTGCACGACGACCGAAAGCGGGGCTTGCGAGCCGAACGCGAGATAGAAGAGCGACGCCAGGATCAGCGCGAACGCCACCGGCAGCTCGAGCGCGATCAGCCCGAACATGACGAGGAACATGAGCAGTATGAAGGTCATGGCGCCGCCTCGCGCTCCTCGGCCTCGCGGCGCCGGGCGACCTCCAGCTCCGCTTCCACCGGCCGGCCAGTCAGCGCCTTCGCGAGCTCCGCGGCGACCAGATAGCAGCCGGTGAACGCCATCGACGCGAGGCTCGCGAAGAGCGGCACCGAGTAGAACCAGTGGCGGTCAAGCTCCACCGGCAGCGCCATCGTGCGGCTGCGCGCCTCGATCGGCATGATCTCGAGCGCCTCGATCGCGACTACCACCGCCGCGAACGTGGCGAGCGCCCACAGCGCTGCGCGCGCGAACGCCTGCGGTCGTGGCGCGAGCCGCACGACGAACGTGTCGATGCGGATGTGGCGCAGCTCCTTCATGCCCAGCGCCGCGCCGATGAACACGCTCCAGATGAACGCGTAGGTGGCGAGCTCCTCCACCCAGACGAGCGGGCGGCCGAACAGGTAGCGCGTGAAGACCTGGATCGAGATGGTGACGACGATCAGCGCGAGCAGCGCCACACCGGCGACTTGCTCGACCCGGCCGATCGCGGCAAGCACGCGCCACCAACCGCGCAGGAGCGCGTCCATCGGCGGGAACCGGGCGGGCCGCTCGCGATCGGCGGCGCGCTACGGGATCGCCCGAATCTTCTTCCAGAGCCCGGACGACCAGGCGCCGTCCTTCTCCATCTGGTCGACCGCGGCGAGCGCCTTGTCGGCGAACGGCGCGCGGTTCACCTGCACGACACGCGCCCCCTCGGCCGCCATCTTCTTCGTGACCTCGTCGGTCTCCTTCTCCGACTCGACGCGTCCCCAGGCGATCGCCTCCCGTGCCGCTTCCTGCACGATCTTCTGCACGTCGGGGGGCAGCGACTGGAACGTCTTCTCGTTGATGGTGATGTGCTGCGAGGACAGCAGGTGGTCCGTGCGCATCACGTTGCCGGTCGCCTGGTGGAACTTCTGCGCGTACGCCGAGGAGATCGGACCTTCGGCAGCGTCGATCACGCCGGTCTTCAGGCCTAGGAACACCTCCGCCCAGGCGACGCGCGCCGGCTTGGTGCCGAAGGTCTGCCACAGCAGGAGATAGGTCTTGATCTCCGGGACGCGCATCTTCACGTCCTTGAGGTCGTCGGGCGAGGCGACGGCCTTCTTGGCGAAGAGGACCCGGGGTTGCGTCGGCGCCGCGGCGAGGATGCGCAGGCCCTGCTTCGTGCGCAGCTCCTCGGCCATCGCCGCGTACAGGTCGGACTCGAGAAACCTTGCCATGTGGGCGTTGTCGCGGAAAGTGAAACCCCACGCGAGCACCGAGAAGTCCTTCACCCAGTTCGCGTACCAGTCGAGGACGTCGCCGTAGACGTGGACCGATCCGCGCATCGTCTGCTCGATCACCTGCACGTCGTTGCCGAGCTGCTCGCCCTGGATGAAGTTGACCTTCACCTTGCCGGCCGCGCGTTCGTTCACGAGCTTCGTGAACATCGCGTTGCCGCGGTCGATGACCGTGCCGATCGCATCCGAGCCGCCGAGGGTCAGCGTGGTCTGCGCGAGGGCGGGAGCGGCAAGCGCCATGGCCGCGACCGCCACCGTCGACCGGATGTACCGTTTCATCGTGTCTCCTCCTTATTGGGTGGATGAGCGCGGCGGGTGAACCCGCCTGCGGCCCGGGTCTCTCTCGCTACGCCGGCGTCTTCCGCTCCTCGTGGACGTCGAAGTAGCGGTGCGCGAGCGCTTTCTGCGCCTGGTAGAGCGAAGTCGCGTCCACCGGTTTCGGCAGCGGCATGCGCACCGGCACCGCAACCATGCGCGGCTGGATCGTGGGTTCGCCGCACAGAAGGCGCGAGTTGAACTCGTCGAAGTCGACGTAGGCGGCGGAGCTCCCGGCGAGCGGCCACGCATCGCCCGCAGCCGCCTCGTACAGCAGGAAGTTGCGCGAGCGCCCCGAGCGATTGAGCGCGGACCCGTGGATCGTGCGGGCGTGATGCAGGGTTATCGAACCCGCCGGCGCGTAGAGCGGCACCGCCGACGCGAAATCGATGCCTGGCGTGGTCGGATCGATGCCGCCGCAGAACACGCCGTTGACATGATGGTCGTGGACAGGACCTCGGTGGCTCCCGGGGATGACCATCATCGCGCCGTTGTCCTCGGCGAACTCGTCGAGGAGCACGCCCACCGCGAGCACGTCGTCGTTGGTGTAGGGGTAGTAGGCCCAGTCCTGGTGCCACTCGACCGCGGCGCCGTAACCGGCCGATTTCAGGTTGAGCTTGCTGTTCTGCAGCCGGATGCTCGGCCCGAGGAGCGGCCGCATCAGGTCGAGCAGCTTCGGCGCCCCGATCAGATCGTGGAACGCCGGGTCGAGCTTGTGCGGCGCCTTGATGCGGCGCACACGCGGATTGGCGCGGGTGTGGCTGTCTTCGAGGTCGTACACGTCGTCGTTGCGGTCGACTTCGCCCGCACCGTCGAGGAAGCGCGCGAGCCCGGTGCGCAGTCGCTCGAGCTCGGCGGGGGTGAGCACATCGCGCACCACCACGTACCCTTCGGCTCCATAGAAGTCGACGTCCTTAGGGGTCAACATGCACGCTCCCCGTCGTTGCTGGAAATCATACGCCGGGCACCGCCGCGGCGAGCCAAGAATACCATCGGGCGTAACGCCCAAGACGACGCGCGAGGGGACGGCCGGGCGTGATCGGCAATCATCAGCAACTCTGCGGCGCGCTCGCGAAGCGCGACGACGAAAGCGCGGACGCGTTCGCCGCGAAAGCCAAGCGCGATCCCCGGCGCAAGTCTAAAGCGCTCTCCGCAGGCTGACGCGATGCGCGGAGACACGATCGACGCGCTCTCGAGCTGCTCGAGGTGGCGGCCGCTATGGCGACCACGTGGACATTCGTGCGGGTGCGCACCGCCGCCGGGCTGGAAGGCACGGGGCTGTCCGACGAGGCGGACCAAGGTGCTGGGCGGCGGTGGATCGCCGCGACATTTCGGGATGTTGCCGGAGGTGTTACGCTCACGGATCATCCCAGACGGCGCTGCCGTCCACCGCGGTCGCGGCCTTCGCCGAGATCGTCGCGCGGCTCGCGCAAGCGTCGACCGTCGGACCATCCTCCTGGAAGCCGCTGAAAGTACCCTATGACACCCGATTTGAAGAGCGCCATTCGTCAAGTCGTCCCGGAGCGTCTCTGGTCGAAGCTGCGCGTCTGGAACATGCGTCGCAGCGTCGCCGCGTTCGACCCACACGACGTCACGCACGCTTACGACGGCGAGCGGCTGAAGATCCGCATCGCCGATCCGCTCGGGCGCGATTGGTACGACCACGATTGGCACGCGCTGGCGGAGATTCAGCTGCTGGCGCAACACCAGTTGCGGCCCGGCGCCGTCGTCTTCGACCTCGGGGCGCACCAGGGCGTGGTCGCGCTGATGCTCGCGCGGCACGTCGTTCCAGGCGGCAAAGTCGTCGCGGTCGAGGCGAACCCGCACAACGCGCGCGTCGCGCGCCGCAATGTCGCGCTCAACCCGGGCAAGACCGTCGTCATCGAGGAAGCGGCGGTCACCGAGCGCGACGGCGGCACCGTCACCTTCAACGAAGACTTGAACGGCGCGGTCGACGACGGCACCGGGGCCGTCGGCCACATCACCGTTCCGGCGGTGTCGGTGGACTCGCTCGCGCAGCGGCACGGCGCGCCGTCGGTGCTCTTCCTCGACGTGGAAGGCTACGAGGCGAAGGTGTTGGAAGGCGCGAGCGCCGTGCTGGCGCGGCGTCCCGACTGCTTCATCGAGGTGCACGTCGGCTGCGGCCTGGAAACCTTTGGCGGCTCGTTGCCGGCGCTCACCGCTTTTTTCCCCGAGAGCGCTTACACGCTGCACGTCGGACACCAGCGGCACGCGGAGTTCGAGCCGTACCGGCCCGATCATCCCTGGCTGCGCGAGCGCTTCTACTTGTTGGCGCTCGCGCGCTAGCCGGAGCCGTAGCCCCGAAGAATCCGGCCGAAGCCGCCAGCCCCGGAAGTCTCGCCGAAGTCGCGGGCCCCTGAAAGAGACGAGCGGAGGCTGACCTACGGCCCCCAGCGCACGTCGACCGGAGAGCTTTGAAAGCTGAAGCTGAGAGAGGAGAGAGCGGTTCCGCCAAGGGCCGTCAGGAAGCACGGCGCTCGCTCGAGGCGATCCAGATGCCGCCGGCGATCGCCACGAGCCCGACCGGCAGGTTGAGCCCGATCGGCTCGCCGACGAGGACCGCCGCGAGCAGCGACGCCGCGATCGGGTTCACGGTCATCGTGTTCGCCACGCGCGTCGGCGTCGTGCGCTGCAGTGCGAACACCCACAGATAGAATGCCGCCGCGCCGCCGACGACGCCGAGGACGATCACTGCCGTCCATTGCTCCGGCCCGAAGCCCCGCACCGCGGCGTCGAGACCGCCGCTCTGCCAGGCGACGAGCGTGCTGCAGGCCGAGCCGAAGCCCATGCCCGCCGCCAGGAAACCGAGCAAGCTCGATCGCGCCATGAACGGCCGCGACCAGACGTTGTAGAACGCCATGCAGAGCGTGCCCGCCGCCATGATGAGGTCGCCTTGCCATGCCCCGGCCGGCGCCCCTGCAAGACCCGTCGCGAGCGCGACGGCCACGCCGCCGACAGCGATGATCACGCCGAGCGACTTGCGCGCGGTAAGCGCTTCGCGGCCGAGCACCGCGGCCACCACCATGGTGACGAGCGGCAGCGTGCAGAGCGCGAGCGAGCCGCGCGCGGCGGTGGTGTAACTCATCGCGACGTTGTAGATCACGAAGAACAGCGCGAAGAAGAACACCCCGAGCAGCCCGACGCCGATCCAGTCGCGGCCTTGCGGCCAGCGGCTCCGCAATGCGAGGGCGATCGGGAGGATGAGCACGAAGCCGATACCGAAGCGGAACGCGGCGAGCGTCACCGGGTCGGTCGCGCCGATGACGTAGCGCGTCACCGCGGCGGCCGTCCCGCCCAGCGCGCTCGAGAGCACAGCGGCGATGACGCCCGCCCGTTCGCCATCTGTCCTCATGCGGCATCGTCCGCGAATGCGCGTACGGTCGCAATTACCTCGCAGGTAATGGCGGCGGGTTCCCGGCTGCGTATACTCGGCGGGGATGACGGGGCGGCAACGAACATCGGTGGGGCCGGTGCTCCGGCAGTGGCGCGAGCGCCGCAAGCTCAGCCAGCTCGGGCTCGCGGCGGAGGCCGGCTTCTCGGCGCGCCACCTGAGCTTCGTCGAGACCGGACGCGCGCAACCGAGCCGCGACCTCGTGCTGCTTCTCTCGCGCGTCCTGGAGATCCCGCTCCGGGCACGGAACGAGCTGCTGACCGCCGCGGGCTTCGCGCCGATCTACCGCGAGACGGCGCTCGACGCGCCCGCGCTCGCGCAGGTGCGCCGCGCGGTGGAGTTCATCCTGCGCCAGCAGGAGCCCTATCCGGCGATCGTCCTCGACCGGCACTGGAACATCGTCATGGCGAACACTGCGATGGGCCGTGTCATCGGTCTTTTCGTCAGCCCGGAGGAGGCCGCCGCCGCGGGCGCACCGAATGTCATGCGGCTCACCTACCATCCGCAGGGCTTGCGAGCCTGGATCGTCAATTGGGAGGAAACGGCGTCGGCCTATATCCAGTGGTTGCACCGCGATCTGCTGCGCACCGGCGACGAGAAGACTCGGGCGCTCCTCGAAGAGCTGCTGGCCTACCCCGGGGTCCCGCGCGAATGGCTCGCGCTCGACCTCGACGCGTCGACCGAGCCGTTCCTCGCGATGGAATTCAAGAACGCCGACGTGAGCTTGAGCTTCTTCACCACGATCGCCAGCCTCGGCACCCCCTATGACGTCACGCTGCACGAGCTGCGGGTGGAGAGCTTCTTTCCTGTCGACGACGCGACCGACCGCGCGCTGCGCCGCCTCGCGGCCGCGTAGCGGCGGCGCGGTCAGGGATCCTGCGCCGGCGGCGCCCCGCCGCCGCCGAGCACCTTCACCGCGTTCGAATCCCTTCCCTTCCCTTCCCCTCCCTTCCCCTCCCTCCTCTCTCCTCCTCCCCCTCCTCCCCTCCCCTCCCCCCCCTTCCTCCCCCCCCTCCCCCCCCCTCCCCTCCCCTCCCCTCCCCCCCTCCCCCCCCCGCCCCCCCCGCCGCGCCCCCGCGCCCCCCCCGCCCCCCGCCCCCCGCGCCCTGGCGCCGCCCCGGCTCCGGCGCCCCCCGCCCGCTGCCCCGCGGGCCCGCGGCCGCCGCCCGCCCCCCCCCCAGGAGGAGGCGCCATGCTAGCCCGCACGCTCGGTGCATCGTCGTTCTCGCGTCGTTCTCGCTCGTTTCGGTCTCGCTCGCGCAGACCTGCCCAAGACGCAGTTCAAGGTGATCGGGCTGAACGGCTCCGACGGTGGCATCGATCGTCGACGAGGTGCCGTTCTGGCGCGAGACGCTGCCCAAGGCTTCGAAAGGCGCGATCACCGCCGACATCACGCCGCTCGACCAGATGGGCATCGACGACAAGACGATGCTGCGCCTGCTGCGCCTCGGGGTGATGGACTTCGCCGGCATGGACATCTCCAAGATGGCGGGCGATGACCCGCGCTTCGAAGGCTGCGATCTCGCCGGCATCACCCTCGACGCGGACAAGGCGCGCGCCGGCTGCGACGCCTACCGCGCGGTGATCGACCGCCAGATGCAGAAGAACTGGAACGCCAAGCTGCTCGCTTTCGGCGGCAACCCGCCGCAGGTGTTCTGGTGCCGCGGCGTGCTCGGCGGCCTCGCCGACCTCAAGGGCAAGAAGGTGCGTGTGTTCAACAACACCATGCGCGATTTCCTCTCCGGCGTAGGCGCGACCGCGGTCAGCATGGCGTTCGCCGAAGTGGTGCCGGCGCTCAACAGCGGCGTGGTCGACTGCGGCGTGACCGGCAGCCTCTCGGGCAACACCGCGGGCTGGCCCGAGGTCACCAAATCGCTCTACCCCATGTCGCTCGGCTGGAGCATCAACGTGATGGCGGTGAACCTGACGACCTGGAACCGCCTCGACAAGCGCGTGCAGAGCTTCCTCCTCGAGCAGGTGAAGGCCTACGAGGACAAGATGTGGGGCACGCTCAAGAAGGCCACGGCGGAGGCCGACAGCTGCAACACCGGCAAGCAGCCCTGCACCATGGGCAAGCTCGCCAACATCACCATCGTGCCGGTGAAGCCGGCCGAGGCCGAGGCAGCACAAGAAGCTCGTGGAAGGCGCGGTGCTCGCCGGCTGGGCGAAGCGCTGCGGCGCCGAGTGCGCCGCGGAATGGAATAACACCGTCGGCAAGACGCTCGGGTATTGACGAGCGCCGAGCGACCGCGTGAAGTAGATGCGCTCCGAGAATTCGATGAAGCGCTTGCAGGCAATCGCCCTGGGAGTCTCCCGCGGCGGCGCAATCGTCGGCGGGGCGCTGTTGCTGCTCGCCGCGGTGACGATCTGCATCGACATCTTCCTGCGCTATGCCTTTTCGCTGACCGTCGGCGGCGCGGACGACCTTTCCGGCTATGCGCTCGCCATCGCGAGCGCGTGGGGTTTCTCGGTGGCCTTGCTCAGCCGCTCGCACATCCGGATCGATACGCGTCTATGTCCGCGTGCCCGAGACGCGTGCGGGCCACGCTCGATCTCGCTGAGCCTCGCCGCCCTCGCGCTTTTCTTCGCGCTCGTCACCTGGCATGCCTGGGGCGTGCTGCAGCCTGTCTTACGCGTCGGGTTCGCGCTCGATGTCGGCGCTCGAGATGCCGCTCGCCATTCCGCAGACCCTGTGGGTCGCCGGCCTCGCGTTCTTCGTCGCGGTCGCGCTCCTGCTGCTTGCCCGGGCGCTGCCCGCCTACGTGAGCGGAGACCTCGACGCGCTCTTCCAGACGATCGGCTCGAAGTCCGCCGTGGCGGAGGCCAAAGAGGAGATCATCGCCGTCGAGCGCGCGATCGATAGCGGCGCAAAGAATGACGGCAGGCGATCTCCCTCATCGTGCTGCTGGTCGTGCTCGGCAGCTCGATCGCGGTCGCGGCCGGCATGGGGCTGGTGGGGCTGATCCTCAACCAGGTCTATTCGCCGATGCCGCTCACCCGGATGCTGGGCGAGCTCACCTGGTCGACCACCAGCAACTTCATCCTCACCGCGATTCCCTTCTACATCATGTTCGGCGAGATCCTGCTGCGCAGCGGGATCGCCGAGCGCATGTACAACGCGCTGGTGCAGTGGCTCTCCTGGCTGCCGGGCGGGCTGATGCACTCGAACATCGGCTCCTGCGCGCTGTTCGGCTCGGTTTCCGGCTCGAGCGTGGCCACCGCGGCCACCATCGGAGTCGTCGCCATCGGCGAGATCGACAAGCACAAATACAACGAGCGCCTGTTTCTCGGCACGCTCGCGGCGGGCGGAACGCTCGGCATCCTGATCCCGCCCTCGATCAACATGATCATCTACGGCGTGATGACCGATACCTCGGTGCCGAAGCTCTATCTCGCCGGATTCATTCCGGGCTTCATCCTCACGCTGCTGTTCAGCCTCACCGTGCTGATCGCCTGTGTCTGGAGACCGCGCTGGGGCGGGGAGCGCATCAAGACCAGCTGGGAGAGCGCTGGCGCACGCTGCCCGACCTGCTGCCGCCGCTCGGCTGCTGATGATCGTGGTCGGCGCGATCTTCTTCGGCCTCGCCACCGCCACCGAATCGGCTGCCGTCGGCATCATCGGCGCGCTCGCCATCACGGCGTGGCGCCGCCGTCTCAGCCTCGCCATGCTGCGCGAGGTCTGCGAAGGCGACGCGTGCGCACGACCGCGATGGTCGTGGCGATCCTGGTGGGGGCGTTCTTCCTCAACGTCGTCATCCAGACGATCGGGCTGACGCAGCAGCTCAGCCGGCTGATCAACGCCTATCAGCTCACCCCGGTCCAGGTCCTCACCGCGGTGATCGTCCTGTATCTGGTCCTGGGCACCTTCATGGAGGAGCTGTCGATGATGATCTCGACCATCCCCATCACCACGCCGCTCATCCTGCAGGCCGGCTACGATCCGGTCTGGTTCGGCATCCTCCTCGTGCTGCTGATCCAGACCGCCATGGTGACGCCGCCTTTCGGCATCAACATCTTCGTCATCCACGGTATTCGCGGCCGCGGCACGCTTGCCGACGTCGAGCGCGGCGCGGCGCCGTTCGTGGTCGCATTGCTGATCATGATCGGATTGATCTGCGTCTTTCCCGATATCGCGATGTGGCTGCCGCGGCTAGTCGGGTGAGAAAACAGCTCCTGTCCTCACACGTCCGGTCAAAACGAGCAGGAGCTCGATCACGATGTTGCCGCCGGCGTCGAGCTCGGCGCGGGCGCCGGGCGGCACGACGCAGGTCGCGTCGTACTCCTCGACGATCAGCGGCCCGATGCGCGGCTGCGCAAGATCGGAGCGTCGCATGACCGGAGTCTCGATCCAGCCGTGCTGCCGGCCGAAATAGGCTGCGGCGCGGCGGCGGCGGCGTCGGGCTCGGCGCGGCTCGGCCTCACGCGCTCGGGAACGCTCGCCCCCTCGCGCAGGCCCTGGCCGACGACCTGGATCGAGACCAGCTCGACCGGCTCGTCGGCGCCGGCGCGGTGGCCGTAGGTCTTCTCGTGCTCCGCGGCCGAAGCTTCTTCGAGATACGCGACCGAAGGCGTCGATCGGGCCGTCGGGCAGCGGCACCGTCAGCTCGTAGGTCTGACCCTGATAGTGCAGCGCGGCCGAGCGGCGCATTCTCGCCTGCTCGCCGGTGAAACCCTCGGCCGCGAGCTGCGTCGAGCGCCTGTCGCGCGAGCGCGTCCCAGGCGGCTTCGATCTCGCGCGGATCGGATCTGCGCAAGAGGCGCCGGAAGGTGCGCGAATAGTGATGCTCGACATCGGCATAGAGCAGCCCGAACGACGAGAACAGGCCCGCCGAAGGCGGCACCACGATGCGCGTCATGCCGAGCGCCGCCGCCATGCCGCAGGCGAACACCGGGCCGTTGCCGCCGAACGCGAACAGCGCGAACTCGCGCGGGTCGCGGCCGCGCTCGCTCGACACCGCCTTGATGGCGCGGATCATGTTCGATGCCGCGATCAGATGCGCGCCGTAGGCCGCTTGCTCGATCGCCATCCCCAGCGGGGTGGCGATCTGTCTCGGCGAAAACGCGCCGCGCCTTCTCGGCGTTCAGCTTCAGCGCGCCGCCGACGAGGTACGCCGGGTTGATGTAGCCGAGCAGCACGTTGGCGTCGGTCACCGTCGGCGTCTCGCCGCCCTTGTCGTAGCACACCGGACCAGGCGAGGCGCCCGCGCTTTCCGGGCCGATCTGCAGCGCGCCGCGCGGCATCGATCCACACCAGCGAGCCGCCGCCGGCGCCCACCTCGGCGAGATCGATCGCCGGCACCTTGAGCGTGTAGCCCGCGCCCGTCAGCAGGCGCGAGCCGATCATGATGCCGGCGCCGACCGAGTACTCCTGGGCGCGCGTCACCTCGCCGTCCTCGACCATCGCCGCCTTCGCGGTGGTCCCGCCCATGTCGAAGGTGATGATCTTCGGCAAGCGTCTTGGCGCGCGCGAGCGCCTGCGCGCCGACCACGCCGCCAGCCGGGCCCGACTCGATGATGTGCATCGGCCGCTCCGCCGCCGCCGCGTCGGTCGTGAGGCCGCCGTTCGACTGCATGAGCAGCAGCGCGCGCGCGCACGCCCGCGCTCGTCCAGGCCCTTGCGCAGCGCTCGCAGGTAGCGTCGCGACGATCGGCATCACGTAGGCGTTCACCACCGTGGTCGAGGTGCGCTCGTATTCCTTGATCTCCGGCAGCACCTCGCAGGAGATCGAGCATGGCAATGATCGGCGCCTTCCGCTTGACGATCGTCCTGAATCAACAACTCGTGCGCCGGATTGGCGAACGAATGCAGCAGGCACACCGCGATCGCCTCGACCTTCTCCGCGAGCAGCTCGTCCACGCGCGCGCTCCGCGTCGCTCGGATCGAGCGCGCGCTCGACAACGCGCCTGCGGCGTCGACGCGCTCGTCCACCACCTGGCGCAGGTAGCGCTCGACGAGCGGCGCGGGCTTGGTCCAGCCCATGTCGTACATGCGCGGCATGCGCAGCGTGCGGATCTCGAGCACGTCGCGAAAGCCCTTGGTCGTGATCGAGGCCGGTCCGCGCGCCCTTGTGCTCGAGGATCGCGTTCGACGCCACGGTGGTGCCGTGGCGGATCTCCTCGATCGCCGCGCCGGCGAGGCCGGTCTCGCGGAACACCTCGGTCAGGCCCTCGACGATCGCCTGCGCGTAGTTCTCGACGCTCGACGAGATCTTCTTGGTGTGGATCGTGCCGTCGGAGCCGAGCAGCACGATATCGGTGAAGGTGCCGCCGACGTCGACACCGACGCGATAGCTCGTCACTGCTTCAGGCTGCTTTTCGTGCCTTCGGCAGCGGGTCTTCTCGCTGCACCGGCGGGCACGCTCGCGCCAGCCGCGCGCCGCGCGGATCTCCGCGCGGCTTCTTGCCGTGGCGCGGCGGTGTCGACGTTCCGGTCGATCGATGACGACTCCGTAGTCGGCCTCCGCCTTCGCCAGCGACAGAAGCTCGTTCCTCACATCGCTTCAGTACGGCGGCCGGCTCGCGCTCCAGCGGATCGCCCCAGCCGCCGGCGCCGGCGAGCACGTGGCGGAACACGTCGTCCGCGCCTGATGGTCATCGTGAACTTGCTGGGCAGCGTCCGGTTCTCGCCGTCCGGGTTGAGGTAGTTCTCCGACGGCATCCCCGGACTGCCGCCGTACAGGCCGAAGGCCGGTGCGTCGCGCCGGTCGGAGCGCACCTGCAGCACGCCTTCCTCTTCGAGGAAACGGTAGTCGCGCCGGAACGGCACGCCGCCGCGGTACTTGCCCGCGCCCGCCTTGTCGGGCACGAACTCGTAGGCGAGGAACTGGATCGGCTGCTCGGTCTCCGTGATCTCGATCGAGTGCGAGGCCATGTTGGCGAACATGTGCGAGTTGCCGTCGAGGCCGTCGGCCCAGGGCCGCGCGCCCCAGGCGCCGCAGGTGAAGTCGACGTAGATGAAGGGCTTGCGCTCGGCGTCGTAGCCGCCGATCGACACGCCGGTGTTGCCGCCGTCGCCCGCGGCCTTGACCTTGTCGGGCAGCATCATGGCGAGCGCGCCGAACATGCAGTCGGTCATGCGAAAGCCGGTGAGGCCGCGCGCGGCGCAGGCCGCGGGGAGCACGCCGTTGCCCACCGTGCCCGGCGGGCAGATCACCTCGATCGCGCTGAACACGCCCTCGTTGTTCGGAATGCCCTGCGGCAGCACCGAGCGCACGCCGGTGTAGGACGCGGCCTTGGTGAAGGAAAGCGTGTTGTTGATCGCGCCCTTCACCTGCGGGTGGGTGCCGGTCCAGTCGACCACCATGTGGCCGCCCTTCTTGCGGATGGTCACGAACAGGCGGATCGGCTTTCCGTAGTCGACGCCGTCGTCGTCGATCCAGTCCTCGAAGCTCCATTCGCCGTCGGGCAGCTTCTCGAGCGCCGCGCGCGTCAGGCGCTCCGCGTAGTCGATGGTCTCGCGCATGTAGATCTTGATCTGCTCGGTCCCATACTTCGGCCACCAGCTCGGCGAACTGCTTCTCCGCGATGTGGCAGGCGGCGAGCTGCGCGCGCAGATCGCCGAACACCTTCACCGGCAGGCGCACGTTCTTCTCGATGAAAGTCATGAGCGTCTTGTTGAGCATGCCCGCCTCGTACAGCTTGAGCGGCGCGATGCGCAGCCCCTCGGCATAGATCTCGGTCGAGTCCGAGGCGTTCGAGCCCGCGACCCGGCCGCCGACGTCGGTGTGGTGGCACACCGTGCACGCGAACGCGAGCGCGCTCGCCCTCGTGGTACAGCGGCTTGAACACGAAGATGTCCGGCAGGTGCATGCCGCCGTCGAACGGGTCGTTCATGATGAACACATCGCCCGGCTGCATGTCGTCGCCGGTAGTGCCGCATGATCGACTGCATCGCCGTCGGCACCGAGCCGAGGTGTCCGGGAAGCGTGAGACCCTGCGCTACGAGCTTGCCTTCCGCGTCGGCGAAGCCCGTCGAATAGTCCATGTTGTCCTTGAGCACGCCCGAGTAGGTCGTGCGGAACACGGTGAGCGCCATCTCGTCCGCGATCGAGAAGATGGCGTTCTTGAACAGCTCGAAGCTCGATCGGATCCATGGCTTATTATCTTCGCCACTCCGATGACCAAGGACATCTACGCCGCGCTCGGCGTGAAGCGCCGCATCAACGCCGCCGGGACGCTCACGCGCCTGGGCGGCGCGCTGATGGACGAGGCGGTGGTCGCCGCGATGGCGGACGCGGCGCGCGCTTCGGTCGATATCGGCGAGCTGCAGGCGGCGGCGAGCCGCACGATCGCGCGCCATACCGGCGCGCAGGCCGGCATCGTCACGACCGGCGCTGCCGCCGCGCTCACGCTCGCCGCCGCGGCAGGCATGACGCGCTGGGATATCGCGAGAATGGCGGCGCTGCCGCACGCCGACGGCTTCGCCAACGAGATCCTGCTGCCGCGCACGCATTACACCGGCTACGCCCACGCGCTGCGCGCCGTCGGGCGCGCGCATCATCGACATCGGCCACAACGACCGCGGCACCGGTGCCGGCGTACGCGGCATCGAGCCCTGGGAGATCGAGGCGGCGATCACGCCGCGCACCGCAGCGTTCGCTTTCTCCGCCAATCCGGCGAACGCGGCGACCTCGCGACGGTCGTCGCGGTATGCCGACCGCGCGACAGTCCCGGTGATCGTCGACGCCGCTGCGCAGCTGCCGCCGAAATCCAACCTGCGCAGCTTCATCGACCTCGGCGCCGATCTCGTCGCCTTCTCCGGCGGCAAGGCGATCGGCGGCCCGCAGGCCTCGGGCATCCTCGCGGGCCGGCGCGATCTCGTCGGCGCGGCGCTCGTCCAGCAGCTCGACATGGATGTGTCGCCCGAAACCTGGACGCCGCCCGACCTCGTCGACCGCGCAGGCGCTGCAAGGGCGTCCCGCACCACGGCCTCGGGCCGCGGCTTCAAGGCGGGCAAGGAGGAGATCGTCGGGCTGCTCGCGGCGCTCGAGCGTTTCGCCGGCCGCCGACGACGAGGCATCGAACGCGGAGCTCGAGAAACGGCTCGAGCGCATCGCGAAGCGAGCTCGGCGATCTGCGCTGCAGAATGTGTCCGCGACGCGAGACCGGCCGCGTGCCGCAGCTCCACCTTACCGTCGATCGCGACGCCCTCGCACTGAGCCGGAGCCTGCAGGCCGGCGAGACGCCGGTGCATCTTTCCGAGCGCTTCGCAGCACAGGGGATTCTCGTCATCGATCCGCAGGCGCTGCGGCCGGAAGACGATGCGGCACTCGCCACGGCCGTGCGCAATGCTTTAAGCAAGGCAGATCGCTGAACCAGCGGCAACCTGCACTTCAGGAATCGCCGCGGCCACGCGTATCCTGCTGTGCCTTGCCGCCCTACACAGCTTCGCCGCACGGCCGTGCGTCGAAACCTACCGGGCGCAGGCGCATCGCCCTTTGGCGAGCGTCAGGCGCCAGCGCTACCGCGCATCGGACCGCTTTCTCGCCGCCGAGCACCTTCACCGCGTTCGAATGAAACTCGATGACGTAGAGGATCGCCACGACGCCGAGCGTCCCGACGATGAAGACCACCGGGTTCACGAACCAGCTGATCGCCGCGAACGCAAAGTAGTAGGCGCGCAGCCCCTGGTTGAAGTCCTCCGCCGCGAGCACCGACATTGCGCCGATCCGCTGCCAGATGTCGTCCGCAGCGCCCGCCTCCCTGGGCGGCGCAGCCCCGATCAGGATGCCGACGAAGTTGAACTGCCGCAGCGACCAGGTGAACTTGAAGAACGCGTACACGAAGATCGACACGAGCAGCAGCAGCTTCAGCTCGAGCAGCTGCTCGCTCGTCTGCACGACGCCTGGCAACCGGCCGAGCGCAACCTGGATCGTCTCGGAGGTGCCGACCAGCGCGAGCAGACCGCCGATGATCAGCACCGTCGTGGAGGAAAAGAAGGTCGAGCTCTGGGTGAGCGTGGCGATGAGCGAGGTGTCCACCATCCGCATCTCGCGCGCGAGCATCTCGCGCATCCATTCGTAGCGGTAGCGGTTGGTGAGCGCCACCAGCCCGGGCGAGCGCCGCTCGCGCCGCTCCGCGTACCACGGGTAGCCGAACCACGACGCCGCGAAGACGGCGAGCGCGATGATGTCGAGCGGCGACAGGATCAGCTTCACTCTCTCACCTCCTGCGCCGGGGCGGGGTTGCGGCGGCCTCCCGGAGCGAGCTCTCGACCAGCGCGTCGAGCATCCACCGCGACAGCGTCTCGACCTCGCGCCCGCTTGCGCCCCAGATGTCCTTCAGCACGACGTACGGCTCGATCCCGTAGATCAGCGACAGGGCCTTGAGTAAGCGCTCGTAGGCCTTGGCGCCGAGCTTCGCCTTCAGCGGCGCCGCAGCGCGATGCAGGAGGTCGCGGCGGTGGCCGCGCCGGAACGGCTCCTCCTCGAGCAGCCCGCTCCGCTCGAGCGACTCGTGCTCCAGGGCGAGCGCGAGCGCCGCGCGCATGTGCGCCTCGTACTCGGTGAACCGCGGGTAGGTCTTCTCGAACACTTCGCGCAGGCGCGCAAGACCGTCGGAGGATTGCGGCACATAAGCGCGCACCGGGCGCAGCGCCTCCTCCAGTACCGCGGTGACGAGCTTGCTGCGGCTGCGAAAGTAGCGGTAAGCAGTCGCGCGGGAAACGCCGGCGTTCAGCGCCACTTCCGCGACTGCGGGGATGCGCCCGCGGCGGACGAGCACCATCGCCTCGGCCATCAGGAGGCGATAGGTGCGCGCGCGTGCGCCGCGCTCGGTCTGCCACGCCCATGTCGTCGGTGTCGGTCGCCGGCCCACGGCCGTTTCGCTTCTCTTCTTGACAGCACCCGAAGCCGGCCCGTAGTCTGGCACCAAACCGCGCGAGACAGCCGTCTCATTTTTGTCCGCGCGTCTCATCGCAGCGCACGTCGGACTGCGCGGCCGCCTGGCACCGACCCCGCGGGGCAAGCCCCGCGAGTCGCCACGGAGGAGGGACCGGTTGAAGATCGCCACCTACTGGTGGGCGGGGCGACGCAATGTCGGACGGCTGAGCGCCGACGGCAAGGCGGTGATACCGCTCGCGCTCGGCGCGCGCGCGCAGGCCGTCGGCGCGCTCGCGCTCGTCGAGGCGATGGCGGGCGGGGCCGCGCCGCCCGGGCCGGCGGGCGCCTCCCTGCCGCTCGCCGCGATCAAACTCGATGCGCCGATCCCCCTGCCGCGGCGCAACATCTTCTGTTCCGGCGTGAACTACCGCGCGCACGCCGCCGAGTGGGCGGCGAGCGGCCTCGACGCTGCGCCGCGCGCTGCGGGTCAGGAAGTGCCGGAGCATCCAGTGGTCTTCTCCAAGGTCCCCGAATGCGTCGTTGCTCCGGGGGCGCCGATCCGCATCCCGGAGCGCGCCTCGACCGCGATCGATTACGAGGCGGAGCTCGCCGTCATCATCGGGAAGGCCGGCCGCGACATCCCCGCCTCGCGGGCGATGGCGCACGTGTGGGGGTACACCGCCTTCAACGACGTGACCGCGCGCGACCTCCAGCGCCGGCACCGCCAATGGCTGATTGGCAAGTCGCTCGACACCTTCGGGCCGATGGGGCCCTGCCTCGTCTCCGCCGACGAGCTGGACGGCGCGGACACCCGCGTCCGATGCTGGGTCAACACGGAGCTGCGCCAGGACGCGCGGACGAGCGATCTGATCTTCGGCATCCCGGAGCTCGTCGCGGCGATCTCGGCCGGCCTGACGCTCTACCCCGGCGACATCATCGCCACCGGCACGCCTGCGGGCGTCGGGATAGGCTACGAGCCGCCGCGTTATCTGAAGCGCGGCGACGTGGTGCGGATCGAGATCGACGGTATCGGCGTGCTGGAGAACCCGGTCCACTAGGCCCATGACAACCCGATTCGTAGACCGGATGGCGGTGGAGATCGATGGTGACGGCGACGCCGTGCTGATGATCCACGGCCTCGGCGGGTCGTCGAACGTCTGGACGCCGGTCATGCCGACGTTCGCGCGCTGCAAGACACTGCGTCCCGACCTGCCCGGCTCCGCGCGCTCGGGCCGCGTCGAGGGACCGCTATCGATCGAGCGGTTCGTGCAGGCGATGCTGCGCGCGGCGAGCGCGGCCGGCGTCGAGCGCGCGCACGTCGTCGCGCACTCGCTCGGTACCATCGTCGCATTTCACCTCGCCGCGATCGCGCCGAGCCTCGTCCGCAGCCTCGCGCTCTTCGGCCCGCTGCTCGCGCCGGCGGACGCCATCCGACCCGGCATCCGCGCGCGCGGCGAGAAGGCGCGCAGCGAAGGCGAGGCGGGCATGCAGGAGATCGCGAACGCGCTGGCGCAGGCCGCGACCTCGTCCGAGACCAAGGCGAAACGTCCCGTCACCGTGGCACTCGTGCGGGAACTCCTGATGCGCCAGCCGCCCGACGGCTACGCGCGGACCTGCGACGCGCTCGCGGACGCTCGAGCCCCCGACACGTCGACGATCGACTGCCCGACCCTGCTCGTCACCGGCGACGAGGATGCGATCGCGCCGGCTGGAGGCGTCCGGCAGATCGCCGAGCGGATGCCCGGATGCCGGCTCGAGATCCTGCGCGGCTGTGGACACTGGACGACGATAGAGAAGCCCGACGAATGCAA
The DNA here is from genome assembly GCA_963754305.1 of uncultured beta proteobacterium. Taxonomy (GTDB): domain Bacteria; phylum Pseudomonadota; class Gammaproteobacteria; order Burkholderiales; family SG8-39; genus DATEDA01. The sequence continues at coordinate 19,228 of CAVWFR010000046.1, read as the reverse complement.
CGACCTGCTGCGGCGGTTCTACGAAGTGAACCGCAGATGACCCAGACGACATAGGAGAAAGCCATGGCCAACGTCCTCTTCACGAACGTGCGCATCATCGACGGCACCGGCGCGCAAGCCTACGCGGGCGAGGTGCTGGTGCAAGGCAACCGGATCCTGCGCGTCGCGCGCGGCGCGCGCGCGCTGCCCGTTACCGGCGTCACCGTCATCGACGGCGCCGGCGCGACGCTGATGCCGGGCATGTGCGAGGCGCACACGCACTTCGGTTGGACCAACTCCAAGACGCTGGACGCCATCCAGAAGCTGCCGCACGAGGAGCACACCCTCTGGGCCGCGAGCGTGGCCAAGCAGTACCTCGACTACGGCTGGACGTCGTGCGTCGGGGCGGCGACTCCCAAGCCACGGCTCGACTGCGTCATCAAGGAAGCGATCAACTCGGGCCAGATTCCGGGGCCGCGCTACCTCGCCGCGAGCCAGGAGATCACGGTCACCGGGTCGCTCGGCGACGACATGCTGCCGCACCTGCCGTATCCGGAAATGTCCTTCGGGCTCGTCGTCGACGGGCCCGAGGAAATGCGGAAGCAAGTGCGCATGTTCCTGAAGTACGGCGTGGACACGATCAAGCTCAATCTGTCGGGCGACAACCTCGTCCCCGGCGCCGACGCTTCGACCAACTGGATGAGCGACGAGGAAGTGGCGATCGCGGTGCGCGAAGCCAAAGTCCGCGGCAAGCGCGTCTCCTGCCACGCGCGCTCGACCGGCTCGATCAAGCAGGCGATGCGCCACGGCCTCGACATCGTCTACCACGCGAGCTTCGCCGACGAAGAGGGGCTCGACATGCTCGAGGCGGTCAAGGACCGCGTCTTCGTCGCCCCCGGCATCTCGGTGCAGATTCGCCTCCTGAACGAAGGCGAGGTGGTGGGCATCAGCAACCAGCAGGCGAAGCGGATGGGCTACGAGCGCGAGCTCGAGGCCACCGTCGCGAGCATGAAGGCGATGCTGAAGCGCGGCATCCGCGTGCTGCCGGGCGGCGACTACGGCTTCGCCTGGGCGCCGCACGGCGAGAACGCGAAGGACCTCGAGTACTTCGTGAAGTACCTCGGCATGACGCCGATGGAGACGATCGTCTCCGCTACCCGCTGGGGCGGGCAGATGATGATGCAGGGCAAGGAGCTCGGCGAGATCAAGGAGGGCTACCTCGCCGACCTCCTCCTGGTGGACGGGGATCCCCTGAGCAACATCGCGGTCCTGCAGGACCGCACGAAGCTGCTCGCGATCATGAAGGACGGTGCGTTCCACAAGGAGCCGGAGATCCGGTCGGCGCGAACGCGCTGGAACCAGACGGCGGCTTGATGCGCGACATTCGTCACCCCGGCGAACGCCGGAGTCCAGGAGGTGCCGTAGTGGGTCGCGCCTTCCGCCGGGACGACGGATAGGCCGTGTCGCGCTTCTGGAAATGGTTCTGGACCGTCGTCATCGGCGGCCCGATTGCGGTGTTCGCGATCTGGGCCCTCGCCAGCAACGAGCGGCTCTTCTTCGTCACGCTCCTGAACGGGCTGACGCTCGCCTCGCTCTATTTCATCGTCGCGGCCGGCTTTACGCTGGTGTTCGGGCTCATGCGCAACGTCAACCTCGCGCACGGGTCGCTGTACCTCCTCGGCGGCTACCTCGGGTACATCGTGGCGGAGTACACCGGGTGGTGGGTGCTGGCGGTCGCAGCGGGGTTTGCCGGTGCGGCGCTCGTCGGCCTTCTCATGCAGATCTCGATCTTCCGCTTCATGCCGGGCGAAGACCTGCGCCAGACGATGGTGACGATCGGGCTGTCGATCGTGATCGCCGACCTCCTGCTCTGGACCTTCGGCGGCCAGGTGCACCAGTTGTCGCCGCCCGACTGGCTGAACGGCCCCTTGCGCGGGCTGCCCGTGATCAACGCGTATTCGAAGTTCCGTCTCGCGCTCCTGCCGATCGGCATCGCGATCGGCGTGGCGTTGTGGCTCTTTCTGAACCGCACGCGCGTCGGCATGCTGATCCGCGCCGGCGTCGATGACCGCGGCATGCTGTCCGCTTGCGGCGTCAACGTGAACCTCGTCTTCGCGATCACCTTCGCCATCGGCGCGGGGCTCGCGGGGCTCGGCGGGGTGATCGGCGCGGTCGAGCTGTCGATGGTGCCGGGCGAGGACGTGCGCCTGCTGCTCGCCTCGCTGGTGGTCGTGATCGTGGGCGGCATGGGGAGCGTGGTAGGCGCAGCGCTCGGCGCCACCATCCTCGGCGTGTCCGAGACGTTCGGCCTCGCTTACGCGCCGACCTACAGCGTCGTGTTCACCTTCGTCATCCTGGTGCTGGTGCTCGCGTTCCGTCCGCGCGGGCTCCTCGGACGGCCGGCATGAGCGCCGCCCAGTGGCGCAAGGCGATGAACTCGGGCGCGCAAGCGCAGGCCTGGCCGCGCCAGCGCCGCGCGGCCACCGCGACCGCCGGTGCCGCACCCGCGCCGTCCGACGGCCTGCCCGACTACTCCGACCAGGGCGCGCCGGCCTGGCTCCAGTGGATCTGGCAGCGCGTCGGCGCACGGCACGTGTTCGTGCTCCTCGCCGTGCTGGTGTATCCGCTCGTCGCGACGCCGTTCTTCATTTTCCAGATCGGCGCGCAATCGCTCGCGCTCGGGCTGATCGCGCTTTCGCTCACGTTCCTCGGCGGGTACGGCGGCATGATCTCGCTCGCGCAGATGACCGTCGCGGGGATAGCCGGTTACATGGTCGCGATCTTCGGCGTGAGCGGCACCGCCGAGATCAGCCTCGGCCTGCCGTGGTGGGTCGTGGTACCGCTCGCGATCGCGATCGCGACCGTCTGCGCGACCTTCATCGGCTGGCTCTCGGTGCGCACCGAGGGCATCTACACCATCATGATCACGCTTGCGATCGGCGTGGCCTTCCACTATCTCGCCCTGCAGAACTACAGCGTGTTCAACGGCTTCCAGGGGCTGCAGAAGGTCTATGCGCCCACGGTGCTGGGCGTCAACTGGGGCGAGCCGGTCCCGTTCTACTTCCTTAGCCTCGCTTGCGCGCTCGGCGGCTACCTTCTCGTGCAGTACCTCGTGCGCGCGCCGTTCGGCATCGCGCTGCAGGGCATCCGCGACAACCCGCGCCGCATGAACGCGCTCGGGTACAACGTCACCGCGCACCGCGTCGCCGCTTATGCGGTCGCCGGACTGATCGCCGCGGTCGGCGGCGTGCTGTTCGTCTGGTACAACGCGCTGATCACGCCCGGCTCGGTGGGCACGAGTTGGCTGATCAACATCCTCGTCATCGCGGTCCTCGGCGGCATGCGGCACCCGATCGGGCCGTTCCTAGGCGCGATCGTGTTCGTGCTGCTGCAGAACTTCGCCATCGATGTCTTCGCCCGCGAGCGCTTCAACCTGGTGATCGGCGGGGTGTTCCTCGCGATCGTGCTCTTCTCTCCGGACGGGCTGCTCGGACTCTGGGCGCGCCTGCGCGCGCGCTTCGAGTACGCAGAGGCCCGTTCCCGGATTTCACCCCCGCGGCCATCGGGTCGCACTTAGCCAAAGGAGGAAGTAGACCATGAGCCAAAACAAGCGACTGTTCGTGCGCTCACTCGTGGGTGCGGCGGTGCTCGCCGCGTTCGCGGGCACCGCATCCGCCCAGCAGGTGGTCAAGATCGGCCTGCTCGCGACGTTGGAGGGGCCGTTCGCCGCCGGCGGCGCGGACGGCATGCGCGGCGCCGAGATGGCGGTGAAGGAGCGCAACGGGATGGTGGCCGGCAAGAAGATCGAGGTCATCAAGGCATCCTCGGACGCGAAGCCCGACGTCGCCGTCAATGCCACGCGCAAGCTCGTCGAGCAGGACAAGGTCGACATCATGGTCGGCCCGCTGTCCGGCTCCGAGGGCATCGCGGTCAAGGACTACTCCAAGACCCAGCCGAACATCACCTTCATCAACGGCTCCTCGGGCGCGCAGGCGACCACGCTCGTCAACCCGTCGTCGAACTTCTTCCGGTTCAACACCGAGGGCGCGCAGTGGATGGTGGGCCTCGGCAAGGCCGCGCTCGACAAGGGCTACAAGCGGGTGATGGTGATCGCCGAGGACTACGCCTTCCCGTACTCGCAGGTGCAGGGCTTCATGGTCGAGTACTGCCGGCTGGGCGGCAAGGTGCCGGTCAAGGCGTGGGTGCCGCTCGGCGGCAAGGACTACGCCTCGGTGATCGCGCGCATCCCGAAGGACGTGGATGCGTTGGTCGTCGTGCTCGGCGGCGCCGACGCGGTGAACTTCCTCAACCAGTACGAGCAGTCGGGCGGCGACAAGCCGCTCATCGGCGGTTCGATCACCGTGAGCCAGGACATCCTGAACTACAAGGGCAAGCGGCGCGATTCGCTCGTGGGCACGATCGCCGGCGCGCCGATCGCGGAATCCTACGACGGGGCGGAGTGGAAGAAGTTCGTCGCCGACTACCAGAAGAACTATCCGGTGTCCGCGGGCGGCTACCCGAGCCCGTCGCTCTTCGCGTTCGTGTACTACGTCAACATGAAGGCCGCGCTCGACGGTCTCGCGGCGGTGAACGGCGACCTCTCCGACGGCCAGAAGAAGTATCGAGACGCGCTGTCGAAGCTGGTGCTCAAGACGCCGACCGGCGACGTGCGGCTCGACGCGAACCGACAGGCGATCGGCACCAGCTTCGTCACCGAGGTCGCGAAGGACTCCAAGGGCGAGCTCTACAACAAGGTGCTGCGGAAGGTCGACAACGTCGATCAGATGCTCGGAATGAAGAAGGAGGAGTTCCAGATCGGTTCGCGCGACGTTCCAAACTGCCCGTGAGGACCGGCCCGTCGCCCCGGCGGGAGCCGGGGCTCAGACGCTCGGCGCCTGGCACATCCCGGGCGACGACTGGCTGCAGGCTCTCGCCGGTAAGCACTGGATGCCGGCTTGCGCCGGCATGACGGGCGTCCTTTCATGGCCACTGTCAACGCGCTACGGCCGCCTGCAACGCCGCTAGCCTCGGGTGACGCTCTCGTGCTCGAGAACGTCACCCGTCGCTTCGGCGCTTTGACGGCGATCGACGACGTGTCGCTCGCGGTCCGCGCCGGCGAACGCCGCGCCGTGATCGGCGCGAACGGCGCCGGCAAGACGACGCTCTTCAACGCCATCACCGGCGACTTTCCGCCGAACGCCGGACGGGTGCTGTTCTTCAACGACGACGTGACGGTCATGCCGCCCTACGAGCGGATCCGGATGGGCATGCGGCGCACCTATCAGTCCTCGCTCCTGTTTCGCGACCTCACTGTCCGCGACAACCTCTTTCTGGCCGTGCGCGGTGTCGCGCGCAGCCGCTTCAGCCTGCTGCGCCCGCGCCGCTCGAGCACCACGCGCCGCGCCGCGAACGAATTGCTCGAGCGGGTGCGGCTCGCGCACATCGCCGACCAGCCGGTGTCCGCGCTCGCGCACGGCCAGCAGCGTCAGCTCGAGATCGGCATGGCGCTCGCGGGCGCGCCGCGCCTGATCCTCTTCGACGAGCCGGCGGCCGGGCTCTCGCCCGCCGAGCGGCGCGAGCTGGTGCGGCTCCTGACCGCGCTGCCGCCACACATGGGCTTCATCCTGATCGAGCACGACCTCGAGATCGCGCTGCGCGTGGTGGAGCGGGTGACCGTCCTCCATAACGGGCGCGTGCTGAAGGAAGGCACGCCCGCCGAGATCGAGAACGACGCCGAAGTCCAGGCGATCTACATGGGCACCACGCACTGAACGTTATGGCCTGGTTCTCACGCAATCGCCGGCAAACGGGATCGGGACCGATCCTCGAGATCGGAAACCTCGACGTTTACTACGGCCGTGCGCACGCCTTGCAGAGCGTGTCGCTCACGCTCGACCGCGGCGTGATCGCCGTCGTGGGCCGCAACGGTATGGGCAAGACCACGCTGTGCAACGCCGTCACCGGGCTGCTGCCCGGAGCGTCCTCGAGCGGAGGGAGCGTGCGCCTCGCGGGCGAGGAGATCCTCGGCCTGCCCCCGCACCGCATCACCGAGCGCGGCGTCGGCTACGTCCCGCAGGGCCGGCGCGTCTGGCCCTCGCTCTCGGTCGACGAGCATCTCCGGCTCGCGGCGAAGGGCCATGGCGGCCCATGGACGGTCGAGCGCGTCTATCAGATCTTCCCGCGTCTCGCCGAGCGCAAAGGCAACGGCGGCGCGGAGCTGTCCGGCGGCGAGCAGCAGATGCTGGCGATCGCCCGCGCGCTGCTCTTCAATCCGCGCCTGCTCGTGATGGACGAGCCCACCGAGGGCCTCGCGCCGGTGATCGTGCGGCAGGTGGCGGAGATGCTGAAGCGCCTCGCCGCCGATGGCGAGATCGCGGTGCTGCTGATCGAGCAGAACCTCGGCGTCGCGATCGAGGTCGCCGACACGGTCGACGTCATGGTGAACGGCCGCATCGCGCGCTCGATGCCCGCCTCGGAGCTCGCCGGGGATCGCGAGCTGCAGCAGCGCCTGCTCGGCGTGCGGGCGGGGGGCGAAGAAGAGGAGGCCGAAGCCGACGCGCCGAAGAGCGCCGCGGCGGAGTCGTCCCCGGATACCGGCGAGGTGCAGATCCTCACCGTGAGGCGCGGAGCGGACGACCGCACGTCACTGGCGGACGGCGGAACCGACGGCGAGCGCGCGGTGCGCGGCTTCACGCGCTGGAACGCGACGGATCCGCAGACACGACCGCGCGACCGCCTCGTCGAGGCTCGCGCCGAGCCGGGGGCCGAGCCGCCGTCCCTCACCGACGCGGCGGCCGCAATCGCCGCGAGCGGCCGCGAGGGGCGTGTGCTCGAGTTCCCGGTGGCAGAGACGATGGGACGCGCGGCCTACATCGCCGGCACTTTCGACACCAAGGGCCGCGAGCTCTTCTACCTGCGGAATTGTCTCGAGAAGCTGGGGCTGCGCACGGTCACCGTCGATCTCGCGACCTCGGGCAAGCCCTCGCCGGCGATGGTCCACCCGCGCGAGGTCGCGCGCCACCATCCGCGCGGCGAGCGCGCCGTGTTCACCGGCGACCGCGGCACCGCGGTCACCGAGATGGCCGTCGCGTTCGAGCACTTCGTCATGCGCCGGCGCGACCTCGGCGGGCTGGTCTCGGCGGGCGGGTCGGGCGGCACGGCGCTCGCGACGCAGGCGATGCGCCGGCTGCCGGTCGGCGTACCCAAGATGATGGTTTCGAGCGTCGCCTCGGGTGACGTGCGCCCCTACGTCGGGCCGTCCGACATCTGCATGATGTATTCGGTGACCGACGTGTCGGGCATCAACCGCATCTCGGAGCGCGTGCTCGCGAACGCGGCGCACGCGCTCGCGGGCATGATCGCCTATTCGCGCGGCGACGCCGCGCAATCGGAGTCGAAGCCGGCGATCGGGCTCACGATGTTCGGGCTCACGACGGACTGCGTGCAGGCGGTCACCAAGCAGCTCGAGGCGCGCTACGACTGCCTGGTGTTCCACGCCACCGGGACCGGCGGGCAGTCGATGGAGAAGCTCGTCGACTCGAAGCTCCTCGCCGGCGTGATCGACGTCACCACGACCGAGGTCGCCGACGAGATCGCCGGCGGCGTCCTCTCGGCAGGGCCCGAGCGTCTCGACGCGATCGTGCGCTCGCGCGTTCCCTACGTCGGCTCGTGCGGCGCGCTCGACATGGTGAACTTCTGGGCGATGGCGACGGTGCCCGAGCGCTATCGCGACCGCAACCTCCACCGGCACAACCAGAACGTCACCCTGATGCGCACGACCGCCGAGGAGTGCGCGCGGATCGGCCGCTTCATCGTCGACAAGCTGAACCGCATGGACGGCCCGGTCCGATTCCTGATTCCCGAAGGCGGGGTCTCCGGGATCGACGCACCGGGCAAGCCGTTCTGGGATCCGGCCGCCGACAAGGTGCTGTTCGACACCATCGCCGGCAACTTCCGCGGCGGCTCGAACCGCCGGCTCGTCCGGCTGCCGCACAACATCAACGACCCGGCGTTCGCCGACGCGCTGGTCGCCGCGTTCGACGAGATCGCAGGCGCGCCGGCGAGCGCCCCGCGCGCCCTTCGCCTCTGAGCGCCATGCCGAGAATCGCACGCCAGGATCTCCTCGAGAAGTTCCGCGGCATGATCGCGCGCCGCGAGCCCATCATCGGCGGCGGCGCCGGCACCGGCCTGTCGGCGAAGTGCGAGGAGGCCGGCGGCATCGATCTCATCGTCATCTACAACTCCGGCCGCTACCGCATGGCCGGGCGCGGCTCGCTCGCGGGGCTGATGGCCTACGGCAACGCGAACGACATCGTGCTCGACATGGCGCGCGAAGTGCTGCCGGTGGTGAGAAAAACCCCGGTTCTCGCCGGCGTGAACGGCACCGACCCGTTCATGATCGCGGATCACTTCCTCCGGCGGCTCGCCGACCTCGGCTTCTCCGGCGTGCAGAACTTCCCGACCGTAGGCCTCTTCGACGGTGTGATCCGCGCCCAGCTCGAGGAGACCGGCATGGGCTACGGCCTAGAGGTCGACGTCATCCGCGCGGCGCGCGCGCTCGACCTGCTAACCACACCGTACGTGTTCTCGGAGCAGAACGCCGCCGACATGGCGCGCGCCGGCGCCGACATCGTGGTCTGTCATCTCGGCCTCACCACCGGCGGCGCGATCGGCGCCGAAACTGCGGTGACGCTGGAGGCGTGCGTGCCGCTCATCCGGCGCTGGGCGGAAGCGGCGCTGAAGGTCCGCAAGGACGTGATCGTGCTGTGCCACGGCGGCCCGATCGCCACGCCCGAAGATGCCGCTTACGTTCTCGAGAACTGTCCCGAGTGCCACGGCTTCTACGGCGCTTCCAGCATGGAGCGGCTGCCGACCGAGGTGGCGCTGACCGAGACGACGCGCAAGTTCAAGGCCATCAAACGCTAGAACCGACAGCGAGTACGGAGGAGACCAAAATGACGGGCGCCCAATTCGGAACCTTCATCCTGGGCCTGATCGTCGTCGCGATCGTCGTCGCGATCGGCGTCTGGCTGCTGCACTGGCTGTATCTGCGCTCGTCGAAGGAGCGGGCGTTCGTGCGCACCGGCCTCGGCGGGCAGAAGGTGGTGATGAACGGCGGCGCGTTCGTGCTGCCGATCGTCCACGAGGTGATCCCGGTCAACATGAACACCCTCCGCCTGGAGGTCTCGCGCGGGCGCGAGCGGGCGCTGATCACCAGGGACCGGATGAGAGTCGACGTGGTCGCGGAGTTCTACGTGCGGGTGCAGGCGGGGGTGGATGCGATCGCGTCGGCCGCGCAAACCCTCGGCCAGCGCACGATGCAGCCGGAGGCGCTGGGCGAGCTGGTCGAGGGCAAGTTCGTCGATGCGCTCCGCACCGTCGCCGCCGAGATGACGATGGAGGAGATGCACGAGAAGCGCGGCGAGTACGTGAAGCGAGTCCGCCACGTCGTCGCCGCCGACCTGCTCCAGAACGGCCTGGAGCTCGAAACGGTGTCGCTGACCCAGCTCGACCAAACCGGCATGGAGTTCTTCAACCCGTCCAACGCCTTCGACGCCGAGGGCCTGACGCAGCTCACCGAGCAGATCGAGCGCCGCAAGAAGGTGCGCAACGACATCGAGCAGGACACGATGATCCAGATCCGTAACAAGAACCTCGAGACCGAGCGCCAGGCGCTCGACATCGACCGCGACCTGGAGTACGCGCGGCTCGAGCAGGAGCGGGAGCTGGAGATCACGCGGGCGGGCCAGCGCGCCGAGGTAGCGCGCGAGCGGGCGTCGAAGGAGCAGGAGGCCGAGCGCGCGCAGATCGCCTCGCGCGAGGCGATCGATCGCGCCCGCATCGTTTCCGAACGTGCGGTCGAGGAGGAGCGGATCGGGCGCGAGCGCGAGGTCCAGTCGCTCGAGATCGAGCGCCGCCAGCACGTCGAGCTCGCCGAGCAGCTGCGCGCGATCGCCGTCGCCGAGAAATCGAAAGCGCAGTCCGAGGCGCAGGCCGCTGCGGACATGGCGCGGGCGCTCGCGGCGACCGAGGAGGAGCGCGTGTTCACCGCGCGCGAGACCGAGATGGCCGAGCGGCGGAAGCAAATCGATCTGATCGGCGCCTCGCAGGAGGCCGAACGCGAGGCGCTGCGCTTGAAGGTCGCCGCGCACGCCGAGAGAGCGGCGTCCGACGATCGCGGCGCGGCGATGCGCGCCGAGGCCGAAGCCCAAGCCGACTCCGAGAAGATCCGCGCGCTCGCCGCGCGCATCCGCCACGAGGTCGAAGCCGAGGGCGCGCGCCTGATGAACCAAGCGGCGAACATGTTGACGCCGGAGGCGCGGCTTTCCGCGATGCGGCTGCGCCTCATCGACAACATGGAGGCGATCATCCGCGAGTCGGGCCGACCGCTGGAGCGGATCGAGGGCATCAAGATCCTGCAGGTCGACGGGCTCGGCGGCGGGGGCGGCGCGAGGTCGGAGGGCTACGACGGCGGCGGCAGCTTCGCCGACAACGTCGTCAACTCGGCGCTGCGCTACCGCGCCCAGGCGCCGCTCGTCGACCAGCTGCTGCGCGAGATCGGGATCGAAGGCGGCGACGTCGGCAAGCTCGCCCGCGGGCTCCTGGAGCGGCAGGGTGGCGGTGTGCCGCCGGCGCTCGCGGAGGTGCCCGGGAGCGGCTCGGGCGGGCGCGAGTAGCGTCGTCCCGGCGAGCGCCGGGACCCAGGGGCAAAGCCGTAGTAGGCCCCGCCTTCCGCCGGGGCGACGAGCGGGGAACCAATGATCAAGGTCTACACCTCGAGCATCATCGAAGCGCCGGCCGATTCCGTCTGGGCGCAGATCCGCGACTTCAACGGCCTCCCGAAGTGGACGCCGTTCGTCGCCGAGTCTCGGATCGAGAGCAACCTTCCCGCGGACAAGGTGGGCTGCATCCGCAACTTCCGCCTGAAGGACGGCGGCGTGATCCGCGAGCAGCTGCTCACGCTGTCGGACTACGACTTCCAGTGCACCTACTCCATCCTCGAGAGCCCCATGGGAGTGGAGAACTACGTCGCCACTCTCAAGCTCACGCCGGTCACCGACGGCAATCGCACCTTCGCCGAATGGTGGGCCGAGTTCGACTGTGCGCCCGAGCGCGAGCGCGAGCTTTCGCAGCAGATCGGGCAAGGCGTGTTCCAGGCGGCGTTCAATTCGCTGAAAGCATTGGTCCGTTGATCAAGGTCACCCGCTCCGCCGTCATCGACGCGCCGATCGAGCGCGTCTGGGCGGTGCTGCGCGACTTCAACAGCCACACCGCCTGGCACCCGATCGTCGCCGAGTCGGCGATCGAAGGCGGTGAGCCCTCCGACCAGGTCGGCTGCATCCGCAACTTCACGTTGCAGGACGGCGCGCACATCCGCGAGCAGCTCCTCGCGCTCTCCGACGAGGATCACATCTCCACCTACTGCATCCTCGACGCCACGATCCCGATGCAGCGCTACGTCGCGACGGTGCAGCTGAAGCGCGTCACCGACGGGAACCGCACCTTCTGGCACTGGCAGTCGACGTTCGACCCGCCGCGCGGCCGCGAGGAGGAATTCGCCGAGCTCGTCGGCAAGGGCGTGTACGAGGGCGGCTTCGAGGGTTTACGGACGTATTTGCGGCAGACGCGCGGCACAGGTGCGGCGGCACCGGCGCCGCGCCGGTCGTCGCGCGGCGCGATCCGCTGCGGCGCGATCGTGATCGACCGCCACGGGGGCCCCGATGAGCTGAAGCTGCGCGAGATCGACGTCGCACCCCCTGGCCCGGGGGAGGCGCGGCTGCGGCAGACCGCGATCGGCGTCAACTACATCGACGTCTACGTGCGTACCGGCGCTTATCCCCTGCTCTCGCCGCCCGGCGTGCCCGGCATGGAGGCGGCGGGCGAGGTCATCGACGTCGGAGAAGGCGCGACCGGTATTTTGCCCGGCGATCGCGTCGCCTATGCCTGCCCGCCGGTCGGTGCGTACGCGGAGTACCGGACGATGAAGGCCGACCAGCTCGTCGTGCTGCCCGACGCCATCGGCGACGAAGACGCCGCTGCGCTGATGCTAAAGGGCATGAGCGCCGAGTATCTCGCCGAACGCGTATACCGCATCCGGCGCGGCGACTTCGTGCTGGTGCACTCCGCCGCCGGCGGCGTCGGACTGCTGCTCTGCCAATGGGCGAAGCACCTCGGCGCGACGGTGATCGGTACGGTTTCGAGCGAGACGAAGGCGCGCGCCGCGCGCGCCGCGGGCTGCGACTACCCGATCGTCGCGGGGCGGGACGACTTCGTCGCGCGGACGCGCGAGATCACCGGCGGCCGCGGCGCGGACGTGGTCTACGACGGCGTCGGCAAGGACACGCTCGCGGGCTCGCTCGAAGCGCTGGCGGCACCGGGACATCTCGTGAGCTATGGCCAGTCGTCCGGCAGCCCCGAGCCGCCGCCGCTCGCCGCGCTGTCGGCGAAGTCGGTAACGTTTTCGCGGCCGGTGCTGTTCCACTACACCGCGCAGCCCGAGCGTCTGCGCGAGATCGCCGGCAACGTATTCGATCTCGTCGCGCGCGGCGTGCTGCGGGTGGAGATCGGGCAGCGGTATCCGCTTGCGCAAGCGGCAGCCGCGCACCGCGAGCTCGAAGCGCGGCGGACGATAGGGGCGACGGTGCTCGTACCGTAATTCGGCGGCGCTATACTGCCCGCCTCAGCCTGAGGACTCATCAAATGAACCAGCTCGACTTCAAGGGCCGCACCGCCATCGTCACCGGCGGCGCGGCGGGCATCGGCCTCGCGATCGTGAAGCGCCTGCTCGATTCGGGCGCGACGGTGCGCATCTGGGATCGCGACCGCAAGACGCTCGACGAGGCGGTGTCGAAGCTGCCCGGCCCGGTCAGCGGCGCGGCGGTCGACGTCACCGAAGCGCCGGTGGTCACGAAGGCCGTCGACGACGCGGTCCGCGACCTCGGCAAGATCGACGTCCTGGTGAACAACGCCGGCGTCGCCGGCCTGAACGTGCCGACAGTCGATTACCCGGTCGAGGAATGGGACCGCGTGCTCAAGGTCAACCTGACTAGCCAGTTTCTTTGCTGCCGCGCGGTCGCGCCGCACATGGCGAAGCAGAAGTACGGCCGCATCGTGAACGTCGCTTCGATCGCCGGCAAGGAAGGCAACCCCAACGCGGTCGCCTACTCCGCGTCGAAAGCCGGTGTGATCTCGCTCACCAAGTCGCTCGGGAAGGAGCTCGCACAGGCCGGCGTGCTCGTGAACTGCGTGACGCCGGCCGCGGCAAAGACCGCTATCTTCGATCAGATGACGCAGCAGCACATCGACTACATGCTGTCGAAGATCCCGATGAACCGCTTCGTGCTGGTCGAGGAGGTCGCGGCGCTCGTGTGCTGGCTCGCGTCCGCCGACTGCTCGTTCTCCACCGGCGGCGTGTTCGACATCTCCGGCGGCCGCGCCACCTATTGAGCGCGCCATGACCCGGCTCTTCATCCACGAGGTCGTGACGCGCGACGGGTTCCAGATCGAGCCCGAGTTCATTCCCACCGCGCAGAAGATCGCGCTCGTCGACGCGCTGTCGGAGAGCGGCCTGCACAAGATCGAGGTCACCTCGTTCGTTTCGCCCAAGGCGGTGCCGGCGCTGGCGGACGCCGAAGCCGTGATGGCCGGGATCAAGCGCAACCCGAAGGTGAGGTACGTGGCGCTGGTCGCGAACCCGCGCGGCGCCGAGCGCGCGCTCGCGGCGAAGGTCGACGAGATCGTGATGGTCGTGTCGGTCTCGGAGAGCCACAACCGCGCGAACGTGCGCCGGTCGACCGACGAGTCGTTCGACGGTTTCGCCGAGATCATGCAGGCCATCCGGGGCACCGCCGTCGGCACCGCCTGCGGCATGGCGACCACCTTCGGCTGCCCGTTCGAAGGATTCCAGCAGCCCGAGAGGATCTACGCCTTCGCACAGCGGCTCGCCGACCTCGGTATCCGCGGCATCGCGCTCGCCGACACCGTCGGCATGGGGAACCCGAAGCAGGTGCTGGAGATCTCGCGCGAGGCAGCGAAGCGGTTGCCCCACGTCGAGCTCGCGCTGCACCTCCACAACACCCGTGGGATGGGCCTCGCGAACGTCGTCGCCGGCCTCGACGCCGGGATCAGCCACTACGAATCGTCGCTCGGCGGGCTGGGCGGCTGCCCGTTCGCGCCCGGCGCGACCGGCAACATCTGCACCGAGGATCTGGTGCACATGCTGGAAAACATGGGCCACGACACCGGCATCGACCTCGACCGGCTGATCCACGCCGCGCGCGGGCTGCCGGCGCTCGTCGGGCACGAGGTACCGGGGCAGGTGATGAAGGCCGGCAAGAGCACCGAGCTGCATCCGCTGCCGGCAGGCATGCGCTGACTCGGGCGCGCACCTGGCTACGAACCAGGGGGTCGTGGGTTCAAATCCTGCCGGGCGCGCCATAGTTGCGAGGGCCTGCGAAATCGCAAGCCCTTCGCTTTTCGGGAGTCCGGAGGGTCACGAGGGGGTTGCCTACCTCACTGGCGCATGGAGCGCCTCCCAGAACTGGCGAGGCGACACGATCTTGAGCCCGCCGAGGGTCGCAAGCTTCAGCAGCGCAGCATCGCCGGTGACGAACAGCTCCACCTGCCCCGCGAGCGCCTCGCCCAGCACCCGCGCGTCGTCGGGATCGACTTTCGCCACGGCGGGCTCAGCCGCTCCAACGACCTGGGCTGCCTCGCCGGAGACGAAGTCGACGATCTCAGCCGAACGCGCGGCGGGAACCTTGACTTTCTCGCGAAGCGCTTTGGTGAGTTCGCGAAGCACGTTCTTTCCCGTGATCAAGTCGTGCTCCAGGAGCACAAGTTCGAGGAGATCGGCGCACAAGCCGCGCGACGCGAAGGCGCTCACCAGCACATTCGTGTCGAGGAAGACCCTCACGAGAGGGCCCGGAACACATCCTCATCGGTCACGAGTCCTTGCGCCTCGGCGAACGGCAGCGTCTTCTTCCGCAGTTCTCGAAAGCGAGCAACGGCGACTTGGCGCTTGAGCGCCTCGCGGGCAATCTCACTCTTGGTCCGCCCCGTGCTCTTCGCAAGCCGGTCGAGGGCCTTCTCCAGCTTCGCGTCGAGACGTATGGTCAGGGTAGTCATCTTCAGCCTCCGTCATGTACGACATTGTCGCACATGACCGATAGCGCCCACAAACCGGGCGTCGTGGGTTCAAATCCTGCCGGGCGCGCCAGTCATCTCGAGGAGGTGCGTCACGCAGCCCCTTGGCCGTTGCCGGCTCTCGACCGGGCCGCCGGTGAATATTGACGACACGCCCGGCAATGTTCACGCCGCGAGCCACCCGGTTCGGACCATGCTGAAGTCAATCGCAAGGGTGCGTCCGGCTGGAGACTCGCATGAATCTCACCGACATTGCCTCCGTTGCCGACCTGCTGCGCGTCCGCGAGCGCATCGTCGGCATCGACCGATGCGTCCCGGTACTCGACGGCTCGCTCCAGCCCTACGTCAACCTGGACAACGCCGCGAGCACCCCGTGTCTCCGCGACGTGCTGAGCACCGTCAACGGCTTCATGGAATGGTATTCGTCGGTGCATCGCGGGACGGGCTTCAAGAGCCGCGTGGCGACGCAAGCCTACGACGACGCGCGGGAGATCGTGGCCGAGTTCGTAGGCGCGAATCTGCGCGATCACGTAGTGATCTTCGGCAAGAACACGACCGAGGCCATCAACAAGCTCTCCTACCGTTTCCCGCTCGAGCGCGACGACGTGGTGCTGGTGTCATTGCTGGAACACCACAGCAACGATCTTCCCTGGCGGGCGCGCGCTCGCGTCGAACACATCGGGGTGGACGCGCTCGGTCGGCTGGACGAAGCCGACTTCGACCGACTGCTGGCGAAGCACGCGGGCCGCGTCAAGCTCGTCGCCGTGACGGGCGGTGCCAACGTGACGGGCTGCATGCCCGATGTCCACCGGCTGGCAGAGAAGGCGCACGCGGCGGGCGCACAGATCCTGGTGGACTGCGCTCAACTTGCGCCGCATCGCCGCGTCGAGATCGGTGCGCTCGACGACCCGGCCCATCTGGATTACGTGACCCTCTCGGCGCACAAGATGTATGCACCGTTCGGCACCGGGGCGTTGATCGGGCGGCGCGATACCTTCGAACACGGCGAGCCGGAGTACCGCGGCGGCGGCACGATTGAATTCGTGGGGGTCGATTCCGTCGCGTGGGCGGAAACGCCGGATCGGGACGAAGCCGGATCACCCAACGTGGTCGGAGCGGTGGCGCTGGCAGCGGCGATCAAGGCCTTGCAGGACATCGGCATGGACGCTGTCGCACGGCACGAGACCGATCTGACCGCTTACGCGCTGGAACGCATGGCGGAGATCGACGGCCTTCACATCTACGGCGATCGCGATCCGCGGCGCACGGCCAACCGCCTCGGCGTGATCCCCTTCAATGTCGCCCATCTCTCGCACTTCCTCGTGGCGGCCATCCTCGGTACCGAGTTCGGCATCGGCGTGAGGAACGGCTGCTTCTGCGCCCACCCCTACCTCACCCATCTGCTCGGCCTGACGAAAGCCGAAGCCCGGCAAGTCGGCGAAAGCATCGCCATGGACGATCTCAGCACGATGCCGGGCATGGTGCGGGTGAGCTTCGGCATGTACAACACCACCGACGAAGTCGACAGGCTCGTCGACGCGCTGAGCGAAATCGCGCGCGGCGAGTACCGGGGCAACTACGTGCAGGATCGGGCGAGCGGGGAGTATCACGCGCAAGGCTGGTCGCCGGATCTTTCCGCTTACTTCCAACTGCGAGATTTTGTCCCCTCTCCCCACGCTCGCGCCCACCCCGCCTGAGCCGGCGGGACTGCGCGATGCCAGCGCCCGGCGCTCTCAGCTCGTGTCCGGGCTGTCCAGAATTAGCGTCGGGCGAGTCATAAGCCCAGGCATGGCCGTCTTTGACGCGAGTCGTGAAGAAGACTCGACGTCTACGACCCTCACCCCGCGACCAAAGCTCCAATCGCCGTCTCTAGGGCTTCCCAGTCGCACTATTCCGCAGCCACTCCTGCGGCCTTGATCGCAACTTGCCATTTCTTGATTTCGCTTTCGCCGAATTTTTGAACGCGCCGATTCGTACGCGTCCCCTAAGGGGGTCGATCCGGAGGGGGTCGGGGTTCAAATCCTGCCAGGCGCGTCCCAGCATCGCGGCCTTGGTGTCAGCCAAGGCCTTTTTTTCCGGCCGGCACGGACGCCGGCGACCGGCGCGGCGAAAATGCAGGTCGTGGTTCGACTACCGAGGGAGCGCGACGCAGCCGCCCGCGCTCTGAACCCATCCCCGAAAGGACTGCCATGCCTCAACTGAACGCTTACCTCTCCTTCGACGGCACCTGCACGCAGGCGATGAAGTTCTACGAACGGGTGCTTGGCGCCAAGCTGGACGCCCTCATCACCTATTCGCAGATGCCGATGGGTGACCAACCCGTGCCGTCCAGCCATGCCGACCGCGTGATGCACGCGTATCTGGTGCACCCGGACTTCTCCCTGATGGCCGGGGATACGCCGCCCGGCGTACCGCACACCGGCATGCAGGGAATCATGCTGGCCCTGACCTACCCCACGGCTGACGAGGGGCGGCGCGTCTTTGCCGCGCTGGCCGACGGCGGTAGGGTCACCATGCCGCTGGCCGAGACCTTCTGGGCCGACGTATTCGGCATGGTCACCGACCGCTTCGGCACACCGTGGGGCGTCAACGGCGGTATGAAGCCGCGCGCACAGACCTGACCGCATCACGCTGCCCGCACCAGCGCTTACGCCACGAGTCCGTTCGTGAACTTCACGACGTAGCCGGTCGGCGGCCCCAGCACCAAGCCGAGCGCGTCCGGCCCGAGCGCGGCGCGCTGCGCCTCGGACAGCAGTGAGAGCGGCACGTTGTTCGCGTGCGACGCGAACACGATCGTGATCTCCACGCCCTGCGCCGCATTCGGCGCCCGCGCGACGAATGCGCCGCCGAGATTCGTGCCGGCGCGGCACGGCGCCGCGACCGGGACCGCGGTCTGCCGGGGGGGGGGGGGGGGCGGCTCAGGTCGTTGGCCTCCCCTCCCTTCGGCAATTCTAACCCATCCGCCGATTTGCCACCATTATTGTTGACAATATTGCTGACGATCCGCAGAATGCCGCACGCTCGCGCCAACCTGCGCCGATCGCCACGGGAGGCAAATGATCGCAATCGTCCGCGCAGTCCTCGTGCTCGCCCTCGCCGGCGTCGCCTGCGGCGCCGCCGCGCAAGGCTATCCCACGAAGCCCGTCCGCATCATCAACCCGTTCGCGCCCGGCGGCGCGACCGACCAGCTCGCGCGGCTCATGGCGCAGAAGCTCACCGAGCTCTGGGGCCAGAGCGTCGTGGTCGAGAACCGCCCCGGGGCGAGCGGGGCCATCGGCCTGGAAGCGGTCGCGAAGTCGGCGCCCGACGGCTACACGCTCGCGATCGCCACCCAGACGACCCACGCTGCCAACCCGGCGCTCTACTCGAAGCTGCCCTACGACCCGGTGCGCGACTTCGCGCCGCTCACGCTCGCCGGCTCGACGCCGCTTGCGCTGATGGTCCAGCCGTCGCTCGGCGTCACCGACGTCGCAGGCCTGATCGCCTACATGCGCGCGAATCCCGGCAAGCTGACCTACGCCTCGGGCGGCAACGGCACCTCGCAGCACCTGACGATGGAACTCCTGAAGTCGATGACCGGGACGTTCGTCGTGCACATTCCCTACAAGGGCGCCGGCCCCGCGCTGGTCGATTTCCTCGGCGGCCAGACGAACATCATGTTCGACAACCTGCCGACCGCGATGCCGCACGTGAAGAGCGGCAAGGTGCGCGCGCTCGCGGTCAGCACCGCGAAGCGCTCGGCGCTGGCGTCCGAGCTGCCGACGCTGGCCGAGAGCGGACTCGCCGGCTTCGATCTCGCGACCTGGTTCGCGTTCTTCGCGCCGGCCGCGACACCGAAGGAGATCACCGCGAAGATCGCCGCCGACATGCAGCGCGTCCTCGCCCAGCCCGACGTGAAGGAACGGCTGCTCGGGGTCGGCGTCGATGTCGTCGGTAGCACCCCCGACGAACTCGCGAGCTTCCAGCGCGCGGAGCTTACGAAGTGGGCGAAGATCGTCAGGGATTCCGGAGCGAAGGTTGACTAAAGGAGGCGTCATGAGAAAAGTACGACTGCTGCTCGCCGCTGTCGCGCTCGCATTCGCCGCGAACGCGGCCGCCCAGACCA